>NZ_CM182079.1:0-1334420 GCF_059418065.1 Candidatus Pelagibacter sp. PS_02
ATGACAAGCAACACCACAACACAAAGTACAAAAGATGTTTCATCTGAAGCTTTAGATTGGGCTTTAATTCAAAAGGATATGAAAAATAAGCTAGGTAGCGATATATATGAAAGCTGGCTTAGAAAGATAGACTTTGTTGAAGAGATGAATAGCTATGTCTTACTTTCGGTTTCTACTAGATTTATTCGAGACTGGATTACTTCAAGATATTTAGACCAAATTTTGCAAATAGTAAAAACGTATAAGAAAGATTTAACAAGAATAGAGTTTAAGATTATTGAAAAAAATTCTGAAAATGAGATAGAAAATAATTTTACTAAAAATGAAAATAATGAAAACGTATCATTCATTAAAGATACATACTTACAATATAACAGAATAGACCCAAATAAAAGATTTGATAATTTTATAACAGGAACAAGTAATAAACTTGCCTATGAAGCATCCATGAAAGTTTCAGAAAATATTTCTCATTATAATCCACTTTATATTTATGGAGGAGTTGGAATGGGAAAAACACATTTATTAAATTCAATTGGTCTTTCATTAAAAGAAAAAAACAAAGTTATGTTTATTTCTGCTGAGAGATTTATGTATCAGTTTGTAAAATCAATCAAATCTAATGATATGGTGAAGTTTAAAGAGTATTTTAGAAATACTGACATATTATTGATAGACGATATTCAATTCATGAATGGTAAAGAAGCAATGCAAGAAGAGTTTTTTCATACGTTTAATGCACTATTAGATAAAGGCTCACAAGTTATAATCTCTGCCGATAGAGCTCCGAACAAATTATCAAGAATCCAAGATAGAATTAAATCAAGATTTGCTGGAGGTCTTGTTGTGGATATACAAAAACCTGACTATGAACTTAGAAGTAAAATTGTTAAACAAAAAACAGAGGAACTAAACATTTTTTACTCAAATCAAGTAAATATTTCAGAAGAAATACAAAAGTTTATAAGCACAGAAATAACCACAAGTATTAGAGAGTTAGTAGGAGCAATTAATAGAGTTGTTTCTTTTTCAAGAATTTACAACAAAGTTCCAAATTTATCAGAGGTTAAAGTAGTTTTAAAAGATCTATTAAATATTGGAGAAAACAAAGTAACAATAGATTTAATACAATCAACCGTATGTAAGTTCTTCAAAATTAGTAAAAGTGAGATGCTTTCTTCAAGAAGATCTAGATATCTTGTAAGACCAAGACAAACAGCAATATATTTAACAAAAATTTTGACATCTAAGTCATTACCTGAAATTGGAAGAGAGTTTTCTAATAGAGATCATACAACAATCATTCATTCAGTTAAAACCATTGAAAAATTGAAGGAAAAAGATCCAGAAATGACAAACAATATTAATAATCTAAAAAATCAGATATTGTATAATAAAGAAAATGAAATTTAACGTTAATCAACAAGATCTGCAACAAGCACTTAATTATTGCCAAGGCGTAATTGAAAAAAGAAGCACACTCCCTATTTTGTCAAATGTTTTATTAAATGCGAGTAATTCTAACCTAACAATTACAGCAACCGATTTAGATTTAATATTTATTCATCGAATTAACAATGTAGAAGTTATAGAAGAAGGAAACACAACTACCACGTCATCTATTATGTATGACATCATAAGAAAATTTTCGTCAGGAAAAAAAATTAATTTATCTTTAACAGACGTTAGTAAACTTCAAGTTGAGTCTGAAAAGTCTGTTTTTAATTTAAATTGTATTAGTGCATCTGAGTTTCCACTAACAGATGAAAACTTTAATCAAAATGAATTTTCTATAAAATCAAAACAATTATTGAAATTATTGAATAAATGTAAATTTTCAGTTTCAAATGATGAAACAAGACACTATTTAAGTGGAATTTTTTTTCATCAAACACAAACTGAAGATAAAAATTTTTTAACAGCAGCAGCTACAGACAGTCATAGAATGTCTATTTCAAAAATAAGATTAGACCAGCAAGTAGATTTTGAACCAATAATACTTCCTAAAAAAACAATTTTTCAACTATGCTCATTGTTAGAAAGTTATGATGGTGATGTTAAAATTTCAAATATTAAATCTAAAATAAAATTTGAATTAAATAATAGTATATTAATATCTAAGTTAATTGATGGAAAATTTCCAAATTATATTCAGGTAATACCTAAGAACAATCAAAAGAAGTTAGAAATAGATTTAAAATTATTTTTAGACTCTGTTGATCGAGTTGCTTCAGTTTCATTAGATAAAAAAGATGGAGTTAAATTTAATTTGTCAAAAGACGTTTTAAACTTATCAGTTAACAACACAAATAGTGGTGATGGAAAAGAAAGTTTAACTGTAAAGTTTGATCATGATCTAGAAATAAGTTTTAATTCTAGATATTTAATTGATGTAGCAGCACAACTTGATGGAGATAAGATTGAAATTTTTTTCAATGATACTGGGTCTCCGGCATTAATTAAAGATCCAGGCGATTTTGACAGTATATTTGTTGTAATGCCTATGAAAGGCTAGCTTAAAGTATCAAGTTCAGTGTAAATAGTTTTTTCCAATTCTTTTGTAAAAATTTCCTTGCTTAGTCCAGGTTCAATAGGTTTTAAAATTGAAACAGTTAGAGTGGTATTAATTTTTTTCCAACCATGTTTTGGCCAGGTATTACCAGAATTGATTGCGATTGGTTGGCATGGAATATTTAATTCTTCATAAATTCTACCAGATCCTTTTTTAAAAGGAGTTCTATCTTCTGCAGAAAGTCTTGTTCCTTGTGGAAAAATTATTAAAGGTCTTTCAGATAATTTCACTTGTTTAGAAATATCATCGAAAAAACCTAAGTTTTCTTTAGAAATTTTATTTCTTTTAATTGAAATTGACCCTATTTTTTTTAAATACCAGCCAAATATAGGAATCATTAGCAATTCTTTTTTTAAAATAAAAACAGGAGAATTAAAGATAGTTTGTAAAAAAAAAGTTTCAAACATTGACTGGTGTGAAGCAGCTATAAAAAATTTTTTTCCTCTAATTATGTTTTCCCTACCTTTAATGATTATCTTTGTTGATAAAAATATTTTTAAACATAAAGAAGTCCAAAAGCCCATAATTTTTCCACCAAATAAAACTATTTTTTTTGGTAGTAAAATTGCTGGCAAGAAAATTATGGAAATTAAAACTATTCCTAAGAAAAAAAATAATGAAAATAAAAAATTTCTTATCATATTAATCAAAAACTAAATCAAATCTTTTAGTTTTTGTCTTTTTTTAATAATATTAATCTTTGATCCTTTAATTATTAATTCTGCTGGCTTTGGTCTTACATTGTAATTTGAGCTTAGTGACATTCCATAAGCTCCAACATCACACATTATCACAAGATCTTTTTCTTTTAATTTCTGAAAACCTTTTATAGTTGTAAATTTGTCTGTACTTTCACAAATTGGTCCTACAAATTCATAAGTTTTGTTTGAAATTCTATTATTTTTTACTACAGGTATAGTTTGGTGATTTGCACCATATAATGCAGGTCTCATAAGATCATTCATTGCAGCATCTAATATGATGAAATCTTTTTTAGTATTTTCTTTTATATAAATAACTTGAGAAATTAAAAATCCAATATTACCAACTATAGATCGACCAGGTTCAAATATTATTTTTGTTTTTTGGCCCTTTAAAAATTTTTGTATAGCAATGTTATATTTTTGATAGTTAAGTTTTTTACTATTTTTCTCATAAGAAATACCCATGCCCCCACCTAGATCAATAAATTCAAAGATATGACCACTTTTTTTTATTATTTTATTCACTACATTGAGCATTTTTTCATATGGTTTGTGATCTAAAATTTGACTACCAATATGAACACTTAAGCATTTAAGGCTAATATTTTTAGAATGATTTGTAAAATTTACTAATTCAAAAAAAGTTTTTTCATCTACACCAAATTTATTTTCTTTTTTTCCAGTTGAAATTTGTTTTAATGTCTTAGCATCTGTATTGGGATTAAGTCTAATACCTATATTAACTATTTTTTTTTTTGATTTTGCAATTTTTTCAATTTCAATAATTTCACTTTTAGACTCAGCATTTATTAATAAAATTTTTTTATCAATTGCATAACTTATTTCTTTTGAAGTTTTACCCACGCCCGAAAAAACAATTTTTTTTGGGTCTATACCTGCTTTTAGAGCCATCATTAACTCACCCATTGAAACAACATCAGCACCTAGCCCTAATTTTCTAATTTCTCTTATCAGATTTACATTAGTATTGGATTTGACAGCAAAACAAATCAATGGAGAAAAAGAGCTAAAATTTTTTTTAAAATTTTTTATATTTTCTGTTAGCCGTTTGTGTGAATAACAATAAGTTGGTGTACCAAACTTTTTTGCTATTTTTTGAACATTAACTTTTTCAATTGTTAAGTTTTTATTTATATATTTCATCAATCTACTGACTTTGGAAAAACCATTTCATTCCCCTCATATTGAGGATCTCCTTTTTTTCCACATGAAAACAAGAAAGAACAAATTATAAAAATTAAAATTAGTTTTTTTATCATTTTACATCTTTTTATATTTCATTATCATTTTTTTGATATTATCAAAAGACGTTCCACCATAAGATTTTTTAGAGTTAACAGAGTTTTTCACATTAAATATCTTTAAAACTTCAATTGTGAGCCTTGGTTCAATTTTCTTTAGTTCGTCAATATTTAATTCATTCAATTTTTTCTTTTTTTTCTCTGCATAATTCACAATAGAAGCTGTAGTTTGATACGCTTTTCTAAATGGCATTGAATGATTTTTAACAAGATAGTCAGCTAAGTCAGTAGCTGTAATATAGCCTGAGTTAGCAAGGTCTAACATTTGTTGTTTATTAGGCTTTAGATTTTTTAAAACCTCATTAAGAATAGCAATACTATTATTGAGGATTTCATTAGATTTGAAGAGTATTTCTTTGTCATCTTGAAGATCTTTAAAATAAGATATGGGAAGTCCTTTAAGAATTGTCAGCATTGAAAATAAATTTCCATAAACCATTCCAGTTTTCCCTCTTAAGTATTCTAACAAATCGGGATTCTTCTTTTGAGGCATTATCGAAGAACCAGTTACCACTTTATCTGAAAGTGCAATTAAGTTGAATCCATCAGAGTTCCAAATAATAAGCTCTTCAGCAATTCTTGAAATATGCATTGAACAAACAGAAGCGCTATATAAAAAATCTAGAACAAAATCTCTATCTGCAACAGTATCAATTGAATTATTTGTTGGTCTTTTAAAGCCTAGTTTTTTTGAAGTAAAATTTCTGTCAATATTAAAAGAAGTACCTGTTAAAGCAGCAACACCCAAAGGATTTTCTGATAAACTTTCTAAATTATAGGTAAATCTTTTTTTGTCCCTATTAAACATTTCTACATAAGACATTAAATAATGCGCAAAAGATACAGCTTGTGCATTTTTTAAATGAGTAAACCCAGGCATTATGGTTTCAATATTTTTTTCTGAAATTTTGAGAATGGTTTTAATAATATTGTCTAAATTCTTATTAATTTCTTTAGTTGCTGAAGTCGTCCACATTTTAAAATCAGTAATTACCTGATCATTTCTAGATCTAGCCGTGTGAACATATCCAGCCTCTTCTCCTATAATTTGAAATAATCTTTTTTCAATATTCATATGAATATCTTCATATTTTTTATTATATTCAAATTTATTTTTTAAAATTTCTTTCTCAATTTTATTAAGTCCAAAAATTATCTTATTCTTAATTTTAAAAGAAATAATTTTTTGTCTAAATAACATCTCAACATGTGCGATTGATCCTAAAATATCTTCTTGAAAAAGCTTTTTATCAATATCTATTGAATTACCAACTTTTTGGAACAAAGTTGAGGCATCTTTCTTTATTCTTGATCCCCATATTGCCATATTGTTTTTATTTTTTACCATGATAATTAATTATACATATTTAGCATGAAATTATTATTAATATTTATCTACCTAATAACTAGCAACATTAGTTATGCACTAGAAAAACCTAATATAAAAAATTTAGTTTTATCAAAAAATACAAAAATATATGAGGGAGTAGTTTTTAAAGACTCAAATAATTATGATGTAAATTTAGATGATTTTAAAGGAAAATTGTTAATATTGAATTTTTGGGCTACTTGGTGTGCTCCTTGCAGAGAGGAGATGCCATCTCTAGATGACTTACAGTCAAATAGTAATTTTGATAACTTAAAAATTTTTCCTATTAATATTGGCCAGGAAAATTTCTCTAAATCAGATTCTTTTTTTAGAGAACTAAATATTCAAAATCTAGAGATATATTTTGATGCGCCAATTACTTTGGCTAAAAAATTTTCTTTAAGGGGAGTTCCTACAACTATTTTATTTAATAAAAAAGGTGAAGAGTTTGGGCGTATTATGGGATCTATTGATTTTAATAATTTGGATTTTATTAATTGGCTAAAACAATACGATTAATCTTTAAAGAAATAAGCAAAACTAACCAATGCTACTATAGCAATGAATTGCAGCAACACTCTTAGCTGCATCAGTTTATTCGAATATTTTTTGCTAGTTTCGCCACCTTTGAACAAAGTTCCAATTCCTAAGATCAAGACGACTGCTACAACTATTAAAAGCACAATACCTAAAATTTTAACTAATGTTCCTGTTATCATGAAACTATTGTAGAATAATTTTTAATAAAAAAAACATAATAAAAACATCTATGACACTTTGTCTATCAACTACAATTATTAAGCCAGAAAAAGATATGCCAATTAAAAATGCTATTATTTTACTGCACGGTTATGGGGGTGATGGGAAAGACATAAGTATGTTGACCTTAAATTGGAAAAGATTTTTGCCTAATACTATTTTTTTATGTCCAGATGGTCATGAAGAATGTAAAATTAACCCAGCAGGTTTTCAATGGTTTGATTTAACTAAAGATGATCCAAGTTATATTCTAGAAGAATCTAAAAAAGCAGAAAATAAACTCCAAAAATATATTGAAGAAGTTAAAACTGAATATAATCTTAATAATTCTCAAATTTGCTTATCAGGATTTAGTCAAGGATGCATGATGTCTATTAATTTAGGTTTAACTAGCAATCAAAATTATAATTGTATTGTTGGTTTTTCTGGTAAGATAATTAATCAAGATGATCTTAGTATGAGAAAATCTTCTTCTACTAAAATGCTATTGATACATGGTGATCAAGACGCAGTTGTGTCACCAACATTTTTATTAGAGGCAAAAGATTTCCTAATTAGAAATAATATTGAAATTGAAACCAAAATGATAAAGAATTGTGAACATCATATTCCTATTGAGGCATCAAGCGCGGCTTTAAATTATATTAAAAATAACTTTCAAATATAATTAAATTCTATTTATTGATAAATTATTTTTTTTCAGTTAGAGTTTTTTATAATGATTTTTAACGATCAGAATTTGTCTTTAGAAAAATGTCCTGCGCTAGTGTTAAATGCAGATTATAGGCCTTTAAGTTATTATCCATTGTCTTTATGGAGCTGGCAAGATTCTATAAAATCTGTTTTTTTGGATAGAGTTGTTATAGTTAGTAATTATGACAGAGCTATTAGGAGCCCATCGTTTAATATGAGATTACCAAGTGTTATTGCATTAAAAAGTTTTATAAAACCACAGTCTAATCCTAGCTTCACAAGATTTAATGTTTTTTTAAGAGATAAATTTTCATGTCAATACTGTGGAAGTGGTGAAGATCTTACTTTTGATCATTTACTTCCAAGATCCAAAGGTGGACAAACCAACTGGGATAATGTTGTAACTGCTTGTTCTTCATGCAATGTAAAAAAAGGTGGAAGGTTATTAAAAAATTTGGATATGAGCTTAAATCAAAAGCCATATCAGCCATCTACAGAAGACCTACATAAAAATGGTAAAAATTTCCCACCAAATTTCCTACACAAGAGCTGGATGGATTATTTGTATTGGGATGTTGAGTTAGAAGCTTAATTAAATTTTCTCAGAAATATTAATAGCAATTTTTGATCCAGTTTTAATTAATTTATCCAGAATAGAATACATTCCTTTTTTAGTTGCACCTTCTTTATAGGCTATATCTTTATGATGCAGCTCATCTTCTCTAAATTTAATTATTTTTTCTTTTAATTTTTTCTCATCGTTTTCTAACTCATTAATTTGATTTAGATAATGTTCGTCAATTACTTCTTCCACTGAGGCAGTGCATAGCATAGCAGCTTTTTTCCCCAGCATTGTTGAGCCAAAACCAAGTCCTACACCAAGCAAATCCCATAAAGGTAAAAACTTTGTAGGTTTTATATTTCTTTTTTTAATTTCATTTTCAAAATATTCACAGTGTTCTTTTTCGTGAATTTTCATTTCTTCAATTTTCTTTTTAAGGTTTTCATCTTTAACAAATGTATTTAGAGCTAGTAATTGGCCTTCATAAATCTTTATTGCACCTCGTTCACCTGCGTGATCAACTCGAATAAATTCTTTTACTTTTTCTTTATTTGTTTTTTTCATAAGTTAAGAAAAGTTTTATAGTTATAGTTGTGATTATTAAAGAGATAAAAATATTTATTGTAGCAAGAGATAATCCTAAAATTTTAAACGTTGCATCTTTACAGCTAACTGTAACCTCTTTTAGCTGATTTAGAAGAGCTTCTTTAGTCAAATCTGCATTATTAGAATTTAGGTCACAAACTAAAGACTCTTTTATAAAGCCTTGCTCTATTCCAAAATGATAAAACGAAATAGAGAATGCTATAATAAATGTAATACTTAAAATTATTAAAAAAAATCTTTCAAACTTTTGAATAAAAATAAAAAGTAAAATTATAACTATTGAAACAACATAAGGTATTCTTTCAATTAAACAAAGATTGCACGGTTGATGACCCAAAATATGTTCAATAAAATAGGCTGTTAAAAGAGCAAAAATACTGAATAACAATATAAGATGAAGTGTAGTTTTTCGTTTAATCATGTTTGTGTTATTTAATTGCAAAATATATTAGGATAAAAATTAATACAATTATAATACCTAAAATTGTAAACCATTTTGCAGCATCAGTTTTCATAAACTTGCTAAAAATATCACCAAATTTATATGATAGGTATGAGACGATAAAAAATCTCAACCCTCTAGAAAATAGACAAATAATGAAAAATATAGGCAAATTAAAACCAATCATACCACTTGTTATTGTGAATACTTTAAAGGGCAAAGGCGTAAACCCAGCAAGAAATAATGTAGCAAGCCACACATAAAGACCACTTCCCTCAGATAAGCTATTTTTAAGATTAATTACCTTTTCTTCATAATTATAAAATTCTACTACAATCATTCCAAGATCAAAAAAATAAGATCCAATGAAATATCCAAGGATACCTCCAAGTGAAGAAAACAAAGTAGCTATTAAAAAAATTTTTAAATAATCATTTTTTTTTGCAATAACCATTGGAGCAATCATAACGTCAGGTGGGATTGGAAAAAAAGAACTTTCAGTAAAAGATAAAATTGCAAGATAAGTATTTGACTTCTTGTGGGCAGCAAGTTTTAAAGTTTTTTGATATAATTCATTAAGCATTTTTTTGTTTTTAATATAAATTATGTTCTTATACTATTTAATTTTATAGTTATAATAAGGAAAACAAAGGGCGAGTGGCGGAACTGGTAGACGCGCACGACTCAAAATCGTGTTTCGCAAGAAGTGAGAGTTCGATTCTCTCTTCGCCCACCAATATATTATGGAAATAAACAAAATTAATAATTTATTAGAACTATTTTATAAACAGTATCTTACACAAGATAAAACAAGTGTGTTTTTACAATCCTTAAAAGAAGTTGAAAAAAAATATTCTTGGGAAGATGTATATTCAAATGTCATTAAACTTTCTGAGGAAATATCAAGATATATAAAAAAAGGTGATAGATGCTTGTTAATATCAGAAAATAGACCAGAGTGGATGATATCAGATTTATCTATTATGCTTTCGGAGGGCATAACAGTTCCGGCTTATACAACTTATGTAGAAAGAGACTATGAGTATATAATTGATGATTGCACTCCGACTGTTTTAATCATTTCTAATAAGACACAGTATTTAAAAGTAAAAAATATTATACCTAAAAAAAAATTTATAAAAAAAATTATTTTTTTTGATGTAATTGAAGAATTTGACCAAGAACTTCATGTAAGTATTAATCAAATTTTTGCTAATAAAAACTTTAATTCCTTAAATTTTTCTGAATTAAAAATTCAAAGAAAAGATATTGCTTGTATAATTTATACATCTGGTACCCAGGGAAATCCAAAAGGAGTTGTATTAAGCCATGGTGGAATTTTAAACAATTGTGAGGGAGCCCTTGGTTTATTAAAAGAGTTTGTCTCAAAAAAACCTAAATTTTTGACATGGCTACCCCTTTCTCATTCATATGAACATACAGTCCAATTTGTTCAAATAGTCGTGGGAGCACAGGTATTCTATGCTGAGAGTATAGAAAAACTTATAAAAAATATGGAAAATTGTTCACCTGAGATAATGACAGCAGTTCCTAGATTTTATCAAAATTTACATCAAAAAATAAATACTAATTTTAGTAAAGCTACAGGAATAAAAAAATTCTTAATCAATCAAACCATCAAACTTGGAAATAAGAAATTAAATAGAGTGCAATTTTCATTAATAGAAAGTTTAATAAATTTTGTTTGTGATCTTTTAGTACGAAAGAAAATCAAAGAACAATTTGGTGGAAATCTAAAGGCATTTATTTCAGGAGGAGGAGCGTTAGACAAAGAAGTGGGTTGCTTTTTAAATGCAATTGGTCTCCCAACGTTACAAGGGTACGGATTAACCGAAACATCTCCTGTAGTAAGCTGTAATTCTATTAATGAAATTAGGGTAGAAACTGTGGGCAAACCATTTAGGGGAAATTTAGTTAAAATTGCAAATGATGGTGAGATTCTGGTTAAAGGAGAAAATGTGATGTTGGGTTACTGGAATAATGAAGAAGAAACAAATAAAGTTTTAAAGAATGGATGGTTATCTACAGGTGACATTGGAGAGTTTGATGGCGAGTTTTTAAAAATAACAGATAGAAAAAAAGATATAATTATAACTCCAGGTGGAGATAATATTTCTCCAATCAAAATAGAGAGTGATTTAAATAAATCTAATTACATAGAGCAAAGTTTAGTTTATGGTGACAACAAACCTTATCTAGTTTGTTTAATTGTTTTAAGCTCAGAATATAAAAATATAAAGAATGAAGAAATTAAAACAGAAATAGAAAAAATAAATAAAAATTTAAGTAAAATAGAAAAAATAAAAAAGTTTTTTGTAATTAAAAATCAATTTACAATTGAAAACAATATGATGACCCCTACTTTAAAATTAAAAAGATATAAAATTATAAAAACTTATCAAAATGAGTTAGAAAAACTTTTTAATTAATTTTTATAAAAGACATTATAAGTCGCATAAACGTTAATGTTTTTTACATAACAAAAATTTTAAATAAAAATTTTTTTTAAAAAATAAATTTATAATTTGCCAATTAATTAATGAATTGACATCACTTGTATAAAAAAATAAAAATAAGTTAACAACGAATCACTTTGATTCGTTTAACTTAAACAGGGAGCTAAAGATGGCTACAAAGAAAAAAGCTAAAAAAGCTAAAAAGAAGACTAAGAAAAAAGCTAAAAAAGCTAAAAAAGCGAAGAAAAGAAAAAGATAGTATCTTAGACTTTTCAAAAAACGCTTCTCATAACGTTATGTGTGAGAGGCGTTTTTTTTTGCCCTAATTTTTAATCCTCAGTATCGGTAATTGGCTCTGAGTCTGTGTCAGATTCTGTGATAGATTCTTTAATCTTAGTTGGTGCAGCCACAGCTTTTGCTTGGCCCTCCAAATTTCTCTTTAAAGCCTTATCTAATTTTTTCTGGGTATCTTCTAATGATACACCCATCACTATTTGAAATTCAGATAAAATTCTTTCATAAGCTTTTTCAAACAACTGTCTTTCACTGTATGATTGATCAACCATTAAGTCGTCACCTTTATTTAAATCTCTAACAACTTCTGCAAGCTCATAGATTTTGCCTGAAGAAATTTTTGCTTCATATTCCTGTGCTCTTCTACTCCACATAGATCTTTTAATTTTTGGCTTGCTTTTTAAAATAGATATACATTTATTGACCTGATTTATTGTTGCAAGAGGTCTAAGATGAGATTGCTTATTTACAGGAACCATACCATTGGCTTTGTCTTTTTCAAATTTAAGAACATAAGTTTCAACATCAATTCCGCCAATATTAATTTTTTTAAACTCTGTAATTTGGCCAACGCCATGTTTTGGATAAACAACGTAATCTTTAACTTTATATTCTTTTTTTTCTGTTTCTTGTTTTTTTACCTTTTTAATTTCAGGCTTAACCTCATTACTTTTTGAAATTCTTAAATTATCAGTTTTAATTTCTACTTTTTCTGGAACAGCTTTTTTAGAAACTGTTTTTAAATTTTTTTTAATTTTAGTTGGAGTTGCTTTTATTGTTTTAGTTTTTTTTACTGAGATATTTTTTTTTATAACTTTAGCTTTAGTAGGCGTAGGCTTTTTTGCTACCTTTGCTTTAGTTTTTTTTTTTACTTTTTTCTCAGGAGTTTTTTTAAAGATTTTCGCTAAAATATTTGTCGTACTTGTTTTCTTCATTTTTATATTTTTCATTATCCTCTGGAGGATCTTTTTTAATAGTTATATTTGGCCAAATTTCAGAATACTTTGTATTTAGTTCAAGCCATTTTTCGCTCCCAGACTCAGTATCTGCTACTATCGCATCTACTGGACATTCTGGCTCGCAAACGCCACAATCTATACACTCCTCCGGTTTAATTACAAGCATATTTTTGCCTTCATAAAAGCAATCAACAGGACAGACTTCAACGCAGTCCATTAGTTTACACTTAATACATTTATCATTTACAACGTATGTCATTTTCCCAATTCACTTTTTACTTTTAACTTCAAGTCGCCCATTGTCTTGGCATCCACATATAGTAAACCTGAGAGTCTTCTCATTAAGTTTGTTTCATAAATGTCAGCACTATCGTTTGAATAGATGATTTTCCATAATGACTCAATTATTTTAATTTTATCAGAATCTGGAACATTTTTTACTTCTCTTGTAAAATCTAATATTTGATTTGAGTTATCTTCAACAATTATTGCTTCAGACATAATTTTATCTATCTCAGAGACGGGTGCGCCTAAATCAATAAGCGTTTCTTTAACAATATCTTCTTCTTTTTTTTCATAAGCCTCATCTATTTTTGCTGCATGAATTAGCAAGGCAGCAATTTTAGAATAAGAGTTATCCTGAGGTTCATTTTTTTCTTTATTTTTAAAAAAGCTAATCATTAATTCAAATTTAAGTTTTTCAATACTTTAAATGGGCTGTTTGAAGTATCTATTTTTTTAAAAGTTTTTTTAATTTGTTTTTTTGGATTATATCTAAAATACATATCATTGTCTTTTTCTAAAGTTTTATAATTCATTTTTTCAATCAATTTCTTAAAGTTATCTTTACTACATCCTAATAAATTAAGCATCTCTGGTACTAGTTTAATTTCTTTATCCTTTTCGGGGCTAGCGTTAATAATTAGCATAAATAATCTCTCTAAGATGTCAATTCTAACAAAATAATTATCAAAATTTTCAAATCCACATAAAAGCATAAATTTTTTATTTCTTTTATTTTTGTCATCTAAAAAATTTAAACCAAACGTAGGTGGCGTCAACTCAAAATACTTTTGGTTAAAATTTTTCCACAATAAAGTTCTTAAAGAAACTGCTTCAGGTTTTAATAGTTTGAATAAAAAAATATGATAACGCCCAAACTTCACCCCTAAGTCTCTTAAAATTTTTCTTTCATCTTGCCCAAGTTTTTTTAAGTATTCGGTAACCATTTCTCTTTTAACTACACCATTGTTTTCATACAATTGATAAGCTAAAGCTTTAATGGATGAGTTACTTTCTTTTAAATTTCTTAGATCAATTAAACTTTTTAGTATTAAATTAATTTTTTCATTAACCCATTTTTCAATAAATTCTGATAATTTTTGTTTGTCATTATTATCTAAAAGATCATCTACTATTAAAAGTATATCTGGATTTAAATAATCTTTTCCGGTTACTAATTTTGCAATAGGAAAATTTTTCCAATAGATTTTAAAATCATCTTTTAATTCAATTAGACCTGTTTCTATGATTAACTGAACTCTTTTTTGAAGCTCGGGCCCCACAGTCTGTCTTGCTGCCTTTTTCAAAGATTTAATGTCAGTTTCTAAAGCCCCAACCTTTAAGTCCATTTCAAATTTTAGACCTTTTAAATCACCAATAAACTGCTCATCAATTATTACTTTATCGTCTTCCATTATTTCAGTTTTAAAATCCATATCTTGGTTTAAGCCTCTTGCTAGTACACTGGCTCGTTTATCAATAAATGTTTTTGTAAGCTCTTCATGTAGTCTATCTGATAATCTATCTTCTAATAGTTTTGTTTTTTCTATCCAATAATCTTGGTTTTCAACCCAATTAATTTTATTAGAAACATATGACCAAGTTCTAACATTTGCAATTCTATTTGACAAAGAATCTACATTTCCTTCTAATTTATCTAATTTCATTAACTGTAACCTCATATAATCATTGGTAATTTTACCATCATTGCTATTTAAAAAATTGAATACCTTGCCAACAACTTCAATATGATTTCCATATGTTTTTTTCACAAAGTCTGGAATTTGACAACACTCCCAAAGTAATTCAAGTGTTTCTCTATTATTTTCAATTTTGTTACCTTCCATATCTTTTAAAAAATATTTTAATACTTTTTCATCTCCGCACTCGTGTATTTTCCTTAACCAATCTTTATTGGGTTTTTC
This sequence comes from Candidatus Pelagibacter sp. PS_02, assembly GCF_059418065.1. NCBI lineage: Bacteria > Pseudomonadati > Pseudomonadota > Alphaproteobacteria > Candidatus Pelagibacterales > Candidatus Pelagibacteraceae > Candidatus Pelagibacter > Candidatus Pelagibacter sp. PS_02. The sequence continues at coordinate 14,967 of NZ_CM182079.1, forward strand.
TTCAAGTGATTTAATTAAACTTAAAGCGTTATTAAAATTTAAATTAGAATTTCTCCAAAATAACATTCTAATTTCTTCAAATTTATGATTTTCAAGTAATTCTACTTCCTCAGCTGAAATATCTTTGCAGTCTCCAGTCACTCCAAAACTACCATCATTTAAATATCTGCCTGCTCTTCCAGCAATTTGCCCAATCTCAGACATATTAAGACGTCTTAATTTTTTACCATCAAATTTTTTAAGGTTTGAAAAATATACATTTTCTAAATCCATATTAATTCCCATACCAATTGCATCTGTAGCAACTAGGAAATCAACATCCCCTGATTGATATAATTCAACCTGTGCATTTCTGGTTTTTGGACTTAGAGAGCCCATAACAATAGCTGCTCCACCTTTTTGTCTACGTACAAGCTCAGCAATTGCATAAACCTCTTCAGTTGAAAAAGCTATTATTGCAGTTTTTCTATTTATTCTTGATATTTTTTTATGCCCTACATAAGTAAGTTTTGAAAGTCTTTCTCTATTTATAAACTCAGTGTCTTCATTCAATTTATTAACTATATTTTTAATAGTGCTAGATCCCATAAACATCGTTAGTTTTTCGCCACGAAGATTTAACAATCTATCAGTAAAAATATGACCTCTCTCATGATCTGCACACATTTGTATTTCATCAATACCCACAAAATCTAAATGCTTATTGATTGGCATCGATTCTACTGTGCAAAGAAAATATTTAGCATTAGGGGGAATTATTTTTTCTTCACCGGTGATTAATGCAACTTTATCAGAGCTTATTTTTTTTATAATTTTGTCATATACCTCTCGTGCAAGTAGACGTAATGGAAACCCAATCATTCCAGAATCAAATGAAAGCATAGTTTCTATTGCGAGATAGGTTTTGCCGGTATTTGTTGGACCAAGAACAGCTGTAATTTTATTTTTAGACATTTCTATTGATGGTACCCAAAATTTTTATTCCACCACATATTGTTGTCCTTTGAGAACAAAAATAGGCTAAAACATGACCGAATCATTAGAGAAAAGTTCTCATTTTAAAGTTTATAAAATTATTAAAAATTAACCACCTGGACCTAAGTTAGAAGATTTTATTTTTAAAATTTTCCATATACCTGAAGCAGAGGTTATAATTTTATTGTTACATTTTAGTTCACAAAACAAAAATACTAGTGAATTTGTTTTTTTTAAAATTCTTGTAAAACCGGTGATTTCATCTCCCACTTTAGATGCACCAATAAATTTTAAGTCTAATGAAATGGTTACACAAGGTGCATTACCTGACGCTCTGTGTGCAGCAGTTCCTGCACCTGCATCAATTAAGGCTGATAAATAACCACCATGAGTTATTCCTGCATTATTCAAATGGTTTTCATTAATTATAGATTTAAACTCATATTCTGTTTCAGACATAGTTCTAAATAAAACACCACCATTGTGTTTCATAAAACCAGATTTAATACTTATTTGTTCAAATTCATTACTCATAATTTTTATAATATGAAGGTTAAAATTAATAAGATTATAAAAACAATTATAAAAAAATATATAACTGATTTTTGTAGAGATGATTTTAGTAGCCAATCTAACATTTTTTTATTTATCCTTTTTGGTGGACCGCCCAGAACTCGAATCTGGAATCTCCCGGTTCGTAGCCGAGCGCCTTATCCAATTTGGCCAGCGGTCCTTAATTAAATAATTTACTCAGTATATCAAAGTTTTTAATGTAATTTAACTTATAAAATATTATGTTGTATTAGCAATGACCAAAAAACTAGATGATGTAGTTATTACAGCTGCATTAAGAACACCTATAGGCACATATAAAGGATCTTTAAAAGATTTGAGTGCTGATAAATTAGGTGCATTAGCTATTAAAGAAGCTGTCTATAAATCAAAATTAAAATCAGACGATATTGATGAAGTGATTATGGGACATGTTTTAACTTCTGGACTAGGACAAAACCCAGCAAGACAAGCTTCTATTCATGCTGGAATTCCAGTTTCAAAACCTGCACATATAATCAATCAAGTATGTGGATCTGGATTAAGATCTGTAATTTCAGGATATCAGTCTATTAAACTAGGTGAAAATAAAATTATAGTTGCTGGTGGACAAGAAAATATGTCTAGAGCACCACATGCTATATTTTATCGAGAAGATAAAAGACTAGATGAAAATAAGTTAGTAGATACGATGATCAATGATGGATTAATAGACTCGTTTAACAATTATCACATGGGAATAACTGCTGAAAATGTTGCAGAAAAATATAAAATTTCTAGAGATGAACAAGATTTATTTGCATTAAATTCTCAAGAAAAAACTCAACAAGCTATAAATGAAAATAGATTCAAAAATGAGCTGATCAAATTAAAGATTGATACAGATAATAAAAATTTTCTTTTTGAAAAAGATGAACATCCAAGAAGCAATTTAAATTTAGAAGATCTAAAAAAACTAAAAACTGTTTTCAAAGAAAATGGAACAGTCACCGCAGGAAATTCATCAGGAATCAATGATGGTGCGGCAGCAACTATATTAATGTCTAGAGATGAAGCAGAACATAGAGACATAGAGCCTTTAGCTAAAGTAGTCTCTTGGGCAACTTGTGGTGTTGAACCCTCGTTGATGGGGTTAGGTCCAATTCAAGCTGTTAATATAGCTTTAGAAAAAGCTGAATGGAGGAGAGAAGATGTCGATTTATTTGAAATAAATGAAGCATTTGCAGCTCAAAGTATTGCTGTAATTAGAGATCTTAAAATTCCTAAAGAGATTGTAAATGTTAATGGTGGGGCAATTGCATTAGGACATCCAATTGGAGCTTCAGGAACCAGAATTTTAGTAACTCTTATTCATGAGATGATTAGACGAAATAAAAGCAAAGGTTGTGCCACCCTCTGTATTGGTGGTGGAATGGGAATAGCCATGTGCATTGAGAGAAATTAACTTCTTATTTATTTGTTAATTTTAAAGTTTTTTGTTCAATAAAAATACAGGTTTGCACAAAAAGGCTTATTATTGTGCTAAAATAACATGAGATATAGTTTTTTTTAAGTGTATAAATCGATTTAAAATAATGAGTGAAAAATTACTTGTTCCGGACATTGGTGAATTTGAAAAAGTTGAGGTCATTGAACTTTTAGTAAAAGTTGGAGATCAAATAAACTTAAATGATCCTGTTGTTACCATTGAGAGTGACAAATCTAGTGTTGAAATTCCATCAACAGTTTCTGGCAAGATAGAATCTGTAAATATTAAAGTGGGTGATAAAGTTTCTAAAGGAGACATATTATTAAGTATTGAGTCTTCAAAAGAAAGCCCTTCAGAAAAGCCAATTCCTAAAGATACAGAAAGTATTATTAAACAAGCAGAATCTGTTTTAAAGAATGAAAAAAAAGAAGAAGCTAGTCAACAAAGTCCAGCCCCAGAAAAAAAACAAACAATAATTCAAGTTACAAATGAAAATGATATTGATCCATTAGAGACACAAGATTGGTTAGAGTCTTTATCTGCAGTTGTTGAAAAAGATGGAAATCAAAGAGCTCATTTTTTGATAAAAGAATTAATCAACAAAGCATATCAAGAAGGTGCAAATATTCCTTATACACAACACACTCCTTACATAAATACAATCCCACCAGAGGCAGAAGTCAAGTCCAATGGAGATCAGAACATTGAAAGAAGAATTAGATCTTTAATTAGATGGAATGCAGCAGCCATGGTTGTGAGAGCAAATGAAAAATTTCCTGAATTAGGTGGTCATATAGGAACATTCGCATCTGCAGCAACACTTTATGATGTAGGAATGAATCATTTTTGGAGAGCTAAAAATAATAAATTTGGTGGTGATTTAGTTTATTTTCAAGGTCATAGTGCACCAGGCATCTATGCTAGAGCATTTTTAGAAGGCAGATTAAATGAAAAACAATTAGATAGTTTTAGACAAGAAGTAAAACCAGGGGGACTTTCTTCATATCCACACCCTTGGTTGATGCCAAAGTTTTGGCAGTTTCCAACTGTGTCAATGGGATTAGGACCTATGCTTGCAATTTACCAGGCGAGATATATGAAATATTTAATTAATAGAGGATTAATTAAAGATGAAGGTAGAAAAGTTTGGGCATTTCTTGGTGATGGAGAAATGGATGAGCCTGAGTCTTTAGGTGCTATAGGGTTAGCTTCTAGGGAAAAACTGGATAATTTAATATTTGTTATAAACTGTAATCTTCAAAGATTAGATGGACCTGTTAGAGGTAATGGAAAAATTATTCAAGAGCTAGAAGGAAGTTTTAGAGGAGCTGGTTGGAATGTAATTAAAGTAATTTGGGGTTCTTACTGGGACTCACTGATTGCTAATGATAAAACAGGTCATTTAGTTAAAGCTATGAACGAAACTGTTGATGGTGAGTATCAAGCAATGAAGGCTAGAGATGGAGCTTACGTTAGAGAAAAATTTTTTGGAAAATATCCAGAGACACAAGAGCTAGTTTCTAGTTTGTCAGATAAAGATATTTGGAGATTGAATAGAGGTGGTCATGATCCTCATAAAGTTTATGCAGCATATGATCAGGCATCAAAAAATCAAGGCAGCCCAACGGTTATAATCGCTAAAACCATTAAAGGTTATGGCATGGGAAAAACAGGCGAAAGTGTTAACACAACTCATCAAACTAAGAAATTAGACGTAGACGATTTATTATATTATAGAGATCGTTTTGATGTGCCCTTGACTGACGATCAAGTAAAAAATGTAGAGTATTTTAAGCCAGACGAAAAATCTCCTGAAATTAAATACATCAAAGAAAGAAGAATGAACCTTGGGGGTTCTTTGCCAGAGAGAACAACTTACGCAAAGCCAATTAAAGCACCAGCAAAAGATATTTTTGATTTTATGAAAGTATCAACAGGTGAAAAAGAAATGTCTACAACCATGGCATTAGTTAGAATGTTTACAAATTTGCTAAGAGACAAGAATGTTTCACCGAGGTTAGTCCCAATTATTCCTGATGAAGCAAGAACTTTTGGCATGGAAGGATTTTTTCAAAAAATAGGAATATATGCTCATGAAGGTCAAAAATATGAACCTGAAGACTCTGCACAGTTAAGCTCTTATAGAGAAGATAAAAGTGGACAAGTATTAGAGGAAGGAATTAATGAAGCTGGAGCAATGTCATCATGGATTGCAGCTGCAACAGCTTACACGAATCATGATATTGAAATGATTCCAATTTATATTTTTTACTCAATGTTTGGTTTTCAAAGAATAGGAGATCTTGCATGGGCTGCTGGAGATAGTCAGGCCAGAGGTTTTTTAATTGGAGCAACAGCTGGAAGAACTACTTTGGCTGGTGAAGGATTACAACACCAAGATGGACACAGTCACTTGATAGCTTCAACGATACCAAATTGTGTAACATATGACCCAACTTTTCATTATGAGTTAGCTGTTATTTTTAGAGAAGGCTTGAGAAGAATGCATGAAAAAAATGAAAATGTTTTTTATTATATCACAACCATGAATGAAAACTATTCACATCCAGGAATGCCAAAAGATAAAAATTGTGAAGATGGAATTCTTAAAGGAATGTACAAGATTAAAGAATTTAATAGGTATGGAAAAACAAAAATTCAACTTTTAGGCTCAGGTACAATATTGAGAGAAATGATGTCTGCAGCAGAAATTCTTCAAAATGAATATCAGATAGATAGTGAAATTTGGAGTGTTACTAGCTTTAATGAGTTGAGAAAAGATGGCATGGAAGTTGAAAGATATAATCTCTTAAACCCTGATAAAGAACAAAAAGTTTCATTTGTAGAACAGTGTTTAGGAAAAACTGAAGGACCGATTATGGCAGCCTCAGATTATATGAGAATGAATTCTGACCAAATTAGACCTTATACTAATAAAAGTTTTTATTCTTTAGGGACAGATGGTTATGGAAGAAGTGACACTAGAAAAAACCTTAGAAAATTTTTTGAAGTTGATAAAGAGCATATTGTTGCCTATGGACTGAGTGTGTTAGCAAAAGAGCAACTGATAGCTTCTAAATACGCTAAAGAAGCCATAAAGAAGTATAATATTGATGGCAGCAAACCAATGCCAACAAAACTATAAGATGTCAGATAAAGAGATTAAAGTACCAAATATTGGTGAATTTAAAGACGTTGAGGTAATTGAGGTGCTAGTTTCAAATGGCCAGTCAGTTTCTAAAAATGATCCACTTATTACAATTGAGAGTGACAAATCTAGTGTTGAAATACCAGCTTCTTTTGATGGAAAGGTTAAGTCTGTTAAAATTAAAGTGGGAGATAGGGTTTCAGAAGGTGATTTAATATTAACTATAGAACAGTCTGGAGAAGAAGAAAAAAAAATAGAACAAAAAACTATTAAAGAAGCAGAACAAGTTACAAATCAAAATCAAGTAGAAAAAATTGCAAAAGTCAATCCAGCACAAAATACAATAAAAAAAGATAATTCAGAAATTTCATCTGCAAGCCCAAAAGTACGTAAATTTGCTAGAGAACTTGGGGTTAATATTAATGAAATAGTTGGTAGTGAAAGACAGGGAAGAATTGTGGAAGATGATGTAAAAAATTTTATATCCTCTAGAATTAATAAAGCTCCAGATAAGACCGAAGTTCAACCAAAAAAAATTGTTAGTGAATATTCTCATTCTGATTTTGGTGAAATTGAAGTTAAAGATATGCCTAGAGTTAAAAAATTAGCCTCTACATATTTAGTTAATTCTTGGACTACAATACCTCATGTCACAAATCATGATGAAGCAGATATAACTGAAATGGAAGATTTTAGAACTTCACTTACTGACATGTATACAGGGGAAAGAAAAAAAATTACTCCATTAGCTTTTATTGTTAAAGCTTTAGTTGCATCTTTAAAAAAGTTTCCTAGTTTCAACTCTTCAATAGATGATATTGAAAATGGAAAAATTACAATGAAAAACTATTTTCATGTTGGGATTGCAGTGGATACTCCACATGGTTTAATGGTGCCAAAAATTAGAAATGCTGACAATAAAAGCATCTCATATATTAGCAATGAATTGAAAATAGTAAGTGACCAATGTAGAAATTTAAAAATAGATAAGAAAGAATTTTTTGGAGGATCTATGACTATTACGAGTCTTGGAGGAATTGGAGGTTCATTCTTTACACCAATAATAAATTATCCAGAAGTTGCTATATTAGGAGTAGGCAAGGCACAAAAAAAACAAATTTTTATTAATGGGAAATTTGAAACAAGAACAATGCTACCGCTTTCTTTATCATATGATCACAGAATAATTGATGGAGCTGAAGCAGCTAGATTTAATAATGATCTAAAAGAAAATTTAGGCAAAAATTTTGCTTATAAATTAGCTGTATAGATATTAATGTCAAAAACATCATCATTATTTTGTGCATTATTATGTACATTCATATGGGGAACGACTTTTATAGCTCAAGATACTGGAATGGACGACATTGGCCCTTTCACTTTTAATGCTGTCAGGTTTTTTGTTGGTTTTTTAGTAGTAGCTCCATTAGCTTTTATTTTTGAAAGAAAAAAAATATCAAAATCAGTACAAAAAAATCAAAAAGAATTTATCAACTTGGCTATTTTAATAGGCCTATCTTTATTTTTGGGATCAGCACTTCAACAAGTAGCTTTACTCTATACAGATGTTGCTAATGCTGCATTCTTTACGATTTTTTATGTGCCAATGGTTCCGTTTATAATTTTTTTCATGTATAAAAAGCCAATTCACTGGAGTATTTGGCCTTCTGTTCTTCTTTGTGTGATGGGAGGTTATTTGTTAACTAATTTTTATAGCGCAACAGTTAGAAATGGTGATGCACTTATAATAATAGGCGCATTTTTCTGGAGTACACACATTATTTTTACTGGCAAAATTATAGAAAAATATAATCTTCCATTAACAATTGGTGCGATTCAAACTTTAATTGTTTCCTCGCTATCATTAATTATAGGATTAATTTTTGAAGATTTTATTTGGTCCAATATTCTTAAAGAAAAATTTCAAATCTTATATGCTGGAATTTTGTCTGGAGGTCTTGCATTTGTTTTACAAATATATGCACAAAAAAATATATCCCCTGCTCCCTCAGCAATAATCTTTTCTTTAGAGGGTGTTTTTGCGACAATTGCTGCTTGGATTTTATTAGATCAAATTTTAGATATAAATAATTTATTTGGATGTTTATTTATTTTATTTGGTGTTTTGTTTTCACAATTAGCACCAATATTAAAAAAAAATTAATTATATATTATTATAAACAGAATTATTGAAATAATTATTCTGTAAATAACAAAAACATTCAAAGAAAATTTGTTTATATAATCTAGGAAAAACTTAACTGTAAAATAAGAAAATAAAAAAGAAAGAGTGATTGATATTAGTACAAGATAGTTAAGCTCAAAGCTTTGACCAATGGCATTTTTTAACTGTAGCACACTTGCTCCAGCTATAGCAGGTATAGCTAGTAAAAAAGAAATTTTACTTGAATCAAATCTATTAAATCTAAAAAGTCTTGCAGCCGTTATTGTAATACCTGCCCTACTCACACCAGGTATTAAAGCAAGTATTTGGAACAAACCAATATATAGTATTGTTTTAAAATTTAAATTAGATGATATTTTTTTATCAAATTTACTTTTATCTGCGAGATATAAGATAATTCCAAAAATTAATGTTGTCCAAGCGATTATCTTTAAATTGTTTTCTAATAGGTTAACTAGACCTGTGGAGCTGATTACGTAGCCAGCTATTACAATTGGTATTGAGCCAATAATTAATAAAGATAATAACTTCTGATTATTTCTAAGGTCCAATAACTCTCTTCTAAAATAAAAGACTATTGCAAGTAAAGAGCCAAGATGGAGACTAACATCAATCATTAGTGAGTTAGAATTAAACTCAAATATTATCTCAACAATATTCAAGTGAGCTGATGAACTAATTGGTAAAAATTCTGATATTCCCTGAACTATTGATAAGATTATAATTTCAATAATATTTGAGAACATTTAATGCTTCGTAGCTTAAATATTCAATAATTTAAACAATTCCATTTTAACATATTAGATATGCATAAATTAAAATATTAAGATTTAATTGGATTTATTTCAAATTTAAGGTCATATATGCTGACCTTGTTTGTCTTTTATTACATAAAACCTTGATATATGCTAAATTTATTGAGGGTTAAATATGTCAGAAAATATGCTTAAATTTGTTAAAATAGGTCAACAAACTCCACCTAAAAGAGAAGTTGGAAATAGAAAAGAAGACTTTAATGAAATTTATAAGGAATTTATTAACGATAAAGCAAGCGAACAATCTAGCAGGTGTTCTCAATGTGGAGTTCCTTTTTGCCAGGTCCATTGTCCATTAAGTAATAATATTCCAGATTGGCTAAAATTAACCGCAGAAGGACGATTAAAAGAGGCTTACGAATTATCTCAAAGCACTAACAACATGCCAGAGGTGTGTGGAAGAATATGTCCACAAGATAGATTGTGTGAAGGAAATTGTGTAATTGAACAATCTGGACATGGAACTGTAACTATAGGTTCAGTTGAGAAGTATATTACTGATAATGCTTGGGAACAAGGATGGGTAAATCCAATAAAGGTTAAAAATGAAAAGAGTCAAAGTATTGGAATTATAGGAGCAGGCCCAGCTGGTCTAGCTGCTGCGGAGCAGTTACGTAAGTCAGGTTATCAAATTACAGTATACGATCGATATGATAGAGCTGGTGGTTTAATGATTTATGGCATTCCAAATTTTAAATTAGAAAAATTTGTTGTAGAGAGAAGAACCAAATTATTAGAAGAAGGTGGAATTAAATTTGTTCAAAATTTTGAAGTTGGAAAAGATGCTACATTAGAGCAATTAAGAAAAAAACATGATGCTCTTTTAATTGCAACTGGAGTTTATAAAGCTCGAGAAATAGATCTTCCAGGAAAAGATTTAGGAAATATATTTCCAGCCATGGAATTTTTAACAGCTTCAAATAAAAAAGGATTAGGAGACAAAGTAGAATTATTTGATAATGGAACTTTAAATGCTGAAGGAAAAAATATTGTAGTAATTGGAGGAGGTGACACTGCAATGGACTGTGTTAGAACTTCAATCAGACAAAAAGCAAAATCAGTTAAATGTCTTTACAGGAGAGACAAAGAAAATATGCCTGGATCTGCAAGAGAGGTAGCCAATGCAGAGGAAGAGGGAGTAGAGTTTGTATGGCTATCTAGTCCCAAAGAATTTATTGGAACAAATAAAGTTGAAGGTTTGATAGTGGATAAGATCAAACTTGGGGAACCTGATGACAGTGGAAGACGTAAACCAGAAATTCAGAATAATTCTCACTTTAATATTAAGGCAGACATAGTAATTAAGGCTCTTGGTTTTGATCCAGAAAATTTACCAAAACTATTTGGTTCTGAGGATCTACAAGTTACTAAATGGGGAACATTAAAAACCAATTTTGATACTATGGAGACAAATTTACCAGGTGTGTTTGCAGCTGGAGATATTATTAGGGGTGCATCTTTAGTTGTCTGGGCCATAAAAGACGGAAGAGATGTAGCAGTATCAATAAAAAATTTTTTAGAGACCAAAGAACTCAGTAAAGAGAAGGTTGCTTAATGAAAAATTATAAAAAAAATCTTAAAATTCTTGAGGATGGTCATGTTTATTCTAAAGAAATGGAGCATGACGCTTGTGGAGTAGGGTTAATTGCTTCTACAGAAGGTAAAAAATCAAGGAAAGTAGTAGAATATGGAATTAATGCCCTAAAAGCGGTTTGGCACAGAGGAGCAGTTGATGCTGATGGAAAAACAGGTGATGGAGCTGGAATCCATTTAGAAATTCCCTCAGACTTCTTTGCTGAAAAGATAGAAATCACAGGTCATGACCATGATGGTTCAGAAATTTGTGTGGGTATGATTTTTTTACCCAGAAACAATTATCAAGCACAAGAAAATGCAAGAACTTTAGTTGAAAGTGAATTAACAAAAAGTAATTTTAGTATTTATGGATGGAGACAGGTTCCAGTAAATCCAAAAGTTTTAGGTGAAAAGGCAAATCTTACAAGACCAGAAATTACTCAAGTATTATTTAAACATAATAATAAAGATTTAACAGAAAAAGAGTTAGAAAGAAAAATTTATGAATCAAGAAGAAAAATTGAAAAAGAAGCTATTAAAGATGCGATAGAAGGTTTTTATATTTGTTCAATAAGTTCTAAGTCAGTTATTTATAAGGGCATGTTTTTAGCGGAGTCTATTGCAGATTTTTATTTAGATTTAAAGGATGAGAGGTTTATATCTCGATTTGCAATATTTCATCAAAGATTTTCAACAAACACAGCACCTAGTTGGGATCTGGCACAACCTTTTAGAGCATTAGCTCATAATGGAGAAATAAATACATTCAAAGGAAATACAAACTGGATGAAAATTCATGAGCAAGAAATGAATAGTCCATTATTTGATAATATGGAAAATTTAAAACCAGTTATACAACCAGGATCATCAGACTCTGCTGCGCTAGATAGTGTTTTTGAACTTTTAAATATTTCTGGCCAATCAGCACCCCTTGCAAAATTAATGTTAATTCCAGATGCATGGTCTAAAAAAAGTCAAACATTATCAAAAGATCACCAACAACTATTTAATTTTTTAAATAGTACAATGGAGCCATGGGATGGACCAGCTGCTATTGCAGCTACTGATAATGAATGGGCTATAGTAGCTGCTGATAGAAATGGGTTACGCCCAATGAGATATACTATTTCAAAAGATAAAATATTGTGTGCAGGATCAGAAACGGGAATGGTTGAAATCGATGAGAAGCAAATTCTTAAAAAGGGTAGATTAGGACCTGGAGAAATTCTTGGAGTTAGAATAGCTAAAGGTAAAGTATTTTCTAATGTTGAAATAAAAGACTATCTAGCAAAAGAGTTTAAACATTTTAACAATCAAATAATTGATTTAGAAAAGAAATTCCCAATAAAGAATGAAAAATCTACTTTTTCAGGTGATGAGCTAAAAAAAAGACAACATACATTTGGTTATAGTTTAGAAGATCTGGAGCTTATTCTTCATCCGATGGCAGAAGATGCAAAAGAAGCCATTGGTTCTATGGGTGATGACACTCCACTTGCAGTATTGTCTGACCGTTATAGACCGCTTTACCATTTTTTTAGACAAAATTTTAGTCAAGTTACAAATCCACCAATTGATTCTTTAAGAGAAAACAAGGTTATGAGTTTAAAAACTCGTTTTGGTAATCTTGGAAATATTTTAGATTTCACTAATTTAACAGAAGAAAACATATACGTTTTAGACAGCCCCATATTATCAAATTCTCAATTAGAAAAATTTATTAATTTTTTTGGGGAAAAATCAATAACAATTGATTGTACTTTTGATAAAAGTGAAAATCTTGAAACTTCTATTGAGAGAATTAGAAAAGAGTCTGAAATTGCAGTTCGACAAGGCCTTACGCAATTAGTTTTAAGTGATAAAAATATTTCTGAAAAAAGATTACCCATCCCAATGCTATTATGTGTTGGTGCAATAAATACTTATCTTATTAAAAAAAAATTAAGAGGCTATGCATCAATCAATGCTCAAACTGGAGAAGCATTAGACACGCATTCATTTGCAACACTTATAGGTGTTGGAGCAACTACTGTTAATCCTTATTTAGCAATGGATAGTTTATATCAAAGGTTTGAAAAAAAATTATTTGGAAAGTTTGAGTACGATGAATGCATAGCTAGATATATACAATCGGTAAATTATGGACTTCTGAAAATAATGTCAAAAATGGGAATTTCGGTCATAAGCTCTTATAGAGGTGGATGTAATTTCGAAACAGTTGGTTTGAGTAGAACAGTAGCATCAGAATACTTTCCAGGAATTTTATCAAAGATTTCAGGCATAGGGTTAAATGGAATAGAAAAAAAATTAAGAACTATTCACAAAGAAGCATTTGAAGGAACGGATGCAGTTTTACCAATTGGAGGAATTTATAGATATAGAAAGGATGGTGAAACTCATCAATATCAAGGTAAGCTCATTCATCTTTTGCAAAGTGCAGTTTCATCAAATTCTTTTGAAGCTTATAAAAAATATGCAGAAGGTATTTATAATCTTCCTCCTATACACCTTAGAGACTTGATTGGATTTAGAGATAAAAATTTAAACCCATCCTTAGATATTTCAGAAGTAGAACCAATCGAAAATATTTTAACAAGATTTGGAAGTGGAAGTATGTCTCATGGCGCATTATCGAAAGAAGCACACGAAACATTAGCTATAGGAATGAATAGAATTAAAGGAGCCTCTTGTAGTGGTGAAGGTGGAGAAGATGAAAAAAGATTTATTAAGATGGAAAACGGAGATAGTGCTAATTCTAGAGTTAAGCAAATAGCCTCAGCAAGATTTGGAGTAACACTTAAATATCTAAATAACTGTAACGAAATAGAGATTAAAATTGCACAAGGAGCAAAACCTGGTGAGGGAGGTCAATTACCAGGGTTTAAAGTTACAGAAGAAATTGCCAAATTAAGACATTCAACTCCGGGTGTAACCCTAATATCACCACCACCTCACCATGATATTTATTCTATCGAGGATTTAGCTCAATTAATTTACGATCTTAAACAAGCCAATCCAAAAGCAAGAGTTGGTGTAAAATTAGTAGCATCTTCTGGGATAGGAACAATCGCAGCTGGAGTAGCTAAAGCTAAAGCAGATATAATTTTAATTTCTGGACATAATGGAGGAACAGGAGCTACACCACAAACAAGTGTTAAATATGTGGGGATACCTTGGGAGATGGGATTAACTGAAGCTAATCAAGTTTTAACTTTAAATAATTTAAGGCATAAAGTTACTCTAAGAACAGATGGTGGAATTAAAACAGGAAGAGATGTTATTATTGCAGCCATGATGGGAGCAGAAGAATATGGAGTAGCTACTACAGCTTTAGTAGCCATGGGATGTATAATGGTTAGACAGTGTCACTCAAACACATGTCCAGTTGGAGTTTGTACTCAAGATGAAAAACTAAGAGAAAAATTTTCTGGTACGCCAGAAAAGGTAGTCAATTTATTTAAATTTATAGCTGAGGAAGTAAGAGAAATTTTAGCACAAATAGGATTTAAATCATTAAATGAAATAATTGGTAGAACTGATTTATTAAGACAGGTAAGTAAAGCTTCACCAAACTTAGATGATTTAGATCTAAATCCTTTATTTGTTCAAACAGATGCTGGTGAGAACACAAGATACTGTACAGTTCCAGAAATAAATTCTGTTCCAGATACTTTGGATCAAGAAATTTTACCTGAAATTAAAGAACAAATTGGAAAAGTAAAAATTATTGAAAAGGAATATATTATTAAAAATACTCATAGGACAGTTGGAACAAGAATTTCTAATCATCTTTATGAAAAATATGGATCTGAAAAACTAGAAGATGGCTTTTTATCTTTAAAGTTTAAAGGATCAGCTGGACAGTCATTTGGTGCATTTGCAATAAAAGGCTTAAAACTTATTTTAAAAGGTGATGCTAATGATTATGTTGGCAAAGGTTTATCAGGCGCAACAGTCGTAGTTAAACTTCCAGACGAAAGTAATCTAGTTTCACATGAGAATACCATAATAGGAAATACAGTTTTGTATGGAGCAACATCTGGAAAACTTTTTGCAGCAGGTCAAGCTGGAGAAAGATATGCTGTAAGAAACTCAGGATCAATTTCAGTTATTGAAGGATGCGATTCTAATGCTTGTGAATATATGACTGGTGGTACAGTTGTAATTCTAGGCGATGTAGGAGACAATTTTGGAGCTGGAATGACTGGCGGAATGGCGTTTATTTACGATATAAATAAGAAATTTTATAAAAAAGTAAACCCAGAGACTGTAGTATGGCAAACGCCAGAAACAGATTATTGGATAACTTATTTAAAAAATTTAGTTCAAGAGCATCATCAGGAGACAAATTCAGATTTTTCTAAAAAGATTATAGAAAATTTTGATAGAGAAATTTCTAATTTTATTCAAGTTTGTCCAAAAGAAATGATTGATAAGCTAAAAAACCCAATAAGTTTAAAATCTATTATAAAAGAAGTTAGTTAAAATGAAGGATATAAATATTTTTTGTTTTGGTTTTGGCCAAGTAGCAAAAAATTTTATAAAGAAGCTTAGTGTTGAGCAGTATAATATCAATTTGTCAGCAACCTCTAGAAGTGAGTCTTCAAAAAAAACATTCAATGGTATTAATTATAATAGCTATCTATTTAATAGCGAAAAATTTGATCAAAATTTAGTTGTAAAATTAAAAGAAGCAGATCATATCTTAGTTTCTATACCACCAGAAAATCAAGAAGATTTAGTTATAAAAAATTTTTCTAAATTTATAGAAAATTCTAAAGTAAAATGGATAACATACTTATCAGCGACTAGTATTTATGGTGATCATAAGGGAGAGTGGGTTAATGAAAATAGCAAAACAAACCCAATTTCAAATAATGGTATAGCAAGATTGAAAGCTGAAAATGCATGGTTTTCTCTAGAAAAAAATAAGAAAATACCAATTCAGATATTTAGGTTATCTGGAATTTATTCTAATGAAAAAAATATTTTAATACGTCTAAAATCAGGAGGTGTGAAATTGATCAACAAAAAAAATCATTTTTTTTCTAGAATTCATGTAGATGATATTTCAAATATATTATTTAAATCTTTATCAAAATTTAAGTCAGGAGAAATATACAATCTATCTGATGATAAACCCTCTACATCTGAAGAGGTTACTTTATTTGGAGCAAAGATATTAAATATTGAAAATATCGAAAAAATTGAAGTTGACCAAATTAAAAGTGAGATGTTGAAAAATTTTTATAATGAGTCTAAAAAAGTTAGCAACAAAAAGATGAAAAGTTATTTTGATTATAATTTAAAATTTCCAAGCTATATCGAAGGATTAAACCATATTAGTTGTAATTTTATTTAGCTCTAAGAGTATTTTTTTTAAACCTCGTTTACTTGATAAGCTGTGATCACCATTTTTTATTATCACTAATTTTTTATTAGCTTTAGTAAATAACTTAAGAACTTTTCTAGAATAACTTGTTGGAACAACTTCATCTTTACTTCCATGAATCATAGTTACATTGATTTTGGATTTAATGTTTTTATTCAAGATTTTATTTTTTCTACCATCTTTTATTAACTGATAAGTGATTGGATACTCATAATTACCATGTTTTAAGTTATAAATTCCTTTCTTTATAGTTTCATTTTTCATTTTTTTTGTAAATTTTTTCCACATTAGGTTTTGTAAAAACTCTGGAGCAGAACCAATTCCTAAAAAACCTTTAATTTGATCTTTAAAATATTTAAATTGATTTAAGGAGAGCCACGCTCCCATACTTGAACCAACTAAGATAAATTTGTTTTTTTTAACTATTTTTTTTATTACTATTTTAACTTCTTTTGACCATTGTGTGATATTTCCCTTGGTAAATTTTCCTGAAGATTTTCCATGACCAGAATATTCAAGAGCAAGAAAACCAAGCTTATTTTTTTTTGCAAATTTTAGTATTGCCTGAGGTTTTTCACCTTCAATGCTTGACATAAAACCATGTAAAAAAACAATATAAAGATTATCTCTATAATCCTTACTTAAGTATCTTATTTGCCTGTTATTAAGCACCTTAATATATTTAAATTTATTCATATAAGTTTATTAGAATTAATTCTTAATATATAGTTCTATCAAATGTCTTCAGAATTAAAAGTACTGCAAGTAATTCCTAAACTTGGATATGGGGGTGCGGAAACAGGCTGTTACGATCTTGCACACTATTTACCAGAAAATAATTGTAGCTCTTATATAGTAACTAGTGGAGGAGAGTTATTAAAATTTATTGATAAAAAAAAAGTAAAAGTAATAAAACTTCCCGTCCATAGTAAAAATCCATTTTTAATGCTCTTTAATTCAATAGCTTTGATTTTTATTATTTTACTAAATAATATATCTATTGTTCATGCAAGAAGTCGTGCTCCAGCTTGGTCTTGTTTGTTTGCAACAAAAATTACAAGAAGAAAGTTTGTTACAACTTTTCATGGTACCTATAATTTTAAAAACTCAATTAAAAAATTCTATAATTCAGTAATGGTTAGATCAGATTTAATAATAGCAGGATCAAATTTTATTTTTTCACATATTAATCAAAATTATCCAAAATATTTAGATTTAAAAAAAAAATTCTTGGTAATTTTTAGGGGAATTAATGTCGATTATTTTGAATTATCAACAATTTTAGACAGTGAAGAAAACAGACTTATTTCAGATTGGGATGTTGATAGAAATAAAAAAACGATCCTAATGCCAGGTCGGTTAACTGCTTGGAAAGGTCAGGAGACATTTATTGAGGCATTAAATCTTGTTAATAAAGAACTGGGGTATGAGTCTTTTAATGCTATTATTTTGGGCAGCGATCAAGGAAGAGACATTTATACCAAAAAAATTAAAAGATTGGCTGAGCAATATAGGCTAACTAGTCAGTTAAAATTTATAGAACATTGTAAAAATATGCCGTTAGCCTATAAAATATCAGACATTGTTGTTTCAGCCTCAGTAGAACCTGAAGCTTTTGGAAGAGTTGCAGTTGAAGCTCAATCAATGGAAAAACCAATAATAGCAAGTGATATTGGGGGATCTAACGAAACTATTATTGATAACGTGACAGGTTTTTTATTTCAGTCTGGTAATGCAGAAGCTTTGAGTAAAAAAATAATAGAAGTCTTACAATTAGACGAATCTAGATTGAAATCTATTGGTATAGAAGGTAGAAAAAATATAATTAAAAAATTTAATGTTGAAAAAATGTGTTTTTCTACATATTCAGAATACAAAAAATTATTAAATTAAATGCCATTAATAACATTGCCAGATGGAAACACTATTGAATTTCCAAATAAAGTAACAGGACTTGAGGTTGCTGAAAAGATTAGTAAATCTTTATCAAAGCAGGCAACTATTATTAGTGTTAATGAAGAACTTAAGGATTTAAGTTTTGTTATAGATGAGGATTGCTCAGTTAAAATTTTTACTTCAAAAGATAAAGAAGGTTTAGAAACTATTCGTCATGATACGGCCCATATAACTGCAATGGCAGTTCAAGAACTCTTTCCGGGAACGCAAGTAACCATTGGTCCAATTATAGAAAATGGATTTTATTATGATTTTTCAAGAAAAGAACCCTTTACAGAAGATGATTTAAATAAAATTGAAAATAAAATGAAAGAAATCGTTGATAGAGATGTTCCAACTACAAGAGAAGTTTGGAAAAGAGATAAAGCCATATCTCATTTCAAAGATAAAGGAGAAATATACAAGGCTGAAATTATTGAAAGTATTCCACAGGGTGAAGATGTTTCTATATATTTTCATGGAGACTGGCATGATTTATGCAGAGGCCCTCATCTTTCTTCAACGGGAAAAATTGGTAAGTACTTTAAATTAACAAAGGTATCAGGGGCTTATTGGAGAGGTGACTCAAATAATGAAATGTTGCAAAGAATTTATGGAACAAGTTGGGCATCACAAAAAGATTTAGATGAATATTTAAAAAGAATAGAAGAAGCAGAAAAAAGAGACCACAGAAAACTTGGAAAAGAAATGGACTTATTTCACTTTAGGGAAGAAAGTCCAGGATCAGTATTTTGGCATGAAAAAGGTTGGAAGTTATTTCAAAAATTAGTTGCATATATGAGAGCTAGACAAGAAAAAGCTGGCTACAAAGAAGTGAACACTCCTGAAATTTTAGATAGATCTCTTTGGGAAAAATCTGGCCACTGGGAAAAATATGGAGAGCATATGTATACTTCTCAAACACCAGATGAAAAAATATTTGCAATAAAACCAATGAATTGTCCAGGTCACGTACAAGTTTTTAATCAAGGATTAAAAAGTTACCGAGATCTTCCTTTAAGAATTTCAGAATTTGGAAAAGTACATAGATATGAGCCTTCAGGTGCTTTACATGGACTTTTAAGAGTTAGAGCTTTTACTCAAGATGATGCTCATATTTTTTGCACAGAAGATCAAATTACATCAGAATGTTTGATTGTTACTAATTTAATTTTAGATATTTATAAAGATCTTGGATTTGAAGATGTAATATTAAAATACTCAGATAGACCAGACTTAAGAGTTGGTGATGATAATGTTTGGGACAAAGCTGAAAAAGCTTTATTAGATGCAGTTAAAGCTTCAAAGCTTCAATACACAATTAATAAAGGAGAGGGAGCATTCTATGGTCCAAAAATTGAATTTGTTTTACGAGATGCTATTGGTAGGGATTGGCAATGTGGAACTTTACAAGTAGACCTTAATTTACCAGGAAGATTAGATGCTTCTTTTGTTGATAAAGATGGAACTAAAAAAATTCCTGTAATGCTTCACAGGGCGTTATTTGGATCATTAGAAAGATTTATTGGAATTCTTATAGAAAATTATGCAGGCAAATTTCCATTTTGGATAGCTCCTTTACAAGCTGTTGTAATTCCAATTTCAGAGGAATTTGATACTTATGCAAAAGAAGTAAATGAAAAAATTAATAATGCAGGCATAAGCTCTGAGGTAGATTTAAAAAACCATAACTTAAATTATAAAATTAGAGAACATTCACTATCAAAAATACCACTTTTACTGATTTGTGGAAAAAAAGAAGTTGACAGTAACTCAGTAACGATTAGAAGATTGGATACGAACAAACAAGAAAATATGGAATTAAACTTATTCTTAGAAACTTTCTCAGCTTTAAACAAAGCATCCTCAAACTAAGTGGCAGATTTTAAACAAAATTATTTTCAAAGAAGAACTAAAGATAAAGGTCCAAGATCTAACAATAGAATTTCTTCACCTGAGGTTCAAGTAATTGGAAGCGATGGTGAAAATATAGGAATCATTAATACTAATGAAGCTATATCAATGGCTAAAGAGCAAGGATTGGATTTAATTGAAATAGCTCCAAACGCAAAACCACCTGTATGTAAAATTATTGATATGGGTAAATTTAAATATGATGCTCAAAAAAAAGCAAATGTTGCTAAAAAGAAACAAAAAATAGTTTTATTAAAAGAAATTAAAATGAGACCAGTTACAGAAACTCATGATTATGATTTTAAAGTTAAAAATGCTAAAAAATTTATTGGAAAAGGTGACAAGGTAAAATTTACAATACGATTTAAGGGTAGAGAGCTACAACACTCACACTTAGGTAGAGAATTAATGGATAAAATAAAAGCTGATATGCAAGATATTGGCAAAGTTGAATTGCACCCAAAGTTTGATGGTAAGCAAATGATCATGGTTATTCAGCCTTTATAAGGCTTAATAGAGGTTGTAAATCCATTCCAATATTTGTATAAGTCCGCAGAATTATGCCAAAATTAAAAACTAAAAGTTCAGCAAAAAAAAGATTTAAAATCTCAGCTACAGGGAAAGTTATGATGGCTCAAGCTGGAAAGAGACATGGTATGATAAAAAGAACAAATTCACAAATTAGAAAATTAAGAGGCACGACTGCTATGTCAAAACAAGATGGCAAAATAGTTAAATCATACATGCCTTACAGTTTAAGAGGATAAAATGGCTAGAGTAAAAAGAGGCGTAACAAGTCACGCAAAACATAAAAAAGTTTTAAAAGCTGTCAAAGGTCAATGGGGCAGAAGAAAAAGCACTATAAGAGTTGCAAAGCAAGCTATGGAAAAAGCTATGCAATATGCATACAGAGATCGTAGAACTAAAAAAAGAGAATTTAAATCTTTATGGATACAAAGAATTAATGCAGGTGTTAGATCTGAAGGAATAACTTATTCAAAATTTATTAATGGTTTAACTAAATGTGGAATTAAGTTAGATAGAAAAATACTAGCTGAAATAGCATACGATAGCCCAGAAGCCTTTAAAACGATCGTTCAAAAAGCTCAATCGGCACTAAATTAATCTTCACTATTGTTTTTCTTCGGTGAAGAAATAATCTCTCGATATGTCTGATATTAAAAAAATAAAAGATGAATTTCTTTTAAAGTTAAAAGAAAATTTGGATTTAAATCAAGTTAATCAAATTAAAACAGAACTATTTGGTAAAACTGGGTTAATCAGCTCGCAATTTAAACAGCTTGGAAAATTAGCAGAAGAAGAAAGAAAAAAATTTGCATCAGATTTAAACTTAGTCAAAAGTGAACTTGAAAATTTAATTACTATAAAAATTGATGATATTGAAAAAAAAGAGATTAACAAAAAATTAGAAAAAGAAAAAATAGATATAACTTTACCAGAGAGACCTTTTGTTCAGGGAAAAATTCATCCTGTATCTCAAGTTATAGATGAAATTTCTTCAATTTTTTCAGAAATTGGTTTTAGTGTAGAAGAGGGACCAGATGTTGAAAATGAATATAATAATTTTACTGCGTTAAATACACCTGATAACCATCCTGCAAGAGATATGCATGATACTTTTTATCTAGATGATACAAAAGAGCTACTTTTAAGAACACATACTTCACCAGTTCAAATTAGAACAATGCTTAATGATAAACCACCTTTTAAAATAATAGCACCAGGGCGAACATATAGATCTGACAGCGATCAAACTCATACTCCAATGTTTCATCAAGTTGAAGGACTACATATTGATAAAAATATAAATATGGGGCATTTAAAAGGATGCTTAAATTATTTTATTAAAGAGTTTTTTGAGGTTGATAAAATTAAAATGAGATTTAGACCTAGTCATTTCCCATTTACAGAGCCATCTGCAGAAGTTGATATTGGCTATGAAATAAAAGATGGAAAAATAGTAATTGGGGAAGGTGATAAATGGCTAGAAGTTTTAGGTTGTGGAATGGTTCATCCCAATGTTTTAAAAAATGTTAAAGTAAACCCTGATGAATTCCAAGGTTATGCATTTGGAATAGGAATAGATAGGCTCGCAATGTTGAAATATGGCATTAATGATTTAAGAGCCTTTTTTGATTGTGACTATAGATGGCTAAATCATTTTGGATTTGATCCAATAGATGTCCCAACAAACTATAGAGGCTTAAGCCGATGAAGATTACAACAGCATGGCTCAAAGATCATTTAGATACCAAACTTAATGAAAATCAAATCATCGATAAACTTACAGATATTGGTTTAGAAGTAGAGGGTGTTGATAGTCAATCAGGAGAGCTTGATCAATTTGTAATTGCTAAAATTCTGAAGATTGAAAAGCATCCTGATGCAGATAGGCTTAGAGTATGTGATGTTGATATAGGTTCGGGCAAACCAGTAAAAGTTGTTTGTGGAGCTCCAAATGCTAAAGAGGGTTTATTAACAATTTATGCTCCTCCTGGCGCTGTAGTGCCAAAAAGTCAAATGAAATTGGTGGTAAGTAAAATAAGAGGTGTAACCTCATATGGAATGCTTTGTTCAGAATCTGAACTTAATCTATCAAACGAAAGTGATGGCATAACAGAGCTTTTACCAGAAAAATATAACAAAAAAGTAGGAGAAAATTATTTTCCAAAAAAAAATTTAAATGTAATTGATATTTCTATTACACCAAATAGAGCAGATTGCTTAGGGGTTAGAGGAATAGCAAGAGATTTAGCTGCTGCAGGCGCGGGAAGATTAATAAATCAAAAAGAAAAAAAACTTGATAAAAAAAATAAACAAACAATTAGTGTAAAAATTGAAAATGAAAAAAATCAAGCATGCATATCCTTTGGTAGTTGTTTAATTAAAGGAGTAAAAAATACTGAAAGTCCAGAGTGGCTAAAAGACAAAATAATTGCTCTAGGCCAAAAACCTATTTCGGCAATAGTTGATATTACAAATTATGTAATGTTTGATTTGAATAGACCACTTCATGCATATGATGTCGATAAAATAGATAAAGGAATAGTTGTAAGGAATTCTAAAAAAGGTGAAACATTTGAAGCATTAGATAATAAGGAGTATAAATTAGAGGATGAGATGTGTGTCATATCAGATGCGTCAGGCGTATTAGGTCTTGGAGGCATAATAGGAGGCACAAGAACTGGAACTGAACTAGATACAAAGAATGTGTTAATTGAGTCCGCTTACTTTAGTCCACGATCAATCAGAAAATCATCTAAAATCTTGAATATAGATACGGATGCAAAATTTAGATTTGAAAGAGGTATTGATCCATTATCAATTGATCAAGGACTTGAAAGAACAGCTAATTTAATACAAGAAATATGTGGCGGTGAAGTTAGTGAATTTGATATTCAAAAAATTGAAGATGTTAAAAAAAAATCATTAAAATTTGATCCTTCTTTGTTTGAAAAAATTACTGGATTTAATATTGATATAAAAGAAATGATAAAAATCTTAGATAACCTTGGATTTGAAATTAAAGAAAACAAGGGAATGCTAGATGTTGTTATACCATCTTGGAGACCAGATATTTCAGAAGAAGTTGATGTGGTAGAAGAACTTGTAAGAATTAAGGGCTATGATCAAATTAAAATTATTGAACCAGAAAAAGTTAGAAAAAAACAAACATTAAATTTAAAACAAAAATTATTTCATTTTTTACAAAGATCTATTGCTTCTAAGGGGTATTTTGAAGCTATCACATGGTCTTTTACCGACAGTAAAATTAATCAACTATTCATTGAAAATAACAAAGAAATTAAAATAATTAATCCTATAAGTTCTGATTTGAACGTTTTGCGAAGTTCAATTTTTTCTAATTTGATAATTCATTTGAATAAGAATTTAGGAAGAGGATTTAAAGATTTGTCATTTTTTGAAATAGGTCCAACTTTTTTAGGATCTGAGCCAGGAGAGCAACAGACAGTGGCTACTGGATTAAGATCAGGAAAATTGGGTAGGCAGAGCTGGCTGGAAAAAGAAAGATTAATAGATGTGTTTGATGTTAAAAGTGATGTTATCAAAAGTTTAGTTGAGGCAGGTTATAATAAAGATAAGCTCTATATTGATGATGAAACACCAAGTTATTATCACCCTGGAAAATCAGGAAGAATATTTCTTAACAAAGGAAAAGAAAAAGCAGTTGCTTTTTTTGGTGATATTCACCCAGGTATATTAAAAAAATTAGATATTAAAGTTGAGTCTTTAGTGGGTTTTGAAATATTTTTAGACAATTTAAAACAGCCAAAAAAATCATTAAAAGATCAAAAAACTCAGTATAAATATTCAGATTTTCAAAAATCAGAAAGAGATTTTGCTTTTGTTTTAGATAAAAATTTTAAAGTTCAAGAATTAATTGAAGTCATCTCTAATGTAGACAAAGAATTAATAAAATCTGTCAAAGTATTTGATGTTTATGAAGGAACCAATATTCCAGAAGGTAAAAAATCAATTGCATTAAATGTAATTATTCAATCTTTAGAAAAAACTTTAGCTGAGGATGATTTAAACAAAATTAATCAACTTATTATTTCTGCTGTTGAATCCAAAACTGGTGCTAAGATTAGATCATAATCATGACAAAAATTGATCACATCAGAAACTTTGCAATCATTGCGCATATTGATCACGGTAAATCAACAATCGCAGATAGGATAATTCATAGATGTGGTGGTCTAACCGAAAGAGAAATGAAGGCACAAGTTCTAGACTCAATGGATATTGAGAGAGAAAGAGGAATAACTATTAAAGCTCAAACAGTTAAACTTAATTATAAAGCAAAAGACGGCAAAGAGTACATTCTAAACATTATTGATACTCCAGGACACGTAGATTTCAGTTATGAAGTTAGTAGATCTCTGTATGCATGCGAGGGATCTATTTTAATTGTTGATAGCACCCAAGGAGTAGAGGCTCAAACATTGGCTAATGTTTATCAAGCTTTAGATACCAAACATGAAATAGTACCTGTACTAAATAAAGTTGATTTACCAGCATCAGACTTAGAAAAAACAAAACAAGAAATAGAAGAAGTTATAGGTATTGATACTGAAAATGCCATACCTTGCTCTGGAAAAACAGGCGAGGGCATAGAAGATATTCTAGAACAAATTATTGTGTCACTACCAGCTCCAGAAGGAGAAAAAGATGCTGATTTAAAATGTTTATTAGTTGATAGTTGGTATGACACTTATTTAGGGGTGGTTATTTTAGTTAGAGTTATTAACGGAAAAATTTCAAAAAATATGAAGATCAAAATGATGTCTACCAACCAAGAATATATAATTGAAAAAGTAGGTGTATTTACTCCAAAAGCAACTGATATTAATGAATTAAATGCGGGAGAAATTGGTTTTATAACGACAGGAATAAAAATTTTATCAGAAACAAAAGTTGGAGATACTATTTGCGATGCAACCAAACCACTTCAAGAGGCACTCCCTGGATTTAAACCCAGTAAGCCAGTTGTATTTTGTGGATTGTTCCCTGTAGATAGCTCTGAATACCAAAAATTAAAAGATGGTTTGGGCAAACTTCAATTAAATGATGCTAGCTTTTCATATGAGGCAGAATCTTCATCTGCGTTAGGTCTTGGTTTTAGATGTGGTTTTTTGGGTCTCTTACATTTAGAAATTATAACCGAAAGATTAGAAAGAGAATTTGATATAAATTTATTAACGACAACACCTGGAGTAGTTTATAAAGTTCATATGAACAAAGGAGAAATAATAGAGTTACAAAATCCTTCAAGTTTACCAGAACCTACTTTAATCAAATTTATTGAAGAGCCTTGGATTAAAGCAACAATTATTACACCAGATCAATATCTAGGACCAATTATAAAGGTTTGTCAGGATAAAAGAGGAGTACAAACAAACTTAAGTTATTCAGGTAATAGAGCAGTTTTAAATTATGAAATTCCTCTAAACGAAGTTGTTTTTGATTTTAATGATAGGCTTAAATCAATGACTAGTGGTTATGCAAGTTTTGATTATGAGATCATAGGCCATAGAGAGGGAGATTTAGTAAAATTAGGAATACTTGTTAATGCTGAGCCAGTAGATGCTCTATCAATGATGGTTCATAAAGATTTTGCTCAAACAGTTGGAAGAGAAGTTTGTGAAAAATTAAGAGATTTAATCCCACGACACAATTTTATGATTCCAGTTCAGGCAGCGATTGGTGGAAAGATTATAGCAAGAGAAACTATTAAAGGTTTTAAAAAAGATGTTTTAACAAAAATTCATGGTGGTGGTGCTAGAGACAGAAAAAGAAAACTTTTAGATAAGCAGAAAAAAGGAAAGGCTAGAGGCAAACAGTTTGGAAAAGTTGAAATACCACAGGAAGCATTTATTGGTGTTTTAAAAATAAACAAAGATAGTTAATTTTTTTTATGTCACTTTCAAAGCTAACAATAGTAATACCAACATTTTATCCAGGAAAAATAATCAAAAAGTGCCTAGAATCATTACCCCTAAAATCAGAAATAATTATTATAGATAATGGCGACGATTTAGAGTTAGAAAAAATTATAAAACTACAAAAACATAAAATAAAACATTATAGAGTTGGAGATGTAGGTTTATCCAAGTCGTTTAATATTGCATTAGCAAAGTCTAAAAATGAAAATATATTAATTACACAACCGGATGTATGCTTTGAAAAAAATTCAATAATCAATCTTGTTAAGGCACAAAAAAAGTATACTAAAGCAGGTATTATTTCTCCATTATTATTTGAAAAAAAAAAATATAGTCAATATGATTATTTAGATTTGAGTTTATCAAAGTTAGGAACATTAGAAAATAAAAGAAGACCAAAAAAAGTTAGCATGTTTCCTTCAGGTGATATTTGTGTCGAAGCCGTAAATGCAACGGCAATGTTAATAAAAAAATCAATCATCAAAAAGATTAACGGGTGGGATGAAAATATATACACATATCATGAAGACATAGATTTATGTTTAAGATTACGAAAGAAGGGATACTCAATTATGAAAATTAAAAAATCAATCGCTCATCATGTAGGCTTTGGTTCAAATAAAAAAGAAAATAAAGAAAAGATAGATAAATCAAGAAATTGGCACTTTTGTTGGTCATCATTATATTTTAAAGATAAATTTAGTACGAGACCAATTTTTTACTTATTTTTTGTAAAAATGTTTTTAAAATACTTTATTAAATTTATAGTTAATTTCTTACTACAGCGAAAAAAAAATTATATTAGGAACTTTACAAGGTTTACAGCTTGTTTAAATTATATTTTTATTAAAAAAGCCAACTATAGAGTAAAATATTAAATAATGAATCTAAAAGAAAAATTTTTTGATATTTTTAATATGTATGTGGAAAAAAAATCGCATCAAAAAAAAATTTCAAAAACTTTAAAAAAATTATTATCTTACCAGATTGATACTCAACTAATAAGACTAGGTGAAAAAAATGATGGAGGATATTTAGTACCTGACGATTTTGATGGTATTGACAAAAATTATTCTGCTGGGGTAGGTTTTTTGACTCAATTCGAAAAAGATTTAGAAGAAAAATATTTAATTAAATCTAATATGTTGGATTTTAATGAAATAGAAAAAACTATACTACCAAGTAAAGCATCATTCTTAAAAAAAAAATTAGGCTTAGTGTCTAATAATCAAGAAATATCTATTAATGACTGGATAATACAAGCTGATAAAGACATAATTTTAAAATTGGATATTGAGGGTGATGAGTATGCTAGCCT
The DNA here is from genome assembly GCF_059418065.1 of Candidatus Pelagibacter sp. PS_02. Lineage (NCBI taxonomy): Bacteria > Pseudomonadati > Pseudomonadota > Alphaproteobacteria > Candidatus Pelagibacterales > Candidatus Pelagibacteraceae > Candidatus Pelagibacter > Candidatus Pelagibacter sp. PS_02. The sequence continues at coordinate 42,732 of NZ_CM182079.1, forward strand.
AATTGATATTTCAGAAGAAAATCTAAAAAAAATAAGAATTTTAGTAATTGAATTTCATGATTTAAGGAATCTGCGTAATGATATATTTTTGAATCTTTTTGATAAAGTAATCAATAAATTGAATAATTATTTTTACGTTTGCCATCTACATATAAATAATATTAGTAAAATTAAAAAAATTGGAGATTATTTGGTGCCAGATATGATTGAAATGACTTTTATTAGAAAAAATAGAGTCAAAAATTTTTCTTCAAAGTTTTCTATACTTCCTCATAAATTGGATAGTAAAACAGTTAATAGCGTTAAGGAAAAATTCCTAGATAAAAGCTGGTATAAATAGCAAATGAAAAATTTACCAAAATTTTTTTATTTGAGTAATTTTTTTAGATTAGCCGTTTATTTCTCAAAACTCATTTCAATATTTTCAAAAAAGGAAAGAAAAAGAACTTCTTTTTATAATTTTTTCAAAAAAAGAAAAAGACATTTTGATAAAGATTTGTTAACGGTATTTTATAGACCAAAAATATTTATTTTTAATCATGATTTTGAAACTAAAGATGTTTTAGATAATATTTATAACTATGAGAATTTATTTGAAGTAAATAAATTTACTAATGATGGCCATAAAAATGTTTTTCAATCTGAACATAATTTAAATAAAAAAAAAGAATTTATAGATACCTCTAAAAGCATAGAAAATTTTGTAAGTAAAAATATAACTAATATTTTTAACTCAAAAAAAATTAACCTTATCAAAATGTGGTTTGTAATAACAAAACAATCAGGTATTATAAATAAGCACAGTCATTTTGACTCTGACTTATCAGGAGTTCTTTATCTAAAAGTAAATCTCAATAGTTCAAACTCTGGATTAGAAATATTTAACCCATTAGGAGAAATGGATATTTACAAATATAATGTAAGTTTAAATAAAATTGAAAAAAGCACATTTACTGGTGATAAATACTTATTTAGTCCAAAAAATAATGATCTTATAATTTTTAATTCATACCTTGAACATAGCGTTCAAAACAAAGATTCAAATATTGCTGATAGAATTTCTTTGCCTTTTGATTTAATTTTCAATAGTTAAGCCTGAGTATTTATAATTTTACTCCGAGTTATGAATTAATTTTAAGAAATTGTGTTAAGTTAAACAAGTTAACGGAGAGATGGCTGAGCGGTTTAAAGCGCACGCTTGGAAAGTGTGTGTACTGTTAAAGGTACCCAGGGTTCGAATCCCTGTCTCTCCGCCAGAATAGAAAAGACATTTAAAATCAAGGTTTATTAAGCAATATTGTGTGTATTAATATAATAAATTTCCCTCTTTTTTTTATAAAAATGCTATAATTATTTTATATTTCCAATACAAAAAAAATGAAAAACAACTCAACATATCAAGCAGACTCCATCAAAGTTTTAAAAGGTCTTGAAGCTGTTAGAAAAAGACCTGGAATGTATATTGGTGATACCGATGATGGAACAGGTTTGCATCATATGGTTTATGAGGTTGTTGATAACTCAATAGATGAAGCTTTAGCAGGACACTGTAAAAATATAGATGTTAAAATAAACTCTGACGGAACAATTACAGTTAGAGATGATGGTAGAGGAATACCTGTTGATATGCATAAGGGTGAAAAAATGTCTGCCGCAGAAGTTATTATGACTCAGCTTCATGCTGGAGGAAAATTTGATCATGATTCCTACAAAGTATCGGGTGGTTTACATGGTGTTGGAGTTTCAGTTGTAAATGCATTATCAGAAAAATTAAAATTAGAAATCGATAGAGATGGAAATAGATATTTTATAGAATTTAAAGATGGAGCCTCAAAAGCACCTCTAAAAGTTATAGGAAAATCAAAAGAAACTGGAACACAAATAACTTTTTTACCATCAAAAGAAATATTTTCTTCAATTAAATTTACTCCAAGTATAATTATTAAAAGAATGCGTGAACTTGCATTCTTGAATAAGGGAATAAAAATAACTGTTAACGATTTAAATCAAAAAAAAGAAAAAATAATTGTATTTAAGTTTGATGGAGGAGTTTTAGAATTTGTTGATTTTTTAGACGAAAAAAGAGAAAAACTTGTAAATAAAACCGGTAATGATTTATTTAAGAAGCCTATTTATATTGAAGGAAAAAAAGACAATATTGAAATTGAATGTTCTTTGAAATGGAATGCAAGTTATGGAGAAGACATCTATCCTTATACAAATAACATTTATCAAAAAGATGGTGGTACTCATTTATTAGGATTTAGGAGTGCTCTTACTAGAGTTATCAATAAATACGCTACAGAGCATAATTTATTAAAAAAAAATAAATTAACTATTTCAGGAGATGATATTAAAGAAGGTCTTACATGTGTAATTTCAGCAAAAATACCTGATCCTAAATTTTCTTCTCAGACAAAAGATAAGCTTGTTTCATCAGAAGTTAGAATGATTGTAGAAAGCATTGTTAGTGAAAAACTTTCAATATGGTTTGATCAAAACCCAACTTTATCTAAGATTATTTTAGCTAAAGTAATGCAGGCAGCTCTAGCAAGAGACGTTGCTAGAAAAGCTAGAGAAAATGTTAGACGTAAAGGTGCTTTAGAATTAAGTGGATTACCTGGAAAATTAGCAGATTGTCAAATAGGCAAACAAGAAGGAACAGAATTGTTTATTGTTGAGGGAGATTCTGCGGGTGGCTCTGCTAAACAAGGAAGAAATAGGTCAAATCAAGCTGTTTTACCGCTTAGAGGTAAAATTCTTAATACCTACGTGGAAGAGATTGTTCTTAAAAAAAATAGCAATAGAGATGGTAGTGAACATAGAACAAAATCTTTATCAAAAATGATGTCATCTAATGAGGTTGTGACTTTAATTAACGCACTTGGCCTTGATCCAAAAGTTGAAGATATTGATTTGAAAGATTTAAGATATGGAAAAATTATTATCATGACCGATGCTGATGTTGATGGTTCTCATATACGAGCATTATTACTAACATTCTTTAACAATAAGCCATTTAATAAACTAATTGAAAATGGACATGTTTATCTTGCACAGCCACCTTTATTCAAGATCAATAAGGGAACAAAAGGCATTTATATAAAAGATGAAAAAGAGTTAGAGGATTATATTTTAAAGAATAATAAAGAATTACAAAAAATTAAAAAAGGAACAAAAGAATTCACTAAAGCTTATGAAGATGAAAAATCTAGAATGAGCATTCAAAGGTTTAAGGGATTAGGAGAGATGAACCCAGAAGAGCTATGGAATACTACGTTAGACCCTGAAACAAGAAATTTATTACAAGTACAATACTCAAAAGATATAAAAAAAGATCAAGATTTAATACACACATTAATGGGTAATGATGTTGCATTGAGAAAAGATTTTATTGTTTCAAATGCAATTAATGTTCAAAATCTAGATATCTAAAAATGAAGTTTTTCGAAACTTCTAAATATTTTTCATTAAAAAAATCGACCTATATCAATCTAAGATGGATTGCTATTATTGGCCAACTTATAACAGTTAATGTTATTTATTTTGTTTTTGATTTTAGATTTAATCTAATTCTAGAAAATTCAATAATTTTGATTGGAGTGCTAAGCAATCTTTATTTAATCTATATTAACAAAAACACACAACTGTCAGATAAAACAGCATTTCTTTTTTTATCTATTGATATTTTACAACTGAGTTGTTTGATTTATTTAACAGGTGGAATTATAAATCCTTTTTCAATTTTTTTGATTATCCCAGCTATATTTTCCTCATCTAATTTAGGTTTTAGGAGTAATTTATTGTTAGTCAGCCTCACAGTTTTAGTGATTATTTTTCTTACTTTTTTTAATCAACCTTTGCCCTATCCAATTAAAGAACATTTTCACGTAGACAGCTATTATTACTATTCAATTCCAATCGCATTAATTATTGCTTTAATTTTTTTAAATTATTTTGCCTTAACCTTTGGATCAGAATCTAGAATAAGGAAAGAGGCACTAAATAAAATGGAAGAAATCATGTCAAAAGAACATGAGCTATTATCATTAGGAGGACAGGCTGCTGCCGCTGCACATTCATTAGGTACACCGTTTTCAACAATGAAGATTATCTCCACTGATTTATTGGAGCGATTTAAAGATAATGAAGATGTTAAAAAAGATATTGAGTTATTATCCAGTCAATTAGAGAGATGTAGTGAAATTTTAAAAAAATTAACATTAAACCCAATAATCGAAGATAATTTTATTGATCGTGATTTAACAATGGCAGAATACGTAAGTGAAATAGTCAAGTCATTCCAAGAAGTAAGTAAAAAAGATTTTATTGTAAATTATGATCAAAATTCAAATTCACTAAATATAACTAAATCAATAGAAATTGTTTATGGACTAAGAAATTTTATCGGTAATGCAAATAAGTTTTCTGAAAATAAGATTTTTATTAATATAAAAAGTGATAGTGATTTCACAGAAGTTATGATTGAAGATGATGGAGAGGGATACCCAAAAGATGTTTTGAGTAAAATTGGAGAGCCTTATATTAAATCTTTTAAGTCTTCAATAAAATCTAAATCTGGATTAGGTCTTGGAATTTTTATAGGCAAAACTTTACTTGAAAAAAATTATGCAAATATTTTATGCAGAAATTCCCAAACAAGAAGTGGGGCTGAAGTAAGTATTAAATGGAAAAATGAAGATCTTTTAAAACTTTAATGTAGTTTTTTTTTATTTTCAAATAAGCCACTCAATTGTGAAACCATAACATCTCCAAGTTCATGCACATCTGTTATTTTAATAGCTTTATTGTAATATCTAGAAACATCATGTCCAATACCGATAGCTAAAATTTCAACGTCACTCTTAGTTTCTATAAATTTAACCATTTTTTTTAAATGTTTTTCTAAAAAATCTCCTGAATTAACTGATAAAGTTGAGTCGTCAACTGGGGCACCATCTGAAATAACCATCAGTATTTTCCTTTCTTCTTTTCTTTTTTTAATTCTATTATAGGCCCACGAAATAGCTTCCCCATCAATATTTTCTTTTAATAATCCTTCTTTAAGCATTAAGCCTATATTATTTTTTGCCTGCCTCCACTGTGTGTCTGCACCTTTATAAATTATATGTCTTAAATCATTTAATCTTCCAGGATTTTTTGGCTTATCATTTTTAGTCCAAGCTTCTCTGCTTTTACCACCTTTCCAATTTTTTGTAGTAAAGCCTAAAACCTCTACTTTCACTGAGCATCTTTCTAAGGTTCTAGATAATATATCTGCACAAAGTGCAGCAATTGTTATTGGCCGACCTCTCATGGAACCAGAATTGTCTATTAACAAGGTTACGATTGTGTCCTTAAAATCAAGATCTTTTTCTTTCATAAAAGATAAAGAATTATAAGGATCCATAATTATTCTAGTTAATTTTGAGCTATCTAATAAACCTTCTTCTAAGTCAAACTCCCAAGCTCTATTTTGTTTTGCAAGGAGCTGCCTTTGTAGTTTGTTAGCAAGCTTAGTAATTAAATCTTGAAACCCGACAAGTTGTTGGTCTAAATTTTTTCTTAATTTTTGTGTTTCTTTTATATCTTCTAATATTTCAGCTTTTGCAATTTCATCAAATTCTGTGGTGAATACTTTGTAATCTTGATCAAGATTATCAATATTTGTTTTTTGTAAAACACTTTCTGCACTCTCTTTTAAAGAATCTGAATCTTCTAATTGCTCTTCCATCTGCTGGTCGCTTAGATCAAAGCCAGCATCTAAACTAGTCTGACTATCATCTTGATTATTTTCTTCCTCTTTGTCATCAGACTGGCCGTCATTATCGTTCTCTGATTTATTATCTTGCTCATTTTCTTGTTCATCGTTTTCTTCATTATTTTCTTCATTATTTGAAGCAAAGACATCCATATTCTCTAAAATTTCTGAAAATTTTAAACTATAATTATTTTGATCTTCCAAATTTTTACTTAAAAAATCAAAATGCTTATCAATAGATTCGTCAAATTCTTTCTTCCAAAAATCTAACATTTTTGTAGACACATCATTGAGCTCTAATTTAAAGAATTTGTTTAACATATATAATTCAAAAGCTTCATTCACAGGAACATCTTCTTTATTTTTTAATTGTTCTTTACGATTAGAAAGTATTTTTTGGTTATAATTTTCACTTAAATTTTTTCCAACTCCTTTAAGCATTTTGCCTCCAAGAAGTTCATACCTGATTTTTTCAGCAATATTATATAAAGATTTACAAGAAGGATTATTAGGTAGGTTTTTATTAAATATTTCTTTATTTGAAAATTTTTTCTTTAAGGCTCCAGAGTCAGTTTCTGCTCTTAGTTTAACAAAATCGTTTTTATTTGATAAATTGGTTACATCAAAAAAATCAGTTTTTTTATTACTTAAATCTTTATCTAATTTTTTAACATCTAATTTATAATCTTCAGAAATTACTTTAGCTGTAGAAATTAATGCTTGTTTAAATTGCTCTTTAAAATTGTTTTCTTTTGAGCTCATTTAGATCTGAATATTAACCATCGACTCTGGTAATTCTTCTCCAAAACATCTCTGATAATATTCAGCTATTGTATTTTTTTCTATATCGTCACACTTATTCAAAAAAGTGACCCTAAAAGCATAACCTGTGTCTTTGAAAATTTCTGCATTTTCAGCCCAATGAAGTACCGTCCTTGGACTCATTACAGTTGATATATCTCCAGCTATAAAGCCCTTTCTAGTTAAAGATGCAACTTTAATCATGTTAGAGACTTTTTCTTTACCTTTTGGATTGTTTAAATTTTTATTTTTAGCAAGAACGATTTCCATTTCTCTATCAAGACTAAGATAGTTTAAAGATGTTACAATATTCCATCTATCCATCTGTCCTTGGTTAATTTGTTGAGTACCATGGTACAATCCTGTTGTATCTCCTAGACCAACTGTATTTGAAGTCGCAAATAATCTAAAAAATTTATTTTGTTTTATAACTTTATTTTTATCTAAAAGAGTAAAATTACCTTCAGCTTCTAATACTCTTTGAATAACAAACATCACGTCTGGTCTTCCTGCATCATACTCATCAAAAACAAGTGCAACAGGGTTTTGAATGGACCAAGGTAAAATACCTTCTTTAAACTCAGTAATCTGTTTTCCATCTTTTACAACAATTGCATCTTTTCCAATAAGATCAATTCTACTTACATGACTGTCTAAATTCACTCTAATACAAGGCCAGTTTAATCTAGCTGCGATTTGTTCAATGTGAGTAGACTTTCCTGTACCATGATAGCCTTGAACCAAGACACGTTTATTAAAAGCAAAACCTGATAAGATAGCAAGGGTAGTATCTCTATCAAACTTATAATTTTTATCTATTTCGGGAACGTATTCACTTCTTTTAGAGAAAGCGTCAACTTCCATATCTGAATCAATTCCAAAACTTTGCTTTAAAGACATTTTAATGTCTGGTTGTATGTTTAAATTAGGTGTCAATTTTTTCCTTATAAGTATTTTTTAGCTGAGTATAAGCCAAAGTAATTAATTTAAGTTTTTCTTCGTATTCTTTATTTCCCAAATTAATATCAGGGTGAAATTTTTTGACAAGAGTTTTGAACTGATCTTGTATTTGTTCCCATTTTTGGCCAACTGAAACACCCAGAATACTAAAAGCTTTAATATCATTAGCATCAAATTTGAATTGATTCATGTGGTTATACTCACCTCTAAGTTTGGTTTTATCAAATTCATCTTTTAACGTATTGTTCCATAGAACTTTAAAAAAATTATCTGAAGAGCTAAAGCTTTGAGTGGGTTTATGCCAGGTCATGTCAGACTTTAAAAAATCAAATACCTGCTCATCATCCATTCCTTTAAAATAATTCCAATTTTTATTAAATTCTTTAACATGAGCTAAGCAAAGCAATCTGTAGCGTTTGCTATTATCTTTCTCAATTGGTGCCTTATATTCACCAGTATCAAAGCAATTATTCCAATCACAAATATTTTTCATGCTGTATAGTAATAAATTATTATTTATGAATATAAACGAATTAATTAAAATTGTTAAAAATAAACTTGAAGCAAAAATTATTATACAAGATCTTAAAATCGAAGATAAAAGTTTTTTACATAAAAATCATAAAGGAAATCAAGAAGGAATGTTCCATCTAAAATTAATTATTAAATCTGAAGAGCTTAAAAAATTAAATAAGATAGAATCAACCAAGAAAATCTATAATATTTTAGAGTATGAGCTGAAAGAACACATACATTCTATCCAAATACTACTTAGTTAATTCTTTTTTTAAAAAGAGATTAATAGTTTTTTCATTAAACTGTAATTTGTAAACTGGAGAACCTATTCTTTTAAGCAAAACTAGACTAATTTTCTTTGTATTATTTTTTTTATCTTTTTTCATAAAAGATAAAATTGTATTTAAATTTTTTATTGAAAAGAATTTATTAATATCTCTTGGAAGATTTAAGTCATTTAAGTGACCATCAATTAATTCAAATTCTTTTTTATTTAAAATTTTATTTAATAAACTAAATCTAGCAGCAGTTTTAACACCGAGGATAACTGCTTCACCATGATTTAATTTTGCTGAATAACGCAGTGTTGCTTCAAAGGCATGAGCAAAAGTATGTCCAAAGTTTAGTATTTTTCTTATACCTAATTCTTTTTCGTCAGCCTCAACTACTTTTTTTTTAATCAAGCAGCTTTGATGAATAGCTGTTTGTATAAAGGGACTTTTTAATTGGATAATTTTTTTTCCATTTTTATTTAAAAAGTAAAAAAATTTTTTTCCATTAATAAGTGAGTGTTTTAAAATTTCACCATAGCCACATACAACTTCTCTTTTTGGTAAAGAGTTTAAAAAGTTAGTATCTGATATAACTAGACTAGGTTGATAAAATGAGCCAATTAAGTTTTTACCATATTTGGTGTTTACACCTGTTTTGCCTCCGATTGATGAGTCGACCTGTGAAAGTAGTGTAGTTGGTATATTTACAAACTTTAAGCCTCGCTTAAAAGTACTTGCTGCAAAGCCTGATACATCACCAGTAATACCACCACCAATAGAAATTAAACAATCATTTCTATTAAAACTTTTTTTTAAAAGAATTGATGTGATTTCATTGACACTTTTTAGATTTTTATTTTTTTCACTCGCATTAAAATAATGAATTGAAACAGATCCTTTTGGTAAAGATTTTAAAGTATCTTTTACTAAATTTTTTGGAATATTTTTGTCAATTACTAGAAGACATTGATTAAAATCAATAGAATTTTCTTTCAAAAATTTATTTACTTTTTTTAAAATATTATTTCCAATAATAATTGAATATTGTTGACTGTTGGTGTTAACTTTTAATTTAATTAAGCTCATATGTTTTTATTATAGTTTTAACTATTTCACTTATTGTTAATTTATTACAGTTTATTTTAAAATTAGCTTTTGAATATACTTTCTTTCTTTTATTAATAATGGCTTTAATTTCAAGATCAGTTGAATTTGAGGCTAAGGGTCTTTTTTTACTACCTTTAATTCTTTTAATTAAAATTAAATCATCCCAATCGAGCCAAAAAGAAAAATGATTTTTTAAAATATCTTTTCTTATCTTGTCATTAATAAAACTGCCCCCACCTAAAGAAACAACAACTTTTTTATGTTTTAAAGACTTAATAGTTATTTTTTCTTCTAAATTTCTAAAGTATGCCTCGCCATTTACTTTAAATATTTCTGAGATGGTCATACCAGCATGTTCTTCAATTAAATTGTCTATATCAATGAATGGAATATTCAATTTTTTGGAAACCATAGCCCCAATAGAAGATTTGCCTGACCCCATCATACCTAAAAAAACGAGGTTTTTGTTTGAATTCATAAGCTTTCTTTATTGAAAAAACACAAATATGTCTTAATTTGAAATTACTAAAGAATATATGCAATTTTCAAAAAACACAAGCAATCGGAGTGGTAAAAGTTTATTAATCAAAATAGTATTTGTGTTAATTATTTTTATTGGAGCCATAGTACTACTTGGTAAAATTGAATTTCCATCTCCAAATAAAGACATTGAAAAAATCATCCCTAATGAAAAACTTAAAATTGTTAAGTAAGAACTATTTTTTAGTTATATTATTTTCTTTATTTTTTGGTTTTGCAACCAACTCACAAGAACCAGTGGATATCTGGGAAGTGGGAGAAAAAAAACCTAAAGAAAACTTAATCTTAACAGAAGATGAATTAGAAAAAAATATTCCCCAGAATAGTATTTATGATATGCAATCCCAAAAAGAAGGGGAATTAAGCATAGAAGAAACGCAAACTTTAATTTCAAAAGAAAAAAAATTAATCGGAATTTATGACCCTGCAGAAAATGGGTTGGATATTAATATGTGGTCCAATTCTAACGGAGATCAAATTTTAAATATCTTTAAAAGAATAGATAAATTGGAACTTTCAAGAGATGCTGAAGAGATTTTGGATGTTTTATTATTAACAAATGCACATTATCCAGAAATGAATATTTCAAAAGAACAGTTTTTAGAAATTAAATCAAAGTGGCTTATTAAGCGCTCAAACTTTGACTTGATTGAAAAATATTTATTAAATAATGAGATTATTAATGAACATCCAAAACTTACCAAACACTTAGTAGATCATTATTTGTCTCAATCAGATGTTGAAAAAGCTTGTGAAATTTTTTCTAAAATTAATGAACCGATACAAGATTTATATTTATCTAAATTCAACATTTATTGCTTAATTAATAATAATAAAAGAGATGAAGCTCAATTGCTTATCGATCTTCAATTAGAATTAGGCATTGCAGATAAGTTTTTTAATAAAAAAATTGATTATTTAATGGGGTATAATACAGAACCAGCAACAGAAGTTTCAGAAAAAACAATTTTAGATTTCCATTTATCTCACAGAACGAACCCAGAATTTAAATTTGAACCAAAAAATACTACATCCAGGCAAATATGGAAATATCTATCAACTTCAAATCTATTAGATGATATCAGTGATATTGAGCTTACAGATATAGAGAAAATTACGAGCATTGAAAAAGCAACACATGAGGGAAATTATGCAGAAAAAGAATTATTTGAACTTTATAAGAGATTTCAATTTAATATTAATCAATTATTAAATATTAAAGAATCAACAAAAGTACTCTCAAAAACAGAAACAAGAGCACTAATTTATCAAGGAATTTTAATTACTACTGAAATTGAGAATAAGTTACAGTTAATGAACGCCCTCAAAAATTCTTTCAAGAATGACGGTATTGAAAATGCATTTAATATAGAATTAAAAAATTTTTTAAAAAATATAGAAGAGAACAAGGTGCCTTCAAATTTTACAACATTTTATCAAAATAATTTAGGTAATGAAGAGACAGAACAAGCAAATATTAAAATAAATAATAAAATTTTACATCAATCAAAATTAATAAATTATTTAAAATTAGAAAAATCTAAAAATGATCCCACAAAAGATATAAATGATTTCCTAAAAAAGATAAAAAAAGATAAAAAATATTTTTTTTCTAAAAAAGATGTAATTTTAGTTGAGACCTTCAAGTCTGATGGTGTCAAGATTTTAGATAAGTATGATGATTTATACCAAATAAACGATTCAGAAATACCATCTGATATTCAAATATTTGTTAACAGCGGTGATATGGCTGCTGCATTGCTTAGAATTGTTGAGGTTATAGGGCAGGACAGCTTAAATGCTATTGATGAGGATACGTTATACTTTATTATAAGCACACTTAATCAGCTAAATGCGGATCCACTAAGAAATAAAATACTCTTTAAAGTTCTTCCTTTAAAAGTTTAAAATTTATACTAAAATAATCAACCATAATGTCAGTTAAACCAATTTTAACAGAACCAAATAAACTATTAAGGCAGATTTCTAAACCAGTTGAAAATGTTGGTGATGAAGAAAGAAGACTTATGGATGATATGTTGGATACTATGTATGCAGCACCGGGAATAGGTCTTGCAGCAATTCAAATAGGGGTACCAAAAAGAATTATAGTAATGGATATAAGTAGAGATGAAGACAAAAAGGAGCCAAGATATTTTGTTAATCCAGTAATCAAAAATAAAAATGATATAATGTCAAAATATGAAGAGGGCTGTTTGTCAGTTCCTGATCAGTTTGCTGAAATAGAAAGACCAAATGAATGTAAAGTTGAATATTTAGATTACAATGGAAAAAAACAATTATTAAAAGCAGATGGATTATTGGCTACTTGTATTCAACATGAAATGGACCACTTAGAAGGAGTTTTGTTTATAGATTATTTATCTAAATTAAAAAAATCTATGATAATTAAAAAACTCTCTAAGATTAAGTCGAATAGAATAATCGTTTAAATGACAAAGAAAATTGTCTTCATGGGTACACCATTTTTTGCTGTACCAATTTTAAAATCTTTATATGAAAAAAATTATATAATACCTGCTGTATATACACAGCCACCAAAAAAATCTCAAAGAGGTCAAAAAATAAATAAGTCGCCAATACAAATTGTAGCAGAAGATTATAATATAGATTGTAGAACACCAGACACATTAAAAGCAAATAAAGAAGAATATGAATATTTAAAACAACTAGATTTAGATTTAGTAATTGTTGTGGCCTATGGTCAAATAATACCCAAAGAATATTTAAATCTTGCCAAAAAAGGTTTTATAAATATTCACGCCTCCCTTCTGCCAAAGTGGAGAGGTGCTGCACCCATTCAAAGGTCTATTATGAATTTAGAGAAAGAGACAGGAATTAGTATTATGAAAATAGGAGAAAAACTTGATACTGGTCCAGTTGGCAATAGTTATAGAATAAAAATTAAAGATAGTGATAATGCAGAAACAATATCAACTAAACTTTCAATTTTAGCTTCAGAAAAAATCATAGAAAATGTAGAAAATATATTTGAAGATAAATTAACATTTAAAGAACAAGATGAGACAAACGCAACCTATGCTTCTAAAATTGAAAAATCAGAGGGTGAAATTAAGTGGAATGATAATGCAGAAAGTATTATTGGAAAAATAAACGGATTGTACCCAAGCCCTGGGGCCTTTTTTATTTTTAAAGATGAAAGATACAAAATTTTAAAAGCAGAATTAGGAAATAAAAGTGGTGAGATAGGTGAAGTAATGTCCAGTGATTTAGAAATTAGCTGCGGTAACCAAAAATCTATCAAAATTATTGAAATTCAAAGACAAGGAAAAAAGCCTCAAAATATTAATGAATTTGTTCTTGGTTCTCAAATTACAAAAGGCTCAAGAATAACAAATGTTTAGATATCAAGTCTTAATAGAATATATTGGAACTAATTTTGTTGGTTGGCAAATACAATCTAAAGGAAAATCAATTCAAAAAGAAATACAAGTCAAGTTATCAAAATTTTTAAAAGAAAAAGTGGTTTTGATAGGATCTGGAAGAACAGATGCAGGCGTTCATGCAATAGAGCAGTCAGCTCATTTTGATTGCAAAAAAGAAATTCAAAATTTAGATAAGTTATTAAAATCAATTAATCATTTTATAAATGATAAAGGTATTTCTGTTTTAGCAATTAAAAAAAGAAGTCTAAAATTTCATGCACGACATTCTGCCAAACAAAGAATTTATAAATATATAATTTTTAATAGATTAAGTAAGCCCTCTCTTGAAAAAGAAAGAGGTTGGCACATAATCAAAAAATTAGATATTGAGTTAATGAAAAAAGGGGCAAAAAAACTTTTAGGTACTAAAGATTTTTCTACTTTTAGAGCATCAAGCTGTAATGCAAAAAGTCCAATCAAAACTATGAAATCTGTTAAGATTAAATCAAAAGATGGAAGAATTGAAATACAATTTAAATCACAATCATTTTTACAACAACAAGTACGATCAATGGTAGGTAGTTTAAAATACTTAGCTGAAAATAAATGGGATTTAAAAAAATTTGAATTTGTTATTAAATCAAAAAAAAGAATTCTTTGTGCACCACCAGCACCTGCTGAGGGATTATTCTTAGAAAAAGTTATTTACTAGTTTTTTGTCGGCCAATACTAAATTTTTTATTAATTCTCCATCTAGATTCTGCTCTAACAATATAACCACAACAATTTTTTGACTTACATTTGCATGGAAACTGTTTGTAATCTTCATCATAACCAAAACCATAATCGGCTGTAATCTCTTCACCTTTTTTAATATCTTTTATAGCAACCACCCATAATTTTAAACCCGTCCCGTTATAATCGCAATTATTAGAACAAGAGTGATTTATTAAACGTGCTGTGTTCCAAGAAACATCTCCATCCAAGTCATATTTTTTATTTAAATTAAATAAATATATGGGCTTTGCATTATCAAACTTTTGTGATTCTTCTGTTTGTTTCTTAGTGATAATTTTACCCACATAATCAATAATTCTAGTACCTTTTTTGATATCTTTTGCAGCATATAGGCCACGACCTTTTTTATCGATGTCAGATTTTTTAATTTTGTAAAGTTTCATTGTGAGTTCTTTAATGCGTATTGAGAAATTATCAATTAAATTCTAGTAAAGCTTTTACATGCATCTCAGTGCTTTCTTGAAGTGCTTGTAGATCGTATCCACCTTCTAAAATTGACACTACTTTTCCATCACAATATTGTTTTGATAACTCGAGTGCTCTTTTGGTAATACTATAAAAATCTTTTGACTCTAATTGAAGTTGTGCCAATGGATCATCTTTATGAGCATCAAACCCTGCAGAAAGTAAGATAAATTCAGGTTTAAACTCTTTAATTTTATTAAGTACAAATTCATAAGCATTTAAATACTCTTCAGAAGTTGTTCCTGCTGGTAAAGGAATATTTAATATATTGTTATGTTTTCCTTTTTCATCTTTAGTGCCTGAGCCTGGGTAATAAGGGTATTGATGAGTAGAAATATATAAAACTTTTTCATTATCATAAAAAATATCTTGAGTGCCGTTTCCATGATGCACATCAAAATCAATAATTGCTATTTTTTTAAGTTTATATTTATTTATAAGATAATTGGCTCCAACAGCGACATTATTATAAATGCAAAAACCCATAGCTTTATTTTTCTCTGCATGATGCCCTGGAGGTCTAACGGCACAAAAAGCATTTTTAAAATCTTTATTTTGAACACCATCAATAGCTGTTATAATTGAACCTACAGCATCTGAGGTCGCATCCTTACTCCCAGGGGAGACTATTGTATCTCCATCTAAAAAAGATAATCCTTTTTCAGGAAAAGATTTTTCTACAAAATTTATATAATCAGAATTGTGCGTTATTTCTAAAAGTGATCGGTCAAATTTTGAAGGTTTTTTCCAAACTAAATCTTTATTATCTAACTTTTTAAAGTTATCGATAACTACTGTAACTCTATCAATTTTCTCTGGATGACCGTCGCCTGTATTATGATTTTGATAAGTGCCAGAGGTTATTAAACCAGTTTTCATTTAAAATAATTTTCTAAAATATTATAATATATTTTAGTCAATTTTTTTAGATCTGAAATAGATACTGCCTCATCTACTTTGTGCATTGTTTTACCTACTAGACCAAATTCTAAACATGGAGCAATTTTTCTAATAAATCTTGCATCAGAAGTTCCACCGGTTGTAGACAATTGAGGTTTAATTTTTGTAATTTTTTTTATTACATCTTGAATCATATAAGTTGTTTTATTAGGCTTAGTTAAAAAAGCTTCACCTGATACACGATATTCAACTTTAAAATTAGATTTATCGTTTTTAGTAATTTTTTTGAAAATTTTATTCAATCTATTCTTTAAGCTAGAAGACTTATGTTTATTATTAAATCTTATGTTAAAGGTAGCTCTTGCAAGGCCTGGAATAACATTATCAGCTGTATTATTGATATTAATTTTAGTTACCTCTAAATTTGTAGGCTGAAAGTCTTTTGTTCCTTTATCAAATTTTATTTCTTTTATTTCATTTAGTATTTTTATTAATGAAGTCGATGGATTTTTAGCACGATGAGGATATGCAACATGACCTTGAGTTCCAATTATCGTTAATTCAACATTAATACTTCCTCTTCTACCTATTTTAATCATTTCACCAAGTTTATTAGGGTTTGTTGGCTCACCAACTAA
The DNA here is from genome assembly GCF_059418065.1 of Candidatus Pelagibacter sp. PS_02. Lineage (NCBI taxonomy): Bacteria > Pseudomonadati > Pseudomonadota > Alphaproteobacteria > Candidatus Pelagibacterales > Candidatus Pelagibacteraceae > Candidatus Pelagibacter > Candidatus Pelagibacter sp. PS_02. The sequence goes on from NZ_CM182079.1 coordinate 58,897, forward strand.
GCAAAAATCTATTTTTTCTTTTTTCTTTTTTAAGTAATCAACTACTTTTTTAGTACCATTAATTGCAACACCTTCTTCATCACCAGTAATTAATAAACTAATTGATCCATTAATTTTTTTATTAGTTAATACATAGTTGTTTACAGCAACAACCCAGCTTGCAATTGCACTTTTCATATCATTAGCACCTCTACCAATAAGATGATTTTTTTTAATAGTTGGACTAAAAGGTTTAATCGTCCAATCTTGTATATTTCCGGGAGGCACTACATCCAAATGACCAGCAAACATAAAGTTTGGTTGAGTATTACCCAATCTTGCATATAGGTTTTTAACTGGTTTAGAGTTTTTATCTTTAAACTCTAAAATCTTACATTTAAATCCAATAGTAGTTAATTTTTTAGCTAAGAATTTCATTACCCCAGCATCAATTGGTGTAATGCTTGGAAATCTTATTAGCTCTTTAGCTAATGTGATTTCATTATAAGTTGGCATTTAGTCTCTTAATAAGTCGTTAATAGAAGTTTTAGATCTAGTTTTTTCATCAACTTGTTTAATAATTACCGCACAATATAAAGCAGGACCTTTACCATCTTTACTAGGAATGCTACCTGGAACTATTACTGAGTATGGTGGAATTTTTCCATAGATTACTTCACCAGTTTCTCGATAAACAATTTTTGTAGATTGACCAATAAATACACCCATAGATAATACAGATCCTTCTCCAACAATTACTCCTTCAACTATTTCTGAACGAGCTCCAATAAAGCAATTGTCTTCGATGATAGTAGGGTTAGCTTGCATTGGCTCTAATACACCTCCAATTCCAGCACCACCTGATATGTGACAGTTCTTTCCTATTTGTGCACAAGACCCTACAGAAGCCCAAGTGTCCACCATAGTTCCTTCATCTACATAAGCTCCAATATTTACAAAGCAAGGCATTAGTACTGCATTCTTTCCAATAAAAGATCCTTTTCTAACTGGAGAATTTGGAACCATTCTAAAACCAGCTTTTATATGATCTTCCTTAGTCCAATTTGCTGTTTTACCTTTTAATAAATGAGATTTATCATACCAACTACTATACGGGCCGCTTAATGAATCCATATCATGAGTTCTAAAACTTAACATTATTGCTTTTTTAACCCACTGATTAACTACCCACTCATTGCTATTTTTTTCAGCAACTCTTAGCTCACCTTTATCAACAAGTTCAATTGTTTGGTTGATAGCATCTAATATAGATTTATCAGATTGACCATTTATGGAATCTTTATTTTCCCAAGCTGTATTAATAATGCTTTCAAATTCTTTCATAGTTTTATTTTATCTTTAGTAGGTTAGTTTTATTGTGCTTTTAATATATTAATTTCTTGAAGAAAAGAAGGCAAGTTCTTAATCTTATAATCAATATATGGTTTATCGGCATCTTTTTTTGCAAATACTTCATCATTCTCAAGCCAACAAGTTTTCATTCCTAAATTTTTCGCTTGTTCTAAATTATGAGCAATATCTTCGATTAATATTGATTTTGTTGGATCAAGCTCAAATTTTTCTATTATCTTTTTATAAGGTTCAATTTTTGGTTTTGGAATAAAATTAGCATCAACAATATCAAACGCTCCATCAAACAAATCATCTATACCTAGTTGTTTAGTTACATTTTCAACATGAGCGTGAGAACCATTAGTAAAAATATATTTCTTTTCTTTTATTTTAATTAATTCTTCTCTTAATATCTCATCTTTAGGAAGCCAGCTAATATCAATATCATGAACAAATTCCAAAAATTCATGTGGATCAATTTTATCGTGACTCATTAATCCAGATAATGTCGTTCCATATTCATAGAAGTATTTTTTTTGAATTTCTCTTGCTTTAATTAAATCGACATTAAATTTCTTTGAAATAAAAGAAGACATCTTTTTATCAACTTCAGAAAAAACCTTTGTTTGTCCAGAATACAAAGTATTATCTAAGTCGAATAGCCAGTATTTAGTATCAATTAAATTTTTCATTCTCTAATTAAAGTTCCTGAACCATTATCAGATAATAGTTCAAAAAGGAGTGAGTGATTTTTTCTTCCATCAATTATTACAACTGCCTTAACTCCATTACTTGCAACATCTAGACAATTCTTAATTTTAGGTATCATTCCACCAGAAATTACTTCTTGATCAATTAATTCATTAGCTTTTTTAGAATTAATTTCAGGGATTAGTTTTTTTTCACTGTCTAATACGCCCTCAACATCACTAATAATCATTAATCTTCTAGCTTTTAGTTCAATTGCAATTGATCCTGCAGTAGTATCTGCATTTATATTAAAGGTCTGATTATCTTTATCCACACCTAAGGGTGCAATGACTGGTACTTCGTTTGCTTTTATTGTTTCAGTTAAGAACTCTTTGTTAATCCCAGTAGGCTTTCCCACAAATCCAAGATCTTTATCTTCTTGCTCAACAGTAATTATATTATTTTCTTTTGAGGTAATTCTTTTTGCTTTGCAGTCTAACTCATTTAAAGCTTCAACAATCTCTTTATTAAATTCAATTAATACATCTTTAACTATGTTGATCATATCTTTATCAGTAACTCTTAGTCCGTTAATAAAATTGCTTTTAATATTAACTTCTGAAAGTTTATTATTAATTCTTTTTCCACCTCCATGAACAATTATAGGATTGAAACCAAGTTTTTTTAAAACGACTACATCTTCAATAAAAACTTTAAATAATTTTGGATCAACTAAAACACTGCCACCACACTTAATGATAATAAATTCATCATTATATTTTTCTAAATATTTTTTTACTTCTTCAACTGTTGGGCCATCTTTGGGTAGGATATTTATTAATTCTTCTTCTCTTAACGATGACATTTATGTTGTTTTGATAGTCATTTTTCTTTGAACAATATATTGTTGTATCATTGTGAAGATGTTGTTGAAGCTCCAGTAGATAACAAGACCTGCAGGAAATGGTGCAAGAATTACAGTTAAAAATACCGGAAAGAACATAAATATTTTAGCCTGTATAGGATCTGGTGGAGTTGGGTTTAGTTTCTGCTGTATCCACATTGTGATACCCATAATGATTGGCCACGCACCTATTAATAAGAAAGAAGGTGGGTCCCAAGGAAGTAAACCAAAAACATTAAATAAAGATGTAGGATCTCTATCACTTAAGTCATGTATCCATCCATAAAATGGCATGTGTCTCATTTCAATGGTTACAAATAATACTTTATATAGTGCAAAGAAAACTGGAATTTGAACTAGGATAGGCAGACAACCGCTCATAGGATTAACTTTTTCTTTTTTATAAAGAGCCATCATTGCTTGTTGTAATTTCATTTTGTCATCCTTGTGCAATTCTTTCAGACGAGCCATTTCAGGTGCTAATAACTTCATTTTACCCATAGACTTAAAACTAAAGTTGGCAAGAGGAAAGAAAGCCAATCTAATGCAAATAGTGACAGCAATAATTGCTAAACCGTAATTACCAAGTAATTTAAAGAAGTAATCTAATACAAAGAACAAAGGTTTTGTGATGAAGTACATAAAGCCCCAATCAATCGCTAGATCAAATTTATTGATATCTAAATTTTCAGCATAACCATCAATTACATTTACTCTTTTAGCAGCAACTATAATTTGAATTTTTTCTTCAATGGAACTGTTTGCTTTAACCTCAATACCTTTGGTAGATATGTAATTTGCTCTGAATTTATTTTTATAATCAAAAGTTGTTTTAAACTCTTTACCCTTTGGTGGTATAACTGATGTAACCCAAAACTTGTCTGAAATAGCAACAAATCCATCTTGTGCAATTTGAGTAAATTTTTTATCCTGGATATCGTCGTAATCTTCCTCAATTAATTCATCATCAAGTACAGATAAAAACCCTTCATGCAAAATATAAAAACCAGATATTTCTGGTAATTCGTTTCTAATTATTTGCCCATAGGAGTAAAAATTATAAGATTTATCTGATGAGTTAATTATTTTTTCTTTTACAGTAAATAAAAATTGATCATCTAGACTTATATGTTTTTCAAATGTAATCCCTTGAGTATTACTCCATGTTAGCTTTACAGGATTATTATTAGTTAATTTGTTATTTCCTGAAACTTCCCAGACGGTAGAAGCATCAGGTATATCTATATTTTTATTAGTGCTTACAAAGCCACTTTCAATTAAATAACCATCTTCAACATTTCTTGGGCTTAATAAGGTTATTTTTTCATTTTTATTAAGTTCGACATTATATTCCTTAAAAGTTAAATCATCTATTGCTGCACCCTTTAAAGAAATTGACCCAACAACACTTCCATTTTCAAATTGAATTCTATCATTTTCTTTTAAAGCATCTGCTCTTGAAAGTTTTGAAAAATTTTCATTTTTATCTAAGCTAGGAGTGTCTTCATTATTTTCAATTTTATTTTGTTCAGCTATATTTTTTTTAATAGTCGCAGGGTCAGGCTGAAAAAAAAGAGAGTATAAAATAATTACTGCTGCTGATAAGGATATTGCTGCGATTACGTTTCTAGTATCCATTATTTCTTAGCCTTGAATTCTTTATTTACTGGATCAAATCCTTCACCACCACCCAATATCTTAATAGGATGACATGAAAATATTCTTTTAGTACTTTTTGAGATTGCCTTAACAAGCCCATATGTTCTTAAACATTCAATTGTATATTCTGAGCAAGTTGGAAGATATCTGCACGAAGGAGTTAAGTAGGGGCTAATAACCATTTTATAAAATTTGATCAGGCCAATTAAAATGTTTGATATAATATTCATTACTTAATCTTTTCTATGTCTTGGAATAAAGTATCTTTTATTATCGCATATTCATTGTTTAGCATAGTTATTTTCGCAATCACAAGGTAAGAATAATTAAAGTTTATAGACACTTTTTTTATAGCTTCGTTCATTATATTTCTTAATCTTCTTTTAATTTTATTTCTCTTTACAGCACTACGGATTAGTTTTTTTTTAGCTACAAAGCTAATATTTAATTTTTTATTATCTTTATCTGCAAGAGGACCAAAAAAGAGAGTGATATATTTATTTGAGATTTTTTTTTTCTTAAGTAAATTTTTAAAATCTTCGTTTTTAGAAAGAGCAACAATTTTGCTTTTCATTTATTTTGAACTATTTACCCTGAGGTTTTTTTTGAGTGGATGACACTGTAAGGTTTTTACGTCCCTTATCACGTCTTCTCTTAATAAGTTTCTTCCCACCTTTAGTTGCCATCTTTGATCTGAAGCCATGCTTCTTAAGACGTTTTCCAACTTTGGGCTGATATGTTCTTTTCATAGGATTTATTTAAGTTTTTTTAAATTTCGCCCTTTATAGTAATTATATGTATAAATAGCAAATAGAAGATTTTATAATACGACCAATAAATTATGGAAAAATCAAAAAAAGTTAAGATAACTTTAGGTTTATTTTATCTTCTAGTTGTTTCATCATTTTTATACTTTTTTTTATCAAAATTCACCCTCGAAGAATTAACAAGCTATGAATTTATTAAAAACAATAGAGATTATTTTTTTGGATTAAAACAAACTAATTTATTTTTAATTTCTTTAATATTTTTAACAGCCACAATTATCTGGGTTGTGATGGCTGGATTTGGTTTGCCAGTTGCACTCTTAGCAGGGTTTATTTTTGGCAAGTGGCTTGGAACGATTATTCTAATAATTGGAATGACTATTGGTGCAACAATTTTATACATCATTGGAAATTATTTTTTTAAAGAAATTATTAAAGAAAAGTTTTTAAATAGATTTAAAAATTTAGAAGTAAAATTTAAAAAATCAGAATTTATTTATCTTTTAGCTTATAGATTTATTGGAGGCATTCCTTTTGCATTATCAAATGTGTTACCTTGTATTTTTAATGTTAGAGTGAGTAATTTTTTTTGGGCAACATTAATAGGATTAACTCCACCACTATTTTTAGTTGTTTCAATTGGAAGTGGACTTGAAAAAATCATAGAACAAAACTTAGAAGCTCCTAGAATCATTGATTTGATATATTCACCAGATATCTACATTCCAATGATTGCTTTTGGAGCTTTATTAGTAGCTGCAATTGTTGCTAGAAAAATATTCTACAAAAAATAATTTGGTGCCCCCACCAAGAATCGAACTTGAAATTTATCCTTACCATGGACATGTTATGCCATTTAACTATAGGGGCTAATTTGTTATTTTATTGAAGTATTTCTATAATAAATCATTTTTTCAAAAAATTGCCTTAATTTTTTTCATATAATGATTTATACCTACGGAGGAAATTTTATGGGCATTCATTACGATTATAAATCTACTAAAGGCAATAAGCTTATGGAGAAGCAGGCAAAGAGAGAAAAAAAGCTTGCTGAAAAAAAAGCAAAACGTGAAGCTAAAGAAGGACCAAAAGTTCAAGAAGAACCAGAGAAAACTTTAGATGCATCAAAGCCTATCACTTTAGATTTTTTAACTAATCCAGACAAATAATGAATGATAAAGAAAAAAATGAGAAGTTAAGTCTGGCTCTTAGAAAAAATTTAAAAAAAAGAAAAATTTTTCAAAAAAAAAATAAGAAGAAAAGTAAATAATGTCAGTACTTTCTGATAAATCTATAAGGAAGTTAGCAGTTGAGCAGTCAATGATTTCTCCTTTTATAGATAAGCAAGTCAGGGATGGTAAAATTTCTTATGGACTTAGTTCATTTGGCTATGATGCAAGAGTAGGAGATGAATTTAAGATATTTCATAATGTTAATTCTTCTATCGTTGACCCTAAGGAGTTTAGTTCAGATAATTTTGTAACCAAAAAAAGCTCTGATTATATTATCATTCCTCCTAATTCTTTCGCTCTTGGAACTACTATTGAAGTCTTTAAAATACCAAGAGATATTATGTGTATTGTTGTTGGTAAGAGCACATATGCAAGAACAGGAATCATAGTTAATGTAACTCCAATTGAATCTGAGTTTTTTGGAACAGTTACTCTTGAGTTTTCTAATACCACACCGCTACCTGCAAAAATTTATGCAAATGAAGGTGTTGCACAATTTTTATTTCTAAAAGGAGATCAGTCTCCAGAAACTTCATACGCTGACCGTAAAGGAAAATATATGGGTCAAACTGGAGTAACTTTACCAAAAGTATAATCATGAAAAAATTGGAAGTCTTTGGGGCAGCAAAGCTCAAGGGACAAATTAGAATTTCAGGTTCTAAAAATGCATCCCTTCCTATTTTAGCTGCAACATTATTATCAAATAAAAAGATATCTTTAGCAAACCTCCCACGGGTAAAAGATATTGAAACAATGATACTTTTATTAAAGTCATTAGGTTCAATTATTGAAGATAATAAAAAAGAATTGATTATCAAAAATACCAAGCAAACAAAAACTTTTGCAGCTTATAGTTTGGTTAAAACTATGAGAGCAGGAATATTAGTTTTAGGACCATTACTTGCTAAATTTGGTAAAGCAAAAGTTTCATTACCTGGCGGCTGCGCAATAGGGACAAGACCTGTTGATATTCATTTGCAAGCTCTATCAAAACTTGGAGTTAAATATAAAATTATCCAAGGTTATGTGCATGCTAATGCACCCAAAGGATTAATAGGAGCAAATATAAAATTTCCTAAAGTTTCAGTTGGTGCTACAGAAAATTTAATTATAGCCGCATGTTTAGCTAAAGGAAAAACAACTTTATCAAATTGTGCGATTGAACCTGAGATTAAAGATTTAGTTAATTTTTTAATTAATATGGGGTGTAATATTAAGTGGACTGCAAAGAGAACGGTTAGAATTGAAGGAGTGAACAATCTTAAAGAATTAGATTACTCAGTAATGCCGGATAGAATAGAGGCTGGAACTTATTTAATAGCTGCAGCATTAACTGAAGGAAATTTGAAAATTACTGGAATTGATCCTAAGATAATAAGTACAGAAATTAATATCTTAAAAAAAGTAGGATCAAAAATTACTTTAAAAAAAAATGAAATCCTTATTCAAGGAAGTAAAAAGATTAAAAATATAAATATTAAAACATCTCCTTATCCAGGGTTTCCAACAGATTTGCAGGCACAAATGATGGTATTATTATGTAAGGCTAATAAAAGATCTCATATTAAAGAAGAAATATTTGAAAATAGGTTTATGCACGTTGCAGAGCTTAATAGAATGGGAGCTAAAATTTCTATTAATGGAAATCAAGCAAGCATAGAAGGAAATATCAAATTTGAAGCAGCAGAATTAATGGCCACAGATTTAAGAGCCTCTGTATCTTTAATTCTTGCAGCTCTTGCAGCTAAAGGAAAATCAGTAATTAATAGAATATATCACCTTGATAGGGGCTATGAAGATATAGAGAAGAAATTAAAAAAAGTAGGGGCTAAAATTAAGAGAATTAATTAATGGATAAAAAATATTTATCAAAAATTATAGCTACAGATAATGAGGGATTACAAGTAATCTCAGCATGTTGCTCTGGAGCTGAAGTTAAAGTTAATGAAATTAAGTATCTTCAGAAAAACAAAGTTTTTCTATTATCATTAAAAAGATCTAAAGTAGAAACGGAAGAACAAGATAAAAAAATTATTAGTATTTGCAAATTTGAATTTGTAGATAGAGTTAAATCTAAAAATATTAAACAAAACGACCCTGAGGAAAAATTAGAGTTAATTGGGATGGATTATTTAAAAAATAATGACAATTATGAGATAAACTTAATGTTTACAAACAATGCATATATTACATTATCGACAGAAATAATTGAAGTAACTTTAGATGACCAAAACAAAGCTGATTAATGATTAAGATATTAGATAGTAAAAATAAAAACTTTGATAAAACTTTAGACGCATTACTGTCTAAACGAAAAAATAAAGTCCAACTTAATTCAGTTTCAGTTATTAAAATTATTAAAGATGTTAAGAAAAATGGAGATAAAGCTATTTTAAAGTATGAAAAGAGATTTAATAAAAATAGTATTATTGCCCCAAGCATAAAACAAATTAATAGAGCTATTCAGTCTTTAGATCAAAAAGTTAAAAAGGCAATCGATCTTGCTTATGATAGAATTTATAAATTCCATTCATTACAAAAATTTAAAAACATTTCTTATACAGACAAACTAAAAAATAAATTAGAGTATAAATACGTACCTATTGAATCAGTTGCAATTTATGTACCTGGTTCAACAGCTTCATATCCTTCCAGTGTTTTAATGAATGCAGTACCTGCAATTGTTGCTGGAGTGAAAAGACTAGTTATGGTTAATCCAGGTCAAAAAGGTAAACAAAATCCTGCGGTATTATATGCTGCTAAAAAATGTAAGATTAAAGAGATTTATTCAATTGGAGGACCATCTGCTATTGCAGCTGTTGCATATGGTACTAAGAAAATCAAAAAAGTTGACAAAATTATTGGCCCTGGAAATTCTTATGTAGCTGCAGCAAAAAAAGAAGTATTTGGAGATGTTGGAATTGAAGGAATGATTGCAGGTCCTTCTGAAGTGACAATTGTTTGTGATAAGTTTTCAAATCCTGAATGGATAGCGAGCGATCTAATAGGTCAAGCAGAACACGATAACCTTGCTCAATGTATTTTAATTTCAAAAGACAAATCAATTATTAAAAAAGTTAATTATGAAATTATCAATCAATTAAAAGAATTGCCTAGAGCAGTGATTGCAAAAAATAGTCTACTTAATAATGGAATTTTAATTTATATGCCGTCTGACCAAAAAATTATTAACACAGTAAATAAAATTGCTCCTGAACACTTAGAGCTTAATACTAAGAACTATAAAAAGGTAGTGAGTAAGATTAAAAATGCAGGATCTATCTGTTTAGGAAAATATGCTGTAATGGCAATGACAGATTATAATGTTGGCTCTAATCATGTATTGCCAACCAATTCCTCAGCAAGATATTCAAGTGGAGTTAGTGTTAATGAATTTTATAAAAGAATTTCATATATAAACCTATCAAAAAAAGGGATTGAAACCCTTGGTCCATCAGTTATAACACTTGCAAACTACGAGGGTTTAGTGGGACACGCTAAGTCGGTAGAAAAAAGAATTAGGAGAAAATAAATTTGTCAAAACAAGAAATGCTGTCGTTCTCAGGAATTGTTGAGGATTTATTACCAAATGCAATGTTTAGAGTAAAATTAGAAAACGGCCATATTGTTACAGCTCATGCTGCAGGCAAATTGCGTAAGAACAGAATTAGAGTACTTCAAGGTGATAAGGTTCAAGTCGAAATGACACCTTACGATTTGACCAAAGGTCGTATCACTTTTAGAGGTTAATATGGGGCCCTGTAGCTCAGTTGGTAGAGCATCGGATTGAAAATCCGTGTGTCACTGGTTCGAGTCCAGTTGGGGCCACCACCACCTCCCTTAAAAATCTAAAAAATTATTGAAAAAATAAAAGAAATAAAATAACTTTTTTATATAAATAATAAAAGGATGAGTAAAAATGAGCACACTAAAAGGAACAGTAAAGTGGTTTAACGGTAAAAAAGGTTTTGGCTTTATTGAAAGAGAAGATAAAGAAAAAGATGCATTCGTTCACGCATCAGCAGTAAAAACTGCAGGTATGCGTTTTTTAAACGAAGGTGATAAACTAGAATTTGAGATGGAGGATGGCCCGAAAGGCCCTTCAGCTGTAAATTTAAAAAAAATAGACTAGTTCTTAAACTTCAAAAATCTAAAAGGGCGTTTAATCCTTAAAAATAAGGTTAACGTCCTTTTATATTTAGGTGTTGAAAATTATTCTTAATTGTCTAAAAGACTGATCATGATTATAAATATTACATACAGAGAGACTTCAAGAAGTACTCACAGACTTTGTTTCCATAGCCTTTAGGCTATTTATTTATAATATAATTTTAAATCCACACAAAAATAATATAAACACAAGGAATGCCTGCGTAGTATAACGGTTAGTACGATAGTTTGTGGAACTATAGGATTTGGTTCGATTCCAAGCGCGGGTACCAAAAAGATGAATAAAGAAAATAAACTAATTCCTGGGTTACCCTCAGGATTTGAAGATCGATGGGGCAAAAAATTAATTCTCAAGAAAAAGTTAATTAATACTATTGAAGCTAATTTTGTAAAATTTGGTTTTGGTGCTCTTGAAACGCCTTCATTTGAAATTTCAGAGAACATAGGATCATTTCTTGCAGATGATGATAGTAATCCTATGTCTGACGTATTCTCATTCAAAGATGGGGAGAAAAATATTACACTTAGATATGATTTATCAAGTCCACTAGCTAGATTTGTTGCTCAAAATAATCAGGAATTACCCTTACCTTATAAAAGATATCAAATGGGTGATGTCTGGAGAAACGAAAAAGCGGGTAATGCTCGTTATAGAAGCTTTTTACAATGTGATGCTGATATAGTTGGTAACGTTAACCCAGCCCAAGCAAATGCTGAACTATGTAATTTGATTGCAAGTACACTTCTTGCCTGTGGTTTAAAAAAAGATCAGTTCGTTGTTAACATTAGTAATAGAAAAATTGTTCAAGGTTTAATTGAAGACCTTAAAATATCCGATGATAAGAAGATAAAGGTTATGAGAGCAATAGATAAATTAGATAAGCCTGGCTTTGGTTTAAGAGGAGTTGAAGATTTATTAAAAGAAGAAAGAGTAGATGCAAGTGGAGCTGTTACAAAGGGTGCTAACTTAACAGATGATCAAGCTTCACAAATAATCAATTTCTTAAAAGTAAAAGATTTAAAAGAATTAAAAGAAAATTTAAAAAATCCTTTATCTCAAGAAGGAATTAAAGAATTAGAAGATTTATTAGAAATAGTAAGTTATGGAGATTATTTAGATCAAATAAAGACAAACTTTACAATTGTAAGAGGGCTTGCTTATTATGATGGGTTTTGTGTTGAAACCAATTTAAATTTCAAAGCAAAAAACAGCAAAGGTAAAGAAGTTGATATAGGAAGTATTTGTTCAGGTGGACAATATAATAAATTAATTTCAAGATTTAAGGGAGTTGATATTCCAGGAACTGGAATGAGCTTTGGTGTTGACCGATTATTATTTGCAATGATGCAACTTGATCAAATTGAAGTGGATGAAAAAAAACCAGTCATTATTTGTGTAATGGACGAAAAGTATTTAAAAAATTATTATGAGATTTTAAAAGTTTTAAGAGATAATAATATTAACTCTGAAATATTTTTAGATAGTAAAAAAAATTTAGGCAAACAATTAACGTACGCAAATAAAAAACAATGCCCGGTAGCTGTTATTTGTGGTGAAAATGAATTTAAAGATAATACGATTACTTTAAAAAACCTTTTAGGAGTTAAAGGTGAAAACAATCAGTTAACGTTCCCAAAAGAAAATTTAATTAATGAAATCAAAAAATTTATCTGAAAAAATTCTTAGATCGGTTAAATCTAAAGGATTTAAATATATTGATTTACCTTCAGTAATTGAGGCCAATCATATCGTTCAACGATCTGGGGAAAATTTTAGAAAGTTTATTTTTTCATTTACTGATCAAAATGGTAGTGAGCTTTGTCTTAGACCCGATCTAACTATTGCATCATGTTTAAGATACTTAGAAAATAATCTTAAAGGAAAAGAGAAAATATTTTATAGCGGTCAGGCCTATAGAAAATCAAATAATAAAAAAGATTCTATTATTAGAGACCAAGTTGGCTTTGAGATTATTGGCTCTAAAGATGAAAAGAAAGATGATAAGGAAATTATTAATACAGCCTTAAAATCTCTATCTAATTTACAATATTCATCAGGAACTTTAAAAATTGGTAACGTTGAGATTTTCAATTTATTAATTTCAAAGCTAGATATCCCAAAAAGATGGAAATTAAGGCTTTCAAGACACTTTTGGAGAGAAGTATACTTCAATGATTTATTAAAAAGGTTAGAGACAAACTCTGATGTAGACCCAACGATTGTTGAAGTTGATAAAAAGAGATATTTAAAAATGTTAAAAGATAATCAGCAAACAATAGTTGCTGGACGATCAATTGAAGAGATTTTAAAGAGATTTGATAACAAGATTAAAGATCCAAGAAGAGCTAGTAGAGGTAAAAACGTTTCAAAAATTATTAAAGAGTTTTTAAAAATTAACTGTCCAATAGGACAAGCTGCTGAAAACCTTAATATTTTTTTTAAAAAAAATAAAATTAATTTAGTTGTGGATCAAAAATATTTCCCAACTTCATTAAATAAAATTCAAAAATTAAATGTAGAGTTCTCAGCGTCTTTTGGGCGTCAATTAGAATATTATACAGGCATGGTATTTAAAATCGATATTAAATCTAAATCTAAAAATATTAATGTAATCAATGGTGGAAGATACGACAAACTAATTTCAGACCTTGGATCTAAAAAACAAGTTCCAGCAGTAGGAGCTGCTTTAAATTTAAACTACTAATGACAAAAAATATTATTAATATTGGAATTCCAAGTAAAGGTAGATTGAGAGCTGATATCTTAAAGATATTTAAAAAAAATAAATTAAATTTAGTCTCAGAAAGAGGTGAAAGAGATTTATTAGGATCTATTAAAAACTTAAATAATGTTAAAGTATTATATCTTCATGCAAGAGAGATAGTTGAAAGACTTGGAGATGGCTCTTTAGATCTTGGCTTTTCTGGATTTGATTTATTAAAAGAAAGTGAAGTAAATATTCAAAAAAAGATAAGTGTTGTTAAGAATTATGGATTTGGTAAAGCAACATTGGTTGTTGCTATCCCAGACCCTTGGATTGATGTTCAAACAGTTGCTGATTTAGAAGAAATTGCTTTTGAATTTAAAGATAAAAAGAAAAAAAGATTAAGAGTGGCAACGAAATATCCTAATTTAACAAGAGAGTTTTTGTTTTCAAAAGGAGTTACTCAATTTAAGTTAGTTAGTAGTTTAGGTGCAACTGAAGCATATCCTTTTACAGGGTCATCTGAAATTATAACCGATATTACTTCATCTGGTGAAACTCTGAGAGCGAATAATCTTAGAATTCTTAAAGATGGCGAAATTTTAAAGTCAGAAGCCTGCATGATGGCTTCAAAATCTTCTTTAAAAAATAGTCTAGTTAAAAAATTAGTTAAGCTACTTTCTAAGTAGAGTATCCTTAACGTAAATTAAAATAATCTTAATAATATCAAGGTTTCTAAGTACTGCATAAGCCGTAACTATAGTTCCTGTAATAAGTAGTATTTTTAATACTAAGATTAATTCCATAGAGACAGTTTTAAATAATTACATATATAAATCAAATTTTTACTATAAAATATCTCATAGAATCATGGACATAATTTTATTAACAGTTTTAGTCTTATTACTAGGAGTTGCTTTAGCAATCCTTTATCTGAACTTAAGATCTAAGCCAAAAGATGAGAGCGAAAATAAAGAAGCTGAAGAGATGGCCAATTTAAAGACAGAAATTACTTCATTAAAAGATACCTTAAATACTACTATTAATACTTCACTTGGTTCAATGTCGACTTCATTTACCGCTCTATCAACTGGGGTGACTAAAGATATGACAGAAGCTTTAACAAAAGTTGATGAAAAAGTAGGAAACTTCAACAGTCAGGTCGAATTATTAAATAAAAGCCAAGAAGGTATAACAAAAATTTTAGCTGGAGTTAAAAAATATGGAACTCTTGCGGAGTTTTCATTAGATGCACTGATTAAAGACTTATTACCTGCTTCTCAATTCATGACTAACGTTAAGATGAAAGAGGACACAAGTGAAAATGTTGAATTTGCAATTAAGCTTCAGGGTGATGTTTTAGTACCAGTAGATTCTCACTTTCCAGTAGAAAAATTTAAAGCTATTACCGATGGTTATGACGCGGATGATAAAAGAGCTGTTGCAGATGCAAGAGCAAAATTAGCGACTGCATTTAAAGCTAAAGCTAAAAGTGTTAATGAAAAATATATTGTTCCACCAAAGACAACAGATTTTGCAATAGTTTATGCACCGACTGAAAGTTTATATAAAGAGCTAACTGAATACCAAGATCCAACTACTAAAGAGTTATTAACTCAAGAATTAATGAAAAAACATAAAGTTGTAATCTGTGGTCCAAATACTCTTTCTGCTTATTTACAATCATTACACATGGGCTTTCAATCTCTAAAAGTTCAAAAGGGCGCAACTGAAATTTACGATCATCTAAAAACAATTAGCTCAAGATTTGGAAAACACTTTGATAATATAATTGCTCTTAGAAAAAAATTAGAAGAAGCAATGATTGTTGTTGATAAGTTTGGAACAGATGCAAGATCGATCAGCAGAAGCCTAGAAAATATTAAAGATCCCGAACAAGTTGATAAAGCTGTTCAAACAGAAAATGTAGAAAAATTTGTTGACCATTCAAAACAAGCCAAAAATTAATTTCATTTTTCCTTCAATACCCCTTATAACAAACTATATGCAGTGGAATAATAAATTTACTTATCCAAAATCTATGAGATCAATGGTTAGTGGCTCAAGAATGTATGCTGTAAATCAAGAAAAACTTCCATCAGTAACTTCCATATTACAAGCAACACAAAGTGAAGAAAAAAAAGCATCTCTTGCAAATTGGAAAGCAAGAGTGGGCGCTGCTGAAGCTAATAGAATTAAAAATGATGCTTCAAGTAGAGGAACATCGATGCATTCTCATTTAGAAAAATATTTATTAGGTCAATTAAATTTAGAGCTATTAGAAGAAGAGGCTAGTAAATCCAAAAAAATGGCAGATGAAATTATTGAACAAGGTATAAAAGGAAAATTGTCAGAAATTTATGGTACTGAAGCAACATTATATTATCCAGGAAAATATGCGGGTACATGTGATGCTTGTGGAGTGTACGAGGGACAAGAAACTATCATTGATTTTAAACAGTCCAACAAACCGAAAAAAGAAGAGTGGATTGAGGACTATTACCTTCAATTAGGGGCTTATTCATTAGCTCATAACGTTGTTCATAACTCAAATATCACTCAAGGAATTGTCCTGCTATGTACGGTTGATAATTTATTCCAAGATTTTAGAATTCAAGGTGTTAAACTAGAAGAATATCAAAATAAGTTTTTAGAAAAAGTCGAACAATACTATCACCAAAGGAATATGAACTAATATGAACCTTGCAATATGGGATATCGAATCTAGTAGCGCTAATACTTCATGGGGAAGCATTATTGAAGTAGGTGGCATTTTAGTTGACCCAAATTTTAAAGAATTAGATCGTTTTAATTTTAGATGTAGATTGCCAGAAGGAGAAGTTCCTCAAGCAATGGCTTTAATAGTTAACAAAACTAGCGTTGATTTATTAACCAAAGGAAATTTAAGTCACTACCAAATGTTATCTCAGTTAGAAGCAACATTTAAAAAATGGAGCCCAGCAATGTTTATGGGTTGGTCAAATATTGGCTTTGATGATGAAATGATAAGAAATGAATTCTTTAGAGGAATTAGATATCCTTATATCACTAACGCAACTCCTAACAAAAGACATGATGGTTTAAACATTGCAAGAGGCGCTCATGCAGTAGATGAAAGTGTTGTAAAAACTGAAATAAATGCAAAAGGGAATGCGGTCATGAAACTAGAATCGTTAGCTAGAATGAATGGTTTTGAATCAAGTGGTGCTCACTCAGCTTTATTTGATGCAGAACTAACCGTTAAGGTTTTAGGATTAATTAAAAAAAATCAGCCTCAAACTTGGGATACATTTTTAAGAACAGCAAACAAGAGCGATACAGAAACAATATTTAAAACAGAAAAAATGTTTACATTAGCTGAATATCATTTTGGTAAAAATTATAGATTTGTAGTTGCACCACTTCACCCAAAACATTGTATTCACCCAATCTATCAATGGGGCCAAGCTTTTGACCTTAAAATTGATCCTATTCCATTATTTGATATGTCAATTTCTGAACTTAAAAGTGCTATTAAAAAATTAAAGTTTTTAAGAACTATACGATCAAATAAAGCTCCTATAATTCTAGACGCAAGTTATGGACTACAAGTTGAACCATATAGTAATCTTGATCCTGATCTAATTAAAGAGCGTGCAAAATTAGTAAACAGTAATGAGAGATTTTCTCAAAATGTTTTAACCGTATTACGAGAAACAGCTGAAGAAAAAGCACAATTCGATTCACAAGTTGATTTACTGGCAGAAGAGACAATTTATAAAAAATTTACTCCTCAAAAAGATACAGCTTTATTTCCAAAATGGCATGCAGCTTCTTGGAAAGATAAATTAATATTATTAGATAAATTTGAAGACGAGAGAATGGTAAGCTTTGGAAAAAAGATAATATATCAAGAATCACCTGAGACACTTCCACCTGATATGTTTAAGACTATTAAGCGTGGAATAGCCGAAAGAATATTAAGTGATGAAAAAGAAAAATGGTGGACATGCAAAGAATTTTATTTTGAGTGTGATAATTTAAGAGATAGATATACAAACGAAAAAGATGAGAAAAAGCTGAAGTTTCTAGACGAAATTAATGAGTTCGTAGAAGGTATTCAAAAAAAATACGAACAAGCATAATAAGTCTCTGTTAATTAACTAAAAAAATCATTTTTTACATATTGAATAAATCTAATAAGAATTTATATATGAATCATGCTTATTGATTTTAAAGACGAAGAATTTGAAACAAAAATTAAGAATGAAGATATCTCTGTAGTTCAATTTTCTGCAGAATGGTGTGCTCCGTGCAAGAGCCTTAAACCCATCATGGATAAGTTTTCAGATAGCTACAAAGATAAAGCAAACTTTTATTATGCTGACATAGAAAATGGTGGAATTAACACAGGTTCAGCTGCTGGTGTAAGAGGTGTACCTACTGTTATTGTTTACAAAAAAGGTGTTGAAGTAGACAGAAAAGTTGGTGGAGTTGCTGAAAGTCAAATGAAAGAATTTCTAGATAAGAATATCTAGTTTAAGTTTAAAACTTCTCCTGCAAGATACAAAGAACCTGTAATTAAAATAATATCATTTTCTTGAAGATCAATTGAGCTAATTGCTTCCTCAATAGAATTTTTATAATTAATATTTTCAAAATTTTTAATTTTCTCTTTAAGTTCACTTCCCTTAATAGCATTGGGTTGATTTGGAATGTCAATTGTTGTTAATGATTTAATATCTTTAAAGTAACTCATATATTCATTGTGGTCTTTGTTGGCCATCATCCCTAAAATAATATGTTTGTTACAATTTAGACTTTGAAGATATTCATTTAATACCTTTGCGCCAAGTGGGTTATGAGATCCATCAACAAATAATAAATTATTACTAGTTAAATCTTTTAATTTTCCAGATTTTAATTCTTGTAGTCGTGCGATACTTTCTATTTTAGTAATACCACTCTTAATATGTTCATCAGTTATTTTATAGTCTGTTAATTGTCTAACAGTTGCAATTGCCGTAGAGACATTTTCTAATTGAAATTCTCCAGGCAAATTAGGTTTTGGAAGTTTAAGAGCACCAAATTCATCCTCAAAATAAAAAAAATCATTTTCTTTTAATGTAAAATTATAATTTTTATTAAAGATTATTTTTTTAGAAGTATTGTCTTTAATTGTATTTTCAATACTTTTGCTTATTTCATTTGAACTTTGTTTTGCAACTACGATTTTAGAGTTTAACAAAGTGGATGTTTTCTCAAATATTATTTTTTCAACTGTTTGCTCTTCTTTTGGAAGCCAGTCTAAGTGATCCAGACCAATAGCTGTTACAATACTAGCTAAGTTTTTTTTTAAAATATTGGTTGCATCAAATCTATGAAATAGACCTGACTCAATTAAGTTAATGTTTTCAGGGTATTTCTTTGCATAATGAAAATAAGCAACCGTTAAAATTTCAAAGAAAGTGATTTGTGTTTGATTATTAGCTTCTTCTACTTCAGAAAAAAGATTGGCTAATTCATCATCTGTTAGAGGCTTATTGTTAAAGACAAATCTCTCATTAATTTTTTGAATGTGAGGACTGGTATAAATATTACATTTATAATCAGCCTCTTTTAAAATTGCATAAAGTGCCTGGATAGTTGAAAATTTTCCGTTCGTGCCAACAATAGAAATGCAGTTAATTTGATCTTGAGGATTGCCTAATTTTTCTAAAAGATTTTTAGTTCGATCTAGACTTAGATCAATCTCTTTAGGATGCAGCTTTTGTAAGCGCTCTACTATCTTCTGAAGTTTCATTTTCTGATGAATTTATAGCAGAATTTTTCTTTAACAATATTGATAATAATGATCCAATTTTTTCTCTTAAGTCTTTTCTCTCTACAATTAAATCTACAAAGCCAGTTTTTTCTACATACTCACTTCTTTGAAAGCCTTCTGGTAACTCTTCTCTTACAGTGCCTTGAATTACTCTTGCTCCTGCAAAAGCTATAAGAGCTCCTGGTTCTGCTAAGTGCAGATCACCTAACATTGCATATGACGCTGTAATACCACCAGCAGTTGGATCAGTTAGAACAACAATATAGGGTAAATTATTTTTCTTTAGTTCGTTAATTGCAAGTGTCGTCCTTGTCATTTGACTTAAAGATATAAGACTTTCCATCATTCTCATTCCGCCACCAGAAGTAAACACTACAAAAGGTTGTTCATTTTCTATTGCATGTTGAATTCCGTATAAAAAAGCTTCACCTTCTGCAGCACCAATTGAGCCACCTACAAAATCAAAATCAGATGCAATCGCTGTGATTTTTAAATTTAGAATATTAGTATTAACAACCATCATTCCACAATCCATGCCAGTTTTTTTTCTAGCAGCTTTTAATCTATCTTTATAAGGTTTTGCATCATTCCAATTTAAAGGGTCATCTTGAGGAATTGGAGTTTTTAAAACTTCATAATTATTTTTGCCAAATATAATGTCAAATCTCTGACGTGGGCTTATTCTGTGGTGTTTGTTACAAGATGGGCAAACCCATAAGTTTTCTTCTAAATCTTTTTTTAAGATTGGCCCTTTACAACATGAGGTCCAGTCACTATTAGCTATCTCTGTTTTGGTTGCACGTGCTTTAATGATGGTTTTAATCTTTTCACCAAATCTTAAAGTTTTTTTAATCCAATTCATGCTATTTTTTTTCTTAACTTTAACACAATATTAGTTACATTTGTGACAGGATTTTGGCGTTTTTTAATAGAATTTGATATTTCTTTACATAAAGCACTGCCAACCACTAATCCATCAGCCTTTCTTAAAGATGCTATGGTTTTTTCAGTGATCCCAAAGCCTATTACAATATTCTTATTCTTGTTAAGTTTTTTAATTTTACCGTAACGCTCTAAAATTTTTTTAGGCGAAACCTTTAGCTTGCCACCAGTTGTTGAGAGCATACTGATATAATAGACCATATCATGTGAGTCTCTTATAATTTTTTTCATTCTGTCCAGAGACGTAGTAGGAGATACTAATTGAATAAAACTAATATCTTTTTTCTTACATTTTTTTGCAAATTCTTTATTTTCTGGATAAGGAAGGTCAACAACAATTAATCCATCTACTCCTACTTTTTTACAAATATTTATAAAGTTATTATCTCCATATTGATAAATCATATTATAATAACCCATCAATATTACGGGTTTTGATTGTTTTGATTTTTTAAAATTTTTAACTATTGAAAAAACATCTTTAATTTTGATACCATTTTTTAGAGCTCTATAAGCGCTTGATTGAATCTGTCCACCATCTGCAATTGGAGTGTTATGAGGAAATCCTATTTCGCAAATGTCAGCATATTTTGCAATTGATTTTAATATCTCAAGAGACTTCTTTTTAGTACTATCTCCAGCTACCGTGTAAGTTAGTAATGCAGGTCTCTTTTCAGTTTTTACTTTTTTAAATGCTAAGTTGATTAATGACATCTTAGTTAATTTTTCCCAATCTTTCTTTTAAAATATCACGATCCTTTTTGGCATCACCACAAGAATTAACAATAATGATAGTATCTTTGTTTAATTTTGGAGCAATTTTTATAGCTTCAGCAAAAGCATGACTAGGTTCAAGACTTGGGTTTATTTTTTCAAGTTTTGTAACTAGTTTGTATGCATTTAAAGCCGCCTCATCAGTTGCAGATGTATATCTTGCTCTTTTAGTATCTTTTAAGAAGCAGTGAATAGGGGATACCCCAGGATAATCTAATCCAGCAGAAATAGAAGCGGTATCGTTAATTTGTCCTTCACTATTTTGACAAACATAAGCTGCAGCTCCATGCAATATCCCAAGTTTAGCTCCATTAGTTAGAGGTGCTGCATGTAGTTTTGAATTTTTTGGTCCACCAGCTTCAACACCAATTAATTCAATCTGTTTTTTGTCATAATCAATAAACTCACTCCAAAACCCATAAGCTGAACTTCCACCTCCAACACAATTAATGAGTTTAATTTTTTTAGGCATCTTTTTAAATTCTGACTGAATTTGAACTTTCAATTCTCTTGAAATTTGAGCTGTACTCCAGCCACAAATTTTAACAAATATATTAGGGCCTACTGTTGATCCAACACACATATGGGTGTTATCGCAATTTGAAACCCAATAACGCATGCATTCACTGACAGCATCTACTAATGTTTGGCTTCCTGAATAAACAGGTACAACTTCTGCACCATTCTTTTTCATTGCATCTACATTAGGCTTTTGTCTTTTAATATCCTTTGCACCCATGAATATTTTGCATTTAAGGCCAAATTTTTTAGCAGCCATACTCAGCATCTTTCCAGCATACCCTGCACCCGTATCACCAACGACATATTTTTTCCCTGCCTTTTTAGCAATAAGGCAATGAACTGTTGCATTATAAATTTTATGAGCTCCTCCGTTCGCCTCAGACACCATTTTGGCATATATTTGAGCTCCACTTAAGTGATCTGATAGGTTTTGAAGTTTAATAAATGAAGTAGGAGAGCCTATATAATTCTTAAAATAATAGTCTCTTTCTTTAAGAAATTTTTTATCGTATCTAAGTTTTTCAAAAAGTTCAGTTAAATCCTCAATGGGCTTTTTTAATGTTTCAGGTATAAAATTTCCACCAAATTTACCACCCCAAAATCCATTTTTGTTGTGCTGATCAATTAAAGGAATTTTTTTTTTAAGTTTCATTGTTAATTAATTTAATTTTATTTAAAAAAATATTTATTTTTGAAACATCTTTTAATCCAGATGTTTCTAGACCTCCAGAAATATCTATAATGTCTGCAATTTCTTTATAATTTTCAAGGTTATCTTCAATTTGAATATTCCCAGCAAGCATCAATTCTTTATTAATTTTAATATTTTTAATTAATTGATGATCAAAGGACATGCTTTTTTCATAACCTTTACTGTCGAATAATATTATATCTGCAAGCTCATTATATTCTAAATATTTAACTGTGTCATTTTGATCTTTTACAGTTATCGCAACAATAATTTTCTTATTATATTTTTCTTTAACTGATTTAACTTCAGTAGGTGTACAATCATAAAGTTGATAATAATCGAATGGTAAATCCTTTATTTTTTCTAATATATCTTCATTAGGTTTAACTAATACAGCAACATATTCTGATTTTTTTTTATCAACTTTTAATAGCTTTTTAAGCTTGCTGTGTTCAACAAATCTTTTTGATTTAGGCCAATTACAAATAAACCCTATCATCTTAGGTGGAGTAGGATGGGAAGTTAAAAATTCTAAAGTTTTAGAGTCGGAGATCCCACAAATCTTGCAGGGTTGGATCATTGATTTAAGTGATTAATTAATCTTTTAATGTTGTTTTTGATATTACCCTTTATTAATGACCTTCCCATTACAATACCAGAAACTTTATTTTTAAAAGCATCATTAGGAGTCATTACTCTAGATTGATCATTTGCATCATCTCCAGGTAGCCTTATTCCTGGCGTAACAATAAATAAATTTTTGTATTTTTTCCTAACTATTTTTGCTTCTTGTGCAGAACACACAATTCCAGCTGCACCTGATTTTTTTATAAGACCAGCTTGTTTTAATACTAGCTGCTCTACGGTCTTGGTGTGACCAATTTCTTCAAGAGATTTTTTGTTAAGGCTTGTTAAAATTGTAACTCCTAATACTTTTAAATTTTTGTTAATTGATTTAGCTTTTTTTGTAATAGCTTTAAGCATTTCAAGGCCACCGCTTACATGAACTGTAATATATTTACATTTCTTTAAATCTTTTAAACTATCCATTGCAGATAAAGCAGTTTGTGGAATATCATTTATTTTTAAATCTAAGAAATAATCTCTCTTAAAATTTTGAAGAAAAGCTCTCCCACTTTTTGAATAAAAGAACTGTAAGCCAAATTTTGGAATTATTTGAAGTTTATTAGTTTTCGTATCGCTAATTATTTTTTTTATTTCTTTTAAGCTTGATGTATCACAAGCAACAAAGATATTTTTATTCATCATTGTTTAATTTTTTAAACATTTCCTTAGACATTTTAAAGTGAATTGTTTTTTTTTCAGGCGTATTCACTTTCTCTCCTGTTTTGGGATTTCTTGATATTCTTGCCTTTTGAATATTAGTAGAGAACATTCCAAAACCTCTTAATTCAACACGATCTCCTCGTTTAAGGGCCTGCTTTATTTCAGTAAGAATAATATCAGTAAACTTTTCTAAGTCTTTTTTTAAAAAATTTGGGTAGTTATTAGCGAGTTGTTTTAGAAGCTTTGATTTTACAATAGCCAATTTTTATTCGTCTTCTTTTTTCTTTTTCTCTAAATCATCAGATAATGATGAGAAAGGTAAGTTTTTACCACTTGCTTCAGAACCATAAGTATCTAGTGCAACTTTACGCTCAATTTCTTCTAAAAGTTTAATACTTAATGTTGCTTTTCTTTTATCTATATCTAACTCTTGAATAGCACAGTCAATTCTTTCTCCACCTGTAAATCTAGCAGGTCTTGCATCAGCAGCATTAATAGCTATTGCAGATTTTTTAATAATGAAGTCCATTTCACAGCCTTCAGGTCTTACAACAAGACCTTTGTTGTCAGTTGAAATAATCTTAACAGTGATAGTTTGTTTAACCTTTTTATCATTAAACCAATCAAAAGGGTCTGGTTGAGTTTGACGTAAGCCAACTCTAACTTTTTGTTCTGCTGCTTTTACTTCTAATACTTTAACTTTTAATTTATCGCCAATTTTATATTTAGCTAATTCTTCTTCACCATTATTTAGGTAAGTTAAATCATTACAATGCAAGAAAGCATCAATATCTAAGCCATCAACTTTTAAGAAAATAGAATATTCATTTTTACTTGCAACTTCACCCTCAACCTCAGATCCAATTGGGTAAGTTTTTTCAAATGTTTCAAAAGGGTTATCAGTTGTTAAACGGTGAGATATTGCCACTCTTCTTTTTTCTTTATCAATTTCAGTGATTACACAATCAATTTCATCTCCAACTTTAAACATTTTTTTTGCAGAAATATTTTTTTTAGTCCAACTTAATTCACTTGAGTGCAATAAAGTTGATAATCCTTTTTCAAGCTCACAAAAAGCTCCAAAGTCCATAAGCTTAACGACTTTTACTTTATAGATTTTGTTTAGTTCATAATTTGAAATGTTTTCAAAAGGGTCTGGTGTAAGTTGTTTTACTGAACAACCAACCTGAAGCTTTTCAAGATCAACACTGATTACTTTAAGGTCATGTTTCTCACCAATTGTAAAAACTTCATCAGGGTGATTAACTCTTGAATAAGAAATTTCTTGTAAGTGAACTAAAACATCAAGCTCACCATTAACACTAAAAAAACAACCAAATGAACTGTAGCCTTTTACTTCAGCACCTTTAATTATATCCCCAACTTTGAATTTTTCGACAATTTTAATTTTATCTTCTTTTTTAAATGAAGAGATTATTTCTCTTCTAGAAACACATGCGTTTCCTCTAACTTTATCTAATTTTATTAGAGCAAATTTTTGAGGCTCATTCATTAAATGACTAATGTCTTTTAATGGTTTATCTGAAATTTGAGATCCAGGTAAAAACATTAAAGAACCAGTATCGATGTGTTCAACTATGCATCCACCTTTAACACGTCCAGTAATTTTACCCATGATAGGTTCATTTTTTTCATACGCTTCAACAAGTTTGTCCCAACCTTGAATTTTTTGAGCTTTTGAAGCTGATACTAGTACTTCACCTTTTTTATCTTCTAACCTTTCAAGAAGAACAGAAATTTTTTCACCCACTTTTGCTTTATCAAGCATACCCATGCTTTTTAATTCATTAATATCTAAGATAGGCTCTGATTTTAAACCAGGTACTTCAAGAAATACAAAGTTATCAGTAACTTTGTTTACTACACCTGTAATAATTTTTCCTTCTTCAAGATTTGCTGTTTTAGTAAACTGTGAATTTAGTAATTGTTCGAATTCTTTAGAGGCGGGGTTTGAAAGGTCTTTATAAATTTCCATTAAGCTTTTAGTTTCCTATCCATAATTTGTTTAATTTTTAAAAAGCATGATCTTTTAGTTAAATTCGTGGTATTAATCAAGACCGAATCTCGAGTTCTCATAAGAGGTGAAACTTTTCTATTATAGTCACTTTTGTCACGGTTTTTGATACTTTTTAGGACTTCATTAAAAGATATTTTCTTATTTAGTCCTTTTAACTCTTTATACCTTCTTAAAGCTCTAGTCTTAGTATTTGCTGTTATAAAAAATTTAAAATCAGCATCAGGAATTATCTTATAAGTTATGTCTCTTCCATCTAAACAAGATCCATTATACTTTTTGGGAGGATGATAAGCGCTTTTAATTTGAAATGCATGAACAAGTTTTCTTATTTTTTTATCTTTTGATATAATTGATGCCATTGTTCCAACTTCATCTGATAACAATTTTTTATTTTGCAAATCTTTCATAGTTAATTTGAGCATCTTTTTTTTTATTAAACTATGACTATACTTATTTGGTTGAGTAAGTTTAATATTTGCAATTAATCTATAAATTTTTCCTGTATCTAAATAAAATAAGTTAAAATATTTAGAAATTAATTTTGCTTGAGTGCCGGCACCAGCAGCAGCAGGTGAGTCTATAGCGATTTTAATTTTTTTTTTAAGCTTCATAGTGATGAATGGTTTATATTTTTAATTATCTTCAAAAAAGATGGAAAGGAAGTGTTTATAGAGTCTTTATCATAAATTTTCCATTTTCCACCAAAGGTTAAAGCAGCAATTGTGCTCATCATAAAAACTCTATGATCCTTTAGATAGTTTTTAACAGTTATTGGTTTTTTTATTTCTAAATCAGGTTGTCCATAAATCTTAATAGAATCGCTTGTTAAATCTGTTTTTATACCCATCATATTTAAAATTTTAGAACCCCAAATTAATCTTGGACTTTCTTTTTGGTTTAGTTCTGAAAGGTCTTTAAAATAAGAAATACCTTTTGCTTTTGCTGCAATTAAAAAAATAACCAAAAATTCATCAATGGCACTACTATTTAATTCAACTGGACAATTAATAGCTTTAAGTTTTTTTGAACTTTTTATTAAAATATCAGAAATTTTTTCTCCTCTATAATTTTTTTGGTTTTCAAGTGTTATTTTGGCTCCCATTTTTTTTAAGATTGTAATAACTCCTACTCTAGAAGGATTGATATTTACATTCTTAATTAAAAGTTTTGAATTATCAGCAAGCGTTGTTAGTACCATAAAAAAAGCACTTGAGCTTATATCTCCTGGAATTTGATAATTGAAGGCAATAATTTTTTTTGGTTTTTTAATATCTATAAAATCAAATTTTTTAGTCTTTCTTACCTTGATTGGAATTTTTAAATATTTAAAAAGTAATTCTGTGTGATTTCTTGATTTCTTTGCTTTAATAGAGGTTGTTCCTGATGCATTCAATGCTGCAAGCATTACGCTACTTTTGCATTGAGCTGAACCTTTGTTCTCAAAATATTTAATACCTTTTGCTGATTGTGTGCCAAGAATTGTTAAAGGCAGTTTATTCTTTATTTTATAAAAAAATTTAACTCCGAATTTTCTTAGAGGTGTGGTTACTCTTGAAAAATCTCTTTTAGATAAACTTTTGTCACCAATTATCTTTATCTTTTTAGGAGATTTAATTAAAAGACCTAAAATTAATCTACCAAGTGTTCCGGAATTTTTAGCATCTATTGTTAAGTTTTTAATGTATTTAAAGCCATTAATTCCATTGCCTACTATTTCACAGTAATTTTTTTGTATCCGCACTTTTATGCCAAGTTTTTTGATGCTATCAATTGCAGCTAATACATCTTCTGACATTAAAAGGTTGTAACCTTTTGATTTTCCAATTGCTTGAGAAGCTAAAAGAACCCATCTTATACTTAAACTCTTATCTCCACTAACTCTTATCTGTTTATTAAATTTTTTTATTTTATCTTTAATTATGAGTGTTTTTGACATGCTTTAATTAAATTTAAAAGAGTCACCGAAATAAGCATTTTTGGCCTCAGTGTTATTAATCAATTCATTAGGAGATCCTTGCGCTACAATCTTACAGTTTGATAAAATGACTGCTACATCCACACAAGAAAGAAGATCTCGCGCTTGGTGATCACAAATACAAATAGTTATGTTGCTTTCTGTTTGTAAATTAACAATGATTTCCTGTAGCATCTTAATAGTCAGAACATCTAGTGCTGCGAAACACTCATCAAGTAAAAGCACCTTTGGGTCACTTAATAAGGCAAGAGCAATTACTAGCTTCTTTTTTTGTCCACCAGATAGAAACTTTGCTTTTATATCTCTGATAGCGTCTAATTCAAATTTAGCTATAAGCATATCAATCTTATGATGAATTAAATTTTTATCGTCGATTACGATTTCTGCTATTGCTTTTAAATTTTCTAATAAAGTAAGATCACTAAAATAACCACCGTATTGAGGAACATACCCAATTCTAAATTTTGTTGTTCTCAAATATATTGGGTAATCAACAACATCAATCCCCTCAAATTTAATTTTACCAAAGTCAGGTTTAATTAAACCTGTGATTAAATTAAAAATTGTTGATTTTCCAACTCCATTTGGTCCTAACATTCCTAAAATTTGTCCATGATTAATCTTAAAGCTTACGTTGTCTAAAATTTTTCTCTTACCAAATGATAATGATATATTTTCTAGAGAGATAAAGGGCTGAGGGTTTTTAAAAGATTTAATCCTAAATTTTTTTATTACACCCATATTACTTAGTTCCTTCGATTAATACTTTTTTTCCAGTATCATTCATAAAAATTTTAGTGTCTTTGGTAGTAAGATTCATTTCAATTTTATCAGCATATAAATTTGTTTTTTCTCCAGCATAAACGACATTTTCAGTAAATGTCCCAAGATTACTTAAAAAGGAAAAATCCAAGTATTCTCCTGATATCTTATGTCTTGGGTAAATAACTATTACATTTTCAGAAAAAATAGTATCATAATTTTTTGAATTATATTTGCCAAAATTAGAAGTAATTTTAACTGTGTCTGAATCTTTTATAAAAATAAAAGCTACAACGTCTCTTAAAAACATCACGTCAGAATTTTCAACTTTAATTTCAGCTTGTTTTGCAGTGATCTGATATTTATTACCTTTAACATCGGTAGAAACATAATTAATATCATCAATATAGGTTGAGTTGCTATTTTGATTTTCATCAATTTTTTCTTTAACTTGAGTTTCCTTTACATCTTCAAAATTCTCAGTGAAGTACTTTAAATAAAACCATAATGAAATAAGGATAATAATAAGAACCATTACAACTTGTAGGCCTGTTTTTTTATTCATTTAACGAATATTTGAATGAAGTATGTTGTGAATATGTAAAATTCCAATTGTCTTTTTTTTGTTTTTATCTTTGTGAACACATAATGAAGTGATTTTCTTTGCATTCATTATAGATAAAGCTTTTTCAGCAAGAGTGTCTAGATTGATGCTTATAGGGTTTTTGGTCATAACCTTTTTGACAGATAGATCTTGGAGATTATTGCTCATTGCATTAACTCTTCTAATTTGGCCATCAGTAATTATTCCTGTAGTGATTTTCTTATTATTTTGAACAATTAAAGTACCAAGTTTTTTATTTGAAATAATTTGTAAAGCTTTTTTCATATTTAAGCTTTCATTTACAAATGGAATTTTTTTTCCTGTGATCATTAATTCTTCAACAGTTCTAAGTTGTGCACCAAGATTTCCAGAGGGATGAAATTTTTTAAAATCTTTTTTATTAATATTTTTTTTATTTAAAACTGCTACTGCCAACGCATCACCTATGCTCAATTGATTAATTGTGCTTGAAGTTGGAACGATACCAAGACCTGCTTCAGTTACTTCTGGAATAAGGAGTTTGATATCAGACGCTTTGTATAATATCGAATTTTTTTTAGACATTATTCCTATTAGAGTGATTTTATTTCGATTTGCATATTTAATAATATTTTTTAACTCTTCTGTGGAACCAGAATAACTTATCAAAATTAAAATATCTTTTTTTGAAATACTACCAAGATCACCATGAGAACAGTCATTTGCAGATAGTGAAAATGAAGGTGTGCCAACAGAGGAAAGTGTTGCTGAAATTTTTGCTGCTATTAATCCACTTTTGCCTACCCCACATAATATCACTTTTGATTGACAGTTTGCCAACGATTCTACCGCTTCATTAAAAGAATTATTAATTGAATCTTTTAATTTTTTTAAAGCTTTGATTTCAAGATCAATTACACTCTTTGCAATTTTTTTATAATTTCTTTTTTTCATTTAATGAGACCATATATCGTCTTTAAATAAAGCCAAATCAAGATCAACTCTAGTTTTTAAAAATGCTAAACAGCTCTTATATAAATCAATTCGCTTTTCTCTTACTAGAATTTTATTTAATTCTTCATGAATTTTATGCAAATAAATAACATCATTAGCACAATATTTTAATTGTGCTGGAGATAGCTCTCCTCCAAAGTCTGAACTTTGAAATTGTTTACTTACATCTACGTTCATAAATTCTTTAATTAATGTTTTTAGGGAGTGACTATCAGAATAGGATCTAGCTAATTTTGAAGCTATTTTTGTATCAAGAATATTATTAGTTTCTGTTTTCAGGTAATGCTTAATGTGAGCCATGTCCGCCCTACCATAATGAAATATTTTTATGATTGATGCGTCAGAAAGAACTTTATTTAAGTTTGGAGCATCATATTTTTCCCTATCAAGCTGGATAATATGAGCATCAGAATTACCAGTTGATATTTGAATAAGGCACAAAGGATCACGCTTAACATTGAGACCCATAAACTCTCCATCAACCGCTATAATATTGCCTAAATCTAAATCTTCTGGTAGATCATTCTTGTGAAGTTTAATATCAATATTCATTTTTAATTATATATATATGAAAGCAAAAAATTGTCTAATTTTTGGCGGTAGTGGTCAAATAGGTCGTCATTTAATAAGAAAGCTTACTAAAAATAATTATAAAGTAACTGTGGTTACTAGAAACCTTCATCAAAAAGGATATGCAATAAAAACTCAAGCTAATGCAGGTTACATAGACATTGTTGAAGCTAATATCTTTGATGAAAAAAAAATTAGAAAGCTTTTCTCTCAAACTGATATTTGTATAAATTTAATTGGTATTTTATATGAAAGTGGCAAGGGCAATACTTTCAAAAATATTCACTCTATTTTTCCATCTATTTTATCTAAACTTTGTAAGGAATATAAAGTTCAGCAATTTATTCATTTGTCAGCATTAGGGATAAATGATGCACCAGACTCAGAGTATGCAAAAAGTAAATTAGATGGCGAACTTAATATTCAAAAAAATTTTCCTTTAGCAACAATATTAAGGCCTTCTGTAGTTTATTCAGTTGATGATAATTTTACTACGTCTTTTATGACTTTACTCAGTAGACTTCCATTTTTCCCTCTTTATTATAATGGATCAACTAAATTTGCTCCAATACATTGTTCGGATTTAACTGATACCATTTATCATGTTGTCTCTAAAAGTATTTACTCGAAAATTATAGAGTGTGTTGGGCCTGACATCTTATCCTTAAAAGAAATTTTAAAAAAATTATTACATTTAATAGATAAAAAAAGATTATTAGTACCATTACCTCTTTTTGTAGCAACTATGTCTGCTAAAGTTTTTCAATTATTTCCAAAACCACTCCTAACAATAGATCAGCTTACGCTTTTAAAATATGATAATGTTCCTTCAGGTAAATATCAAACTAATGCTGATATTGGGGTTCCAAGCACAAGAGTATTTGATAATGAAGTAGAAAAATATAGCTATATGTGGAGAGAAGGTGGGCAATTTTCTACAAAAAAATATAACCCTGCTAATTCTTAATAGAATTTCCTATACTAAAATTGTATGATTATTTATGATAATTAATATTATTTATTTTTTAATATTCTCAATTTTCTCTTATCTAATTTATCTAATCATAAAATCTCTGATTAGAGGGTTTAATGGGAAGAATAAGAAATAAAAAATTAAGATTAATTAAATTAATAATTATTAAGCAGTATTAATTTTTTTATCAATATACTGAGGTGTCTCTTCATCTTTATCAGCTACAGGCTCTTCTTTTCTTCCTTTTGGCTGATAGGCATATAGCAAATGAAGTTTGCAATATGAAAAATCTTTTAAAGACGATCGCCCACAAAAATAAAATGATTGTTCTTCAGGGTGACCTATAGGCCATTTACAAGAGCTCTCGTCTAGTTCCTCTAATTTCTTAGGATTTTCTGGTTCAAAGTCTTTTTCAATAATTAAGGATTGAAACTTACTTTTTCGTCCTCTTTTTTGCTTAGAAGAATTTTCTTCTGAACTATTATCAAAATTTTGGCTTGAAGATGCATTTCTAGTTTTAATTTTTGATGATAAATTTAATCTATGAGCTTTACCAATTACTGCATTTCTACTAATACCACCGATTATTTCAGCTATTTGGCTTGCAGTGCTTCCTTTGCCCCAAAGTTCTTTTAACTTTTCTACTTTTTCTTCGTTCCAGCTCATATTCTATATTTAGTATGTTAATTAAATTTTATAACTATATACAGATCACACAAGAATAAAAAAAAGACAATGGATTTTTCTGTTTTATACACATCTTTTTTTAAAATTTATATATGATTACTTATGGTTGAATTGGATAAAAAATATCATATCGGAGTTAAAAAGTTTGGCTTTGTAAATTGGATTGGCTTTAAAAGCCTATGGTTTAAAGAGTGTAACAGGTTCATGGCAGTTTGGCAGCAAACTTTGTTATCTCCACTTGTTTCAAGTTTATTATTTTTATCAGTTTTGTCCCTAGCTTTAGGCAATAATAGAGGAGATGTGCTTGGCTATTCTTTTATAAATTTTTTAGCGCCTGGTTTAATTGCAATGAGCATTTTAACACAATCATTTAGTCATTCTGTTTCTTCACTAATGATAGGAAAAATTCAAGGAAACATTGTTGATATGCTCTATGCACCACTTTCAGCCCTTGAAGTGTCGATGGCAATAATACTAGCTGCCTTAACAAGAAGTTTTTTAATAGCTATAATTTCAATAGCTGTCTTTTCATTAATAGTTGATATCACAATTTATAATATTTTTTATATTTTTGTATTTGGTTTTTTAAGTGCATTTATTCTTGGAAGTCTTGGTTTTATAACTGGCCTTTGGGCTGAAAAATTTGATCATACAGCAACTGTAACAAATTTTATAATAACTCCATTAAGTTTTTTATCAGGTGTATTTTATTCTATAGATAAACTGCCAGAATTATTTCAAAATATTAGTCACATAAATCCATTCTTTTATATGATCGATGGGTTTAGATATGGCTTCTTAGGAAAATCAGATGGACCAATAACAATAGGCCTAATCTATCTAACCATATTAAGTATTGTTATGTGGTATGTTGCTTTTCTTCTTTACAAAAAAGGTTATAAAATTAAATCTTAGTTAATGAGCGCTTTAGCAAAAAATTATAATAGAAGAAAAATTTCCTTTAAATATGGCAAAGGAAGTTTTTTATATTCTACTAATGGAAAAAAATATTTAGACTTTGTTCAGGGAATAGCAGTAAATTCCTTAGGACATGCAAACCCATATTTAATAAAAGCAGTTAACAAACAATCTAAAAAACTTTGGCATGTTTCTAATGCATTTATAATTCCAGAGGGTGAAAAATTAGCTAAAAGATTGGCAAAAAAAACTTTTGCAGACTTTATTATTTTCCAAAATAGTGGAGCAGAAGCCACAGAGGCTGCAATTAAAGTTGCTAGAAGATATTTTTATTCGATAGGACAACCTTCAAAAAATAGAATTCTTTGTGTTAAAAATTCATTTCATGGAAGAACATTAGCTACAATTTATGCTAGTGGATCAAAGAAGATGACTGAGGGCTTTGGACCAAAAGTTGATGGATTTGACCATTTTGAATTTGGAAATCATAAAGATTTTAAAAAAAAAATAACAAAAAAAACGGCTGCTATTATGGTTGAAACTGTGATGGGGGAAGGAGGAATTAAAGTTATACCCAATTGGTGTTTAAAAGAATTAAGAAAGATTTGTGATAAGAGAAAAATTTTATTAATTTTAGATGAAGTTCAGTGTGGAATTGGAAGGAGTGGAAATTTTTTTGCATTTGAAAATTCTAAAATTAAGCCTGATATTGTCCCAATAGCAAAAGGTATTGGAGGTGGATTTCCGTTAGGTGCAGTTTTAATGAATAAAAAGGTAGCATCAGGAATGACAGCTGGAACTCATGGGTCAACATTTGGTGGCAACCCACTAGCTATGTCTGTTGGAAATGCTGTTTTAGATCAAATATTAAAAAAAGGATTTCTTTCAAATGTTAAAAAATTATCAAAATACTTTTATTCAGAATTAAATAAATTAAGAAAAAAGTTTCCTAAAATAATTAAAGAAGTAAGAGGCGTTGGTTTATTAATCGGATTACAACTTCATGATGATCAAACAAAATTTATACAGAAACTAATGGATAATAAATTATTAACAATTAGAGCGGCTGAAAATGTTATTAGAATATTACCTCCTCTTAATGTTAAAAAAGAAGAGATAGATATAGCAATAAATATTATTAAAAAAGTGTGTTCTACTTATAAATAAACATGAAACATTTCATCAACCTTAAAGATATACCTTCAGCAGACCTTAAAAAAATCATCATTGATGCAAAGAATAGAAAACAAAAAAGAAAAAATTATAACACCCTAGAAGTTGATAAAGATAAACCTTTAAAAGGCAAGTTACTCATTCAAATGTTTGAAAAGGCAAGTTTGAGAACGCGATTAAGTTTTTACCTTGCAATAAAACAACTAGGTGGAGGAACTATAACACTTAGAGCTAATGAATTACACCTAGGAAAAGGTGGCGAAAGTCTAGCAGATACTGCTAAAATCTTATCAACTTATGGGGATGGTTTTATGCTGAGAACTGATAGTGATAAAAAAATAGAAGAATTTAGCAGATACTTAAAGATACCAGTAATAAATGGTTTAAGTCCATCGTCTCATCCAACACAAGTGCTATCAGATATTTTCACAGTTGAAGAGATTAAAAAAAAATCTATTTCCAAATTAAATATTTGCTGGATTGGAGATTCTAATAATGTTCTAAATAGTTTGATTGCGGCTTCAGTTAAATTTTCATTTAACTTAAATATTGGCTGTCCCAAGAATTATGGGCCTAAAAAATTTGTATTAGATTGGGTAAAAAAAAATAAAAGAAAAATTCATATCTTTAATGATGCTAAAAAAGCAGTTAAAAATGCTGATGTAATTTTTTCAGATAAAGTAATTTCATTGAACGATAAAGTTAATAAAAATAAAAAAATTAAAGATTTTAGAAACTTTCAAATTAATTCAAAATTGATGAGTTTTGCTAAAAAAGATACAACTTTTTTACACTGTCTTCCAAGGGGAGAAGAAGTTACGACAGATGTTTTTTTGGGAAAAAACTCTGAAGTATGGCTGCAGGCTCTAAATAGAGTGCACGTTCAAAAAAGTATTTTATTATATTGTTTTGGTAAATTAAGGTAGCTGTTTAGGGCTATCACTATTTTGATTTAGGTACTTAATAATCGAGGCTCTATCTTCTTCTTTTCTCAAGCCAGCGTAAGACATTTTTGTTCCTTTCAAATATGAGCTAGGTTTAGTTAAAAAACCATTAAGTTCTTCAAAAGTCCAGTCTTTACCATATGAGGCTAAAGTTTTAGAATATTTGTAGTCTTCTACAGCACCTACTTTACTGCCTACTACGTTATAAAGAGCAGGACCAATTTTATTTGGACCACCTTTTTCAATAGAGTGACATGCTGCACATTTTTTAAAAATTTTCTCACCTGAAGTTACATCGCCTAGAGCCATTATAGCGGCAATGTCTACTTTTTGCTCAACTTCAGCAACTTGGGATATTGTGGAAGCTGGTTGTCCTTCAACTTCAACTTGATACCCTGGATTTTCTGGTTTATTTACATGAAAGACACCATCAGCAACTTTTCCTAAACCAATTACAAGAAGCGCAACCATTAAAATAGCAGCAATAATTTTATTAAGCTCGAACGAATCCATATAAATTTTATTATTTTGCAGATATAACATGATAATTAAAAAATACTTAATTTTTAATTTTTTAATTTTGCGTCTGTTAGACGCACAAATTGGTAAATTTATAATGGCTAAAACATTAATATTAATTCCATCAAGAATGTCAGCAAGTAGATTGCCAGGTAAACCACTTTTAACAATTAATAATTTATCAATAATTTCTCATGTTTTTAAAAAGGCAGAAGAAACAAATATTGGCGAGGTAGTAGTAGCAACCGAAGATCAAGAAATACTCGATGATGTTGAAAAAAATGGTGGTAGAGCTGTTTTGACGAGTAACACTCATAAAACTGGCACAGATAGAATTTTTGAGGCTTACGAAAAGCTTAATATTAAAGACATTGATTTTATATTAAACCTGCAAGGGGATGAACCAAATATCGATAAAAATGATATTATAAATTTAAATAACTTTATGATTAATAGTAATTCTGGAATTGGAACGCTAGCAGCAGAAATTAAAAATGATAAAATGTTAATTGATCAAAATATAGTTAAGGTTATTACAGAAAAAAAATTAGAAAAGAATAATTTTCCAATAGCATTAAATTTTACTAGAGATGGTTTTTCAAGAAATGATCAAAATACTTATCATCATATTGGAATCTATTCTTATAAAACAAGTACATTAAAAAAATTTGTTAGTCTGGACCAAACATTAAAAGAAAAAAAAAATAGATTAGAACAGTTAAGAGCATTGGATAATAATCTGAAAATCAATGTTGCTTTGGCAAACTTTTCTCCCATTGGTGTAGATACAAAAGAAGATTATCTAGCTATAAAAAAAATTATGGAATATAAATCCTAAAATGACCAAAATTTATTTTCAAGGAACATTCGGTGCTTATTCACATTTAGCAGCACTAGAAATAGATCCTAAAGCAGAAATAATTCCATGTAAGACATTTGATGAATGTTTTTTAAAAACATCACAAGATAAAAATTCGAGAATGGTAATTCCAGAGTCAAATCGAATTACAGGAAATATTGGAATCGAATATCTTATTTTTAAGTATAGACTTAATATTTATGCGGAACATTTTCAGAAAATTGAACATAATTTATTAGGACAGCCAGATAGCAATTTAAGTGATATCAAAGATGTTTATTCTCACGCTCAAGCTTTATCACAGTGCTCTAAATTTATTAAAAAAAATAATTTAGTTGAACATATTCGTGCTGACACTGCTGGTTCGGCTGAGACAATTTCAAAGACTAAAATTAAAACTGAAGCAGCAATTGCTTCTACTTTAAGTGCTGAAATTTATGATCTAAAAATACTTTCAAAAAATATTGAGAATGAAAAAGGCAATGCTACGAGGTTTTTGGTAATGGGTAATGAAGTTTTACAGCCTGATTTTGGTGATAAGAAATACATAACTTCTTTTCTATTTAAGCTAAAAAGCAAGCCTGCAGCTCTCTATCAATCATTAGGTGGCTTTGCGATAAATGGAGTTAACCTTACAAAACTTCAAAGCTATCCAGAGCAAAATTCCTTTGAGTCATATTTTTTCTTATGTGATTTAGAGGGACACATCGACAATCCAAAAATACAAAAGTCTTTAGAAGAATTAGGACTTCATTGCCAAGATTTTCACGTACTAGGTGTTTTTGAGGCTGATAAGTTTAGAGAAAAATAACTTAGAAACTTTTCTTGTAGAATAGAAAACATTACTGTTATAATAGTTTTGGAGGCTAGAGGTGAATACTGCTTGAACCCGACCAGATCTTAACGGAAGCAGTCGTAGAGACAGTTATTCAGGTTCTAGTCTCCTTTATATAAAATGAATAAAAATACAAAAGTTTTAGCTTTAAAGTACAGACCTCAGACATTTAATGATCTTATAGGGCAAGATGTTGTTGCGGAAACAATTTCTAACTCTATTAAGGCTAATAAAGTGCCTAATGCCTATCTTTTTACTGGAATTAGAGGAATAGGAAAAACGACAACAGCAAGGATTGTTGCAAAATCTCTAAATTGTTCAAATGGAATAGATAATTTGTGTAAAGAGGAACTTTGTGAAAATTGTAATGCCATTTCTAACTCAAATCATATTGATGTATTGGAAATGGATGCAGCAAGTAAAACAGGGGTGGACGATGTAAGAGACCTTATTGAATTTTCTAGATATGGCCCAACTACTGCTAAATATAAAATATTTATAATTGATGAAGTTCACATGCTTAGCAAACAAGCATTCAATGCATTGTTAAAAACCTTAGAGGAGCCACCAGAATATTTAAAATTTATCTTTGCAACAACAGAAATAAAAAAAATTCCAATTACAGTAGTTTCACGTTGTCAAAGGTTTGATTTATCTAGAATTAAATCTTTAGAGTTGTTTGATTTTATTAAGAAAATTAAAGAAAAAGAAAATGGTAACGCATCAGATGATGCTCTTAAATTAATTGTTAAAATTTCTGAGGGTTCAGTTAGGGATGCGCTATCGTTACTTGATAGGGCTTTACTTACCTTGGATAAAGACAAAGAATTAGATCTTGCAGCAGCACAAAAAATATTTGGTTATTTTGATAAGTCTCAATTAATTGATTTATTTGAATTGATATTTGAAGGTAAAGAAACTGAAGTTCTCAACACTTACAGAGAAATATATAACCAGGGTGTTGAACCAAAAATTTTTATTAATGATTTTTTAGAGCTCTTATATTATTTTAAAAATATTGATTCACTCAATTTGGATGGTAATAATTTTTTATTGAATGATGAAGAGTTTAATAAAATTAAAGATCTTTCAGAAAAAGTTAACAATGAGACCCTAATATTATTTTGGCAATTTACTATTAAAACACTTGAGGAGCTTGATATTGTTTCTAATCAACATTTATCAATAGAAATGTTCTTAATTAGATTAATTCATTTAAAAAGCATTAAACAGGAAAGTGACAAACATAAAGACGATAGCAAACTATTATCTGAAAGTGAAAACCAAACATCCTTTTCCCCAAAAAAAACAAACGAAGATATCTTTGGAATAAAAGATAAATCTGAAACAATAGGGCAAATGAAAAATATTGTTCAGGAAAAAGATATCAAAGAAAAAGAAAATAATAACATTGAAATAAATACCAGTCTTATAAATTCATTTGATGATCTATTAAAAGCATGCTCTTCTAAAAAAGAGATTAAATTAAAATATGAATTAGAAAAAAATGTTAACCTTGTAAGTTTTGAGAACAAAAGAATTGAAATTTCATTTAATGAAGATTTAGATAAAGATTTTATTAAAGATCTTTCAACAAAACTTTTTGAATGGACCAATGAAAGATGGATTATAAGTCTAAGCAAAACTAAAGGACAGCCATCAAAAAAAGAAGAAGAAATTAATGAAAAAAAAGAACTGATAGAAAGTGTAAAGAACTCCTCAATTTATAAAGATATTTTAAAAAATTTCCCTGACGCAGAACTTATTGATGTTAAACCTAGAAAAGAAGATTAAAGAATGACTGATTTTACAAAAATTTTAGATAAAGCAAAAGAATTAGAGGCTAAAATGAAAGAGAGCCAAGAAAAAATAAAGAACATTCAGGTAGAAGGAACGTCTGGTTCAAATTCTGTAAAGGTTACTTTAAATGGTGAAAATGAAATGATCAAAATTGACCTTTCAGACGAAATATTAAAGGAAAATAAAATTATAATCGAAGATTTGATAGTGGCTGCCCATAATAATGCAAAATCAGAATTAAAATCTAAGACATCTGAAGAAATTTCTAAGTCTACAAGTGGATTAGGTATTCCTGGTTTTAAATGGCCACTTTAAGAATATGCAAAATATTAATGAGATAGAAGAGTTAATTAAATTAATTTCTAAACTTCCTGGCTTAGGTCCTAAATCTGCAAAAAGAATTGTATTAAAACTTATTAATAATAGGGATGAACTTGTAAAGCCAATGGCAAACACGTTGGCACAAGTTTATAAAAATGTTATTAGGTGTCAATCTTGTGGTACTTTAAAATCTAATTCATTAGGCTGTAACAATTGTGAAAATTCAAAAGAAAAATATAATAAAATATGTGTAGTTGAAGACATTGCAGATCAATGGTCAATTGAAAATTCAAATATCTATAAAGGCTACTTTCATATTCTTGGTGGCACTATTTCTTCTGCCGGCCAGAGAAAAGAGGATCTTTTGATTAATTCATTAGTAGAAAGAGTTTCAAGAGAAAATATTGAAGAAGTTATACTAGCAACAAGTGCAACAGTAGAAGGTCAAACTACTGCTTATTACATAGAGGATAGTTTAAAAAAAACTTCTACTAAGGTTACAAAACTTGCTCAAGGACTTCCTGTTGGTGGTGAAATAGAAAGTCTCGATGATGGAACTTTATATTCAGCTTTTAAAAACAGAACTGGAATTAAAACTAATTCTGACTAGATTTCTTTATTAATCGATTTAGATGTAATAACGGTTCTGTGTAACCCGAAGGTTGCTCTTTACCTTTAAAGATTAAATCACAAGCTGTCTTAAAAGCAATTGATTGCTCAAAATTTTCAGACATCATTTCGTAGCTTCCTCTTCCGGAGCGAGTATAGGCACCATCATTTTTATTTTGATCATCAACAATTTTTGCCATTTTTTTCATTACTTCCATAACTTGTGATTTTGTACAAATATCGTGATGTATCCAATTAGCTATATGTTGAGAAGAAATTCTTAAAGTGGCTCTATCCTCCATCAAACCAACATTATTAATATCAGGTACCTTTGAACAGCCAACTCCATGATCTATCCATCTGACGACATACCCTAAAAGAGTTTGTGCAGAATTGGAAATTTCAGAGTTAATTTCTTCCATTGACCAGTTTGGTCTGTCTGCTACAGGAATTGTTAACAAATCATCCAGTTTTGCAGATTCTCTTTTTTGAATTTCTTTCTGTTTCTCAAAAATATTTATTTCATGATAATGAAGAGCATGAAGAGCTGCCGCTGTAGGTGAGGGAACCCAAGCACAATTTGCTCCAGCATTTAGATGCCCAGTTTTTTGTTCCATCATCTCTTTCATTTTGTCCGGCATAGCCCACATTCCTTTGCCAATTTGAGCCTTACCAGAAAGACCACATTGAAGACCTATG
The DNA here is from genome assembly GCF_059418065.1 of Candidatus Pelagibacter sp. PS_02. Taxonomy (NCBI): domain Bacteria; kingdom Pseudomonadati; phylum Pseudomonadota; class Alphaproteobacteria; order Candidatus Pelagibacterales; family Candidatus Pelagibacteraceae; genus Candidatus Pelagibacter; species Candidatus Pelagibacter sp. PS_02. The sequence continues at coordinate 99,654 of NZ_CM182079.1, forward strand.
TCTACATTGTTATTTTCATATGCCCCAATCCATTTAGAAGATTTCATATCTCCTTTTTTAATCATAGGACCAGCTTCCATTGAAGTATGCATTTCATCACCAGTACGATCTAAAAAACCAGTATTAATAAAAAATACTCTATTTTGAAGTGTTCTAATACACTCTTTTAAATTAGATGAGGTTCTTCTCTCTTCATCCATAATTCCAATTTTACAAGTGTATTTTTCCAATCCTAAAACTTCTTCAACTTTAGTAAAAATTAAATCAGTAAATGAGGTTTCATCAGGACCATGCATTTTTGGTTTAACAATATAAATAGAACCAGTTCTAGAATTACCTTTTTTTTTAATATCATGAAGGCAAGCTGCTGAAGTTATAAAGGCATCCATAATACCTTCTGGTATTTCAGAACCATCTTTTAAAGTGATTGCTGAGTTAGTCATAAGGTGTCCAACATTCCTTACCAATAATAAACTTCTTCCATGTAGCTTTAATCCTTTTCCATCTTTAGAAATATAACTTCTGTCGGGATTTAATTTACGCTCATAAGTCTTTCCATTTTTTTCAAAAGTTGATTTCAAATCACCTTTCATAAGTCCAAGCCAATTACGATAACAAATAACTTTGTCATCAGCATCTACTGCAGCGACACTATCTTCATTATCACAAATAGTTGAAACTGCAGCTTCAACAATAATATCACTAATTTTAGCAGGATCTTGTTGAGCACTAAAAGCATTTGGGTCTATAATTATTTCTATATGAAGATTATTATTTTTTAAAATTATTGCTGATGGATCATTGGCCTCTCCTCTATGACCAATATATTTATCTTTATTTTTTAAAGATGATTTATTACTATCTTTTAATATTGTTAAAGAGCCATTATCAATTTTAAAGCCTGTAATATTATGCCATTCAAAATTTTCTAGAGGAAAATATTTTTCTAAAAAGTCTCTTCCATATTTTATAACCATTTCTCCTCTTAAAGGATCGTATCTTTGAGTGGCACTATCCTCAGATTGCTCGATTACATCTGTACCATACAAACTGTCATATAAACTCATCCATCTAGCATTAGCGGCATTCAGTGCATACCTTTCGTTCATGATTGGAACTACTAATTGAGGTCCAGCAATACTAGTTATTTCTTCATCAACATTATTTGTTTTGATCTTAAAATCAGGGCCCACTTCTTTTAAATAATCAATTTCTTTTAAAAATTTTTTATACTCCTCTAGATTGATTTCATTACCTTTATTAGCAATATGCCAATCGTCTATTTTTTTTTGTAAATCTTCTCTTATTTTTAATAGCTCTTTATTTTTTGGGGCTAGCTCATGAACTACTTGGTCGAAGCCTTCCCAGAATTTTTCAGAAGAAATATTTGTATCTTTAAGCAACTCTTCATTAACGAAGTTAAGCAATTTATTAGAAACTGATAGATTGTGTATTTTTGTATATTGTTCTTTCATAGCACCCATTTTACCCCATCTGTATTTTTGCCTGAGAGTTTTGCTCCTTCGGCGAGATAAATCTCTTTCCAGAGTGTTATGTTTGTTATCGGTCCATTTGCCTGAGAGTTTCCGGGGTGGTTGCTCCTTCGGCGCTATTATTTAATAGTCTCTCCCGATATCAATTAAGAGTACCTTTTAATAGAATTATGTCAAATATAAATTATTTAAAACATTTTATTGCCTTTTTTCTTAATTAATTAATAATTAAACAATCATATGAAAAATTATTTAAATTTTGAAACAGATATTAAAAATTTAGAGATAGAAATAGACAAACTTAAAGACCCTTATAATCAAGATGGTCTTTCGGAAGTAGATACCAAAAAAATATCTGAGTCTCAAAAAGAGATAGATAATAAGCTACAAGAGATTTACTCTAACTTAGATCCCTGGCAAACTACTCTAGTTGCAAGACATGAAGATAGACCTAAAGCAAAATTTTTTATTGATAATTTATTTGAAGATTTTATCCCATTGTCAGGTGATAGATATTATGGAGAAGACAAATCTGTATTAGCAGGATTTGCAAAATTTGATGAAAAATCTGTCTTAGTTATTGGTCAAGAAAAAGGGGACAGCCTTGAAAGTAGAATTGAAAGAAATTTTGGAATGATGAGACCTGAGGGTTACAGAAAAACAATTAGATTAATGAAATTAGCAAATAAATTTAACATTCCGATAATTTCTTTTATAGACACACCCGGAGCTTACCCTGGTGTAGGGGCGGAAGAAAGAGGTCAAGCAGAGGCAATTGCAAAATCAATTGAGTGTTGCATGTCTTTAAACGTCCCAACTCTTGCAATTGTTATTGGAGAAGGTGGATCAGGAGGGGCAATAGCACTTGCTTCATCTAACAAGGTAATCATGTTAGAAAATGCAATTTACTCAGTAATATCTCCAGAGGGCTGTGCCACCATTTTATGGAGAGACCCCAAAAGAACTTTAGAAGCAGCAAAAGCTATGAAATTGTCTTCAAAAGACCTTTTAGAACTAAAAGTAATTGATGAAATTATTTCAGAGCCAATTGGTGGTGCCCACAGAGATAGAGACCTAATATTAGATAACGTAAGAAAATCGATTGAAAAAAATTTGAATGAATTTTTTAACATGAGTGGAGAAGAAATTTTTAATCATAGAAAAAATAAATTTTTAACTATTGGAAGATCTAAAGGTTTCGTAAATCAATTAGACGATCTAAGTACACTCAGCATGAAAGAAAATAAGGTTAATTTATTTATTAAAAACTTCTTTAAATCAAAGTTAAATTTAGCAGTTTTATTTGGAGTAATAGTTTTATTGGGCTATTTTATATTTTCTTTATAAGGCCCCACAACAGTTTTTAAACTTTTTACCTGTAGCTTCACATTTCTCATTTCTTGAAATTTTTTCATTTTTTCTTTTTATTAGTAAACATTTTGGATCGTTAGATGTTTCTTTTTTTAATGGTCTTGAAATACTTTCACTAGGTTCTTGAACTATTTTTAAATTTATTAAAATTGTAACAAAATCCATTTTCAATTTATTCAATAAGTTTTCGAAAAGAAAAAAGGCTTCTTTTTTATACTCAACTAATGGATCTCTTTGACCATAAGATCTTAGGCCAATAACTTGTCTTAGTTGTTCAAGATATTGAATATGTGACTTCCAGTTTAAATCTATACACTGAAGAAAAATTCTTTTTTCAACTTCTTTTGCTTTTTCTTCATCCAACATTTTAATTCTTTCATTTCTTGCTTCTAAAAATTTAGAATTAATTTTATTTTTGAAATCTTCATCTTTTAATTCAGTAACATTTTTAAATTCATTATCATCAACACTTTTTCCTAGTAAAGTTTTTAACTGATTATTAAATTCATTATTTTTAGTTGTTGATAGTTTCTGTGTTTTTAAGCTGATTAGATGACTAATAATTTCAGATAAGAATTCATCTGAATAATCAAAAACTTTTTCACTATTCATCACGCCATTCCTTTGAGAGAATATTACATGTCTTTGATCATTTAACACGTCATCAAATTTTAATAAATTTTTTCTTATATCAAAATTTCTAGCCTCAACTTTTTGTTGTGCCCTTTCAAGTGCTTTATTAATCCAGGGGTGATCAATACTTTCTCCATCTTTTAAGCCTAATTTTTGAAGAATATTATTCATAGATTCTGAACCAAAAATTCTCATTAAGTCATCTTCTAAACTAACATAAAAAATTGAACTTCCTTCATCACCCTGTCTACCAGCTCTTCCTCTGGCTTGGTTATCAACTCTTCTAGATTCCATTCTTTCTGTACCAATAACAAATAGTCCACCGAGTGATTTTATTTTATTTTTATTTTCTAAAAGTTCATCATCAGGTTGACTTCCTTTTTTTCCACCTAACTGGATATCAACACCTCTACCCGAGATACTTGTTGTGATTATAACTGAATTCATTTTTCCAGCATTTGCAATGATTTCAGCTTCATTTTCATGATTTTTTGCATTTAAAACTACATGTTTAATTTTTTCATCATTTAGTAATTTTGAATAAATTTCTGATTTATTAATGCTAGAAGTGAAAACTAATATAGGCTGACCTTGCTTGTGACACTCCAGAACTTTTTCAATGATAGCTTTATTTTTTTCTTCTTCAGTTCTAAAAATTTGATCATTCCAATCTTTTCTAATCATTTCTTTATTTGTAGGGATGATAACCACAACTAAATTATATATTTCATAAAACTCCTGAGATTCAGTTGCTGCAGTTCCAGTACATCCTGAAATTTTATTATAGAGCTTGAAGTAATTTTGATAAGTTATTGATGCTAGAGTTTGATTTTCAGCTTGAACATCTATTCTTTCTTTGGCTTCAAGTGCTTGGTGTAAGCCATCTCCAAATCTTCTTCCCTCTAATATTCTACCAGTAAGTTCGTCAATAATTTTTAATGTTCCATCTTTAACAATATAATCCTTTCCTTTTTCAAATAGATGATGAGCTCTTAAAGATTGATTTACATGATGAACTAAACTTAAGTTTTCAGGGTCATAAAAGTTATTATTTTTTAGAATTCCAGCATCAGAGAATATTTTTTCTACATTATTTATTCCCTCATTGGTAAGCAATATATTTTTATCTTTTTCATCAATCTCATAATGTTCTGGTAATAATCTTTTTATAAGTTTGTCAATTGCAAGATATTGTTCTGTTTTGTCTTCAGCAGCTCCCGATATTACAAGTGGCGTTCTAGCCTCATCAATTAAACAAGAATCTATTTCATCAACAATAGTATAAACATGTCCTCTTTGAACCATTTGTTCTTTTGAAAATTTCATATTATCTCTAAGATAATCAAACCCTAATTCACTATTAGTTGCATATGTAATATCAAAATTATAATTTTTTTTTCTTTCAAAATCATCTTGGTCATTATTTATAAAACCAAAAGTTAATCCTAAAAATTTATATATCTCCCCCATTTCTTGGGAGTCTCTTTTTGCAAGATAGTCATTTACAGTAACTATATGCACCCCTTTTTCTGTCAGAGCATTTAAATAAGCTGCAAGACTTATTGTTAAAGTTTTACCTTCACCAGTTCTCATTTCTGCAATTTTGCCCTCGTGAAGCACAACACCTCCAAGTATTTGAACATCATGATGCCTCTCATTTCTTGTTCTCTTAGAAGCCTCTCTCACAAGCGCAAAAGCTTCAGGCAATAGGGTGTCTAAATTTTCACCATTTTTAAGTCTATCTTTCAATTCTGTAGTTTTTTTAGGAAAGTCTTCGTCACTAAGGTTTTTAACAGATGCTTCCAAGGAGTTAACTTTTATAACTATTTTGTTAATTCTATCGAGCTCTTTTTGATTGCTAGATTTAATAAACTTTGTGATAAAATTTAAGGGATTAAGCATTTAATTTTCTGGTATATAATTAATTATAACTTTTAATATAAGTATTAAATAAATATTTTAAACACATGCCAATAAACGTTAAAAACTTTATAAACTCACTAAATTTAAAGTCAAAAAATAGTGACTTTCAAGATTTAGATCATCTAGATGGAGTTTCAATATCCACGGTTTGTGCAAATTTATACAGCAAACCTAGGGACGATCTGGTTATGTTTTATTTTAGAGACGGGGCAAACTATGCATCTGTTTATACACAATCAAAAATAGTTTCAGAGAATATTAAATGGAATTTAAATATTAAAAGTAAAAAAATAAGCTCTCTAATTATTAATACTAGAAATGCTAATGCATTTACAGGATCAGATGGTTACAAAGGTTTAAAAGAAATAGCAGAAGAAGCAGCATTACAATTAACAAAAAAACAAACTGAAGACGAAGATTTTCCAAAGAAGATATCATCAAATCAAGTACTTTTTGGATGTACAGGGACAATTGGAGAAAAATATCCAACTGAAAAAATTAAAAAGAACATTCCAGAATTAATCAAAAAAATTAAATATACACAAAATAAATTTACCTGGATGAAAGCTGCATTAGGCATAATGACAACAGACCTACAGCCAAAAATTTCTATGGAGGAATGCAAAATAGGAAATAAAAATGTTAAGATTTATGGGATTGCCAAAGGATCAGGAATGATTTTTCCAAACATGGCGACCACATTAGGTTATGTTTTCACTGATGCAGATCTTTCAAACGATATTTTAAACAAACTATTAAAGAAAAATATTAATACAACTTTTAATGCAATTAGTTGCGATGGTGACACTAGTACTAATGATATGGTTTCTATTTTTTCAACAGGAAAAGTAAAAAACTCAATCATTAATAATATTAATGATAAAAAGATATTTAGTTTTGATAAAGCCCTACATTCAGTATTATTAAATTTGTCAAAAAGAGTGGTTAAGGATGGTGAAGGAGCTACTAAATTTATTACAATCAATATAGTTAAATCAAAAAGTGAGAAAGAAGCAAGAGTAATAGCTTTTTCTATTGCGAATTCAAATCTTGTTAAAACAGCCATCGCAGGAGAAGATCCAAATTGGGGTAGAATAATAATGGCCATAGGAAAATCTGGAGTGAAAATAGATTTAAAAAAATTAGCAATAAGCTTTGGTGGTATTAAGATTATAGAAAAAGGACAAATTTTTAAATATTACAAAGAAAATGAAGTGGCTAACTATATGAAAAGTCAATCAATAGATATTTCAGTAAATTTAAATATGGGATCAAAAAGTTTTACTGCTTACACAATGGATTTAACAAAAAAATATATTGAGATTAATGCTGATTATAGAAGCTAATTTGATATTGAATTAACTTTATTAATTATTAACTATAAACCATGATCAAATACAAGCTCATATGTAAAGATTGTGAAACTACTTTTGATAGTTGGTTTTCATCGTCTAAGGAATATGAAAAACTTAAACAGAAAAAATTTTTAAATTGTCATTTTTGCAATTCCTTAAATGTTGGAAAGGACTTGATGTCTCCTAATGTGAGCACTTCAAAAAATAATTTAACAGACATTGATTCATCCAGTGAAAAATATAAAGAAATAAAAAAAACAATTTATAAATATCAAGAATTTATAAAAAAAAATTTTGAATATGTGGGAGAAAATTTTGCTTATGAGGCAAGGTCTCTACATTATAAAGACAAAAAAAAAGCCAAAGGTATTTACGGTACTGCAACAAAAAAAGATCTTAACGAGTTAAAGGAAGAGGGTATAAAAGCAGAAATACTGCCTTGGATAAAAAATACTACGAACTAATTTTTTATAAATTTTGTAATATAATTAACAGAAGTATCATTTGTTACTTTCCAGCTATTATCTAATATATTAAAATTCATTCCATCTAATTTTTTTAGAGATAGATTGTTTTTTTTACATATATCTATTAACTCACTAGGTTTAACAAATTTTTCCCAATCATGTGTTCCAATTGGAAGCCATTTTAAAATATATTCAGCACCCACTATTGCGAAAACATAAGATTTTAATGTTTTGTTAAGGGTTGCAATAAACATTATTCCATTTTTTTTCAATAATTTTGAACTTTCTTTAATAAAAAAGTCGATATCATTAACATGCTCAACTATTTCCATGTTCAAAATTACATCAAATTTTTTTTTATCTTTTAACATCTCTGGAGATGCAACTTTATAGTCAATCTTAAGTTTATTTTTTTTTGCATGAAATTTTGCAACTTCAATATTTTTCTTTGATGCATCAATGCCAACAACACTTGCTCCTAGTCTGCACATTGGTTCAGATAATAACCCTCCACCACAACCAATATCAAGTAATTTAATATTTTTTAACGGCTTATCAGATGATCTAATTTTAAAATCTTTGATAATATTTTCTTTTATATATCTAATTCTTATTGGATTAAAATTATGCAATGGTTTGAATTTACCATTAGGATCCCACCATTCTTCAGCAATTTTGGAAAATTTCTCAATTTCTTTTTTATTTATTGAATTCATAATAGATAACTTGTGGACATAACAATTAAGATGTATTTTATCAAATATAAATTACAAAATTATCAATGAAAACTGTTGTATTAAAGTTCGGTGGAACCTCCGTTGGAAGTATAGATAGAATAAAGAGCGTAGCAAAAATTATTTCCTCTTACAAAAAGAAGAAAATGGGTGTCATTGTGGTTTCATCTGCAATGAGTGGCACAACCAATGAATTAATAAAAAAAACAAAAGAATTAAGTAATACCTTTGATGCAGCAGAATATGATGTTTTGTTAGCAACAGGAGAGCAAGCAACTTGTGCATTAATTGCTGGTAGATTAAAACACCTTGGTTTTAAAGCTAGATCATGGATGTCTTGGCAGCTACCAATTATTACAGAAGGACCTTATAGCTCTTCAAGAATTAGCAAAATCAATAAAGGAAAAATACTTAGTTTCATGAAATCAGGTGGAATACCTATCATAACTGGTTTTCAAGGCATTAACTTAGAAAATAGACTTACAACACTGGGCAGAGGTGGAACTGATGCATCAGCAATAATGCTTGCAAAATTTTTTAATACTGATGCGTGTGATATCTACACTGATGTAGATGGTGTTTATACTACAGATCCAAGAAATCATTCTAAAGCCAAGAAAATTCATAAAATTTCCTACGATGAAATGTTAGAGATGGCATCATTAGGCGCAAAGGTTATGCAACCTACATCTGTGCAAGATGCAAAACTAAATAATATTAATTTTTCAGTTAAATCTTCATTTCAAAAAAAGAAAGGCACATTAATAACTGGTACAAAAAAAACCTTCAGTAATCAAATAATAACTGGAATTACTTCTACAAAAAATGATTCTAAAGTTACGATTGTAGGTGTTAAGGACAGACCAGGAGTAGCAGCTGCTGTTTTTAAACCATTATCACTTAATCAAATTAATGTTGATATGGTAGTTCAAAATATTTCTTTAAATGGAAAAGAAACAGACTTAACTTTTACAATTAAATCTGAGGATGTAAAAAAAACAGAAAAAATAATTAAACAAAATAAAAGAATTTCATTTAGAAAACTTACGTATGACAATAATGTTTCAAAAGTATCTATTATTGGTGTGGGTATGATTACAACACCAGGAATTACCTATAGAATGTTCCAAGCTTTGGCTTCAAAAAAGATTAACATAATGGTTATTTCAACTTCTGAAATTAAAATTTCAGTTTTAATTTCAAATAAACAGATAAAAAAAGCAGTAGCAGTGCTTCACAAAGAATTTAAGTTAGATTAACTTATGAGCTTAAGACCATTTAGAGACATTCATAGAAAAAAAACAAAAGTAATAAATGTTGGTGATGTAAAAATAGGTGGTGACAATCCTATTTCTGTTCAATCAATGACCAATACCTTAACAACCGATATTCAGGCCACAATAAAACAAATTAATGATATTCATGAAGAGGGTGCAGATTTGGTTAGAGTTTCTTGCCCAGATGAAGAGTCTTCATTAGCTCTTAAAGAAATTACAAAACATGTATCTGTTCCAATAATTGCTGATATTCATTTTCATTATAAAAGAGCAATAGAAGCAGCTGAAAATGGAGCAAAATGTTTAAGAATTAATCCAGGAAATATTGGTGATAAATTAAAAATATACGATGTACTTAGTGCTGCTAAAAATAATGATTGTTCTATTAGAATAGGTGTTAACGCTGGCTCTCTTGAAAAAGATATTTTAGAAAAATATAAAGAGCCATGCCCAGAAGCTTTAGTTGAAAGCGCACAAAGGAATATTAAGATTTTAGAAGATCAAGATTTTTTTAATTTTAAGATAAGTGTAAAATCTTCAGATATATTTTTATCTATTGCAGCGTATCGTCAACTATCAAAAGTTACAGATTATCCATTACACCTAGGGATTACAGAAGCTGGAAGCTTTGTATCAGGCAGTGTCAAGTCATCAATAGGTCTTGGCTCACTTTTAATGGATGGAATAGGTGATACTATAAGAATTTCTTTGTCTGATGATCCTGTTAAAGAAATTAAAATTGGTAATGAAATATTAAAGTCACTTAATTTAAGAAATAGAGGTGTAAAAATTATATCTTGTCCATCATGTGCAAGACAAGCATTCCAGGTAATTGATACGGTAAAAATATTAGAAGATAAACTTTCTCACATCAAAACTCCTTTAACATTATCGATTATTGGCTGTGTAGTTAATGGACCTGGAGAAGCAGCGATGACAGATATAGGAATTACTGGAGGTGGTAAGGGTAATAATATGCTTTATTTATCTGGCATTCAAAGTGAAAAAGTTTTATCAGAAGATATAATATCAAGAGTTGTAAGTGAAGTTGAAAAAAAAGCTGCTGAACTTGATAAAAAATTATAAATACAATGATACCTCTAAAAACTATTGAAGATTTAATATCTAAGCATTCTGTTTTAGAGAAAGAATTATCATCAGGTGAAGTGGATAAAAAACTTTTTGCTGAAAAATCAAAAGAATACTCGGATTTAAATGAGGTAATTGATGATGCTAGAAAATATTTTTCTTATGAGGGAGAAAAAAAAGATCTAGAGAAAATATTAAGCGACTCAAATAGTGATAATGAGTTTAAAGAAATGGCTGAAGTAGAATTAAAAGATTTAAAATTAGAAAACGAAACTATAGAAAAAAAATTAAAACTATTTTTATTACCAAAAGATGAAGCAGATAAAAAAAATGCAATTATAGAAATTAGAGCAGGTACCGGAGGGTTAGAGGCAAGTTTATTTGCTGCAGATCTCTTTAAGATGTATGAAAAAGTTAGTCATCAAAAAAAATGGGAATTAGAATTAATAAGTATGTCTCAGAGTGAGGCGGGGGGGCTGAAAGAAGTTATCGCATCAATTAGGGGAAAAAATATTTATTCAACATTAAAGTATGAAAGTGGAGTTCATCGTGTTCAAAGAGTTCCAGATACAGAAACTCAAGGGAGAGTTCACACTTCTGCTGCAACAGTGGCCGTACTACCAGAAGCAGAAGAGGTTGATATAAAAATAAATGATTCAGACTTAAGAATTGATGTATTTAGAGCTGGTGGCCCAGGTGGGCAATCTGTTAATACAACTGATAGTGCCGTGAGAATTACTCATATTCCAACTGGATTATCTGTATCTCAACAAGATCAAAAATCACAACACAAAAATAAAGCAAAAGGGATGTTAATTTTAAGATCAAGGCTTTATGAATTAGAAAGATCAAGAATTGAGGGCGCAAGATCTGAAGATAGAAAAAGCAAAATAGGAACTGGAGACCGTTCTGAAAGAATTAGAACATACAATTTTCCACAAGGAAGAGTAACAGACCATCGTATTAATCTAACCTTACACAAACTTGAAGCTTTTTTAGAAGGAGAAGCCTTTGATGAAATGGTAGAAAGCTTAACGCTACAAGCACAAGAAGAAAAACTGAGCAATCTTAATTAAAATGAATATAGAAAATATTCTGAAAGAAGGAATCAACATCCTACAAAAAAATAAGATAGCCAATCCTCAACTTGATAGCGAGATATTATTATCTAACTCGATTAAAAGAGATAAAAAGTATATTATTTTAAATCCTAAAGAAGTTTTGAACTCAGAGCAATTAGGAAAATTTAAAAATTTAATTGAAAGAAGAAAAAAAGGTGAACCAATTGCTTATTTAATAAATAAAAAAGAGTTTTGGAAAGATGAATTTTTTGTCAATAAAGATGTGCTAATTCCAAGACCTGATAGTGAACTAATAATAGAACAGGTTTTAAAAATTTATTCAAAAGATGATCAACTACAAATTCTCGATATTGGAACTGGATCTGGATGCATTCTTTTATCTATATTAAAAGAGAGATCTAATTTTTATGGAACTGGAATAGATATTTCTAAAAAAAGTATAAATGTAAGCAAATTTAACGCAAAACAACTAAACTTAACTAATCGAGTAAAGTTTTTTCACTCAGGTGTTGACAATTTTAATAATGGCAAATATGATATCATTGTTTCGAACCCTCCATATATTGAACAGTCAAGTTTAAAATATTTGGAAAAAGATGTAGTTAATTTTGAGCCAAAGTTAGCTTTAAGTGGTGGGTTTGATGGTTTTTCAAAAATCAGAAAAGTAATCAATAAGACAAATAATCTGATTAAGAAAAATGGTAAATTTATTTTAGAGATTGGTTTTAATCAAAAAAATAAAGTTATAAAAATATTAAAAGAAGAAGGTTTTTACGTTAACAAAGCCATAAAAGATTATGGCAACAATGATCGCTGTATAATCAGCACTAAAATTTAAATTGAAAATATTATGGTAACATTTAGAAGTAATAACAGTAATAACAATAGAAGACCTCCATTTAGAAGCAATAATAATAGAAGACCTCCATTTAGAAGCAATAATGAAGGGTCAAAATTTTCTAATAATGATAATTTTCAAAGAAAAGTTCCAGGTAGAAATAATCATAATGCGGTTAAACTTATTGAAAAATACAATGATTTAGCGAGAGAGGCTTTAGCTAATGAAGATAAAATTTTATCTGAAAATTATTTTCAACATGCGGATCACTTTACAAGAGTTCAAAACGAGCAAGAAAGCCTTAGAATGGCTAGAGTAAATTCATCTGCAACTGCAACTATTAAGCCACTAGATTCAGACAAAAAGGTTGAAGAAACTATTAAAACTGAAGCTGAAACGGTTAAAAAAGAAGTGACTGAACCTGAAGTTAAAAAAGTTGTAAAAAGTATAGATAAAAAAGTGGTTGAGAAGAAAGTCGCTGCTAGTTAATTTTATCCAATAATTAATTCTGATTTTAAAACATCTAATTTAATTTTTTCTACCTCAAATATTTCTCTTTCTTTTCCTTTAAGAGTTTTACCAGAAGGCAACTTTAATTTTTGAGAGTTAACTTTTTTTCCATTTACAACTACCTCATAATGTAGATGTGGACCTGTAGATTTTCCAGTCGACCCGACATAACCAATTATCTGACCCTGTTTTACTCTTACTCCCTCTTTTATTCCTCTAGCAAAATTTTTCATATGAGCATAAATAGTTTCATAAGTTGAATTATGTTTTATTTTAATACAATTTCCACCACCACCACACCATCTTGCTCTAGTTATCAGTCCACTTCCAGATGCCATAATAGGAGTGCCCATTGGGGCTGCAAAGTCAGTTCCTCTATGCATTTTATTAAAACCATCTATAGGATGTTTTCTCATTCCAAATGCAGAAGAAAGCCTTGCACCATTAATAGGAGTTTTCATCAATGCTTTTTCAACACTCTTACCATTTTCATCATAGTGTCCTTCACTTCCTTTTTTTTCAAAATAATATAATGCATTATTTTTTCCACTTAGCTTTAGATCTGCAAAAATAATATTACCTGTCTCAAATATTTTACCATCATCATCTTCAAACACTTCGTACATGATTTGAAAATTATCATTTTTTCTAATATCTCTTTGAAAATCAACTTGGAATCCATAAATTCTTGCAAACTCAATAATCACATTTGGCTGAACTTTCAAATCAATAGCTGTTTTATATAAACTTTGTGTAATTTTTCCTTCTTTAAAAATAATTTTTTTATTTAAATTTGTAATAATTGTTTTTTTTTCAAAAAGGTTATTATCTAGATTTCTTGTTAATTGAATTTTTTCTGTTCTAGAAACTGGAAATAAAAAAGAAGTAATTTTTTTATTATTTGATTGATCAATAGTAATTTTTATTTCAAGATTTGGCTGAAGATTATTTATATTGTAATCCGAATTTAATTTTTTTTTGATCTGATTAATTTCTTCATTTGGTATTGAGTAATTATTTAAAATTTTATCAAAAGTTTCACCACTAGAAATTTTATGATCAATATTTTTATATCTTGGAACTAGATTGTCAAAAATTTGATTAATACTTTTTTGGAAATAAATATTATTTATTAAATTTTTGTAATTTTCATCTATTAATACTTTTTTTTCGTTATAGAAACTGGTGCTTGAAATCGTAATTAACACTAGTAAGAAAAGAAAAGTAATTTCAATGTTTTTTTTTATTGTTTTTATTATTTTATTTGAACTGAATATCATCATGAACTTTGAATTATTAATTTAGTAATGACTAAAAATCAAAAAAAACCTAGTATTTATTGATATATTTGAGCATTTATTTAAATGCTAAATGCTTGATTTACTTTTATTTTAGCTTATAAGCAGCACACTTTCTCAGTAAAATTATTGTTTACTCAATAGATTAGTGAGGATTATTGGGCGTTTTAGACCCAATTAGCTATTTAAAAAGTAAAAATTTAAGAAGAGAAGTGTGGACGGTTAAGGTTACCAAAATTTGTCGTACACACTTCAAAATCGTATGGATTGTATTCTTACAATTTATATATGAAGCTAGTGTGCGCCGTTTTTTAACTTGAGAGTTTGATCATGGCTCAGAACGTACGCTGGCGGCACGCCTAACACATGCAAGTCGAACGAAGTAGCAATACTTAGTGGCAGACGGGTGAGTAACATGTGGGTATCTACCCTTTGGCCTGGAATAACACGAGGAAACTTGTGCTAATACCGGATAAGTCTTTACGGAGAAAGCTTTATGCACCATTGGATGAGCCCGCACTTGATTAGTTTGTTGGTAGGGTAATGGCCTACCAAGACTATGATCAATAGCTGATTTGAGAGGATGATCAGCCACATTGGGACTGAGACACGGCCCAAACTCCTACGGGAGGCAGCAGTGGGGAATCTTGCACAATGGAGGAAACTCTGATGCAGCGATGCCGCGTGAGTGAAGAAGGCCTTTGGGTTGTAAAGCTCTTTCGTCGGGGAAGAAAATGACTGTACCCGAATAAGAAGGTCCGGCTAACTTCGTGCCAGCAGCCGCGGTAATACGAAGGGACCTAGCGTAGTTCGGAATTACTGGGCTTAAAGAGTTCGTAGGTGGTTGAAAAAGTTGGTGGTGAAATCCCAGAGCTTAACTCTGGAACTGCCATCAAAACTTTTCAGCTAGAGTATGATAGAGGAAAGCAGAATTTCTAGTGTAGAGGTGAAATTCGTAGATATTAGAAAGAATACCAATTGCGAAGGCAGCTTTCTGGATCATTACTGACACTGAGGAACGAAAGCATGGGTAGCGAAGAGGATTAGATACCCTCGTAGTCCATGCCGTAAACGATGTGTGTTAGACGTTGGAAATTTATTTTCAGTGTCGCAGGGAAACCGATAAACACACCGCCTGGGGAGTACGACCGCAAGGTTAAAACTCAAATGAATTGACGGGGACCCGCACAAGTAGTGGAGCATGTGGTTTAATTCGAAGATACGCGCAGAACCTTACCAACACTTGACATGTTCGTCGCGACTCTAAGAGATTAGAGTTTTCGGTTCGGCCGGACGAAACACAGGTGCTGCATGGCTGTCGTCAGCTCGTGTCGTGAGATGTTGGGTTAAGTCCCGCAACGAGCGCAACCCTCACTTTTAGTTGCCATCATTAAGTTGGGCACTCTGAAAGAACTGCCAGTGATAAGCTGGAGGAAGGTGGGGATGACGTCAAGTCCTCATGGCCCTTACGTGTTGGGCTACACACGTGCTACAATGGCATCTACAACAGGAAGCAAAACGGCAACGTTAAGCAAATCCCGAAAAGATGCCTCAGTTCGGATTGCACTCTGCAACTCGAGTGCATGAAGCTGGAATTACTAGTAATCGTGGATCAGCGTGCCACGGTGAATGCGTTCCCGGGTCTTGTACACACCGCCCGTCACACCATGGGAGTTGGTTCTACCTTAAGGCAAGGTTTTAAACCCTTGACCACGGTATAGTCAGCGACTGGGGTGAAGTCGTAACAAGGTAGCCGTAGGGGAACCTGCGGCTGGATTACCTCCTTTCTAAGGATGAGTGAAAGTAAAATTTCACTCTAAATAATATACATCGGTAATGTTGACCGTCCTCATTTCTCTTCTTAAAGTAATGTTTCCTTCTTGTAGGGCCGGTAGCTCAGTTGGTTAGAGCACACCCTTGATAAGGGTGGGGTCGAAAGTTCGAGTCTTTCTCGGCCCACCAAAAACCTAAATGGGGGATTAGCTCATCTGGGAGAGCGCCTGATTTGCATTCAGGAGGTAGCAGGTTCGATCCCTGTATCCTCCACCAGGAAACATTTAGTTATTAAAACTGTAAATAAAAATAATTTATATCAATATCTATATCCGAACATTAAAAGTTATTATTTAATGTTCAAAATAAAAATTTGATCACAACATAGATAAATTTTCTGTTAAAAGAATTTTTTTCTGTGCATAAATCAAGCGTTTAAGGGCGTGTAGTGGATGCCTTGGCACTGAAAGCCGATGAAGGACGTGATATACTGCGATAAGTTTCGGGGAGCTGTATGTAAGCTTTGATCCGAAAATTTCCGAATGGGGAAACCCACCACTTTATGTGGTACTTTAAACTGAATACATAGGTTTAAAGAGACAACCTGGAGAACTGAAACATCTAAGTAACCAGAGGAAAAGAAATCAATTGAGATTCCGTTAGTAGTGGCGAGCGAACGCGGAGTAGGCCAGTAGTTTTGTTAGAAAAATTTGAATAGTTTGGAAATGCTAACCATAGAGGGTGATAGTCCCGTATGAGTAATGTCTAACAAAATTCTTGAGTAAAGCGGGACACGAGAAATCCTGCTCGAATATAGGGGGACCACCCTCTAAGCCTAAATACTCTTCAGTGACCGATAGTGAACTAGTACCGTGAGGGAAAGGTGAAAAGAACCCCTATTAGGGGAGTGAAATAGAACCTGAAACTGCATGCCTACAATCAGTCCGAGCCCTTTTTAGGGTGAGGGCGTACCTTTTGTATAATGGGTCAGTGACTTAATTTATTAAGCAAGCTTAAGCCATCTAGGTGTAGGCGCAGCGAAAGCAAGTCTTAATAGGGCGATTAGTTTAATGAATTAGACCCGAAAACGAATGAGCTTACCATGAGCAGGTTGAAAGTTGGGTAACACCAACCGGAGGACCGAACCAGTTGACGTTGAAAAGTCTTTGGATGACTTGTGGTAAGGGGTGAAAGGCCAACCAAATTCGTAGATAGCTGGTTTTCCGCGAAAACTATTTAGGTAGTGCGTCGAATAAATAGATGTTTAGAGGTAGAGCACTAAATGGGCTAGGGGGAAGAGATTCTTACCAAACCTAATAAAACTCCGAATGCTAGACATTGTTCTTCGGCAGACAGACTGTGGGTGCTAAGGTCCATGGTCGAGAGGGAAAGAGCCCAGACCACCAGATAAGGTCCCAAAATCATGATTAAGTGTGAAAGGATGTGGAAATTCCTTAACAGCCGGGAGGTTGGCTTAGAAGCAGCCATCCTTTAAAGATAGCGTAACAGCTCA
The DNA here is from genome assembly GCF_059418065.1 of Candidatus Pelagibacter sp. PS_02. Lineage (NCBI taxonomy): Bacteria > Pseudomonadati > Pseudomonadota > Alphaproteobacteria > Candidatus Pelagibacterales > Candidatus Pelagibacteraceae > Candidatus Pelagibacter > Candidatus Pelagibacter sp. PS_02. The sequence goes on from NZ_CM182079.1 coordinate 117,010, forward strand.
CCGGTCTAATAGAGTTTCTGCGCCGAAGATGTAACGGGGCTAAAATCATGTACCGAATCTGTGGCTTTGCAAAGTTTTCGAACTTTGTAAGGGGTAGCGGAACGTTCTGTAAGCCTGTGAAGGGATACCCGTGAGGGATCCTGGAGGTATCAGAAGTGCGAATGCTGACATAAGTAACGATAAACGAAGTGAAAAACTTCGTCGCCGAAAATCTAAGGGTTTCTATGCAAGGTTAATCCGCGTAGAGTTAGTCGGCACCTAAGGCGAGGGCGAAAGCCGTAGTCGATGGAAACAAGGTTAATATTCCTTGACCTGATGGTAGTGACGGATTTCGTAAGTTGTGAGTTCTTAATGGATTGAACTTGCCGCGAAGAGGTCCCAAGAAATAGCTCCATCATGAAGACCGTACCCGAAACCGACACAGGTAGATTAATAGAGTATATTTAGGCGCTTGAGAGAATGATGTTGAAGGAACTCGGCAAAATGCTTCCGTAACTTCGGGATAAGGAAGACCCTTTTGTAGGCAACTATAGAAGGGTGGCACAAGCCAGGGAGAAGCGACTGTTTATCAAAAACACAGGGCTCTGCTAACACGTAAGTGGATGTATAGGGTCTGACGCCTGCCCGGTGCTGGAAGGTTAATGCGGTTGGTGCAAGCTAACTTCTGAAGCCCCAGTAAACGGCGGCCGTAACTATAACGGTCCTAAGGTAGCGAAATTCCTTGTCGGGTAAGTTCCGACCTGCATGAATGGCGTAACGATTTCTCCGCTGTCTCCAACATCAACTCAGTGAAATTGAATTCTCCGTGAAGATGCGGAGTTCGCGTAGTTAGACGGAAAGACCCCGTGCACCTTTACTGCAACTTTACATTGGTGTTAGGAAAAACATATTTAGCATAGGAGGGAGACTTTGAAGCAAAGGCGTCAGCTTTTGTGGAGTCACCAGTGAAATACCTCTTTTGTTTTTCTTGACATCTAACCGCTAGCCGTCATCCGGCAGCGAGACATTGTATGGTGGGTAGTTTGACTGGGGCGGTCGCCTCCCAAATAGTAACGGAGGCGTGCGAAGGTAGGCTCAGAACGGTCAGAAATCGTTCGTAGAGTGCAATGGCATAAGCCTGCCTGACTGTGAGACTGACAAGTCGAGCAGAGACGAAAGTCGGTCATAGTGATCCGGTGCTTCTGAGTGGAAGGGGCATCGCTCAACGGATAAAAGGTACGCCGGGGATAACAGGCTGATACTGCCCAAGAGCTCATATCGACGGCAGTGTTTGGCACCTCGATGTCGGCTCATCACATCCTGGGGCTGGAGCAGGTCCCAAGGGTTTGGCTGTTCGCCAATTAAAGTGGTACGTGAGCTGGGTTCAGAACGTCGTGAGACAGTTCGGTCCCTATCTGCTATGCGTGTAGAAGAATTGAGAGGAGTTGACCCTAGTACGAGAGGACCGGGTTGAACATACCACTGGTGGACCTGTTGTGGCGCCAGCCGCAGTGCAGGGTAGCTAAGTATGGAAGAGATAACTGCTGAAAGCATCTAAGCGGGAAACTCACCTCAAAACTAGTTCTTCCTATAGAGCCGTGGTAGACCACCACGTTGATAGGCTGGATGTGGAAGCGCAGTAATGCGTGTAGCTGACCAGTACTAATAGCTCAATTGGCTTGATTTATGCACTGAAAAAAATTTTAAAGAAATTATAAGATGATATAAAAACTAAACCTTAATTATAATATTTATGTATATTTACCTAATAGCTGAAATTGGAATAAATCATAATGGGAACATTGAAATTGCAAAAAAACTCATTAAGGAGTCTGCTGAGGCAGGCTTTGATGCGGTTAAGTTTCAGAAAAGAACAATAGAAAAAGTTTATACAAAAGAATATCTAGCATCAGATAGAAAAAGTCCCTGGGGAAAAACTCAAAGGGAGCAAAAAGAAGGTTTAGAATTTAATTTTGTACAGTATAAAGACCTAAAAAAATATTCTGAAGAAAATGGAGTGGATTTTTTTGCATCAGCTTGGGATATAGATTCTCAAATATTTCTTAGAAAATTAGGAATCAAATTCAATAAAGTTGCATCTCCGATGCTTGGTCATGTACCTTTGTTAAAAGAAATAGCTAGTGAAAAAAAAAAAACATTTATTTCTACTGGAATGTCCACTCTGGAAGAAATTGCTTCAGTTGTAGACTTATTTAAAAAAAGTAATTGTCCATTTGAATTAATGCACTGTAATAGCACATATCCGATGGATGAAGTTCAAGCAAATTTAAAATGTATTTTAACTTTAAAAGAAAAATTTAAATGTGATGTTGGGTATTCTGGACATGAAAGCTCACTTTTGAAAGTATGTAGCGCAGCAGTAGCGCTCGGCGCATCTAGTATTGAAAGACATATAACTTTAGATAGAGCAATGTATGGCAGTGATCAGGCAGCTTCAATAGAGACTCATTCCTTAAAAAATTTTGTTGAAACAATAAGAAAAATTCCTGAAATTATTGGTGATGGTAAAAAAAAACTTTCTGATACAGAATTAGTTACAAGAAAAAAGTTGCGTATTGATATTGAATAATATTAAAATTATATCATTTATACCAGCAAGATCTGGATCAAAAGGCATTAAAGACAAAAATTTAACCAAGTTAAATAACAAAGCAATTATTCACTGGGCAATAGAAACTTCTTTAAAATCAAAATTAATAGAACAAACCTTTTTTTCATCTAATTCTTCGAAATATATAAAACTTGCAAAGAAGTATAGCTCAATATTTTTAATTAAAAGATCACCCAAACTTTCAAAAGATTTTTCAATAGACTATGATGTTATAAAGGACTTTTTAAAATTCTTGCATAATATAAATATTTTTCCAGATATTATAGTACATCTAAGACCAACCACTCCTATTAGAGATGCAAAAGTTGTAGATGAAGCTATTAGATTTTTTTTGAAAAATAAAAAATATTCCTCTTTGAGATCTGTTCATAAAATGTCTGAAACTGCGTATAAATCACTGAAGATATCAAAAAATGGAAATTTAGTTCCCAGTATAGGCAATTATAAAAGTCTTGATCAAATAAATTTATCTAGACAATTATATCCTGAAACATATCAAGCAAATGGATATGTAGACATCTATAGAGTGAAAAATTTTTTAAAAAATAGATCTCTTTTAGGAAAAAATTCCTTTCCATTTATTACTGGTTTTCAGGCAGAATTAGACACTCCTGAAGATTTAAAATTTTTAAAATTTATGTTAAATCTTGATGTTAAAAAAAATGATAGTAATAAAAACAAAAAATAGGTTAATAAAAACCATAATACCTGCGCCAGGGACACAAATAATTATTGATAAACTAAACAAAGTGGAATCAAGATCTATGCATGGACAGCTTCCAATTGTTTGGTCTAAAGCAAAAAATTATTCTGTGTATGATATTAAGGGAAATAAGTTTATAGATTTTACGTCAACTATTTTTGTAGCTAATATAGGCCATTCAAATAAAAACTTAATTAGACAAATAAAATCTCAATTAAACATACCATTAGTAAACACATATGCTTATGCAAATAAAATAAGATACAACTACCTTAATGAGCTAATTAAATTTACAGGTTTAAAAAATATGAAAGCCTTTTTGATGTCCTCGGGAACTGAGTCTACAGAAGCTGCACTTAAAATAATGAGAATGTATGGACAAAAAATTAAAAAAAGAAAAAATGGAATAGTTTGCTTTGAAGGTAATTGGCACGGAAGAACATTAGGCTCACAGATGATGGGTGATAATAAAGATCAAAAAAATTGGATAAATCATATTGATAAAGACATTCATCATTTCCCATTTCCTTACCCATGGCTGATGAATAAACAAAACTGTAAACAAATTTTAGATATGGGACTAAAAAAATTAAAGAATAAAAATTTAGATATAAAAAAAGATATTAGTGGTATTATGCTCGAGTCTTTTCAAGGATGGGGAGCAATTTTTTACCCAAAAGAATTTATTAGATTAATTAAAAAAATTGCAAAAAAAAATAAAATTTTAATCTGTTTTGATGAAATGCAGGCAGGATTTGCAAGAACTGGAAAACGTTTTGGTTTTGAAAATTATAATATTAAACCTGATTTAATTTGTTGTGGAAAAGGAATGGGTGGAGGATATCCTATTTCTGGCTTAATTGGAAAGTCCTATTTAATGGATTTACCTTCTATTGGGAATATGAGTAGCACTCATTCAGCCAACCCACTTTCATGCGCAGCTGGCCTAGCTGTAATCAAAGAAATAAAAAAAAAAAGCTTTTATCTGAAACTACGAAAAAAGGAAAACTTTTATTTGATCTTTTAAAAAAAATTAAAAAACAAAATAAAGATTCAATATCTTATGTCTTAGGTAAAGGATTAATTGCTGCAATTATATTTAATAAAAATTTACCAAATGTTAATAAGTTAGTAACTCAAGTAGTTTATGAGTGTATGTATAATGGTTTATTAGTTGTACATACTGGAAGAGAGTCAATAAAAATAGGGCCACCTTTAACGATTTCAAATGATGCTATAATAGAAGGTGTAAATGTAATAGAAAATTCCATTAAGAAAGTTTTTAGCAATGAACATTAGACATGTTGGATTGGTAGTAAAAGATTTAAATTCATCACTCAAATTTTGGAGGGGATTACTTGGATTTAAAATATTAAAAAGAAATGAAGAGAACGGAGAAGCTATCGACAATATTTTAAAAATAAAAAATTGCAGAATCACAACAGTAAAATTAACAGATAAAAATAAAAATATTTTAGAACTCATTAAATTTAAAAATCAGAAATATCAAACAAGAAGAGCCATTTTTACTCACAGCAATGGTTTTACACATATTGCTCTAACGATTAAAAATCTAGATCAATTATATAATAAGCTAAAAAAAAAAATAATTTTTAATTGTCCACCTCAAATATCAAAAGACAAAAAAGTTAAATTGACGTACCTGAAAACACCTGAAGGTGCATTTCTAGAGTTAGTTGAGGAATTAAAATAATTTTATGAATAAAAATTATATAGACGTTGTCTATAATAACTCCACTAGACCTTTTACAGATTATCCAAGCAAACTTAGTAAATTTTTATATAAAAAATATAATTTAAAAAAAGGTGATAAACTTTTAGAGGTTGGTTGTGGAAGAGGAGAATTTTTAAAAGGGTTTGTTGAATTAGGAATAGATGGTTATGGTGTTGATCAAACTGATAATGCTAAGAAGATTTGTTTGAATTCTGAAATAAAAATTGCAAATTTAGAAAATGAATTTTTACCCTATGAGGATAACTTTTTTGATGTAATTTATTCCAAATCAGTAGTTGAACATTTTTTCTATCCAGAAAAACTCTTCAAGGAAATGCATAGAGTGTTAAAGCCGGGAGGAATAATTTTGACATTAACACCTGATTGGGAAAATACGTATACCATTTTTTATGAGGATTATACGCACAGAACACCTTTCACTTATAATTCTTTAAAAGATATTCAATCCATAGCTGGCTTCAATGAAATAAAAGTTGAAAAATTTACGCAACTCCCTATTTTATGGAAAAAAAAAAGTTACATATGGATACTTAAAATATTGTCATTTTTAACAAATACATTTTTAGTTCCGGAGAAATTAAAATTTTTTAAATGGGTTAAGTTTTCAAAAGAGATAATGCTTTTATCTTCAGCAAAAAAGAAATAATTATGAAAATAGGTTTTATGCAAGGAAGACTGTCTCCAATTTATAGAAATAAAATTCAATCTTTTCCTTGGAACAACTGGAAAAAAGAATTTAGAGTTGCAAATTCGTTAAGAATAAAAATAATGGAATGGACTATTGATAGTTTTAAATTTCACTCAAATCCTATTTTTTCAAAAAAAGGAATAAGAGAAATACAATTACTTAAAAAAAAAATAACATCAAAATAAATAGTATTACAGCAGATTATTTCATGGAGAAACCTTTTTGGAAAAATCAAAATCAAAAAAATGTTAAATTGCGAAATGATCTAACAAAATTAATTAATGCTTGTGAATTGCTTAAAATAAAATACATAGTTATTCCAATAATTGATAATGGTTCATTTAAAGATGAAAGTGAACAAAGATATTTGATTAATTATCTTAATTTAATTAAAAAAACTTTATTCAAAAAAAAAATACAAATTATATTTGAAACCGATATGCCACCAAAAAAAGTTTTAAGTTTTATTAAAAAACTTGATGATAAAATATTTGGTATTAATTATGATATAGGAAACAGTGTTGGCTTAGGTTATAAATTAGATAATGAATTTAAAATTTATGGTAAATACGTAAAGAATGTTCATCTCAAAGACAAAAAAAAAAAGGAGTATCTACAAGATTTGGTAATGGTGATGCAAATTTTAAAAACTTATTTAAAATATTAAAAAGATATAAATACAAAGGAAATTATATTTTACAGTCTGCAAGAGCAAAAAAAGCAAAAAATCAGATTAATGAATTGGTGTATAATCTTAATTTCATAAAAAATATTTATGAAAAAAAATAAAAAAAAAATCTTAATCACAGGGTCTTCAAGTGGTTTGGGATGGGAAATTGCCAAACATTTTTATAATAATAATTATCTAGTTGGAATTAATGGGAGAAATATTAAAAAATTAAAACAGATTAAAAAAAAATATTTAGATATAAGCATTAATCATGGTGACTTATCTAACTACAGAAGTTCAAAAAATGTAATTCAAAATTTTATAAAAGAAAATGGAAGTTTAGATACATTAGTTTGTAATGTTGGTAATGGAGATGTAAAGAAAATAAAAGAAAAAAAGAATATTAATATTTGGAAAAAAATGTTTGATTTAAATTTTTGGAGTACAATTAATGCAATTGATAATGCGCTTCCTTATTTGAAAAAGACAAAAGGTAGAATTATATGCATCTCATCTATATGTGGATTAGAAAACATAGAAGGCGCCCCTATCAGCTATTCAGTTGCAAAAAGTGCTTTAAATACTTTCGTAAAAAATTACTCATTCGAAGTTGGGAAATTTGGTATAAAAATAAATGCAGTAGTACCTGGAAATTTAATGTTTAGGGGATCAACTTGGAGCCAAAAAATAAAAAAAGATAAAAAAAAGACAATGGAATATATAAATAAAAATGTTCCCCTAGCAAAATTTGGTAAAGTATCTGATATAATATCAATGATAGAGTATCTTGACAGTGAAAAGTCAAGTTTTGTAACAGGTTCTTTAATAACTATTGATGGTGGGCAGACGAAAGGATTTTAATTTGAAATTAAAAAAATTTGATAATTCAGGCAAGTATTCAATTATTACAGGGGCTGCTGGGCTGTTGGGTAAAATGCATGTAGAAGCTTTGTTAGAAACTAATTCAAATATCATAGCTTTAGATAAAAATGTTAAAGGCCTAAAAAAACTTAAAGAAAACTTCGAAAATAAGTTTAAAGATAAAAAAATATTAGTCTTTAATCTAGATATTACTAAAGAAAAAGAAATAATTAAAATATCAAAAGTTTTAATAAAAAAAAAATTTTTCCAGAAATACTTATTAATAATGCTGGAGATAATCCTAAAGTGAAAAAAAGCTTAAAGAATAAAGGTTTTCACAGGTTAGAAAGCTTTGAAAAAAAGATTTGGGATCAAAATTTAAAAATTAACCTTACCTCATATTTTTTAATGATAAAAATTTTTGGAACTTTGATGGCAAAAAAAAACAAAGGGGTTATTATCAACATTGCTTCTGATTTAGGACTTATCGCACCAAATCAAAACTTATACAAATCAAAAAATAGATCATATTTTAATCAACCTGTAAAACCAATTACTTATTCTATTTCAAAACACGCCATACTAGGTTTAACTAAATATGTTTCAACTTATTGGTCTGATAAAAGTGTTAGATGTAATACAATATCTCCAGGTGGAGTTTTAAATAATCAATCCAAGTCTTTTTTAAGTAAAGTAAGCAAACAAATACCACTAGGTCGGTTAGCTTCGGCTGATGAATATAAATCTACCATACAATTTATGTGTTCAGATGCTTCATCTTACATGAATGGTCAAAATATAGTTGTGGATGGTGGAAGGTCAATATGGTAAAAAATATATGAAATTTGTTGGGCTAGTACTAACTTATAACTGTGAAGCTTTTTTAGAGAAAACCATAAAAAATTTACCTTTAGATGAATTAGATAACATTCTTTTCACCGATGATGGATCAACAGATAAAACAATTGAAATACTAAAAAGAAATAATTTAAATTATATTCAAAATTCACATCTAGGATATGGAGGAAATTTGTTAAATGGTTTAAAAAAAGCTTTTTTAGATGGAGCAACTCATGTAGTAGAATTACATGGAGACGGACAGTATCTAAATAATAATTTTAAAGAAATAAAAGAGAAATTTAATCAAAATAGTGACTTAGTTTTGGGAGATAGATTCTATGATAAGTGTAAAACTTTCAAATCTGGAATGCCATTTCATATTTTTATCGGAAATTTATTTTTGTCTTTTTTAGCTAAATTAGGATTAGGTTTTCATCTAAACGACTTTTTCCCTGGCTTTCGTGCATATAGCAAAAAATTTTTTGAAAATATTCAACATTATGATTTGTCAGATGGATACCAGTTTAGTTTTGAAATAATTGCAATTTCAAAATTATTAAATCTAAAAATTTCATCTGTACCTTCTGAGTGTAATTATAAAGACATAAAACAAACAGCACCCTTGTGGTATATATTTCCGTGCATTTATAATCTTATACTTAGAAGTATTCAGTTTAGACTAGCAAAAATTGGAATAAAAACTTCTGTATTTAAATCTAATTAACCTTATAAAACAAATATAAATTTAATTATGTGCAGTATCGCAGGATATATCAGTGGGAATAAAAGCGAAGTCAAAAGAATGCTCGATTCAATGGTTCACAGAGCTCCAGATGATATTGGAATGTTTCAAGACTCTAACTTAAGTATGGGAATGGGAAGACTTAAGATTATTGACTTAAAATCTGAGAATTTATGTCCTATGGAGACTGATGAATTTGTTTTATGTTATAATGGCGAAATTTATAACTTTCTTGAATTAAGGAATACGCTTAAGAAAAAATATAATTTTAAGACTTTGTCTGACACAGAGGTTTTATTATACAGCTGGAAAGAGTGGGGCACAAAAGTGTTTGATAAATTAAATGGTATGTTTGCTTTTGCTATTTATGACAAAAAAAAACAAAAAATTTACTTAGCACGTGATATTCCAGGAGAAAAACCTCTTTATTATTATAATGATGAAAAAAAATTTATCTTTGCCTCTGAAGCAAAAGCTTTGACAAAAGTAGTTTCTTTAAAAAAAAATAAAAATAATATTTTTTACAAAAATTTTCAACATTTTTTAAATAACACCATGTTTAAAAATGTTTTTCAATTACCTGCAGCACATTATTTGGAATATGATTTAATAAAAAAAAAATTTCATATTCAGGAATACTGGAAATTTAAGAAGAAAAAAATAAATGTAAAAACTGCTGATGAAGAATTAGAATATTTACTTAAAAACTCAATAAAATTAAGACTTAGAAGTGATGTTCCAACGGGCATCTATCTATCTGAAGGTTTAGATTCTAATTTGATAGCGTCATTTCACAAGTTTAAGTCTAAATTTTATTTTGACGACTCAAAAAATTGGAAAAACGATTTTTATAAAAAAATTAATAAAATTGTTCATCATCTTGATTTTCCTGTTGGTTCGCTTTCATCATATCCTTTATGGAAACTTGCAGAGAAAGCTAAAAAAAATGATATAAAAGTAATTTTATCTGGGGAAGGTGCAGATGAAATTTTTTCTGGGTATGTAAGATATCTCCCAATTTCATTACAATGGGAGCTAGAAAATAAGTATAAATCATATAAACCTTTATTCAAAAAATTTTATAACTCTTATTTAGATAGCTTTTCTAGAATAACAGCAAGATCAGAAGATCATGACTACGTAAAAATAAAAATAAAAGAATACTTTGAAATGTTTGATGATCCAATTAATGCAATGGGTTTTTCAGATTTCAAATTAATTATGCCAAGTCTTTTACAAATGGGAGATAGAATGTCAGCTGCTTTTGGTATAGAAAATAGGTGTCCTTATCTAGATAAAAACATTATAGAATTCGGATATAGTTTGCCTCCTGAATTAAAAATTAATGGGTTAAGGCAAAAAATAATGTTAAGAAATCTTGCTGAGAAAAGAAAAGTTTTAAAACCTCTTCATTTTGAAAAAAAAGGTTTGACGATAAGATTTAATACCTGGTTTAAAAGAACAGATTGGGATAGGTCTTATTATTTTATTTTGTTGAATAAAATTTGGAATTTGTTATATAAACACTCATGAATTTCAAAGTTTTAGTAACTGGCAGTTCTGGTTTTATAGCACCACATATCTTAGGTGAATGTAAATTAAAGGGTTGGTCAGCATGGGGAATTGACATATTGGACGCTGAAGATATGAACAAAGTTTCAGGTGTAGAATATGTGAAAAAAAATATTTTTGATCTTACCTCCTCTGATTTAGAAGGAACTGATTTTATAGCTCATATGGCATTTGTAACAAATATACCTAGTTCTATAAAAAGACCCGTAGAAAGCACCTATGAAAATATTGATATGACTGCACATTTATTAAATGAAGCTACTAAAGCAGGTGTGAAAAAAGTAGTTTTTCCATCAACAGCATCTCTTTATGGTAATAACAGTATTCCATGGAAAGAGGGAATGTCAGCCGATCCTATTGAACCTTATAGTTTTCAAAAGCTTTCATGTGAATATCTACTCAAAATGTGGAAAGCTAGATATGATTTGCCAACTACTTCACTACGATTGTACCAAGTTTATGGAGAAAATCAAAGACCCGATACAGCTTTATCAGCGTTTATGAGAGCAAAGAAAAGTGGAAAGCCAATTACACTTACAGAGACAACTGCTCAATCATCATTCAGAACTGGCAGAAGAGATTTTATATATGTAAAAGATGTAGCAAAAGCATTTTTAGCAACTATGGTATCAGATAAAACTGGACAAGGTGAAATTATAAATATAGGAACTGGAAAAATGCATACAATGGAACAGATTGCTAATACAATCGGAGGAGAAGTAGTATTTATTCCAAAAAGAAATTTTGAAGTTGAGGCGCATCAAGCAGATATGACAAGATGTTTTGAGCTTTTAAATTGGAGACCTAATACTGAAGTTCTTCCATGGCTAAAAGAATTTGTAGCAAACTCAAAGTAATTAACCATGAAAAAATTTAAAGTTATAAAAAATTTAACTTGTAGAATGTGTTCATCCACAAAATTCTATGAAGTGATTAATATAGGCATGCACCCATTGGTAAATAGCTTGATAGCTAAGAAAGATCTAAAAAAAAAAGATCCAGTATTCCCAATTAAAGTAAGACAGTGCAAAGAATGTAAATTAGTGCAATTAACAGAGATAATCGACGCAAACGAAATTTACAAAAATGTTGATTATCTTTACTTTTCCTCAGATATGCCAGCTTTAGACAAATATTTTTTACCTTATGCAAATGAAATAAAAAAGCGATTTTTAAAAAAAAAAGACTTTGTTGTGGAAATAGGAAGTAATGATGGAGTTATGTTAAAAAATTTCAAAAATTATAAACATTTAGGAGTGGACCCTGCAACAAATGTTGTTATTAGAGCATTAAGCAATAAAATAAACACGCTTCCGTTATTCTTTACTAAAAATATTGCAAATAAAATTCGAAGAGAGTATGGACCAGCTAATGTAATTTATGGAAATAATTGTATTGCACATTTAGATGGGCTAAGAGATTTGACCTCTGGTGTTTATGACCTTTTAGATAAAAAAGGTGTTTTTATAATAGAATGCAATTATTGGGGAGGAATGGTAAAGCAAACAAATTACTCACTAATTTATCACGACCATTATTCATATTTTTCTTTAAAAGTTTGGATGAAATTTGCAAAAAAATATAAACTTAACGTTTTTGATGCTACTGTAACTCCTGCTCAGGGTGGTAGTTTGAGACTATTCCTATCAAAAAACAAAAGACAAATAACAAAAAGGTGTAAAGATCTTTTAAACGAAGAAAACAAATCAAATCTAAATTCATTTGAGGTATCTAAAAAATATAGAGATAGCGTTTTGAGCACTGCCAAAGAGTTAAAGAATTTAATAACTAAACTTATAAAACAAAATAAAAAAATTGCTGGGTATGGAGCTGCTGCAAAGGGAATGACTATATTAAAATGTTCAGGAATTGGAAAAGAACTTTCATATTTCGTTGACGACTCTCCTGCAAAACAAGGACTTTTCTCACCAGTTGATCATGTTCCAATTATATCTAGAAAAAAAGCTCAAAAAAAACTACCAGATTATTTTATAATCCTTGCTCCGAATTATAGTGAAGTAATAATGTCAAAAGAAAAAAATTTCATTAAGAATGGTGGAAAATTTATTGTTCCTAAAGATGGAATACATATACTCCCATCTTAATTTTAAGTAGTCTATTTTTTTTTATTAAGTGAGTCTGTCAAATAACCAAATATTGCAGGCACTAGAAATATAAATTGTACCCCAGCTGTTCTTTGGTTGGGAATATGCATTAAACCAAACAATAATAAAGATATTATAGTGAATGAAATAATAGAAAATAAAAAAATCAACTTGATATGTTTTTGAAAAATTATTTCTTCAACCTCATTTTTTTTTCCAAAAAAATAAAAATACACAATAAACACTAAAGAAATAATAATTATGTTTTTTATAGCTGGGTGAAAAAAAAGAGTTTTTAAAGTTTGTATAATTGAGTTTAATGACCAGACCAAATGATCCTTAAAATTGATTTCAATAATCTCGATTGAAAATTTTAGTAATTTTTTATCAATATTAATATTATTTTTAACTTTACCAAAAAAATGATCTAAGTTTGTATATTTCCATGCTTCAAAATTTTTATTACTATCAGGCTCAAAAGGTGTGATATTATTTTCTTGTCTTACCATATCCAACCATGCCTCCATAAGATAAATATTCCAGCAGTAACGATGAATAAAATTTTTTTCTTTTATTTTAAGGCTATCTAAGTTGCACGGATCTGAAAAATTTTTTTTTTTTTAATAAATTTTTTTGCAAATTCAATGTTGTCTTTATCTTTCATTTTTACAAGTGTTGTTTCATCTAGATAAAAACCTGCATGACCTGAAAGCTGTACACCTGTAAAAGGTGTCAGCCCCAAACTATTAGTCACAATAAATTTAATTAATATATAAAAAAAAATTGGCATAAAAGAAAAAATATTCAATTTTAAAAATTTTTTATATTTATTTATATATAAAAAATATAAAGAAAATATAAATGGAAAAATTAATATTAATAAAAATGATGGTCTTATTTGGATTGTAAAAAAAATAAAGAAGGAAAGTAACAAAAATGCATATAATTTATTTTTGATGATTGATATTATTAAAAATGAAATTGAAAACATTAAAAAAGAAATGCCAATTATCTCTGTCCAACCAAAAGCATACTCCCATACATTGTAAGACATAAAAGTTAATCCTGAAAATACGCAGGAAAAAATTTTTCCAAAGCTACAATTAATTAAAGTATTTAGCATAAAATTGTTTGCTACTATAAAGATAATGAAAGAAAAAAATGGCCAGTAATAAAGTTTTTCATCAAATATCATATATATTTTTAAAATTAATGGAATTCCAAATGATCTGTGTTGGCTTAAAACTGTTTTTAAATTTTCAAAACTAAAATTAATATAACTTCCACTATCACCAGTATTAAAATTCATTTTTCTTGGAAAGTTAGTTGATAAAAATAAATCTCCAAAAGGTGTAAAAAGAATTAACAAGGAAAAAATATAAAGTACTATAAAGATAAAATTAATTTCAAAAACAGAAAAATTAAATGTATTTATTTTATCTATAAAATTTTTAATATTTTTTTTCAATTTAAATTAGATATAATTATTTAATTATTTAATCATTTAATCATTGTAATTACCACAAACAAAATATATTTAAAATAAATATATAATGGAAAAAATAATAATAACTGGCTCATGTGGTTTTATTGGCATGCATACGTGTTTGTCTTTAACTAAAAATAAGAATATTAAAGTTTTAGGACTTGATAATTTAACAAATTACTATGATATAAATTTAAAAAAAAAAGAAATGATTTATTAAAAAAAAAAAAATTATAAGTTTATAAAAGTAGATATTTCTAATAAAAATAAAATTTTTAATATTTTTAAAAAATTTAAACCTGATTATGTGATACATCTAGCAGCACAAGCAGGTGTCAGGTATTCATTTGTTAATCCATATGCATATAGAACAAGCAATATTGACTCTTTTTTAAATATTCTTGAAGCATCAAGAGTTTTTAAGGTGAAACATTTAACTTATGCAAGCAGTTCTAGCGTATATGGTAAAAATTTAAAAACACCCTATTCAGAAAAAAATCATGTTAATTATCCTGTTAGTTTTTATTCGGCTACGAAAAGAGCCAATGAATTAATGGCACATGTATATAGTTCTAGTTACAGTTTACCTTCAACAGGATTAAGGTTCTTTACTGTATATGGGCCTTGGGGACGACCAGACATGGCTTATTATATATTTGCAGAAGCTCTATTAAAAAATAAAGTAGTCAACTTACATGATGAAGGAAAGATGTTGAGGGATTTTACTTATATAGATGACGCTGTAAAAATTATTAAAAAAGTCTATAAAAAAAAACCTAATTTCATTAATTTAAATACTAAAAAAAATGACTCTCAAAATGAACTCACATCAAATCACCTAATTCTAAATGTTGGGAATAATAAACCAGTTTATGTAAAAAATTTGGTTAAATGTCTTGAAAATGAATTTAAAAAAAAACTTAAATTCAAATCAATACCTATTCAAAAAGGAGAGCTTCATAAAACTTATGCAGATACATCACTACTAAAAAAATATACTGGATTTACACCAAATACAGATATAAGTGATGGTGTCCACAATTTTGTAAAATGGTTTATAGATTACAAAAATTTAAAATTATGAAAAAAATATTAGTTTTAGGAAGTAATTCCTTTGCAGGATCAAATTTTATAGATTTTTGTTTAACAAAAAAATGTAAAATTTATGCAATTAGTAGATCGCAAGAAAACAGTACATTTCTTAAATATAAAAAAAATTTATATAAAAAAAATTTATTTTTTTTCAAAAAAGATATTAATAACAAATCTAATCAAAAAGATATTATTAAAATCATTAAAACTAAAAAAATAGAATATATAATAAATTTCGCAGCACAGGGAATGGTTGAAGAAAGTTGGTTTTCACCAGAGGATTGGTATAAGACAAATTTTACATCACAAATTGAGATATTAAATGAAATCAAAAATTTAAAAAATATTAAAAAATATATTAATTTTTCAACGCCAGAAGTTTATGGGTCTAATAATAGAATTATAAAAGAATCTTTTTTATTCAATCCTAGTACGCCTTATGCTCTATCAAGGTCTTCTATGGATTTGCATTTGATGCTCTTATTTAAAAATTATAATTTTCCAATTATAATAACAAGAACTGCTAATATTTATGGACCTTATCAACAACTTTATCGAATAATACCAAAATCAATTATTTATTTTCTTAAAAATAAAAAACTAAATTTACATGGAGGTGGTAATTCCTATCGATCTTTTATTTTTATGGATGATGTTTCAGATGCTCTCTTTAAAATATTGCAAAATGGAAAATTAGGCAGTACATATCATATTTCAACAAATAAATTTATTTCAATAAAGTCACTTGCTAACATTATTCAAAAAAAACTGGGTAGAAAAAATTTACTAAACATTAAAGCCAAAGAAAGAATGGGAAAAGATTATGCATATAAATTGAGTAGTATAAAATTAACAAAAGAATTGAAATGGAAACCAAGAACAAGCTTAAAAAAAGGTATTGAAGAAACTATAGAGTGGATAGAACAAAATTTTAAAAAATTTAAAAAAAATAAAATGGAATATAAACATAAGAGATGAAAATATTAATTACAGGCGGATGTGGATACGTAGGTAGTGAATTAATTAAATACTTATTATACAAAGGTCATAGCATCGTAAATATTGACACAAGATGGTTTGGAAATACATTAAAACATCATAAAAAGTTATTAAATCTAAAAATGGATATTCGTAATATTGAAGCCATTCCAATGAAAGGTGTTAATACAATAATACATCTTGCAGGTATTGCTAATGATCCAAGTGTAGAACTAGACGAAAAACTTTCATGGGAAGTTAATGTGCTTGCATCAAGATTTTTAATTGAAAAAGCTTTTAAAAATAAAGTTAAGAATTTTATTTATGCCAGCTCTGGCAGTGTTTATGGTATTAAAAAAGAAAAGCAAGTGACAGAAGAATTAAGTTTACTACCTATCTCTGCTTATAATAAAACTAAGATGATAGCAGAAAATGTTCTTTTAAGTTACAAAGATAAAATCAATGTTTATTGTATTAGACCCGCAACAGTTTGTGGATTTTCTGAAAGAATGAGACTTGATGTGAGTGTAAATTTACTAACTTCTCAAGCAATTAAAAATAAAAAAATAAAGGTATTAGGAGGAAAACAAATTAGGCCAAATATTCATATTAAGGATATGGTCAGAGTTTATGATTTTTTTCTAAATAAAAAAAGAATAAAATCGGGCTGCTATAATGCTGGCTTTGAAAATATATCAATCATTAAATTGGCAAAACTAATTAAAAAGAAAATTAAATGTACTATAAAAATATATAAATCAAATGATGTGAGATCTTACAGACAATCATCAAAAAAACTTATTAACCTAGGATTTAAAAGATTATATTCTGTTAGTAATGCTGTGGACGATTTAATAGAGAAGTTTAATGAAAAAAAGATAAAAAATAATATGAGTTGTTACAATGTCAAATGGATGAAAAAAAATAAGCTAAATGGGTAGATCAATAAATTTGTTAAAAAATTATCCAAGTTCTAAAAGAAATTTGGATAAAAGACTTGAAGAAAAAAATAGTAGAGTCAGAAAAATTGCAAGAAAATTTGGTAAGGATTTTTTTGATGGTGATAGAAAATATGGATATGGAGGTTTTAAATATCATAAAAAATTTTGGCAAAAAGTTGTAAAAGATTTTAAAAAATATTGGAAATTAAGTAAAAACTCCTCAGTTCTTGATATTGGGTGTGGTAAAGGTTTTATGCTTTATGATTTAAAGAAAGAAATACCAGGTATAAAACTTAATGGTATAGATGTTTCGAATTATGCAATTAGAAATTCAAAAAAAGAGGTAAAGAAATATCTTAAAGTAGCAGATGCAAGAAAATTACCTTTTACTGATAAATCTTTTGATATCGTTATAGCTATAAATACAATACATAATTTGAATAAAAGAGATTGTGCTAAATCTATAAAAGAAATTAATAGAGTTTGTAAAAAGAAAAGTTTTATTACAGTTGATGCATATAGAAATAGGCTAGAAAAAGAAAAAATGTATAAATGGAATCTAACAGCAAAGACAATAATGTCAGTAAAACAGTGGAAAGCTTTTTTTAAAAAAAACTCTTATAAAGGTGATTATTATTGGTTTACTCCCTAAAAAATTCTGAATTATTGAAAATATATTCAAATTTCTATAAAATTAGAAATGTTGAGTTTACTATTTCAAAAAAATATAAAGAGGGAAAAATGAGGTGCCCAACTCATTTATCCATAGGTCAAGAGTTAGTACCTGCTGTTTTCTCATTAATATGCAAAACTTCTGATTATGCGATTAGTACTCATAGAGGGCATGCTCACTACTTAGCTAAAGGAGGATCATTAAAAAAAATGATTGCTGAAATATATGGTAAGGAAACTGGTACTTCCAAAGGAAAAGGAGGATCAATGCATTTGATTGATTTAAAAGTAAACTTTATGGGAACCTCAGCCATCGTAGGAAATAGCATACCCATAGGTGTAGGACTTGGTCTTTCGATTAAATTAAAAAATAAGAAGAATTTTTCCTTCGTTTTTTTAGGTGATGGAGCAATTGAAGAGGGTATTTTTTACGAGTCTTTGAATTTTTCTATAGTTAAAAAATTACCGGTCATTTATATTTGTGAAAATAATTTATATTCAGTTTATAGTTCTCTTAAAGACAGACAGCCAATCAATAGAAAAATATATAAATTGGCAGAAAGTATTGGAGTGAGATCCGAGGTTTGTGATGGGAATGACCCATTAGCAATTTATAAAAAATTTAAATATGCAACTGATTATGTTAAAAAAAATAACGAACCTTTTTTTTTAGAATTTAAAAATTACAGATGGTTAGAACATTGTGGACCAAATTTTGATAATAATATTGGTTATAGAAGTGCTAAAGAGTTTGAGAAATGGAAAAAAAAAGATAAATTATTATCTATTAGGTCAAAACTTGTTAACAAACTATCATCTAAAAAAATTGAAAAAATTGAAAAAAATATAGATAATGAAATAGACAAAGCCTTTATTTTTGCTGAAAAATCAAAATTTCCCTCTGATAAAAACTTACAAAATGAAGTTTATGCCAAATAAATATAATAAAAGTTTTTCTGAAGCAATTAATGAAGCTTTAGAATTTTCAATGAAAAAAGATAAAAACCTTATTTGTTATGGACTTGGGATCACAGATCCAAAAAATATTTTTGGTACTACAAAAAATTTAGAAAAAAAATTTGGAAAAAAAAGAGTATTTGATGTTCCATGCTCAGAAAATGCACTTACTGGTGTCTCTATTGGAGTTGCCATGACAGGAATAAAATCAGTGGTAACTCACCAAAGATTAGATTTTTTTTTATTAGCTATGGATCAATTAGTCAACTCTGCTGCAAAATGGTACTTTATGTTTGGTGGAAAAGTTTCAATACCTATTACAATTAGACTGATTCTTGGTAAAGGCTGGGGTCAAGGACCAACGCACTCTCAAAATTTACAAGCATGGTTTGCACACATTCCAGGACTTAAAGTTGTTATGCCAACATTTCCACAAGATGCAAGAGACTTACTGATTGACTCAATTAATGATCCAAATCCAGTTATATTTTTGGAGAATAGGTGGCTTCATAGTCAGATAGGTAAAATTTCATCAAAAATAAAAAAAAAATAATCGGAAAATCAAAGATTGTTAAAACTGGAAAACAGATAACAATTGTTGCAATGTCCTATTTAGTAATTGAAGCAATAAAAGCTTCAAAATATTTAAGATCAGTTCACAATATAGATTGTGAGATAATAGATATAAGAACCATTAAACCGTTAGATTATAAAACAATTTTTAAATCTGTTAAAAAAACTAAAAAATTACTAGTTTTGGATACGGGCAGTAAAATCTGTTCTGTGGCAAGTGAAATTGTTTCAACAGTTACTATTAATAAAAACATCAAATTAAATAAAAGACCAGAGATTATAACTATGCCAGATATTCCAGAGCCAACTAGCTATGCTTTGACAAAAAATTTTTTTATAGATTACAAAAAAATATCTATCAAAGTATTGAAAATATTGAATAAAAAGAATAATAAATCTTTAAATAAATTTTTTATAAAAGATAATTTACACCACGATCAACCACATCTAAAATATTTTGGACCGTTTTGATGGACCCATCAAAATTAAAATCAGCAGTCTTATTTAAATTAAATTCGGAATTAAAGATCTTAGATATCAAAATTCCAAAACTTAAAAGAAACCAAATATTAGTAAAAATTTTGTATTCAGCTATTTGTGGAAGCCAAATAATGGAAATTTTTTCAGGAAGAAATAATAAAAAGTATTTACCACATATGTTAGGTCACGAAGCTTCTGGCAAAGTTATAAAATCTTATGATAATAAAAAATTTAAGAAAAACGATGATGTAATATTAACTTGGATACAAACAGATTTAAAAGAGTCAATAAAACCAGAATATAAATTTAAAAATAAAAAAATTAATAGTGGAAATGTAACAACATTTAGTAATTACGCAATTGTTTCTCAAGATAGATTAGTAAAAAAACCAAAAAATATAAGTTTTAAAAATTCAGTTTTATTAGGATGTTGTTTTTTGACAGGACCAGGAATGGTATTAAATGAAACAAAACCAAAAAAAAATTCAAAAATAATAATTATAGGCTTGGGGGCAGTTGGTCTTGGGTGTTTTTTAGCTCTCAAAAAGAAAGGAATTAAATCGATAGTTGTTATTGAAAAAAATAAATATAAAATTCTGCTTGCAAAAAAAATGGGTGTTAAATTAATCTTAAGTTCGATAAATTCACAATCAGTAAGGAAATTAATCAAATTTTTTGGAAGCAAAGCTGACATCTGTTATGATTCTTCGGGAAGTATTGAAACATTAGAAAAATCTTTAAGTTTAATAAAAAATAATGGTTTGCTGCATTTTGCTTCACATCCTGATGAAAAATTAAAAATGAAAATAAAGCCTCATGACTTTATTTTGGGAAAGAGAATATCTGGAAGTTGGGGTGGTGGATCAAAACCTAATAGAGATGTAAGTAAATTTTCTAAAATTATTCAGGAAAATAATAGATTATTAAGCAATCTTTTAGCAAAAGAGTATAAACTAGAAAATATTAACGATGCAATTCGTGATTTTATGAATGGAAAAGTATTTAGACCAATTATTAAAATGAGGCATGATTAAAAAACTAAATTATAAAACTAAAAATTTTTGGAAAAAAAAAGCTTCAGACTTAATTTGGAAAAAACCTTTTGACCAAGTTTTTAAATACAAAAAAAATTATTCACATGACTGGTTTTTGAATGGAAAAATCAATATTTATGAAAATTTAATTGAAAAAAATTTATTGATAAATCCTAACAAGATTGGAATTACTTGTATAAATAAAAATAAAGAAATTACAGAGTATTCTTATAAAAAAATAGATATTTTAGTTAAAAATTTTGAAAATATAATTTTAAATTTTTCTACTAAAAAAAAAATTAAAAGATTAATGATACACGCTTCTGCTTCAGAAGAATCTTTTGTAAGCATGCTTGTTTGTTCAAAATTAGGTATTGAGTTTTCAGTATTATTCGAAAACCTAGAGTCAGAAGCTATATTAAATAGAATTTATATTTTTAAACCAGATTTATTTTTAACGAGATCAAAAAAAATTATTTTTAATAATAAAAATATCAATTGCCTTAAAGAAATAAAAGAAAATACTAAATTAATATTTTTCGAAGATTTAAGCAAAAGAACAAAAATTAAAATAACCAATAAAAAAAAATATAATTATGTTATAGACTCTAATAAAAATTTTTTTACACTATTCACCTCTGGATCAACAGGCCAACCCAAGGGTATTTGTCATAATGTAGGTGGATACTTAACCTATTCTCTGTTTACTGCAAAAAATCAATTTGGTGCGAATAAAGACTCTACTATTTTAACTGCTTCTGATGCTGGTTGGATAAATGGTCATACTTATGCTTTTTTTGCTCCACTATTACTTGGTGCAGAAACTATTCTTGTAGAAGATCCTTTTTTACTACTAGATGAAAATTTTTTAATTAAGGTTATAAAACAAAAAAAAATATCAATTTTATATTTACCAGTAACTATTGTGAGAGTAATGAAAAGCCTATTCAGAAAAAAGAATATAAATGAGCCTTCTTTAAAAACAATTGGATCAATGGGCGAACATTTGGCACCAGAGGTAGGAAATTGGTTTTCAAATTATTTTAATTTAAAAAAAAAGGCAATAATTAACACTTACTTTCAAACAGAAACAGGTGGTATAGTTTTTTCTCCAAAATTTAACGAAACAATTAAAGTTTCACCTCATGGGTCAGTAGGCTCAATTTTACCAAAAATTAAATTTAGTTCGTTAAAAAAATCAGAAAAAAAGGAAGTATTGATAACAACCCCGTTTCCTGGACTTATGAAAAAAGTAATAAATTCAAAAAAAGAACATAAAAAATATTTTGATAAAAAAAATAATTTCAGAATGTTTGATTTAGCAACTATAAATAAAAATAGAGTTTATGTGCATGGAAGAATTGATGATGTTATCAATATAAGAGGTCATAGAATTGGATGTGCAGAAATAGAAAAAATAATTTTAAAAAATCATAATATTATAGAGGTTGCAGCTATAGTTGTGCCTCACAAATTAGAGGGAAATGCAATTATATTATTTGTTCAAACAAAAAAACCTAATTTAAATGATAAAATTAATAAACAAATTTTATCGAATTTTGGCAGTTATGCCATCCCAAAAAAAATATATTATCTATCAGAATTGCCAAAAACCAGAAGTGGTAAAATTTTGAGAAGACTTCTAAGAAATTTATATGAGAAAAAAAAAATAATAGGTGATACAAGCACAATTAAAAATAAAAAAATAATTAGCGAAATTAAAAAAAAAATTAATGATAAACAAACTTAAAAATAAAGATATTTTTAAAATCATATCAAAAAATACAAATATAGAAATTAATAAAATTAATGAAAATTCAAAGGCTGATGACTTTCCACAATGGGATAGCATGAATCATATAAACATTGTCTTAGATCTTCAAAAAATAAAAAGAATAAAAATTAGCTCATCAAAAGCATTAGAATTAAATTCAGTAAAAAAAATACTTAAATTCTTAAAGATTTAAATATTTGTTGTATATATTTTTAAAAAATGTCTGAGAAAAATCCCATTATATCTGAACTAGCAAAATTAAAAGTTATTAACAAAAAAAAATTAATGAAAGTTTCAGATTCAACTAGAGACATCGACAAATTAAAAGTATTTAAAGACCTAAAAAGTGGAATTTATTTGCTAGAGAAATATATAACTACTTATAAATATTATAAAAATCTAAAAACAAAAAATGATTTAGAAAAAATTTCAAGGGTAGAATTATCAAATGGTATTATAAGATCTCATGAAATTAATGATGATGAGAGAAGATTTGACCAATTTAAGAAACTGACTTTAAATAAAGATATTTTAGATTTTGGTTGTGGTTGGGGAAGATTTTTACAATTGAACAATAAAGCAAAAAAAAAATACGCTGTCGAATTAAGAAAAGAATGTATTAATTTTATAAAAAAAAAATTAAAAATATTAACATTTTTGAAACATTAGAAAAAATAGAGATTAAATTTGATGTTATAACAATGTTCCATGTACTTGAGCATCTCCCTAATCAAATAGAGTCTATTAAGAAATTAAAAAAAAAATTAAAAAAAAATGGAAAAATTATAATTGAAGTTCCTTCATCAAATGATTTTCTATTAAAATTTGATGAATTAAAAAGTTTCAAAAAATTTACTTTCTGGAGTGAACATTTAATATTACACAATGAATTTTCATTAAAAAAAATTTTAAAAGCTGCTGGTTTTAAAAAAATAAAATTTTTATATTTTCAAAGATATAATTTTAATAATCACTTAGGATGGTTTATAAATGGTACACCTGGAGGACATGATTATAATAAAAGTATTGGTGATAAAAAAATAATTAATGCATATAGAAATTTTTTAATAAGAACTAAAAGTACTGACACAATAATCGCAATAGCATCTTAAGTTCTTAATCTTTTTGATACAGTTATAATTTAATAATGAAAGTACATTAATAAACTTAAAATATTTTAGTAGTTGATTTTTTATATTATTTCTAATTTTATCTAAATGTTACTTTAGTTTTATATGATATTATATTAAACAGAATGTATATAATGTTAATTAAAATATAAATATCATCAATGTTGTTTAATAGTTTATTATATTTATTAATTTTTTTACCCATTATTATTTTATTATCATTTTATTTAAGAAAAAAAATTTTTGTTGCAAAATGTGTAATAATTTTATCATCTATTATTTTCTATTCATATTTTAATATTTTTCATTTACCAATTATTATATTTTCAATATTTATTAATTATTTTTTATCAAGTATTTTTATCAAAAAAAGAAAGTCAAAAAATTTTTATTTATCACTAGGTATACTTATAAATATTTTCATATTAGGCTATTACAAATATTCAAATTTTTTAATAATTATTTTAAACTCCTCTATTGATTTGAATATTCCACTAATAGAAATGCAATTTCCTTTGGCTTTAAGTTTTATAACTTTTCAACAGATTGCATATTTAATTGATATATATAATTCTAATAAAAAAAAAAATATAAATATAGTTGATTATTCAATGTTTATAATATTTTTTCCTCAATTAATAGCAGGTCCCATTGTAAGGTTTAGTGAATTTACCAAACAACTAAAATACAATTTTTTAAAAATAAATTATAATAAATTTTGTTTAGGGCTCGTATTAATATCAATTGGAATTTTTAAAAAATCTTTCCTTTCTGATAATTTATCAATTTTAGTTGATCATAATTTTAATAATATTATAAATTTAAATATATTTGAGGCTTGGATAACAAGTTATTCTTGGAGTTTTCAATTTTATTTTGATTTTAGTGGGTATGTAGATTTAGCGTTAGGGTCAGCATTACTCCTTTCAATTAAATTGCCAATCAATTTCAATAGTCCATTTAAAGCAACGAATGTTATTGATTTCTGGCAAAGATGGCACATAACTTTGACAAAATTTTTAACTAATTATATTTATTATCCATTATCCAAGTTGTTTATCCAGCTCACTTTTTTTAAATCACTTATTTTAGTTTTAATAATTTTTTTTATCTCTGGTATTTGGCATGGGCCAAATTATACTTTTATAGTATTTGGGATAATAAACGGATTTGGAGTTTGTTTTAATTATTTAAAAAAAAAATATTTTAATTTTAACGTTAGCAAATTCATATCAATTTTTCTTACTTTCAATTTTATAAATATCTCTTTCATTTTCTTTAGGTCCAATTCTATGAATGAAGCATTTATGTTATTAAAAAAAATGCTAAATTTCAAAGATATTTTTCAATCAACTAAATTAATCATTAATAGTTTAAGTTCAAATCTTGAGTCTATCCAAAATTTATATCTATTTATATTCAAGAATTTATATTTTTTTAATATTATCTTAATACTATCAAGCTCTTACTTAGTTTTTTGTTGTAAAAATTCAAATGAAATTAAAATTAAAAATTTGTATAATTTTAAATATTTAACAATAATTTTATTAATTGCAATGATTGGCATTTTGTCTATTAAAAAAGATTTACCTTTCTTGTATTTTCAATTTTAAAAAATGAAAAACAAATTTTTTTTTTACTACTTTGTTTCAATTTTAACTCTAGGAATATTTTTTTTAATAGGAATATTTTTTCTTTCTGAAAAAGATGGATTTGGATATAAATACCAAAGTTTAATAGATTATCAAATTTCAAAAATAAAAAATTTTGATAATGATACAGAAGTATTATTTTTAGGTGATAGTTCTATGGGCTATTCTATTAGCTCCGAAGAATGGGAAAAAATTACTGGAAAAAAAACAGTAAATTTAGCGTTAATTGGTGATTATCAATTTTCAGGAGTGAGAGCTTTTTTTGATATGGTTCCAAAAAAAAAAATTAAAAATATTTATATAATTGCAAATCTAGACTCATGGAGGATAAAAAGTAGCGAAAATTATTATTCATCTCTAAAAAGCGAAAGATCAATCTATAAAAATTTTTATAAAATTAATGAAAATTTAAATTTGTATAATTTTATAAATATTTTTAGATTTTATGTGTTTGATAATTTTAAACGCGATAAATATAAGATCTCAAAAAAGTATGATTATATTTCTCAAGGTGAAAGAATAAATGAAGAGTATTTAAAAAAAACAACAAAATTTTCAAAAGATCAAATTATTTTTAGTAAGATAATTGATTTAAAGAAAATTTTTTCTGAATGTAGTAATCTAGGTATTAATTGTATCTATTTGCATGGACCAATTTTAGATGAGTTTTGTTCAAACGAAACTGTTATTGAATTTAGGAAGAATGTAAATGCCCACCTAAAAAAACACGATATTCCCTTTTTTGAAAAAAATATATGTATTAAAAAAAGTCATATTGGGGATGGTTTTGGTCATGTTTCTCCAAATTATAAGTTTCATTATACACTCAAGTATTTTATTTATATAACCTCAAAATAAAAAATTTAATTATGAGAAATATAATAATACTTGGTATTAATGCTGACATTGGAAGAAATATTGCAAAATATTTTCTAAAAGATAATTTTAATGTTATTGGAACTTATAGAAAAAAAAAGCCTATATTGAATGATTTTGTTAATTTAAAGAATTTGAAATTAATTAAATGTGATGTTAATTCAAAAAAAGATATAAATAAAATTGCAAGATATTTAAAAAAAAATAAACTCATTTGGGACACATTGTTTAGCTCAATAGGCACCACTATTCCAATTGGAAATTTTTTTAAATTAAATTTTAGTTATTGGAAAAAGTCAATCAATACAAATTTTTTATCTCAATTAGAAGTTTTACATAAAATTTATCCTTATAGAAACAAAATTAAATCTAATGTGATTTATTTAGCAGGAGGAGGTACAAATAATCCATTTACAAATTATTCAGCATATTGTGTTGCAAAAATTGGACTAATTAAAATGTGTGAATTAATAGATGATGAGGATAAAAATTTAAATATTTTTATTTTAGGACCTGGCTTTACAAAAACTAAAACTCATTTTGAAACTATACAAGCTGGAAAAAGGGCTGGTAAAAATTATAATAAAGTAAAAAATTTTTTAAATTCAAGCAATCCTGGAACTTCTTTTCAAAAAATATATAACTGTATTAAATGGGGAATCAAAAGTGGAAAAAAAATAATTAGTGGAAGAAATTTTTCTGTAGTACATGATAAATGGGAAAATGATAATTTAAAAAAAAGACTTATATTGGATAAAAATATGTATAAACTTAGAAGGTATAGAAATTAATGAATTTAAAATTAACTGATTGTCTTGCGAGAATATTAAAAAAAAATGGTATAAAAAATATTTTTGGCTTACAAGGCGGTGCAGTAGTACACATATTTGATTCACTTGAAAAATCTAAATTTAAAGTAACCTATACTAACCATGAACAAAGCGCTGGTTTGGCAGCTGTTGCAAATGCAAAAGTTGAGAATAATGTTGGTTGTGCTGTAGTTACTACAGGGCCAGCTTGCACTAATATTATGACAGGATTATTAGCTGCATGGCAAGATTCAGTGCCCACTATTTTTATAAGTGGTCAAGCTAGATCTAATCATACTAGTTATGGAAAAAAAGTGAGACAAGTGGGGACTCAGGAAGTAAATATTTGCGATATAGTAAAACCATTAACAAAGTATGCGGTTTTTATAAAAAAAAAAGAAGACTTTATTAAAGAATTTAATAAAGCTATCAAGATAGCTAATTCGGGTAGAAAAGGTCCAGTATGGGTAGATATACCTTTAGAAATACAATGGTCACTAATTAATTTTTATGAGGAAAAAATTTCTAAAAATTTTAAAACTAAAAAAGTTTTTTCTCAAAAATTTATTAACTTATATAGGGCCTCTCAAAAACCTTTATTAATTTTAGGCTATGGAGCACACAGTTCAAAAATAATTGAAAAAAAATTATTTCACTTAATAAATAAAAAGAGACTCAATTATGTCACTACTTGGAATGCTGCAGATTTATACGGAACA
The DNA here is from genome assembly GCF_059418065.1 of Candidatus Pelagibacter sp. PS_02. Classification (NCBI taxonomy): domain Bacteria; kingdom Pseudomonadati; phylum Pseudomonadota; class Alphaproteobacteria; order Candidatus Pelagibacterales; family Candidatus Pelagibacteraceae; genus Candidatus Pelagibacter; species Candidatus Pelagibacter sp. PS_02. The sequence goes on from NZ_CM182079.1 coordinate 144,731, forward strand.
AATGATAAAAAAAATTTAGGAATAATTGGTATGAGTGGTCAAAGAGGAGCAAATAAAGCAGTTTTTGAGGCTGATCTTATTATTTGTTTGGGAACTCATTTATCAATTCCTCATACTACTACTTTATTCAAAAGTTACTCGGTTAACTCAAAAAAAATTATTGTAAATATTGATAAAGATCAAATGAAAAACCTTAACATAAAATTTGACTTAAAAATTAACGCAGATTTAGATTTCTTTTTAGATTTCTTTAAAAAAATAAAAATAAAATCAAAAAAATGGGAAACTAGGAATTTAAAAAATCAAAACTGGTATACACCAAAATTAACTAAAAAACCTAACTCAGATATTTTCATTAATAAAATTACTAAGAGAATAAAAAATAAGTGTGTTATTGTTGATGGAGGTGGAACAGCTTTATATTCAGGTTTTCAAAGTTCTCACTTATATAAAGAGGATAGATTAATTTGCTCATCATCAATTTCTTCAATGGGAACAGGATTGGCAGAGTCGATTGGAACATCATCAAGTGGTTTATTTAAAAATTATATTTGCATTATTGGCGATGGTAGTTTCCTTATGAACATACAGGATTTACAGACTATAGCTCAAAAAAAAATAAATTTAATAATAGTCCTCGTAAATAACAATGGTTATTTAGCAATAAGAAACACTCAAACAGAATTTTTAAGAAGAAAGTATTATGGAACACATCCAGAGTGGGGTCTTACTATGCCAAATTTTGAAAATGTATGTAAATCCTTTAAACTGAATTACACAAAAATAAAAGATGCTAAAAACATGGATTCTAAAATTTCAAAATTGTTAAAAAAAAGGAGACCAATTGTTTGTGAATTATTCGTTGAAGAAAATCAACAATCATTATTTAAGCAGGGTTATTCTCAAAAATCGAAAGGAATTTTTGAACCACAGCCTCTTTCTGAAATGTTTCCATTTTTACAAAAACAAATTACAAATACAAATAATTAATGGAAAAGAAAATTTCATTCAAAGATTTATCAAGAATTAAAAATTTAAATAAAAATAGTATTCTTGGTTTAGCACATGGCGCATTTGATTTATTTCATTATGGTCATTTATTACATCTAAAAAAAGCAAAACAGAAATGTGATATACTTGTTGTATCTCTAACATCGGATAAATATATCAATAAATCACCTGACAGACCATATTATAAAATAGATAAAAGAATGGAATTTATATCAAATCTTTCTTTTGTAGATTTTGTTGTAGAGTCTGATTTTGAAAGTTCAAATGAAATAATTAAAAAATTAAAACCCCATATTTATTTTAAAGGTAGTGAGTATGCTAATTATTCAAAAGATCATACAGGTAAAATTGAAAAAGAATTAAAAACTTTAAAAAAAATAGGAGGGAAGCCTCTTTTTACTAATGAAGAAATACTAAGCTCTTCATTCATAATAAATAATTTTTTTTCTAATCTTACTGAAGAAGTTAAAGAGTTTTTAAAAGATAATAATAAGACAATAACATTTGATGAAATATTTCGGGTATCTGAAAAAATAAAAAAATTAAAAATACTTGTAATAGGAGATACAATTATCGATAAATATGTCTTTTGTGAGGCCTTATCAAAATCACCTAAAGAACAAATTATTTCTATGTTAGAAAAAAAAATTGAAATTTATAATGGAGGAATAATAGCTACAGCAAATCATATAAGTGATTTTTGTTCAAATGTAACATTATTGACATTAGTTGGCAAAAATAATAACAGAAGTTTTTTTAAAGGAATTAATGATAAAATAAATAAAAAAATTTTTTATATTGATAAAGAGGATACAATTATAAAAACAAGGTACTTGGATAGTGAAAATAAAAAAATTTTTCAAAAGACTAATGTTGGAACGTATAATTTAAATTCTAGTCTGGAAAAAAAGATTATTATTTATTTGAATAAGAATTTAAGAAAATTTGATAAAATAATTATAAATGATTTTGGTCACGGACTTTTAACAAATAACATTATTAAAATATTAGAAAAACATTCAAAAAAACTTCATGTAAACGCTCAAACAAATAGTTACAATAATGGATTTAATTTTATTACTAAGTATAAAAAAGCTTTTTATATATCTTTAGATGAACCAGAGGCTAGACTAGCAGTAAGCGATAAATATTGTGATAGTTATGAGCTTGGTAAAAAACTAAGCAAACTAATAAAATTTGATGTTTGTTCAATTACTTTTGGTAAAAATGGAACAAAAGTATATAAAAATAAAAATACAGCTATAGTTCCTGCATTAATAAAAAATCCTATAGATACTCTAGGCGCAGGTGATGCATATTTTGCTATTAGCTCTATTTTTTCAGGCTATTTAAATACTAATGGTATTTTAGGGCTGGTTGGTAATGTAGCTGGAGCGTTAAAAATTCAATATTTAGGACATAGATCTTATGTAACTAAAAAAAAGTTTTTAGGCTATCTTAAAACGTTACTAAATATCTAATTTAAAAAGTGAAAATAAAAAATATTATTAAAAATTATTATTTTTTTCTTTTTATAATTCATATAGCAAATATTTTTAATTTTTTAAAATACAAAAAAAAGCTCAATAATTTAAATAATTTTAGATTATCTGATAAAAATAAAAAACATGTAAACAAAGACACAGAAGCTAAAAGAATTAATTTAATTTTTTCATACCTAGAAATTGAAAAATATGTTGATAATTTTAATAGAAATATTCAGGCTTTCGATTTAGTATATTTTACAGGTTTAAAGTTATCAAAATATACATATTTAAGCATATATATTAAAATATTTTCATCACTTCATGCAACTAGCAAAAAATTTAAAAATCTAAGTTATTTAATTTATTTAATTATTTTAAACAAATCTAATTTTTTTTCACAAAAAACTAAATATTTTAACTATGAAGAAAAGAACTTAGTAAAATATTTGAAAGACTCATTTTTGCTTAAGAATTTAACAATAATAAATAAATCAGTGAAAGAAAAAAAAAAATTATTATATCTTATCTAATGTCTTACAATGATGAATTGTCTACCAAAAACTTAGAAATGGCAGTAGAACACTCAATTTCTGACCATCAACTTCTAAAAAAAATTCAGAAAAGAGGTTCAACTTTTAAAAATTTTTATAAACTAAATAAAAACCATTATCTTGGATCTAGTTTATATGCCTATGGTCATTTAATGAATATGCTAGAAATTATTTATAGGGGTAAAATAAAAAATAATATTATAATTTCACCATATTATATTGCAAATTCTTTTTTAGGAAAATATTTAAAGGTAAAATATCCAAAAAAAGTTAATATTAGTCATTTAGAATTTCTAAAAAAATTAGATAAAAGGTTAATTGATACTTCATTAAATAACGAAGAAATTAATAACAAAAATTCTATTTATTATTTATCTTATAATGAATTTAAATTGCAAAAAAAAATTTCCTCCATTCTAGACTTAACAATTGTAAATAATCTTTTTAAAAAATCAGGATTAAAAAAAATCATTAAAAATGAAAAATATGTTTGTATAAATATAAGAGATCCGTACTTTAAACATTATGACAAAAAAGTCTTATCAAATCTTGATAGACTGGTCATACCTGAATATATTGAAAAATTTATTGAGTATTTAAATAATAAAAAACTAAAAGTTATTTTACTAAATGGGTTTATCAAAAAAGATTTGAGCAACTTTAATATTACTAATTATCCACAGTCAACTTATAAAAATGATGTTAATGACATTTTACTACTAAAAGACTGCGAATTTATTATAAATTTTGGACAAACCTCATCAACCGTTCAAGATCTTCTATTTAATAAATTCTCCTTGCATCTTGATTACCCACTAAATAGAAAACCTATTTTTAATCCAAAAGCATTTTATTGTCCAAGACCATTTTATAAAAAAAGAAAGAGATTAAAATTAAAAGATTTTTTTAACAATGATTTATATATAAATCATGATTATCAAATATTGAAAGATAAAGGTTATATATTAAGCTACTCAACCTATAAAGAAAATATAAATAATTTAGAAAAATTTTTAAAAATAATTAAAGGAAAAAATAAAAGATCTTTTAAAAAAGTAAATAATTTCAAATACCCTATCAATATTATTTAATTCTCAATCATAAAAATTCGAAAAAATCTTTGGATATTTATTTTTAAAATTTAAAAATTTTTCTGATTGATTTTTAGGAAATTTTATTTTTTTTATTTCCTTTGATCCAAATAAATTTGATGAATATTGAATTTGCAAAACAAGTCTATTACCTTCATCAAGTTTTTGTCCTTTGTGAAGACCTAATGTGTCCTCAATTAAAATGGATCCCTTTTTTGCACTCATCGTAATTATTTTATTTTTTTGGAAATTATCTCTAATTAGCTCATCTTTTATTCGTGTATAACCTTTTTTAAAAAAATTTTTGTTTAAGATTATATGCGAATTTTTAATAAATTTATGAGCACCATTTTTTTCTGTACAATCTGTTAAAAAAAAAACACTTTTAGCCATTGTGGTCTATCTAAATCATAATGCCAATATTGAGCTGAATAATTATCAGGATCGTTACTTGGAAAAGACCACCAGGAAGATACTACGTCTATAATAGGAATTGTTTTAAAATAACTTTGACACAGTGATAAAATTTTTGGATCAATAATAATATTTTGAATTTTTTCTGACTTTAAAATTTCATTAGTATCATATCTAAAAGTTGTTGCTATGGGCTTATTTAAATTAACATGTTGCAACTTAGAATCTCTAAAGTTATCTGATTCGTATTTTCCTTGACATTTATGTATTAAAAAATTTTTTATTAAATCTATGTCATCATTCAAGATATAATTTTCTTTTAAAACAAAACCATTCTCATCTAAAAATTTTAATTCACGCTGGTCAGACTCTTCAATTTTATATAATACTCTATCTTTCAAAATTTTTTTAATTGTAATATTTGATATCCTGCCAAAAATACAAAATAATCTAATCATGTATTGATGTGAAATTTCAGAATTTTTTCTTTTGTAAATTTTGTAAAAAATTATATCTAATAAAAATATTGGAAAAAAGATTATCAGGTATATAATAAATTTTATTTTGAACATTAATTTTGTAAATTTAAATACGCATATTAATAATATCTTAAAATACTAAAATGATAAATAAATTATATAAAAAAATAAAAAATACTTTTTTTTTAGATAGTAGAGAAAAAAATTTTATAAATAATTATAGCTTTAAAAATATTAATATTAAACCTAATAATAAAAAAAATATACTAATTAACGGTACTGAAGATTATAAAACAATATGTTTTATAGCTAGTTTAATTAAAGATAATCATTTCAATAATAAAAATATTTTTTTTTTTTGCCTCTATTAAGTTGGCATAGATCTAACCATAAAAAAAATATTTTTATTTTTATATTTAAATTTTATCTTAATTATTTCATACTATTTTTAAGGAATAAAAAGTGGAAAAAAATTTACAATAATTTTAGTAAAAATTTTATAACATTAAATAACTACAATATTGTTAATGAAATAAACTATTTAAACAAAGCAGAAAAAATTCTTATTTCAAAAGTTAAAACAAAGAAAGATCTTCAAAATCTAAAAATTAATGGGATTTTAGTTGGAGACTTAGTTTATGATACTTATTTAAGATTCAACAACAGAACAACTGTAAATTTAAAAGATATATTTTTAATAGAGGTATTAGCTAAGACGCTACATAGTCTTGAAAAAATTAATAAAAAAAAGTTAATTTTTAATGAAATTTACACAAATCAACTTGCATACATTTATCATGGTCTTTTGGTAAGAAAATATAAAAGACAGAAATCACAAATATTTAATTTTATGTGGACAGCAGGTCCTCATTTTGCTCCTGTTTCAAGATATTTTCATCTTTACAATTTTATGAAATATAAATCACTATTTAAAAAAGAAAAAAATAAAATTAAAAAATATAATGAAGCAAAATTACTATTAAAAAATAAATTTAAAGGAAAAATTATACCACAAGAAAATTTTATGCCTTTAAGTCCATATAAAAATAAAAATGGTTATTTACCAGATATTTTAGGAACAGTTTTTTTACATTGTTTTGTTGATAGCCCTACATCAAGAGGTAGATGTATTTTTATAGATTTTGAAGAATGGATTACAAAAACATTAGAGTTTTTTCAAAAAAAAAACATTTCACATCAAATAGCAATTAAACCACATCCAGATAGTAAGGAAGCAAGTTTATCTTTAATAAATAAACTCAAAATAAATTATCCAGAATTTATTTGGTTAAATAAAAATTTTTCAAATAAAATTATTTTTAATAAGAGACCACTTTTCGGTTTAACTGTTATGGGCACAGTTTTACATGAGTTAGCATATCACGATATAATTCCAATATCTGCTGGCGAAAATTCTACTATTAATTATAATTTTGTCAGAACAGCCAATACAAAAAAAGAATATTTCAAACTAATAAATAGAGCATTACAAAAAAAAATTAATTATAAACCTAATAAAAAACAAATCCTAGAGTGGGTTTATATGACATATATATATGATAAAAGCCCAAACAAAATGTTTTACAATAAAATAAAATTAAAGACATGGAACTTTAGAAAATCTGATGTATTAATAAAATTATTAAACGTTTTATCATAAAAATTTTTTTTCAAAATTTTTTACCCAATTTTTTTTAAAATTAAAACTCTTATCATCAACAATTATATCGTAAGTTGGTTTCCCCATTATTAATTTATCAAATTTTAAATTCCATTTTTTTATTTGATTGTAGGTTTTTTCATAATATTTTTTATAAACTATTTTAGAGTTTTCTCTATTTCTGCCCATATATCTTGCTGTAAAAATTATAATTTTATGTTTTTCTCTATACAGATGATTTATTAACTTTATTACTGGAATTATTGGAGTAGATTTGTCATAATTGCTATCTATTGTGTTACAAATGGTATTATCAAGGTCAAAGCAAAAAATTTTTTTTTTCATAAATCTATTATGTTATTTTTTATCATAATAATCAAATCAATATGAATATAAATAAAATACGAAATTTATTAGAAAAACAAAAGGGAGATTTTATAATTTTATCACTTGTAATGTTTTGTTTAAGTATTATCGAATTGTTAAGTGTTGGTGCTTTAATGCCCTTTTTAGTTGTGGCAACTGAAATTAAAGTATCAAATAATTATTTTTTTAATCTTATAATTGAAAAAATAAATATATATAATTTTGATGACCCATTAAAATTTAGTTTAATTATTATTTTTGTTATTTTTAGTTTTAAAACTTTAATTGTCGTTATTTTAAACTTTTATAAAAATGTTCTTTTAAAAAGATTTCACTTTTCTACTTCTAAGGAAATTATGCGAAATTATATTAACATGCCATATTCTAAATTTATAAAGATAAATACTTCTAGAATGGTTAATACTATTAATAGAGAAGTTGAGCTACTTATAACCTCAGTTTTAAATCCTTTGATAGTATTTACCCTTGAGTCTTTTACGATATTAGTATTCCTAACTTTTATTTTCTTTTTTGACAGAAGTACTTTTTTTCTTATATTTGGCTTTATAGCCATTACTATTGGAATATTTGTTTTAATTTTTGGAAAAAAAATAAAACAATTAGGAAAAAAAAGATTATCTTATCAAAATAAAATTCAAAAAGATGTAATTCAAAGTTTACATGGAATTAGAGAAGTTAAAATCTTTAATAAACAAGATTTTTTTTTAAATATTTTTTTAAGTAGGCTAAAAAAAATTATAGATATCACTGTAATATTTAATACAATATCTGAGTCTCAAAGAAATATTATTGAGTTTCTATCCATAGTTTTTTTCACGTTTATTGTTTTTGTACTAAGTTTTAGTAATGATGTATCAGAAATTCTAATTACAATAGCTTTTTTATTTGCAATTTTTGTTAGATTACTACCAAGTATAAACAAATTATATATTTCTTTACAATCTATAAGATACTACTACCCAACCATAGATAATATCTATAACGATTTGATAAAAGTATCTGATACGGATACGAATCAAAAAAAACAAAAAAATAAAAATTTCCAATCTCTAGAAATTAAAAATGGAAATTTTAAATACTTAAATGAGTATATTTTTAAAGATTTAAATTTTAAAATAGAAAAAAATGACTTTATAGGCATCTATGGAGAAAGTGGATCGGGAAAATCAACACTTGTTGATATAATATCTGGCTTATTAAAGATCAACGGTGGAGAATTGTTAATAAATGGAAAAAAAATTGAAAATAATGAGTTTAATTTTAGTGATTTAATTGGTTATGTTACTCAAAATACTTATTTACTAGATGATACTATTAAAAATAATATAGCTTTTGGTGAAAACGATGAGGATATTGATGAAGATAAGCTAAAAAAAGTACTTAATATCTCCTCTTTAGACTTCGTTAATAATTTAAGCGAGGGGATTTATAGCAAAGCAGGTGATAGAGGAATCTCTCTCTCTGGTGGGCAGATGCAAAGAGTATCAATTGCAAGAACTTTATATAAAAATTCAGAGTTATTAATACTCGATGAGGCAACCAGTTCATTAGACAAAAGGAACGAGATAGATTTTATGAATATTGTTAAAGGACTTAAAAATCTAAAAACAATGATTATTATTTCTCATAAAAAAGAATTATTTAATGATTGTAACAAAATATTTGAAGTTAAAAATAAATCTTTAGTCAAAATTCAATGAAAACACCATTGTTGATACTTGTTTATAATAGACCAGAAGTAACCAAAATTTTATTTAATAGAATAAAAAAAATTAAACCAAAGATTATTTATATAGCTGCTGATGGTCCAAAAGAAAATAATCTCAATGATTTAGAGCGTTGTGAAAAAGTTAGAAATATATTTAAAAAAGTAGATTGGAATTGTAAAATTTATAAAAGATACAACCAAAAAAATTATGGATGTAAAAATTCTATAACTCAATCTATAAACTGGTTTTTTAAAAAAGAAAAGTATGGAATAATATTAGAAGATGACTGCATACCTTCACCTGATTTTTTTTGGTTATCAAAAATTCTACTAAAAAAATATGAAAAAAATAAGAAGGTATTCTGTATAAGTGGCAGCAATTATTTACAAAATTTTCAAAAAGTAAATAATTCATATTATTTTTCTAAATATCCTCATTGTTGGGGATGGGCAACATGGAGAAGAGCATGGAAAAAAAATGAACCCAACATAAAATTTTGGCCAAAATTCAAAAATTCTTTAGACTGGATAAGTATAAATAATAACATAATTGAAAATAAATATTGGAATAAAATTTTTGATAAATGTTATAAAGGAAAATTTAATAGTTGGGCATACCCTTGGACATTGTCTGTTTGGAAAAATAAAGGATTGACTATTATACCAAAAAAAAACTTAGTAAAAAACATTGGTTATGGATCTAATTCAACAAATAGTATTTTTAGAAATATTAATGATATTTATAAAATAAAAAAAATTGAAAGAAATATTAAACATCCAAAATTTATAAAACCTGATTTAAAAAAAGATAATTTTGTTTTTGATAGACATTATAAAGGAAAAAATTACTTATATCCCCATCGCATAGTTTTTATCATCAGTAAACTTATCTCAAACCCATTTAACTTTATTAGAAGAGCCATTAAGGCTTTTAATCATTATTAAACTTGTTTATAGAGATGTTTATGGTATTTTCAACTTTAATAAATCATATAATATGAACAATAACACATTCTTGCAAAAGTATTTTGAAGAAACAGACTTTATCTTAAATAACATTAAAAATAATTCTGATGAAATAATTAAAATTAAAAATGAATTTCAAAAAACTTCAAAATCGAAAGGTAAAGTAATTATAGCTGGTAATGGAGGAAGCGCAGCCATAGCTAGTCATGTATCAGTTGATTTAAGTAAAAATGCAGGTATCAGAGCTATAAATTTTAATGATGCAGATTTAATAACCTGTTTATCAAATGATTATAGTTACGAGGAATGGATAGAATCTGCATTAAAAATATATGTTGATAAAAAAGATATTGTTGTGCTTGTCTCCTCTTCAGGAAGTTCAAAAAATCATTTGAAAGCTGCAAGGTATCTAAAGCAAAGAAAAATAAGATTTATAACTCTGACTGCAAAAGATAAAAATAATCCTTTAAAAAAAATAAATCATAAGGGAATAAATATTTGGATAAATTCTAAGTCTTATAATATAATTGAAGTATTTCATTTATATATTTTATTACTAGTAGTAGATTTGTGTATTGGAAAATCAGCATATTCACCAAATAGAAAATTAAAATATTAAAACTTAAAGTGAAAATTTTAGTTATTGGAAAAAACAGTACCTTAGCTAAAGTTTACAAAACAAAAACAAAAATAAAAAAAACTAAATATATTTCACATAAAGAATTAAACAAGGTGAATTTCAAAAATTATTCTTGTGTAATAAATTTTGCTATAAACCCCAAATTAAAATTTGAAAAATATGACACGTCATTAGATATTGATAGTAAAATAACTGATAAGATAAATATAAATACAAATTATGTTATGATTTCAACAAGATTTGTATACCAACATAACATGAAAATGCCATTCAGTGAGAAGCATAAATGCAAACCGATGAACTTTTATGGAAAAAATAAACTTAAAATTGAAAAAAAACTAAAGAAAAAAATTACGAAAAATCTTTTGGTACTTAGACTTGGCACATTATTAAATTTTGATTTATCAAAAAAACATCTTTTCACAAGTTTTTTACTAAATAATTTAAAAAAGAAAAAGACTGTTGTAATTGATTTGAGGAAAAAAATCTTTAAAGATTTTTTTACTGATGATTTTTTTGTTAAAAATTTAGATTTTTTGATAAGAAAAAAAAAACAGGCATATTTAATTTATCTTCTGGCATACCATTAAATCCAGAAATCATTGCAAGTGAAATAATAAAAGGTTACGGAAAAGGAGAAATTGTATTTAAATACAAAAATAAAGCTGACAAGAGTTATCTGCTAGATAATAAGAAGTTATTTAATGTGACAAAATTAAAAGAGAAAAAAAAAAATTACTTAACTATTCTCAAAATTTAGGAAAAAAATTAAAATATGCGTAAAATATTAATTACAGGCGCTGCTGGTTTTATAGGCTCCCATTTATCTGAGCATCTTTTTGAAATATACAGTAATACCAAATTTATTCTTTATGACAAGATAACTTATGCAGCTAATAAAAAGTATCTAAATAAAATAATTAGAACAAAAAAGGTGAAGTTTGTAAAAGGTGATCTATTAGATTTCAAATTATTGCAAAAAAATTTAAAGAACGTAGATTTAGCTATAAATGTAGCTGCAGAAAGTCATGTAGATAATTCTTTTGGGAATTCTTTAATTTTTACTAAAACTAACACTCTGGGTACACATATTTTTTTAGAAGCGTGTAGAAAACAAAAAGTTAACAGAATTATTCATGTAAGTACTGATGAAGTTTATGGTGAAAATCTTGGCATACCTTTTAAAGAAAAACAATTTTTAAATCCTACAAATCCATATTCTGCATCTAAAGCTGCTGCTGATATGATAGTTAATGCATACAAAAAATCTTATAATATGAATATAAGCACTTTAAGGGCTAATAATATTTACGGCATTAGACAGTATCCTGAAAAATTAATTCCAAAAACAATTTTTTGTTTGTTAACTAAAAAAAAAATGCCAATTCATGGAGATGGTAATAATTATAGACACTACCTTTCAGTAGATGATTTTTGTGATGGTGTGATTAAGATAATTGAAAATGGTAAATTAAATGAAATTTACAATATATCTTCAGATAGGCATTACAAAGTTAAAGATATAGTTAAAATTATAGCTAAGAATTTAAACAAAGATTTTAAATCCAATATAAAGTTTGTTCAAGACCGTCCGTTTAATGATAAGATTTATAAGATTAATTGTACTAAGTTAAAAAGATTAAACTGGAAAGTTAAAAGAAATTTAATAAATGATATTTCAATTATTTGTGACTGGTATAAGTCAAATATTAATTTATTTATAAAGTGAAAGTAGTTTTTGTCTCTTTTAGTGATTTTAAAGGTGGTGCCTCTATGGCAGCCTATTCAATTTTTAAATCGTTAAAAAAAAAAATATTTTTTTTTTAACAGCTTACAGCAAACATAAAAAATCAATTGTTATTTATAATATTTTTAATAAAATTCAAATTTTTATTTTAAGACTTATTGAAAAATCTTTAATTTTTTTTTTTAATAAAAAAAAATATCATCAATCACTAAATATTTTTAATACCTTTATATATAAAAAAATAAAATTTTATAAACCAGATATAATTAATTTACATTGGATAAACAGATCGATGATATCACTTTCAGAAATAGATAAGTTTGATGAAAAAATTGTAATTAGTCTTCACGACTTGTGGTTCTTAAATAGTACTGAGCACTACTTTGAAAAAAAAAGAAATATATTAAGTTTTTTAGATAGGGTTTGCTGGGAAAAGAAAAAGAATTTAATCAATAAAAAAAATATTTTTTTTATTGCTCACAACAAATGGATGTTAAATAAAGCTGTTGATTTATATCCACATTTAAAAAACAAAATATTTCTTTCAAAGTATTACCCGATTGATACTAAGGTTTTTAAACCTAGAAATAAATTTAATTTAAGAAAAAAATATAATTTACCTTTAGATAAAAAAATAATTCTTTTTTCAGCTCAGGATGTAGATGATAAAAGAAAAGGATACCATTATTTTAAAAAAATTTTAACAAAATTATCTAAGAATGATAATTTTTATTTTTTATCGATAGGTAATGTAAATAAAAACTTGGATTATTTTGAAAATTATAAACACTTTAAATTTTTATCAAATAATGACACATCTGAAATTTATTCTCTATCAGACATTTATTTATGTACATCCATAATTGACAACCTTCCTTTAACAATTTTAGAAGCCTTATCTTCTGGAAATTTAGTAATTAGTTTTAAAAATGGTGGTGCAACTGAATTGTTAAAAAATCTAGGTCAAAGTTTTAAAATATCAGATATTGATAAAATTATTAATTTTATAAAAAATATTAACGATTTGGAGATAAAAAAATATTCAGATAAATCACGAAAATTTGCTTTAAAAAATTTTAAATTTCATAATTCAAAAAAACAATACCAAAAAATTTTTAATACAATTCACAAATTTAAAATTTAATAAATAATTTTTTGTTATGCTTAAACAATATAATTAAAAGTGAATAAACTAAAATGTTGATAATAATGAGATAGTAAGATTGAACTTCAAAAAAACTATATATTAAATTTGGCCATAATATTAATATTAAGTAAATTAGTAACGATTTATTAATACTAAGTTTATTTGTAAGTATATGATGTAAGTGGTTACGATCACCTTTGAAAGGATTTTTTTTGTTATAAATTCTAACACAAAATAATCTTAACATATCTATTCCAGGAATCATAAATGCCATAAATATTTTTTCAGATGATAGAGAATTTGGAGCATATTTGTATTTATGGATAGTATAAAGAGCTATAAATGTTGATAATAAATATATACCAGAGTCTCCCATGTATATTTTATTTTTAATGTTAAAAATTAAAAAAATAATTAATGGTATTATAATTAGGAATAAAAAATTATTTAAAATATTATCAGCTTCATATAAAATAAAAATATAAGATAAAAAAATTATACTTGAGTTTCCATTAATTCCATCGGCCATATTCATACTGTTTATAAAAAGAATTATAAATAATGCTGTTATATAAAGTGAAAGTTGCCCAAGCATGTAGTCTTTTTCAAAAGTTTCAAAATATAATTGATAAACCACAAATTCATTATCAAATTTCAGAAAAATTATTAGTATTAAATATATACATACAAGCCTAATTATATAATTTAGATCCAAGATATCATCAATTATCCCTATAAGAAAAATTCCAGAAATAGTTATCAACAAATATAAATTTTCAATAATTAATTCATTATTTAAACTATAAAGATTAATTAGTCCTAAAGAAAAAAAAAATAGATGCCAAGTCCTCCAACCAAAGGAGTATCATCATTATTTTTTTTATATAAGGATGTAAATTTTGATACTTTTTTGGAGACTGTATAAAATAATATTAACATTAATGAAGAAGCAAAAAAATATATATAAATATTCATTTAAGTTTTCTTGCTGGATTGCCTGCATATTTTCCTGGTTTTGTTATATTTTTTGTAACAACAGAACCAGCACCTACAACAACATTTGAACAAATTTTTACAGGAAGTATCGTTGAATTGCTACCTATGTAAACATTTGAACCTATTTGTGTTTCTCTCCATTTTGTTTTATTCCCAAGAGCTGGCTCACCATTCTTGAATTTATCGTTAATAAATATAACACCATGTCCAATAAAACAATTTTCACCAATTGATACTAATTCACATATAAACGAATGTGACTGTATTTTGGTGTTACTGCCAATTTTGACATTTTTTTGAATCTCGGTGAACGGCCCAACAAAACAATCTTTTCCAAATTCAGCCTCGTAAATATTTACAGGGCTAATAATTCTAAGATTTTTGCCTTTTGTAATTTTTATTATTTTAGATTTTATAATTTTCATCATGTTTAATTTTATCAATATACAATAAATTTTAGAATATAAAGTTAATATAAATTATTATTAATAAGTAGTAAAACACTTAGGATTAATACGGGGGTGCTATAAATTCCTAAAATTAAGTTTTTATCAAATGTTTCAAAGTAAATTTTTTCTAATAAATAATTATTGCTAAAATTAATTAATACAAGATAAATTATTTAAACAAAATCAAGTTTAAAAATGATTATAAATCTTTTAAATTGTCTAAAATACAAATTAAAAAAAGACATGAAAATTAAACAAAAAAAATTTGTGATTTGAGACATAATCGAGTGAAAATAGTAAAACTGAGTATGAAATAAAATGAAATGCCCATCAATTAAATAAGTGGGTTCTTTACGAATTTTTCTAATCACATTTGGAGGTCTAAAAAATAATTACCAAAGATTTTATTTTAACTAAAACGAAATGAATAATAATTATTTATATTAAAATTAATAATTGCAATATATGATTACAATTTAATTAATTAAAAAATAAATGAAATCAAAAACATTTTTATTAGAGTTGATTAATATTTTATTAAATAATTATTTTTATCAATTTTTTATATTTTTATTTCTCCTTAAAGGAGATTTTATTTTAATTTCAGAAATTACTTTTGTATTAGCTCCACTTATTTTTTTTAAAGAGTCATTATCTTCAAACTACAGAACACTATTGTTAAGTGATAAAAGACATAACTTTTACAAAGTTTTTTTAAAACAAAGAATTATATATGCAACTTTGGTTTTAATTATATATTTTTTTTTTATAAATTATTTTGCCAAAAGTGAAGATATTCTTTTTCTTACTTTAATAATAATCTTAACGAAGTTTATGTGGATTAATGAATTAAGGATTACTACTTATGAGATAAATTATAATACAAAAAAAATAATTGAAAATTTAATTTTTTTGATCATTTTATATATATTTTTTACTTATTATATATTTTTCCCTAGTAAAAATTTATTATATATAGCCATAATCACAATAGTTTTTTTAACTTTAAAATTTATTTATATACATAAAATTAATTTTTTATACATTTTTAAAAATCTTAAGATTCAAAAAAAAATTGATTATAAACTTTTATCAACAATCAGTATAAATTTAGTAAATTTAATTTGGAGAATATCTTTTTTTTTATTACTCGAAAAAGAATTTTCTGGAATTCTTTTTTCAGTGTTTGCTATTATGTCTTTTCCATCATCACTCTATAGTAATACAATTGGTATGGCATTAGAAACTCAAAGTATAAAAAAAAATTTATTTAAGGGAATATCAATAATATATTATTTTGTTATTTTATACGTATTGTATTATATTTTTGTAAATAGAGTTGACTCATTAAATAATATAATCTTATCGAATTTTTTTTATATGACTTCACTATTTTCTCTTATAGGCAGTTTAATTATGATCTTTGCTATAACTAAAAGAATTAAAATTATTAATGTAAAAAAATTAAAAAGAAAAATACTTTTCCAACTGGACATAATATATGCCATACTAAATATTTTATCTTTGATAATTGTATATTTTTTATTTGGTAGTTATTTTTTTTCTATATTATTTTTTACATCTTCAATCTTTTCTTTAGTTTATTATATATATTATAGTAAAATAAAGTATGATGATTAAAATTAAAGATCAAATTTATCTCAATTTTTTAAATTTATTTTTAAACATTAGTCTCTATTTTTTTGTAGTCACAAACCTAGATATTAATAAGTTTTATGCATTATTATTTTATCTATCATCCTTTTTTTTGATCTTTTATTCTTTTTATTTTAAAACTATATTTTTTGAAAAATTTTTATCAATATTTGTGTGGCTTGGATTTCCTTTTAAGTTAGGAATCCCATATGTGCTTTTAAGTTTTGGTTACGAGGTCAATTTGTTTCCAGAAAATTCTTCGTATAATATTTTTTCAAAAGATGTTTATAACGAAGCTATTATCTTTTCTACATGTGGTATTCTTGGTTTTATTTTTGCAAGCATAGTGAGAAAGAAATATATTTTTTTTTACCCTTTTGAAAAAAATTTATTAAAAAATAATATATGGTTTTTTTATGAGAAATATAAGTTTAAAATTCTATTTATTTATATAATTACATTTGTCTCAATAAATTTTTTTAATTTATATTTTGAAATTTATCAGAAAGGAATTTCATCTAATTTTTCTTCAAATTTTTTAATAGTTATTTTTAAATGGTTGTTATTAATGGGATTTTCTTCTTTTGCATGTTGTTTTATATATTATGATTTGGTAAAAAAAAAAAATTATAAGATTACTTCTGTTTTATTCCTACTAGAAAGTTTCTTTTCAAATATATCAATATTAAGTAGAGCTTTTGTGTTTAATGTGGGAATACTTTTTATATCATTTTTTCATTTATTTAGAAATAATGTAAGAATAAAAATTTCAATTGTTTTAAGCTTGTTAATTTTTGCAATAATATTAATTTTTTTAAATATCAATATTACGACTAAATTAAGAAATTGTGTTGTAAATTATCAAAATATTGACAAAAGCGAAAAAATATTTTTTTCTAGAAATTGTCTAGCTTCTCAAAAAAAACTTTTAAGTAATAAAATTTCAGGCACATTAAGTAAATTTTCATCTCTATCATTTGCTAGATGGGTTGGTATAGATTCAATGATGGCAGTTATGAGTAAAAAAGAGCACCTTAACTTAAATTATTACACTTTTTTTTTGAAAGAAAAAAAAGTATTAGATGAAAAAAGCTACTATGAAAAATATTTTTTGAATCAAGATAAATCAAAAACCCGTACAATAAATACCAATCACATCATTTTGCCTGGGTTTATTTCTTATCAATCAATTTCAGGATCAAAATTTTTTGTATTTTTATCTTGTTTTGTGTTGGGTATAATAGGAGCTTATCTTGAAAAATTTTCATATAGATATTCATATAATAATTTTATACTTTCAGCTTTAATTTCATATTTATTTGTTTTTAGAATGATACATTTTGGATATTTACCATTTAATACCTTAATTTATTTTTTATCCATAATTTTTGCTTTCTCACAATTTAGAATATACAACTTTATCTTAGACAAAATAAATCCAATTAAAAAATCATGATTATTTTAGGTTTGAATATATTTCATGCAGATACATCAGCTGTACTAATTGTAAATGAAAAAATAATTTCTGCTATTGAAGAGGAAAGATTTACAAAAATAAAACACTTTTCAGGGTTACCTATAAACGCAATTCAACATTGTTTAGACTCATCAGATATAAATATTTCAGAAGTAGATATAATAGCTGTAAATTATAATTCAAAATATAATTTCTTTCAAAAAGCTCTTTTTAGTCTTAAAAACTTTAATTTTTCAATTTTAAATAAAATAATTTCTTTAAAAAAAAAAATAATATAAAAAATATTTTGGAAGAAGCACTTAATAAAAAAATTAATGCTAAAATAATGTATGTACCTCATCATATTTCACATATATCGTCTAGCTATTTTATATCTGGATTAGATGACGCAATCGGATTAACTGTTGATGGTTCTGGAGATTTTTCAACTTCTGAGAGTTATCTTTTGGAAAATAATTCAGTTAATATTATTGAAAAAGTAATTTATCCCAATTCTCTTGGAATATTATATCAAACATTTACTCAATATTTAGGATTTCAAAATTATGGAGACGAATATAAGGTAATGGGATTATCATCTTATGGTGATCCAAAATATATAAATAGAGTAAAGAAAGTAATAAGTTATGATAATTGTGGTAATTTTAAATTAAATTTAAAATATTTTAATCATCATAAAAATATATTGAATTTTAATTCAGATGAGGGATTACCAATTTTTTCAAATTTTTTTAATCATAAATTTATAGAACTTTTTGGAAGTCAGCGTATTCTAAACTCTAAAATTGAAAAATATCACAAAGATTTGGCATCCTCAGTTCAAAAAATACTTGAAGAAATAATTATATTTAAAATTTCATATTTACATAAAAAATATAAAAAAAAAAATTTGGTTTTATCTGGAGGATGTTTTTTTAACTCAATTTTAAATGGTAAAATTCATGATCTTGAATTGTTTGAAAATATTTTTATCTCACCATTTGTTGGTGATATGGGTGGTGGTTTAGGAGCCTCTTTATATTTGATAAAGGAAAGAAAATATTTCAAAAATGTTCCTTTAGAAACTCCATATCTTGGAAATAATTATAGCAATGAGTATATTGAGAGGGAGGTTATTAAGGAAAAAAATCTTGAAAATTCAAATACTATAATTTTTAAATATTATAAAAACTTTTCAGATATTTCATCCTTTATTGCAAAGAAAATATCTGAAAATAAATTAGTTGCATGGTTTCAAGACAAATCTGAATTTGGACCAAGAGCTTTGGGGAATAGATCGTTACTTGCTAATCCTATGAATAAAAAAATAAAAGAAATAATTAATGAAAAAATAAAAAAAAGAGAAAATTTTAGACCCTTCGCACCAATTGTATTAGAAGAAAGTTACAAAGATTATTTTTATCAAAAATTTCCATCGCCTTATATGGCATTTGTATTTAAGGCAAAAGAAAAAGCCAAGAATGAAATTCCAGGAGTTGTTCATGTAGACGGCACATCTAGAGTACAAACTGTGAATAATAATCAAAATCCCAAGATATATGAATTATTAATTGAATTTAAAAAATTGACAAATGTACCTGTGCTTTTAAATACTTCTTTAAATATTAACGAACCAATTAATAATGATCCATTAACTGCTTACGAAACATTTACAAAAAGCAATATTGATATTCTAGTCATGCAAAATTATGTTTTTACAAAAAAATAATTTTTTTTTATATAATTTTTTTTTTATATATTTATTTGTTTGCTCAATCTATTTATGGTCCATAAAATTTAATTTAATTGAAGCCAGACATTTAATTGCATTATTAATTATACCGATCATTTATAATAATAAATTTAATAAAGGAGACTTTATTATAATTTTACTATGTTCAATTTTATTCATACATAAATTATTATTTATTGAGAAAAATCAAATTTTAGAAAGTTTATTTATATTATTTTACTTAATTTTACTTATTAAAATCTTGGGACAATATTATAAAATTTTTTTAAGTACAATTTCAGATCAAATAAATTTATTTTTTATTTTATTTATTTTATCGTCTGTACTTACTTCTCTTTACTATTTTTATGAGCATAACATTCTTTATACTCATTGTTTATTAGGCTGTTTTAGTTTATTTAAATTTTTTTTTTTAGAAAATTCACATTTAGGAATGATGTCTAGTTCAGTAATTTTATACACTCTATATTTGAGCTCAATAAATAATAAAAAAATCAAATTTATATTATTTCTAATTTTTCTATTAATTTGTTTTCTTAATTATTCTCTTACACTTGTTGTGGGACTAATATTTAATTCTTTATTTATATTGGTATTTTTCTGGAAGTATATTAATAGAAAATACTTGATTTACTTGATGTTGACTTTGATTATTTGCTCCAACATAACTTTAAATAATAAATTGTATTTAGCTAAAATTCAATCTGTGCTTGAGCCAATCAAAAACATGTTATATAATAAAAAAAACATAAATACTAATGAACTTAAAAAAGTTGAGAATGATAAAAAAATTATTGTTCATAAAAATCTATCATCTGATGTTTGGCTTACATCTGTAAAAATAACATTTATTTCTATATTTAAATATCCTCTAGGTGTCGGTTTAAATAATTATGAAATTGCGCATAACAAATTTATTGATAATGTGACTACTAGTTACGAACTCACCAAGAAATTAAACATTCAAGATGCATCTAACAATTTAATGAAAATCATTGTGGAGTTTGGAATTTTTTCAATTTTTTTAGTTTATTTAGTATTAAAATTTATTTTTTCAAAAAAAATTGACCTAAAATATAAAATTTTTTTATTACCAAATATTTTCACACAATTACTATTTCGGGGAGCTGGTTATTTTAATGGTGGTTTTATAATTTTTATAATAGTTATGGCTTACTTAATTTATGAGAAAGAGATAGATTAATTAATCTTTTTAAAAATAATTAAATAATGAAGTTTATAAATTTAAATAATATACAAAAAATTCTACATTTTTTTATTTTAATTTTTCCTTTAATAATTGTTTTAAAAAGTGCTGCGATTAATATAACGTTAGTTATTATAGGTATAATTTCAATATTATTAATTATTAAAAAAAAAGATTATTTTTTTTTTAAAGACTATTTTGCTAAATTCATAATAATTTTTTTAGCATTTATTTTTATTAATTCATTGTTTCAATTCTACAGTATTGAACTTTTAATTAAATCTTTAGGAAATTATAGGTATTTATTATTAACTTTTGGTGTATTTATT
The DNA here is from genome assembly GCF_059418065.1 of Candidatus Pelagibacter sp. PS_02. Classification (NCBI taxonomy): domain Bacteria; kingdom Pseudomonadati; phylum Pseudomonadota; class Alphaproteobacteria; order Candidatus Pelagibacterales; family Candidatus Pelagibacteraceae; genus Candidatus Pelagibacter; species Candidatus Pelagibacter sp. PS_02. Next base: position 165,865 of record NZ_CM182079.1, read on the forward strand.
ACTTTAAGAAATATCACAAAAAAAAGTTTATCTTTATTTATTTATTTAAATTCTATCCTAATAATCTTAATAGGTTTAGATATTTTTTATCAATACAATTTTGGTAAAAATATTTTTGGATTATTGCCAGAGATGTGTGACAAGAATCTAAAAAATTGTGTAAGATTTTCAGGAGTATTTGGATCAGAGCTGATAGCAGGTGGTTTTATCAGTCAAATAGGATTGTTAACTCTATTTTTAATTAAAGATAATAATATATTTAAAGAGAAGACTTTAAATAAGATTATCCAAAACACATTTGTCTTATTTTTATTTATAATCATTCTTTTAACGGGGGAAAGAAATGCACTATTAATATTTCTAATTTGCATATTTTTATATTATTTATTTCAAAAAAAAATAAAAATACGTAGTATTTTAATTTCCAACTTTATTTTTTTTATAATCTTGTTTGCTCTTTCACTTAATTCTTTTTCTATAAAGACAAGATATGTAAATTTCTTAAATTTTTTAAATGTAGAAAAAAAAGCAAGTTTGGTTGAAAAAATTAAAAATAACCCATGGGGTTATCATTATCAAGCAGCATTTGAATTATTTTTAAAAAAACCTTTAGTGGGACATGGATATAAAAGTTTTAGATTTAAATGTGGAGAAACTATAATAGATAAAGATACGATTAAAAGAAACCATTACTATAAAAACTATAGAGCGTGTTCATCACATCCTCATAATTATATGATGGAATTTTTGAGTGAAAATGGAATTATAGGTTTTCTATTTTATATAATTTTTATACTAATAATTTTTCTTAAAATTTTAAAAGCAAGGAAAAACAAAGATAATAATTTTTTACTGTTTGGTGTGGGCAGTTTATTATTGGCAATATTGTTTCCATTCAAGCCATCTGGTTCATTTTTTACAACCTTTAATGCCTCAATTTTTTTTTATTTATTAGGATTTTTTATTTATAGTGTACGACAAATCAAACAAAAGTAGTCAGATATAATTTTATATAATTAACTTTACCTAATGAATTATTTATTAATTTTAAGTATAGCATTTATTTTATTTAGTTATTCAAATTTTATAAATTTAATTTTTAGAACTAGATTGAATGAAACATTCTTAATTACAATTTGTTCAATAATAATATTTAATTACTTTCTATTTAAATTAAATATTTATTTTAACTTAACAATTTTAAATTATACCTTCTTAATTATATTATTATCAGCTTTTCTATTTTTACCAATTATAATAAAGAATAATTCCAAAATTAATAAAAAATTAAATTTAGAATTTCTATTTATTTTTTTATTAATTTTTATTCTAAGTAAAGATAGATACTACCTGGATCAAGATGAATTCTCATATTGGGGTGTTGCTTTAAAGAATTTAACACAAAACATAGATGGGTTTAATTTTAAACATCACCCAGATGGATTAAATTTATTTCGAAATTTATTTATCTTTTTTGAATATAACGAAGGAAATATTATTTTTTCTAATAATTTAATATTAATTTCAGGATTTTATTACTTATTTTATGATAGAAAATTAATTTTTTTTGAAAAATTTTTTTTATTTACGGTTTATTATTTATTGTTGAATAATTTAAGTTTTGGATTTCTATCCATATATTCTGATCCTATATTATCAGTTTTTTATGCATGTTTGTTAAAAAAAACTTATTACATGTTTAAAGATGGAAATTCTTTAAAAGAAATCAATTTTTTATTTATCTTTTTTACAATTCTTTTATTAAATAGAAGTGCACCAATATATGCAATTTTTATATTTTATTTATGTTTAGGTTTATTTTTTTTAAATTTTTATAATAAAAATAGAACTGGAATAGGCTTATTTATATTAACTTTCATAATTTCTGGATTATTAATCTTTATATTCTTACTTCCATACTTAAAACATAATTATCCTTTAATTATTAGTTTTTATTTTGAAATTTTATTTTATTCAGATGTATTGACAAAAAAATTAATAGATTTTTTTCTTGCCCCAATTTATTTTTCACACTTTGGAGTAACACTAAATGGTATTTTTCAAATAATATTTTCAACAACATACAAATTATTTGAATTTCAAATACCAATAATCTTTTATGTTGTTTTATTATTATTATTTATGTTTTTTAAATTTAAATATAAAAAATTTATAATAATAAGTACTATACTAATTATTGTCACTTATATGATAATAATTTTGATTTTAAAAATTGAGTTAGAGAATTTACACCTATTAGCAGTTCCTAGGTATATTGGAATTATGATCTTAGCTAAGTTTCTTTTTTTAATTTCGATAGTTACGTTTTATAATAAATTAATTCATAAAAATCATCTTATGATATTTCTGCTATTTAGTTTATTTATTGTAACACCAAAAAAAACTTTGGGTTTTTTTGTAACAGATAAAATATATTACAGTGATTTATCAAATTACAATTTTAAAAAAAATAGAGAAAAAATAAGCATATTAAGTGATTTTAAAAATAACTTTGATGATGTGATTGTCATACACAAAGAAGATTATTCTGATTATACTAATAATTCAGTAGCAGGCTTTCATACATTTTATTATAATATTATTGAATATGAAATGTTTCCAAAAAAAACAATTTTCCTTGAGTATAAAAAAATTCATTTATTAAAAAAAACAAATTCATTAATTATATTATTTGACTTACCAGCTATAGATATTTCAAAAATTAATACTAACAATAATTTTTATAAAATTAACACCTATTAAAATAAACAATAACATTTATTTAATATTAAATTATTTCATATATTGTAACAACATATAATTAAATGAAATTTAGTATTATTACAGTTGTAAAAAATGAAATATCTAAAATAGGATTAACAATTAAAAGTTTAAAAAATCAATCATTTAAAGATTATGAGCACATTATCTTTGATGGAAAGTCAACAGATGGAACAAGTGAATTCCTAAAAAAAATATCAAATAAAAAAATACTATATTTTAGAGAAAATGATAAAGGTGTTTATGATGCTCTTAATAAATCTTTTAAAAAAGCAAAAGGTGAATACCTTATAGTCCTGCATTCAGGTGATTTTTTCTATTCAAAACACTCATTAAATTTATTATCAAAATTTATAGATAAGAATAAGAATTATGATTTTTATTTTTCTAATATTTTATTTTACAATCAAGAGAATAAAAATATCTCAAGAGTCTGGAAGATACCTTCAAAAAATAATGATAAGTTAAATTTTTTAAAAATAGCTCATACTTCACTATGTGTAACAAAACATATATCAAAAAAAATTTTTTATGACGAAAAATTTAAAATTTCAGCTGATATGGATTATCTTTTTAAACTTTGTCAAAATTTTAAAGGAAAATATTTTGATAATTTTTTTATTTATATGGAAGATCAAGGTTTGAGTAATTCAAAAAAGTATTTTTTTATAAAATTAAAAGAAGATATCAAAATTCTTTATAAAAGATTTAAGTTTTTTATTCCACTTATTTTGATATATAAATTTTTTATTAAAATTCCAGGTTTTTTTGCCAAAAAAAAAATACTTAATAAAAAATATTTTAATGAGAGAAACAAATTAATATAAATCTTTCAATTATTTTTTTTTAAAAAACTAATTAATTACAAAAATTGAATACGTAAACTTCTTAATATGTTTAATATTTTTATTTATTACGTATGATGTGCAAAGGGAACTACTGTACATACATAATCCATCACCATCTTCTGCATAATAATAAAAAAAGTTATCTTTTATTTTAATTTTTTGTTTTGTGTTTATTTTTTTTATTTTACTTGGATCAAGTGTATAGATATTAGGCCATTTATCATTTTCATTATTAATAGATAATTTTTGTGATTGTTTGGCTGTGAAAGCAATAACTGATAAAATTAAAAAAAACTTAAAAATAAATACATTTTTTATATTCTTGGTATTATTTTTAATTATCATTATAAATAATAGTGCAATTAATGTAATTAAATAAGAATACCCGTATCTATAAATAGGAAATATAAGAAAAAAAGAAAAAGTTCCAATTAGACTAGTGAGTATTGATAACCAAAGTCTTATTAGAAAGTCTACATCTTTATTTTTAGATGCTCTGCGATCTTTGGTTTGATTTTTTATAAATATTATAATTAATAATAAAACTACAATGTATGGAGTAATTATATTTAATATATATTTCATATGTTTTTTTCCCCATGCATTTACCCAATTAAAATCATTACTAAATTCTTGCATTGATATTTTTTTATTGTCTCTGTCAGGCCAGGCTTTAGACCAAGCTTGTCCTTCTATTTGTGAAGCTTTAATTTGTTGAATATTTGTCCATGGTAGTTTTTCTATACATGACTGTTTAATTGGATAAATAGTACATCCACTTATGATGATATTTTTAATTAACCAGATACTTAGTAATAAAATTGGTAAAGAAAAGATTGAATTGAATATTTTAATGAATTTAAAATTGTTTTTTATTAAAAAAATTGTTGAAGGTATTAAAAAAACCAATCCTAGCATTGGTTTATTTATAAATATAAAAACTGATATTAATAATATCTTACTAAAATTTACTTCTTTTAAAGTATTTTTTAAAATACAAGATATTAAATAAAAATAAGATAAATGTGCTACGGCATCATTTCCAAAGCTGCTATACCTTGTAATTTTAAATGAAATATAAATTAAAATAAATAATGAAAAAATTTTACTAATATTGATATGTTCTTTATTTTTTATAATTGTCCACACATCAAAAAAAAAGTAAAGATAAAAAAAAGAAACAATGCTCGCTAACGGAATGCTTATACCATTGTTTAAAAACAGGTAATTATTATTTATAGCTGACAAATATTGTATTATTGAAACATGTGCAAATCTAGAATGAATATTGCTTAAACCAAAAAAAATTTTATTTTCATTCAGTATAGATATATACGGTAAGTGGTACAGACCTGCATCTGGTCTATTAACATTACTTTTAATTATTAGTAAAAATGTTAAAAGAGATGAGATAATTAAAAACAGGAAAATTTTTTTATCAAAATTATATTTAGTTTTAAATAAAAATATAATTATTATTAGAATATAAACTAAAGTGTTTGTTAATTGACTCAGTGGTACAAAGAAATTTAATAACAAACCAACAGAAGAAATAGCTATAGCACCAATAAAAAAAGTGAAAAAATTTGAATTATCACCAAATTTACTACGTGATAACACAAGATAACCAGAGCAATAGTATACAAAGTTTGTTAATATTGAAAAAATAAGTATATCCATAGGATGATCAAATTGAATAAAAAATTATCAATTATTATTCCAGTATACAATGAAAAATATACTATTCAAAAACTTTTAAATAAGATTTACAAATTAAGAAATTTGAAAAAAGAAATTATTGTGATCAATGATGCTTCTACCGATGGAACAAAAGAAATCTTAGAAAAAAATAAAAAAAGAATTAAACATCTTGTAAATCATAAAAAAAATCAAGGAAAAGGTGCTGCAATTCAAACAGCACAAAAATTAGTGCAAGGTGATATAGTATTAATACAAGATGGTGATTTAGAGTATGAACCAAGTGATTATCATAAACTTTTGAAAGAAATTTATAATGGAAATAAAGTCGTTTATGGATCAAGAGTCCTAGGTAAAAAAAGATATTTAACACATAATTTTTCATCTATATTGAGAGTATTTTACAACCATGTACTTACAATAATCTCCAATACTTTGAACAATCAGGACCTGACAGATGCTCATACATGTTACAAGATGTTTCAAAGTAGTATTTTTTTGAAAATTAAACTTAAGGAAAAAGATTTTAGTTTTTGCCCTGAAATTACAACAAAAATTGGACTAAAAAATATTAAAATTAAAGAGATACCAATTAAGTACTATGGAAGAAGTTATGAAGAGGGTAAAAAAATTAATTTTATGGATGGAATAAAAGCACTATTGACTCTATTCAAATACAGGTTTTTTGTTTAAACATAAGATTATTATAATATTAAAAATTTAATATATGAAAAAAATTGCTTTAATTTTTGGAGTTACAGGACAAGATGGTGCCTATCTTTCAAAATTATTATTAAAAAAAAATTATATTGTTCATGGTGTAAAAAGAAGAAGCTCATCTTTTAATACTGAAAGAATTGATGATATTTATAACGATTTACACAACAAAACAAATTTTTATTTGCATTATGGTGACCTTACAGATTCTTTATCTGTTCTAAAGATAATAAAAAAAATTAATCCTAATGAAATTTATAATCTGGGTGCACAATCTCACGTAGGTGTTTCATTTGAAGTGCCTGAGTATACTGCAAATGTTGATGCATTAGGAACATTAAGAATTCTGGATTCTATATTAACTCTTGGAATGAAAGATAGAGTAAAATTTTATCAAGCTGGAACTTCAGAATTGTTTGGTGCTTCAAAGCCGCCTCAAAATGAAAAAACAAATTTTTACCCAAGAAGCCCCTATGCTGCTGCAAAATTGTATGCACACTGGATAACAGTAAATTATAGAGAAGGGTATAATATTTTTGCCTGTAATGGAATTTTATTTAATCACGAGAGTCCTTTGAGAGGTGAAACTTTTGTAACAAAAAAAATTGTATCTTCACTTTGTAAAATCTCTCTATTAGGAAAGGGAAAACTTTACCTTGGAAATTTATATTCAAAGAGAGATTGGGGGCATGCTCAAGACTATGTAGTAGCCATGTGGAAAATGCTTCAACAAAAAAAACCAAAGGATTATGTTATTGCATCTGGAAAACAATATAGTGTCAAATATTTTGTAAATTTAATATGTCATATTTTAAAAATTAAAATTAATTGGAAAGGTAAAGGAATTAATGAAAAGGCCTATTTAAATGGTAAAGTTATTATATCTATAGATAAAAAATATTTTAGGCCAACTGAAGTAGATTCCTTACTTGGAGATTCAAGAAAAGCGAGAAAAGAACTGAAATGGAAACCAGATTATAATATTCAATCGTTAGCAAAAGACATGGTTACTCAAGAGATTAAAAACATTAATGGTAAAAAATAAAAGTAGAGTATTCGTAACTGGACATAAAGGTTTAGTGGGATCAGCTGTAGTCAGAAAACTAACTGAACGAGGGTATAAAAATATAATATCAGTTACAAAAAAAAAGCTAGATTTAAGAAATCAAAAGGAAGTATTTAATTTTTTCCAAAAAAAAAAAATTGATGCAGTTATTAATGCTGCAGGTCATGTAGGGGGTATTTTTGCAAACAATAAATATAAAGCTGATTTTATTTATGACAACTTAGCAATTCAAAATAATATTATTCATGCTTGTTATAAGAATAAAATAAAATCATTAATTTTTTTAGGCTCTAGCTGCATTTATCCAAAAAACTCCAAACAACCAATTAAAGAAAAATATTTATTAACTGGAGAACTAGAAAAAACAAATGAACCATATGCTATTGCAAAAATAGCAGGTATTAAAATGTGTGAAAGTTATAATTTCCAATACAAAACCAACTATAAATGCTTAATGCCGTGTAATTTATATGGTCCAAATGATAATTATGATCTTAAAACATCGCATTTTTTCCCAGCTTTAATTTTAAAAGCTTTAACAGCAAAAAAAAATAAAAAAAATGAACTAACATTATGGGGATCAGGAAGACCCAAAAGAGAATTAATGTATGTAGATGATTTGGCTGATGCGTGTATTTATTTTTTAAATAAAAAAACAAAAGACTCTTTAATCAATATTGGAACTGGTCATGACAAAAGTATATTTCAATATGCAAAATTTATTTTAAAAAAAATTAATTTTAAATGTAAGATTATTTTAGATAAATCTAAACCAGATGGAACACAAAGAAAAATTATAGATAATTCAATAGCCTTAAGTTATGGATGGAAACCCAAAATTGATTTAGACGAAGGCTTTGATTTAACTTTAAAATCATACTTCTCTAAATCTAATAAATGAAAAAAAATTATATAGTAGTAACTGGAGGAGTAGGTTTTATTGGCTCAAACTTAATCAAATATCTTATAAATAAAACCAAGTTTAACATCATCAGTTTAGACAATTATTCTACTGGTAACAAAAAAAATGAAATTAAAGATAAAAGAATAAAATATATAAAATCAGATACTAAAAAAATTTCTAAAACTTTAAATTTATATAAAAAAAATATTCATTCACTTTTTCACTTTGGAGAATTTTCTAGAATATATCAAAGTTTTTTAAAGATGAGTACTTGCATTGACGCTAATACGATTGGTTCAAATGAAGTGTTTAATTTTTGTCTTTTAAATAAAATTAAACTTATATATTCAGCCACATCAGCAAGCATAGGAAATAAAGGTGATGATAAAAATTTATCTCCTTATGCTTTTACTAAAGCTAAAAATTTAGAATTATTAGAAAATTTAAAAAAATGGTTTAATTTTAAGTATGAAATAATTTATTTTTATAATGTGTATGGACCTGGACAAATAAAAAAAGGTTCTATGGCTACAGTGATTGGAATATTTGAGGATCAGTTTAAAAAAAAAATGCCATTAACAATAGTTAGACCTGGATCGCAATCTAGAAGATTTACACATGTTTTTGATACAGTTGAGGGGTGTTATTTTGCGTGGAAAAAAAATATGTGTAAACACTACAGTGTGTCTCATAAACAAAGCCACACAATTATTGAAGTTGCAAAAATGTTTAATAGTAAAATTAAGTTTCTTCCATCAAGAAAAGGCGAAAGATATGCCTCAGCTTTAACGAGTATGAATTTATCAAATAAAGTTCACAAAATATTTGGAAAAATCAACCTTAAAGATCACATCATAAATATCCTTAAAAACTCTCAAAAAAGACCTTAATTCTTTGGTTTACAATGTTTTTATTTTAGGTATAACACTCTCGCCGGTGATTATTGCGAAGGGGTAATACCCGATCCCATTCCGAACTCGGAAGTCAAGCCCTTCAGCGCCAATGGTACTTTGTCTTAAGACACGGAAGAGTAGGACATTGCCGGCTATAAAAAATATTATGAAAATTAAAAGTTCGTTAAAATCATTAAAAAAAAGAGACCTTAATTCTAAACTCGTTAGAAGAAGAGGTAGAGTTTACATAATTAATAAAACAAACCCAAAATTTAAAGCAAGACAGAAGTAATTTTTATGGACAATCAAGACCATAAGAGTACCTGGAATAATTTCACAAAGTTTGTGTTGTGGGGAACTGTCGCTGTTATAGTTGTTTTAGTTTTAATGGCAATATTCTTGCTGTAGAATTCTCCTATGAGAATTGCTTCAATTTTAGAAAATCAATTAGTAGAGAAAAGAATTGCTATCACTCCTGAGATTGCAAAAAAATATATAACTCTTGGCTTTCAAATTACATTAGTTGAAAAATATGGTGAGCATCTAGGTTTTAAGGATAGTGACTACAAAGAGTTAGGTGTTGAGATCTCTACTAACGAAACAGAGATATTAAATAAAGCTAATATTATTATTCAGTTAGGGTTACCATCTGATGAAAATCTATCAAATTTAAAAGAAAACCAAACACTCATTGGAGTATTTAATCCTTATAATAATAAAGAAAAAATAGAAAATTTGTCCAAAAAAAATATAAATGTTTTTTCTTTAGAAATGTTACCAAGAATAACTAGAGCTCAATCAATGGATATTCTTTCCTCACAAGCTAATCTTGCTGGCTATAAAGCAGTAATTGAATCATTTGCAAATTTTGAAAAAGCAATACCAATGATGATGACAGCAGCTGGCACTATCCCAGCAGCAAAAGTGTTAGTGGTTGGTGCAGGTGTGGCTGGTCTTCAAGCTATTGCAACTGCAAAAAGAATGGGTGCCATAGTATTTGCAACAGATGTTAGAATGGCTTCAAAAGAACAAGTTGAAAGCTTAGGTGGAAAATTTTTAACTGTTGAAGGATCTGAAAATTTAGAGACCGAAGGGGGTTATGCAAAAGAAGCTTCTGAAGAATTTAAAAAAAAACAAGAAGATTTATTAGCTGAAACTTTAAAGAAAATTGATATTGTAATTTGTACTGCTTTAATTCCAGGCAAAAAAGCTCCATTAATTATCAAAGGTTCTATGATTGATAATATGCAATCAGGCTCTGTTATTTATGATTTGGCTGCAATTCAAGGTGGAAATGCAGAGTTTACTGAAGTCGATAAAGTTGTAGTTAAAAATGGAGTAAAAATTATGGGTGAAACAAATATTCTAAATAAGCTTCCTGTTTCGGCTTCGAACTTATATTCAAAAAATGTATTTAACTTTGTGTCAAATTTATATGATAAAGAAAATAAAAAGATTAATATTAATTTAGAAGATGAAATAATTAACAAAACATTAATTAAATAGATTTATGGAAATAGACCCTTTTATATTTAGATTAAGCATATTCATTTTATCAATTTTCATTGGTTATTATGTTGTATGGAGCGTAACTCCATCTTTGCACACACCATTAATGTCAGTAACTAATGCTATATCGTCAGTAATTATTGTTGGTGCTATAATTGCAGGTTTAGCAGGAAGTGTAGACAATATTTTTACAATTTCTAACATTCTTGGTTTTTTAGCAATATCTCTTGCCGCCATTAATATATTTGGAGGATTTTTGGTTACTCAAAGAATGCTTCAGATGTATAAAAAAAAGAAGAAAGATAAATAATTATGTCAGCGAATTTATCAGCAATATTTTATCTAGTTTCAGGGGTTCTATTCATATTGGCATTAAGAGGTCTTTCATCGCCAGAAACCTCAAGACAGGGTAATTTTTTTGGAATTTTAGGAATGGTTATAGCTATTACTGTTACTTTTTTATCTGTTGGAAGTTTTTCTAGCGGACTAATTTATGTGTTAATTTTTTTAATAGTAGGTGGTCTTATAGGAGCATTCATTGCTTATAAGATAGCAATGACTGCTATGCCAGAATTAGTGGCAGGATTTCATAGTTTAGTTGGATTATCAGCGGTTTTTGTTGCAATCTCAGCTTTCTTAAACCCTGAAGCATTTAATCTAGGATCAGTAGGTGCTATTAAACTTGCAAGTTTAATTGAAATGTCAATCGGAGCTGCAGTTGGTGCTATAACATTCTCTGGCTCAATAATTGCTTTTTTAAAACTTCAAGGAATAATGTCGGGGTCACCAATCACATTTAAGGGACAGCATTTTCTTAACGCTTCATTATTAATTTCAATTCTAATTTTAACTTATTTACTTTGCTCATCACAGACATCTAATTTTTTTTGGATATTAATAGCAGTTTCGTTCTTAATTGGATTTTTATTAATTATCCCAATTGGTGGAGCAGATATGCCAGTAGTAATTTCAATGTTAAATTCATACTCTGGTTGGGCTGCTGCAGGAATTGGTTTTACTTTAGAAAATACTGCATTAATTATAACAGGTGCTCTTGTTGGATCTTCAGGTGCAATTTTATCTTACATAATGTGTAAAGGCATGAACCGTTCATTCTTTAATGTAATTTTAGGAGGATTCGGCGCAACAGAACAGTCGGCATCAATTGGAAATAAAGAACAAAGACCAGTTAAGAGTGGTAATGCGGAAGACGCAGCCTTCTTAATGAAAAATGCATCGTCAGTTATAATTGTTCCAGGTTATGGAATGGCGGTTGCTCAAGCACAACACGCACTAAGAGAGATGGTAGATACATTAAAAAAAAACGATATTAAAGTTACCTATGCAATCCATCCAGTTGCAGGAAGAATGCCAGGGCATATGAATGTGTTATTAGCTGAAGCAAATGTCCCTTATGATGAAGTTTTTGAACTTGAAGAAATTAACAATGATTTTGCTAATGCTGATGTTGCATTTGTAATTGGCGCGAATGACGTAACCAATCCTGTTGCAAAAACTGACCCACAAAGCCCAATTTATGGAATGCCCGTATTAGATGTTGAAAAATGCAAATCAGTATTATTTGTAAAGAGAAGCTTATCTCCTGGATATGCTGGAATTGACAATGACTTGTTCTATAAAGATAACACGCTAATGTTATTTGCTGATGCTAAAAAAATGACCGAGGACATCACTAAAAATCTTTAAAAAATAATGACAACAAAAATATTTTGTGACATTGCAGAATTAGATTTAATAAAGAAGTTTAATAGAAAAAAAATTGTAAAAGGTTTTACAACAAATCCTAGTTTAATGAGAAAAGCTGGGGCAAAGGATTATAAATCTTATTCTAAAAAAATATTAAAAATTTGTAATAATAAACCTGTTTCATTGGAAGTATTTGCAGACACATATAAAGAAATTAAAAAACAGGCTCTTCAGATTAATACCTGGGGAAAGAATGTTTATGTAAAAGTACCGGTTGCCAATTCTAAAGGTATTTTTATGGGTAAAATTATTAAAGAGCTTAATAATTTAAACATTAAAATCAACATCACAGCAATATATAACGCAAAACAAACGGAAAGAATTCTTAAATTAATTAATAAGAAGACTAAAGTTATAATTTCAATATTTGCAGGTAGAGCTGGAGATTCTGGTAAAGATCCAGTTCCAGAATTTAAAAAAAGCATATCAATGGCGAAAAAATTTAAGAATGTAGAAATACTTTGGGCAAGTGTTAGAGAGCCCTATAATTATTTACAAGCAAAACAATTGGGCTGTCATATTATAACTATCCCACCAACAACTATTGAAAAAATAGAAAATTTTGGAAAAACTTTTGACCAACTTACGAAAGAAACCGTCAAAGCTTTTTTAGATGATAGTAAAAAATCTAATTTTAAAATCTAGTAATTTTTATTAGGCCATCTTTTTTTTATTTTAGTTTTATCAACAAATATTGACATACAGTTTTGTTGTTTCTTAAAAAAGAAAAAGAAAACTTTTCCAGCTATAATTAAAGTCTTTAAAAGAATATTTTCAATATAGCTGTCTCTGTTTTTGAAATTTGTTAAATCACTAGCATAGTCAAAATTTACAAAATTAATATTTTTTGGATCAAATGATTTTAATAATTTTAAAATTTCTTTTTCAGTCCATCTATAAACATAATTAGGAATGGCAGTATCTAACAGACCACCTGAATTTTTATCTTCATTAATCGATGAAACCTCAAACTCTTCTGCTAGTTTAATTTTTGTAGCCAATCTCATAATCAAGCTATCATTGGATTCAATTATCAATACGCCTTTTATTGCAACTCTATATAGCTCTGTTATCGCTTTATGAGGTAAATCAATATGATGAATTGTTGCATTCGCAATAGCATAATCAAATGATTTATCTTTAAATGCTAAGTTTCTTAAATCAGATTTAAAAAGATTTATATTTTCTCTAAACCCATAATCTAAAAATTGATTTTTTTCGTCGTCGTCGTGATAAGTTATGCTGAACTTTAAATACCCTAAGTCTTTTAAAATTTTCACTTCATGTAAGGAAGCACTAATCAATAAAAAATTTGAGTCTATGTTTATGTAATTTATAAAGTTTTTTTTATAAAAATGCCATCTATTCATAGTTACTGTAATTATTTTTAGTATTTTTTTAATTAATTAAATTTTTTTCCAATAATAATTATATTTGATTTAAAGAAAAATAATTTAATAAATTTTATTTCATATATTATTTTATAATTATCAAGCATCTTTTTTAGTTCATTAACACTTAGAAGATTTAAGTTTTCTTCATTAGCATAAAAACATAACCCTAAAAATTTTAATATTTTCCTATAAATAGACTTTGGCAACCAATGAATTAAAGGAATTTTGGTATGTAATTCTATTGGATAAAATTTATTTGGAGTTGTAATTACAAAAATTTTTTTTGTTAATTTAATGACATTTTCTAACATTTTTTTTTGATTTAGTGTGTTACCCACATGTTCAATAGTTGCATTTGATACGACAAGATCAGAAGAAAAATTAATAAGCTCATTTTCTGAAAACTCCTCTGTAATAGATTTTTTTATTTTTTTATTGAAAAAATCAGAGTTAACTATTTGATCAGAAATGCATTTAAATTCATTAATATTTTTTATATTTTTGATTACAATATTGCTGCTTGCATTTTTATCATCACTAGTTGTTCCTATATCTAATGCATCATGTATTTGAAGGTCTTTAATTGTATTGTTTATAATATTAGATATTTCTAATCTTTTTCTTAAAACAATTTTATCAAAAAAATTATAATGGTTTATTGCATATATGGTGTCTTGATTTTTTTGCATTAGAAATTGGTTGCGGGGGACGGATTTGAACCGCCGACCTTCAGGTTATGAGCCTGACGAGCTACCAGACTGCTCCACCCCGCGGTATATTTAAATTCTATTTTTAAGCTTATTAAGCTTTTTAACTCTTTTAATATTTTCTTGTAGAATTCTTTTTTTCTTTTCAGAAGGTTTTTCATAAACGCTTTTTAATTTTACTACTTTAAAAAAACCATCTCTTTGCAATTTTCTTTTAAGAACTCTAAGTGCTTGTTCAATGTTGTTATCTTTAACTTCTATTTTCATAAATATTTTTTAAGAATGTTTAAGTACCATCATATAATTTTGGTGTCTATTAAAATTATTCAATGTTTGAAACTTCTCTTGTTAGTTTTGCTTTTTCTTTTTCTTTTTTTTCCCTTTTTATTCTTCTTTCAGCTTTTTCAATAGCCTCAATTAGATCCTTTTGAGAGAACAGCCCTAATGCTACAGGGTCTTTAGGGTTTAAATTGTTATAATTCCAATAACTTTTATTTTTAATTGCAGTAACTGAAGCCTTGGTTATTCCAACTAGTTTTGCTATTTGTGAATCTTTTAGTAATGAATGATGTTTAATTAACCACAAAGCTGAATCTGGTTTATCTTGTCTTTTAGATAATGGAATATATTTTTTAATTTTTTTATCCTCAGTTGAAATTTCAATATCAGTATTTTTTATCTGTAATTCTTTGTTTTCATCTTTAGATGCTAGTTCAATTTCTTCTCTAGTAAGTTGACCTGATATAATGGGGTTGTAAGCCATTATTCCTTTTGCAACTTCACCATCTGCGATACCTTGCACTTCAACCTCATGTAAATTACAGAACTTTGAAATTTGTTTAAAAGTAAGTGTTGTATTTTCTACTAACCAAACAGCAGTTGCCATTGGCATTAATGGTACGTTTGACATTTAATCTTTCTTTTCTGATCTGAAATTTTGGAATTTTTTATTGAATTTGCTCACACGACCCTTGTCCATTAATTTTTGTTTTCCACCTGTCCAAGCAGCATGAGATTTTGGATCGATTTCTAATTTTAAAACCTCTCCTTCTTTTCCCCAAGTTGATCTTGTCTCAAATTGAGTTCCATCAGTCATTTCTACTTTAATCGTATGATAGTCTGGGTGTATGTCTTTTTTCATATCGAGACTTATAGCAAAAGAATTTTATAAAACAATTAAAAGTTCTTTAATTTTTCAAGCATTTTGTCATTAATTGCCATACTAGAAGCTCTTATTTTGATGTTTTTATTTTGTGAGAGGTCAATTTCATTAATTAAGCCACCTGCTTCTTTTACCAATATTATACCAGCAGCTATATCCCACAAATTTAAATCATTTTGAAAATAACCATCATACCTACCAGCTGCAACATAGGCAATATCAAGTGCTGCACTTCCAGATTTTCTTAAAGGCAAATCAACTTCATTTTTAGTTATGCCGCCTGTAGCAAACAAGCAACTATTAAGCTCTCTTTTTTTTGATACTCTAATTCTTTGATTATTAAAGAACGCTCCACTTTCTTTTTCAGCATAAAACATTTCGTCTTTTATAGGATCATAAATTAATCCTGAAACTATTTCATCACCAGATTTTAAAGCAATTGAAATTGCAAAGTGAGGAACACCATGCAAAAAATTAGTAGTGCCATCTATAGGGTCTATTATCCATGTATGTTCTTTATCTTTATTAGTTTCAGAACCTTCTTCTTCACTAATAATAGAATAGTAGGGTCTTGCTTTTTTTAACTCTTCTATAATTATTTTCTCAGCTTTTAAATCAGCATTTGATACAAAATCAGTAGGTCCTTTGATTGAAACTTGTAGTTTTTCTATTTCTCCAAAATCTCTAATTAAAGCTCTAGACGCTTTTTCTGCAGCCTTTATCATAACATTTAGATTGGCAGATATTGATTGCATATAATTTATATTTTTTTGACATATTCCATAGTTCTCGTATCGACTATGATTTTATCTCCGCTTTCAATAAATGGAGGGACTTGAATATTCACTCCATTATCTAAAGTTGCGGGCTTATAAGAAGAAGAAACTGTTTGCCCCTTTAAAGCAACATCAGTTGTATCAACTGTGCACGTTACCTGATTAGGCAATTCAACTGTTAAAGGTTTTTCATTATAAAAACTTATACTGACTTCTAAGTTTTCAGTTAACATTTTACCTTTTTCTCCAATTGTTTCTTTTTTAATATTTATTTGTTCATAAGATTTTGGGTCCATAAAATAATAATCAGTTTCATCGCTATAAAGATAATTAAATTTTGTTTCATCTAATGAAGCTTTTTCAACAGACTCACTTGATCTAAATCTCTCATTTAATTTTGTATTTTTATTCACACTTTTCATTTCAACTTGAGCAAAGGCACCACCTTTTCCAGGTTTTACATGTTGTGTCTTTAAAACTTGCCAAAGATCATTCTTATATTCAATTAACATTCCAACTCTAATTTCACTTGCGTATAATTTCATTTTAATTTTCTAATAGCTTCTAATGGTTTGTATTTTTTATTATTCCAAATGTAGCCTGAAATAGCCAAAAAGTTAGCTTTATTCAATAAAAGTTTTTTATAATTACTAAGCTTTATACCTCCAATAGCTACAATTGGTAAGGAGGTTATTTTTTTTATAGATTTTAATACAGTTAAACTGGCTCTATATTTAACTGTTTTAGTTTTAGTTGCATAAAATGCACCAAAAGCTAAATAATCAGCACCATCTTTAATTGCTCTCTTTGCTAGATTTATAGAATTATGACAGGTCACACCAATAATTTTGTTCTTTAATATTTTTCTAGCTTTTATTAAGTCCATATCTTTTTGACCTAAATGACAACCGTCTGCATTTAGTTTTTTAGCAAGTAGAGGGTCGTCGTTGATTAAAAATTTAACTTTGTACTTGTTACAAATTTTCTTAATTTTTTTTCCAATAATTATTTTATTTAAATTTGTTTCTTTTTTAATTCTTAGCTGAAAGAAACTTATTTTTTTTGAACTAAATACTAGAGCTAAATCATCGTAAAAATTTATATTAGATATTTTATTTGGAGAAATAAGATAAATAAATTTCTTATTTATTTTATTCTGCTTCAAGTTCTTTTGACCATTTACCTTGAGCTGCAAGCGTGCACATATTTGCTCTGTGGTTGAAGACTTTTTGAGTGCCACTAGTATTGTTAATATCTTTTGACCAAAATTTAAGTGCACTTTGTTGTAAGGCTCTACCATATGAATAAGTCATAATAAAATTTGTATCATTATACTTATTAATTAAGTTTAAATTTTCTGTTGCTTCTACTTCTGTTTGTCCACCAGATAAAAAAGCAATTCCTGGTACATCTGTTGGTACATTTTCTTTTAAGCATTTTAGGGTAAGCTTTGCAACTTCTTCACTTGATATTTTCTTATCAGCAGTAGTTCCAGCTAAAATCATATTAGGCTTTAAAATTACTCCACTTAAATCTATTTTATTAATCATTAATTCTTCAAAGCATTTTTTAATAACTTCAGAAGTTTTATTAAAACAAGTTTCGGCAGAATGATCTCCATCCATTAATACTTCAGGTTCTACAATTGGAACCATTCCACATTCTTGGACTAAAGCTGAATATCT
Organism: Candidatus Pelagibacter sp. PS_02; assembly: GCF_059418065.1. Classification (NCBI taxonomy): domain Bacteria; kingdom Pseudomonadati; phylum Pseudomonadota; class Alphaproteobacteria; order Candidatus Pelagibacterales; family Candidatus Pelagibacteraceae; genus Candidatus Pelagibacter; species Candidatus Pelagibacter sp. PS_02. The sequence continues at coordinate 183,772 of NZ_CM182079.1, forward strand.
TGCCAGTGCATGAGCATTGGAGTGCATGGATAATTTGCTTGGATATTTATCTGAAATATTAAAAACACCTCTCCACTTTGTAAATCTTGCACCAAGTTTATAATAATCTTTTAGTCTTTCTCTTAAGCCATCCAAACCTTCTGTAATTTTTTCCTCATTAGACCCTGCTAGAACTTTTGCACCTGTATCGACTTTAATTCCTGGAACTGCTCCAGACTTAGAAATTAATTCTGGAATAGTCTGCTTAGAGTTAGATGTTTGATTGATGGTTTCATCGTATAGAATAACACCACCAATAAAATCTTTCATACCACTTGATGAAAAGAGAGTTTCTCTAAATAAAAGTCTATTTTCTGGGCTGGAAGGTACATTAACTGACTCTAATCTTTTGGTCATGGTTCCATTGCTTTCGTCTGCAGCAAGGATTCCCTTACCATTAGACAATATTTTTAATGCAATTTTATTAAGTTCTGACATTTTAATTCAGAGCCTTTATACCAGGAAGTTCTTTACCTTCAAGATATTCTAAAAAAGCACCACCCGCAGTTGAAACAAAATTAAAATTATTAATTGCCCCAATACCATTTAAAAGAGAAACAGTATCACCACCACCTGCAACTGAGTAAATTGTATTATTCTTATTTTTTTCAATAATTTTTTTTGCTATTTCAATACTTCCTTTGGCAAAGTTAGGATTTTCAAAATAACCTGCAGGCCCATTCCATAAGATAGTACTACTTTCTTCAATTAATGAATTAATAGCTTTAATTGTCTTGGGACCAATATCTAAAATTAACTCGTCTTTAGAAATATTATTTAGTTCCTTTATTTTAGCTGATCCATCTAAGCTTTTCCCTACAGCAACATCCTCAGGGTAAATTATCTTACATTTTTCTTTTTTTGATAAAGAAAATATTTCTTCAATAATTTTATCACAATTATCTTCTTGAATAGATTTTCCAATTTCATATCCTTTATATCTAAGTAAATTATTAGCCATCCCACCAACTATTATAATATTATCAAATTTAGCAATTAAATTCTTAATGATATTAATTTTAGATGATATTTTAGAACCACCTATGATGCATGTTATAGGTCTTTGAATTTCAGATGTAATTTTAGTTAGTGCGTCAATTTCTAAATTTAATTGAAGGCCAGCGTAAGAAGGAATAAATTTAGTGATTTCAAAAATTGAAGCATGTGCTCTATGCGAACATGAGAAAGCATCATTAACATAAATATCTGCTAGACTTGCTAAATGTTTAGCAAAACCATTTTCATTTTTTTCTTCCTCTTCATAAAACCTAAGATTTTCAAGTATTACAATTTTTTCATTATGTTCATTAAATAAATCATTAGATTTAATTTCTTTTATATTTTTTGAAATTAATTTTATATTTTGGTTTAGTTTATTTTTTAGATCTTCACATATTGGTTTAAGAGAGAGCTCACTTACAACTTTGCCTTTAGGTCTACCCACATGAGATAGTATAATTATCTTTGCTTCATTTTTTAATAAAAAATTAATAGTAGGTAAAATTTTATCTATTCGAGTGGTGTCAGTAATTTTTCCATTATCTAATGGAACATTTAAATCCAACCTAAGTAATATTTTTTTTTGATTAAGATTAGTTTCGTCTTGAATATTTCTCATTAAGAGACTTGATGAAGATGTTCTGCTATGTCGCACATTCTATTTGAAAAGCCCCATTCGTTATCATACCACGCTGAAATTTTTCCCATATTTTTACCAACCACATTAGTCAAAGATAAATCAACAATTGCTGAAGCTGAATTATGATTAAAATCAATTGAAACTAATTTTTCTAATGTAACTTCTAAAACTTTCTTTGATTGTTCTTTAGAGGCGATAGTAAATGCCTCATTAATTGTCTCTTTGCTCATCTCTTTTTTTGTACAAAAAACTAGCTCTATAAGGGAAACATTAGGAGTTGGCACTCTCATTGCAATGCCTTCAAGTTTTCCTTTCAATGAAGGTATAATTTCACCGATTGCTTTTGAAGCACCTGTGGAAGTTGGTACAATCGATTGACTAGCAGATCTTGCTCTTCTAGGATCTTTATGGGAATTGTCCAAAATTCTTTGGTCACTTGTGAAAGCATGAATAGTTGTCATAAACCCTTTTTCAATTTCAAAAGTTTCATTTAAAATGTTAGCAACAGGTGCAAGACAGTTAGTTGTACAAGAGGCTGCAGAAATAATTTGATCATCTTTTGTCAAAATATTTTCATTTACACCATAGACAATTGTTTTATCTGCATTTTTGCATGGAGCTGAAACTATAACTTTTTTGGCGCCATTTTTTATATGAGCTAATAATTTTTCTTTTGAATTAAATTTTCCAGTACATTCAAAAACATAATCAACATCAAATTTTTTCCAGTTAATATCTTCAATATTAGATTCTTGTGAAAATGTTATTTTATTATTATCAATAATTAAATGTTTTTCATCAAAATCTAAATCTGCATTAAATTTACCATGAATAGAATCGTATTTAATTAAAGAACAGCTGGCTTCAGAATTTGATCGGTTATTGATGTGTTTGATTTTTATGTTTTTGTTTTGGCTTTCAATGATAGCTCTAATTACCATTCTACCAATTCTTCCCATTCCATTGATACCAACTTTTATTGTCATATTTAACTCTTTATTAGTTTTTTTGTTTTTTGTGAAATATTTTGAACTGTTAATCCAAAATATTTATAAATTTCTTTGTAGGGTGCACTTTTACCGAATGTATCAATTCCAAAAGCTAAACCCTCAGTTCCAATATATTTTTTCCAGCAATCAGTTGAAGCTGCTTCAATAGATATTTTAAATTTTGCTTCATTAAGAATTTTTTTCTTATATGCTTTTGACTGCAAATCAAAAATATCCTGGCATGGTACTGATATAACTTTAGAATAAATTTTATCTTTGGCTAATTTATGGCTAGTTTCAATTGCTAAATTAACCTCAGAACCACTAGCAAATATTGTTAAACTAATTTTTTTATTAGTTCTTAAAACCTCGTAAGCACCTAAAGAACATTTGTTTATATTTGAATATTTTTTTCTAATAGGTTCAAGATTTTGTCTGGTTAAAGATAACACACTTGGTGTCCTCGAATTTTTTAATGCTAGTTCCCAACACTCGATAGTTTCCATTCTGTCTGCTGGTCTAAAAACATTTAAATTAGGAATAGATCTTAATCCAGACAGTTGTTCAATAGGTTGGTGTGTTGGTCCATCTTCCCCTAAACCAATTGAATCGTGGGTCATCACATAAATAACACGTTGCTGCATCAAAGCAGATAAACGAATGGAAGGTTTGCAATAATCAGAAAATATTAAAAAAGTTCCCCCATATGGAATAAATTTACTATGAAGTGCTAAACCATTCATTATTCCTGCCATGGCGTGTTCCCTAACACCATAGTGGATATAATCACCATTAAAATTAACAGAATTAATAGGGTTATGATGTTTGGTTTTGGTGTTATTAGATCCCGCTAAGTCAGCTGAACCACCAATTAACATATTATTTTCTCTCGTAAGAGCATTAAGAGTTAACTCAGAGGCTTTTCTAGAGGCTAGACTTTTGTTTTCTCTAAGAGAATTTTGTTTTTCACTTTTTAAAGCTTTAGAGAAATTATTTTTAAAGACTTTATCTACTAAATTTTTTTTTCTTTTATAAATTTTACTCCATGCAGAATCAAGTTTTGCACCCTTATTACCAATTTTTCTCCATTCATTCAAAATACTTTTGGGAATTTCAAAAGGTTTGTGTTTCCAATCTAATACTTTTCTAACTAATTTGATTTCATCTAAACCAATTGGACTACCGTGCGAAGAGGCTTTACCAGATTTATTAGGTGAACCATAACCAATTTTTGTTTTGCATGAAATAACTGTTGGTCTTTTAGCATTTTGAACTTTTTTTAATGCAGAAAAAATTTCTCTTTCGTTATGACCATTGATTAGTATGTAATCCCAACCATAACTTTCAAATCTTTTTTTGAAATTATCTGAAACTGCCAAACTGGTTGGTCCATCAATTGATATCGAGTTATTGTCAAAAAGCATAACTAGATTTTTTAGCTTTAAGTGTCCTGCTAAACTCATTGCTTCATGGCTAATGCCTTCCATTAAACATCCATCTCCAGCTAAAACATAAGTTTTATGGTTTATTATTTCTTTACCAAGTTTTTTCTTCAAAATTTCCTCTGCAATAGCGAAACCAACTGAATTAGCAATTCCTTGTCCAAGAGGACCTGTCGTAGTTTCAATACCAGTACCAAGGTGATACTCAGGATGACCCGCACAAATAGATTTTAATTGTCTAAAATTTTTAATATCATTCAAAGAAATACTTTTGTACCCAGTTAAATGTAATAAAGAGTAAAGAAGCATAGATCCATGACCAGCAGATAAAACAAATCTGTCTCTATTTATCCAGTTAGGATTTTTTGGATTAAATCTAAGAAAATTTTTAAACAAAACTGTTGCTACGTCTGCCATACCCATCGGCATTCCAGGATGACCCGAATTTGCCTTTTGCACAGCATCTATAGATAAAAACCTTATTGCGTTTGATAAATCTTTATGTAATTTGTTCAAAAATATCCTATCTAGACTTAGAAGACTCAATTTAATAATATAAATATATATATATGAAAACAGACAGTGAAAAAGAAAAAAAGCTCAGTTTTGCACTTAATAAATTGAAGAGTTTGAATTTACAAAACCCAACGCTAAAGTCTAATTTAGAAAACTTAAACATTCAAAAAAATCAATTAGAAATTGAAAAAAAACAAATAGAAGAAAAATATCAAAATTTAGAAAGTGAATTTAAAGCTCTTAATCAAAAATTAGAAGATATTAACCTGCAAAAAATAGAAGAACAAAAAAAAGAGACAGAATTTTCAGAAAAAATAGATGAATTAAATCAAGAAACAGATACTTTATTAGAAGAAATAGACAAATGGCAAATGTAAATATTAAATTTAATGGCAAAGATTTTCTACTATCTTGTGATGATGGACAGGAAGAGCATTTAGAAGAATTGTTAACTCATATTAATCAAAAATTTAGCAATTTAAAGAATGACCTTGGAAACATAGGGGAAAATAAACTTCTATTGATTACTTCAGTTCAAATAATGGATGAATATTTTGAAACTAAAAAAAAGGTAGAACAAAAAAAAACTGAATTACAGAATTTATCAAATAAATTTAGAGAATTGAAATCATTAGTTTATGATTACAGAGATAGAAAAGAAGAAGAGATGAAGGAACTTCAACAAGATCATGAAAGTTTTAAAAAAGAAATAGAAAAAAATAAAGAAGATTATGAAAAAATAATCGAAGCTGCAGCAGATGAAATTGAAAATTTTGTTGAAAAAGCAAATTTAGAAAATCCAATTCAGTAGATTTGTGTTAAAATCTGAATTAAGAAAAAAAATTCTTAAAGTAAGAAAAAAATTTAATACAAAAAATATTCAGCTCAACTTCAAGCAAATTATAGAAATTCTTAAAAAAGAAAAGATAACCAATCAGATTATTATAGGTGGATACTATCCGGTAAACTTTGAGATAGATGACTTAACACTGTTAAGAAAATTTAAAAAGAATAAATTTAATATTTCTTTGCCCATAATTAAGAAAAACTTTCAAATGGATTTTTATTCATGGTCATTTTCTGAGCCTTTAAAAATAAATAAATATGGAATACCTGAACCAGAAGCTAAAAATATAGTATACCCTGACGTTTTATTAATTCCCTTGGTAGCATTTGATAAAAAATTAAACAGACTTGGATATGGTGGTGGATACTACGATAGATTAATTGAAAAATTATCAAAAAAAAAAATATCATAAAGATAGGTTTAGCTTTTTCAATTCAAGAAATTGATAAAGTGCCAACTAATATGTATGATCAAAAATTAGATTATATTGTAACAAATAAAAATATTATAAAATGAAAATACTCTTTTTAGGTGATGTAGTTGGCATTTCAGGACGCTCGATGGTTTTGAATAATTTACTATCAAAAATTAAAGATGAAAAAATCGATTTTGTAGTTGTTAATGGTGAGAATGCAGCTGACTCAGGTGTTGGTCTTACAGAGGAAATATGTAAAGATTTTTTTAACTGTGGTGTAGATGTTATTACAACGGGTAACCATGTGTGGGATCAGAAAGAAACAATGTCTCATATTGAAAAAGAAAATCGACTTCTTAGACCTAAAAATTTATTTGAACCATCTCCAGGAAAAGGCTTTGGAATATTTACTGCTAAAAATGAGATGAGAGTGGGGGTACTTAATTTAATGGGAAATGTTTTTATGAAGAAATGTGAAGATGTATTTGAAGCAGCTGAAAAATTTATGAAAAAATATAAGCTTAAAGAAGATTATGATTTTTTATTAGTCGATTTTCATGGTGAAATAACAAGTGAAAAATCAGCCATGGGACATTTTTTTGATGGTAAAGCAACATTGGTTATTGGAACTCACACGCATATTCCAACAAATGATACTAGAATATTAAAAGGTGGTACTGCTTATCAAACTGATGCAGGAATGTGTGGTGATTATGACTCAGTTATTGGAATGAATAAAGAAAATTCAATTAATAGATTTTTAAAAAAAAAGTCCACAAAGCACTTTCCAGCAATTGGTGAAGCTAGTTTGTGTGGTGTGATTGTTGAATGTGATGTAGAAACAGGGTTAGCTAAAACTGTAAAAAATTTTATACATGGAGGAGAATTAAAAAATTCTCAATAATTATTATGTCGGGTCATTCAAAATGGGCAAGTATAAAACACTCTAAAGGAAAAGCAGACAAACAAAGATCTAAAGTATTTTCAAAATTATCTAAAGAGATAAGTGTAGCAGCAAAACTAGGTGATAAAGATCCTGCGATGAACCCAAGACTTAGATCTGCAATTCAAGCAGCAAAATCAGCCAACATGCCAAAAGATAATATTGAAAGAGCTATTGCCAAATCTTCGGTTAATTCTGAAACAAATTATGAAAATTTAAGATATGAAGGATTTGGTCCAGATAAAATAGCCGTGATTGTAGAGGCGTTAACTGACAATAAAAACAGAACAGCTTCCAATGTTAGATCTATATTTGTAAAAAGTGGTGGCAATTTAGGAACTCAGGGATCTGCTTCACATAACTTTAATCAGTTAGGGATTATTAAAATTGATAAAAAAGAAATCTCAGATGAACAAATTTTTGAACTAGCAATTGAATCTGGTGCAGATGAGTGTATTTCAAATGATGAATTTCATGAAATTCAATGTCCTATGAGTGAAATTTATAATGTAAAAAAAAATTTAGAAAAAACAATTGCAAATTTTATTTCAACTGAGATTGAATGGGTTCCTTTAAATAGTGTAGATGTTGAAAAAGATAAAGTGGAAGCTGCAATAGAGTTTTTAGAAACATTAGAAGATGATGATGATGTTCAAAGTGTTTATTCAAATATAAATTTTAAGAATAACTAATGCTTATTATTGGAATAGACCCAGGCATAACAGGTTCTATTTGTTTTTTTCAAGATGGTAAAATAATTGATGTTATTGAAATGCCCAATATGCCTGAAGGAAAAAAAAATAAAAAACAAGTTAATGGTGCTCAAATTTATTATGAAATCTCTTCAAGAATTAAAGACATAAAGAAGGAAGATATCAAAGTTATAATTGAACAGGTATCAGCTATGCCAGGTCAAGGTGTTACTAGTATGTTTAATTTTGGACAATCGTTTGGTATTTTAAAAGGAATTTGTTCTGCAATGCAATTACCGATGTATTTTGTAAGACCGACAAAATGGAAAAAGTATTTTAACCTTATTAATTCAGAAAAAGACGCTAGTAGAACAAAAGCAATAGAGGTATTTCCTTATTTTTCATCAGAGTTATCAAGAAAAAAAGACTCAAATAAAGCTGATGCGATATTGATTGCTAGCTTTTATTACGAAACTTATAAACTAGAAGAATAAATAAAAACTTTAAAAGTCAAATTCATGACACATTTAAGTGTGAAACCTTCAATATGGAAGCTGATATTACATCTCAAGCAGTAGGCCTTGCCTCAAATACTGATTTTTCCTTGTGGAGTTTATTTTTAAGAGCAGATTTTATTGTAAAGTCAGTAATACTTATGTTGATTGGCTGCTCTATATATTCATGGGCCGTTATTATTGAAAAATTTAGACTGTTTAAAAAAATTAATTTAGAGTCTGAGGAATTTGAAGAAAAATTTTGGAAATCAAAATCAGCAGAATCTTTTTACAATAGTTTGCCAGCTGATGTAGAAAACCCTACGGCCTTGTTGTTTAAAGATACAATGCAAAGTTTATTAAAAGCCAAAAGTAAAACTAACCTAAATGAAAGAATGGCAAGCATACTCGAGGTTAATATTGAAAAACAAATTTCAAAAATAGACAAAGGTTTTACTTTTTTAGCAACAGTTGGTTCGACGGCACCTTTTATAGGTTTATTTGGAACTGTATGGGGAATAATGAACTCATTCCAATCTATAGCAATCTCAAGAAATACAAGTTTGGCAATTGTAGCGCCAGGAATAGCTGAAGCTTTATTTGCAACTGCTCTTGGATTATTAGCTGCAATACCTGCAGTTGTTGCTTATAATAAATTTAATAACGACTCAAAAAAATATTCACAAAGATTAGAAAATTTTTCTAAAAGATTTTTATCAATAATATAAAATGGCCTTTAATCTCAAACGTTCATCAAAAGAGCCTATGAGTGAAATAAATGTTACTCCATTTGTTGATGTAATGTTGGTGTTATTAATTATATTTATGGTAACAGCACCATTATTAACAGTTGGAATACAAGTTGATCTACCCGAAAGCTCTGCTGATTCATTACCTGAAGAATTAGAACCATTAACATTATCTATAAACTCTAAAGGTGAAATATTTATTCAAGAATCTAAAGTTGAGTATGATAAAATTATTGCAAAGATTTTAGCTGTATCTAAAAATAGAACAGACACTAGAATTTATGTTCGAGGAGATAAATCGATCAACTATGGTAGAGTTTTAGAAATAATGGGAATGCTATCTGGCTCTGGCTTTACTAAAGTAGCATTAATTTCTGAGCCATATAAAGAGAGGTAACTAAAGTGAATAGAAATATTGTTATTTCTTTTGGGTTTCATATATTTCTTGTGATAATCACAGCTATGAGCTTACCATTCCTTGCTAAAAAACCGATTGATCTTCCTCCGATTATATCGGTTGAGCTGATTCAAATCACAGACAAAACTAATATTCCTTTTGCACCAAAAGCAAAAAAAATAATAGAGAAAGTCAAAGAAAAAGAAAAAAAATTAGTTTCTGAACAGGCACCACCAAAAAAAATAAAAAAACAAAAGCCTGATGCTGTGCCATTGCCAGATGAAAAAATAGAAAAAATAAAGAAAATTAAAGATGAAAAACAAAACCCTGAAAAAGAAGAAACAGAAATTAAACAAATTTCAGAATTTGAAAAAAAAGAACTATTTGACACTAATAGTATTGCTGCATTAATTGATAAATCTAAGACTGAGAGTGCAGAAACAAATAAAAAATCTAATCAAGTTACCCAAGATCAGGATAAAGATATGGATTTTTCTGGATTAACTTTAAGTGAAGAAGATGCACTAAAAGCTCAAATTTTTGGTTGTTGGAGTATTCCTTTAGGGTTGCCGTTTAACGAAGATTTATTAGTTAGAATTAAGTTACAATTAAAGCCAGATGGTTCTATTATAAAAACAGAGATTCTTGATCATGCTAGAATGAATAGGCCTGGACAAGGATTTTATAAAGTGTTAGCTGAAAGCGCATTAAGAGCTATAAAGCTTTGCCAACCTCTTAGAGTACCTAGTACAGGTTATGAAAGATGGAAAGATATGCAGCTGAACTTTGATGCTAGAGAAATGTTAGAAGGATAAAAATGTTATTAAGATATTTATTTATATTATTTATTATTATTCCCATTAAAGCTTTTGCTTTAATTGAAGTTGATATTACTAGAGGAAATTTAAATCCTTTACCAGTTGCTGTATCCCCTCTATCAATAGATAATAAATCAAAAGAAAATTTTAAAAAAATTTTAAAACAAGAAGATTTAGGATCAGAAATTTCAACAGTTGTTGAGAATAATTTAAGACAATCTGGTCTATTTAATCCACTAGACAAAAATGCATTTCTTCAAGAACCAGATGTAGCTAATTTAAAACCAAGGTTTGAGGATTGGAATTTAATTAAAGCACAAGCTTTAGTAACAGGTAAGGTTACATTTGTAGATGAAAAACTAAGAGTAGAATTTAGATTATGGGATGTTTTAGCTGGAAAAGAAATGATGGCTTTAGCATTTACTACTGTTCCTAGTAACTGGAGAAGAGTAGGTCACATTATTACAGATAAGGTGTATGAACGCTTAACTGGAGAAAAAGGTTATTTTGATACTAGAATAATATACGTTTCTGAAGAAGGTCCTAAAACTAAAAGAATAAAAAAATTAGCAATAATGGACCAAGATGGTTTTAATAATAAATATTTAACACTTGGAAATGAATTAGTTTTAACACCAAGATTTAGCCCAACAAATCAGATGGTCACATATCTTTCTTATTTTAGAAATTTACCTAGGGTATATTTATTAGATATTGAAACTGGAATGCAAGAAGTAGTCGGAGATTTTCCTGGAATGACATTTGCTCCAAGGTTTTCACCTGATGGAAAAAAAATTATAATGAGTTTTGCTAAAGATGGCAATTCTGATATTTATACTATGGATCTTGAAAACAGAATTGTTGAAAGAATTACTAATCATCCATCAATTGATACATCACCCTCTTACTCACCAGATGGAAAACAAATTACTTTTAACTCAGACAGAAGTGGTTACCAACAAATTTATGTAATGGATAGTAATGGAAAAAATGTTAAGAGAATCTCATTTGGGAATGGTTTGTATGGAACTCCAGTGTGGTCTCCAAGAGGTGATTTAATTGCATTTACAAAGCTTCATAAAGGAAAATTTTATATAGGAGTAATGAGAACAGATGGAACTGGTGAAAGACTGCTAACAGAGAACTTTTATCAAGAAGCTCCATCATGGTCACCAAATGGAAGGGTTCTTATCTTTTATAGAGAAACTAAGACCAACTCTAAAGGAGAAGGATTTTCAGCCAAATTATGGTCTATTGATTTAACAGGGTATAATGAAAAGATGGTTGAAACCGAAACTGATGCTTCTGACCCATCTTGGTCGTCTTTATTAAGCAATTAGTCTTAATTTTACTTGATTTTTAACTTGAAAGGTCTAATTAAATATGAAAAATATAAAGTATTACAAAACAAGGATCAAGGAGCAACAATGAACTTAAGCAAGATTTTAAAAAATGGATTTCTAATTGTTTTAGCAAGTTTAGTATTAACTGCTTGTGCTACAAAAAAAACAACAACAGGACAAATGCAAGGTGATGTTTATACAGGAACAGATTCTGTAGAATATTTAGCTTCTGGTGTTCCAGATAGAGTTTTCTTTGCAACAAATGAAACTATACTTACAACAGCTTCAAGAGAAACTTTAAGAAAACAAGCTGCATGGTTAAGAAAAAATTCAGATATTAATGTTGTATTAGAAGGTCATGCTGATGAAAGAGGTACAAGAGAGTACAACTTAGCATTAGGTGAAAGAAGAGCTAATTCAGCAAAAGACTATTTAATGACTTATGGAATTTCTTCAGACAGAATTTCTGTATTAAGTTATGGTAAAGAAAGACCAGTAGATTCTGGATCTAACCCTTTAGCATGGTCTAAAAATAGAAGATCAGTTACTGTTAAAGCGAACTAATCAATTTAATAAATTATAAAAGACCCTATCACATTTGTGAATAGGGTCTTTTTTTTGCCATCATTATAATTACTACTCAATTTATTATGTTTAATTATAAAAAAATAATTCGATTAAAATTAATATTAGTCTTTATATTTTTTCCAAATATTATTTTTGCTGACAATCATAATGTAAATGAAATTTTAGAGTTAATTCAAAAAGATTTAAAAACCCTGGAAAAAGCTGTTTACTCAGGGTCAATTAATTCAAATAGTCAAACAAGCACAAACGAAAACTCTGAGGATGTTTTAACAAGACATCTTCTAAAATTGTCTGATGTTGAAAAACAATTTCAAGAACTGACTAATAAGTTTGAAGAAATTAATTTCAAGTTAGATAAATTATCAAATAGGCTTTCTAAGGTTCAAGCAGATAACCAAATTAGATTTCAAGATCTGGAAAATGCTTTATCATCTGGAGAAATTGGAAAAAAATTAACTTCAATACCAAAGGAACAAGTAGACAAAACTTTACCAGGCTCTTCACAACCTCAAGACTTAGGGTCTATTTCATATAAAGATACAGAAAGTGAAGAAACTAGTCAGCAAATACAATCAGTAGAAACTACTTCGTCAATAGTGACAGAAAACTTTGAATCAGAAAAAAATATACTTCCAAATGCTACTCCAGAAAAACAATATGAATTTGCAACTAGTTTTTTAAAGGTAGGTGATTACAGCACTGCAGAGAGAGCTTTTAGAGAATTTGTGATAAATAATTCAGAGCATAAATTGGCAGGTAATGCTCAATATTGGTATGCTGAAACGTTTAGAATAAGACAGCTTTATACAGATGCAGCTACTGCTTATCTTGAAGGATATCAAAAATATCCAAAAGGTGAGAAGGCTCCTATAAATTTATTAAAACTTGGTGTATCAATGGTTCAAATAGGAGAAAAAGAGCAAGGTTGTAAAATGATTGTGGGGGTTGAAGAGCAATATCCTAAAGCAAATCAATCTGTGCTTCAAAAAGCAAAATATGAATCAAAAAAGTTTGAGTGTTCAAAACAAAACTCATAAACAAATTCTTAGTTTTTTAAAAGATCGAAAAATCTCAAAAGTTTATAGTGAATTCTCCTCCTCTTTAAATTCTGAGGAAAATTTAGCAGTAGCAGTTTCGGGTGGACCCGATAGTTTAGCATTGGCTTACTTGGCTAAATGCTATTCAATAAAAAATAAAATAAAAGTTAAATTTTTTTTAGTTGATCATAGACTTAGAAATGAGTCGACAAAGGAAGCAACGTTAGTAAAAAAAATTTTACAAAAAATTGGTATTACATGCAAAATATTAATCTGGAAAGGTAAAAAACCTTCTAGAAATATTCAATCTTTAGCAAGAGAAGCAAGATATTCTTTACTATCAAAAGAATGTAAAAAAAATAATATTAAGCACTTATTATTAGGACATCATTCAAATGATTTAGTTGAAAATTTTTTAATTAGAGTGGTTAGAGGGAGTGGACTAAATGGATTGGTATCTTTTAACAAAAGTGTAAAATATAAAGATGAAGATCTAAATATTTTAAGACCATTACTAAACTTAAAAAAAAATGATTTAATTAATATTTCTAAAATAGTATTTAAATTTTTTATAAAAGATCCATCTAATATTAATGAGATATATAAAAGAACAAGAATTAGAACTTTATTAGAGTCTCTTGAAAAAGAGGGATTGGACTTAAAAAAACTAAAATTAACCATTGATAATTTAAGAGACTCAGACAAATCAATTAAGTTTTATGTTAACAAGAATTTGAAGGATAATTCTACACATATTAAAACAAAAGATACTTATATTTTAAGTCATAATTTTTTTGATCAATCGCATGAAGTTGTTTTTAGATCTTTGACATTTGTTATTCAAAAAATAGGAAAAAAATACTATCCTGTTAGAGGAAAAAGTATTAATGAACTGATTAACCGAATTATCCTAAAGACATTTTCAAAAATAACTTTAGGAGGTTGTTTTGTTGAAAGAGTTAACGAGACCATATTAATTTCAAGGGAAAACACTAATAAAGTTAAGGTTTTGTAACAATTTGACACTTGTTTAATTAATAATAATTATTATCTTATAAGTATGAATATGAAGAATTTAGCAATGTGGGCAGTAATTGTTTTTCTAACAATAGGCCTTTATAATATGTTTAAGAACCCTCAAGCTAATGTGGGCAAAGGTAATTCTATTATATTTTCAGAATTTTTATCAGAAGTTGATAATGGTGGAGTTATAAAAGTTGATATTCAAGGAAACAATATTAGAGGAGTATTAGCTAATGGAAATACTTTTTCTACTTATTCACCGAACTATCCAAATTTAATTGAGAAGCTATCTGAAAAAGGTGTGAGTATATCAGCAGCTCCTTTAGAAGATAAGATGCCGTCTTTGTTTGGTGTTTTATTGTCGTGGTTTCCGATGTTGTTACTAATCGCTGTTTGGATTTTCTTTATGAGACAGATGCAGGGTGGCAAAGGTGGAGCCATGGGTTTTGGAAAATCTAAGGCAAAGATGATGAATGAATTAAAAGGTAAAGTTACTTTTGATGATGTCGCTGGAGTAGAAGAGGCTAAAGAAGAAGTAGAAGAAGTTGTTCAATTTTTAAAAGATCCTAAAAAGTTTAGTAGACTTGGTGGAAAAATACCAAGAGGATGTTTATTAGTTGGCCAACCTGGAACAGGTAAAACTTTACTTGCTAGAGCTATAGCTGGGGAAGCAGGAGTTCCGTTCTTTACAATATCAGGATCAGATTTTGTTGAAATGTTTGTGGGTGTTGGAGCCTCAAGAGTTAGAGACATGTTTGAACAAGGTAAAAAAAATTCACCGTGTATTATTTTTATAGATGAGATAGATGCTGTTGGAAGAAGCAGGGGTGCTGGTCTTGGAGGAGGTAACGATGAAAGAGAGCAAACTTTAAACCAGTTATTAGTTGAAATGGATGGCTTTGATACGAATGAAGGTGTAATAATTATTGCCGCTACAAATAGACCTGATGTATTAGACCCAGCATTATTACGACCAGGTAGATTTGATAGACAGGTAGTTGTTGGACTTCCAGATATAATAGGAAGAGAAAAAGTATTAAAAGTTCATGTTAAAAAAATTAAAATGGCACCTGATGTAAATTTAAGAACAGTAGCTAGAGGAACCCCAGGTTTTTCAGGTGCAGATTTAGCAAATATAGTTAATGAAGCGGCATTACTTGCTGCAAGAAAAAATAAAAGACTAGTTACTCTAACTGAGTTTGAAGAAGCAAGAGATAAAGTGATGATGGGATCAGAAAGAAGATCCATGGTCATGACAGAAGAAGAAAAAACATTAACAGCTTACCACGAAGCTGGACATGCAATAGTAACTATTAATGAGGATGCGGCTCATCCAATTCATAAGGCAACAATCATTCCGAGAGGTCGTGCTTTAGGAATGGTTATGCAACTACCTGAGAGAGATCAGCTATCTCAAACAAGAGAACAGCTTCATGCTCAATTAGCTATAGCTATGGGTGGAAGAGTAGCAGAAGAAATCATATTTGGAGAAGATAAAGTTACAACTGGTGCATCTAGTGATATTGAACAAGCAACTCAAAGAGCAAGAGCTATGGTAATGCAAGCAGGCCTTAGTAAAGAGTTGGGACCAGTTGCCTATGGTTCGAATGAAGAAGAGGTATTTTTAGGAAGGTCTGTTGCGAGAACTCAAAATATGTCTGAAGAAACCTCAAAGAAAGTAGACTCAGAAATTAGAAAAATTGTAGATAAAGGTTATGAAAGAGCAAGAACAGTTTTAACTGAAAAAATTGACGATCTACATAAATTAGCTAAAGCTCTCTTAACATATGAAACACTTACAGGTGAAGAAATTGAAAACCTGATAAATAAAAATATATATCCAAGCAATAAAGAGGATTTAAAAGTTGAAGATAAAGATAAAGGTTCAGCTTTAAGTTCAATGGGTCTTAAGCCGAAAATAGTTCATTAAAACTAAATGAAAAAATATTACACAAGAGCGTGTAATTTTGCTTATGGTCAATTTTCAATTGAATTAGTTAGAAAAAAAAAATCTTCCACTAAATGGTAATAAGAAAATTTCTTTTGGACAAATTGAAATTCTTACACGAACTTCTATCAAAAAAATTGATCTTAAAGATATAAAAAAATTACCCAAACTACTGAAAAAAAAAATTAATAAAGATCTCAAGACTATCGTTAAAAAAAATAAAAACTTTTCAAGTTTAAATTTTAATAAAATACCTAATATAATGGGTATATTAAATTTAACACCGGATAGTTTTTCTGATGGGGGTAAATTTAATAAAAAGAAAAAAGGAATATCTCATGCAAAGAATTTATTTAAATCTGGAGCAGATATTATTGATGTTGGTGGAGAATCAACAAGACCTGGATCTAAACCTGTAAGTAAAAAGGAAGAATGGAATAGAATAAAAGAAATATTAAAAGATGTTAATAAAAAAATTCCACTATCATTAGATACAAGAAAATCAGAAATTATGATTAAAGGGATTCATTTAGGAGTTAAACTTATAAATGACGTGTCAGGTCTAAGTTATGACCCTAAAACAGTTAAGGTATTGATAAAAAGCAAAACTCCATTTGTCATTCAACATTCACAAGGTACACCAGAAAAAATGCAAAAAAACCCTAAGTACAAAAATGAATTATTAGATATTTATGATTTTTTTGAACAAAAGATTAAATTTTTAAGATCCATGGGTATAAAACATAATAATATTGTAATTGATCCAGGAATTGGTTTTGGAAAAAATTTGAAACATAATATGAATTTAATTAGAAGCGTTTCTATTTTTCATACTCTTGGTTTTCCTATATTACTTGGACTTTCTAGGAAAAAATTTATTAAGGATTTATCTGGAAAAAATGATAGCAAGGAAAGATTAGGTGGAACAGTAGCTTCTTCCATGTATGCAATAATGCAAGGAGTTCAAATTCTAAGAATTCATGATGTGAATGAATTAAGACAAAGTATAAAGGTGTTTAAAGAATTAATTAAAAACTAATGGCAAAAAAATATTTTGGAACAGATGGAATAAGAGGTGCCGTTAATAGTAAAAATATTAATGGAGACATGTTTTTTAAATTTGGTCTTGCAACAGGAACTTACTTTAAAACTCAAAAAAAAAAGAAACAAATAGCAATAATTGCTAAAGATACGAGACTCTCAGGGTATAGTTTGGAACCTGCGTTAGTATCAGGACTTACATCGGCTGGTATGCACGTTTATACATTAGGCCCACTTCCAACTAATGGCTTAGCAATGCTCACAAAGAGTATGAAAGCTAACATGGGAATTATGATTACAGCATCTCATAATCCATATCATGACAATGGGTTAAAATTATTTGGACCAGATGGGTTAAAACTGTCAAATAAAATTGAAAAAAAAATTGAAACTTTAATTGATCAAAAAATTGAAAAATCTTTATCAAAACCAAAAAAATTGGGTCGTGTAAAAAGGTTAGAAAATGCAAATAAAGATTATATAAAAATTTTAAAAAATAATTTACCAAAAGATTTTAACCTAAGAGGTTTAAGAATAGTGATTGATTGTGCAAATGGGGCTGGATACAAGGCTGGGCCTGAATTATTAAAATCTTTAGGTGCTAAAGTATTTTCAATCGGAATAAATCCTAATGGTCTTAATATTAATAAAAATTGTGGATCTACTTTTCCAAATAAAATCAGATTAGCAGTAAAGAAATATAAAGCACATATAGGAATTTCACTTGATGGAGATGCCGATAGAATTATTATGTGTGATGAAAAAGGTATTGTAATTGATGGAGATCAAATAATTGCTGCAATAGCAATGAGATGGAAAAGAAAAAAAATGTTAAAAGGAGGTGTAGTTGGCACTTTAATGTCTAACTATGGATTAGAAAAGTTTTTTAAACTATATAATATAAAATTCTTAAGATCAAATGTAGGAGATCGCTTTGTAAAAGAGAAAATGCAAAAAAATAATTTTAATTTAGGTGGTGAACAATCAGGGCATATTATTCTAGGCAAATTTGCAACTACTGGAGATGGCTTATTAGTTGCTTTAGAAGTTTTATTTTCATTAAGAAAAGGAAAAAAAGCTAGTAGTTTTTTTAATACCTTTAATAAAACTCCACAAATATTAGAAAATATTGATGTTAAAGACAAAAATATAATTAAAAATATTGATATTAAAAATTCTATAAAATTAGCAGAAAAATTAATTAAAGGTCAAGGTAGAATATTAGTTAGAAGCTCAGGAACGGAGTCTAAAATCAGAGTAATGGGAGAGAGTGATAATATTAAATTGCTTCAAAAATGTTTGAAAATCATTTTAAGAAAAATTAAATAAATTGAAACCAAAATCTAAAATATTAGTTATTGCTGGATCAGATTCATCTGGTGGTGCTGGCATCCAAGCTGATATTAAAACTATCACAGCTTTAGGTTCGTATGCCATGACAGCAATAACAGCTGTCACAATTCAAAATACAACAGGTGTAAAATCAATAGTACCAATTGATCCAAAGGAAATTTCAAATCAAATAGAATTTACCTCAAAAGACATTAAACCTGATGCCATAAAAATTGGAATGTTGCATTCTACAAAAGTAATAAAATCAGTAATTCATTCATTAAATCTTATTAAAGTAAAAAAAATAATTTTAGATCCTGTTATGGTAGCTAAAGGTGGCGCAAAACTTATTGATGATAAGGCAATTCAGTTATTAAAAAATGAACTAATTAAAAAAGTTAGCCTAATTACTCCAAATATTCCAGAAGCGGAAATATTAACTAAAACTAAAATAAGAACAAAAGAAGATATGATTTTTGCTGCCAGCATACTAATAAAATTAGGAGCAAAAAATGTTTTTATAAAAGGTGGTCATTTAGAATCTAAAATCGTCCAAGATATTTTTGTAAACAAAAATGAAATTTTCATTATAAAAAATAAAAGAATTACAACCAGGAATACACATGGCACTGGTTGCACCCTTTCTTCTGCTATTTCTACATTCTTTTCATGTGGAAAAACCTTAAAGAGATCTTGTGAGCTTGCAACTAAGTATGTACACAATTCAATAAATTCAAACCTTAAATTCGGTAAAGGTCATGGGCCTATCAACCATTTAAGTTCAGTAACAATAGAAAAAAAATTTAGATAATGAAAAATGTTGTAGTTGTTGGATCTCAATGGGGTGATGAAGGAAAAGGTAAAATAGTCGACTGGCTATCAGACCAAGCAGATGTTGTTATTCGTTTTCAAGGAGGACACAATGCTGGACACACATTAGTAATTGATGGAACAACTTATAAATTAAGATTACTACCTTCTGGAATTGTAAGAAAAAATAAAATTTCTATTATAGGAAATGGAGTTGTTGTTGACCCGTGGGCACTATTAGAGGAAATAGAGGAAATTAAATCTAAGGGTGTTGAGGTTAATGTGGATAATTTTATAATTTCAGAATCTGCAAATCTTATTTTACCATTTCATAGAGAGATGGATGAAATAAGAGAAGATGCTGCTGGAAAAGGAAAAATTGGAACAACAAGAAGAGGAATTGGGCCAGCCTATGAAGATAAAGTGGGAAGAAGATCAATCCGTGTTATGGATCTAAGATCTGAGACTAATCTAGACCATAGATTGGAAACAGTGCTTCTTCATCATAATGCAATTAGAAAAGGGTTAGGTAAAAAAATTTTTGAAAAAGATAAACTTAAAGAAGAACTCTTAAAAATTGCTCCAGAAATATTAAAGTTTTCTCAACCTGTTTGGCTTAGAATTGATGAATTTAAGAAACAAAAAAAAAGAATATTATTTGAAGGTGCACAAGGAATACTACTAGATGTGGATCATGGAACCTACCCTTTTGTAACATCATCCAATACTGTTGCATCTGCGGCTGCAACAGGAACTGGTTGTGGTCCTAATTCTATTCATTATGTTCTTGGAATAACAAAAGCTTACACTACCAGAGTTGGTGAAGGACCTTTTCCAACTGAGTTAACAGATGATATTGGAGAATTGCTTGGTTCAAGAGGAAAAGAATTTGGGACGGTCACTAGTAGAAAAAGAAGGTGTGGTTGGTTTGATGGTGTTTTGGTTAGACAAACAATTAAAATTTCAGGCATAGACGGAATAGCATTAACTAAATTAGATGTTTTAGATGAATTAGATGAAATTAAGATGTGTGTCGAGTATGAGCTTGATGGCAAAAAAATGGATTACTTACCTGCTGCAGTTGAGGATCAGTTAAAAATTAAACCAATTTATAAAACTTTTCCTGGATGGAAAAGTTCCACACAAGGAATAAAGAATATTGAAAATTTACCAGAAAATGCAAAAAATTATATTTATGCATTAGAAGATTTTATTGGAACAAAAGTTTCAAGTATTTCAACAAGCCCTGAACGAGAAGATACTATTCTTTTAGAAAACCCCTTTGAGGTTTAGTTTACTGGAAGTAGATTTTTAGATTTAGCAGACAATAACATGTGTTTTTGAAGCTTCTCAAATGCTTTATTTTCAATTTGTCTAATTCTTTCTCTACTAATTTTGTATTTTTTACTTAAATCTTCAAGTGTTGTAGGTTCATCATTTAATCTTCTAGAGTATAAAATCTCTTTTTCTCTTTCATTAAGAATTTTTATAGAATCTTTAAGTAAGTTTTGTCTTTGACCCATTTCTTCTTGATGTGCAAATTTAAGATCATGATCAAGCTCTTTATCTACCAACCAGTCTTGCCACTCATCACCATCTTCTCCAACTTGTGCATTTAAAGAAAATTCTTTGCCAGATAGTCTTCTGTTCATTGAAATTACTTCATCTTTGTTGACATCTAACTTGTTTGCAATTTCAGTTACATGTTCAGGTCTTAAATCACCTTCAGATTGAGGAGCGATTTGATTTTTAATTTTCTTTAAATTGAAAAATAATTTTTTTTGAGCAGTTGTTGTTCCTATTTTTACTAAGCTCCAAGATCTTAGAATATATTCTTGTATAGAAGCTCTAATCCACCACATTGCATAAGTTGCTAATCTAAATCCTTTCTCAGGTTCAAATTTTTTAACAGCTTGCATTAGCCCAACATTTCCTTCTGAAATCATTTCATTTACTGGAAGACCGTATCCCCTGTAACCCATCGCAATTTTTGCAACGAGTCTTAGATGACTAGTAACAAGTTTTTCTGCAGCTTTAACATTTCCTGTTGCCTTCCAATTTTTTGCAAGCATATATTCTTCTTCTGCTGCCAGCATAGGAAATTTTTTAATTTGTTCCAGATAAGCTGATAAACCACCTTCATTAGAAAGTGCAGGAAGATTACTATTCATTGTAGTACTCATAAGTTGTATTTATTTAATTGACTATAGTATTATTTCAAGGTTTTATTTGCCGGTATTTCTAAGTAATACTAAAATATTTTCAAGTTCTTGTGGCAAAATTGAGGTAAAAACCATTTTCTCATTAGTTCTTGGGTGAATAAACCCCAATGTTTGAGCATGCAAAAATTGTCTATCTAATTTATAAATTAAATTTTCTAAATTAGTATTGATATTTTTAAGTTTTTTATATTTTTTTTTATATTTTCCATCACCCATAATACTATTACCCATATGTGTCATGTGAACTCTTATTTGATGTGTTCTTCCAGTTTCCAATCTGCATTCCACTAAGCTTAATGTAGGAGTTTTATCATTTTCAAAAATTTCAATTGTTTTGTAATTAGTGATTGCTCTTTTGCCTTTAGAATTGCTGACTTCCATCATCTGTCTATTTTTTGAGCTTCTAGTTATAAATGTATCAATTTTTCCAGAGGACGGTCTTAGTTTCCCCCAAATTAAAAGCTGATAAACTCTTGTAATTGTGTGCTCACTAAATTGATGTGATAAGTTTTCGTGTGTTTCATTATTTTTAGCAATAACTATTAATCCAGAAGTATCCTTGTCAATCCTATGAACTATGCCAGGTCTTAGTTCATCACCTATTGTTGATAACGAGTCCTTGTTATAATGCATTAAGGCGTTAACAATTGTTTCATCATAATTTCCTGCACCTGGATGCATAATTATACCTGCTGGTTTATTGATTATTAGCAAATCATCATCTTCATAAACAATTTGTAACTTAAAATTATATGGCTTTAATGATGCTTCTTTAGGTTCTGGAATTTGAAGATTTATCTCATCTCCACTCAGTACTTTTTTTGAGGGACTATTAATAATTTGATCATTTATTTTTAATTTTTCTTTAAGAATTAAATTCTTAATTCTGGATCTGCTAATTAAGTTTTCTCTTTTATTGATGAATACATCAAGCCTGAGATTATTTTCATCTTCACCAACTATTAAATTAATGTTTTTTTCCATAAAATGTAATATTAATACTATATGCGCTTGTAGCTCAACTGGATAGAGCGCCTGACTTCGGATCAGGAGGTTCTGGGTTCGACTCCTAGCAGGCGCACCATAACCAAACAAAATGTCTAATACTTTGATGCCCTCCGCAATCTATCATTTATAGCTTTACCAAGTCCTATATTAGGAATCTTTTCCACAGCAATCGAGTTATAACCCTCATTTTTTATTTTTCTTAGACACGAATAAAGCTTTTTTGCTGCTTCATCTAAATTACTTTTCGAAGTTAAATAAAAATAATTTTTGGGTTTAGTTTTCTTTTTCTTAATTATTATGAAAGCTTCGTCATTTTTTGGTTTTGTGACGTTCATTCTTAAAGGAATACCAGGAGAGTAATGTAGCCGTGATTGACCAGGAGCTATTTTTTTCTTAGGATTGGTAGATATATTTATCTTGAAACCTAAAGCTTTTTGAATTTTTGAAATATCTAGACCTCCTAATCTCAGTATAGTTGGTTTAGCTGTAAGATTAACTATTGTAGACTCTATTCCAATAGCGCAAGTACCTCCGTCTAAAATATATTTAATTTTTTTACCGAATTCTTCTTTAACATCTTTTGCATTAACAGCACTTACTTTAGTTGTAATATTAGCACTAGGTGCAGCTAATGGATAATCTAGCTGTTTTAGTAAATTTTTAAATATTGTATGTTTTGGAAATCTTACTGCTAAACTTTTCTTATTATTAGTTACATATTTTGAAATCTTAGAGTTTTTTTTTAATTGTAATACGTATGTTATTGGGCCAGGCGAAAATTTTTTATAAAGTTTAATAAAATTATCATTTATTAAACAATCTTTTTTAAGAGAATCGATATCGTGATAATGTACTATTAGAGGGTTGTTTTTTGGTCTCTTTTTTAAATTATAAATCTTTTTTACCGCTGAATTCTTGTATGCGTTAGCTGCTAGACCATAAACGGTTTCAGTTGGTACGCCAATACAGTAATTTTTATCAAGGTATTTTTTTGCTTTTTTGATATTTGATTGATTAGATTTCATGTATTAATAATTATTATTATATGAAAGATAAAAATTTACCACTTGATAATAACACACTATCTCTTGAGGAGTTAACAAAAGAGGCAAACAATATTATTGAATCTTTGGAGTCGGAGAAAGACTTGCAGAATTCAATTGATTCATATCAGCAATTATTAAAATTAAATAATATTATTGAAAAAAAATTCTATAAAACTTCAAAAATGATCAATGAAGAAACAAAAAAAAAAATTAACAATATAAATTCAAAAAAAAATGCAAAATAAACTTGCTAGAATAGCAAAAGATACAAACTTATTTTTAAAGCAATTTATTAAAGGACAAAAAAGAACAGAATTAATAGCTGCTATGGAATATGGGTTATTTCCTGGTGGAAAAAAAATTAGATCAAAAATTTTAATTGATATAGGAGCTATATTTAAAATTAATTATAAAACATTAATTTCTATTGGTGCTGCAGTTGAATGTATTCATGCTTATTCATTAATACATGATGATTTACCTTGCATGGATGATGATAAAATAAGAAGAGGAAAAATTTCTACACATATTAAATTTGGAGAATCAACAGCGGTACTAGCAGGAAACTCACTTTTAACAATGGCTTTTGAAATCTTGGTTAGTTCGAGCTTAAAGTTAAATGAAAAAATAAAAGTAGATCTAATAAAAAAACTCTCAGAGACTTCTGGACATCTAGGAATAGCTGGTGGTCAATATTTAGATCTTAGTTTTGAAAAGAAAAAAGTTTCTAAAAGTAAAATTATAGACATGGAAATAAAAAAAACAGGCAAGCTCTTTAGCTTTTGTTGCACTGTCCCAGTTATTATTAAGAGAAAAAGTAATACACAAATAAAGTTTTTTGAAAATATAGGGTCAAATATTGGACTTTTATTTCAAATTGCTGACGATTTAATAGACTTTAAGGGCTCTACAGTTATTGCTGGTAAGTTAACCGGTAAGGACAAGAAAAAAGGTAAAGCCACTTTAATCAGTTTACTAGGATATCAAAATGCTATTAAATATGCTGATAAAATTAAGTCTAAAATAATTAAAGATTTAAATAAATATAGTTCAAACACTAACAGTTTAAATGAAACCCTAGACTACATTTTAAAAAGAAATAAATAATGCAAAACTATAAATTTCTCAAAGATATTAATTTTCCTTCTGACTTAAGAAAATTATCAGAGAACGATCTTCAAGAAGTTTCTAACGAAGTTAGAAAAGAGATGATTGATGCAGTATCTGAAACAGGAGGACACTTAGGTGCAGGTCTTGGGGTTGTTGAGCTAACCGTAGCTTTACATTACGTATTTGATACTCCAAATGACAGACTAATTTGGGATGTGGGTCATCAAACTTATCCACATAAAATTTTGACTGGAAGAAAATCAAAAATTAAAACATTGAGACAAGGTAATGGATTGTCTGGTTTTACAAAAAGATCTGAAAGTGAGTATGATCCATTTGGTGCAGCACATAGCTCAACATCAATATCATCAGCTCTAGGCATGGCAGAAGCAAATAAGTTATCAAATAAATCAAGTAATATAATCGCAGTTATAGGAGATGGAGCAATTAGTGCGGGTATGGCATATGAGGCTATGAATAACGCAGGTGCTTCAAAAACTAAAATGATTGTTATTTTAAATGATAACGATATGTCGATTGCAAAACCAGTAGGTGCTATGAGAACTTATTTAGCTAAACTGTTAACAGGAAAAATTTATTTCAGTTTAAGGGAAACTTTTAAATTAATAGTTTCTGCTTTTTCTAAAAGATTTAGTGCTAAAGCTGGAAAAGCTGAGGATTTTTTAAGATCAGCTGTAACTGGTGGTACTCTTTTTAATTCTTTAGGCTTTTATTATGTTGGTCCAATAGATGGACATGATTTGTCTACACTCATACCAATTTTAAAAAATGCAAGAGACTCAAAGCATCAAGGTCCAATTATGATTCATATAAAAACTCAAAAAGGTAAAGGATATTCTTATGCTGAAAAAGCTAGTGATCATTATCACGGTGTTTCAAAATTTAATGTTGTAACTGGCGAACAGGTAAAAAGTGGAACAAATCTTCCAGCTTATACAAAGGTTTTTGCAAACACTTTAGTGAAACATGCAGAAAGAGACAGTAAAGTTGTAGGAGTTACTGCTGCTATGCCAGGTGGAACGGGTATGGATATTTTTGCCAAAGATTTTCCAAAAAGAATGTTTGATGTTGGAATTGCTGAGCAGCATGCTGTTACTTTTGCAGCAGGGTTAGCCACTGAAGGCTATAAGCCATATGTTGCAATCTATTCGACTTTTTTACAAAGAGCTTATGATCAAGTGGTTCATGATGTGGCTATTCAAAGTTTACCTGTGAGATTTATTATAGATAGAGCAGGTTTAGTAGGTGCTGATGGATCAACTCATGCTGGCTCATTCGATATTACTTATCTTTCTACTCTTCCTAATTTTATAGTAATGGCACCTAGTGATGAAGCAGAATTAGTTAAAATGATAAATACATCGATGTCAATCAATAACAAACCTTGTGCTATTAGATACCCAAGAGGAAATGGCATAGGAGTGGAATTACCATCAATAGATGAGAACATAGAGATTGGAAAAGGAAGAGTTATTCAAGAAGGGAAACAGGTTTGTATTTTAAGTATAGGAACTAGATTGGAAGAATGTAAAATTGCAGCAGCAGAATTAAAAAATAAAGGAATTGAGTCAACGATAGTTGACGCTCGTTTTGCTAAACCCTTGGACCAAGAACTTATTTTAAAATGTGCGCGAGAACATGAGGTTATGATTACTGTAGAAGAGGGATCTATTGGAGGTTTTGGCTCTCACGTAGAAAATTTATTATCAGAAAAAGGTATATTTGATAAAGGTTTAAAATTTAGAACCATGATATTGCCTGATATTTTCATCGAACAAGATAGTCCAAAAAAAATGTATGATGTTGCTGGTCTTAACGCATCTCAAATATCAAAAAAAATACTAGACATCTTATTTACAAAAGAGTCGATAAAAGTAGTTAAAAATTAAATTTAAAATTAGCTACACTGAGCTTTGTTCATTAAGTAATGGTCTAACAAAACACAATTCATCATTGCTTCCCCTACAGGAACTGCACGAATACCAACACAAGGATCATGCCGACCTTTAACTGAAATAGTAGTATTTTTTCCAAACTTATTTATAGTTTTTCTAGTTGTTAAAATCGATGATGTTGGCTTAACAGCAAATGAAACAACAATTTCTTGTCCTGTTGAAATACCACCAAGAATTCCACCTGCATTATTAGAATCAAATTTTAATTTTTTACCTTTTTGTGAAATTTCATCTGAGTTTTGTTCTCCACTTAATTGTGCAGAATTCATTCCAGATCCAATATTAACACCTTTAACAGCATTAATACTCATCATTGCAGAGGCAATATCCATATCTAATTTAGAATAAATTGGAGCACCTAAACCAACAGGAATTCCTCTGGCTCTTACTTCAATAACTGCTCCACAAGATGATCCAGACTTTCTTATATCTAACAAATATTTTTCCCAAAGTTTCAGCATATTCTTATCAGGACAAAAAAAGGGATTTTTGTTAATTGTTAGGTCGTTCCATTTTCTAGTATCACATCCCAATATTCCTAATTGAGTAACAGCCCCTACAACTTTAAATTTTTTACCTAATTTATTCTCTAAAACTTTTTTAGCAATTGCACCCGCAGCAACTCTTGCAGCTGTTTCTCTTGCAGAGGATCTTCCACCGCCACGGTAATCTCTTATTCCATATTTCTTAAAGTACGTAAAATCAGCGTGTCCAGGTCTGAATTTATCTTTGATATCTCCATAATCTTTTGACCTCATATCTTGATTGTAAATAATTAAAGAAATAGGTGTTCCAGTCGTTTTGCCCTCAAATACACCTGATAAAATTTGTACTTTATCATCTTCTTTTCTCTGTGTTGTAAATTTTGATTGTCCTGGTTTTCTTTTATCTAGCTCAACTTGAATATCTTGCTCTTTTAAGTTTATATTTGGTGGACAACCATCAACGACACAACCTAATGCTGGGCCATGAGATTCTCCCCATGTTGTGAAACGAAATTGCTTTCCAAAAGTATTAAATGACATTATCTATAGTATATAGATTATTTTGTTAAAATTATGAATCAAAAAAACTCATTAGGCCTTAATAAATGCTTTTTAGATAAAATTGATCCAATAGATTTATTTGAAGTTTGGATGAATGAAGCAAAAAAAACAGAGTTAAATGATCCAAATGCACTAGCTTTAGCTACATCAGATCAAAATAATTTTCCATCAATTAGAATGGTCTTATTAAAAGATTTTAACAAAGATGGATTTGTTTTTTATACCAATCTAAATAGTCAGAAGGGAAATGAATTAAAAAATAACCCAAAAGCATCCATGTGTTTTCATTGGAAAAGCCTTCTAAGACAAGTAAGAATTAATGGAATGGTGCAAAAAGTTTCTAATAAAGTGGCAGATGAATATTATAGCAGTAGAGGTTATGAGAGTAGAATTGGTGCATGGGCCTCAAAACAAAGCACTGTAATAAATAATAGAGATGAACTTTTAAACTCAATAGAAGAATATAAAAAAAAATATAGTAATAAAAATGATGTACCAAGACCAGAGCATTGGTCAGGTTGGAATTTGATACCCACAAGTATAGAATTTTGGTTAGATGGAGAGAGCAGAATTCATGAAAGACTTAAATATACTAAAGATACCGAGGGAAACTGGGTTAAATCTTTATTAAGCCCCTAAAAGGTTCTTTGCAGACTAAATGATGTAAGACTCTCTAAAATCTTTTTTTCATCACTATCCTTAAATACAGTTAAAGAATTTGATGCAAGGTTAATAAAATGTTCAGCTTTTTTGTAGCATTCATTTATTATGTTGTATTTCTTAATAAGCTCTAAGGTTAAATTTAAATCTTCATTTGATCTTGTTTCTTGTTTAAAAATATTTTTTAACTTATCTTTTTCTATTGATGATACATTCTGAAATAATAAAATAACAGGTAAAGTAATTTTACCCTCAAGAAAATCTTTACCAATTTTTTTACCAAAAAATTTTAGATCAGAATTGTAATCTAATGTGTCATCAGCAATTTGAAATGTTAAGCCTAAGTTTTTTCCATAAAACTCTAGTGCCTCTTTTTCTTTTGTTTCTTTATTAGATAAAATTGCACCAACCTTAGTTGCTGCAGAAAAAAGTTCAGCTGTTTTTGCTGTAATAATCTTAAAATATGTTTCCTCCAACATGTCTACTTCACCTTTGTGTTGTAGTTGTAATACCTCTCCTTGAGCGATCTTTGACGAAGTTGAGGATAAAAGTTTTAAAACTTCTATATTACCATCATCGACCATCATTTCAAAACATCTACTTAAAAGATAGTCACCAATTAATACAGAAGAGTGATTTCCCCAAATTGAATTTAATGTTTTTTTACCTCTTCTAATATTTCCAAGATCAATGACATCATCATGCATTAAAGTGGCCCCATGTATCATTTCTACACATGCTGCTAAATTAATATCTCGACCTCCTTTAGTGTAGCCACATAACTTAGCTGACCCAAGTGTTAGTAGGGCTCTTAATCTTTTTCCACCAGTGTCGATATGATATTCAGTCATTTTTTGAACGAGGTCTACATCACTCAAGAGTTTTGATTTAATCTTTTCTTCAACTAAAACTAATTTTTCATCAACAGAATCTTTTAGCTGATAATATGAATTATTTATTTGGTTTCTAAGTTGAACTACAGTTCCCATAAAAAATAAGTTAGTATAATTAAGTTATATTTATTACTTATCAATTGACGCACCTTAATCTTCAACTATAAGTAGGCTTTATATTAAATCAAAAATTCTATAAGGATTAACAATGTTCTCTTTTTTTAAAAAGAAAAAAATAATAGCTCATATCAAGCTAAATGGTGTAATTGGCAATGCTGGAAAGTTTAAACAGGGCATAGATTTTGCAGGACAAGAAGAGATTATAGAAAAGGCTTTTTCACTAAAAAAAGCAAAAGCAGTGGCAATTACTATAAATTCACCGGGTGGATCGCCAGTCCAATCACATTTAATCTACAAATTTATTAGAGCTCAAGCTAAGAAAAACAAAATAAAAGTAATAGTGTTCGCGGAAGATGTTGCAGCTTCTGGTGGATACTTAATAGCTTGTGCAGGAGATGAGATATATGCAAATTCAAGTTCAATTATTGGATCAATAGGGGTTATTTATTCATCATTTGGATTTACAGAACTAATTAAAAAAATTGGTGTAGAAAGAAGAGTTCATACAGCTGGAAAAAATAAAAGCTCATTAGATCCCTTTCAAGAAGAGAAGTCAGAAGATATTGAGAGACTTAAGAATATCCAACTAGATCTGCATAAAGATTTTATTAAAGTTGTAGAAGAAAGCAGAGGATCTAAACTTAAAAAGGATGGGATTGAATTGTTCTCAGGAGAGTTTTGGGCGGGTAGTAAATCAAAAGAGCTAGGCCTAATTGATGGACTTGGTAATGCTAATGAAATTTTAAAAGAAAAATTTGGTGAAGATGTGATTATCAAAAAATTTGAAAAATCTAAGGGTTGGTTAAGTAAGAAATTATCTTCATCTAGCAATCAAATAGATCAACTAGCAAATATTTTAGAGGAAAGATCTATCTGGCAAAGATATGGCTTCTAAGGAAAAAATTATAAAACCTAAATTTCAATCGTTTCAAGATACTATTTTGAATCTTCAAAAATATTGGAGCAAACAGGGATGTATTCTTCTACAGCCATATGACATAGAAGTTGGTGCAGGAACCTTTCATCCTGCTACAACCTTAAGATCATTAGGACCTAAGCCATGGAAAGCAGCTTATGTTCAGCCATCAAGAAGACCCACTGATGGAAGATATGGAGAAAACCCAAATAGATTACAGCATTATTATCAATTCCAAGTTTTAATAAAACCTTCACCAGATAATATCAAAAAACTTTATTTAAATAGTTTGGCTGTAATCGGTATTAATCATAAAGAACATGATATTAGATTTGTTGAAGACGATTGGGAAAGTCCAACTTTAGGTGCGGCAGGTTTAGGATGGGAAGTTTGGTGTGATGGAATGGAAATTACTCAATTTACATACTTTCAACAAATGGCTGGATTTGAATGTAAACCTGTTTCAGTTGAAATAACATATGGTCTTGAAAGAATTTGCATGTTTACTCAACAAATGAAAAATGTTTATGATCTAATATGGAATGATGAAGGTGAAAAATATGGGGATGTGTTTCTTCAAGCTGAAAAAGAGTTTTCAGCATATAATTTTGAACATGCCAATACAGAAAATCTATTCAAAATGTTTGATATGTTTGAGCTTGAAGCAAAAGCATTGGTAGATAAAAAAATTTCATTACCTGCATATGATCAATGTCTAAAAGCAAGCCATGCATTTAATATTTTAGATGCAAGAGGAGTTATAAGTGTTGCTCAAAGAGCGGGTTATATAGGGCGTATTAGAGACATTACAAAAGCAGTTGCCGAAAGTTGGTTAAGCAGTCAAACAGATTAATGTCAGATTTTTTTATAGAGTTGTTTAGTGAGGAAATACCAGCTGGTTTGCAGAGTAACTCACGTAATGTTTTATTAGAAAATTTTCAAAATTTATTTGAGGAAAAAAAAATTCTGTTCAAAAAAAGTTCTTCATTTTCAACACCAAATCGTCTTATAATTTTATTTGAAGGCCTATCTAAAGAAATAATACAAAAAGCTGAAGAAATAAAAGGACCAAATGTTAAAGCTCCAGAAAAAGCTATTGAGGGGTTTTTAAGGTCAAATCAAATAGAAAAAAAAGATCTTCTTAAAAAAACATTGGAAAAAGGAGAATTTTATTTTTTCAAGAAAGCATCAAGTAAAATTAATACCATAGATTTACTTCAAGAATATACACCTATAATCCTTGATAAATTACAATGGAAAAAATCTATGACATGGGGAAACTATAACCTTAGTTGGGCGAGACCATTAAAATCTATCCTAGCAGTTTTTGATGATAAAAGTTTAAATTTTAAATTTCATCATTTAATAGCCTCTAACTCAACATTTATTGACAAAGAGTTTGAAGATAAAAAAAAAATATTTAAAAATTTTAAAAGTTATAAAGATTTCTTTAGTCAGTCTGGCATAATTATAGATCACTTATTGAGAAAAGAATTTATTGTTAAAGAAATTGAAAAAATATCTAGAAAAAACAATTTCATTGTCGAGCCTAATAATAAACTTTTAGATGAAGTTACAGATATTGTTGAGCAACCAAATATTTTAGTGTGCAAGTTTGATCAGAAATTTTTGAATATTCCAAAAGAAATTTTGATTATTACAATGCAATACCATCAAAAATATTTTCCAACATTTGATAAAAAAGGAAAAATTACCAATGAATTTTTAGTTGTGGCAAATAACAATGATGAAAAAGGTTATATTAAGATGGGTAATGAAAGGGTTGTAGAAGCAAGATTAAGCGATGCTCAATTTTTTTGGGAAAAAAATAAATCTCAAAATTTAGTTAAACAAGTTTCAAAATTAAAAAATATGAATTATTTTAAAGGTCTTGGGTCTTATTTTGACAAAATTCAAAGAATGAGAAAACTTGGAGGAATAATTTCTGATGAATTATTAATTAGCAAAGATCAAGTTGAACTATCAGCATCGATTTGCAAAGTTGATTTAGTTTCTGATATTGTTGGTGAATTTCCTGAGCTTCAGGGAATTATGGGTGGACATTTTGCTGAAGTGCAAGGTTTTGATAAAGAGATAGCGCTAGCAATAAGTGAACATTATCAACCAGTAGGTCTTGATAGCAAAACTCCAAAGAAACCGTTTAGTATTGCTTTAGCTTTAACTGACAAAATTGATACCTTGGTAGGTTTTTTTGGAATTAACCAAAAACCAACTAGCTCAAAAGATCCTTACGCGCTTAGAAGGTCTGCACTTGGTGTAATAAAGCTATTAATTGATAATAATAAAGAGTTTAAGATTAAAGATCTTATTAGTTATTCCACTTCACTACATAAAGACCAAGGGTTTATTTTTTCAAACGAGTCATCTCAAAAAGAATTATCCGATTTTTTAATGGACAGATTAAAATACTACATGAAAGAGAAAAAGATTAGACCAGAGATAATAGAAGCCAGTATAAAAGCACATGGATTAGATCATATGAACAAAATATATAAAAAAGCTTCAACACTTAATGGGCTAATTAGCAAAGTTATAGGAGGGGACATTATTACAAGCTACAAAAGAGCTTACAGTATACTTGAGAGTGAGTTGAAAAATACAGATCTTGAACTGTCAAATACAACTGACCCTGGTATTTTTAAAAATGACTATGAAAAAAACCTATTTAAAAAAATTAATGAAATAAGAAAATATTTTACAAATATTGGCAAAGATGAAAACTACAGAGAAACACTCGAAATTCTTGCTGGCGCTAAAAAAGCAACTTCAGAGTTTTTTGACAATGTTAAGGTCAATGATGATGATAAAAATATTAAAAAAAACAGATTGGAACTTTTACAAATGTTATGTAGAACATTTGATAATTACATAAATTTTTCAAATATAGAAATCAAACAGTGAATAAGCTAATTTTAAATTTTAAATCAAAAGATTCAAAAAAAATTAAAAATCCTAAAAATTTTTTAGGTGGAAAAGGGGCAAACCTTTCTGAAATGGGCAGAATGGGACTGCCAGTTCCTCCTGGATTTACAATTTCAACAAAAGTTTGTGAATTATTTTATAAAGATAAAAAAAAATTAAATTCAAAAATTGTTAATATTATAAAAAAGGAATTAAAAATTATCGAAAAAGAAGTAGGGAAAAAATTTGGTGATTTAAAAAATCCTTTATTATTATCTGTTAGATCTGGTGCAAGAGTTTCAATGCCTGGCATGATGGACACAATTTTGAATTTAGGATTAAACGATAAGACCGTTCTTGCACTATCAAAAAAAACTTCTAATAGCAGATTTGCAAAAGATAGTTACCGAAGATTTATTCAGATGTATGGCAATGTTGTTATGGGTGTTGAGGGCTATCACTTTGAAGAATTAATTGAAAATTACAAGTTAACCAAAGGTGTTCTTTTAGATACAGATCTTGATGCAGATGATTGGGAGGGATTAATTAATGATTTTAAAAAAGTTATTAAAAATCAAACCAAAAAAGAATTTCCCCAGAACGTATATGATCAATTATTAGGAGCTATTAGTTCGGTATTTCTATCTTGGGAAAGTAACAGAGCAAAAGTTTATAGAAAACTAAACCAAATTCCTGCTGAATGGGGAACTGCAGTTAATGTTCAATCAATGGTATTTGGCAATATGGGTAATGATTGTGCAACTGGTGTTGTCTTTACAAGAAATCCATCAGATGGGGTTAATGAAGTGTATGGTGAATACTTAATTAATGCTCAAGGAGAAGATGTGGTGGCAGGTACAAGAACCCCTCAGTATATAACCAAAAAAGCAAGAAAAGATGCAAAAGCAAAAGAAGCTTCGATGGAAGAGGCTATGCCAAAAGTATTTAAACAATTAGATAAGATTTTAAAAATTTTAGAAAAACACTACAAAGATATGCAAGACGTAGAATTTACAGTTGAAAATAATAAATTGTGGATGCTACAAACAAGATCAGGAAAAAGAACTTCAAAGTCAGCTGTTAGAATTGCAGTTGATATGGTTAAAGAAAAATTGATTTCTAAAAAAGAAGCAGTAATGAGAATAGATCCAGCTTCTTTAGATACATTGTTACACCCTACATTAGACGAAAAAAGCACACTAAACGTTATAGCAAACGGTTTGCCAGCATCTCCAGGGGCTGCAAGTGGTAAGGTTGTTTTTACATCAGAGGAAGCAGAAAGATTAAATAATGTCATGCAAGATACTATTTTAGTACGTGTAGAAACGTCACCTGAAGATATTCATGGAATGCATGCTGCAAAAGGAATTTTAACAGCAAGGGGTGGGATGACTAGTCATGCTGCAGTGGTTGCAAGAGGAATGGGAAGACCATGCGTTTCTGGCTCTAGTGAGATTGATATTAACTATGAAGCGAAAACCTTTAAAACTTCTTCTATTGAAATTAAAGAGGGAGACATTATTACAATTGATGGTTCAACAGGAAGAATTATCCTAGGAGAAGTGCCAACGGTTAAACCAGAAATTTCAGGAGACTTTTCCAAATTAATGAGTTGGGCAGATAATTTTAGAAAACTAAAAGTAAGAACGAATTCAGAAACACCATTAGATACAAAAACTGCAAGAGACTTTGGAGCAGAAGGCATAGGACTTTGTAGAACCGAACATATGTTTTTTGATGAAGAGAGAATTTTATCTGTTAGAGAAATGATTTTATCAAAAACAGCAGAAGATAGAAACAGGGCGCTAGCAAAACTTTTACCACATCAAAAAAAAGATTTTGTACAAATATTCAAAATTATGAATGGTCTTCCTGTCACAGTGAGACTGTTAGATCCACCATTACACGAGTTTCTTCCAAAAACAGAAAAAGAAATTAATGATGTTGCAAAAGTTGTGGGGTTACCATTAAAAGAAATTGAGTCTCGAATTAACGAGTTACATGAACAAAACCCGATGCTTGGTCATAGAGGGTGTCGATTAGGAATTTCTTTTCCAGAAATTTATGAAATGCAATGTAGAGCAATCTTTGAGGCTTTATCTGAACTTAAGATAAAAAAAATTAAGTCGGCATTTCCAGAAATTATGATCCCTTTAGTATCAACTGAAGCTGAGATTAGAATAATGAAAGATTTAGTAGTCAGAGTTGCAAAAGAAGTTCAAAAGGATAAAAAAATTAAAATAGATTATTTAGTTGGTACAATGATTGAATTACCAAGAGCAGCAATTAAAGCTGATGATATAGCTAAACACGCTGAGTTCTTTAGTTTTGGAACTAATGACTTAACTCAAACAACATTCGGTTTAAGTAGAGACGATAGTGGTAAATTTTTAAATGATTATCTTGAGAATAAGATTTTTTCTATAGATCCATTTATCTCTATAGATGACGGAGTAGGTGATTTAATAGAAATTGCAGTTGAAAAAGGAAGAAAAACTAATAAAAAAATTAAACTTGGAATTTGTGGAGAACATGGTGGAGACCCTAAAAGTATTCACTTTTGTGCTAATGCAGGTTTGGATTATGTTTCTTGCTCACCATATAGAGTTCCAGTAGCAAGATTAGCTGCTGCACAAGCTGAACTTTCTAAAAAAAATTAGATTTCAAATTTAAAATCTATAGCTGGTACACTATGAGTGATACTTCCAATTGAAACTCTATCGACACCCGTTGCTACAATTTTTTTAATAGATTTCAAATTAACGTTCCCAGAAGCTTCTGTTTCATAATGTTTTTTAACCATTCTAACACCTGCCTTGAGTGTTTTATTGTTCATATTATCAAACAAAACAGTATTAAATTTTAAACCCATTATTTTTTTGAGCTGATTTAGATTATCAACTTCTACTGTAATTTTTCTTCCTTTTTTATTTTTGATTGCAAGAGATACTAAAGTTTTAATATCAGAGCTTGCAATATGATTGTCTTTAATAAGAAATTCATCACTTAAATTAAACCTATGGTTTGTACCACCACCTAACGTAACGGCATATTTTTGTATTACTCTTAAGGTTGGAATTGTTTTCCTAGTACAGCAAATTTTAGTTTTTTTATTAGCTAATTTAACAAATTGATTAGTCTTAGTAGCAATTCCAGAGATATGACTTAAAAAATTTAAAGCAACTCTCTCACCAATTAAAATATTTTCAGCCCTACCTTCAATTGTTGCTACTACATCGTTCTTTTTGACTATTGAACCTTCTTTTTTTTTAATAATAAATTTAATTTTATTATCAATTAATTTGAAGGTTTGTTTAGCAAACTCTAAGCCAGCAATTACAGCTTGTTGGTTTGAAATTAATTTGATTTTTATAACTTTACTATTCTTAACTAAACTTGAAGTAATATCTCCATTTGGATAAAGATCCTCATTTAATGCAAGCTTAACTTTATTCTTGATATAATAGTTGCTTAATTTAATTTTAGGCACATTTATTATCTGCCAATAGCAGTCATTCTTTCAACAGGTATTCTTGCCTTGTTGATAGTTTCATTATCCATAATTATCTCACCAGTTTCATTTTCTAAACAGGCCA
Organism: Candidatus Pelagibacter sp. PS_02; assembly: GCF_059418065.1. Taxonomy (NCBI): domain Bacteria; kingdom Pseudomonadati; phylum Pseudomonadota; class Alphaproteobacteria; order Candidatus Pelagibacterales; family Candidatus Pelagibacteraceae; genus Candidatus Pelagibacter; species Candidatus Pelagibacter sp. PS_02. Next base: position 220,389 of record NZ_CM182079.1, read on the forward strand.
AAATTTTTGGTAGAGTAATTCTTTTCATATGAGGACATAGATTGCATGGTTTAATAAATTCAACATTAGGATTTTCTACCTGAATATTATCACTCATAGAACATTCCGTAACCATCATTACCTTTTTAGGTTGATTCTCCTCTACATATTTGATCATTCCTGAAGTTGAACCAGCAAAGTCACTTGCTTTAATTACATCGGGTGGACATTCAGGATGTGCAATAATCTTTATTCCTGGATTATTTTTTCTTATATCGTGAATTTCTTTTTCGTTAAATTGGTCATGAACAATGCAAATCCCTTTCCAAGCAATAATTTCAACATCCGTCTGAGAAGCTACATATTTAGCTAAATAATCATCGGGTAGAAATATAACTTTTTTAACACCAAGAGAATTAACAATCTTAACGGCATTAGCTGATGTGCAGCAAATGTCAGTTTCAGCTTTAACATCTGCCGAAGTATTTACATAGGAAACAACAGGTACACCTGGATATTTTTCTTTTAATAATCTTACATCCTTACCTGTAATAGAGGATGACAAGGAGCATCCTGCAAGCATATCGGGTAACAAAACTTTTTTTTGTGGACTCATTAATTTTGCTGTCTCTGCCATAAAGTGTACACCAGCCATTACAATAATATCTGCTGAAGTTTTTGAAGCTTCTACTGCTAGAGCCAAAGAGTCAGCTGCAAAATCTGCTACACCGTGATAAATTTCCGGTGTTTGATAATTATGCGCAAGAATAACCGCATTTTTTTCTTTTTTTAATTGATTAATTCTATGAATATAGGGAGCATGAACTGACCATTCAATCTCAGGTAAAACCTTAGAGATTTTTTGATAAATTGGATCGGTTGCTTTTTTTACTTCTTCAGTAAACTCCATATTAAAACCTATCAATTTGATACAATCTTGTCATGCATTTATTCTGACGCACTAATTAATCCAACTAGGAATTTTGATTTTTAACTTAGCGTTTTTGCTTTTAAACTCATTTTCTTGATTAAAATTATCATCCAAATATTTAATTAAAGCAAAAGGATATTCATTACTTATTAAAACTTTTCCTATCTCAAAATCACCATTATAGATTAAATCATCTTGATTTATTTCTCCTTCAATTAAATAAATAGGTAATAATCTTTTTGAAAGTTTATTTTTTAATTTAATTCTTGCAGTATTCTCTTGCCCAACATAACAGCCTTTTTTAAAGTCTATTCCATTCAATTCTTCAAAGTTACATTCAATTCCAAATAGCTTATTCTGTAATTCATTCATGTTTTTTTGAGGAATTCCTAATTGATGACTCAATTTATAATATTCAGTAATTGGAGAATCTTTTAGCTCTAATTTTTTTAAAGACAGATAAAGCTTTTCTAAATTGATGATAAGCCTTGCACCTAAATCTTTATTTCTTGGGTCTAACAAGATGGAATCTTCTCTATATTTAATTGTGTTCCCAGCAATATCTTTTGATCCTTCAAATTCTAAAAATTTTTCTTTATTAAACGCGGCTACAACAAATTCGTTACTAAGATTCATAATCTCAACTTTTGATCTAAGTTTATAGACACTAAGTTGTTTGAAAAGTGCTTCTGTTTGAGATTTTTCACAGTCAATGAAGTAGCCAGACTTGTGTTTTATGATAATAAAAGCAAAAAGAAATTTTCCTTGAGGAGTTAATAGTGATGCAAAACAACTACTGTCTTCACTTACTTTATTAATGTCATTACTAATCATATTCTGTAAAAATTCTTTAGCATCTGCACCGTTTATATACAGAATTCCTCTATCTTCTAAAATGTATACATTTTGATTATTCATAATTGATTGATGTCTTAATATAATATAATTACTTTTTTCATAAATGTTAGATCTAATAATTAAAAACGGTTCTTGCTACATAGATAAAGATCTTAAAGATCAAGATATAGCAATCAAAGATGGTAAAATCATAGAAATTGGTAAAATTGATAGTGAAGCAAAAGAAGTTTTTGATGCCAAGGGATTAACTGTTTTACCAGGATGTATTGATACTCAAACTCATTTTAGGGAACCCGGATCAACTGACACAGAAGATCTTCATTCTGGAAGTAAGGCAGCAATTGTTGGAGGAATAACGAGTGTTTTTGAAATGCCAAATACTAATCCACCAACTTCTAATAAAATTGAATTTCAAAAGAAATTAGATCTTGCAAAAAATAGAATGTATTGCAACTATGCTTTTTATTTTGGCGCAACACCAGACAACGCTGATGAGTTAGCAGACTTAAAAAACTTAGAAGGATGTTGTGGAATTAAGCTTTTTGCCGGTTCTTCGACAGGAAATCTATTGGTTCAATTTGAAGAAGATATTGAGAAAGTATTTAAAAGTAGCTCTAAAGTTGTTTCAGTTCACTCTGAAGATGAAGAAATTTTAAATAGGAATAAAAAATTAATTAAAGATGGAGATGTTCACTCACATCCAATTTGGAGAAGTGAAGAATGTGCAATTTCATCGACTAGAAGAATTGTAAGAATAGCTGAGCGATATAAAAAAAAAGCACACATCCTTCATGTAACAACCAAACAAGAAATTGATTTTTTATCGCAGCACAAAGGTAACATCACATTTGAGATAACACCTCAACATCTAACAATCTATGCCCCAGATTGTTATGATAAACTTGGAACATATGCTCAAATGAACCCACCAATAAGAGATAAGTCTCACTATGACAGGTTATGGTATGGAGTAAAAAATAATCTTAATGACACAATTGGATCTGATCATGCTCCACATTTAAAAGCAAATAAAGAAAAAAAATATCCCAATTCACCATCTGGAATGCCAGGTGTTCAGACACTTTTACCAGTTATGTTAAACCATGTTAATGATGGAAAATTAAGTTTAGAACAATTAATGAATTCTATATGTGAAAATCCAGTAAAAATTTTTGGCATTCAAGATAAAGGTTTTATTAAAGAAGGATTTGATGCAGACTTTACAATTGTTGATATGAATAAAAAAATTACAATTAAAAATGAAAATATTGAAAGTAAATGTGCTTGGTCACCTTTTGATGGGTATGAATTTAAGGGAACTCCCGTGTCAACAATTATTGCTGGCCAAATCAAAATGAGAGATGGTAAGATATTGGGAGAACCTGATGGTAAGCCTTTAAAATTTTAAATAGTTTTTATAGTAAAGCTATTTACCAGAACAACACCAGTAACAATAAAGAATAACCCTAAAACAGCCTGCCATGATAGTGATTGTTTGAAGAAAATATATCCTAATATTGCAATTGTAAATATACCAAGGCCACTCCATGTTGCATAAACAATAGCGATAGGAAGTTTATCAACCACAAATGTTAAAAGGTAAAATGAAGATAGATACAAAATTGCAAGTGTTGTGGTTGGAATTATTTTGGTAAAATTTTGTGACACGGGTAATAACATTGTTCCACCTACCTCACAAAAAATTGCAATAGTTAAAAATAAATATGTCTTTATCATTATTTAAGAATATTATTTTTCATTAAGTCTTCTTTTATCTCAGTTAAAATTGCAGGATCATCAATAGTTGCTGGCATTTTATAATCTTCCCCATCAGCAATTTTTCTTATTGTTCCTCTTAATATTTTTCCAGATCTTGTTTTTGGCAATCTTTTAATAACAATTACAATCTTAAATGCAGCAACAGGACCAATTTTATCTCTAACCATCTGAATGCACTCTTTTGAAATTGTTGCGTGATCTTTTTCAACACCAGATTTAAGAACGACCAAACCAATTGGCAATTGTCCTTTTAGTTTATCCGCAACGCCTAATACTGCACACTCAGCAACTGATTGGTGTTCTGATAAAACTTCTTCAATTGCTCCAGTTGATAATCTGTGACCTGCAACATTAATAATGTCATCTGTTCTAGACATAATCCAAATGTAACCATCTTCATCTATATGACCCGCATCATAAGTTTCATAGTAACCATCATAGTTGGTCATGTAATTATCTTTGTATCTTTTATCTGCATTCCATAATGTTGGAAAAGTCCCAGGAGGCAAAGGTAATTTTATAACTATATCTCCCATCTCATTAGGTTTTGCTAAAGTTTGATCTGGCTTCATAACTTGAACGTCATAACCAGGAACAGCCTTACAAGCTGAGCCATACTTTGTTTTCATCATTTCAATTCCTGTACAATTAGAACTAATTGCCCAACTAGTTTCAGTTTGCCACCAATGATCAATTACAGGAACTTTTAATAAATTTTCTGCCCACTTAATGGTATCTGGGTCCGCCCTTTCACCAGCTAAAAACAATGACTCAAATTTACTTAAATCATACTTAGAAAAAAACTTTCCCTCAGGGTCTTCTTTTTTAATAGCCCTAAAAGCAGTTGGTGCAGTAAAAAGTGATTTTACTTTATAATCAGAAATTATTTTCCAAAAAGCACCAGCATCTGGAGTGCCAACAGGTTTTCCTTCAAATAGTACTGTGGTGCAACCTTTAAACAAAGGAGCATAGACTATATAAGAATGACCAACTATCCAGCCAATATCACTTGCTGACCACCAGACATCATCCGCATCAATATTATAAATATTTTTCATAGTCCATTTTAGAGCAACTATATGACCACCAATATCTCTAACTATTCCTTTTGGAACACCCGTAGTTCCTGAGGTATATAAAATATAAGCTAAATCATTTGAATTCATTTCAACACAATCTACTTCTTTTGCATTTGAAAGTGCTTCATCCCAACTAATTTCTTTTGGAGCATTTATACTTGCTTCATTACCAGATCTTTGAAACAGGATTAATTTTTCTATCTTATGAGATGCCATTTTTATGGCCTCATCCACTAGAGGTTTGTACTCAACAGTTCTTCCTGGTTCAAAACCACACGAAGCCGTAACTAATATTTTTGCTTTACTGTCATCGATTCTGCTTGCTAATTCACTGGATGCAAAACCACCAAATACCACTGAGTGAATTGCTCCAATTCTTCCACAAGCCAACATTGCAATAACTGCCTCTGGGATCATGGGCATATAAATTATAACTCTATCTCCCTTATTAACCCCTTGGTTTTTTAAAGCTCCTGCAAATTTTGAAACTTTTTCTTTTAATTCTTTATAGGTGAACTGCTTTTTGTTGCCAGTTATGGGACTGTCATAGATTAAAGCTAATTTTTCACCTCTACCTTCATCGATATGAAGGTCTAAAGCATTATAACAGGTGTTAGTCACCCCATCTTCAAACCATTTATAAAAAGGAGGATTAGATTTGTTTAGAATTTTTGTTGGTTTTTTAAACCAAAAAATATCGTTAGACACTTCTTGCCAAAAATCTTCAGGGTTTTTTATGGAGTTTTGATAAATTTCACTGAATTTTTTATTCATCTCTAATGATTCTTTATTTTGATATTTTAAGATTTATTAAATTAAAAATTGTATTAAAATTCAAAAAGTAAGTAAAATCAATACAAATTAGAGGCAATTAAACCTTCTAAAAACTTAATTATTTTGATAGTTAATCCTCAACATGACTTAAGCATTTGTTTAAGTCTAGTTTATATAAACTAAAAAGTTAAAAACTAACGAAAGAGGGAGTTTTTTATGAAAAAACTAAAATTGTTTGCTCTTACAGCTGTAGCCCTAATGGGTGTTTCAGGTGTAGCAAACGCAGAAACTACACTGTTAGCTTCTGATGACTTTGTTGGAATTTCATTCTGGCTTGTGTCAATGGCGTTATTAGCGTCAACGGCATTCTTTTTTATTGAAAGAGCATCGGTTCCAGCTGGCTGGAGAGTTTCAATCACTGTTGCAGGACTAGTTACTGGTATTGCATTTATTCACTACATGTACATGAGAGATGTGTGGGTTATGACTGGTGAGTCACCAACAGTATACAGATATATTGACTGGTTAATTACAGTTCCATTATTGATGTTAGAATTCTATTTTGTTCTTGCAGCAGTAAATAAAGCAAACTCTGGAATATTCTGGAGATTGATGATTGGTACTTTAGTAATGTTAATCGGTGGATACTTAGGAGAAGCAGGATACATCAACACTACACTTGGTTTTGTAATCGGTATGGCTGGATGGTTCTACATTCTTTATGAAGTATTCTCAGGCGAAGCAGGAAAAAATGCAGCGAAAAGTGGAAACAAGGCTCTTGTTACTGCATTTGGTGCAATGAGAATGATCGTTACAGTTGGTTGGGCTATCTACCCATTAGGTTATGTATTTGGTTACATGACTGGTGGAATGGACGCAAGCTCACTAAACGTGATTTACAACGCAGCTGACTTTTTGAACAAGATCGCTTTTGGTCTAATCATTTGGGCAGCAGCAATGTCTCAACCTGGTAGAGCTAAGTAGTTTTACTCGTTAAATAATTAGAAGAAGGGCAGGTATGTTTTTACATACTTGCCCTTTTTTTTTATCTCATTATATTTAGATATATGCCAAAGATTACATACTTAGAAGATAATGGAAAGTCTCATACCATAGAAGTCTCCAATGGATTGAGTGTAATGGAGGGCGCTGTTCAAAACGACATTCCTGGAATTGATGCTGATTGTGGTGGTGGAATGGCTTGTGCTACTTGTCATGTTTATGTCAAAGAAGAATGGTTTGACAAACTTCCAAAAAAAGAAGATGGGGAAGAAGATATGTTAGATATGGCGTTTGAACCAAAACAAAACAGTAGATTGAGTTGTCAAATATTAGTTTCAGATGAATTAGATGGACTAACAGTTAGCATTCCATCAAAACAAGGTTAAATGATTAAAACAGATGCATTAATAATTGGCGCAGGTCCAACAGGATTATTTTGTGCTCATCAACTAGGTTTAATTGGATTGAATTGTGAGATAGTTGATAATTTAGATAAAATTGGAGGCCAATGTATTGAACTTTATCCAGACAAACCAATTTATGATATTCCAGCAGTTCCAGAATGTACTGGAGAAGAATTAACTAATAATTTAATCAAACAAATAAAGCCTTTTAATATTAAATTTCATCTTAATGAAAGAGTAGAAGAAGTTAATAAAGTTAATAATAAGTGGATTGTAAAAACAAATAAAAATAAAGAGTTTGAAATACCAAATATAATTATTGCTGGTGGAGTGGGATCATTTGAGCCAAGAAAATTTTCGCCAAAAGAATGTGAAAAATATGAAAATAGATCTTTATTTTACTCAATTAAAGATAAAACAATTTTTCAGGATAAAACAATTTCAATATTTGGAGGAGGAGATTCAGCATTAGATTGGGCAATTGAATTATCAAAAAGCTCATATGTAAACTTAATACACAGAAGAGATGAATTTACAGGAGCTCAATTGAGTATAGATAAAATTAAAGAATTAGAAAAATCTGGAAAACTAAAAATTTATACTAAATACCAATTAAACTCAGTTAAGGGAGAGCAAAATATTAAATCAATAGAAATAAAACATGACGATGAAAGTTTAAAAGAGTTAGAAACAAATTATGTTTTGGGCTTTTTTGGACTGATTATGAAGCTTGGTCCTATTGTAGACTGGGGTTTAAACTTAGATAAAAAAACAATTCCTGTTAACACAGAAAATTTTGAAACAAATCTAAACGGTATATTTGCAATTGGAGATATTTGTACCTATCCTGGAAAACTAAAATTAATACTTTCAGGATTTCATGAAGGAGCTTTAGCTGCTAGAGGATGTTTTAAATATGCTAGACCTGATGAAAAATTAAGATTTGAATTTACTACCACATCAAAGGCAGCCCAAGAAAGACTTGGCGTTAAAAAGTGATAGAATTATTTACAGCAGATACTCCAAACGGAAAAAAAATTACAATAATGTTAGAGGAAATAGGTTGTGATTTTAAAATTACTAAAATTGATCTGTCAAAAGATGAACAATTTAAAACAGATTTTAAAAAGATAAGCCCGTTTGGAAAAATACCAGTAATTATAGATCACGAAAATGGACAGTCATTATTCGAGTCTGGAGCAATACTTATATATTTAGCAGAAAAATATAATAAATTTTATGAAGTAAAAGATCGAAATGTTATAAATCAATGGTTGATGGCACAGATGGGAATTATTGGACCAATGATCGGGCAACATCATCAATTTCATCATTATAATCCTGGTAAAAGTGAATTTGGAGAAGAAAGATATTTTAAAATTACAAAAAGAATTTATGGCGAATTGGATGAAAGATTATCTTCATCAAAATACTTAGCTGGAAACGAATATACGATTGCAGATATTGCAACTTGGCCATGGATTGCAAGACATGAATGGCATGATATTGGTCTTAAAAATTATAACAACTTAACTAGATGGTATTTAGATATTGCAAAAAGAGAAGCTGTTATAAAAGGGTATGATCTTTATAAGATCGGTAGTCAAATTCCAAAAATATAAAATTTTATTTTTTTATCTCGATATAAACCTTAAAAAAAGTTTCTTTTGTAGAAGTGCCCCATATTTTTTTATTAATTTTTCCATTAAAATGATAATATTCAGATCGATCTTTACCATCCAAAATATCAAGCTTAATTGATCCATCTAATACCCCATCTTTATTTATTGATATCATGGCTGTTTTTAAAAATTCTTTTGGACCAGTTTTAAGCTTACTTTCTTTTACTAAAAAAAATAATTCTCCATCTTTTACTTCAAGTTTACCATTTCCAATTTTGGTTTTATTTTCTTCTGATGATCTATATAATTTAAATTTATACTTTCCATCATATAGATTTGATTTTTTTTTAGTTTTTATTTCATTTTTAGAGAAGTGTTCAATTACTTTAGTATTACTTTTTTTATCCATCCAATTAGTGACTGCTTCTTGGAGACTAATATTAAAATAATTTTTTTTATAAGTTTTATCATCCCAAGCTAAGACATGCCCCCAATCTTCAAAACCTGATACTTTTCTTTCCTCAGCTTCAATACTGAATCCAGCGTTATAGAAATCTATATCTTTTTTAATAGCTATTTTAATTGCTTCTTTATCTTTTACACCTTTTGCGTATTTGTCACCTATATTCCAAATTAAAAATACATCATTGATATTATTTTTTTCAAAATTTTCTCGAGAAGGGAAACAAGATACCCAGCTATCATTGCACAACTTCATAGAACTTCTGTATAAAAAACTTCTGTCATGTTTTTTTTCAAAATCTTGATAAAATTTTTTAGTTTCATTATCGAACCAAAAACTATCAACAATTATTCGTACATTTTTAAATTCACTTATTTTTTTTGCATTAAATCCAATTCCAATTGCTCCTGCCGAATAACCTGCAAAAATAATCTCATCAGCTTTTTTTAATTTTGAATAAATCTGGTCAATTACACTCTCAAAAATGACACGACCTTTGAATGGAACTTCTTTATTATTAATCAAATTGATATGATTTCCTTGAAAAAGATCACTTGAGCAATATGGAATAAAAACCATATTGTAATCTCTTTTTTCAAGATCTTTTTCTATTCCTTGATTGAAAATATGGGCTTTTTGTTCTGGCTCTTTCATGTTTTGAGATCGATTAATATATTCATCATTATTTCTAGCCACTCCACCACCAGGTAAAATAATAACCCATTTATTTGAGTTACCTTTTTTAATTGTAAAAGTAGCTTGTTCCCCGTTATTACAAACTGCGTTATGATTATTAATAAAATTCAACTCGCTTGCTTGTAGGAAATTTAATTTAAAGATTAATACCATTAATATAAAAATTATTTTTTTCATAAGATTAATAATCTCCTTCTTATTTCTTTTACTTTTTCCTTTGAAAAAATATTAATTGGAGAAACAAATCCTTCATCTTCATATTGTTTAAGTTGATTTGGTGAAAGATAAGCCATATTATTTTTAAACTTTATATGAACGCAACAATTTCTTCAATAAATTACTGTCCAGTTAAATCTGTTTCATTTCAGATGATTGAAAGTTGTAAAATCAAAAAAAATATTGGAATTATTGGAGACAGAGTATTTGCATTTGCTAAAAATCTTGATTTGGAACAGGCAAAATTATTTGAAAAAAATCCAGATGAAAGAAAAGGTAAATGGAATAAAATTTTAACTCTTAAAAATTCACCTGCCTTGAATAAATATAATTTTTTATTTAAAGATCAAAAGTTAACATTGACACTTAAGGATCAAGAAATTTTAACTATAGACATCAATCAATTAAGTGAGAGAGAAGCACTTTCAAAAAAAATCATAGAATTAGAAAACTTCCTAGAACAACCAATAGTTTTGATGCAAAACAATCAATTTCCTTTTTTTGATACATCAATTTCAAATAAAGTAGATTTTGTTAATTCAATTTCACTTTTAAATGTTCAAAGCATCAATGATTTTGAGAAAAAAACTAATAAAAAGATTGAAGCCTCAATATTTAGGGGAAATATTTGTATTGATGGAATTAAGCCTTGGAAAGAACGTGAATGGATTGGTAAAATAATTAAAATTAATAACGTTTCTTTTAAAGTTGAAAAAAATATACCAAGATGTGTAGCAATTAATTTAAAGCCACAAACTGATGATAGTTATTTTAATTTTCTTCAATCGTTAAAAAAAATTTATAATCACTTTGATATGGGGATATATTTAACAGCTTTAAATGATGGTAAGATAGAAGTTGGCAATAAACTAGAGTATTAATGAAAAAGAGGTCTTAAGTATTAATTTTGAAGTTTTAGTCGTCAGCGTATACTTTTTCATCTTTTTCATGCTTTTCTTGAGCAGCAATACAAAGATGGGCAACTGGTCTTGCCATCAATCTTTTTAATCCAATTGGTTCAGCAGTTTCTGCACAAAATCCAAAAGTTTTATCTTTTATTCTTATTAAAGCTTGGTCAATTTTAGAAATTAATTTGATTTGTCTATTAATTGCTTTCATTTCTACAGTTTTATCTGTGTAAGAACTTGCTTGATCAACAATATCTGCTGAAACACTATTGTCGTCCATTGACCCATTGTAAAGAGCTTCATTATTTGCTTTTACCAATTCTTTTTTCCATTCAGTAAGTTTTATCTTAAAAAAAGATAAATGTTTATCGCACATATATTTTTCTGTTTCTTTTGGGATATATGTTTTTGAAATTTTAATTGGTGTCTTTACTTTGATTTCAGGTGTACTATTTTTTTTTATTACTTTAGTGGCTTTTTTGACTACAGCAGCAACTTTTTTTGTTTTAGCTATTGTCTTTTTAGTAGATGGTTTTGAGATTTTAGGCATATGTATAAATTTAGTGGCCGGAGTATATTCAGCAATTAATACGTGTCAAGCAAGCTTAATTCATATAAAATCAATGAAATGTTAATCAATAAAAACAATATAAATAAATTGTTTTATAGTTTTCTTATAATTCATTTAATTTTATGGACATTGATTCCAACATTAACAAATAACAATTTACCACTTGATACAATTGAAGCCTTGGCTTGGGGAAGTAATTTAGATTGGGGATTTAATAAACATCCACCAGCGAGTGCATTTTTTCCAGAAGTTATTTATCAAGCATTTGGTTCGCAGGACTGGGTTTATTACTTGTTAAGTCAATTGTTTGTAGTAACTGCATTTATTATTGTTTTTAAATTTGCTGAAGAACTTTTTAAGAATAAAACTTTAAGCTTAATATCGGTACTTCTTTTAGAGGGTATTTATTTCTATAATTTTACAACACCTGAATTTAATGTGAATGTTTGCCAATTACCTTTTTGGTCGTTGTGTGTTTATTATTCTTGGAAAATATTTGATAAAAAAGCAATAAACTTTAAGGATTGTTTTTTGCTTGGAGTTTTTGCAGCCATAGGTTTTTTATCAAAATATCTTTTTGTTTACCTTCTAATATCAATAGTCCTATTATTTTTTTATATAATTTTTGTAAAAAAATATCAAAAATTTGATTTTAAATATCTAATATCTTTTGAGGTCTTTATTGTTTTATTAATTCCTCATTTAATTTGGTTAACTAATAATGATTATATTACGATTACATATGGGCTAGCCAGAACAGGGCTTGAGACTTCAAGTTTATTAGATCATATAACTTACCCTTTAATATTTTTAGGTAAACAAATAGGAATACTAATTCCATTTTTTTTAATGTCATTTTTTTTAATAAAAAAAATTAAGTTAAAAGTAACTTTAAAAGATAAGAAGCTATTGTTCTTAATATTTATTAATCTAATTCCAATTGGATTAATGTTCTTAACCTCCTTATTAACAGGGTCTAAAATAAGAACAATGTGGATGACCCCATTTTATTTATTTTTTGGTGTATTTATTATCTATATCTTTCAAGCACAAATAAATCTTAAAAAGTTAAATGGGTTTATATCAATATTTTTGATCTTGTTTATTTTTTCACCCTTTGCTTATGCTTATATTTCAATTACTGAAACTGACAAAAGAACAGATTATTTAGGTAAAGAAATAGCAATTAAAACTGAATACTTATGGAAGCAAAATTATACATTGCCAATTAATGTTGTCCTTGGCGATGAATGGCATGCTGGAAATTTGTCATATCACCTAAATTCTAGACCCGTTTGGGAAGGGCTTATTACAAAAGATAAGCTTAATTCATTGTCGAAATATATTTGCATTGATAATATTTGTGTAGGAAATAGATGAGCAAGATAAAAATTTTAATCCCTATATATAATGATTGGAAGTCAGCTTTTAAACTTTTAGAAGATATAGACTTACAAGTTAGAGATTTAAAACATGAATTCTCAATTATAATTGTAAACGATTGCTCTACGGAAGAAAAACCTACCAATGATTTTAATTTTAATAACCTTAAGTCTATCAAAATAATCAACATGAAAACAAATAAGGGACATGCTAGATGTAATGCGTCTGGCTTAAGATATATTGCTGAGCATGAAGATTACGATTATATAATTCCAATGGATGGAGATGGTGAAGATAGACCGGAAGAAATAACTCTTCTTATTAATAAGATAAATAACTATCCTGATAAAGTTATTACAGCTAATAGAGTAAAAAGATCTGAAGGTTCTTTCTTTAAACTTTGTTACCTTTTACACAAATATTTAACTTTTGTTTTCACCGGACAGTCTATTAAGTTTGGTAATTTTATTTGCTTACCTAAATTTGCAGTTAATAAAATGATAAAAGATAAAGCAACATGGAGTAGTTTTTCAGGTGCTGTTGCTAAACTATTTAAAGATAGAAAATCTATCCCATCAATAAGAGGTAAAAGATTTTTTGGTCCATCGAAAATGAGTTTTATTAACTTATTAAAACACTCACTATCAATTATAGCTGTTTTTAAAATGACACTATTGATTAGATCTATATTTTTTTTAATTGCTTACTTATTTTTAGTTGCCGGTAATCTATCATGGATTACATTATTGCCTGTTATAGGAGTTATTATTATGATGATTTCAGTAATTATACTTTCTCAGAGAGAAAGTATTTTAGAATTTGAAAACTCTTTAGAAAATATTAGCAGCATAGATCAACTTAAATAGCTTTTATTATTGGTAGCGAATGAAAATTAGCTGTATCTATCTTTGAAGAGTGGTCTCTTCTCATATTCCATTTTTTATTTACTCCAGCGCTAGCTAAACTTAATGTTGATCGTCCATACTTATAATTTGTACTATCAATAGATCTCATTAAGCCTTTAATTTTCTCATCTTTTTCAGTGGAAAATAGATTTTTACTGCCACTTGAACTAACTAAACCAGTCAATGTTATGCCTGCTTTTTGATATCTGTATCCATTAATAAAGATTTCATTTAATGCAATCAAAGCAGTTTTAACTATTTCAATACTATTATTGGTAGCTATTGGAAAATCTATAGTTTTAGCATTTGAATAATACACCCCTCTATTTTGAAAAGGGCTTGTTCTAACAGACACAGTTATTGATTTTGCTATTAAAGATTCTGATCTAATTTTTTCTGAAGCATTTAAACAATAACTTGCAACTGCCTCTTCTAACTCTTGAAACTTTTCAACCCTTGTACCAAATGACCTTGACACTACACAACTTTTTCTTTTTGAAGTTTTAGTTTCTAACGGTATACAAGGAATACCTCTAAGTTCTAATGCCGTTCTAGAACTTAAAACGTTAGAACTTTTTTTAATCCAAGTGTTTGACATATTCTTTAATTGTTTGGCATTATAAATTCCATTTTGATGATAAAATTTTGTCATCTGTTTACCAACTCCCCACACATCGTTGATATCTATTTTTTCTAATAGTGGATCAATATTTTCAATTCCTATCAAGTTTGTAACACCAGATTGTTTTTTCTTTGCTATATGATTTGCAATTTTGCTTAGTGTTTTTGTTTTAGCAATACCAATGCTAGTTGGAATTCCTGTCCATTGTAAAACAATGCTTCTAATTTCTTTTCCCACATCTTCTACCTCATCATCTGGATAATTACTCAAATCTAAAAAAGCTTCATCTACTGAATATATTTCTAACTCAGGATTAAATCTTTTTAAAGTTCTCATCACTCTTCTAGATAAATCTCCATACAAAGAATAATTTGAAGAAAATACATAAACTTTATTTTTAAGTATTATTTCTTTAGCTTTAAAGTAAGGCTCACCCATTTTAATACCAAGAAACTTTGCCTCATTTGATCTTGCAATAATGCAGCCATCATTATTCGACAATACGACAACTGGCTTATTTCTAATCTTAGGATTGAATAATCTTTCACAGGAAACATAAAATGAATTACAATCTACTAATGCTATTTTCTTAGTACGTTGAATGGATGACATAAGTCACAACTCCCCAAATAAACACTTCAGTTTCATCTCCAATAATTATTTTATCTTCAATATTTTTTGAACCTGATGTTAAAAATTGACCATCTTTTGATTTAACAAAACTTTTAACAACTAACTCATCGTGAACATTTGCAACCACTGTTGAAAAATTTTTAGGTTTTAAGCTTCTATCAATAACTAATAAGTCACCATCATAAATACCAACATCAGTCATCGATTTTCCCTGAACTCTAATGATAAAAGTTGCAGGAACATTTTTGATTAAGTGAACATTAAGATCTACATCTTCTTCAATGTAATCTGTTGCAGGAGAGGGAAAGCCAGCTCCAGCTTTATGCAAGTAAAAGGGAATAGTTAATTTCATGTTCTTGTTTTGTTCTAATTTATAGACTAGTTATACAGTACACGCAATAGGTTGTATTTTGAGTCTGTAACTGAATCAAAGGTGAATCAAAACGTGAACATTGAAACTACATTTTGTGCTCTTGTGGATAACTTCAACCAGAGATAGTTTAAGCTTCATATTAAAATGAAAAAATTTCTATCAATTGTGTTTCTTGGCTTAATTATAACTTCTAACAGTATGTCTTATGAAGAAGCAAACTATGAAGTAGTGAAAAAAAATGAAGTTTATGAAATCAGAAAATATTCTGATCGTTTAGCAATTGAAACAGATATATCAAATGAAGGTAACAGTTTTAGAAAATTATTTAACTACATATCAGGCAACAATGATAAAAATGAAGAGATTAAGATGACAACACCAGTCACCCAAATGCAAAAAAAAGGAAATATGACCATGCAATTTTATTTACCTTCAAGATTTAATAAAGAAAACATACCGAGCCCGTCTAATCCAGATGTTAAAATATTAAATATTAAAGGTGGTTATTATGCGGTTATTAGATACTCAGGAAGGGCTTCTGATAAAAATTTTATTAAGCATAAAAGTATTTTAGAAAATGAATTAAAAAAAGATAATATGATAATTTTGAGCCCACCTATTAAAGCAACTTACGATGGACCTTTCACACTACCCATGAATAGAAGAAATGAAGCAATGTTTGAAATAAATATAAAAAATAAAGGAGAAATATAAATGAAAAAACTAACATGTCACTGTGGAGAAGTAGAAGCAGAAATAAACGTGCCTGATAACTTAGAAAAAGTTTTAAAATGTAATTGTTCTATTTGTAAAAGAAAAGGAGCAATAATGTCTATGGTTAAGAACGAAGATTTTAAAATAATTAAAGGTGAAGATAAGTTAAAACTTTATCAATTTCATTCAAAAATTGCGAAACACTATTTTTGTTCGAACTGTGGAATTTACACACATCATAATCCAAGAGCCAACCCAGCTATGACAGGATTTAATCTTGGATGCGTAGATGAAATAAATACGTTTGAATTAGAAAATGTTGCAGTCAATGATGGGCAAAATCATCCTCTAGACAATAAGTAATTTTTTATGCAAGCAGTTAATGATTGTTTTAAAAAAGTAAAAAAAGATTGTTTTAAATTTATCTCTTCTCAAGAAACTAAGAAGGATAAATTTAAAAATAAAGATAAGATGATCAAATCTTTTTTAATACCTGTTAGTTTTTGGATAGCAAAAAAAGTTAATAAAAAAAAACCATTAATGATAGGTTTAGCTGGAGGACAAGGGTCAGGCAAAACAACTATCTCATCAATTTTAACTTTAATTTTAAAAAAATATTTTAAGTTAAATGTTTTTAAAGTTTCTATCGATGATTTTTATAAAACAAGAAAAGACAGAACATTATTGTCTAAAAATAAACACCCTTTATTAATGACAAGAGGAGTACCAGGAACTCACGATGTAGATTTAATGTTAAATTTTTTTAAACAGATTAAAGATAAAAACTTTAAAAGTTTACAAATTCCAACATTTAATAAAGCAATAGATGATAGGTGCCAAAAGAGTTTGTGGTATAAAATCAAAACAAAGCCTGATGTGGTCATTTTTGAAGGTTGGTGTGTTGGAGCAAGAGCCCAATCAAGTAGCCAGCTTAAAAAACCAATTAACTCACTTGAAAAAGTTTATGATCAAGGAACTAAATGGAGAACCCATGTTAACAATCAATTAAAAACTAAATACAAAACCTTATTCAAACAATTAGATGGATTACTGTATCTAAAGGCTAAAAACTTTAGCTTATTAAGAGAATGGAGATTAAAACAGGAGCGAAAGCTCTGGGTTCAAACAAAAAACAAGAAAAACCTAAAGATTATGAGCAGTGGAGATGTGATAAACTTTATGCAGACTTATCAAAGAATTACTCAACAAATGTTTAAAGATGCGATAAAAAGCTCATCAGTTATAATGAATTTAAATAGTAATCATCAGATTGAAAAAATAAAATTTAGAAAATAATGAAAAAAATAATATTAATATCTTTAGCTATTATTCTTTTTAATGGAAAAGCTTTTTCAGTACCTTTATCAAAAGCATTGTTACAAGCGTACAATGAAAACCCGGTATTAAATGCAGAACGTGAAAATATTCAAGTTTCTAGAGAAGATGTAAAAATATCAAGAAGTGAATTTTTACCAAGTGTAACACTGTCAGGTTCTAAGAGCCAAGAAAATACAGAAAAGTTAACTGATGGAACAGGTGCCAATTCATCTTTTACTGATGTCGATCCAAAAACTCAATCAATAAATATTGAGCAAAAATTATTCCAAGGATTTGCAGGTATAGCTAGCATGGAAAAAAGTAAAATTGGATTAACTTTAGCTGAGGCAAAACTTTTAAAAACCGAACAGGAGATTTTGTACCAAGCTATTGAAGCTTATTCAGGTTTAGTTTTTTCTGATGAAAAACTTAAGATTAATCAAGATAACGTTAACCTGTTAAAGAGGCAAGTTGAGACCAATCAAGCAAGATTAGAAAGAGGTCAAATTACTATATCTGATTTAGCACAATCCGAGTCTTCACTTGCAGGTGCACAAGCACAATTTTTACAAGCAAAAAATGAAACAATTACAGCTAAGCTAACCTATGAAAAAATTATAGGCCCAATTGTAAATACTAATACTTTGAGCAAGAATTCAGATTTAACTTTTGAATTACCAAAAAATTTAAATGAAGCAATTGAAATTTCAAAAACAACTAATCCAAATTTAATTATTTCAAGGTTAGAGTATGAACAATCTGAACAAGATGTAACTATAGCTAGATCTGATCTATCACCGTCTGCATCTTTATCCTTTAATAGTTCAAAATCAGACAATGTAAGCTCAAGTATTGGAGAGCGTGATAAAGAAATATTAAAAGCAACTATTTCATGGCCAATTTTTAATGGTGGAAAAAATACTGCCTCATTAAATAAAAGTAAAAATTTGAAAAATAGAAAAAAATTATTATTAGATAATACCTTAAAAACAAATGATGCAAATATTGCAAGTGCATGGTCAAGCTTTCAAGTATCAAAAAGTTTATTGAATTCAGTTACTGCGCAAGTTAAAGCTGCAGAAACGGCAAACGAAGGAATAACAGTTGAATATGAAACAGGTCTTGGAAGATCTACACTTGATGTTATTCAGTCAAACTCAATTTTATTAAACTCAAAAATAAGCCTAGCAAATTCTGAAAGAAATTATTTACTTTCACAATTTAAACTTCTTCAAGCCATTGGTTTGTTGAATAGCAATTACTTAAAAATACAGTAATTAAGCCATTTTATTATAAAAAAAATAACTATTGAAAATAAGAACAAAATGTGTACATTTAAGAGACGATTCGAACACTAATTATTTAATAAAAAAGGCATAAAATGACTAAAAACAACCTAAAAGTAGTTAAATCTACAAAAGCGCAACAATCAGAAGGCAACGAAAAAAACAAAGCTTTGGACGCGGCAATGAGCCAAATTATCGATAATTTTGGAAAAGGATCAGTAATGAAACTTGGCCAAAGAAGAGCGATGGACGTCGAGTCTATTTCAACTGGATCATTAAGTTTAGATGTAGCGCTTGGAATAGGTGGTTTACCAAAAGGAAGAGTTATTGAAGTCTATGGACCAGAATCATCTGGTAAAACAACTTTAGCATTGCAAGTATTAGCAGAAGCTCAAAAAGCTGGAGGAATTTGTGCATTTATAGATGCAGAGCATGCTTTAGATCCAATTTATGCAAAAAAACTTGGTGTAGATACTGAAGAATTATTAATTTCACAACCAGATACTGGTGAACAAGCTCTAGAAATAGCTGATACTTTAGTTAAATCAGGATCGATTTCTGTTATCGTAATTGACTCTGTTGCAGCGCTAACACCTAGAGCTGAAATTGAAGGAGAAATGGGAGATCACCATGTAGGACTTCAATCAAGATTAATGAGTCAGGCTTTAAGAAAACTAACAGGCTCAATCTCAAGCACGAACACAATGATGATTTTTATTAACCAAATTAGAATGAAAATTGGAGTTATGTTTGGAAGTCCAGAGACTACATCTGGTGGAAATGCACTTAAGTTTTATTCATCTGTTAGAATGGACATTAGAAGAATTGGTGCCATTAAAAATGGAGATGAAATTATTGGTAACTCAACAAGAGTTAAAGTGGTTAAAAATAAAGTAGCACCACCATTTAAAGTTGTTGAATTTGACCTAATGTACGGCAAAGGTATTAGTAAAGTAGGTGAATTAGTTGACCTTGGTGCAAAAGCTGACATTGTTGAAAAAGCTGGAGCTTGGTATGCTTATAAAGGTGAAAAAATTGGCCAAGGAAGAGAAAATGCTAAAATTTATTTAGAGCAAAATCCTCAAATTGCTGCAGAAATTGAAATGGCAATTAGAGAAAAGGCTGGAGTGATAGCAAAAAAAATTGAAGGTAATCCACTAGATCCAGAAAAAGCAGCAAAAGATCAAATAGAGGAGCCTAAACTGGAAACAAAGGAAGAAGTAACATCTCCATCTAAAAAGAATTAGTTAAAGTCATCTTTAATTATTAAAAGGCGCTTAATTTAAGCGCCTTTTTTCCCTACACTTATCTAGACATCAAATAAAAAAGCTGTATTTTAATTATATGGCTGACAAAACGTTAAATCAAATCAGAACAACTTTTTTAGATTATTTTGAAAAAAATGATCACAAGATTGTTGAATCTAGTAATTTAGTTCCAAATAATGATCCGACATTAATGTTTGCAAATTCAGGAATGGTACAATTTAAAAATGTATTTACTGGATTAGAGAAAAGAGACTATGTAAGAGCAACAACTTCGCAAAAATGTGTAAGGGCAGGTGGTAAGCATAACGACCTTGAAAATGTAGGTTATACACCAAGACACCATACATTTTTTGAAATGCTTGGAAATTTTTCATTTGGAGATTATTTTAAAGAAGAGGCAATTAGTTACGCATGGAATTTAATAACTAAAGAGTTCGGAATTGATAAAAATCGTCTCTATGTAACAGTTTATCATAACGATGAAGAAGCATTTAACTTTTGGAAGAAAATAGCTGGTTTTAGTGATGATAGAATAATCAAGATAGCAACGTCAGATAACTTTTGGTCAATGGGTGATACAGGGCCTTGTGGACCATGTTCTGAAATATTTTATGATCACGGTGATCATCTAGAGGGTGGTTTACCTGGCACTAAAAACGAAGATGGTAATAGGTTTATAGAAATATGGAATTTAGTATTCATGCAATATGAGCAAATTTCAAAAGATAAGAGAATAAATTTACCAAAACCATCTGTGGATACGGGTATGGGTCTTGAGAGAATAGCGGCACTATTACAGGGAACACACGATAACTACGAAACAGATCATTTTAAAAAACTAATACTATCTGCATCTGACACATTAAACGTTAAAGTAACTGATGACAATCAATCAAGCTTTAGAGTAATAGCAGATCATTTACGAGCAAGTTCATTTTTATTAGCAGAAGGAGTTTTACCTTCTAATGAAGGAAGAGGTTATGTTCTAAGAAGAATTATGAGACGTGGAATGAGACACTCACATTTACTTGGTTCTAAAAAACCAGTTTTCTATAATATTTTTAAAACGCTTCTAGAAGAAATGTCTAATAATTATCCAGAACTTGAAAGAGCACAATCTTTAATAAAAGAAACATTAAAAACAGAAGAAGAAAAGTTTTTGGTTTTATTAGATAGAGGGATAAAAATATTAAATGAAGAGCTAGAGAAAGTAGAAAAGATATTGCCTGGTGAAGCGGCATTTAAGCTTTATGATACATTTGGTTTTCCATTAGATTTAACAGAAGATATTTTGAAAAATAAATCAATGACTGTCGATGGGGAGAAGTTTGATTTATTAATGAAAGAAAGTAAAAAATTAGCAAAAAAAAATTGGAAAGGATCAGGGGATAGTTCGGTAGATCAAATTTGGTTTGATATAAAAGATCGTTTAGGGGCAACTGATTTTTTAGGATATTCTACAGATAAAGCAGAAGGTGTAGTCACTTTAATTCTTAAAAATAATAAAGAGGTTCAAGATCTACAAGAAAACGATGAAGGCATTATAATAACAAATCAAACACCATTTTATGGAGAGTCAGGAGGACAAGTTGCAGATACTGGAATAATCTCTAAAGAGATTTTTGAATTTGAAGTGTCTGATGTTCAAAAAAAATTAGGGGATTTATTTGCTCATTACGGAAAAGTTAAAAAAGGTTCAGTTAAACTAAAAGACAGTGTTGAATTAAAAATAGATACACAGAGAAGAAATAATATTAGAGCTTACCATTCTGCCACTCATTTGTTGCACGAAGCATTAAGAAGGGTTTTGGGTGAGCATGTAACCCAAAAAGGATCTTTAGTTCAATCTGATCGATTAAGATTTGATTTTAGTCATATGAAACCTATTTCAGATGAAGAGATTAGAAAAATTGAATATTATGTAAACTCAATAATTGAAAAAAAGTCAGAGGTGAAAACAAGAATAATGACACCTAAAGAAGCTGTTGAAAATGGCGCCCTAGCATTATTTGGGGAAAAATATGGTGACGAAGTTAGAGTTTTGTCTATGGGAGATGAAGAAGGTAAATTTTTCTCAACTGAATTATGTGGAGGAACTCACGTTGTAAACACAGCTGATATTGGAAAATTTAAGATTATTAGCCAATCATCTATTGCTGCAGGCGTAAGAAGAGTTGAAGCATTAAGAGATGTGCAGTTAACTGATTTTTTAAAAGAAAAAGAAAACCAATCCAATTTGTCGGATCAAAAAAATGAGGCAGTTATAAAAGAATTAGAGACAAAGATTATTAAATTAGGAGGAAAACCTAATCTTCAAAACAAGGATCAAGTAACTTTAATAAAAGACCTTAATAGACAATTTGATCAACTTTCAGTTATTTCAATATTAAAAGATAAAGATAAAAATAAAATCAACGATCAAACTATTAATGGATTTAAAGTTAGATTTCAAAATATTATGGATTTACCATTTAAGGATTTACGTAAGCTAATCGATGAAGGCAAAAAAGAAATTGGTGAAGGGTTAGTTATAATTTATGCAATCAATGATAATAAAGTTGGCTTAGCTGTAGGTGTTACCAAAACATTAGAAAAAAAGTTTGATGCTGTTAAAATTGTTAGAGCTGGTTCAGAAGTTATTGGGGGTAAAGGCGGTGGTGGCAGAGCTGACTTTGCACAAGCTGGAGGAACTTTGCCTGATAAAATTGAAGAGTCTTTTGAAAATATTAAAAAACTAATTAATTAAGCTTTTTCTTAAGCTGACCATCTAATTCATCTAAAAATTGATTAGTCGTTAGATAATTACTTGAGGGCCCAATTAAAATTGCCAAATCTTTTGTCATTGATCCATTTTCAACACAATCAATACAAACTTTTTCTAATGTAGTTGAAAATTTAATCAAATCTTCATTACCATCTAATTTTCCTCTATGTGCCAAACCTCTAGTCCAAGCAAAAATTGAAGCAATTGGATTTGTAGAAGTCTCTTTACCTTCTTGATGCATTCTGTAGTGTCTAGTTACAGTTCCGTGAGCCGCTTCTGCTTCCATAGTTTTTCCATCTGGTGCAAGAAGAACACTTGTCATTAGCCCTAATGATCCATAACCTTGAGCCACAGTATCAGATTGAACATCTCCATCATAATTCTTACAAGCCCAAATATATTTACCACTCCATTTCATAGCACAAGCAACCATGTCATCAATTAGTCTATGCTCATAAGTAATGTTAAGTTTATCAAAATCAGATTTAAACTCTTTATCAAAAATATCTTGGAAGATATCTTTGAACCTACCATCATAAATTTTTAAAATAGTATTTTTAGTAGAAAGATAAACGGGCCATTTTTTAATTATTCCATAGTTAAAGCAAGATCTTGCAAAGTCTTCTATAGATTTATCTAAATTGTACATCGATAAAGCAATTCCTGGTCCAGGAAAGTTAAAGACCTCATATTTAATTTCATCACTGCCATCTTCTGCAGTCCATTTTATTTCCATTTTACCTTTACCGGGTACTTTAAAATCTGTTGCTCTATATTGATCGCCAAAAGCATGTCTTCCAATAATTAAGGGGTCTGTCCAAGTTGGAACAAGTTTTGGAATATTTTTACAAATTATAGGCTCTCTAAAAACTGTACCTCCAAGAATATTTCGTATCGTTCCGTTTGGAGATCTCCACATTTTTTTTAATTTAAACTCTTCAACTCGTGCTTCATCCGGAGTAATTGTTGCACATTTTATACCAACACTATGTTCTTTAATTGCGTTAGCAGAATCTATTGTTATTTGATCATCGGTATCGTCACGACTTTTCATACCAAGATCGTAGTATTTAATATCCAAATCTAAATAAGGCAAAATCAGTTTACTTTTGATGAATTCCCAAATGACTCTAGTCATCTCATCACCGTCTAGTTCAACAACTGGATTTTTAACCTTTATTTTAGCCATAAATGAATAATATATATTAGTAATTGTAATTTAGTGCTTTATATACATATTAATAAAAAATTATCAAATAGAAGCTTATGTTAGAGAAAATTTTCCCAAAAATTCATTCTGAAGGTTACAAATTTTTAGCGATAGCTATCATTGTAACAATATTTTTATATGTCCTGAGCACTTTTCTAGGATTAATTGGTCTAGTATTATCGATATGGGTTTATTATTTTTTTAGAGATCCAGAGCGAATTTCAATAAATGATGAAAACTATCTAACCAGTCCTGCTGACGGTGAAGTTTTGATGGTCCATGAAGTAGATGGTCCAAAAGAATTAGGTTTAGAAGATAGAAAATTTACTAAGATTAGTATCTTTATGAACGTATTTGATTGTCACGTAAATCGAACTCCTTGTGAAGGTAAAATTTCAGAAATACTTTATAAGCCTGGAAAATTTTTAAATGCATCACTTGATAAAGCAAGTGAAGACAATGAAAGAAACTATTACAAGATAACAAATACTCATGGCGAAGAAATAATAGTTGTTCAAATCGCCGGTTTAATTGCCAGAAGAATTGTTTGCGAATCTTCAAAGGATCAACAATTACAACAAGGTGAAAGAATTGGTATGATTAGATTTGGAAGTAGAGCTGACGTTTATTTTGAGAATTATGAATCGTTGGTTAAAGTTGGACAAAAAACAATTGCTGGTGAAACACTATTAGCTAAAAAGTAGCTTATGGAACAACCAAAAAATAATTTTAAAATAGTATCAGATAAAAAAGCTAGAATGCTTTTGCCTAATGCACTGACATTAATAAATGTGTGTATTGGATTAAGTTCCATTAAATTTGCATTAGATGAAAAGTTTGAATTATCTATTATAGCTATTATTTTTGCCGCAATTTTTGATGCATTAGATGGCAGAGTTGCAAGGATGTTAAAAGGAACTTCTTTAGTTGGAAAAGAATTAGACTCATTAGCAGATTTAATTAGCTTTGGAGTAGCTCCAGCTTTTATAATGTATTTTTGGTCTTTAAATAATTTAGGTAAATTTGGCTGGTTACTCACAATGATTTTTGTAGTTTGTGTTGCTCTTAGACTTGCAAGATTTAATGTAAGTTCAAACTCTGAGCCATCATGGAAAGATAATTACTTTGAGGGTGTGCCGTCACCTGCAGGTGGAATTTTGGTATTGATGCCTTTAATATTAAGTCTAAGCGAAATAAATTTAGTCAAAATTAATTACGATATAGTAGTACCAATACTGTTTATTTTGATATCATTTTTATTGATCAGTAAAGTACCTACATTTGCATTTAAAAAAATTTCTATTCCTCGTCACTTGACAATTTTTGCATTGTTTGGTGTTGTTTTATTTTTTGGACTTTTATTAATATACACATTTAAAGTTTTGGTCATTTGTGGATTAATCTATATTTGCTTAATTCCAGTTGGATATTTTAGTTATCAAAAAATTTATAAACAGAAAATTTTAAATGGTGAAAGTGACACTAAAGAAGACCTTGAAGACATTCTATAGATGAAAAAAAATGTAATTGTATCTCTGGCAGACTCAAATTACTTTGAATTACTTAATGAATTGGTCGATTCTATTAAAAGTTTTGAACAAAGCAAAGATACAGCAATTTGCATTTTAGATGCAGGTTTATCCGAGCAACAAAGAAATATATTATCTAAAAAAGTAGATGAAATTAAATCAGCTGAATGGGATATTGATGTTCCAGCATTTAAAGTAAAAGGAAGAGAATGGCTAAAGAGTCAAGTGTCTAGGGCTTTCTTACCAAAATATTTTCCTAGTTATGAAAAATTCTTATGGATAGATTGTGACGCTTGGGTAGGGGATTGGAATTCAATAGAGCTTTATTTTAAGGCCTGTGAAAATGGAAAATTAGGAATTACTCAAACCTTTACACCAGGATATAAAATAATGTCTAAAGTTAAATGGATATTTGGACAATTAGCAATAATTAAATCTCAAAATTTTAAACATGCAATAAAGTCAAAAATTGGAATAGATAAAGCGCGGAAGCTTGCTTTTGCTCCACATATTAATATTGGTGTTTTTTCCTTAGAAAAAAATTCAGATGGCTGGACGACTTGGCAAAAAAATTTAGAACAAACACTTAAAGCTGGAAATATTTTTGGTTCAGAACAATTGGCTATTAACATGTCAGTTTACATTGACGATTTAGAAACAGAGTTCCTACCTCATAATTGCAATTGGTTAGTTAGTAATCTTTTACCAAAATTTAATGAAAAAGAAAAAAGCTTTGTGGAGCCTTACTTGCCCAATCATAAACTGGGTATAATACATCTTGCATCAGGTATTTGGGATGGAGATAAAGACATGAGATTACATAGAGAAGTAAAGATAGATATAAAAACTTTAGAGGGTAAAATTTTATTAAAAAGCTTAAGGTTTGGTCGTTAATTGAAAAAAAATAGAATTTCTAAAAACTGGATTAATAAACAAAAAAGAGATATTTATGTTAGACAATCTCAGGTAGACGGGTATCGAGCCAGATCAGCATATAAATTAATAGAAATAGATGAAAAATTTAAGATATTTAAAAATGGAATATCTGTAATCGATTTAGGGGCATCACCTGGTAGCTGGTCTCAATATATTTCAAGAACAGTAAAAAGTGGAAGGTTGGTTTCAATCGACTTAAAAGGTATGGAAGAAATTGAGAATACAATCCAAATCAAAGGTGATTTTACTGATTTAGAATCTCAAGAAAAAATAAAAGCTTTATTCAAATCAAAAGTGGATGTTGTTGTCTCTGATATGGCTGTAAATACAACGGGTATAAAAGATATAGATGCAATTTATACTGGTGAACTTGCAATGGAGGCTATGAATTTTTCCAAAGAAATGTTGGTTAAAGAAGGACGATTTGTCTCTAAGATTTTTCTAGGCTCATCATTTAACGAAATTGTTGCTTTGGGTAAAAAATTATTTAAAGAAGTGAAGGTGTTTAAACCCAAGTCTAGCAGAAAAGAATCTAAGGAAAGTTTTATTATTTGTAAAATCTTAAGATAGGGACTTTTTTTTTGAGGGGAATCATATATAAATGATTATGGATCCTATAAAAGAAGCTCTCACTTTTGACGATGTTACAATGGCACCAAAATACTCAGAAGTTTTACCTTCTGAAGTTGATACCAGCACTAAATTATCATCTAATTTAACATTAAAAATACCTTTATTATCCTCTGCAATGGATACAGTTACTGAGAGTAAAATGGCTATAGCAATAGCTAAAGCAGGAGGCATTGGTGTAATTCATAGAAATTTGGATATTAAAAAACAAGTTGAAGAAATTAAAAAAGTTAAAAAATTAAACTTATTAGTTGGTGCGGCAGTTGGAGCTGGTCCTTTAGAACTTAAAAGAGCTGAGGCTATTTTAAAAGAAAAAGTTGATTTAATTGTTGTGGATACAGCTCATGGACATAGCAAAAAAGTAGCTGAAATTATTAAAGCTATAAAAAAATTAAAAACAAACAAAACAACTCTATGTGCTGGAAATATTGCAACAGCTGAAGCAGCAAAATTTTTAATAAAATTAGGAGTAGATATTATTAAAGTTGGAATAGGGCCAGGATCAATTTGTACAACTAGGCTAGTCGCAGGCATTGGTGTACCACAATTAAGTGCGATCCTTGCAGTTAAAAAAGGTGTTAAAAACAATAAAGTAAAAATAATTTCAGATGGTGGAATTAAATATTCAGGTGATTTAGCTAAAGCATTGTCAGCAGGTGCCGATGCTATAATGATTGGATCTTTGTTTGCAGGAAGCTTAGAAACACCTGGAAAACTAATTAAAAAAAATGGTAAGTTATTTAAAAGTTTTAGAGGAATGGGATCAGTTGGTGCGATGAATAAAGGATCAGCTGATAGATATTTTCAAACCAAACAAAAAGATATATCTAAATATGTTCCAGAAGGAGTAGAAGGTTTTGTGAAATATAAAGGTGATGTGAAAAGTATAATTTATAAATTAATTGGAGGATTAAAATCATCTATGGGATATCTAGGTGCAAAAAAAGTACCAAACCTTAAAAATAAACCAAATTTTGTAAAAATAACTAAGGCTGGTTTTTATGAAAGTATGGTTCATAATGTTGATCAAGTTAAAAATGAGAGCAAGTATTAATGAGAACAATAAATAAATTAATAATTGTCCTATTTATAATTTTAAATTTTGGAAGTTCTTCTTTTGCAGAAAATAACTTTTTTGAAGAAGGAAAAAATAAATACGATGAACAAAAATATGAAGAATCTAAATTTTTATTTCAAAGAAGTATTGTTTTTAACCCTAAGGACAAAGATTCATATTTGTATTTAGCAAAAATTTATAATTTTGAAGAGAACAAAAGAGAAGAACAAAAAAATATAGATACAGTGTTATTACTTGATCCAAAAAATGAAGAAGCAAACTACATGCTTATGGAAATAGAGTTAAAAAGATCTAATTATTCCAAAGTAAAAGAACTAGCAGATAATTTTTCAAAAATTTGCAATAAATTGTGTGATAAGAAAAATTCTATTTTAGAATCCTTAAAGAATTTGGAACCTAAAAATGAGTCTTAGTAATAATTTAAGTAAAATCTTAATAATCGATTTTGGTTCTCAATTTACACAATTAATTGCAAGAAGAGTAAGGGAATTAGGGGTTTTTTCAGAAATTGTAAGTCATAAAAAAATAAAAATAGCTCAAATTACAAAAGATAATATTGCTGGAATAATACTGTCTGGTGGACCTCTTAATGTTTATGAAAATGATAAATTTAAATTTGATAAGAAGATATTAAAACTTGGAATTCCAATCCTGGGTATATGTTTTGGACATCAGATATTGTCAAAACTATTAGGTGGCAAAGTTAAAAAATCAAAACATAGAGAATTTGGTTTAGCCACTATAAACAAAGTATCCAATAGTACTTTAACTAAGAATTTTTTTAATAAAAATAATAGAAGTGATGTTTGGATGAGCCATGCTGATCAAGTATCAAAGATGCCAAAAAATTTTAAAATTATAGCTTCTACAAAAAACTCTAAATTAACAATTATTGAAAATATTAAAGAAAATTTTTATGGTGTACAATTTCACCCTGAAGTAACACACACTAATAAAGGTAAAATTTTATTAAGAAATTTTGTTTTTCTTATTTGTAAAATTAAAAAAAACTGGTCATCAAAAGATCAAAAATTAAAATTAATTAATGAAATTAAAGACCAAGTAGGTGACAACAAAGTAATTTGTGGATTGTCGGGTGGTGTGGATAGTAGTGTGGTTGCACAATTATTAAGCAAAGCAATTGGAAAAAATTTAACTTGTATTTTTGTTAATAATGGCCTTTTAAGAAAAAATGAAGAAATACAAGTAGTTAATACTTTTAAGAAAAAATTAAAAATTAATTTGATTTATGTTAATGCAGAAAAAGAATTTATTAGAAAATTAACAAATGTATCTGATCCTGAAAAAAAACGAAAAATCATTGGTAATCTATTTATTAAAATATTTGAAAGATATGCTAATAGAATTAAGAATGTTAAATTTCTTGCTCAGGGCACTCTTTATCCAGACTTAATTGAAAGTAAATCTGTGACTGGTAGTCAAACTTCAAAAATAAAATCACATCATAATGTAGGGGGCCTTCCTAAAAGAATGAAATTAAAATTAGTAGAACCTCTTAAATTTTTATTTAAAGATGAAGTTAGAAAATTAGGATTAGAACTTAATTTATCTAATGACATAATCTCTAGACATCCATTTCCCGGTCCTGGTCTAGCTATTAGAATGCCCGGTATTATAACCAATGAAAAAATTAAAATTTTAAAAGAGGCTGATTTCTATTTTATAAAAGCTTTAAGAGAGCATGGGTTATATGATAAAATTTGGCAAGCATATGCTGCACTCCTACCAGTAAAAACTGTGGGTGTTATGGGTGATAATCGAACTTACGAACATATTTGTTTGTTAAGAGCAATTACCTCTGAAGATGGAATGACTGCTGATTTTTTTGATTTTCCTAAAGGTTTTATGCAATCAATCTCTAATCAAATTATTAATAATATTAGAGGTATAAACAGAGTTGTTTATGATGTTACTTCAAAACCACCTAGTACCATTGAATTAGAGTAATACTTTACTATAGAGTACATAATATTATGAAATATTTACACACCATGATCAGAATCTCAGACGTTGAAAAATCATTAGATTTCTACTGTAAGGGATTAGGTTTAATTGAAACTAGAAGAATGGAAAATGAGCAAGGTAGATTTACCTTAATTTTTCTAGCAGCACCTGGCGATGAAAAAGCCGAACTAGAGCTAACCTACAATTGGGATGGTGATGAGTTAGGTGATGGATCTCGTAATTTTGGTCACTTAGCATACCGTGTTGAAAATATTTATCAAACATGTGAGAGACTTCAAGATATGGGATATACAATTAATAGACCACCTAGAGATGGTCATATGGCATTTGTCAGATCTCCAGACAATATTTCTATAGAAATCTTACAAGAGGGTAATTTAGAAATTAAAGAACCTTGGGCCTCAATGAAAAATGAAGGTGTTTGGTAAAAAATGAATAAAAAAATCTTAAACTTTATTAAAAAAAAAAATAAAACTAAAATTATAAGTCTTACTGCTTACTCTAAAAATATAGCATCAATAATAGATAGACACTGTGACCTTGTATTGGTAGGCGACTCCCTTGGCTCTGTACTTTATAGTTTTTCTTCTACAAAAAAAGTGACATTGGATATGATGATTGAACATTCTAAAAGTGTAAGAATGGGTGTTAAAAAAAGTTTAATGGTAGTAGACATGCCTCATAATACTTACCGTAACTCAAAGGAAGCCTTAAGTAATGCAAAAAAAATAATCTCTACAACGAGGTGTGATGCAATCAAGCTTGAGGGGGGTAAAAAAGTAATTCAAATAATTAAAACTTTAATTAAGAATAAAATTCCTGTGATGGGGCATCTTGGTGTTCTACCGCAATCTGCAACAAATTTTAAATTTAAAGGAAAAGAAATAGCAGAAAGAAAAATTATTTTAAGAGATTCTAAACTTTTAGAAGATGCTGGTGTATTTTCAATAGTTTTAGAGTGTGTTGAAAGCTCGTTAGCAAAAGAAATTACTAAAACTGTTAAAGTTCCTACAATTGGAATTGGGGCATCAGTACATTGTGATGGTCAAGTTTTAGTTACTGACGACTTGATAGGTCTGAATAAAATTAAAGCTAGATTTGTGAAAAGGTATTCAAATATTGAAAAACAAATAAATGATGCTGCACTAAAGTTTAAGAAAGATGTAATAAGAAGTAAGTTTCCTACTAAAAAACATTCATACTAAATTAAAAATATTGTTTGAATGTTTCGTTAATTGATAAGACGCCATAATCATTTAAACCACCAATTATTAATTGAAGAGCTACAATTAAAATAAAACCTAACCCTACATAGGCTATCCATAAGTTTTTTTGAATATAATTAGCTAAATAAGTAGCTAATGCTCCAGTTAATACTACAGATAAAACAAGACCAAATATCATGAAACCAAAATGACCTTTTGCAGCACCAACTACCCCAATAACGTTATCAAAACTTATTGTAATATCTGCAAATAAAACTTTATAAATACTTTTTACAAATGAAGGTTCTGTTGATTTTTTTACTGGTGATTTAATCTTATTCTTCATTTCAACTAAATCTTTCCTTAAATCATTAACAATCCAAATTAGAAGTAGTCCACCTAAAATTTTAATATAATAAAATTCAAATAAGTAAGTAGCAAAAAGAGCAAAAATAATTTTAAAAACTAAAGCTCCAGCTACACCCCAGAGAATTATTTGCTTTCTATTTTTTGGTACAAAGTTAGCAGCAATTAATCCAATGATAATAGCATTATCAGCTGCTAAGATGATATCAATAAAGATGATTTGAGTTAAAATTATGAATTCTTCGATCAAGATTTTTTTATAATATTAAATAATTATTTTAATTCAATGTTTTAATATTTAGACTTCTTTGAACCGTCGATAATTTCTTTTAGCTCCTCATATTCTTCACAGTTACAGGTTTTTAAAACTTCTAACCTTTCTTTAGCCATATCTATTCGGTTTGTAACTACATAAAGCTCACCAAGGTACTCATTTATTCCATTATGATTAGGTTCAATTTCTAGGCCTTGTAAGTAAAATTTCTCACCTTTTTCATAATCTCCAAGTTTTCTAGTAGTAAAACCTAAATAATTTAAAGTATCTGTCTGTAATGGTTTTTTATCATTAGATTTTAAAAGAAGTTTCTGTGCTTTAGCATATCTTTCTTGTGCTTTGTCAATTTTTCCTTTTTTTTCATATTTTTTAGCAGCTTCAATTAAATTTTTTGCTTTTGTGTAGTCTGAAGCTTTAGGAGTAGAATCGCTATCACTGCTACTTCCTGCTGCAAATGAATTATTAGTGAGTGCTATAATTATTAGTAAAGTATAAATAAGTTTTTTCATATTTTAATTAAATTTATCCATTTTATTTAAAGGTTTTAGTTCTAAGCCATTATCAACCAAATTATTCCTGATAGATTTTGCAGTTGCCAATGAGCTTTCATTGTCACCATGTATACAAACCGAGTCAATCTCACAAGGTATCTGTTTACCACTGAGACAATTTATTGCCTGATTTTTAACCATACTCAACACATGATTTTTTGCTAATTCAGGGTCAGTGATTAAAGCGTTTGGTTTACTTCTAGAAATTAAATTTCCATTATCTTCATAATTTCTATCTGCAAAAATTTCACAAGCTATTTTCAAACCATTTTTCTTAGCAGCAACTTCCATTTGCGAACCTGTTGGTACCAGATAAATAATATCTTTATTAATCTCTTTAATGGCCACAGCTAGAGTTGTGGCTAATTCCAGATCTTCACAAGCCATGTTATTAAGAGCCCCATGGGGTTTAATATGAGTAACATTTTCATTATATTTTTGAGCAATTTTTTGTAATATTTCATATTGGTCGAAAATTAGTTTTTTTATTTCTAAGGAACTTAAATTCATTCTTTTTCTTCCAAAGTTTTCAGGATCTTTAAATGATGGATGGGCACCCAAGCTAACACCATTTCTTTTTGAAATTTGAATAACCATCTCCATTGTTTGTTCATCACCTGCATGGTAACCACATGCAATGTTGGCAGAATTTACAATATTGAGTAATTCTGGATCATTCTCGATAGAATGAAACTTAGATTTTTCTCCTAAATCACAATTGATATTAATTTCCATACTCTTTACTCTCTAGTATAACATGGCATGGTTAAAAATATATCAAATCTTGGTGATGCGGCAGTATATTGTGATTTTGGCTCAGAGGTTAATGAAAAAATAAATGCAAATGTCATAGATTATTTTCACCATATATCAAAATTAATAAAAGATAAAAAAATTGAAGGAATAATTAATTTAACACCTTCTTATAATAAATTAATCATTAATTTTGATTTATCTATAACCAACTATAAAAAAATCAAAAATTTTATAGAAGGTTTAACTATTAGTAGAGATATTAAAGATAATAATCAAAAAATTAGAATACCAGTTTGTTGTGATGATGAGTATGGACTAGATTTTTTGAGGCTAACTAAAAAATTGAATATAGATAAAGATAAAATATTAGAACTATATTTTGGTAAGGAATATTTTTGCTACATGACAGGATTTATTGCTGGCATGCCTTTTCTAGGAGATATTAATAAAGGTATCAGATGCGATAGATTGGAAACGCCAAGAGTAAAAGTTCCAAAAGGCTCTGTGGCCATAACCGAACAATTTACAAATATTTACACTTTTGAAAGCCCTGGTGGCTGGAATATTATCGGCAACACACCAAAAAAGGTTTTTGATAAATCAAATTTATTAGATCCAACCTTAATTAAACCAGGTAACAAAGTGATCTTTTATCAAATTTCTAAGGAGGAGTATCTAGACTGGAATGAGTAATTCATATTTTGAAATTATAAGATCAGGAGTTAACACAACCATTCAGGATAGAGGAAGAAATCACATGTATTATGTGGGTATTACTGTAAGTGGGGCAATTGATCAAAGAAATTATAAACTAAGCAATAAGTTAGTTGGTAATAATTTAGATGAAGCTGTTATTGAATTTGCTTATCAGGGTCCACTTCTAAAATTAAAAAATGGGAAAATTAATCTTAGTGTTACTGGGGATGTGCTTTTCAAGATAATTAGAAAAAATTCAAACATTGAAAATGGTGTTTGTTATAAAAACTATATTTTAGAAGACGAAGATCAAATTGATTTAATATCAACAAAAAATACTGCTTATGGATATTTATCAATTAGTGGGGGTTTAGAATTGAACAAAACATGGAATAGTTATTCTATAAATACCAAGGCAAATGTTGGTCCAAATAATGGAAAAAAATATTCTATAAAAGATAAAATTTTTATAAAAAATTCAGATTTTAAAAAAATTGAAGAAACAGAAATTAATTATAAAGAAGTTCCAGATAATATAATTAGAGTTATTAAGGGTACTAATTTTGATTATTTTTCAACAGAGGCTCAAAATAATTTTTTTAACAAAGAATTTTCAGTTACTAAATTAGCAGATAGAATGGGTATTAGACTAAGTGGTCCCAAGTTAGAAAACATTGTTGGCTCTAATATAAAATCTGAAGGTCTTGTAAAAGGAGTAATACAAGTACCTGCTGATGGAAACCCTATTGTTATGTTGTCTGATCACGGAACTATAGGTGGATATCCCAAAATAGGTGTTGTTATTTCAGCAGACTTAGATCGAGTAGGTCAATTGACACCAGGCACTATTATAAATTTTAAGGAAGTAAGTCTTGAAGAAGCTCAGAATATATTTAAAGCATATACAGAAGATACAAATAAATATTTAAATGAATGTAATTAATAAAATTCCAGGTCCTATATTAGTTTTTATGGGAGCTTGCTGCTTAAGCTTTGGAGGCTTAATTGTTAAATCATTTGAAGGATCAACATTATGGCAAATATTATTTTGGAGATCTTTATTTTTTTCGCTTACAGTCTTACTTTTTTTAATAATTACTTATAAAAAAAAATTATTTAAAGCGTTTTACGATTCAGGTTTACCAGGACTTATTGGCGGAGTTATTTTATCATTTGGTTTTTGTGGGTACGTCTTTGCGATGTATAATACAACTGTTGCCAATACTAATTTTATTATTTCGACGCAAATACTCTTTTTAGCAATATTTGGTTATTTATTTTTAAAAGAAACAATTTCATCTATTACTTTAGCTTCAATTATTTTAGCAATTACGGGTGTCCTATTAATGGTAGGTAATTCTTTATCACCAGGAGAGATGTCTGGAAACTTAGCGGCTTTTAGCATGCCAATTACATTTGCAGTCTTAATTATAATTGTTAGAAAATTTCCTACAGTTGACATGGTGCCAGCTCAATTTATAGCTGGTGTGAGTTCATGCTTTATTGGATTTTTATTATCTGAGAAGCTTATGATTTCTTCACATGATATATTTTTAGGTTTTACAGCAGGTTTTTTTCAAGTAGGATTTGGTTTTATATTTATAACTATGGGTGCACGTAGTACACCATCTGCAATGGTTGGTATAATCATGTTATCCGAATCTGTGTTGGGGCCAATGTGGGCCTTTTTATTTGCAGCTGAACGACCTTCTTTATTTACTTTAATCGGAGGAGGAGTAATTCTTTTTGCAGTATTATTGCAATTTTACTCACTACTTTTTTCAAATAAAAAAGAAAAAATTATTAATTGACTCTGTTACATATCTGGTAGATTATTCTTATATACGGGAGAGACTACAAACAATCGTAGCGCCGAAGGAGCAACCACCCAGGAATCTCTCAGGCAAAAGGACCGTAACATATTAACTCTGGAAAGAGATTAAGTTCTCGCCGACGGAATAAAACTCTCAGGCAAACATACAGATGGGTACAGTAAGTTAATATGGATATTTTAAAAACCGCACTTTACAGTTTACATCAAAAGCATGGAGCTAAGTTTGTTCCATTTGCTGGGTATCAAATGCCAATTCAATATTCTAAAGGAATTATTGAGGAACACAAAAGTACAAGAGAAAATGCAGGTATTTTTGATGTGTCCCATATGGGTCAGTTATTCATTAAAGGAGATGATAAGTTGGCAAAAGATCTTGAAAAAATTTTTCCAGCTGAATTGAGTAAGGCTAAATTAAATCAATCCAAATATAGTTTTTTAATGAATGATGAAGCAGGAATTTATGATGATTTAATTATCACAAAAGTTGAAGGTGGTTTTAACATTGTATTAAATGCTGCTTGTAAGAGTACAGATTTTAAACTTTTAACTAAATTGTTAGAAGATAAGTATGAAATGATTTTAAGTGAAGAGCTATCGCTTATAGCAATTCAAGGCCCTAAAGCAGTCCAAATACTAGAAAAGATAATCAATGGAGTATCAGATCTAAAATTTATGAATGGTGATACGTTTAATTATCTTAAAGAGGATATTTATATCACAAGATCAGGTTATACCGGTGAAGATGGATTTGAGATATCTATCAAAAATGAGAACGCAGAAGCGTTTGTGCAAAAACTCATAGATGAAGGGGCTAATTTAATTGGATTAGGTGCCAGAGATACCTTGAGACTAGAGGCGGGACTTTGTTTGTATGGTCATGACATGGATATTAATAAAAGCCCAGTAGAAGCAAATTTAAAATGGGCGATATCAAAAAATAGAATTCTTGAGGGTGGGTTTATTGGATGTGAAAAAATTAAATCTCAAATCGAGAAAGGAGTAAACAAAATCCGCGTAGGTATTAAGCCAGAAGGAAGAATTATAGCCCGTGAAAAAACTTCAATATTTAGTGAGGATGATAAAAATATTGGGGAAATTACAAGTGGAACTTTTGGACCCAGCGTTCAGGCCCCAGTTGCAATGGGTTATGTAGAAAATTCATTTTCTAAAATTGATACTAAGGTTTTTTTAGAAGTGAGAGGAAAAAAATATCCGGCAATTATAAGTAATTTGCCATTTTATAAAAAAAGTTATGTGAAAGGAGCTAGTAAATGAGTGAAGTAAAATATTCTAAAGAACACGAGTGGATAAAGTTAGATGGAGACACTGCTGTTGTAGGAATTACACAACATGCAACCGAAATGCTAGGAGATATTGTTTTCGTAGAGTTACCAGAAATAGGATCTTCTGTAGTTAAAGATGGCAATGCTGGAGTTGTAGAATCTACAAAGGCTGCAAGTGATATTTATACTCCTGTATCTGGAGAAATTATCGAAAATAACCAAGCCATTGTTGACGATCCTGCAAAAGTTAATTCTGATCCAGAAAATGAAGCATGGTTTTTTAAATTAAAAATTACTGATAAGTCTGAAATGGATTCATTAATGAATAAAGAAGAATACGAAAAATTTTCAAAAGAAAGTGGTAGTTAAATGTTAAAGAATGCTCAAAAAGATTTTATACAAAGACATATAGGTCCATCTATTGATGAACAAAATGTTATGCTTAAAGAGTTGGGATACCAAAATCTTGATGATTTAATAAAAGATACTGTACCAGAAAAAATTCTTCTTAAAGATGATTTGGATATTGGTGATCCAAATTCTGAATATAAAGCACTTAGAAAATTAAAAGATATTTCTAAAAAAAATAAGATTTATTCTAGCTTTATAGGAATGGGTTATTATGGAACTTATACTCCCTATGTAATACTTAGAAATATTTTAGAAAATCCAGGATGGTATACTTCTTATACCCCTTATCAGCCAGAAGTAGCACAAGGCAGATTGGAAATGTTATTAAATTTTCAACAAATGATAATTGACTTTACTGGAATGGATATCGCTAATGCCTCTCTTTTAGATGAAGGAACAGCTGCAGCGGAAGCTATGGGATTGAGTTATAGAATATCTAAGTCTGAGTCTAAAAAAGTTTTTGTTTCAAAAAATTGTCATCCTCAAACAATTGATGTGATTAAAACAAGAGCTGAACCTTTAGGCCTAGAAATAATAGTTGGTGACGAAGATAAAGATATTAAAGAAAATATTATATGTGGTATCATTCAATATCCAGGAACTCTTGGAGATATTAAAGACCCAAGTGAGGCTATTAGTAAAATACATAAATTTAATGGAAAAGCAGTTTTAGCATGTGATTTGCTAGCACTCGCTAAACTAAAAACACCTGCTGAGTTAGGTGCCGATATTGCTGTCGGTAGCTCTCAACGTTTCGGAATTCCAATGGGTTATGGTGGTCCCCATGCAGCATTTTTTGCTACAAAAGATGAATATAAAAGATCAATGCCAGGCAGAATAGTAGGTGTGTCAGTAGATAGACATGGGAAAAAAGCATATAGACTTGCCCTTCAAACAAGAGAGCAACATATAAGAAGAGACAAAGCTACAAGTAATATTTGTACTGCACAAGCATTATTGGCAATAGTTTCTGCAGCATATGCGGTCTATCATGGTCCACAAGGAATTAAAAAAATTGCAGAAAGTGTCTCTCAATTAACTAAAAATTTTGCAGATAAACTAAAGCAATCTGGTTATGAACTTTATTCAAATGAATTTTTTGATACGGTTACAATAAAAACTCTAGATAAAACAGAGAAGATATACAAAAATGCTTTAGATCAAGGAGTGAACATCAGAAAAGTGAGTTCTGAAATGTTAGCAGTATCTTTTGATGAGAGAAAAAATCTTTATAGAGCAAATCAGTTACTAAAAATCTTTAATTGTTCAGAAACAATTAAAGAAAATATGAATGAAAGTTTATCTAATATTCCAAAAAACCTATTAAGAACTTCAACTTATTTAGATCATCCAGTTTTTAATAGTTATCATTCGGAAACAGAAATGCTTAGATATTTAAAAAAATTAGAAGACTCTGACATTGCTTTAAATAAATCTATGATTGCCTTAGGCTCGTGCACTATGAAACTTAATGCAGTTGCAGAAATGATACCAGTTACCTGGAAAGAATTTTCACAGCCACATCCTTTTTCTCCTGTAGAGCAAATGGATGGTTATAGAGAATTATTTACAGATTTGAAAAACTGGTTGAGATCAATTACTGGATTTTCTGGAGTTTCATTGCAACCAAATGCTGGTGCTCAAGGAGAGTTTGCTGGTCTAATGGTAATACGTAAATTTCATGAAAAAAATGGTGAAACGAATCGTAATGTTTGTTTAATTCCAAGTTCAGCGCATGGCACAAACCCGGCTAGTGCTCAAATGGTTGGTATGAAAGTAGTTGTTGTTAAATGTGATCAATATGGAAACGTAGACTATGAAGATTTAAAAAATAAAGCTGAAGAACATTCAGAAAATTTAGCTGCCCTTATGGTCACTTATCCATCAACACATGGTGTATTTGAAGAAAAAATAACTGACATATGTGAGTTAATTCATAATCATGGTGGACAAGTTTACATGGATGGAGCTAACTTAAATGCATTAGTAGGTATTGCAAAACCAGGAAATTTTGGACCAGATGTTTGTCATATAAATTTGCATAAAACATTTTGTATACCTCATGGTGGTGGTGGACCTGGTATGGGACCAATAGCCTGTAAAAAACATTTAGAAATATTTTTGCCAAAACATTCTGTGATAAAAGATTGTGGTCCAGTGACTGGAATGGGAGCGGTATCTGCAGCTCCTTGGGGTAGCTCAAGTATCTTATCGATTTCATGGATGTATATAAAGATGATGGGTTCTGAAGGCTTAAGAAAAGCATCACAAGTTGCAATACTAAATGCAAATTATATTGCCCACAAATTAAAAGACTCTTTTCCAATTTTATATAAGGGTAAAAGTGGCAATGTAGCTCATGAATGTATCATTGATATTAGAACGATAAAAAGTGAAACAGGGATCACTGAAGAAGATATTGCAAAGCGATTGATTGATTTTGGCTACCATGCTCCAACAATGTCTTGGCCTGTTGCTGGTACAATGATGATTGAACCTACAGAAAGTGAAAGTTTGAGTGAAATTGATAAATTTTGTTCTACTCTTATAAAAATAAAACAAGAAATAGATAAAATTCAGTCGGGTGAATATGACAAGACTGACAACCCATTGAAGAATGCGCCACATACTCACGTTGAATTAACATCCAATAAGTGGGATCATAAGTATGAAAGAGAAGAGGCCGCTTATCCTTCAGAGTTTTTAAGAACAAATAAATATTGGCCTCCAGTTGGTAGAGTAGATAATGTTTATGGAGATAAAAACTTGTTTTGCACATGTCCATCTATGGAAGAGTACGAAGACACAGCTGCTTAGATATTTACTAAGATGAAAATTGCTGTAGTAGGTGCTGGTATATCAGGATTAAGTGCTGCTTATTACCTATCTAAAAAACATAAAGTTGATTTATTTGAAAAAGAAAATCAATTTGGGGGTCACGCAAATACAATAAAGGTTGCTTACAACCCTAACAAAGAAATTCCAATAGATATTGGATTTATGGTTTTTAATAAGCAAACATATCCAAATTTAATTAATTTTTTTTTAGAAAATAAAATAGAGATTGAAAAAAGTGATATGTCATTTTCTGTTACTGTAGAAAATAGTGGATTAGAATATTGTGGAAAAGGATTAGGTGGAATTTTTTCTAATAAAAAAAATTTATTTAATCCAAAATTCTTAAAAATGTTTTTTGAAATTTTAAGCTTTTATAAAAACTGTGAAAAAATAGAAATTAAAAAAATTAGTTCGATAACATTAGGGGAGTATTTAACAGAAATAAAAATTTCAGAATATTTTATTAATTATCATATTATACCAATGGTATCTGCTATATGGTCGATGCCTCCATATGAAGCGAAACAAATGCCATTATCTTTTTTTCTAAGCTTTTTCAAGAATCATGGACTGTTTAAAATTAAAGATAGACCTCAATGGTTTACGGTTACAAATCGAAGCAAAACTTATGTCGATAAGATAATAGGCCAAGTTAGTGGAGAACATTTTAAGAATTACAATATAAATAAAATCACTAGAAATGATTTAGGTGCTAAAATTTTTTATGGGGAGGAAAATGAGTTCTTTGAATATGATAAAGTTGTAATAGCAACTCATGCAGACGAAGCATTAAAGATAATTGATAATCCAACACTAGACGAGAAGTCAATATTAAGAAAATTTAAATATAGAGCAAACACTGCAGTAATACATTTTGATGAAAGTGTTATGCCTAAAAATAAAAAAGCATGGTGTGCTTGGAATTCTTCAATGGACTCAAATAATAATGAAAAGACAGCTGTAACATATTGGATAAATCAGTTACAAAATTTAAAGATAGATAGAAATATTTTTTTAACAATTAATCCATTTAAAGAAATTCCAAATGATAAGATATTTAAAAAAGTAGCATTTACTCACCCTTATTACGATACAGAAGCATTAACCAATCAAAGTAACCTGCATAAAATTCAAAATAAAAAACATATTTTATTTTGTGGTAGTTATTTTGGTTATGGTTTTCACGAGGATGGAATAAAGTCCTCTATTGATATGCTAAAAACACTTAATGATTAAAAATTCTTATATTTATACAGGAAATGTAATTCATAAAAGATTTAAGCCCAAAATTCATAGTTTTAATTACAATGTATTTTCGCTTCTTATAGATTTATCGGAAATAGATTTACTACACAAAACTTTAAAGATATTTTCATACAATAAACTAAATATTATTAGTTTCTTTGATAAAGACCATGGAGCAAGAGATGGGAGCTCTCTTAAGGAATGGGTTTTAGATAATCTTAGAAAAAATAATATTGAAACTAACGATGTTCATATTAAACTTTTATGTTACCCAAGAATATTTGGATATGTATTTAATCCATTAAGTGTTTTTTATGTCTACGACAAAAATTTTGATCTAATATCTATTTTATATGAAGTAAAA
The DNA here is from genome assembly GCF_059418065.1 of Candidatus Pelagibacter sp. PS_02. Classification (NCBI taxonomy): domain Bacteria; kingdom Pseudomonadati; phylum Pseudomonadota; class Alphaproteobacteria; order Candidatus Pelagibacterales; family Candidatus Pelagibacteraceae; genus Candidatus Pelagibacter; species Candidatus Pelagibacter sp. PS_02. The sequence goes on from NZ_CM182079.1 coordinate 262,128, forward strand.
AACACATTTGGCGAACAACATGTTTATGTTTTTAAAACTAAAAAAGACCAAAATCTGATTCAACATATGTGTAAGAAGAAATTTCATGTATCTCCATTTATAGAAATGAATTGTATTTATTTTTTTAGACTATTGAAACCTGGTAATAAAATATCTGTAATAATTGATCTGAATGATCCAGTTGGCAAAGTATTATACGCTTCACAAGATGGTATTAAAAGTGAATTGACCAATAGAAACCTACTTAAATCTTATTTAAAACATCCATTAATGACATTCAAAATCATTATAGCGATACATTATGAGGCATTTAAATTATGGACAAAAAGAATTAAATTTATAAAAAAAAAATTAAATATTAAGAATAATATTACTATCGAAAACTAATGTTAATTTACAAAATTTCAGATTTGATTGTGTTTAGTGCATTAAAAAATATTAAACATGGTTTTCTTGAAATTAAAAAAGTAAATGGTGAAGTTTTAAAGTTTGGCAACCCTGATGAAAATTTAAAAGTTTTTTTAGAAATTAAAGATGAAAGCCTAAATTATAATTTGATTAAAAGTGGAAGTATTGGTTTGGGAGAGTCTTATATGAAAGATCTTTTTATAACAAATAATCTTTCTGATTTGATTGAGTTAACAGCAAAGAATATAAAAACCATTTATAAATTTTCTGGAATCTTCGATTTGCCTTTTATTAATTTTATTAAAAATAAAATTATAAAAAATACTAAAAATAGAAGTAAAGAAAATATTGCCAAACATTATGATTTAGGAAATGACTTTTTTTCATTATGGCTTGATAAAACTTTAACCTATTCCAGTGCTATATTTGAAAGCCCCAAACAAGAACTTTTTGAAGCTCAGAACAATAAATATCAAAAACTAATTGATCTTATAAGACCCTCAAGTGGTAATAAAATTTTAGAAATTGGTTGTGGTTGGGGTGGTTTTGCTGAGTATTTAGGTACTAATTATGATGTTAAATTAGATTGTATTACTATTTCCAAAAAACAATATGAATTTGCTAAAGAGAGAATTCATCGATGTGGACTTAATGAAAAAGTAAATATTCAAATTAAAGATTATAGAGATTTAAAGGATAAATATGATCATATTGCATCAATAGAAATGATTGAGGCTGTAGGTCAAAACTATTTAGATAGTTATTTTAATACAATTAAAAATAATTTAACACCCTCGGGTACCGTGGGCATTCAAGCCATAACTATCGATGATAGTTTATTTAATAGATATAAAAATAAAAAAGATTTTATACAACAATATATTTTCCCAGGTGGTTTTTTACCCTCAAAAAGTGAATTACAAAATTATGTTGATAAAAATGGATTAAAATTTGGTGAGTATAATTCATATGCAAATCATTACTCCGAGACTTTGATTATTTGGAGAGAAATATTTAATAAAAAATGGGACTTAATTAAAAAACAAGGCTTTGATGTAAAATTTAAAAAAATGTGGGAATTTTACCTTTCATATTGTGAAGCTGGTTTTAAATCAAAAAACATAGACTTAATTCAATTTTCACTACAAAATAAATAACTATAGGAGCTACATGATAAACTTAAAGATAATTAGATTAACAGTATTAATATTTGCTTTATTCTTTACAGCAAGTTGTATAAACAATAACTCTATGAAACCGACAGATTTTAAAAACACTGAACCAACTATGACTATAGAGCAATATTTTAATGGTCCGGTTAAAGCATGGGGTCTACTACAAGACCGTAGTGGTAAAGTTACTAGACAGTTTAAAGCTGATATGACAGGTAGTTTTGAGGGAGATATTTTAACTCTTAAAGAAGATTTTTATTGGACAGACGGAGAAAAACAAAATCGTATATGGAAAATCAAAAAGATTGATCAAAATTATTACGAAGGAACGGCACCCGATGTCGTGGGTACAGCTAAAGGTTATCAATATGGATCAGCTTTTAAATTTGAGTACGATTTAATGGTCCCATTTAAAGGAAAGAATATTAAAGTTTCTTTTGATGATTGGATTTTTAAACAGGATGAAGATGTTGCAATTAATCGAGCTACACTTACAAAGTTTGGATTTAAAGTTGGTGAATTGACAGTTTTCTTTAAAAAAAATTAATAATCAATCTTCTTCATACCTCTAGCAACTAGTTTAAAATATAAACTACTAGGTAGCATTTGAAGGAATTTTAAAAAATAGGTAAAGGCTTTGGGGAAATGTATTTCAAAACCTTTTTTGATTACTAATCCTTTATAAATTTCATCTGCAGCAAATTCTGGAGTTTTGATCATGGGCATTGGAAAATTATTTTGATCAGTCATAGGCGTTTTTATGAAACCGGGGCTGATTAACGAAACACGCACATTCTTCATTCTCATATCAAAGTTTAAGCTTTCAGCAAAGCTGGTAAGTGCTGATTTTGAAGCACAATATGCACCAGCTGCAGGTAATCCTCTATAGCCCGCAACTGAAGAAATTATAGATATTTGGCCATTTTTTTTCTCAGAAAAATAATCATAGATTGAATTAATTGAATTCATGGTTCCAAAATAATTAACTTCCATTATTTCTCTTATCTTGTCTAAATTAAATTTTTTCTCTGATTTTGGATCATGCATGCCAGTACCGAACACACAGATATCAATATTATTAAATTGTTTGATTATGTCTTTTGCGACTAATTTACATGCATCTACTTCAGTAACATCCAAAGGAAAAGGAAATATATTTTGATTAATTTTTTTAAGTTCATTTAATAAATTTTCACGTCTTGCAGATGCAGCAACCATCCACCCATTTTCTGCAAATTTGATTGCAAGAGCCTTACCAATTCCACTACTTGCACCTGTTATCCAAATAACTTTTTTATCTTCCATATTCTATTGTATAATAGAAATATGTTAAAAAACAAATTCTTATCTTTTTTATTGTTTGCTCTTGTAACTTTTTCTGCATCTGCAATAGGAGGTTTAGCTACTGTAGGTTTTAAAGAGCCTTGGTATTCTTTAATCATCAAACCTTCATTTAATCCACCAGATTGGATTTTTGCACCAGTTTGGACAACACTCTATTTTTTTATGACAATTGCTATCTGGAAATTTTGGCATAGTAAAAATAGAGACATGAACACTATTTACCTTTATTTCATTCATTTAATTTTTAATACAACTTGGAGTATAGTTTTTTTTGTTTTTCATAAAATAGTTTTAGCTATGATTGTATTAGTAATTTTAATCTTATTGATAATTATTCTCATAATTAGATTTAAGCGTGTCAACTTGTATAGTTATTATTTAATGATTCCTTATTTACTTTGGTGTGTCTTTGCTTTACTTCTTAATATAAGTTTAATCATATTAAATTAAAATAAATTATGGATGATGTTGTAATAGTAGGTGGTGGAATAATTGGAACTGCTACAGCTTATTTTTTATCTAAAGAAGGTAGAAAAGTAAAAGTTATAGAAAGAGACCCAACTTATAAAACAGCTTCATTTCCATTGTCCCTTGGTGGATTTAGAAGACAGTTTTTTCAAAAAGAAAACATATTACTTGGAAAGTTTGCTAGAGAATTTATTTTTCAAATACCAGAATTACTTAAAACTGAAAAAAATCCAAACCCTACAGCAAGCATGGTTACAAATGGATACTTGTTAATGTTTGGTCCAGAGCATGCTGAGGAACAATATGAAGCCTTAAAAAATCATGAAGCTTGTGAAGCTGGAACTAAAAATATCAAAGGTTCTGAACTATCAAAAATATTTCCTTATATAAATAGTGAAGGTATTGAAACAGCAACTTATACTGACAACCAAAGTGAGGGATGGATTGATCCTTTCATGTTTCATAGCGCCTTAAAAAGTAAGGCAATTGAATTAGGTGCTGAATTTATTAAAGGCGAAGTAAAAAATATTTCTGATATCAAAGCTAAAACAATTATATCGGCAGCAGGATGTTGGACTAAAGAATTATTAAAAGATATTCCGGTAGTTCCCCAAAAACACACAGTTTTTAGAGTTAAATGTCCTAAATATATTAAAGAAATGCCATTAACAGGAGATTTAACAACGGGCGTTTACTGGAGACCTGAGGGTGGAGAGTATTTAGCAGGTTCACCTAATTCAGTATTTGATGCTACTGATCTAGAACCAGCTTGGAATGATTTTGAAGAATTAGTATGGCCTGCATTAGCACAAAGAATTCCTGCTTTTGAAGAATTAAAATTAACTGGTGGATGGGCTGGTTATTATGATTGTAATAAATTAGACAACAATGCCGTAGTTGGTAAACACCCTAAATACGAAAATGTATATATGGCTTCAGGTTTTACCGGTAGAGGATTAATGCAAGCCCCTGGAATAGGAAGAGCATTAACTGAATTAATTTCCACAGGATCTTATCAAACAATTGATATAAGTGATTTTTCTGTTGAAAGAGTTCTTGATAATAATGCAAGACCAGAACCGTATGTATTATAAATTTTTATAAAAAATGGTATAGTTTTTTATGAAACTTCATATTGGTGGTAAAATTAAAAAAAATGGATGGAAAATATTAAATATTCAAAATAAAGAAGGTGTAGATTTTATTGGTGATATTTCTGATTTAAGTCAATTTGAAAAAGAGTCAATTGATGAAATTTATGCTAGCCATGTTTTTGAGCATGTTCCACAAAAAAAAATTATAAGTACTTTAAGCGGAATAAATAGAGTTTTAAAAACAGGTGGAAAGTTTTATGTGTCAGTTCCAGACATAGACGTTTTATTTAAATTTTTTTTAATGCCACTAAAAGATTATGCAACTAAAATTGAAAAAACTGAAGGTGAAATAAAAATGCATGTATTAAGAATGATCTTTGGAGGTCAAACCGATGATCATGATTTTCATTATTTTGGTTGGAATTTTGGTTTTTTAAAGTCTGCTCTCGAAAAGGCTAAATTTACAAAAATTGAAAAAGTAATAAATTTCAATATATTTGAAGATACAAGTAATTATAAACCTTATGGTTTTCCAATCAGTTTAAATATTATCGCTTTTAAATAAATCTAAAGATCAAGTTCCACAAAATGTTTGATAAGGTTTATCACTAGACGGTGCAGGAGACTGAAAATCAATAATACTATTTTGACTTTTGTATGGTTTTTTTAAAACGGCTAATAATTTATTCATAACTTCTAAATTACCATTGTTTGCAGCAGCTAAAGCTTCTTCAACTTTATGATTTCTTGGAATAATTATTGGGTTTACCGAATGCATTAGTTTTAAATACTTTTCCTGATTATTATTATTTAATTTTAAGCGGCTCTTCCATTTTTCTTTCCAAATAAGAAAGTTTTCATCATTATAAATTTCATTATTAGAAAACTTTTCATTCATTAAAAAACAAAAAGTATTAGTGTAATCAGCCTTATTTTTATGCATCCATGTTAGAAGCTCCATAATTAAAATTTGATCATTTATACCTTCACCAGATAAACCTAATTTGTCTCGCATCATATTCAGCCATTTTTCTTCATAAATTTTTTCAAATGAATTAATCACTTCAGTTGCAATTTCTATAGCTTTATCTTTGTTGCTATCTATGAGTGTTATGATGCACTCAACAAACCTTGCTAAGTTCCATTTAATAATCTTTGGTTGATTTGAGAATGAATATCTTGCTTGTTGATCAATCGAACTAAAGACTGTATCTGGATTATAAGCATCCATAAAAGCACAAGGGCCATAATCAATTGTTTCACCACAAATCGATACATTATCAGTGTTCATCACTCCATGAATAAAACCAATACGCATCCAATTAATAACTAAATTAATTTGAACATCCATTATTGTTTTCAACAAATCTAAAGCTTGGTTTTTAGAATTCTTTATATTGGGATAGTGTCGATTGATTACGTAATTAAATAGAACTTTTAAATTTTGTTCCTTTTGAGTGGCTGCAATGTATTGAAAAGTTCCTACACGGATATGACTAGCAGCAATTCTAGTTAATATAGCACCTGGTAAAAGTGTTTCTCTAATTACATTTTCCCCAGTTTTAACAACAGCTAAACTTCTGGTTGTTGGCACACCCAGCTCATGCATTGCCTCACTAATGATATATTCTCTTAGCATCGGTCCAAGCGCTGCTCTACCATCACCACTTCTTGAATAAGGTGTTTTTCCAGAACCTTTAAATTGAATATCATATCTATCACCGTTTTTTGATAAATGTTCTCCCATAAGAATAGCCCGTCCGTCACCTAACATTGTAAAATGACCAAATTGGTGACCTGCATATGCCTGTGCAATTGAATTTGAACCTGTCGGCAATAAATTTCCAGAAAATAATTGAGATAAATTCTCTTCTTTAATATTTGTAAAATCTAAACTTAAATCTTTAGATAAATTTTTATTTAAAATTATAAGTTCTGGAGATTTTACTGGAATAGGAGCTTGTTTAATTAAAAAATCCTCAGGTAATTTTGCATATGTGTTATCAAATGACCAACCTGCTTTATCAATATCTATATTTGAATTAGTCATTTTAAAATTATAAACTTTATAATTTTCTAAAGCTCCTATAAAATACGATTATTAAGAAAGCTCTGCTTGATTTTCTTTAGGTTCAACAACAGTTTTAAATTGATTGGATATTTTTTGTATTTCTACAGAAGAAACTTTGTACTCTGCACACATTGTCTCTTCGTCTTTTCCATGACCAGTTACCATGTTAACCATATGTTCTGGGAAGTGGAATGTTGTAAATACAATTCCTTCTTTAACTTTATCAGTAACCTCAACTTTTAAAGCCACTTCACCTCTGCCAGAATAAAGTCTGCCAATATCACCAGTATTTAATTCTCTTTTTTTAGCATCATTAGGGTGAACTAATAATAAATCTTCAGAAACTATATTAATATTTTTAGTACGTCTTGTCATAGTAGCAGCGTTATAATGCTGAAGAACTCTACTAGTTGTTAAAATTAATGGATAATCTTTCTTATTCGTGGCTATCTCATTAGACTCCTTCCAATCGAAGTTTTTAAGTTGTCCTTTTCCAATTTTAAAAGTTTCTTGGTGTAAAATTTGAGTATCTGTCCCATCTTCTTGAACAGGCCATTGTAATCCCATCTTACCAAGTCTTTCTCTTGTTACACCTTTAAAAAAAGGAACCACATCTGCAATTTCTGCAAGAACTTGATCAGCATCATAAGTTGGCTGATCAAAACCTAGTTTTTGCATCATATCGGTTACAATATTTCCATCTGTCTTTGTACCAGGCAGAGGAGGTACCGCTGCATTTACTCTTTGAATTCTTCTTTCTGTATTAGTAAAAGTTCCATTTTTCTCTAGGAAAGTTGTTCCAGGCAATACTACTGTTGCAAGTTTTGCTGTCTCACTCATGAAAATTTCTTGTACAACTAATAGTTCAAGTGAATTCATGGCATCTACAACATGTGCACTATTAGGATCTGTTTGAACTATATCTTCTCCAATAATCCAGACAGCTTTCACATCTTTATTAATTGCCCCATCAAACATTTCTGGAATTTTTAGTCCTTGTTTTGTTGGGTGTACTACTCCATATTTTTCAGTGTAGAAATTTTGAACTTTTTCATCAGCTACTTCAAAATAACCTGCACCTTGATGAGGTTGACAACCCATATCAGCTGCACCTTGGACATTATTTTGTCCTCTTAATGGGTTAACTCCAACACCTTTTCTACCAATATTTCCAGTAATCATTGCAAGATCAGCAATTAACATCACCGTCTTAGATCCTTGTTCTTGTTCAGTAACTCCTAAACCGTGGAATTCCATAGAGTTTTTAGCTGTCGCATAAGCAATTGCTGCTTCTTTAACTAACTGTTTATCAACACCAGCGACTTTCGCTAGATGATCCATATCTTGTCTCTCAATTTCTTTAATGAAATTCGCAAAACCTTCAGTTCTATCTCTAACAAAATCTTTATCATAAAGGTTTGCTTTTAATATAAAATGTAACATCATATTTAAAACAGCCACATTTGTTCCTGGTCTAAGTTTAATATGATAATCAGCAAGTTTTGCTAATTCAGTAGTAATAGGATCTAAAACTATTAGTTTTTTTCCTTTCATTACTTGTTGTTTAATTTTTGCTCCAGTAACAGGGTGAGCATTTGTAGGATTTGCTCCTATAACCATAAATAAATCTGCGTGATAAATATCTTCTGTAGAATTAGTTGCAGCACCAGTTCCAAAAGTTTGTTGCATTCCCCAAGCTGTTGGTGAGTGACAAATTCTTGCACAACAATCAATATTATTAGTTCCAATTGCAGCTCTAATCATTTTTTGAAAAACATAATTTTCTTCATTAGTACATCTTGCAGAAGAAATTCCAGCTACAGCATCAGGGCCACTTTCTTTTGTAATTCTATTTAATTCTTTTTTAATAAAGTCATATGCTTCATCCCATGATGCTTCTTCAAATTTTCCATTTCTTTTAATTAGAGGAGTTTTTAACCTATCTGGATGATCGTAAAATCCAAATGCATATCTTCCTTTAATACAAGTGTGACCTGCATTAACTTCAGATTCTTTAGGCGTAGATATTGCAACAACTTTATTATCTTTAATTGATGCTTCTAAATTACATCCAACACCACAGTAAGAGCAAGTTGTTCTAACTTTTTTATCTACTGCAACAGATTTTGATTGGTAAACATCAGAGATAGCATCTGTTGGACATGTGTGTGCACAAGCACCACAAGATACGCAAGACGAATCTCCAAACAATGCATCGTTGTCAGTTGTGATTTTAGATTCAAATCCTCTACCACTCATTGTTAAAACAAAAGATCCTTGAATTTCGTCACAAGCACGAACACATCTTCCACAGTTAATACAGTTATCTAAATTCATTCTCATGTAATCATGAGAGGTGTCTCTTGGAATATCTTTATGTTGTTTTGGTGTGTTATATCTATGATCTGATATACCTAAATCATTTGCAACATCTTGTAGTTCACAATTATTATTTACTTCACAAGTTCCACATTCCATTGGGTGGTCAGTTAAAACTAGTTCAACAATATTTTTTCTTAAAGCCGTTAAATTTTCATTATTTGTAAAAATGTATTGGTTTTCACCAACTGGTGTATGGCATGATGCTACAACTTTAGTTGGACCATCTTTTACAAGAGCCACCTCTACAGAACAAACTCTACAAGCACCATAAGGGGCTAAATTTGGATCATCACAAAGAGTTGGAACTTTTTTTTCACCTAAATAACTTTTTACAAAATTTAAAACAGACGTATGGTTTGGACCAATTTCATATGGCTTTCCATCTATGTAGGCGATTTTTCTTTTTTCTGAGCTCATTAATTATCTTTCACCATATCATCCTTCATTTCATCACCAAAATATTTTAATATATTCATGATGGGAGTAGGAATTGCTCCACACAAAGCACATAAACAGCCTTTTTGCATAGTTACAAGCAGCTCATTTAGTAATTTTAATGGAATCTTAGCAGTTTTATTCTTTGCTTGATCAAACATTTCCTTACCTCTGTAAGAACCAAGTCTTCCAGGAAAGCATTTTCCACATGATTCTTCGGCAGAAAACTCAAATAAATGATGGATATATTCAATCATAGGAAAGTCTTTTGGAATACTTACTATACTTGCGTGTCCTAACATAAAACCTGCGGCAGTAAATTCTTGAAAATCTAAATTTAATTTTTCAATCTCGGTAATAGGAATTACACCTCCTAATGGACCTCCAATTTGTAATGCTTTAATGGGCTCTTTAAAACCACCACCAATATCATTTAAAACTTTTTTCATTGGTGTTCCCATTTCAACTTCATAAACACCTGGATTATTGAAAAAACTATCAAAGCAAACTAATTTGGTTCCAGCAGATTTTTTATTTCCAATTGCAGAAAACTTATCAGCTCCATTAATAAGTATACCCGTAGCTGCAGCTAATGTTTCAACATTATTTACAACTGTTGGTTTCTTGTAAAGACCTTCAGTGACAGGGAAGGGAGGTCTTACATCTACTTCAGCTCTTCTTCCTTCAATTGATGCAATCAATGCTGTTTCTTCTCCACAAATATAAGCACCTTGACCAATACAAATATTTAAATCAAAAGAAAATTTAGTTCCTAAAATATTTTCACCAAGTAAGCCTGCTTTTTTTAAAGAATTAATTGCTCCATTAATTGCTTCTATAGATTTTGGGTACTCTCCTCTTATATATAAAACACCTTCATCACTACCAATAACATAACCACAAATAACCATTCCAAATAAAACTTTTAATGGTTGATCTTCTAATAAATATCTATCAGAGAAAGCACCTGAGTCACCTTCATCGGCATTACATATAACATATTTTTTTTCAGAAGGAGCTTTTCTACAAAAATCCCATTTCATACCAGTAGGAAAACCAGCACCACCTCTGCCAGTTAAATTAGAGTCTAGAAGGGATTTAGTTATTTCTTGTTTGTCAGTAGCAATAAATTTTTTTAAAAGTTCCTTAAATTGATCTAAATTAGAAAGTTTGTCATCCATTAAAAAACTAGTTGAGGCATAACTTTTAGAAAAGAATTTTTCTTGAACTATGTCTTCACCTTTAATTATTTGATCAATCTTATTAATATCGTTTCCGGCATAATTCTCACCATCATAATGGAAAGCATTATTTTCATAGCAGTGACCAAGGCAAAACATTTCACCAACTTTATCGTCACCTAATTTTTCTTGTAATTTTTTTTTAAGCGGCTCTTGAGTACCAGCACACATGCAAGCACTTCCATTGCAAACAAAAGCTTTTTTTTCTCTATGTGAGGGTCTTAAAAATTCATAAAAACTTTCTGCACCATGAATAGTTGAGACACCCATGTTATATTCTTTTGCAATTTCCTTAATACCATCAGCATTATTTGATTTTAATGATCGTTCAGATATTTTTTCGAACAGATTATTCTTTAAACCTATTCTGCCGGATAAATTACTTATATTTTTTGACACTTATTAACCTTTAATTATCACTCTGTCTTCGTTACTATAAATATTAAAACTATCTTCTTTTACAAAACCTATCAATGTAATGTCAAACTTATTAGCTAAATCGATCGCTAGACTTGTTGGCGCACCAACTCCAATTAGAATACCAATATTGGTCATTAAAACCTTTTGAACTAGCTCAAAATTTAGTCTTCCAGAGCACGTTATAAATTGTGAAGAGGGAGTTAATAATCCCTTATTTAATGAATAACCAATTAGTTTATCAAGAGCATTATGTCGACCAACATCCTCTTTTATACACACTATTCCACCATCGCTTGTAAATAGGCCACTAGCATGAATGCCACCTGTCTTAGAAAACTCTGATTGATTATCCCTTAGCACAGAAGGAGATTTGATAATTATTTCTTTAGAGATTTTAGGTAAAGATTTTAAGACCTTATCTTTTTTGATAATCTCTAATGAATCTAAAGAGGTTTTACCACAAACACCGCAAGATGAATTTGTTAAAAAATTTCTTTTAATCTTATCAATATCTATGTTTTCAGAATTGTTTAATGTGACAACAATTTTATTTTGAAGTTTATATTCACCTACATAATCTCCAACACTCTCAATTTTCTCAATATATTCATTTTTTTCAATAATTTTTTCGTTGAAAAGAAAACCTCTAACTAGGTCTTCATCATTACCTGGCGTTCTCATTGTTATAGAGATTATATTTTGTATCCAAGTTTCTTTAGTTTTAAATTTAATTGAAATTTCTAAAGGTTCTTCAATAGAGATTAAGTCTTCTACATTATTTAAATTATTAGACTTATATTTTTGTATTTTATATTTTGAGTTCATTGGATTAACTTAAGGGGTAGTTCTTTTTTAAAATAAATTTATTTAAGATTATTCCAAAAATTAAAATTATTAGACAACCAAAAATTATAGGATTTATTAAATATTCAAATGAAACACCTCCAATGATGACCATAATAGGGTTTCCACCTGCTGGTGGATGAACAACATCTAACACAATCATAAAAAAAATACCGAACCCAACTGCCAAGGCAATATTTATAAATATTGGTAGATCAACATAGTTTATAAACAAAATTCCTATTAGTGCAGTTAAGAAATGACCAAAGAATATATTTTTAGGTTGAGCGAATGGGCTTTCAGGAAATCCGTATAGTAATACCATTGAAGAACCAAAAGAGGCCGCTAAAAATAACCCCATTGTAGTTTTATATGTGAGCAGCGTAAGAAACCCAATAGTAATAGTTGATAAAACTCCTGCAATAGATGCTTTTAAAAGTTTTTCTTTAGTAATGTTAATCATGATTAAAACTTCAATGCCTTCGATATTGTTTTAAATGGTAATAAAAGACATTCTTTTCTTGAGATATTATCTTTATTCATAATTTCTTTGAAATCATTCCATTTTTTTTCAATTTTAATATCTGTTTCATTAAACAAACCTTCAATTGAAATAATAAGAGACTTAATATCACTTATATTTTGATCAATAATCTTTTGAGACAGCATACTAACTGATGCCTGACAATATACACATGAACGGCACTGGTAACCCATATCCTTAATTTTATCATTTTTCACAATTAATCTGATTTCCATTTCGTCACCACACAAGGGGTTTTTATTTTTTGAGTGATGGGTATGATTTTTAACTATTTTGTGATTTGCTGTGTTAGATGCAATTTCGAGAATTCTTAGGTCCATTATAATTCTTTAATTAAGAGATTAATGTTTTATATTTTGATTTATGAATGATAACAATATTTTAGCTGTTGTACTAGCAGGTGGAAAATCAAAAAGATTTGGGCAAGATAAAAATTGCGTAAAACTTGGATCCAAAACATTGCTAGAGCATGTTTTGTTCAAAATTAGCAATAAATTTGAAGAAATATTGATTGTCTCAAGTAATCCATTGAAGATAGAAGAAGCAAAAAATACCACAATAATTCCAGATTGTTTTAATGATCTAGGACCTTTAGCAGGAGTGCTAAGTTCCATGAAGTGGATAAAAGAAAATAAAAAATCATACAAATGGATTGCAACTTTTCCATCTGATACTCCATTTTTTGATCCAATTATTATTGAAGAATACAAAGCAAGAATTGAACAAAGTAAAAGCAGTTTATATTTTGTTAAATCTAATGAAAAAAGACATAATATTTTTGGTTTATGGTCAATTGATTTAATGGAAGAATTAGAAGAAGATTTAATAATAAATAATTATCGAAAAGTTGAGGAATGGGCTAATAAAGTTGGTGTGAGTACAATTGATATTAAAATAAAAAATTACGATCCTTTTTTTAATATAAATACCAAAGAAGACCTTGATGTTGCTCAAACTATTTTAAATCTTGATAAAAATGATTGATTACAAAAAAGCAAAAAATATTTTAATAAAATCAAAAATAAACATTAAAGATGAAGTCATAAACACATCAAAATCATTAAATAGAATTAATGTTCAAGATATTTATTGTCCTGTGAATTATCCTGCAGGAACTAATGCTGCATTTGACGGTTTTGCCATTAATTCTAAAGATACATCTACGATTAATAAAAAAAATCCTAAAGAATTTAAAATTTTAAAATCAATATCAGCAGGTGATAATCCTAAATTAAATAAAGTAAAAAAATTTCAAGCTGTTGAAGTGATGACGGGTGCTCTAATTCCTAAATATTTTGACACCATTATTCCCATAGAAAAAATTGTGTTTACTAACAATAAAAAGTCTATCGTAATAAATGAAAAGATTAAAACTAATCAACATATAAGACATGCAGGATCTGATTATAAAAAAAAGGAATTAGTTATTAATAAAGGAACTATTATTCAGCCATCGCATATCTTAGCCTTTAAAACATTAGGTATTAAAAGCATTAAGGTTAAAAAGAAGCTTAATATTTTATTTTTTTCAACAGGAAATGAAATTTCAAATAACGTAGATATTGCTGATTGGAAGGTTAGAAATTCAAACAGTCATTATATAAAATCTTTATCTAATAATTTTTTGTTTAATTATATAGAAGGTGGAATTTTGAGAGATAAAGATGAACATTTTTTTAAAAAACAAATTGATAAAAATCTTAGATCAAAAATAGATATCATAGTTACCTCAGGTGCTGTTTCAGCAGGTAAACATGATTTTATCCCCTCTGTAGTAAAAAAATTTAATTTATCAAATTTTTTCAAAGGGGTGGCTATTAGACCGGGTAAACCAATTTTATTTGCTAAATTTAAAGGAAGTGAAAAGGCTTTCTTTGGGCTTCCAGGTAATCCTATTTCTTCTTCCGCCTGCTTTAGATTTTTTGTATATCCCTATATTTTAAATATCCTTGGAGTTAAGGAGGAAAAACCTTTTAAAGCTAAGTTAAAAAATTCTTTCTTTAAGAAAAAAAATTTTACTAGATTTATAAAAGCAAGGCTTACTACAACTCATAATGGAAATTTAGAAATCAAGGTACTCAAAGGTCAGGAATCTTTTAGAATAAAATCTTTTGTAGAGTCTAATATTTGGGGCCTATTTAAACATGGTCAGTCAAATTTTAAAAAGAGCGAACTTATTGATTGCTATTCTCCAATTGGTTCAAATATTAATATTTTTAAATAGATCTCATTTTTATTGTAGTGCCAATTAATAAGCATTAAGTATCGAATTATGATTGAGCTAAAAAATGAAAAAATTGCAATTCCAGTAGTTTTATTAGCAGGTCTTATATGGTCCTTTGGACCTTTGGTTGTAAGATACATGGATCAACCCAATTTAGTTCCATGGCAATATATTTTTGCACGGGGTCTTACAATTTTTTTGATTTTAAATCTTTATCTTTTTTTTGAAGAGGGAAAAGATTTTTATAAGAATTATTTAAAGATTGGAATGTCGGGTGTTATTGGTGGAACTGGATTAGGTATTGCAATGATTACCTTTATTTATTCAATAACAAATACTAGTGCGGCTGTTACTTTACTCTGTTTAGCTGCAATGCCATTTTTTACAGCTTTATTAGGTTTCTTATTTTTAAAAGAAAAAATTTCACTTAATGTTTGGATAGCTATATTTATTGCAACAGTTGGAATAATAATTATAGCCATTGGTAATACTGAAAAAAATTCTTTATTAGGGCTTATTTTTGGAATGACTTCTTCAATTGGGTTTTCTGTTTTTTCAGTGACTTTAAGATGGAAAAAAGAAACTCCAAAATTTACAACAGTTGCTTTTGCAGGTCTTTTTTGCTTTGTAGTTGCTGCAATAGTTATTTTATCTAATGATATGGTTTTCTTGTCTTCAAGTTATAACGGAGCACTATTTTCTATACATGGAACGTTAGTTTGTATGGGTTTAATTTTATATTCTATTGGATCAAAAGCAATCCCTGCTGCAGAACTTACTTTATTGTCACTAACTGAAGTTATAGGAGGAATTTTTTGGGTATGGATTCCAATTTTAGGAATTAATGAGATCCCATCGACTAATACGATAATAGGTGGCTTCTTTCTTTTTATGTCTATCATTTATTATAGTCTTACAATTAAAACTAATAGACGATTTATTGCTCTAAACTAATCAAAAATGGAAAGACCAAATTTTTTTACTCTAAAGAATGGTGAAAAGGCTAAACTACCTTTTACAGATCAAGAATATCAAAGTCGATTAACTAAATTAAGAACCACAATGAGTAAAAATAATCTTGATATGATTATTTTAACTTCAATGCACAACATTGCTTACTATACAGGATTTATTTATTGTTCTTTTGGTAGACCTTATGGCTGTGTAGTAACTGCTAATAAAATTTCAACAATTTCAGCAAACATTGATGCTAGTCAACCTTGGCGTAGATCTCATAGTAATAATGTTATTTATACTGATTGGAAAAGAGATAATTTTTTAAAAGCAATTGTTTCAATTATTGGAAGAGACGAACCTCCTAAGAATATTGGTATTGAAAATGATCATGTAACCTTAGATGTTAAAGAAAAGCTTACGTCTATTTTTACTTTTTCAGTTTTCAGTGATGTTTCAAAAGATTTAATGCAACTTAGAATGATTAAATCTGCCGAAGAAATAGAAATTATTAAAAATGGTGCAAGAATTGCCGATATTGGGGGCGAAGAGATTGTCAAAAATATTAAAGTTGGAGAAAGCGAACTTGAAATTGCAATAGCCGGTAGAGATAGAATGGAACGTGAAATTGCAAAAACGTATCCGGATGCTGAATATATGGATACCTGGGTTTGGTTTCAGTCGGGACTTAATACGGATGGTGCTCATAACCCAAAAACTAATAGAAAATTAAAATCAGGAGATATTCTTTCTTTAAATACTTTCCCTATGATCTCAGGGTACTACACAGCTTTAGAGAGAACTCTTTTTTTAGATAAAATTGATGATGCATCCTTAAAAGCTTGGGAAGCAAATGTTAAAGTTCATAAAAGAGGACTAGAGTTAATTAAACCAGGTGTAAAATGTTCTGATATTTGTCATGAGTTGAATGAACTATTTGCTGAGCTTGGTTATCTTCATTATCGAACATTTGGTTACGGTCATTCATTTGGTGTCTTATCTCATTTCTATGGAAGAGAAGCAGGATTAGAATTACGTGAAGATATAGATACCGTATTAGAGGAAAACATGGTGGTTTCTATGGAACCAATGATCATGATACCAGAGGGTAAACCAGGAGCTGGTGGATATAGAGAGCATGATATCTTGGTTATAGGAAAAGATAATGCTGAAAACATTACTAAGTTTCCCTTTGGTCCAGAACATAATATTATCAAATCATAAATTATGAGTGAAAAAACTGTAGTTAATAGTTGGAATGAATGGGATCCTTTAAAACATGTAATTGTTGGCAAAGCTGATGGCACTTGTATTCCAGCACCAGAACCTGCATTAGATGCAAAAGTTCCAGAGGACAGTGACATGCGAGGTCAGTTTGGACCAAGAACAAAAGATACAGTTGATAAGGCAAATGAACTTTTAGACAATTTTTCAAACATGCTTGAAAAAAGAGGTATCAAGGTAGATAGACCAGACCCAATAGATTTTAGTCAAAAAACATCCACACCAGACTGGGAAGCGGAAACAATGTTTGGCTGCATGCCACCACGAGATGTGTTGTTAACTGTGGGTAGTGAAATTTTAGAGGCGACAATGAGTTATAGATGTAGATGGTTCGAGTACCTTTGTTACCGACCATTATTACAGAAATATTATAATGATGACCCTAATATGAGACACGAGTCTGCGCCAAAACCAAGATTAACTGATGCAGATTATAGGAAAGATTATTTATCAGATAAAATTGGTATTCAAAAAAGATTAGAGTGGACTGAAGATAAGTTTTTTGTAACAACTGAAGAAGAACCATTATTTGATGCAGCAGATGTTTTAAGGTTTGGAAAAGATTTAGTAGTTCAGCATGGATTTACTACTAATCTTAAAGGAATTGATTGGCTTAAAAGACATTTTAAAGATCATAGAGTTCATGCTGTTAATTTTCCAGGTGACCCTTATCCAATTCATATCGATGCAACCTTTACTCCTATTAAAGAAGGATTAATCATTAATAATCCTCAAAGAAGATTGCCAAAAGAACAAAGAAAATTATTTGAAAATAATGGATGGGAAATTATTGATAGCGCACAACCCGCACATAATGAGCCACCACCATTATGTTATTCTTCAACTTGGTTATCAATGAACGTCCTAGTATTGGATCCAAAAACTGTTTGTGTTGAAAAAAGTGAAGTATATCAGGCAGAACAATTAGATAAATTAGGAATGGAAGTAATCCCTGTTGAATTAAGAGATGCTTATGCATTTGGTGGAGGTCTTCATTGTTGTACAGCAGATGTTTACCGTGAAGGTGAATTAAAAGATTATTTTCCAAAACAATAAATATGGCAACAGTTAAAACAAAAAGAGAGCGAATAAAATTTGCCTCTGACAATGTAGCAGGTGCGTGTCCTGAGGTATTAGACGCAGTATTGAAAGCTAATGATGGTGATAGTACTCCATATGGTAATGACCAAATATCAGCTGAATTACAAAAAAAGTTTTCAGAATTATTTGAAAAAGAGGTAATTGTTTTTCCAACAGCATCAGGAACAGCTGCTAATGCATTAGCTTTAGCAACAATGACACCATCATATGGTAATATTTATTGTCATAAACTTTCTCATATTAATACAGATGAATGTGGGGCACCTGAGTTTTATACAGGGGGTGGAAAATTAGTTACTTTAAATGGAATAAATGGAAAAATAACACCTGAAGAATTAGATCAGTCTATTACTGGTAAGGGCATTGTGCATCATACTCAACCTGCCTCAGTAAGCATTACTCAAGTTTGTGAAACAGGAGAAGTATACCAATTAGATGAGATTAAAAAGATTTCTGAAATTACACATAAGCATAACTTAAACATGCACATGGATGGAGCAAGATTTGCAAACGCTTTAACTGCATTAAATTGTACTCCTGCTGAGATGACCTGGAAATCAGGCATTGATGTTTTATCATTTGGAGCAACCAAAAATGGTTGTCTTGCAGCAGAGGCAATTATTTTTTTTAATAAAGATCTAGTTGGTAATATTGCTTTTTTAATGAAAAGAGCAGGGCATTTATTATCTAAGATGCGTTTTGTATCTGCTCAGCTTGATGCATATATTTCAAATGATGTCTGGTTAAGGAATGCAAGACATGCAAATAAGATGGGAAAAAAATTAAGTGAAGGATTAGCAAAACATAATAGTATTAAACTAGCATACCCAACAGAAGCGAACGAAGTTTTTGCAAAATTTCCAAGAAATATGATTGAGCATTTAAATTATGAAGGCTACAAAATGAATGAAGATGAGCTTGATGGACAAGCAGTTAGATTAGTTGCTGCCTGGAATACTCAAGAGAGTGATGTGGATCAATTATTAGAGACCTTAAAAAAATCTAACTAGGATTTTGTTTTAAAAATTCAATATATTTAACAACTTCATCAAATTGTTCGTCAGGTATATCTTTATAAGAGTTCTCAAATTTCTCTTTCACACATAAAGCAACATGGGCGTAGGGGTTTCTTCCTTTAGGATGATTTGGATGGCTTGGTAACTGACCTAGTAAATAATCGCCAGCTTCCTGAATAATTTTCCAGAGTTTACTTGCGTTTTCTTTGTTCATCAAAATGAGATTAATCTCTAAAGTTTACAAATTCTACGGGAAGACCAATATCAATAGCAGTTATTGCTGACATTGTTTCTTGAAGATCATCTCTTTTTTTTCCTTCAGCACGTAACTCTTCACCTTGAATTTTTATCTGAATTTTAAGTTTTAGTTTTTTTATTTCAGCAATAATTTTTTTAGCATTTTCTTGGCTAATACCTTCTTGGAGTTCACTAACTTGTCTAATTGATGAACCTGCAGCATTTTCTGAATTTTTAACTGATAATACTCTTGGATCTACTTTTCGTCGGATAAGATGAACCTGTAATAATTCATTAACTTGTTTTAATTTTAGCTCATCGGGAGCTAAGGTGGTGATAATCTTATCTTTTCTTTCAATTGAGATATGAAGCCCTTTAAAGTCAAATCGATTACCAATTTCTCTAAGGCAGTTTGCAAGAGCGTTATCAAACTCAGGGTAACTAACTTTACTGATTACATCAAATGAAGGCATAATTTTTTATTATATAATGAATTGACCTTAACAAAAATTTTCATAATTGACTATTTGATTTATTTTGAAACTCTTTTAAGTTGCAATTATATGGAAGATTTAGTTAAAAAATTAGAAGAACAGATCAGCTTTCTTCAAAATGAAATATCGCAAATGAGTGATGAAATGTATTCTCAACAAAAAGAAGTATCAGTTTTAAAAAAACAAGTTTCAAATCTTGAAAAAAGAATTAACGAATTAGAGAGCAGTGATGAAGCGGGTATGGTTATGATTGATAAAAAACCCCCACATTATTAAACTTTATTATTAATCCATGACAGAACAATTTGATGTTATTGTAGTAGGTGCGGGTGCCGCCGGCATGATGAGTGCTATAGAAGCTGGCAAACGGGGACGAAAAGTTCTTTTAGTCGATCATGCAAAAAAAATAGGAGAAAAAATTAGAATATCAGGTGGTGGACGATGTAATTTTACCAACATACATACTCATCCTAGTAAGTTTATTTCAAACAATCCTAAATTTGTAATATCAGCTTTAAAACAATACACCCAAAATAATTTCATAGATTTAATAAAGAAACATAATATTAAATTTCATGAAAAAAAATTAGGACAGCTCTTTTGTGATGAAAGTGCTCAACAAATTATAGATATGCTACTTTTAGAGTGCGAGATGGCAAAAGTAGTTTTAAAAAAAGATACAACTATTGATGATATAGACAAACAAGATGATAACTATTTTATAGTTGTTGGAAGTGATAAATATTTCAGTCAGTCATTGATTATTGCAACAGGCGGTCTGTCTATTCCAAAAATTGGAGCAAGTAAATTTGGCTATGATATTGCTCAAAAATTTGGTTTAAAAGTTATTGAAACATTACCTGCACTAGTTCCTTTAACATTTAGTGAAAAAATACTAGCAATTTGTAAGGAACTTACTGGATTATCTGTTGAAGCAGTTGTTTCATTTAAAAAAACTTTTTTTGAGGAAGGAATGTTATTTACTCATAGAGGTTTGAGCGGACCTTCTATATTGCAGATCTCTTCTTATTGGAAATTAGGAGATAATATCAAAGTTAATTTATCACCAAAACTTGATGTAGATAAATTTCTAAATGATAGAAAGATCTCTAGTCCTAAACAAGATATAGGCATTATAGTTTCTGAAATTCTCCCTAAACGGTTAGCTCATATAATTTGTAATGAAAATAATGTTAATGGAAATATATGTGAATTATCCAACAAAGTATTAACTAGTTTGAGTAATTCTATAAACGCGTGGGTGATAAATCCAATAGGAACCGAAGGTTATAGAACTGCTGAAGTAACTTTGGGTGGTATTGATACTGAAGAAATTTCTTCTAAAACAATGATGTCCAATAAACACCCTGGATTATTTTTTATCGGAGAAGTTGTAGATGTTACTGGTCATTTAGGTGGTTATAATTTTCAATGGGCTTGGTCTTCTGGATATGTGGCAGGTCAATATGCTTAAAGACTAGTTATTGGTGGAATTATCTCAGTTTTTTTTATATTCAACACCTTTTCTATCCAGTATTTCTTTTACTTTATCAGAATAAGGTTCATCAATATGTTCGGTAGTAGGATTTAATTCGATTCCGGCTGGCGTGATAGTAGATGGCATAGCAACGAACTGAGAATCAGGATTTTCAACTGTTTCTCTAACCCTCATTCTGTAGATACCAAACACACCTATTAAAGCATGAAAGAAAAGTAAAAATACAAAAAAACCATTAGAGCCAACAATATTCATAAATATTGAACAAAGGAATGGACCACTCATAGCACCCAAGCCAAATGTAAATTGTATACCAGCTCCAGCTGCTACAAATTTTTCTTTTGGTATATAGTCATTAGTGTGCGCACAAATCAAAGAGAACATTGGTAAGCTACAAATTGAAAATAAAATTAAAAAAATAAAAAACCATACTTTACTTGTGGCAAGTTCACCAGGTAAGTACATCTGACCTGATGATAGAATAGCAAGTAAAGCAAATAAAGATGCACCAAATGTTGAAATTATTATTACTTTTCTCCTATCATATTTATCAGAAAGTTTTCCAATAGGATATTGAGAGATAGCACCAGAAATTGCTAAAAGAAAAGTCACAAGTGATATTTGAAAAATAGTAAAATTCATTGAGGCCGCATATACTGCTAACAATGTAAATAGTGCAGACTGGATTGTTCCATAAAAAAGAGCACTTACCATTCCAAATGGTGAAGTTTCATAAAGTTCTTTTAAAGGCATACCTTGAATTTTTTTAAATGTAGGTGGTTTTTTTTTAGTTAAGAGAATAGGTATAAGGGCAAGAGACGTAATAATTGAAACCAATATAAAGGGTTGATAATTTTCAGGTCTACTAAAGTTCAATAAAAACATTCCTATACCCATTGATCCATATAAAATAACCATATAAATCGATAAAATACTTCCTCTATTTTTATTGCTTGATCTGTCATTCAACCAACTTTCAGCAACAGTATAAATACAAACCATACTTATTCCTGTTAAAACTCTTAGAATAAACCATACATAAGGATTAATAAATATTGAGTGAACCAAGATAACCAAAGATGCTAAAGACGCAAAAGCTGCAAAAACTCTAATATGACCTACTTTGGAAATAAGATTAGAAATTGTCATTGCACCTATAAAGTACCCAACAAAATAACCTGACATCATAAACCCAGTTGCCGTTAGACTAAATTGTTCTTGAACAGCCCTTACACCTAATAGGGACCCTTGAAATCCATAGGCCATCATTAAGAACCCAATACCTAAAAACAATGCCCAAGAGTTCTTTAAAACTTTATTCATAAAACTGACCGTACTTATTTGCGATCTAGATGTAAATCAAGTCTTTATTATGATAAAATTATGAATTTCTTAGTTTAATAAAAGAGTGAATGGCAATCGCTGTGATGATAACGGCACCACCCTGGATAGTCTCAAGGCTGGGTTGTTCTTTAATAATTAACCACACCCAAATAGGACCAATTATAGTCTCTAGTAAGAAGAATAGGTTTACTTCAGCTGCAGGTATGAACCTTGGAGCTATAGTCACTAGCACAAAAGGTATAGCAACACACATAACACACATTAAAGGAACAATAATTAGATCACTATCAACTAGTGCAAAGCTTTCAATGAACAGAAGTGCAAACATTGCTACAATTAATTTTCCAACAACAGCTGCTGGGATTAAGTTTTTATCCTTTGCGGATCTAATAGTAACTGCTCCAACTGCCAAACCTAAAGCAGTTATTAGGCCTAATATATCTCCAAAAAAGTTACCTAATTGTATTGAATCGTAGAATATATAAATAGCAGCAGTAAAAGTTACAAATATTGTAATCCATGTTTTTCTATCAGGTAATTCTTTTAAAAATATTGCACCAAGCACTGCAGATAACATAGGAGCCATTGCAATCATAACTAATGTGTTTGCAACATTGGTATTTTGTATTGAAACAACAAAGGTAATATTAGTTACAGAGAAAGTACCAATATAAAGTAAGCCATGATAGCCACTTGAAAAAAGCATTTTAAAGAAATTTAATTTATAAATTAATAACATTCCTAAAAATACAGTGATGAAAGGAATAAGGCCTCGATAAAAAACAAGCCCCCAAGTATCAACATTAGAAAGTCTTATAAATAAACTATCGGGAGTAATAAACATTACTGCAACAAATGCGAGTAAAGATCCTTTTTGCTGGTCGGATAATTTGTTCAAGCTTTTAATCCTTTCCAAAATGTTTTTGCAAGATTAATGCTTGTAAGATCATAAAAAGATTTTAATCCTGTAGGAGAGGTTACATTAATATCTCCATTTAATTTTTGGTCGATAAAATCAATACCAGAAAAATAGATGTCATTTTTTTTAAGATCTTTACCAATTATATTTGAAATTTTATTTTCTAATTTTGTTAATTTAGCTGAGATAGGTATCGCTCCTTTACTCATGTTGCTTAAAAAGGATCCTTTTTTTGGAACTCTAGAGATCGCACCGCAAACTTTACCATTAATTATAAAAACTCTTTTATCTCCAAACTTAATCTTTGGTAAAAACTTTTGACACATAATATGTCCATGTTTTTTTATAAAATTTATAATCAATTTCTTATTTATTTTATTTTGAAATAAGTGAATATCATTTCCACTAAAACTATGAATAGGTTTTATAATCATTTTTTTATTTTTAGAAAAAAACTTATTAATTTCATTTATATCTTTTGTGAAAATTGTATCTGGCATATATTTTTGAAAAGATGTTGAGTATAATTTTTCAGAGATATTTCTAATAGAGGTTGGATTATTAATAATTTTAACTTTATTTTTTATCTTATCCAAAATGTAAGTTGTTGAAATGTATTCTAAATTAAAAGGAGGATCTTGCCGTATCAAAATATACTTACATTGTGTAAGTTCTAGTTTTTGTTGGTTTAATATTTTAAAATAACGCTTATTTGAATAATTAAACTCTACGTAAAATCCATTCGCTACGACCTTATCGTTAATAATTGAAAGGTCTTTAGGTTCATAATAAAAAATTTTGTATTTTAACCTTTGTGCTTCAATGGCTAGAAATATACTAGTATCCGTTAGAGGCTTTAGTTTTGAAGGATGATCACCTTGAATTGCAACTATCTTATTTGTCATATAAATCGTTTAAATTTTCATTCTTAGAAAATTTATCTATCATATGATCTGCGTTTGTTGTCTTATTATCAATCAGTTTATCTAAGTGATTTAAAAACTTAGCCTCATTATCATTAGATTTACTCAAAATGTCTCTGTTTAATAATCCTTTTCTAGAAATCCCAAGGAGCAAGGATGACCAATGTAATAGGTCTTTTCCCATCAACTCAGTGTTAAACCCTTTTTTAGGTGCCTCTAAATAAGCATTAATTATTTTATTCTTATCCCACTTAGAAATTAATTCGTAAGCCTCATCTAAATTTCCATATAATATTCCAGTATTAAAAGCAGGTCCAGAACACAAACAATCCCAACCACAAGTGTCCATTGATCTTAACTCTATATATTTCTTAAGTCTATTTTCTGTAAAAATTGTACTTAGGTGAGTGGTTAAATCGTCTTCAGTTGGAAGTCGGTTGTTAATTTCACTAATTTTTCCATTCATGAAATCTGAAAATGAATAATTGCTTCCTGATAAATATTCTTTTTCGTTTTGAACAAATAATAAAGGAAAGTTTATTGAAAAATCTGCATATTTTTCAAAATTCATATTATCAAAAAAAACTTCAGGTAAACCCCCTCTTGATGTTTCTTGCCAAACTTTAGATCGATAAGAGCTATAACCACTATTTTTTTTTTCAACTATTGAAGAATTTGCAAATAGTGCAATAGATATTGGAACTATAGAGTTAATTATTTTAAACTTCTTAATAAAATCTTTTTCAGAATCGTAATCTAAGTTAAGTTGCGTACCGCAAGTTCTATACATCATATCTAAGCTTAAAGAACCACCATTGGGCATATCCCTAGTCATTACTTGATATCTTTGTTTTGGATTATTAGGAACTTCATTAAGGGATGAAATTGGATCAAAACCAGCACTAACAATTTTTAAATTTAATTTTTTTGTTACTTGCTGTAACTCAAATAAATAATCATGAGATTCAGCACAAGCTTCATGGATATTATTTAGTTTATCACCTGATAACTCAATTTGATTTCCAGGTTCAAGAGTAATACTTTTTCCTTGTTTCTGTAATCCAATAATATTTTCTTTTTCCATTATTGGCTTCCAGCCAAATTCACTTAGTAGTGAAAACATTTTAAGGATAGTAGGGTAATCTACTCTTTTGTTTGTTTTTTCATCAAATAAAAATTTTTCATGTTCAATGCCAATTTTAAAATTTTTAACATCTTTAATTCCAGACTCAAAATATTTGATTATATGTTCTTTATGAGTGATCATTGATTTATATATAAGGATTTAAAGTTCATTTTAAAGTCTTTATGTTTAGCTCTTCTGTTTGAAAATTTTGTATTGATTACTTTAATTGTTTGAAGCGGTGCTTAGTAATGATAATTGAGTGATCTTATCATCCCCTAATTCATCTATAGGTTTAACAGGATATTCACCTGTAAAATAATGATCTGTTAATTGAGGATAATTATTATCTCTTTTGTTAAAACCCATTGCTCTATAAACACCTTCTAAGGATAAAAAATCTAATGATTTAGCACCAATATATTCACAAATTTCGTCATTAGTTTTATTTGCAGCAAGTAACTCTTTTTTAGTAGGAGTATCCACACCATAAAAATCAGGAAACCTAATTTCTGGACAGGCAATTTTTACATGAACTTCTTTGGCTCCTGCATCATATAACATTTTCACAATTTTATGAGAAGTAGTCCCTCTTACAAGTGAGTCATCTATTAAAATAATTATTTTATCTTTAATAGTTGATTGATTTGCATTTAATTTTAATTTCACACCAAGACTTCTAATTTTTTGACTAGGTTCAATAAAAGTTCGACCAACATAATGATTTCTAATCAAACCTAATTCAAAGTTAATTCCTAAGTGTTGAGCAAAACCAAGGGCTGCTGCATTACCAGAGTCTGGTACAGGAACTACAATATCTGCTTTGATTTTGTTTTCTTTTGCAAGTTCAATCCCAAATTGTTTTCTATGTTCATAAGCAGATTTACCATTTAGTAAACTGTCTGGTCTTGCAAAATAAATATACTCAAAAACGCACGGACGAACTTCTCTAGCAGGGAAGGGTTTGATGCTTTTTAGTTCATTATTTTCTATATAAACAACCTCACCATTTTCTACATCTCGAATATATTTTGCACCAATTATATCTAGCGCACATGTTTCAGAAGCAAAGACATAGCTATCTTTGATTTTCCCAATCACTAACGGTCTGATTCCATGAGGATCTCTTACACCAATTAAAGTATTTTGTGTTAGCATGACAAGCGCGTAACCACCTTGTATTTGGAATATGGCATCTATAACTTTATCAATTGTTTTGTTTCTTTTTGATTTAGCAATTAATTGAACAATTGTTTCTGTGTCAGATGTAGTATGAAATATTGCACCATCTTGAACCAATCTATTTCGAAGAGTTATTGAATTAGTTAAATTTCCATTATGAGCTACACCGATACCTCCAGCATTTGTATCTGCAAAAAAAGGCTGTATATTTCTTAAAGTGTTTTCACCAGTTGTACTATATCTGTTATGACCAATAGCATAATCACCAGGCAAACTATTTAACACTTTCTCTTTATTAAAATTATCTCCAACTAAGCCAAATCTTTTTTCAGAGTAATATTTTTTTCCATCAAATGTAACTATTCCACAACCTTCTTGACCTCTATGTTGTAGAGCATGCAATCCTAAAGCGGTTAGTGCGGCTGAATCTTTATTGTTACTTACGCCAAAGACACCACATTCTTCTTTTAATTTGGGATTATAAATCTTGAATTTTTTCTTTGGAATCTTGATAGTTTTTTTCATTTGGAAACTCTTTCAACAAATAATTACTACCTTTTTCAATATATGGGAAGGCGTATGATTTATCAGTATTAATTGGCCATTTACTATAATTATACACAATATCTATAGCTGAAAATAAACAAATACAGATTACATAACTTCGGATAAATCCAAAAAATAACCCAAATAGGGAATCGAGTCTTCCAAGACCAACAAATTTTACCGTCTTACTAATGGCTTTATTTGTAATAAGAATAACAAAGATCACTAAAATAAAAATAGTTATGCCGAGCACAATATCTAAAACATATTCACTATCAATTATATTTTTAAAATAAGGCTTAGCTTTTGGAAAAAGAAGTAAAGTTACAACATAAGCCAATACCCATTTTGAAGCTGACAATAAACTTAAAACAAAACCTTTACTATAACACTTGATAACTGAAAAAATTGTAATGATTAGAAATATTAGATCTATTAAAGACACCACTTGATAAAAATCTTTTAAAGCATCAAGCATAATAATATTATTTTCCGAATGGTTTACTTATTAAAATAAGAGAGGGCAGTAAAGTTAATACTGAAATCATTGCAAGTAACATTGCTAAACCAGTAAACACACCAAAATAAATTGTGGGTATAAATTTAGAGAAAACCAAAATTGAAAAACCAAAGACAATGGTTATTGAAGTATTTAGGATTGCAACACCCACTGTTGAATGACAAACTTTTAGTGTTTTGTTATAGTCTTTAATTTTTAAAAACTCTTCTTTAAACCTATAAATGTAGTGAATACTATTGTCTACTGCTATTCCTATTGTGATTGCAGCAATAGTAATAGTCATCATATCAAGGGGTATTCCAAGCAGGCCAATAATTCCTAAAATAAAGAAAGCTGCAATAAAATTAGGAACAACACCAATAAGAGATAGTTTAAAATTTCTAAATAAAATCATAAACATTGCAAAAATTCCAACCATTACTAAACCTAATGTGAGTATTTGAGATTTAAAAAGGCTTTGGAGTAAATTATTAAACAAAATTAAAACACCCGCTAGTTTAAACTCTTCTTTGCTAAGTTTTAATTCATTTTCAAGGTCATAATTTATTTGGTTTATTAAATCATTTCTTCTTAAACCATCCTGTGAGTCAATAATTCTAAGACTTATCCTAGCCTCATTATCTTTTATGGATATATAAGGATCGATAATATCTTTTTTTATAGTTTCTGGAATTTTTGAATAAAGCACACCCATTTCTAAGGTTCCAAGGGGCTTATTATTATTTAACTGTGTAGCAACTTCAATAATTGAACTAAATGATAAAACCTTTCCAACTGCAGGAAGATTATCTAAATAATTATGAACATTTTGAATTTTTTCAATTTTGTCTTTTGTAAACCAGTATTTTTCATCATCTTTACTGCCTTCATCATCCCAGTTTTCAAATTCGTCATCTTCGGTAGTCTCTACTATGATATTTTCAGGAAATTTTAATATAACTTCTAAAGGTGTCGTGCCACCTAGTTTTTCATCAATAAGTTTCATGCCTTTATAGATTTCAGTATTCTTATTAAAATAATTTATAAAACTATTTTCAACTTCAAGCTTGCTTATGCCAACAACACTTAAGACAATAACCAAACCTGTTACTAAAAAAATTATACTTTTATTGTTAATAGAAATTTTACCAAAAAAAGAAGTAATTTTAGAATCTGTATCTTCTTTAATCTTTACTTTATTGTTAGACATAAAGCTCAATAGAGTAGGGAGTAAAGTAAATGTGATTATAAAAGAGGTTATTAATCCTAAAGTCATCATCCACCCAAAATCAATAATAGGTTTTATGCCACTAAATACTAAAGATAGAAAAGCACATATAGTTGTAAGAACTGTATAAATAATAGGCCAAAACATCTTACTAGTTGTCATTATAATAATTTTTAAATTAGCTAAATTTGGAAAATCTTCTCTTAATTGTAGAAACCGGGTACTCATATGAATATTCATTGCCATAGTTAGAATTAACATTAAAGCAATAAAGTTTGAGGATATAACGGTAACCTTCCAGCCTAAAAGACCAAGCAGACCCGTCATAATTAAAACTGAAAAAAAGCAGCTACTAATTGGAACAATAATCCATATTAGTTTTCTAAATATAAACCACAGAGTAGCAATAATAAATAAAAGAACTCCTAGACCAAAAACAATAATATCACTTTTAATAAATGACATCATGTCATCAGTGATCATTGGAATACCTCCTAAGTATATTTTTCCAACATCTCCATAGGACTTAATAACCCCTCTTATTTGGGTGATATTTTCATGATTTTTCTTTTTTAAAGTATCTTTATATTCTTCAATTTCTTGAGCTGATTTATTTTCAATATCTTTTAGTTCATCTTTTTTTATATAAACAATAATGCCACTTGTTTTACCATCCTCACTTATTACAAAATTTCTAAAAACTGGACTATTTAATATTTCATTAAATCCTCTTTCAGTATCAACACCTTCATCTTTTAAAGTTTTAAAACTTTCTAGTCTTTCTTGAAGAGGTGCTTCTGAATTATTTAATAAAGGGATATCAAGTAGTGTAATAACGCTATGAACCCAATCTAGACTTTGAATTTTATATTTTAAACTTAAAAGATTATTAATAGAAGATTCAGTAACCATTCCCTCATTAGGAGAATAAGTTAGGATTAAAAACTCTTTAGAGCCATATCTTTCAGTGACTTCTTTCAAGTATTCAAGATCGGGATCCCCTTCAATTAACAAAGTATCAGATGAGGCATCTAGTCTAAAATCTTTAGAAAAATACCCAAAACTTAAGAGAGTAATTAACAGTAATATAAAAATTGATTTAGGATTTTTTAAAACAATATTTTGATAAAATAGAGACAACATTCACAGCTAATATATTGGATATTAGTTAATTTGAGTATCTTTAAATTTGGTAAACATTGCTTCAAATTCTACCATAACATTACCCGTTGGGCCGTGTCTTTGTTTTCCAATAATAAGCTCTGCTAGATTTGACACTTCATTCATTTTTGCTTGCCATTCAGCATGCTCAACAGTTGCAGGTCTAGGCTCTTTTCTCTCTAAGTAATAGGCCTCTCTATATACAAACATTACAACGTCAGCATCTTGTTCAATTGATCCAGACTCTCTTAAATCTGATAACTGGGGCTTATGATCATCTCTTTGTTCTACTGCTCTTGACAACTGTGATAGAGCAATTACTGGAAGCTTAAGTTCTTTTGCCATTGCCTTAAGGCCTTGAGTGATTTCAGAAATTTCTTGAACTCTACCATCTCTATTATTTCCAGATCCTCTCATCAATTGAATGTAATCTACAACAATCAAATCTAAACCAAATAATCTTTTAATACGTCTTGCTCTGTTGCTCATAGCAGCGATACTGATAGCTGGTGTTTCGTCTATATACAAAGGAAGTTCAGAAATATTCTTTGATGTCTCAATAAATTTATCAAATTGCTCATCAGAAATTCTTCCACGTCTTATATCGTTTGATTTAATTCTAGATTGTTCTGCTAAAATTCTAGTTGATAATTGTTCAGAAGACATCTCTAATGAGAAGAAAGCTACTGCAGATTTCTTTCCACTTTCTTGTAGTTTTTGAGCAGCATTAAAAGCTATATTTGTTGCTAAAGCAGTTTTACCCATTGAAGGTCTACCTGCAATAATAATTAAATCTGAATTATGAAGCCCACCCAGTCTATCATCTAGGTCTCTTAGACCAGTAGGTACACCAACAATGCCTTCATCATTTTGATAAGCAGCTGAGGCCATCTCAATAGTTTGTTTCATCGCTTCATCAAATTTAATAAGTGATGAATTGAAAGAACCTTTTTCAGCAAGATCAAATAATAACCTTTCTGAATTTTCAATTATATTTTGGCCATTAACATCAAGTGCATTTAGTTTTGCAGCGTCAATAGTATTTTCAGATATCTTAATTAATTCACGTCTCACGAACATATCATAAATTATTCTTGAATATTCTATTGCTTGTCTTGGAGGAGTAGAAAATTTTGTAACTTTTACTAAATACTCAGGAACATTTAATTCGTCCTTTTCATTTTCAAAATAATTTTTTAAAGTTATGGGGTTTGCGAGCATCCCTTTGTAAATTAGGCTTTCAATTGCTGAAAAAATACTTTGATGCATGGGGTCATAAAAGTTAACACTAGAAACAATAGTATTTATTTCATCAAATGTTTCATTTTGAACTAGTATTGATCCAATTACTGCCTGTTCTGCTTCAATATTGTTTGGAAGCTCTTTAAAAGTATCTTTAACTAGGCTGAGGTTATTTTCCATGAACAAATCTTATCTCAATTAAGATTTAAAAAAATAACAAATATATGCTGGGGAAAAAATTGTATAATTATTGAATAGTATCAGCTGTAACTACATTAATAGTAATTTCAGAATCTACTTCAGAGTGTAGAATAATTTTAACCTTAAATTTACCAATTGATTTAATTTCAGTTATTGGTTGTATCATTGAAGGTTTAATATCTAGTTTGTCATTTTCTAATATCAGTTTTGAAATTTCAGTTGGTTTAACTGATCCATACAATTCTTTATTTTCAGTGCTTAATTTTTTAATTTCGTATTCTTTATTGTTAATTTGTTCAGAAATTTTTTGAGCTTCTTTTTTCTTTTCAGTATCTTTTTTACTTAGCTCAGATTTAATTTTTTCAACTTCTGCAATATTTTCTTTTGAGGCATAAAGAGCTTTTTTATTTGATATTAAGAAGTTTCTAGCAAACCCTCTTTTAACATCTATGATTTCTCCAATAGATCCAATTCTTCTTAAGTTTTCTAAAAGTATAACTTTCATTTAAATTAACGCTAAATTTCTAGCTCTCTTAATAGACAGAGAAAGCTCTCTTTGTTTTTTTTGTGAAACATTCGTAATTCTTGATGGTAAAATTTTACCATTTTCAGACATATATTTTTTTAACAATCTGATGTTTTTATAATCAACCTCTGGAGCACCCTTAGTAGATAAAGGGCAAGTTTTTTTAAATTTGTATTTATTAGGTTGAAAAATACTTAGTTTTGCAAAATTACTTTGACTACCTTTTTTTTTATTTCCTGCTCTTTTTTTTGATGGCATAATTAGTCTCTATTATATTCTTTTTTATATTCTTTTTTTTCGTACTCATCTTTCTTTGAAAAATATTTAGCTTCTAAATTAAATTTTTTAACTTTAACCGTCATATATCTTAGAAGATTTTTATCAATTGCTTCATTTTTTTCCAATTCATCAATAATTTTTCCAGGACCTTTAATCTTAAAGTGCATATAGATGCCTTTTTTATTCTTTTTAATAATGTAAGCTAAATTTAACAAACCCCAATCTTCAGTTTGTACTATTTCTCCCTCATTTTTTTCAACTATTTTAGAATATTTTTCAGTTAATTGCTTAACTTGCGCTGGGCTAGTATCTTGTCTAGCAACTATTGTGTGTTCGTATAAATTCATAATTGTTCTTTAATAAAAAGTGAGGATATACTATTATAATTATTGAATTACAACACTTAAAACCATAATAAACTTTAGATATTTAAATGTTTTCTGTTATTTTTCCAGGTCAAGGCTCACAATTAGTAGGAATGGGTAAAGACCTACATGCCAAATATAGCTTAGTTCAAGATCTATTCAAGGAAGCAAATGATACTCTTGGTTTCTCACTATCAAATCTTATTTTAAATGGTCCTAAGGAAGAATTAGACTTAACTGAAAATACACAACCAGCAATATTTTTGCTCAGTTATTCAATATTTAAGTTAATCAAAGAAGAGTTTAAAATTGATTTAGATAAAGCAAAATTTTATGCAGGACATTCTTTAGGAGAGTACTCTGCATTGACCGCAGCTGGGTCATTGTCATTTTCAGATACTTTAAAGATATTAAAAATTAGAGGTAGTGCGATGCAAAACTCTGTTCCAAAAGGAGTGGGTGGAATGGTTGCAGTTTTGGGCTCTGAAATTAAAATAATAAAAAAAATTATTGATGAGAATAAAGATAAATACGAATGCTTTATTGCAAATGACAATTCTGTAGGTCAGATCGTTTTAAGTGGAAAAATTGAAGACCTGGAGAAAATTATGGTTGATTTGAAAGCTTCAAATATTAAAAATATCAAATTACCGGTTAGTGCTCCGTTTCATTGTAAATTGATGAATAATGCAACACTTGTAATGAAAGAAGAAATAGCAAAATTAAATTTTAACGAACCTAAAAACATCCTTATTTCAAATGTAACAGGAAAAGAAATATCTAATTCGAATGAACTAAAAGAATTACTAGTTAAACAAATTGAAAGTAGTGTTCGTTGGCGTGAGAGTGTTTTATTAATGATTGAGAAGGGTGTTACAGAGTTTATTGAAATAGGACCAGGCAAAGTTTTATCTGGATTAATAAAGAGAATTGACAAAAATGTTAAAGTTAGTGCAATAAATTCAGAAGAGGATATAAAGTTAATTAATATCAATGAGTAGTTTAAAAGATAAAAATATTATAATCACAGGTGCTTCAGGTGGAATTGGTAATTCAATAGTTGAGAAGTTAAACCATAATGGTGCAAATATTTTAGCTACGGGTACAAGAATTGAGAAACTAGAAGAGTTAAAAGAAAAATTTAGTAATATAAAAATTCTTAAATTTGATATTTCTCAACATGATAAAATCGAGGAATTTATAGAAAATGCTACCAAAGAACTAGGTGGATCTTTAGATTGCATTGTTAATAATGCAGGCATTACAAAAGATAATTTAACTATTAGAATGAGCTTAGAAGAGTGGTCAAAAGTTATAAATATTAATTTAACTTCTACATTTCTAATGTGTAAATATTCGATTAAAAAGATGCTTAAAAATAAATCTGGAAAAATTATCAATATAACCTCTGTTGTTGGACATACTGGTAATGTTGGACAAGCAAACTATACTGCATCTAAGGCAGGTATAGTTGCAATGTCAAAAAGCTTAGCTATTGAATACGCAAAAAAAAATATTAATGTTAATTGCATATCCCCAGGCTTTATAAGCACTGCTATGACAGATCAAATAGATGAAAAATTTAAAGAAACAATAATTGCTAAAATTCCATCTAATAGACTGGGTAAACCTGAAGATATTGCTAATGCAGTTAATTTCTTAAGCTCAGATCAGTCAGACTATATTAATGGAGAAACATTACATATTAATGGGGGCATGTATTTGGGTTGACAAAACTACTTTTTGAACTAATAACGAAATATAACAAAAAGGAACATTATGTCAGAAGATATTTCAAGCAAAGTTAAAAAAATTGTAGCAGATCACTTAGGTATTGATGAAGCTAAAGTATTAGACGATTCAAGCTTCATAGATGACCTTGGAGCAGATAGTTTAGATACAGTTGAGTTAGTAATGGCTTTTGAAGAGGAATTTGGTTCAGAAATTTCAGATAGTGAAGCTGAAAAAATTCTTACTGTAGGTGACGCTGTTAACTTTATAGCAGGAAAAGCAAACTAGAAATTAAATGTCCATAAAAAAAGATGGGATAATGGTAATTTTATCATCCCCATCTGGGGCAGGTAAAACAACCTTAGTAAAACTCCTCTCTAAAAATAAAAATTTTCATATTTCAGTTTCTCATACCACAAGAAAACCTAGACTTAACGAAATTGCAGACAAAGATTACTACTTTGTTGATCATGATAAATTTGAAAATTTAATAAAAAATGAAGAATTCTTAGAGTACGCAAAAGTATTTAATCATCTTTATGGAACAACCAGAACACCAGTAATCGAAAAATTAGAAAAAGGTAAAAATGTAATATTTGATATTGATTGGCAAGGAGCTGATCAAATCAAGAATAAAAAATTAAATTATAAATTAATTACTTTTTTTATTTTACCTCCTAGCAAAGAGATACTATTTGAAAGACTATCAAATAGAGACATGAAAGATAAACTAATAGTAGAAGAACGCATGAAAGAGTTTAGCAGAGATGTTTTGCATTGGATTAATTATGATTACGTAATTATTAATGACAATCTAGAAGAATGTTATTCTAAAATTAGCAGTTTAATTGATGCCGAAATTAACAATGGCTCGAAAGACTACGATAAAGATTTCATTAGAAAACATGTTGAAAAACTAACCTTTTAAGTCTTCATATTCTTTTACAAGTTTAAAATATACTTCTGGCTCAAGGTTTTGAGGTCTAAGATTAAGATCAATACCAAATTTTTCTGCAACTTCTTTTCCATTATCAAAAACTTGGTTAAAGGGTTTTTTTAACATTTTTCTTCTTTGGCTGAAGAATATCCTAGTAATTTTTTCAAGGTTTTTAGGATCTTTCAACTTAAAAAAATTTTCTTTGGGAGTAAATAAAAGTAAAGAACTATCTATTTTAGGTCTTGGTGAAAAGCTTTGTGGTTTAATGTCTAATATCTTTTTTACATTTAATTTCCAGCTAGATAAAATTGATAGTCTGCCATAATTAGAGTTATTAAATTTAGATATAATTCTATCAGCAACTTCTTTTTGGAACATTAAAACCAGACTATCGAACCAAAAATTTGATCCAATATTAAGAATCCATTTAGATAAGATTTCTGTTGAAATGTTATAAGGTAAATTACCAAAGACAGATAGTTTTTGATCCGAGATAGTACTTTCAGATACTTTTAAGATATCATCATTGATGATTTTAATTTCCGTATCAAACTTTTCCTTTAGTAATATGGCTAAATCATCATCTTTTTCTACAACATAGAGTTTCTTTGGTTTCTTTTTTAAAATATATGTCGTTAGATTTCCACTACCTGGTCCAATTTCTAAGACTTCCTTGTTAGTAATATCGGTTATAGATACAATTTTTTCAAGCACTTCTCTATCTATTAAGAAATTTTGCCCAAGGCTTTTTTTTGCTTTTATGAACACTTATTTATCCAAAAACTTTAAGGCCTGAATTAAGCTTTTTGGATCAGATAAATTTTTACCCAGCATTGAATAATTTGGTCCATGATCTGGAGAAATACGAGTAAATGGTAGGCCTAAAGTAATATTAATTGCATCAAAACCAAATAAAGCCTTCATAGGAGAAAGTACTTGATCATGATACATACCAATAATTACATCATATTTCTTTAATAAAAATTTTGTAAAGATAGTATCAGCTGGAAATGGACCATTAATTTTATTATTTTTTAATCGTAATTTCTTAATAGCTGGAATTATAACTTTATCCTCTTCAGAATTTTGAAAATTACTTTCACAGTGGGGATTTAACCCAGTTATTGCAATCCTTGGTAGTTTATTAAATTTTGTTTTATAAAATTTATTAATCAGGTTAACTTGAGTATATATTTTTTGTTTTGTTATTTTTTTATGAACATCTTTTAAAGCAAGATGGGTTGTAAGAGGACTAACAGATAAATTTTTATTAAATATTAACATTGCAACATCTTTTTTTTTGGTTTTCTTTGCAAGATATTCAGTGATACCTAAAGTTTTACCTTTTAAAAAAGACTTTTTGGAAACAGGACCATTGATAAATTTGGATAAATTATTTTGTTTCATAAAATTTAAAGCAACTTTAAAAGTTTCATCTATGTACTTATTAGATTTACTAGTAATTTTTTCAAAGCATTTTTTAAATTTATAATCAACATTAATTAAATTAATTTTTTTATTAGTAAGTTTGGAGAAATCTTTTAACTCCTTGTCAATATCATTTATTTTGAAATAAAAATCTAATTTTTTCATCTGTTCTTGAAGTAATTTTTTAGAAATAATGATTATTAAGGGTGACTTATAAATATTAGTTTTTAAACTTTTAAAAAAAATTTCTAAAAAAATACTGTTGGGCTCTCCACCCACTATTATTATTGGTTCCTTACCCATTAAAATCTAGATTCTTTTTGATCTTGTTATAATAAATTTTTGAATATTGATTCAACTGTCTGTTACGTTCATAGTTAATTGCTTTTTTTAATTCATTTTCAATATCAATAGTAGTTTCAGAACTTTTTATATTTATTAATTTTAATATTAATATACCGTTTGATAAAATTATAGGTTTTGTAAATTCTCCCACTTT
The DNA here is from genome assembly GCF_059418065.1 of Candidatus Pelagibacter sp. PS_02. Classification (NCBI taxonomy): domain Bacteria; kingdom Pseudomonadati; phylum Pseudomonadota; class Alphaproteobacteria; order Candidatus Pelagibacterales; family Candidatus Pelagibacteraceae; genus Candidatus Pelagibacter; species Candidatus Pelagibacter sp. PS_02. The sequence goes on from NZ_CM182079.1 coordinate 299,491, forward strand.
TAAGCTGCTTATATTTTTTCTAATATTATTATTAAGTGAATTTTCATTGATCCAACCAATATCACCACCAATTTTAGCTGAATCAGAAAAACTATATGTTGCAGCACTATTTTCAAAACCTATTTCATTTATGCTTTTAACAACTTCTTTATATTTTTTTTCGATCTCTTCTTTGTTTTTAACTTCAAAGATAATTTCAGATAAATTATATTCTTTTGATTCAATTTTGTTATTTTTTAGAAGCTCTTCTTTTAATACAGCCTCATTAATTACAACTTTAGATGAATATTTTTTTATAATTAGTTCATTCCACAAAGCATCAATAGTAATTTTTTTTTCGATATCACTTATTTTTAAATCATAATCTTTTAAATAAATTTCAAATTCATTTATTGATTTTAGATTTAACCTTGAATAAATATTTTTTAGTAAAAGTTCAGAATAGTCTTCATTTAATTTTATTTCTTTAAAATTTTTTGATATTTCTATTTTTTTTATCTTCTCTCTTATTATTGATTCGTTAGAAATATTTAATATCTTTTCTTGATCTAACTCTTTTAAAGAATTATTTAGAGCCACAAGATATTTAAATTCATTTTTAATATCAATGTTAGTTATAATTTCGTCTTGAATATTATGAATTATTTTTGTTTCAATTGATTGAGCATGAAAACATATTATGACAAATAAAAATATTAAAATTTTCTTTTTCATATAATCCTATTTTAAAGCCATTTTATCTGGTGAAAAAGTTCCAAGTGGAACAATAGTTATAGAGAAAAATAATTCTTCAACTGGTTTAATATCAGCATCATTATAATAATTCTTCTTATATTTTATACCTGCAACCAAACAATCATTTTTATACTCATACACCAAATCATAGTACTCTGTTAAATCAAGCTTTCGATTTCTTCTTGTGTTAAATGATATAGAATTTTGATCATCAAAGTTATATTTTGTTGTATTTTCAATTATATTTGTACTGCCAACAGCACCTCTTTCCTCTAAATAATCAAAATGAGTAATAAAATTTCCAAATTCTATTTTAGTTATTAAAGAATTGTATTCAAAAGTATTCAAATCATCTGTTAAAGAAAAATTGTAGCCTAATGAAATATTTCTAGTAGGTTTAAAATTAAATTCCCCAAATATATTGGAGTTTTTTTTATTTAAAGTACTACTTGTAGGTATATTCTTTTCTTCATCTAATCTAAAAACTGATGCAAGTTTAAAATCAATATATTCTTCAATTTTATCTATTTTATTATCAACGTTAACTTTTTCTTTTTTGAAGTTTAAGCCCAATGTAATAGACTCACCGGACTCAAATGAGTTTCCTAAACTTAATCGATTAGAAGAAAAAACATTACTAATATCAATTCTTCTAGACTCGTTTTTATTGTTTTTCATTTCATGGGGGCTAAACCTTAAAGACAGCTTTGGTTCTAAAGTATCAAATGTTGTGGAATTTTTTTTAATTAGTGGCAATGAAGCATTATATGTATATGCGCTCATTAATTCTGATTGTGGACTATTTTTATATGTAGGGTTATTTTTACCAACAGTATTGATATTTTTCAAAGCAATTTCAAAATTTGTTTTAATTCCATTATCAAAGAATTTACTTAAAGCAGAGTAAATTAAATCATTTGAAATTGTAGATCCAACAACATTCGTATCATTTAAAGTGTTATTTCCATATGAATTGAGATTAAAACTGCCATCAATATTATTAAAACTAAAATTTTTTGAAAAATTATAACTAGGTAGCACATATTGATATCTATCGCTATTGGAGCCATTTAAAGTTTCGTACATTTCAAATGAGGTTGTTAGATCATAACTTTCATGCTCTAGATCAAATTTAATTTTAGATTCAAGCACACTGTTGTCATCTAGTAGAAGAGGAGATTGTAGATCAAATAACTTCAAATAGTTATCATTTGATACTTTTTGATAGTTAATTTGAAGCATACTTTTTTTGAAGTTGTCCAACGACAAATCTACTAACGTATTAGTGAAAAGATGAGACCTTGTACCTCCCGTGTCTTGAGAACTAGAGTCATGGCCATTAACAAAGCTAAAATCGGCTATTGTAAGTGAATTCCTTGTTTTTTGTCTATACTCATTTTGTAATAAAAATTTGTTATCTTCAAAGAGCCTTGGTTTTATTGTTAGATCTTTATCATCAGATATGGCCAAAAAATACGGCACATAAATTGAGCTACCAAGATTATTTGAGCTACCAAATTCAGGCATTAAAAGACCAGATTGTCTTTTTACAGATGGGTCTGGATGAAAAAATTTAGGAAAGTAAACAACAGGAAAATCATATATTTCTAACCAAGCATTTTTATAATTAATCTGTTTTTTAATTTTATCATGGTGAATTTCATCTGATGTAATTTTCCAGGGGGGGCATTTATCTGTTTTTTTACATGATGTAAAAACACCTTTTTTAAAGTAGGTATTAATCTTGTCTCCAAATCCTGAAACTGCACTTATTCTTGGATCATTCTCGTTATCCCCGAATAAATCTTTGTGGAAGTTTGCAATAATATCTTTTCCTAAAAATTCATTTTTTTTTAAGTCAAAAAAACCAGTTTTAAGAAAAAATTCATCACTTTTATTTTCTTTATCACTAGTTATAGCTACTATATTTTCACCCTTAAGAATTTCTTGATTAATAGAGTATTGAAACTGCTCAAGTTTATAGGTATTAGACTCATTATCGGTAATAATTGCATTTTTTTTAGATGATAAAATCATCTTATTTTTAAAAAGAATTAAATCAAAACCTTCAATATCGTATTTATTTGAAATTTTAATTAATGTTTTACCTACTGTGAAAATTTTTTCTTCATTCTTAAGATAAAAAATTTGTTGAGCGTTAATAGTTATGTTGTTATTTAAATCAAAAAGCTGAACATCACCATTTGCTTCCAGTCTGTTGATTTCTTTTAAATACTCAAAGTTGTCTGATATTAATTTAAGCTGACTATCAGTTCTAATTGTACCCCTGTTATTGCCTTTATATATATTTCCATTTTCAGTAATTTCTAAATCAGAAATTTCAAAAATAAATTCTTCTCCAAGAACTCGACTAAAGTTAGATATAGTAAATAAGATCACAAGAAAGAAAGTTATAAATTTATTTTTCATTTAACTTTATTATAGAGATGAAATTTATTATTGATAATATAATTAAAGGCAAAAAAATTGAAAGTGTTACAGGAATTTTTTCATTTGTGCCTAGGACACTTAAAAAATTATTAATATAGTAAATAATTACAGACAAAAAAATTCCTAATGTAATCTTATAAAAGGTATTTTTTTGGTAGCCAATGGTAAACATAATAATAGCAGAAAAAATTGTAATTAGAGTTAAGTAAACCGGATAAGAGACAATTTTCAATAAGTGAGAATTTATATCAGTTACAGAATAATTTAAAGACATATAACTTTTTCTTAATGTAATTAAATCAATTATACTTAAAGAAGAAAGGTTTGAAAATAAGCTATTTATTTTTTGTAAGTCAAAATTTGAATGTAATATCAATTCATTCAAAGTACTTTGTGAATTACCTTTTAGAGTTATTGGATTAAATATTTTCCATTTTTTTGATGTAATATCAACTCTTTCACTTTGTAATACTTCGACTAAATCAAAATCTTTATTGAACTTTGTTATGGAAACATTGAGTAAAAATTCATTGTTGACCTGGCGGGCATTAATTATGTTTATATTGTCATTTATTTCATCTTTGATCCAAAGACCATTTTCAGTGATAACAGCTAAATACTTATTATCATCTGAATAGTTATTTTTAATTAATAGATATGAGTTTTTTAAAATAGATGATCCGTTATAAAAAAAAATAACCATAATAATTCCAAGAATAAATGAATATAAACCTAAAATTTTTATGATTTTTATATTATTTAAACCAGAGTACTTAAAGATCTGTAGTTCATTTTTGTCAATAAGATGAATAAAAAATACTTGAGTGCCCAACAAAAAAATAAAAGGAAGTATTTCAAATAAGACCGAAGGTGTATTTAATAGAGACAAAAAGAAAAGATAAAAAAAACTTAAATCTATATTTTTAAAAAATTCAATTTGTTCAAGGATATTTGTAATTAAAATGATAATAAAAAAAGTAATAAAAATTTTTAATAATGAAATGTTAAAAAGGTTAATTAAAAATTTAATATAGGTTTTCATACTTTATTAATTTTTAATTTTATTACAAAATAGAGATAGATAATTAATGTTAAGATTAATGGAAAAATTGAAAGAAATATGTTCTGCATTAAATTCGTACTTATTAATTTTGAAGATGATTCTAAAAAAATAATAAAAAGAAAAGCAAATAAATAAATCTTAAATTTATTAATATTAAATGAATGGTCACTTTTAGATTTTAATATAAATAAAAGTGAAATTGAAATTAGAAAAGTTATATATAAAGGTTTTACCAATCTTGAGTATAGCTCTTTATAGACATTCTCTAAATTATCTAATCTACAGTTTTTAATATTTTCTATTTCTATATTTGTAGAATTAATTATTGAACCATTAAAAAATAAAGAGCATTTAATTAAATTTATTGTTTTTGTTTCTTGTGTCTTTTGGTAGGTAGTTGTGTTAGAATTAAATTTTGAAATATTATAATCAATTTTTGAGAATTCAAATTCTGAAATTTTCCCATTTATGACATTGATAGATTTACCATCATATAATGTTAATATCTTTTTATTATTGTCTATATTTACTATTGCAGTTTTAGCAAAAGTAGTTTGTGAGTTATTAATATCTGTTTTTTCATTTAAGAATATATTTATTAATTCACCTTTTTTATTTTTTTCATCAAAGTAAATTGTCAAATTTCCAATAATATCTATAAACTTTTTAGGCTTGAGAACACTTTCAAAAAAATCTAAGTTAGATGATCTTATAAAGGATCTTGCTTTATCTTGAGCAAAAGGAGTTATTACAGCATTCAATAATAAACTAATAAGTACGAACCAGAGAGAAAATTTTATAAAAAAATTTATAAAATTAATTTTTTTAATTCCAAAATTCCAAAATATAACTAGCTCATTTTTATTCTCATACTTTAATAATATGTATGAAAATGCCAAAAATATAGCAAAGGGAAAGATTCTACTAATTATTTTAGGAAAGCTAAGTAATGTATATTTAAAATATACAAGAAAACCATGACCGTCCTCTATAACAAAATCGAGATAATTAACTGCCTGCAATACCCAAATAATTATACTGATGGTAAATACAACTAATAAGAAAAAATTTACACAATCTTTAGATAATTTTTTATAAACAATTTTTTTCATTGAAATACAGTAAATTAGCTCTTATATACCACTCAACTCGCATAGAGTGTATTTAAAATTTATGACTATTCAAATTAATTACAAAAAAATAAGTTCAAAAAAAGACTTAGCCAACCTTGTCTTATTTGTTGATGAAAAATTCAATATTAACAATTTAAAAAAATATCTATCAAATTTAGAATTTTCTTACATATCTGATTTATTAAAAAATAGTGATTTGAAAAAAGATTTACTTTCTTTTGAAGTTAATTCAAAAAAGACAGTATTTTTAGTATCCATTAAGAAAGATATAAAAATATCAGATATAGAAAATTTAGGAGCTAAATTTCATAGTTATATTAATAATGATAAGAAAAAAGAATACTTTGTAAATTCAGATACAATTAATAATAAAATTAAAAATTTTGTTGGTTACTTTCTGCATGGACTTAAATTAAAATCATATGAATTTAATATTTATAAATCTAAAAAAAACAAAGAAACTGTTCTCATAAATGTTATAGGAAACAAAAATAAAATATCTACTCAAGATCATTTAAGATTTAAAGCTCTAGAAGAAGGAAGTTTTTTTGCAAGAGACCTTGTGTCTGAACCAGGAAATGTTTTACACCCTGATGAATATGCAAAAAGAATAAATACACTTAAAAAATTTGGATTGAAAATAAATATCTATGATGAAAAAAAATTAAAAAAACTTGGAATGAATGCGTTACTTGGTGTAGGGCAAGGTAGTATTAGAGGATCATATCTTGTAACAATGGAATGGAATGGAGCAAAAAATAATTCCAATCCTTTAGCTTTTGTTGGAAAAGGTGTTTGTTTTGACACTGGAGGTTACTCTTTAAAACCAGCAAAGTTTATGGAAGATATGACTTATGATATGGCAGGCTCAGCTACTGTGGTGGGTTTAATGAAAAATTTAGCAATAAGAAAAGCAAAAATAAATGCTGTTGGTGTTGTAGGGCTTGTTGAGAATATGGTTAGTGGAAACGCACAAAGACCTGGAGACATTGTAAAATCTTATAGTGGTAAAACAATAGAGGTATTAAATACAGATGCTGAAGGTAGATTAGTTTTGGCTGATGCTTTAACTTTTACTGAGAAAAAATTTAAACCTAAGTTTATGGTTGATCTAGCAACTTTAACAGGGGCTATTATAGTTTCATTAGGCTCTGAATATGCAGGACTATTTTCAAACGATGACAAATTGTCAAAACAATTATTAGAAGCAGGTGATAAAGTTGAAGAAAAATTATGGAGAATGCCATTGCATAAAAACTTTGACAAACTTATAGACTCAAAAAATGCAGATATGCAAAATATTAATTATGTAGGTGGTGCAGGATCTACAACTGCAGCACAATTTTTACAAAGATTTATTTTAAATAAAACGCCTTGGGCTCACTTAGATATAGCTGGTATGGCATTTTCAAAATATGGTGGTGCTTTAAATTCAGGCGGTGCAACTAGCTATGGAGTAAGATTATTAAACCAACTAATAGAGGATAATTATGAGTAATATAGAACAAACACTATCAATCATTAAACCTGATGCTGTTGAAAGAAATTTAGATAACGAAATCAAAGAAATGTTTGCAGATAAAGGTTTTAAAATTATCAAAGATAAAAAAATTCAGATAACAAAAGCAGAAGCAGAACAATTTTATAAAGTTCATGAAACTAAACCTTTTTATAATGATTTATGCGCTTATTTGTCTTCAGGCCCAATTGTCGTGATGATACTTGAAAAAGAAAATGCAGTTTTAGGAAACAGAGAATTAATGGGTGCAACTAAACCAGAAGATGCTGCAGAAGGCACTATAAGAAAAAAATATGGAATTTCTATTGATAAAAACTCTGTACATGGTTCTGATAGTGTTGAAAACGCTAAAATTGAAATTAATTTTTTCTTTAAAGATTAATTAAATAATTTTTTTATAGCCGCTGGATAGAGCTTGTGCTCTTGTTTTAAAACTTTTTTAGCTAAAGAAATAGAAGTATCTTTTTTTGAAATTTTAACTTTCTTTTGCAGAATTATTTTTCCTGAATCAAGCTTTGCTGTTACAAAATGAACAGTACAACCAGCTACCTTATCTTTATTTTGTATTGCTTTAAAATGAGTATCAAGCCCTTTATATTTTGGCAGTAAAGAAGGATGCATATTAACTATTTTTCCATTAAATTTTTTAATAAAACTTTTAGATAAAATCTTCATAAAGCCTGCAAGGCAAATAAACTTTATATTTTCTTTTTTTAATAAATTTAATATTTTTGTTTCAGCTATTTTATAGTTTTTAAAGCTTGATACATATTTTTTTATATTAAATTGATTTGAAAACTTTAAACCTTTGGCTTTTGAAGTATTTGAAAAAATTAAATCTATGGATATAGGTGAATTTTTTATTTTAGAAAATTTTATTAAATTTTTTAAATTACTTCCAGTTCCAGATATAAATACTGCTGTTTTAATCTTTTTAGGACCAGTCAATTTTACCATTAAGTTTAACTTTATATTTTCCTGCAGTTATTTTTCCAATAACATAGGGTTTAAATTCCTTTGTAAAAAATTTAGTAATTTTATTTAAATTTTTAGGATTAACTATTAAACAAAAACCAACTCCACAGTTAAATGTTTTTAACATTTCTTCGTCATCAATGTTATTTTGCTTCAACCATTTAAAAATTTTTTTAGTTCTAACTTTATTTAAATCTAAATCAGCGACTAATTTATCTGGAATAACTCTCTTAATATTATCTGCTAGTCCACCTCCAGTAATATTTGCACACCCATTTAAAAGATTGTTATTAATTAAATTTAGAACTTCTTTGACATAAATTTTTGTAGGTCTTAGTAATTCTTTTTTTAAAAATGAATTTTTTTTTAAATTAATCTTTTTTTTATTAAGCACATGCCTAACTAAAGAATAACCATTTGAGTGAACACCACTAGATGGTATAGCCAGCACTAAGTCATTTTTTTTTATATTCTTCTTTGATAGTATTTTCTTTTCATCAACCAAACCTACTGCAAAACCTGCTATATCGAATTTACCTTTTTCATAGGTACCTGGCATTTCTGCTGTTTCGCCACCAACCAATTCACAGTTTGAAATTTTACAGCCTCTTACTATTCCTTTGAGGATCAATTTTAATTTATTTAAATCAATTTTATTAATAGAAATATAATCTAAAAATAAAAGTGGTCTTGCTCCTTGAACAATTAGGTCGTTTACACTCATGGCAACTAAATCAATGCCAATTGTGTCATATTTATTGAGTAAATTGGCAATCTCTACTTTTGTACCAACACCATCAGTGCAAGCTACAATTTTAGGATTTTTAAGATTTTTTGGAATATTAGTTATAGAGCCAAAGCCACCAATATTATTAAACTTTTTTTGGCCTTTTTTGTTTGATGATATTGACGATATAAATTTAACAAAATTATCAGCAGCATTTATGTTTACACCACTTTTTTCATAGGTAAATTTTTCTTTTTTCATTAGTATAGTATATGCAAATAATTAATAAATTTTATAAATTACTGAATGTATATATTTATTTTATTTCATTCTCTCTATTAATAGTATTTTTTTCCACAACTTATTCAAATGCAAATGCATTTAGGGTATCTAAAATTGAAATATCCTCTCCATTTGAATTAAATTTTGAAAAAAATAACGTTATTGACAAAGGATTTCAAACTTCCTTTTCTGATTTGATTTCAATGATTACAACCTCTGGTAATAGAAAAAAGATTAAAAATGTTTCTATAAAAGAAATTAAGGGCATGATTGACTCTTTCACCATTAGTGATGAAAAATTTATAAATAATGAGTATTTTGCAAATTTAGAAACAACATTTAATAAAAAAAAAATTCTTAAATTTTTAGAAAATAAAAATATTTTTCCATCCATACCCCAAAGAAATAAGGTCTTATTATTTCCCATCCTTATAGAAACTAAAAATAACAATATATATCTTTTTAATAACAATATTTTTTACGATAAATGGAATGAACAAAAAAACTCTTATGATTTGTTAGATTATTTATTACCGAGTGAAGATATTGAAGATTTGATAGAGTTACAAAAAATCTCAAAAGATATTGAAACTTATGATTTTTCAAATCTAATTAATAAATATGATATTAGAGATAATATAATTTTAATAATATACAAAGAAAGCAACAGAATAAGAACACTTTCAAAAATTAACTTAAATAACAGCTTGAAAATTCAAAATAAGAACTATCCCAAATTAGATATTTTGAATAATAATGACTTTTCTAATATTGTTGAAAATTTAAAACAGCTTTATGAAGATCAATGGAAAAAAAATAATGAAATTAATACTTCCATAAAACTTCCTATAACAATATCTATTAATTCCAAAAAAACTAAAAAAATTATAGAGTTGGAACAGGTGCTTTATAGTTTAGATCTAGTTTCTGACTTTAGTATTTTGAATTTTAATAGTGAGATTATTCAATATAAAATTACTTATAATGGCACACCTAATATATTTTTAAATGACATGAAAGAAAAGAACCTTGAATTAGAAATGAAGAATAATATGTGGATATTAAAATGAAAAATTTAAATCAATTATTATTAGATTTTAATTATGAACAAAACTTTAAAGATGATGATTTTTATGTTGGAAAGAGTAATTTTTATGCTTTTGAAATGATTAACAAATGGCCAAAGTGGGAAAAAAATTTTTTAAACATTAATGGTGAAAAATTTTCAGGAAAAAGTCACCTGGTTAATATTTTTTTGAAAAAATTTAATGGCATTAGGATTGATGTTAATTCATTAAATGACGAAAATATTAAATCCATTAAACCTTACCAAAATATTGTTTTAGAGGATTTAAATTTAAATATAAATGAGAAGCTGATTTATTCACTTTTTAATATAATAGATCAAGATAATAAGTTTTTGATAGTCACATCAATGAAACCAATATCTGAGATCAATTTTGAACTTGAAGATCTTCGATCTAGAACAAAGAACTGTCTTTTTGCAAATATTCAAAACCCTGACGATGAGCTAATGTTTGCATTAATATTAAAAAATTTATCAGACAGACAAATTACTTTAGATAAAAAGCTGATTAACTTTATTATTAAAAGAATTGAGAGATCGTATGGCAAAATATTTGAATTCATATATAAAATTGACAAGATTAGTTTAAAAAAAAAGAAATCTATCGATTTTAAAATTATTAATGAAGCTCTTGAGGAATAAGTGAATAAATATAGAACACATACATGTAGTGAGTTAACAATAGATAGTAGTGGTAAAGATGTTGTTTTATCAGGCTGGATAAACAAAAAAAGAGATCATGGAAATTTACTATTCATAGATTTAAGAGACAATTATGGAATGACTCAATGCATCATAGATAAAAGTAACGAAAATTTTAATTCATTAGAAAAAATTCAATTAGAAAGCGTAATTAAGATAAATGGTAAGGTTGTAGAGAGAACAAAAGAAACTATTAACACCGATCTTCAAACTGGAGAAATTGAGGTTAATATAAATTCATTTGAAGTGTTGGGTACTTGCAAGGAGTTACCAATGCCAGTTTTTAGTGATCAAGAGTATGCTGAAGAAATTAGACTCAAGTATAGATTCTTAGATCTAAGAAGAAAAAAAATTCATGACAATATTATTTTAAGGTCAAAAGTTATCTCTTTTATTAGAGGCGAGATGTCTAAACTTGGGTTTTTAGAATTCCAAACACCAATATTAACATCCTCTAGCCCTGAAGGTGCAAGAGATTTTTTAGTACCAAGTAGACTAAATCCTGGAAAATTTTATGCACTGCCACAAGCGCCACAACAATTTAAACAACTTATAATGGTTTCTGGTTTTGATAAATATTTTCAAATAGCTCCATGCTTTAGAGATGAAGATGCAAGGGCAGATAGAAGTCCAGGTGAATTTTATCAGCTTGATTTAGAAATGTCTTTTGTTGAACAAGAAGATGTCTTTCAAGTTGTTGAAAAATTAATAGTCAATGTTTTTAAAAAATTTTCTGAAAAAAAATTGATGTATGAAAAATTTCCAAGAATACCTTATGAGGAATCTATGCTTAAGTATGGATCAGATAAACCAGATTTAAGAAACCCATTAATAATTTCAGATTTATCAAACATTTTTACACGTGATGATGTTACGTTTGAGATATTTAAAAAGCTTGTAAAATCTGGTTCTAAAGTGAGATGTATAGTAACAAAAAATACAAAAGATAAACCTAGGAGTTTTTTTGATAATATTGATAAGTGGGCAAAAGAACAAGGGGCGTCTGGTCTTGCTTATTTTACAATTGAAAAAGAAGAAAATATTTCAGCAAAAGGACCGGTGGGAAAATTTTTTTCTAAAGAAGCACTAGAGGAAATTATGAAAATCACTGGAGCTGAAATAGGGGATAGTATATTTTTTGCTTGTGGAAAAATAAATGATGTTGAAAAAATAACCTCTTTAGCTAGAGATAAAATTGCTAAAGATTTAAAATTAATTGATGAAAATACTTTCGCATTTTGTTGGGTTGTTGATTATCCAATGTTTGAAAAAAATGAAGTAACTAATAAAATCGAATTTAGTCACAATCCATTTTCAATGCCTCAAGGAGACTTAAAAGATATTGATTTTGATAATCCACTTAATATTAAAGCCTATCAGTACGATATTGTTTGCAATGGGATAGAGCTATCTTCTGGTGCAATTAGAAATCACGTGCCTGAATTGATGTATAAACTTTTCTCTATTGCTGGATATCAAAAAGAACAAGTTGATGAAAAATTTAGTGGAATGATCAATGCTTTAAGTTATGGAGCCCCACCTCATGGTGGTATAGCACCTGGTATCGATAGAATTGTAATGTTATTAGCTAATGAAAAGAATATTAGAGAAGTTACAATGTTTCCAATGAATCAAAATGCTCAAGATTTAATGATGAACGCTCCATCAAACGTTAACGAAGAGCAACTTAAAGAGCTTGGTTTAGCTTTAAAACTGAAAAAATAATATTACTTTTTACCTTTTAAACTTATCTTAACGTCAGATAAATCAACAAGATTTTTTTTGTAGTTATTTCTAACAAAACCTTTGCTAGTAACATCTTTTATAATTTTAAGTAATTGATTTTGATCCTCAGTATTTTCTTCCTCAGGTAAAGATCTATCTGATCCACCAATTGATGGAGTGTGAGCAAGATCTTCTCTATTTTGATATGAAATTGCTAATTCTCTAAAAATATAATCAAGTATTGAAGAAGCACTCATTATTCTGTCATTACCGTGTACTTTTCCAGATGGTTCAAATTTAGTATCAACATAAGCACTGATGAACTCATCTAAAGGAACGCCATATTGAAGTCCAAGTGAAATTGCTATTGCAAAATTGTTCATCAAAGCTTTTACCAGCTCACCCTCTTTACTTGTGTCTATGAAAATTTCTCCAATTTTACCATCTTCATATTCACCAGTATGGAGATAAACTTTATGGTCACCAATTGTCGCTTTTTGGATGTAACCTTTTCTTCTATCAGGCATACTAAATCTTTTACTGACACCCTCGTTAATTTTTTTAACAAAATTAGTATTATTTTCTTTTGAAATGACCTTAGGTTTGCTTTGCTCAGTAATAATATCTATTTTTTTAGTTTCGGTTACTTTATTATTTGCATCTAAACTTTTTGTTTTTCTTGTATCAAGTTTAACGTCTAAAACTTCAAATTTTCCATCGTCCCGTTTTTCAAGATTTGCCAACTCTGTTTCATTAATATCATCCAGATAATGATTAACTTTAAAGCTACAAGTATAATAAGTTTCTACTAAATATTTTGCCATTTTTCCTTTAATTAATTTTTTATTTTGAATCGTAAGATAATTAATTTATATACAAATCCTTACTTTAGTCTAATTTAAATAATACAATTTAGGATTGAAGAATTAATAAAATAATATGTTGACACTTTTAAAAAAAATTTTCATTTGGTGGAACCAAGAAACACTAGGTACAAAATTAAAAACTATTTTTTACGGAAAACTTGCTGGAAAAGATTCTAGTGGCAACAAATATTACGAAAGTAAATCTGGAAAACGATGGGTGATTTACAATGATGAAATTGATGCATCGAAAATCCCTAATGAATGGTACTCTTGGATGCATTTCACTAATAATAGAATTGAAAACAATCATGAATTGAAAAAATATGATTGGCAAAAACCGCATCAATCAAATCAAACGGGTACTGAGAATGCCTATCATCCTAATAAAAATAATGATCCTATTAAAAAAAAATATACAATCTGGAAAAGTTAGTTTCTTATTTATTTTAATTTATTTTTTTTTAACAAGCATATCATCACCCCTAGTAGCTAATGAAAATAGTGAAGGAAAATTTGTTGAAATAAAGATTTTAGATAAAGTAAGTTCAAAGACCGATCTTTTAAAATTAAAGATAGGAGAGGAGCTAAGATTTAAAAGTTTATTAATAAAAAGTCTCAAATGCAAAAACTCTGAATTTGATGACAACCCAGAAATTACATCTTATATTCAGGTTAAAGATACGATTAATAATGATAACAACGAAGTGTTTATATTTAATGGGTGGACCTTTTCATCTAGTCCTGCAGTAAATCCTTTTGATCATCCAGTATATGATATTTGGTTAACAAGATGTTATTAGAATACTTTTTCATTATCTAGCCAGCTAACATTAAAGTCTGACTCAATAAATTTTTTATGATTTAGTAAAATTTTATGAAGAGGTATTGTTGTTGTTATTCCTTCAATGACAAATTCATCTAAAGATCGATTCATTCTTTGTATTGCTTCAGTTCTATTTCTGCCATGAGTGATGACTTTACAAATCATACTATCGTAAAATGGTGTAACTTTATAACCTTGAAAAATTGCACCATCTACTCTTGTTCTAAAACCTGATGGTTGGTGACACATTCCTATAGTTCCAGGTGAAGGTTGAAAATTTTTACTCGCATCCTCTGCATTAATTCTACATTCTATTGCATGCCCCCTAGGATTAATGTCACTTTGTTTTAAAGCTGTTTCACCAGTGTATGCTATCCAAATTTGCTCTTTAATAATATCAATACCAGTTACCATTTCAGTTACAGGATGCTCCACTTGAACTCGGGTATTCATTTCTAGAAAATAAAATTTTCCATCTTCATATATAAATTCAACAGTTCCAGCCCCCTCATAACCAATTTTACTAACCATATTTACAGTTCTTTCAAAAAGATCTTTTCTGATCTGATCTGTTAAAACTGGACTAGGAGTTTCTTCTATTAATTTTTGATGTCTTCTTTGAACTGAGCAGTCTCTTTCATGTAAATGTACTGTTCTATTTTTTCCAGATAATACCTGAACTTCAATATGCCTTGGATCTTGGAAAAATTTCTCAATATAAATTTCATCATTACCAAAATATTTTTGTGCTTCAGACTTTGCTGTTGAAAATAATGTTTCAAATTCTTCTTCTTTACGAACGATTTTCATTCCCTTGCCTCCACCACCTGCGGATGCTTTAATCAGAACTGGAAAGCCTATTTTTTTACAAAGTTCTTTGGCTGCCTTTATGTCTGTTATTCCGCCTTCAGAACCTTCAATAACAGGTAGACCATGTTCTTTTGCAATTTTTTTTGCTTGAATTTTATCTCCCATCATCTCTATGAGTTTAGAAGAAGCACCAATAAATTTAATATTATTTTCCTCTAGTACCTTAGCAAAATTTGCATTTTCAGATAAAAAACCATATCCAGGGTGAACCGCTTCTGCTTTTGTAAGTTCTATTGCTGACATCAAAGCTGGGATATTTAAATAACTATTTGCAGGTTGGTGTGAGCCAATGCATACACTTTCATCTGCCAGTCTTACATGCATACTATCTTTATCAACATCAGAATGAACAGCGACAGTTGCTATACCCCATTCTTTGCAAGCTCTTATAACTCTGACTGCAATTTCCCCTCGGTTTGCAATTAGAATTTTTTTAAACATTACTCTACGATGATAATAGTTTGGCCGTATTCAACAGGTTGGCCATCTTCTACACAGATTTCTTTTATAATTCCATCTGCTGTTGATGGAACGTGGTTCATAGTTTTCATAGCCTCAACTATCATAACCGTTTCACCTTTTTTAATTTTTTTACCAACTTCTACAAATTTTTTACCACCAGGTTCTGCAGCAAGATAAGCTGTACCAATAATAGGAGATTTAACTTCAGTTCCAGACACAACAGTTGACTTAACTGTATCAAGGGCTGGTGTTGAAGCAGAAACACTTACAGTTTGATTTGAACTAGCTGGATTCGATTTTGATACTTTTATTTTAGTATCTTTATCAGTGTATTCAATTTCAGTTAAATTGAATTCATTTAAGTAGTCTGTTAATTCTTTAATGATATTTTTATCTATTTTCATTTCTGTAACATGTTTTGCATTGCAATTATGGCTAAAATATAACCATTATCACCTAAACCAAAAATTCCACCAGTAGCAATATCGCTGATTAAAGATTTGCGTCTAAATTCTTCTCTTTTATATATATTTGATATGTGAAGTTCAATAATTGGTTTTTTATAAATATCTAAAGCATCCCTGATAGCTACAGATGTATGTGTAAAACCTGCAGCATTAATAATTATACCATCAAATTTACTTTTAGCCTCTTGGATGGTTGTAACTATTTCGCCTTCTATATTTGACTGGGAAAATTCTAAATTAATATTTAAATCTTTAGCTTTATCTAAAGAATTTTCTTTTAACTTATCAAATGTTATTGATCCATATTGTGATTGTTCTCTTTCACCTAATAGATTAAGATTAGGACCATTAATAATTATAATATTATTACTCATCAAATTCTTATACATTATGAAAAAAATAAAAAAAATAAAAATTAAATTAAATGGTAAATTTTCAACAATAAATGAAAATTTAAGCCTCTTAATTTTTTTAAAAGAACTAAAAATACCTCTTAAAAAAGTAGCAATTGAATTAAATCAAGAAATAATAGATAAAAATAATCTAAAAACTATAAAACTAAAAAATAATGACAAAATAGAAATTGTTCATTTTATTGGAGGTGGATAAAATTGGTTAACGATAAATTAATAATTGATAAAAAAAAATTTAATTCCAGATTAATAGTTGGAACTGGAAAATATAAAAGTATGGCAGAATGTGCGAAAGCTATTAAATTATCTGGAGCAGAAATTGTTACTGTTGCTGTGAGAAGAGTAAACATTTCTGATAAAAAAAAACCTTTATTGATGGACTACATTGATCCAAAAAAAATAACTTACTTACCAAACACTGCTGGCTGCTTTAATTCTGAAGAGGCTCTTAGAACATTACGTTTAGCAAGAGAAATTGGTGGATGGAAACTGGTAAAACTTGAGGTTTTAGGAGATAAAAAAAATTTATTTCCAGATATGATTGAAACATTAAAATCTACAGAAGTTTTAACTAGAGAAGGATTTAGAGTAATGGTTTACTGTAATGATGATCCTTTAATGGCTAAAAGATTAGAGAATGTAGGAGCTTGTGCAATTATGCCTCTCGCAGCACCCATAGGATCTGGCCTTGGAATTCAAAATACAACAAACATAAAAATAATAAGAAGCCAAACAAAGCTTCCTTTGATAATTGATGCTGGCTTAGGACAAGCGTCAGACGCAGCTATTGCCATGGAGTTAGGTTGTGATGGAGTGTTGGCTAATACTGCAATTGCCAAAGCTAAAAAACCATTTCAAATGGCACTGGCATTTAAAAATGGAGTAATTGCAGGAAGACAATCTTATTTAGCAGGTCGTATAGAAAAATCTATATATGGAAGCGCATCTTCTCCAAAAACTGGAATTATCTAGGCTACTGGTTTTTTAAAAAATTTCTTTTTAAAAAAAGGTTTTTTTTTATAAGGCTTTTTTTTAATAGGACTTTCAAAAGATTTAAATTCTTTTTTTTGCTCTTCTAGGTTTTTTAACTTTTCTATATGTTGAACTATTTCTATTGTTTTTTTAGTTTTGTTTTGAAGATCAATTATGTATTCAGGAATAATAAGACTGTTATCTGCAATTATATCGATCTTAATTAAGTTTTTTTCTTCAAAATACTTTAAATCTTCAATAAAGTTTTCTTTCATAAAGTCCGATATCTTTTCGCAAATCTTAAGTTCTACAAATTTTGCTTTTGTTAAAACAGCTTTAACCTCGACTAATTTAAGAATCTTCATCGCAAAAGACTCATCTGTAAGTGTAACTTTCCATTTTACAGCACTTTCCCTTAATCTTTGTCTAGACATTTCTAAAAGTCCAAATGTACTAATTCTTCCAATTTGAATTCTTGCCCTATCAGTTCTGCATTGTTCTTTAAGTTTTCTCTCAACCAACCTTCTATTTCCAAAACTCAACATATCAATAAAATCAATAATAATTAGACCAGACAGATCTCTTATTTTTATTTGTCGAGATATCTCTTCTGCTGCCTCAAGATTAGTGTCTAAAGCAGTACTTTCTACATTTTTTTGTTTAATAGAGCTTCCTGAATTTATATCAATTGAAACTAGTGCTTCAGTTGGATTTATAACTAGGTAACCTCCTGATTTTAGTTTTATTTCTGAGTCATAAATTTGATTTAATTTTTCTTCAATGTTCTCTTTAAAAAATAAAGGAACTTTTTCTCTATATTTTTTTATTTTTTTTACATGAGAGGGCATCATTAACTTCATAAAGTTTTGGGCTTTTTTGTAACCCTCATTACCTTCAATGACGATACTATTTGTGCTTTCATCATACATATCTCTCAAAGTTCTTTTTATAATATCACTTTCTTGATGGATTAATGATGGAGCTATAGAGTTTAATGCATTTTCTTTAATTTCATTCCAAGTTTTAATCAAAGTTTGAAGATCATGATCAATATCATTTTTTGTTTTGTTTGATCCTGCAGTTCTTACAATAAGCCCCATTTCTTTTGGAATAACTATATCGTTTAAAATAGTTCTAATTTTTTTTCTTTCTCCTGGGTTAAATATTTTACGAGATATGCCACCACCTTTTGGTGTATTGGGCATTAGGACAATATATTTACCTGCTATAGAAATAAAAGTACTCAACGCAGCACCTTTTTGTCCTCTTTCATCTTTTAAAACTTGTATTAAAATTACTTGATTAGGTTTTATAACTTCTTGAATCTTATATCTTTTAGATCTAAATCTTGTTTCAGGTTTTCTACCGTGTAATACAGGCGAAGGTTGCTCTTTATCTTCATCTACTTGAGTGGTATCTGTAATTGGAGTATCACTCCCTTCTGCTACCTGATCATTGGTTTCAAATTCAGACTCAAGTTTTACTTCAACTGGATCATTAATATCAAGATTACCCTCGTTAATATTTTTTTGTTCTTCTAACTCACTTTTTTTTAATAGTTCTTCTCTGGCTTTTTCTTCTTCTTCTTTTATTTTTGCTAAATCACTCTGAGGTATTTGATAATAGTCAGATTGAATATCGTTAAAGGATAGAAAACCGTGTCTATCTCTTCCAAAATCAATAAATGCAGCTTGTAAAGATGGCTCTACTCGACTTACCTTGCCAAGGTAGATATTATTTTTTATTAAATTGTTTTTTAAGCCTTCGTACTCGTAGTCTTCAATGTTTTCACCTGACTTAAGTACAACTCTTGTTTCATTTGGATGCGAAGCATCAATGTATAAATTTTTTTCCATATATTTTTGATTAATTGTTTCATTTTATATTTAAATAATTTTAAATTTTGTTTGAATTCTGATGCCTTAACTTTAACAAATTCTTATATATATTAAACTAAAATGCATAGAATAATTAAAAATATATTTATAGTAGTTTTAAGCGTTGGTTTGTTATCTGCATTTTCTGTATTAGCTGTTTTGTGGGCTTTTTCTAACAATTTGCCAGATTATAAATTCCTCAAAAATTATAAACCATCAGTTTCTAGTAAAGTTTACTCAGGGAATGGTGAGTTGGTGAATGATTTTTCATCAGAAAAACGAATATTTGTACCCTATAAATCAATACCAGAAAAAGTGATTAATGCTTTCTTATCTGCAGAAGATAAAAATTTCTATTCGCATCCAGGAGTAGATGCCAAAGGAGTGTTAAGAGCAATAATTAATAACATTTCCAATGTAGTTGCATCAAGAAGATTGGAAGGTGCATCAACAATAACTCAACAAGTGGCAAAAAATTTTTTATTAACAAACGAAGTAAGTTTAAATAGAAAAATTAAAGAGGCAATTCTTGCCTTTAGAATAGAAAGAGCTCTTTCAAAAGAAAGAATATTAGAACTATACTTAAATCAAATATATCTGGGTGAAGGTACTTATGGCGTTGCATCTGCTAGCTTAGAATATTTTGACAAATCAATTAGTGAATTGAATTATGAAGAAGCAGCTTTATTAGCAGCTCTGCCAAAGGCTCCAAGTAGATATAACCCGTATAAAAATATAGAACTTGCAAAATTTAGAAGAGATTTAGTTATAAACAATTTGTTTGAAAATAATTATATAAGCAAACAAAATCAAAAAGAGCTTTTGTCGAAAAAAATAATATTAAAAAAAAGAAAAAAAATATTTACAGAAGATACTAACTATTATGTAGAAGATATTAGAAAAGATGTAGTTGAAAAATTAGGATTTGATAAAGTTTACAAACAAGGATTAAATATAAGTACACCTATTAATATTAGCTTGCAAAAAATTGCAACTGACTCATTGAGACAAGGTCTTATCGAATACGATAAACGAAAAGGGTGGCGTGGTCCATTGACTAATATTAAAAATTTAGAAAAATGGAATAAAGATTTAGATAAATTTAGATTAGAAAGATCAATTAATTGGGATTTAGCAATAGTTAAAAAGATAGATAAATTTTCAATAGAAATTGAATCGGAATATGAAAAAAAAGGAATTATTAAGTACGAAAACATCTCGTGGATAAAAAAAGATTTTGATGAAATATTGAAAATTGGGGATGTTATTTATACTGAAAACATAAATAAAAATATATTTGCCTTAAGGCAACTGCCAGAAGTTAATGGAGGGATTGTTGTTATGGACCCTTTTACTGGACGGGTATTAGCTCTAAGCGGTGGATTTAGCTTTAAAAAAAGTGAATTTAATAGAGCCACACAAGCACTAAGGCAGCCAGGTTCTGCTTTCAAACCTTTTGTTTATGCTTTAGCTCTTGAGAATGGATATACACCATCAACTTTAATTCTAGATGCACCACTAGTTTTAGAGCAAGGATCTGATTTAAAAATGTGGAAACCTGAAAACTACGGTAAAAAATTTTATGGACCATCAACACTTAGAATGGGGTTAGAAAAATCTAGAAACTTGATGACTGTCAGAATTGCACAAGATCTTGGAGTTAAAAAAATTGTTAATTTTTCAAAAAAACTTGGTATTTATGAAAATCCCAGCGAGCTTTTATCAATTTCATTAGGCTCTGCAGAGACAACTTTATTGAAGCTAACATCAGCATACTCTTCATTTATTAATGGAGGAAAATTAGTTAAACCAATAATGATAGATAGAATTCAAGACAGTGAAGGGATTACAATTTTTAATAATGAAATGAGAGAGTGTATAAATTGTGATCAAATATCTCACTTAAGTGACAATTATCCAAATATAAAGGACAGTTTTGAGCAAATATTTTCCCCAGAAACAGCATATCAAATGACCTCGATATTGGAGGGAACTGTTCAAAATGGAACAGGAAAAAATTTAAAAGATTTAAATTTGGATTTGGCTGGAAAAACAGGCACAACAAATGGAAATACAGATACATGGTTTATAGGATTTACTTCAAAATTAGTAATAGGAGTTTATGTAGGTTCAGATAATCCAAGATCGCTTGGAAGGTATGAAACAGGAGCAAAAACAGCATTACCAATTTTTAAAAGCTTTGTAAAAAAAGCTGTAAAAAAAGAAGATGCAAGACCGTTTAAAGTTGCAAAAAATATTTTAATGAAAGTTATTGATCCTATTACAGGAGAAAAAGCTGAAATTGGAACAAGAAGAACAATTATTGAAGCTTATAAAGAAGTGAAAGTAGAAAATTTATTAAATAAAGATATTAATAATAGATTAAAAAATAATAATATATTAAGGTTCTACTAATGGACAATGAATATTTAAATTACAAATCTGAAATAGAAAAAATCAATCAAAGAGTTAAGGAGTACCTTTGAAAAAAATGATATTCATAAAAAACTAGAAAAGAATAACCAAAAAATATTAGAAACTAATTTTTGGCAAGATAAAGCAAATTCTCAGAAAGTTATTAAAGAAAAAAAATTATATGAAGAATTAATAAATTCATATGAAAATTCATCTAAATCGATAATTGATCTTGATGAATTGAACGAACTTGCTTTAGAAGAAAAAAATCAATCTGTCATAAACGAAGTTCTTGAGAGTATTAAAAATTTAAAAAAATTAGCTAAAAAAAATGAAACTAAATGTTTTTTGTCAAATGAAACTGACAGTTTAGATTGCTATATAGAAATTCATGCCGGTGCTGGTGGAACAGAGAGCCAGGATTGGGCAGAAATGTTAAGAAGAATGTATTTAAAATGGTCAGATATTAAGAATTTTAAATCAGAATTAATTAGCGAACATAAGGGAGAGGAAGCAGGCATAAAATCATCAACTATTAAAATTGAGGGTGATTATGTTTTCGGATGGTTAAAAGCTGAGTCAGGAATTCATAGGTTGGTTAGAATATCTCCTTTTGATTCTGGAGCTAGACGACATACCAGTTTTGCAAGTATCTGGATTTATCCCGTCATAGATGAAAATATTGAAATAGAAATTAATGAAAAAGATTTACGTATTGACACCTATCGATCAAGTGGAGCAGGAGGGCAACATGTGAATACTACAGATAGTGCGGTAAGAATAACCCATCTACCTTCTAAAATAGTAGTTCAATGTCAAAATGAAAGATCACAACATAAAAATAAAGATACCTGTATGAATATGCTTAAGGCAAGACTATATGATTTTGAATTAAAAAAAAAAGAACAAGAAAGCCAAACAGTAGAGTCTTCCAAGTCAGAAATTGGTTGGGGTCATCAAATTAGATCTTATGTACTTCACCCATACAGAATGGTAAAAGATAATAGAACTAACTTTGAAAGCTCAAATCCTGATAAAATCTTAGATGGTGAGATTGATGATTTTTTAGAAAGTTCGTTATATAAAGTTAAATAATGAAAAAAATAGTTAAAATTCTTGTAATATTAATATTAACGCTTGCAACAATTGTTATTTACTTGAGCCTCTATGGAGTAAAAACTGACAAGTTTAATAAAGAAATTATAAAGAATGTTTCAAAAATTAATAAAAAAATTAACCTTTCATTAAATGAGGTTAATTATCTATTAAACCCACTGAATTTTAGTATCAATATTTCAACAAAAAACCCTAAAATATTATTGGAAGATAAAAGTCTAGATTTAAAAGACATTACTAGCAATATTTCATTAAAATCTTTTATAAGTAATCAGTTTTCTATTGATGATTTAAAAATTTCAACAAAAGAAATTAAAATCAAAGATTTAATCTCATTAACAAGAACAGTTGAAGGATCACCACAACTTTTTGTTTTAGACAACATCACTAAAGAGGGATTAATTTCTACAGAAATAAATCTTAAATTTGATTCAGATGGAGAAATAAAAAACAATTATCAAATAAATGGGACTGTCAAAAAAGCAAAATTTAATATTTTTAACAAGGTTGAAATTGATGATTTAAACCTTTTATTTAATATAAGCAACAATCAACTAACATTAAAAAAGATAGAAACAAATCTTAATAGTATAAAATTAAAATCGCCCTTAATCAAAATTGAAAAAAAGAAAGATATATTTTTTGTTGATGGAGAAGTGGCAAATAAAGAACAAAATTTTGATATAAAAAAATTAAAACCTATATTTGGTGATTTACCAAACAATATAGAGATAGAAAAAATTGACTTTAATTCTGTAAATATTTTTTCTTTCAATATTAACAAAAAATTAAAATTAAAAGATTTAAAACTAGAGACCATCTTGAACTTAGAAAATTTTCAAATAGTTAAAAATCCCCTTAATTTAAAAACTTTTTTACCTAATTATGCAGAGCAAATTAAATTTAAAGATCATAAAATTAAAATTAAATTAATAAAAGGTATATTGGATATTAGGGGAGATGGAGATATCTATATTGGAGACGAGTCTGAACAATTATCTTACAACGTTATTAAAGATGATAGAAAAATAACATTTAATACAAACCTTAATATTAAAAATAATCCATTAACAATAAATTTTTTAGATTATAAAAAGAAAAAAGGAAACAGTTCAGAAATTTTATTAAAAGGTATTTACAAAAAAAATAAAGAATTGATATTAAATGATATTTCTATAACAGAAAAGAATAATCAAATTTTAATTAAAGATTTAATGTTTAGTAAAAATTTTAAAGTTAAAGATTTAAGTTACATTAAACTTAATTATCGAAATAAAAATGATCTTCTTAACAATTTAGAGCTAAAAAAAAATAAATCTAATTTTTCCATAAATGGTAAAAGTTTTGATGCAACACAGTTAATTAACAAGAGCATGAGTGATGATGAAAGTACTACAATTTTTGAAAATTTTAATTCTAAATTTAATATTAAAATAGGTACAACTTATATAAATAAAAACGATTATACTAAAAATTTAGCTGGATACTTCACTTTTAAAAATAATAAATTAGATAAATTAAATCTAGCATCTACTTTTTCTAACAATAAAAAAATGAACTTATCTATTGAAACTAATAACCAAAATGAAACTATTACAAAATTCTTTTCAAACTACCCAAAACCTTTGATTAAAAGATATGATTTCATTAAAGGATTTGAAGAAGGTTATCTAAATTTTAATTCTATAAAAAAAGATGGTGTTTCTAATTCTGTATTAATTATTGATAACTTTAAAGTTAAAGAGGTACCTGTTTTTGCTAAGCTTTTAAGCCTAGCGTCACTTCAAGGTATTGCAGATCTTTTAACGGGTGAGGGAATAAGATTTACCGATTTTGAAATGAGATATTCAAGTCAAAAAGGTCTTACTAATATTGAAGAAATGTATGCAATTGGACCTGCTATTTCTATATTAATGGATGGTTATATTAAATCAAAGAAATTGGTTAGCTTAAGAGGAACATTGGTTCCAGCAACAACTATAAATAGATCTATAGCCTCAATTCCACTACTGGGTAAAATACTAATAGGAGAAAAAACGGGAGAAGGTGTTTTTGGTGTAAGTTTTAAAATAAAAGGACCTCCAAAGAATTTATCAACAACAGTTAATCCAATTAAAACACTAACACCTAGATTTATAACAAGAACTTTAGAAAAAATTAAAAAGAACTAAATTAACTCAACTTTAATATGTTTTTTCTTGCCAAGTGAAAGTTTAATTAAACTACTCTTAAATAAATCTTCAGTAATTAAAAACTTTTCATCAGAAATAGCCTGACCATTTATTTTAATTCCATTCCCTTTAATTAATCTTCGAATTTCACTTTTAGAACTTTCTAATTTTGATAAAATTACCAAATCTAGAATACTTATATTATCATCTAACATTTTTTTATTAATGTGAGTTGTTGGCAGATTATCACCTAACGAATTTTCAGAAAATGTTTGTTTGGCTGTTTCTTGGCATTTACTTGCCTCATCTTCTCCATGCAACATAGAAGTAGCTTTGTTGGCAAGTAAAATTTTTAACTCATTAATATTGTCATCTTTAATATTTTCAATTTCATCAACATTAATATCTGTAAAAATTTTTAAAAACTTTAAGACATCTCGATCATCAATATTTCTCCAAAATTGCCAGTAGTCATATGATGAAAGAAATTTTTTATCTAGCCAAACAGCTCCAGATTCAGTTTTACCCATTTTTGCACCTGAGGCTAATGTAATAAGAGGTGTCGTTAAACCGTAAACATGATTATTTGAATATCTTTTTATAAGATCAACTCCATTAACGATATTACCCCATTGATCAGAGCCACCAATTTGAAGCATACATTTTTCTTTTTTGTTTAATTCTAAAAAATCGTATGCTTGTAAAATCATATAGTTAAATTCCATATAACTTAATGACTGCTCTCTCTCTAATCTAATTTTGACACTATCAAAACTCAACATTTTGTTAATAGTAAAATGTTTTCCAACATCTCTTAGAAAAGAAATATAATTTAAATTTTTAAGCCATGTGTAGTTATTAACAAATATAGGTTTTGTCTCTGGATCTTTATCATCTAAAAAATTTTTTAGAATTTTTTCAATATTATTTATATTTTTTTCTATTTCTTTTTCAGATAAAATTGTCCTAGTTTTATCTTTTCCGGATGGATCACCTATTCTAGTAGTACCCCCTCCTAATAAAACAATTGGTTGGTGGCCATGTTTTTGGAGCAATCTAAGACACATAATTTGAAGTAAGCTACCAACGTGAAGACTTTCAGCTGTACAATCAAAACCAATATAAGCTCTGATTTTTTCTTTATCTAATAATTGAGATAGATTTTCTTCACCTGTACACTGGTAAAAGAAACCACGATCTTTAAATTCTTTTAAAAATTTATTCATAAATATGCTATCTAGAATATACAATATTTACTTTAAAAATAAGAATGGAAAAATTTTATACTTCTTTAGGGTTAATGAGTGGCACATCTATGGATGGGGTTGATGCATCAATTATTAAATCAGATGGTGAAAGTAACTATGAGCCTATATTTGATAAATATTTTGAGTATGATGGGTTAATTTACTCAAACTTACTAAATCTAAGAGATAAAATAAATTCAATAAAAGATTTACAAGATAATTCTTATCAAATTAACGAGCTTGAGAGAAAAATTACCTTATTTCATGCAAAAATTAGCAAAGAAATTATAAAGAATGCAGGAGTAGATGTAGATATAGTTGGGTTTCACGGTCAAACAATTTTTCACAATGCTCAGGAAAAAATATCAAAACAAATAGGAGATGGCAATTTACTATCAAGTCTTTTAAAAAAAAATGTAGTTTATAACTTTAGAGAAAATGACATTCATAATGGAGGCCAAGGAGCTCCATTGGCTCCAATCTTTCACAACTTACTTATAAACCAGAATAAAATAGAGAAACCTGCTTGTGTTTTAAACATAGGAGGTATCGCAAATATTACTCTTGTTATCTCAAAAAATAATGAAGATTTAAAAAGTTTTGATGTAGGTCCTGGTAATTGTCTTTTAGATGAATGGGTTAGAAGACACACACAAATGAAATATGATGAAAATGGAAAAGCATCAAATATAGGAAAAACAAGTGAAGTTATTCTAAATCAAGCGATTGATAATTTTGACAATATAAGTAATCAAAAAAAACTTTCATTTGATATAAAAGATTTTGATTTAAGTTTTGTAAAAGGTCTCACATATGAGGATGGCTTATCTACATTAGTAGATTTTACAGCAATAATAATTTATCAATCAATTTTAAAATCAATCAACAGTGAAGAAAATAAAAAGTTATTAATAATAGTTTGTGGTGGTGGAAGAAAAAACCTTTCATTAATGGAGAGCATAAGAAAAAGACTACCAAAAAATATTTATTTAAAAATAATTGATGATTATAAAATTGATGGTGATTTCATCGAGTCTCAAGCTTTTGCTTATCTTGCAATTAGGTCTGCACTTAAAAAAGTAATTTCATTCCCCAATACTACAAATGTCAAAAAACCGTCAATAGGTGGGGTTTTAGTTAAAAACTATTAAGATTAAAATAAAGCAGATTCTTTTTTGATATATTTATCTAAACATTTTACTAATACGTCTTCTGTTTTAGTAAAAAAATGATTAGCATCATTTATAGCCTGAAAGTCAACTTTAATACCTTTTTGGGCACTCAATTTTTTATCTAGATCTGTAATATGTTCTAAGGGAACTAACTCATCCTTTTTTCCATAAATCATTAAACCTGAAGTTGGACATGGAGATAAGAATGAAAAGTCATAAACATTTGGTTGTGGCGAAATTGCAATAAATCTATTTATTTCTGGTCTTCTCATTAACAATTGCATTGCAATTAAAGACCCAAAGGAAAATCCTGAAACCCAACATTGTGAGTTATCAAAATTTTCACGCTCTAACCAATCTAATGCTGCAGCAGCATCAGCTAGCTCACCTTGACCATTATCAAATTCACCATCACTTTTTCCAACACCTCTAAAATTTACTCTACATACAGAAAATCCATTTTCCATAAAAGTATGAAACGTATCAACCACAACTTTATTATTCATTGTTCCTCCATATTGAGGATGAGGTTGTAATACTAACGCTATTGGTGATGTAATTTTTTCACTTTTGTAATACTTTGCCTCCATTCTTCCAGCAGGCCCAGGTATAAAAACTTCAACTATTTTATTGTCCATAAATGATATTGATTATTATTCTCAAAAAAAAATACACATATCATAACTGAGCGACAATATGTTATCTTTTTTATGTATTGTATACTTGACTAATTTAGTCAGGTTTGTATAAAAAGCCTACTTAAATAAGGATAATATGAAATTAACTTCAAAAGGTAGATACGCAGTAATGGCTTTAGCTGATCTTGCTAAGTTCAATAGTGTTAATCCAGTATCTTTAAGAGATATATCGTTAAGACAAGGTATTTCTTTGGATTTTTTAGAACAAATTTTTTCTAAGTTAAAAAAATATAATATCGTAAAAAGTATTAGGGGTACTAATGGAGGTTATATCTTAAACAAAGAACCAGAAGAAATTAAATTAGCAAACATACTTAGTGCCGTAGATGAAGAAGTTAAAACTGTTCAATGCAAGAAGGAATCTAAAAAAGGATGCAATAGTAAGACTACGAAATGTATCACTCATAATTTATGGGACGAACTTGAAGTTCATATCAATCATTTTTTCGAACAAAAAAATTTAAAAGATCTTATAAGCAATTCTTCAGAAAGTAGAAATTAAAATGGATGCAAGAGAAAAAGAAATAGAAAAATTAAAAGATTATAAATATGGATTTTCAACTGATATTGAAAATACTAGAGCACCCAAGGGTTTAAATGAAGAAGTAATTAAGTTTATTTCAAATATTAAAAAAGAACCACAATGGATGCTTGATTGGAGATTGAAAGCCTTTGAAAGATTAAAGCAATTAAAAGAACCCAATTGGCAAAAACCTAAATATCCCAAAATAGATTATCAAGATCTTTATTATTATTCAGCACCGAAAAGCATGGATGACAAACCAAAAAGTTTAGACGAATTAGATCCAAAATTATTAGAAACTTATAATAAACTTGGAATACCTCTTCAAGAACAAGCAAGACTTAATGGAATAGCAGTTGATGCTGTATTTGATTCAGTTTCTGTTGCAACCACTTTTAAGGGTGAGTTAAATAAAAAAGGAATTATTTTTTGCTCTATGTCAGAAGCTATACAAGATCATCCTGAATTAGTAAAAAAATATTTAGGGTCTGTAATTCCAATATCAGATCATTATTTTGCAACACTTAACTCTGCAGTGTTTACTGATGGTTCATTTGTATATATTCCTGAAGGAGTAAGGTGTCCAATGGAACTGTCAACTTATTTTAGAATTAATGCTACTGAAACAGGTCAATTTGAAAGAACTTTAATCATTGCAGATAAAGGAAGTTATGTAAGTTATCTAGAAGGATGCACAGCACCAATGAGAGATGAAAATCAATTACATGCAGCAAATGTAGAATTAGTTGCACTAGATGATGCTGAAATAAAATATTCAACTGTACAAAATTGGTATCCTGGAGACAAAGATGGAAAAGGTGGAATTTATAATTTTGTAACTAAAAGAGGTTTGTGCAAAGGAAAAAATTCAAAAATTTCTTGGACACAAGTTGAAACAGGTTCAGCAATTACATGGAAATATCCAAGCTGTATATTGATGGGTGATAATTCTGTAGGAGAATTTTACTCAATAGCAATAACAAACAATCATCAAAAAGCAGATACAGGTACTAAAATGATTCATTTGGGTAAAAATACAAAAAGCAAAATAATATCAAAAGGTATTTCAGCTGGATTTGCAGATAATACTTATAGAGGCTTAGTGGATATTGCAAAAAATGCTGACAATGCAAGGAATTTTACTCAATGCGACTCTCTTTTGATGGGTAATAAGTGTGGAGCGCATACTGTTCCATACATAAAGAATAAAAATTCTAGCTCAAATATTGAGCATGAAGCAACCACATCTAAAATTAGCGATGAACAATTATTCTATTGTAATCAAAGAGGTTTAAATCAAGAAGAGGCTGTTAGTTTAATTGTTAACGGTTTTTGCAAAGAGGTTCTGCAACAATTGCCAATGGAATTTGCTGTTGAAGCTCAAAAATTAGTAGGAATAAGTTTAGAAGGGAGTGTTGGTTAATGTTAACAATTAAAAATCTTAAAGCGAATATTGATAATAAAGAAATTTTAAAAGGTTTAAATTTAGAAATTAAACCAGGAGAGGTGCATGCAATTATGGGGCCTAATGGATCTGGAAAAAGCACTCTATCAAATGTTCTTTCAGGGAAAAAAGGATACACTGTAACTGGTGAAGTAAAGTATTTTAATGAAAATCTTTTAGAATTAGAGATTGAAGAAAGAGCTCATAAAGGAATATTTTTAGCATTCCAATATCCATTAGAAATACCAGGGGTTAATACTAATATATTCTTAAAAACATCTTTAAATGCAATTAAAAAAGCTAAAGGTGAAAAAGAACTAGATGCTATTGAATTCTTAAAATTAGTTAAACAAAAAGCTGGAGAATTAAAATTTGATGAAAAAATATTAAGCAGACAATTAAATGTAGGGTTTTCTGGTGGAGAAAAGAAAAAAAATGAAATACTTCAAATGTCTATCCTAAATCCTAAGCTGTCTATTTTAGACGAAACAGATTCTGGGCTTGATATTGATGCTTTAAAAATAGTATCTGAGGGTGTGAATGCATTAAGAAGTAAAGATAGTTCTTTTTTAATCATTACCCACTATCAAAGATTACTTGATTATATTAAACCAGATTTTGTTCATGTTTTAATTAATGGTCAAATTGTTAAATCTGGAGGATCTGAATTAGCAATGGAATTAGAAAGCAAAGGTTACGAAACTCTTAGTTAAATGATTGAACAACTAAAATCAGATTTCAATAAGATGACAGAAAATTTAAAATTTTCTGAAAGCAATATTGAGTTTAGAAAAAAAAATTTAACAAATTTTATTGATAAAGGCTTTCCAAATAAAAGAATTGAAGATTGGAAATTTTCAGATTTAAATCAAATAATATCATCTAATATTAAAAATTTAAGTTTTTATAACGATAAAACTTACGAACCTAAAGATCAATTATCTTTAATTAATAAGTTTGAACATAATAAGATAATTTTTATTAATGGAGTTATTTCAAAAGTAGACATTAAGTACGAGGATGACACTAAAGTATTAATTAATAATGGTTTAGATTTAAGTAATAATATCAATGGAATTAATCCATTAGTATCATTAAATCATGCTCTTGCTAGCGCACATATAGGTATTACCGTTAAAGAGAATTATTCATTAAATAAACCTCTAGTTTTATACAATATAACTACTGAGAATGTTAATTCAACTGCACTCAATTTAAGAACAGATATTAAGTTAGAAAAAAATAGTAACTTGAAATTAGTTACTATATTCGATGATCAGTCTCAAAATAATTTCATTAATATAAATCAAAATTTTGATATTGCTCAAGATGCAATCCTTAAAAGCTACAAAATTGATCATAAAACCAATTCTAATATTAAATATTTTTATAATAATATTAATCTTGAAAAAAATAGTATTTCTGAAAATTTTATTTTTTCAACAGGATCTAAATTTATCAAAAATGAAGTAAATTGTAATTTAAATGATCAATACAGTTCAGCATTTATTAATGGTGTGATAAATTTAAAAAACTTACAACATCATGAAATTAAAACGAACATAAATCATTTAGCAGAAAATACAAAAAGCTATCAATTAATCAAAACGGTTTTAAATGACAATTCTAAAGGTATCTATCAAGGTAAAATTTTTGTTGATCAAAAAGCACAGAAAACAAATGGGTACCAACTAAGTAAAGCTTTACTTTTAAATGAAAATACAGAATTCGATGGTAAACCTGAACTTGAAATTTATGCAGATGATGTAAAATGCTCACATGGATCAACTTCAGGTAACCTAGACGAAGACTCGATATTTTATCTAATGTCTCGAGGTCTAAGTTATCAGCAATCAAAAGAATTATTGATTAATGGTTTTCTAATGGATGCAGTTGAAAAAATTACTGATTTAGAAATCAAAAATTTAATCAAAGAGATGATGGGAGTTGTAGAGTGAGTATAGAAAATATTAAAAAAGAATTTCCAATATTTAATAATAAAGTTCATAATAATGATCTTGTATATCTTGATAGTGCTAACTCATCTCAAAAACCACAATCTGTAATTGATAGAGTTAATGATTTTTATACAAATGAATTTTCAAACACAGGTAGAAGCGTTCATTACTTAGCGGTAGCTGCAACTAATCTTTATGAAAATACAAGATCTTCTGTTCAAAAATATATTAATGCTAAAGATAAAAATGAAATTGTATTCACTAAAGGTGCGACTGAGGCAATTAATCTTGTAGCTAATACCTATGGTCAAAAATTTTTAAATGAAGGGGATGAAATACTTATAACAGAACTTGAACATCATTCTAATTACGTGCCCTGGCATTTTTTAAGACAATCTAAAGGTATAAAGATTGAGTTTGCAGAAATTAATGATGATGGAGAGATTACTTTAGAAAGCATTGAAAAAAAAATTACATCAAAAACAAAATTAATTGCTATTACACACTTATCAAATGTAACGGGATCAGTTTTACCAGTTAAAGAAATAACAGAACTTGCTCATTCAAAAGGTATTGCGGTTTTAGTAGATGGATGCCAAGGTGCTCCTCATTTAAAACTTGATATGCAAGACATAGACTGTGATTTTTATGCTATTTCTTGCCATAAAATGTACGGGCCAACAGGTCTTGGTGTTTTATATGCAAAGAAAAAGTGGCTAGAGGAATTACCACCCTATCAAGGTGGTGGTGGAATGATTCAAGATGTAAAAAAAGATAGTATTTCATATGGTGATTTACCCAATAAATATGAAGCCGGAACAATGGCTACAGCACAAGTTATAGCATTTGATCAATCTATAAAATTTTTAGAAAAAATCGGAATTGAAAACATGATTAAACATGAGCAAGAATTAATCGAATATGGTCAAGAAATTTTAAGAAAAAATAATTCAGTTAAATTAATTGGTAACCCAAAACATAGATCAGCAGTTTTATCTTTTACTATAGAAGGTGTTCATCCACATGACATAGCTACAATATTGGATGAAGATGGTGTTGCTATTAGAGCAGGTCATCATTGTTGTCAAATCCTACATGACAAATTAGGAATACCTGCAAGTGCACGTGCTTCATTAGGTGTTTACAATACAAAAGATGATTTAGATCAACTTAATAATTCTATCAATAACTGTAAGAAAATTTTTAATCTCTAATGAATATAAAAGAACTTTATCAAGAAATAATTTTAGAGCATGGTAAAAATCCACGTAACTTAAGAAAAACTGAAAATTTTAATAAAGATGCAATGGGTAAGAATCCATTATGTGGTGACAATGTACATATATTTTTAAAACTTGATGAAAATAAAAAAGTAGAAGATATTTCATTTGAAGGTAGTGGCTGTGCAATTTCAATGGCCTCAGCATCAATTATGACTGATTTAATTAAAGGCAAAGAAGAAGTGGAAGTTAAAGAAATTGTAAATGACTTTTTAGGTATGATTAAAGAAAACCCTGAGCTAAAATCAAAAAACCTAGAAGAAGATGAAAAAACTAAATTAATGTGCTTGTCAGGAGTAAAACAATATCCAATGAGAGTAAAATGTGCGACTTTATCATGGCATACCTTAATTTCTGCAATTGACAATACTCAAGAAGAAATTAATACTGAAAAATTAGATTAAATTATGGATTTAAGAGAACAAGTGATAGCAGAAATTAGAAAAATTTATGACCCAGAGATACCGGTCAATATTTATGAATTAGGTTTAATTTATGATGTTAAAGTAAACGAGTCTAAAGCTAAAATTATAATGACCTTGACTACACCAAATTGTCCTGTTGCAGAAAGCTTACCGCAGGAAGTTAAGGATAGTGCAATGCAAGTAGAAGGCATTGAAGAGGTTGATCTAGATTTAGTTTTTGAACCACCTTGGGAAAAATCAATGATGTCTGAAGCTGCTAAATTGGAGTTAAATCTATAATGAACCCTATCATTAAATTAAGTGATAATGCTGCAAGTCGTATTAAAGAAATTATGTCTGGAGTTGAGTCGAATTCAATTGGTGTTAGAGTTGCAGTTAAATCTGGTGGTTGTGCTGGCATGTCTTATGTAATGGAATATGCAAAAGAAATAAATCCTTCAGATGAAATAATTGAAGATAAGGGTGTTAAGGTTTTTGTTGATGCTGCAGCTGTTATGTACTTATTAGGCACTGAAATGGACTATAAAAAAGAAGAATTTTCATCATCATTCGTATTCAATAATCCCAATGAATCTGAACGTTGTGGTTGTGGCGAGTCATTTAAAGTATAACATTACCTAAACGCATATCAGTATTGCAAATATCACATATCTATGGTATCAATTAGTTATGAATAAATTTGAATTTAAAAATCTTGTTAAATCTCTAGAAAAGTCACTGAAAGAAAGAACTTTTTTCAAGACTCTTAGAAAAGAAGTAAACACTGGTGCTAATGGCACACAGGATTACGTTGTCAAAAAAGGAATTAACAAAGATACAATCGCAACAACTAGACAGTAATTAGTCTTAGCTGCTGTAATACATCTCAAACTCTACAGGATGAGGTGCGTGTTCAAATCTATGTATCTCTTCAAATTTTAATGCAATGTAAGCATCAATTTGATCATCAGTAAATACACCACCTTCAGTTAAAAATTCTCTATCTTTATCTAAACTTTCCATTGCTTCTCTTAATGATCCACAAACAGTTGGAATGTTTTTAACTTCTTCGGGAGGTAATTCATAAAGATCTTTATCAAAAGATTCGCCTGGATGTATTTTATTTTTAATTCCGTCTAAACCAGCCATAAGCATAGCAGCAAAAGTTAAATATGGATTTCCTGAAGCATCAGGAAATCTTATTTCACATCTTGCACCATTTTTACTTAATGAAATTGGTATACGACATGAAGCAGATCTATTTCTTGCAGAGTAAGCAAGCAGAACAGGGGCTTCAAAACCTGGAATTAATCTTTTATAACTATTTGTTGTAGCATTTGAAAAAGCATTAATTGCTTTTGCATGTTTTAAAATTCCACCAATATAGTGAAGTGCTGTTTCAGATAACCCTGCATAAGCATCACCAGAAAAAACTGGTTTGTCGTCTTTCCAAATTGATTGATGAATGTGCATACCTGAACCGTTATCTCCTGCAATCGGCTTTGGCATAAAAGTTGCTGTTTTTCCAAATGAATGTGTAACCATTTGAACTACATATTTATATAATTGAACATTATCAGCTTGATCAACAAGTGTTCCAAAGTACATACCAAGTTCATGTTGACTTGGTGCTACTTCATGGTGATGTTTTTCAACTTTAATACCTACCTCTTTTAAACTTTTTAAGTATTCACCTCTCATATCTTGTTCACTATCAACTGGAGGGACTGGAAAGTAACCACCTTTTACTGGAGGTCTATGACCCATATTTCCATTTGCATACTCTGTTCCAGAATTATAAGGACCTTCTTTACTATCTATTTTAAAACCAGTGTTGTTTGGATCATTATTAATTCTAACATCATCAAAAACAAAAAATTCAGGTTCAGGACCAAAAAAGGCTTTATCACCAATGCCAGATTTTTTTAAATATGCTTCTGCTTTTTTAGCAGTTCCTCTTGGGTCTCTCTCATAAGGAGATCTTTTAACAGCATCTAAAATATCACAAAAAAGGATTAGAGTATTATGAGATGTAAAAGGGTCCATAATCATTCTAGAAGTATCAGGTATTAAAATCATGTCAGACTCGTTAATTGCCTTCCAACCAGCAATAGATGAACCATCAAAAAATACACCTTCATTTAACATTTCTTCATCAACGATAGTGTGATCCATTGTTAAATGTTGAAGTTTTCCTCGAGGGTCAGTAAATCTTAAATCAACAAATTCAACTTCTTTTTCCTTCATGAATTTTAGAACATTGGCAGCAGTCATAGTTTCTCCTTTTTTAAATTTTGTGGTCAATTAATAACAAATGTTTCTTTAATAATATTGCTTGAATAATAAATATCACCTATGCGTTTTTTACATATGAATTACAACATTATTTGTTAAATTATCAATCAATTATTAGTTGAAATATGAGCTTATTAGATAAAGAACCTGTTAAAAGAGCTGAAAAATTTCTTAAAAACTTTGACCAATCCTTAGAGGTAATAGTTTTAGAAAATTCAGCAAGAACAGCACAGGATGCAGCAACAGCTTTAGCTTGTGATGTAGGTGCAATTGTCAAAAGCTTATTATTTAAAGCGGAAAATACTTTTATATTATGCTTAGTAGCAGGCGATAAGAGGTGTTCATTAAATAAACTAAAAAAAGTTAAAGATAAAAAAGATATTTCAATGGCATCACCAGAAGAAGTTAAGACACAAACTGGCTATACAATAGGGGGTGTCTCACCTGTTGGGCATTTAGAAAAAATTGAAATTATAATAGACAATTCTTTAGAAAGGTTTAATGAATTGTTTGCAGCAGCAGGACATCCAAACTGTGTATTTAAAATAAACTATAACGGTATTCAAAAAATTACGAATGGAAATGTTGAAGATATAATTGAATGAGACAACCTAGGTTAATTGATTATACATTATTAGTAGTTTTAGCTTTAATATGGGCATCAGCTTTTTTTAATATCAAAATTGCAACAGAATCTTTTGGACCAATTACAATTGCATTCTTGAGAGTTTTTTTTGGAGCAATTCCAGTATTATTATTATGCTTTTATAAAAAAATTAAGATAGAAGCATTTTCCAAAGATTGGTATTGGTTTGCTATAATAGGTTTTGTCAATTTAGTATTACCTTTTTTCTTAATAGCTTACGGTGTGAAATCTGTACAAAGTAATTTGGCAGCAATCTTAATGTCAACAACACCCTTGAGTTCAACAATATTGGGTCACTTTTATACAAAAAACGAAAAGTTCAATTTAGTTAAAACTTTTGGAATACTAATTGGTTTTTCAGGAATTATTTATTTGTTTTCAGATAATCTATTAATAAATGATAGTAATTTTATTTCTGCGTTATTAATATTACTTGGGTCAACTTGTTATGTGATTGGAGGAGTTTTAACTCTTAAAATTAGTAAGAAAAAGAATGAAAATGTAACAGGTTCTATATTAATTTGGGCCGTCCTAATCTTAATACCATTTGTTTATTTTATTGAAAAACCATGGAATTTAATTCCAAGCATTGAATCTACAATATCAGTAGTTTATTTAGGAATGGTTTCAACAGGTGTTGCTTGGTTGCTAAGATTTAAAATTCTAAAAGATAATGGTCTTATATTTCAATCACAAGTCTCTTACTTAATTCCAATATTCGGTACTATATTGAGTTATATTTTTTTAAAAGAAATAATAACACCTAAAATTTTATTATCTTTATTAGCAGTTGTTGTTGGAATTTACTTTGTTAAAAAAGCAGATCAAAAAAAAACTACTTAAACTGAACCATTTCTTTAATATGAGATGGTCTTGTTTCGCAACATCCACCTAAAATAGTAGCACCAGCATTTTTAAATTTTTTAACAAAATTTGCCATCAATTCGGGTGTTAAAT
Source organism: Candidatus Pelagibacter sp. PS_02 (assembly GCF_059418065.1). Taxonomy (NCBI): domain Bacteria; kingdom Pseudomonadati; phylum Pseudomonadota; class Alphaproteobacteria; order Candidatus Pelagibacterales; family Candidatus Pelagibacteraceae; genus Candidatus Pelagibacter; species Candidatus Pelagibacter sp. PS_02. The sequence continues at coordinate 336,966 of NZ_CM182079.1, forward strand.
CTTTTCTTTGACCCAAAAATTCATTTGGGTTACCAGTTTTACTGACATTATAACTATTAGTATAACCATCTTTAGGATTAGTTGTCACAAAAGCATTAAGCTTAAATCCAAACGGAACACCTAAATTTTTTACTTCTTCTAAATTTTCATAAAAGTTTTCAGGAGAAACACAGGATAAAATTAATCCTAGTAAATTATTATGATTAATATTGTTAATAATATCTGATATTTTTTCACCACTTGGAAGATTTATTCCCTCAGAAATGTGAGCACCTATTAAGTATGGCTTATTAAATTCTTTAATTGCTTCAATTGCTAATTTAAACTCTTTTACACTAGACAAAACATCTAAGTAAAAAAAATCAATATAAGGATCTAATAATTTTGCTTGATCATAAAAGTTTTGCTTAATTTCATCATCTGGTCTTGTATCTTCTTCGTATGTTAAATATTGAGGTGGAAGACCGCCTGCAATTAACACATTAGGATGTTGTTCTTTAGCTTTCTGAGCTATTTCACCAGCTTTTTTGTTTAAGTATTCAAACTTATCTTCAATTTTATTATCACGTAATCTTATTCGTCTAGTAGTAAAGGTTGCTGTAACAATAACTTCAGCACCCGCTTTAATAAAGTCTAAATGTGTGTCTAGTAAGAGTTGATGGTATTCTTCTTTTAAAACAGCATTTGCACTCCACAATGTGCCGTTTGGCTTCATACCACGAGCCAACAATTCTTGTCCCATACCACCATCTAAAATTCGTGTTGTTTTAAAAAAATTAATATCCATTTTTATTCCTTACTTTTTTAGTGCTTTGGCTCTATGCCAGGTGCACAATACAGTTCAACTACCTTTACCAATTATATAATGATTTCCTTTTTAGCAGTTAGTACCTGCAATATGGATCAAATCGGTAAAATATTTATATATCTATTAGACTGATTAGTAAATCACTTCTTGAATAATATTTTAGCATTAAATGAGAAGGATCTTCTCTCACCATCAACGTTAAATGGATAAGCTGTGTGCATTAAATAATTTGGAAAAATCAATAGATCTCCTAATTTAGGGTTTAAATTATAGATACTTTTACTTAAAAAGTTTTTTTGACCATTAATAAAATCAATAGTTCCATTAGTTTTAATCTTTTTATTCTTAACTAATTTATTTTGATTCATATCTTTTGGGATTTTAAGATAGCCAACACCTGACAGTTGTCCTTCATGATAATGAATTGGATTATATTCATTTTTTAATTGCCTAACCACCCATAGATTTATTATCTTAATTTCTTTAATTTTTTTAACACCTGACTTATCAAGGTAAACTTTAATATTTTTTATTAATTCTTTAGACAAATTCTTATTAATTAAAGTTTTAGGTATCTTAATTTCATTCTTAATTTGACTTGCAAGTTTAGGGCTATAATCATTTTTTTTAGATAATTGAGACTTATCAATGTGATTATTTAATATAGTAATAATTTTTTTGGATAACTTTGTTTTTCCTATAGTGGGTCCAAATGCTCTAAATGTTTTCATAATCTTTCTATAATAATTTAATACTTCTGTTATGCAAACAACTTCAGTCCCATTCGAATAGCGACAAATATGACAAGTCCCGATGTCACTAGAGCTAATATTCTTGCAGGAAAAATTTTAAGATTTAAATAGTTTCCAAGCTGGCCGCCTATTAAAACAAACAGAAATAATGGCCAATAATCATAAATTCCATTTATTGTTGATGCCTTTGTAAATTGGCCAGCAAGTCCTGATAAAGAATTAATCAGTATGAATAATGATGCTGCTGTTGCAATGTTTTTTGCTTTATCTACTCTAATTAATAACAATATAGGGCTTAAGAAAATTCCACCACCAATTCCAACCACACCAGACACAAATCCAATAGATGCACCAATTAATATCGATAATATTTTTGGTATCTTGTTATAAAATTCAATTTTTTGATCAAAAGATTGAAATTTCATGAGAAGTAGAACTCCTGCTAGTGCTAAGACTAAAAAAAGTAAAATTTCAAAAATTTCTTTATCTACTGATAAAGATCCTCCTATGAATGCAAGTGGCACAGATGATATCAAATATGGGGTAAGGATCTTAAAATTAATATTTCCAGCTTTAATATAATTTATACAATTTCCTGATACGACAATAATATTACAAAAGAGAGCAATTACAGGAAAGATCAAGTAAGGAATATCCCAAATTAATAGAAGGGCTAGATAGGTAGAGCCACCACCAAAGCCAACACTTGAATATAAAGTTGCTGTTAGAAGAAATAAAAATGATAATATAATCATAATAATTATTTTAAATTTATGATTGTAAATATAGCACTTTTAACTGTTACGGACACCAGAACTTTTGAGAACGATAAGTCTGGTGCGATCTTAGTAAAAAAAATAGAAGAGGCTAAACATAAATTAATAGATAGAAAAATTTGTAAAGATAACAAAGATGACATCATTAAAATCCTTAAAGATTGGATTAATCAATCAGAAATAGATGTTGTAATTACAACAGGGGGCACTGGGCTTACAGGTCGAGATATTACACCAGAGGCAGTAAACGAGATAGCTGACAAGCATATTCCAGGTTTTGGAGAGGTGTTTAGAACAATAAGTTTAAAAACAGTTGGTACATCTGCTATTCAATCTAGAGCTTGTGCAGTACTAGCTAATGGTAAGTATGTGTTTGTTCTACCAGGATCTTCAGGTGGTGTTACTGATGCTTGGGATGGAATTTTAAAACATCAGTTAGATATAAATCACAAACCTTGTAATTTTGTAGAACTATTTCCAAGACTTAAGGAAAAATAATTATTTTTGATATTTTTCTTTCCATTCAGGATAAGGCATACCATATACATGTTCGCGTGCATCAAGCTCTGAAATTTCAATACCTTTTTTTTCAGCTTCTTCTCGGTACCATTTTGATAAACAGTTTCTGCAAAAGCCAGCAAGGTTCATAATATCTATATTTTGAACATCTTTTCGTTCATCTAGATGTTTGAGCAATCTTTCAAATGTAGCAGACTGTAATTCTTGTTTTTTATCTTCTCTCATAATTAAAATATTAGACACATTTCAATTAAGCACAAGATGTAGGTTGCATTCAATCTTAAGTAGAAAAATTAATGTTTAAAATATAGATATTATCATCTTTTTTTGTTTAAATATTTTATGGCTATTAAAAAAAAGATGGCTGGTAAAAAAAAGAAAACAGCCAAAAAGTCAAAACCTAAAGTTAAAAAAAAATCTAAGATTATTAAAAAAGTTAAAAAGAGTGTGACTAAAAAGAAGTTACACAAACCAATCAAAAAAAATAAGCTTAAGAATAATAATAAAAGAGAGAGGATAAAAATGAGCACAGAAACAGTAAAAGGTGGACGATCTCCGTTACTAGATACGTCTCACTTAAATGTCAAATTTCCATTTAAAGAAAAATATGGAAATTTTATAGGAGGAAAATTCGTTGAACCAAAATCAGGTAAATATTTTGACAACGTAAGTCCAATCAATAATGAAGTTATATGTTCCGTTCCAAGGTCAGATGCAAAAGATGTTGAAGCTGCATTAGATGCTGCACATGCTGCTTTTCCTACTTGGGGAGTTACATCAATAACTGAAAGATCTAACATACTACTTAAAATAGCTGATGTTATTGAAAAAAATCTTGAACTATTAGCTACTGCTGAATGTTTAGATAATGGAAAACCAATTAGAGAGTGTATGGCAGCTGACTTACCATTAGTTGTTGATCATTGGAGATATTTTGCTGGAGTAATCAGAGCAGAAGAAGGTTCGGTTTCAGAGATAAGTAATAGTGAATATTCTTATCATATACCTGAACCACTTGGTGTAGTTGGACAGATTATACCATGGAACTTTCCATTATTAATGGCAACATGGAAACTTGCACCAGCACTTGCTGCAGGTAACTGTGTAGTTTTAAAACCAGCTGAGCAAACACCGGCATCAATCTTACTATTAATGGAGCTTATTGGAGACTTATTGCCTCCAGGAGTTGTTAATGTTGTAAGTGGTTTTGGTCTTGAAGCAGGTAAACCATTAGCCTCATCTAAAAGAATTAGAAAGATTGCTTTTACTGGTGAGACTACAACTGGACGTTTAATCATGCAATATGCATCACAAAACTTAATTCCAATAACTTTAGAATTAGGTGGAAAATCTCCAAATGTTTTCTTTGAGGATGTCATGGATCAAGATGATGATTTCTTCGATAAATGTCTTGAAGGTTTTGCAATGTTTACCCTTAATCAGGGTGAGGTTTGTACTTGTCCTAGTAGAGTGTTAATCCAAGAATCTATCTATGATAAGTTCATGGAAAGAGCAGTTGCTAGAACGAAAGCAGTCAAGCAGGACAATCCTCTAAAAATGGAAACTATGATTGGTGCTCAAGTATCATTAGAACAAATGGAAAAAATAAAATCTTACTTAGATTTAGGTAAGAAAGAAGGTGCTAAAGTTCTATGTGGTGGTGAAGTTGCTAACTTAAACAGTGGTTTGGAAAAAGGAAATTATATCCAACCTACTATTTTTGAAGGCAATAACTCTATGAGAGTTTTCCAAGAAGAAATTTTTGGACCAGTTGTATCTGTTACTAAATTTAAAGATGAAGCTCATGCATTAGAAATAGCTAATGATACTCTTTATGGTTTAGGAGCAGGTGTTTGGACTAGAAATGGGAATATTGCTTATAGAATGGGAAGAGGAATCCAGGCTGGTAGAGTTTGGACTAACTGTTACCATGCTTATCCAGCTCATGCTGCTTTTGGAGGATACAAACAATCTGGAATCGGTAGAGAAACACATAAAATGATGCTTAATCATTATAGACAGGTGAAAAACTTACACGTGTCTTACAGTGAGAAAAAATTAGGCTTCTTTTAACAGATATATTATAATGGCCTGTATTAAACTACAGGCCATATAACTATGAAAGTTTCAGCAACCCCTTCAGCTTTAGAACTAATTGAAGATCTAAAGAAAGATCATGGTAAAGAATTACTCTTTCATCAATCTGGTGGATGTTGTGATGGAAGTGCTCCAATGTGTTACCCTGTTAAAGAATTTTTAGTAAGTGATGACGATGTTTTAGTTGGAAAAATTGGTGGTATTCCTTTTTACATAAGTGAAACTCAACATGAAGCATGGAAAAATACAGATTTAATTATTGATTGCATTCAAGGTATGGGTGGAATGTTTTCTTTAGACAATGGAACTGGCAGAAGATTTTTAACAAGATCTGAGATTTGCGTTCCTGAAAAAAAATCAATTAATTAATTAAATTTCATTTTAACTCTTAGTGTAAGTAAAATTACTATAATAATAAGATAGATTAAGGGTTCAACTGTAACTACTTTAACTAACCATAAGTAGTGAATAATTCCTAATAAAGAAATTATATAAACAAGCTTGTGTAGTTTTTTCCATTTATCTCTCAACAACCTTATCATTCGTTTAGATGAAGTAAGAGCAAGTGGCACTAATAAAAGCCAAGCTAAAAATCCAGCAAATATAAATTTTTTTTTTATAATATCATCTCCAATACTAGACCAATCAAAACGATAATCTATGCCAACATATGTCATCATGTGTGCTGATGCATAAAAAAAAACAAACAACCCAAACATTCTCCTATAGCTAATCCAAAAATTTAATTCAGTAAATTTTTGTAAAGGAGTCATTGCAAGAGTTATTATGATAAAACGAAGTGTCCACTCACCAGTTACATGTGTTATTTTTTTCACAGGTTCTGGACCTAATTGATTAAAAATAATTTGATAAACAATGATTAATATTGGCAGTAAACAAAAAAAGAAAATTGGTATTTTTATATATTTCTGCATGTTTTATAAAACAAATTTATGTATCTAAAAGTTTTTCTTTAAATCCATACCTGAATATAAATGTGCAACTTCATCACCATACCCATTAAACATTTCAGTCTCAATCCTAGGAGCTAAAATACCTTCACCTATGACACGTTCTGTTGCTTGTGACCATCTTGGATGAGAAACATTTGGGTTAACATTTGAATAAAATCCATATTCTCTTGGGGACGATCTCATCCAAGATGATGTAGGCATATTTTCAACTAATTTTATTTTAACAATTGCTTTTGCACTTTTAAAACCATACTTCCAAGGAACAAAAATTCTTAATGGAGCTCCATTTTGATTAGGCAATGTTTTTCCATAAAGCCCAGTAACAACTGTTGTTATAGGATGCATAGCTTCATCAATTCTTAATCCTTCTCTATAAGGCCAATTTAGAACAGGGTATCTTTGGCCATTCATTTGTTCAGGGTCATAAACACTTTCAAATTCAACAAATTTTGCAGTATTTTTAATAGATACTTTACTAAGTAACCTACTTAGAGAAAATCCCATCCAAGGAATAACCATTGACCAACCCTCAACACACCTTAGTTTGTAGATTCTTTCTTCCGAAGGAAATAAAGAAATTATTTCTTCAGCTGAAATCGTAACTGGATTTTCTACTTCCCCCTCAATAGTTACACTCCAAGGTTTAGTAATAAATTCTTGTGAATTTCTATAAGGATCACTTTTACTGGTACCAAATTCATAATAATTGTTATACGTCGTAATATCTTCATATGATGTTAGCTTAGTTTTATTTTGTGAATAAGCATTGTTTAAGAATGGTATACTGCTCAAAGATATTGAACCAACACCAAGCCCAATTGATTTAATAAATTTTCTTCTTTTATTGTAAATTAATTCTGGTGTAATTTCTGAATGTTTATATTTTTTCATTTTTTAATAGGATTACCTTTTAACCATTCACTTTCATCATTTTTATAATGTTCTTTTTTCCAAATAGGTGATCTTTTTTTGATTTCTTCAATTATATACCTAGATAATACGTAAGCTTCATCTCTATGTTTGCAGGCAACTGCGATAATTATACTAGTTTCTCCAAGCCCCACATAGCCCTTTATATGCTCTATAAAGACTGCTTTATCTATAATTTTAAGTTTTTCTGTAGTCTCTTTATAAATTTCTTCAAAACTTTTTAGTACTAGTTCGTCATGACTATCATAAGCTATACCAATAACTTCTTTATTTTCATTAATATTTCTTACATTTCCTGTAAAAATAATTGAAGCTCCGTATGTAGATGATTTGATAAATGCTTCTGCTTCAGAAGTTTTTATTTTATTTTTTTCAATATCTATAATTTTTGCATGTAACATCAGCCACCGCCTATTGGAGGTATAATCCCAATTTTTTGATCTTTTGTAATTTTAAAATTATCATTAACAATATTATTATCTTCAGAGCAAAAAGCAGAGCTTTTAACTATTTTTATAAAATCTTCATTACCTTTAAAATTAATATCCAAGTAATCGATGATTTCTCTTCTTAAATCTTTGATTTCAATTTTTTCTTTAAGATCAAATTCTAAGTAATCTTTATTGCTAAAATCTCTACTTGCTCCAAATAACTCAAGTTTAATTTTCATGTTTAAAAAATATCTTTTAAAAACTCTGGTAGTCCATCAGGATTGATCCATAGACCACTTTTTCCACCTTCTTTAATTAATAATTTCACATTATCAATTCTAAGATGTGGGTTTACAATTTTACTAAGATCATAGATTGTAATTAATGCAGCATTAACTCCCATAATAGCTTCCATTTCAACACCAGTTTTTGCAACAGCTGACACAACACAAAAAACCTCTAAAGAGCTATCATCTTCATGCATGATAATTTTTGTTGCAGTATGATCTATTGGAAGTGGGTGACATAATGGAATTAATTCACTAGTTTTTTTAACACCTAAAATTGCTGAAACTTCAGCTAAAGTGATCGGATCACCTTTAGGCATTTCTTTATTTCTAATTAGATTAAAAACTTCTTTTCCTACATAAATTTTACCAGAAGCTAACGCTCTTCTAAATGTTTCTTTTTTTGATGAAACATCAATCATGTTAAAAGAATTTTTTTTAAAAATTTCTTTAGCCCAGTCTTTTAATTTTTCTTCGTTTATCACTTTTAAGTTTGCCATTTATCCTCCAGTACTAGATAAATTTGGAGTAATTCCAGTATCTCCAAGTTCTAAATAATGTGACTCTTTTTTAAGATGCAATTGTTTTATGATAAGATCTACAAGTTCATCTTTTTGAGCATCATCTTGCAATAAATGCCTGATGCTAATTCCGGTATTACCAAACAAACATAATCTTAAATCACCTCTAGAGGTAACTCTTAATCTATTACAAGTTTGGCAAAAATCTTTAGTATAAGGAGCAATTAATCCAAATTTACCCTTAAAATTTGGATGTATAAAATTTAATGAAGGACCCGCATCTTTCCCATAAGTTTGCGGTATCCAGTTATTTTTCTCTAAATAATCTTTGAATAATTTAGAGGAAACATGATTTTTTTTAAAATATTCTAAATTATCACCAGTTTGCATCAATTCTATAAATCTAAAATCAATATTGTTATCTTTTATGAAATTTCCAAATTTTTTAAACTCTTCATGGGTATCATTAATACCTTTGAGTAAAACGGCATTAATTTTTATATTTTTAAAATCTAGTTTTTGTAAAATCTTTATGCCTTCTAAAATTTCATTAAGCCTGTCATGTCCTGTTAGTTTTTTAAAAGTTTCTCTATTTAAACTGTCAATACTAATATTTATTCCATCTAAACCAGCTTCAAATAATTGTTCTGCAATTTTGTCCAAACGATAACCATTAGTTGTCATTGTTACTTTGGGTATATTGGAATTTTGCTTCATATCTTTTAAGATATCAAAAAAGTCTTTTCTAACTGTTGGTTCTCCACCGGTTAATCTAATTTTACAAACACCTAATTCAGACAATGCTTTTGTTAATCTGGATATTTCTTGAGCAGACATAAAACTTCTCGTGTCTCCAGGCGTTTTTTTATAACCTTGTGGCAAACAGTAGGAGCACTTATAATTACAGACGTCTGTGATCGATAGTCTTATGTAGGGAAATTTTCTTCCAAAAGTATCACTTAGTAATTTCATCTTATATTTATTATATTATATTATAATAATAATATATGAGCAAAATTATTACCAAATCGGAACTGGATCTATTTAAAAAAGACGGAGCTGTCTTAATCAAAGGTAAATTTGATAACGCATGGATTGAAAAGTTAAAAAAAGGAATCAAAAAAGGTAAAGAAAGTCCTAGTCCAAGATTTGTAAATCATACAAAAGATCAAAAATTACCAGGATATTATGAGGATTTTTGGACCTGGAATTTACATGAAGAATTCAAAGATTTTATATTTAATTCACCAACTCCAAAAATTGCAGCAGAACTTTTAGAAGCACAAAAGATTAACTTAGTGATGGATAATTGGTTTTTCAGGGAAGCTGGGTCGAAGTCATCACCACCTTTTCATCATGATATATCATATTTCGATTTTGAAGGATCTATGTGTGTATTGTGGTTACCACTTGAACCAATAAAAAAAGAGGATGGTATAGCATGGGTTAAAGGTTCACATTTATGGGATAAATTATTCCTAAGAACGCGGTTTAATGACGGCCATGAAGTTGATGGTGAACCAGGGATTGTTAATGGAAAAAAATATGAATTAACTCCTAACATATTAGAAAATAAAGATAATTATGAATTTCTACAATGGGATCTGGAAGTTGGTGACTGTATTTATTTTGATATTAGAACACTACATGGAGGATTAAATACTGTCACACCCAAAAAAGATATTCATAGATACACACTAAGAATGGCAAAAGAAAATTCTAGAATTATTTATAGAGGAGATTGGGCCAGAGAAGAAAGAGTTATTATGGAAGATAATGGTTATAAAAATGGTGATGATTTATCTGGAAAAATGTTTCCAACTTTATTTGAAACTAGCTAACTTCAAGCTTTTTACACTGGAAGTTAACATAAATAATTAACCAGCAGGTTTGTAGCCAGCCATAGCTTTAGCGGCAATCTCGGCAGCTTTATTCATATTCATCTCTTCAAGAATAACCATATTCTCTACTGTTCCGCTTGCTTCCACAGCTAATTTTATACCAGCAAAATTTTCATAAGGCATATCTCCTGAAGTGACAGCAACGAAATCATAAGGACCTCTCGTAATATAAAAAGATTCAAATTTCCCTCCTACTGCTTCAGTTAATGCTTTTACCGCAGTTGATCTATCTTGCTTAGGGTCCTTCATAAAACCTTGGAAGGCCTTTGCTGTATAATTACCCATTACAATATATTTTTTCATAACTTTCTCCTTTATTAATTTGTAAGATCTAATCATATTTGTTAAAAATTTAAAAATTTATTTTTTAAAAATCAACTCAAGGTTTAGCAAATTATGTACGAAAAATTTGGACAATTTATCGATGGCAATTGGTCGCCCTCTTCTAACAAGGAAACTTATAAAGTTATCAATCCTGCAACAGAAGAAGTTTTAGGCCACGCTTCAAAAGCAACACCTGTTGATGTGGATAGAGCATTAAAATCTGCAGAAAAGGGATTAGCTATTTGGAGAAAAACTCCACCATGGCAAAGAGCTTATACGCTTAGAAAAATTGCTGACATGGTAAGAGAAAAAAAAGATGTACTTGCTAAATGGATGACTTTAGAAAATGGAAAACCTTTAGCAGAAGGTGTTGGTGAAACGAATGGTGCTGCAGATATTTTTGAATGGAATGCTGAAGAGACAAAAAGAATTTATGGACAAATTGTAGAAAGTAGATTTGAAGACACGAGAGTGCATGTTTATTATCAACCGATTGGAGTAGTGGCTGCTTTGTCACCTTGGAATTTTCCACTTGTATTAGCTGCTAGAAAAATTTCTACAGCATTAGCTGCGGGCTGTTCAGTAATTATCAAGCCAGACACAATTACACCAGGTGTGGTTATGGAATTAGTCGATATTTGTAGGGAATGCGGAATACCCGCTGGTGTAGTTAATCTTTTGTCAGGTGATCCACCTGCAATTGCGTCACAATTAATTTCATCTGATATTATTAAAAAAATCTCAGTTACAGGCTCAACTAGAGTTGGTAAAATAATTTTAAAACAAGCTGCAGATAAATTACAAAGAGTAACAATGGAGTTAAGTGGTCATTCTCCTTTCATTGTATTTGATGATGCTGATTTAAATAAAGCAACGGACATAGCTATTGCTGCTAAATTTAGAAATAATGGTCAAGTTTGTATTTCACCTAATAGATTTTACATTCAGGAAAGTAAAAAAGATGAGTTCGTTGGTTTATTTATTGAAAAAACTAAAAAACTTAAGATTGGTAATGGTATGGATCCAGATACACAACTAGGACCGTTAACAACGCAAAAAAGACTAAATGAAGTTGAAGAGCTAGTTGAAAAAACGAAACAAGAAGGAGCTAAAGTTTTATTGGGAGGTAAGAGGCCTGCAGGATTTAATAAAGGTTTTTATTATGAGCCAACTGTTTTTGATGATGTTAAAGATGACTTTACGATCATGAAACAAGAACCATTTGGGCCATTAGTTCCAATGCTGTCATTTAAATCTTTTGATGAAGTTATTGAAAGAGCAAATGATAATGATTTAGGTCTTTGTAGTTATATTTGTACTAATTCAATGGATAAAGCTTATAGAGCCTCTGAATTAATGGAAGCAGGCATTGCTTGTGTGAATACTGGTGTTGTAGCAGTTGCAGAAGCTCCATTTGGTGGAATAAAACAAACTGGCTATGGTAGAGAAGGTGGCTCTAACGCAATTAAAGATTATCTAAATGTTAAATATACTCATATGGGTATTAAGGGCTAGTAAATAAGGTTGAATTAAATAAATCCTAAATTAAAAGTTTTATTTATGAATAATTATAATTTAAAGGGTAGAAAAGCAATAGTAACAGGTGGCGCACAAGGTTTTGGTTTTGCAATTACAAAAAGATTTTTAGAATCTGGTGCTGAAGTTATAATTTGGGATATTGATCAAAAAGCTGTTGATGAAGCATTAAAAGAGCTTTCATCTGAAAAATGTAGCCATCAAATAGTTGATGTCACTAACTTCGGTGACATAACAAAAAATATTGAACTAAGTACTAAAGAAAAAAATGTAGATATTTTTGTAAATAATGCGGGTATGGCCGGTAAAAATACACAAGTTTGGAATTATCCAAATGATGAATGGTTAAAAGTAATGAACTTAGATTTAAATTCAGTCTTTTATTGCTGTAAAGCAATAGCACCTCACATGATTAAGAATAATTATGGAAGAATAGTAAATATTGCATCTATTGCAGGAAAAGAGGGTAATCCGAATGCTAGTGCATATAGCACCGCAAAAGCGGGTGTTATAGGACTTACAAAATCGTTAGGTAAAGAATTAGCTGATAAAAATATTGCCGTTAATGCTGTAACGCCAGCAGCAGCTAAGACTAGAATTTTCGATCAAATGACTGAGGAACATATAAATTATATGCTCTCTAAAATTCCAAGAAATAGATTTGCTAAAGTTGATGAGTTAGCGTCATTAGTTACTTGGTTAGCTGCAGAAGAGAATTCTTTTTCAACTGCTGCAGTTTTTGATTTAAGTGGTGGAAGAGCAACTTATTAAGTTATGCAAATTGGATTTGACGTTGGTGCCACAAAAATAGAAAGTGTCATTTTAAAAGATAACGGTGAAGAAGTTGACAGAAGTAGAAGAGACTGTCCAAAAGATTACCTTTCAATAGTTCAAACCATAAAAGATGTTGTAGTTGAGCTAGAAAAAAAACATAATAAAACATTACCAGTTGGTGTATGTCATCCAGGCGTTCATTCTCCACAAACAGGACTAGTTAAAAATGCGCCTAACTGTGTTTGGATTGAAAAACAACCTTTTCAAAAAAGTCTTCGTGAAGCTCTAAATAGAGAAGTTTTTTGTGAAAATGATGGAAATTGTTTTGCATTATCTGAAGCAATAGATGGTGCTGGCAAACATTATAAAATTGTATATGGAATTATTCTTGGATCTGGTGCGGGAGGTGGATTGGTTATAGATAAACAGATTGTTTCAGGACCTAATGGTGTTGCTGGGGAATGGGGTCACAATCAGCTACCATTTATGGCTGCCCAAAAAGAGGAGCTTAAGACATTAAATCTAAGAGATGCAGAGGTTGAAAGTTTTGTATCAGGATTAGGGTTGGCTAAAAGATTTAATAAAAAGTATAAAAAAAATTTGAAAGCTAATGAAATATTTGAACTCTATAGAAGACATGAATTAGATGCAGAAAAAATGATAGAGGAATTTAAGACTAATCTTGCAATGTCTTTAGCTACTATAGTTAATATTCTTGACCCAGATGTTTTTATATTTGGTGGTGGTGTTACAAATGAAATAGATTTTTTTGATGAGATAGAAAACTTAACTAAAAAATATGTTATAGGCAAAGAATATGAAGGTGTTTTCTTAAAACCCAAATATGGAGATGCCAGTGGAGTTAGGGGTGCGGCAAGATTAGGTAGAAAATCAAGCTATTAAATTTTATATCTATTAAAAAGTGAAAAAATTTTTTTTATAAAATTTTTTATTCAAATAAAACATAGTTTAATTTAAAAATAATTAAATCAATCTTAGGTTGTAGAAAAAGTTTTTTGTTTAGGTTTTTTTGTTTTTTTAATAAGTTAATTTTTTAAATTAATTAATCGATTAATTATATTAACTAAAAAGAGGAAAATAAAATGAAAATGAAGAAACTGATAGTTGCTTTAATAGCTCTAGCTCTTACTCCAAGTGTTTCATTTGCAGCACCTAAGGCTGAGGTATTGCACTGGTGGACAGGTGGTGGTGAAGCAAAAGCTTTAAAAGTATTACAAGATGAGTTTGCTGCACAAAATGGAGTTTGGTTAGACATGCCTGTTTCTGGTGGTGGTGGAGATGCAGCAATGCAAACACTAAAAGCTAGAATAGTTGCTAACGATGCACCAGCAGCAGCTCAAATTAAAGGTCCTACAATTCAAGAGTACGATGAAGAGGGTGTAGTTGCACCTTACAACATTGATGCTGTTGCAAAAAAAGAGGGTTGGGACAATCTTTTAAGTAAGCAAGTTGCTAGTCATATGAAATGTGATGATGGTAAAGCGTATTGTGCTGCACCTGTAAACATTCACAGAATTGACTGGATCTGGGCTAATAAAAAAGTTCTAGATTCTAATGGTATTAAAATGCCTTCTACTTGGGCAGAGTTTAATGCTGCTGCGGATAAACTACAAGCAAATGGAATTATTCCTTTAGCTCATGGTAGTCAACCTTGGCAAGATGCAACAGTATTTGAAGCTGTAGCTCTTGGTGTCGGTGGTAATGATTTCTACAGAAAAGCTTTTGTAGATTTAGATGCTGCTACGTTAGGTGGATCAACTATGACTAAAGTGTTTGATCAAATGAGAAAACTTAAAGGTTACACTGATGCTGGTTCTCCAGGTAGAGACTGGAACGTTGCTACTGGTATGGTAATGGAAGGCAAAGCTGCTTTTCAAATCATGGGTGATTGGGCAAAAGGTGAATTTGCTGCTAACAACATGGCACCAGGAAAAGATTATATCTGTGCGCCAACTCCATCTAACAATGGATATCTTTACAATGTAGACTCATTTATTTTCTACAAAGTTAAAGGTAAAGATAAAGTTGAAGGTCAAAAACTACTTGCTAGCTTAATGATGGGAAAAAACTTCCAAAAAGTTTTCAACATCTATAAAGGTTCGATACCTGCAAGATTAGATGTTTCTATGGATGAGTTTGATATGTGTGCTAAAAAATCAAACGCAGACTTAAAAACTGCTGGTTCTAAGGGTGGATTACTACCAAGTTTTGCTCACGGTATGGCATTAAGACTTGCACAAAAAGGTGCTATTCAAGATGTAGTTACTGAGCATTTCAATTCAAATATGTCTTCATCTGATGCTGCTAAAAAACTAGCTGCAGCAGTTAAGGCTTCGCTATAATAAAAAAAAGTACGTTAAAATCTGCGCTTTCATAAAAATGATAGCGCAGATCTAATTAAAAATATGTTTTGGTTAAAAAAAAATTTACCTAAATTAGTTCTAGTACCATCACTTGGAATTTTATCTTGGTTTGTGTATGGTTTTATTTTTTGGACGATTTATATTTCTTTTACAAAATCTAAGATGCTACCAAGGTACGAAATTTGGGGGATAGATCAGTATATTAGATTATGGAATATGCCAAGATGGCATGTAGCAGTTGAAAATTTACTAATATTTACAGTGTTATTTATAATCTTATGTATTGCTATTGGAATTCTTCTTTCAATATTACTGGACCAAAAGATTAGAGCAGAAGGTTTTTTAAGAACAATTTATTTATACCCTATGGCTTTATCGTTCATAGTGACAGGAACAGCTTGGAAATGGGTTCTAAATCCAACACTAGGCATTGAAAAGTTTGTTAATGATATGGGTTTTGAAACCTTTAAATTTGATTGGTTAGTAACACCAGAAATGTCAATCTACACGATAGTAATAGCCGGTGTATGGCAATCTTCCGGATTTATTATGGCAATTTTTTTAGCAGGCCTGAGATCGGTTGATGATGAAATTATTAAAGCTGCAAAAATAGATGGTGCAGGAATTTTTTCAATTTATAGTAAAATTATTCTTCCAATGATGAGACCAGTTTTTATGAGTGCAATAGTAATTTTGGTTCATTTATCAATCAAGAGTTATGATTTAATTATAGCACTAACCTCAGGTGGGCCAGGAATTTCATCAGATATGCCCGCAGTGTTTATGACTGCTATGGCTTTTCATAGAAGTGAAGTGGGACTAGCATCTGCAAGTGCGATAATGATGTTTTTAACAGTATCTGCAATTGTTGTGCCGTATTTGTATTCAGAATTAAAGAGGGAAAATGCAAGATAAAGAAAAATTAAATCTTAATAGATTAGAAGCAAATTCTAAAAGAAAAAATATTATCTATAGATGGATTTTATATTTTATATTAGGAATTTTTGTATTTTATTATTTAACTCCACTATATGTAATGATTGTAACATCATTTAAAACTATGCCAGAAATTAGACAGGGTAATTTATTTTCTTTACCAGAATCTATTAAGTTTGATGCTTGGAAACAGGCCTGGGATGGAGCTGGATTTACAGGAGGTGATGTTGTTCTTAAACCTTATTTTTGGAATTCTATTAAGTTAGTAGTCCCAGCAGTTATAATATCAACTTTACTTGGAGCTATTAACGGTTACGCTTTAACAAAATGGAGATTTAAAGGAGATTCATATATATTTCTATTATTTTTATTTGGAACTTTTATACCCTATCAAGCAATATTATTACCAATGGCTAGAACTCTAGGTGTCCTAGGAATGTCAAATTCAATAAGTGGGCTAATATTAGTTCATGTAGTATATGGAGTTTGTTTTACAACATTATTCTGCAGAAATTATTATGTATCTATTTCAGATGAAATGGTAAGAGCTGCAAGAATTGATGGAGCAGGATTCTTTAAAATATTTTTTAAAATTATCCTACCAATTTCTATTCCTATACTAGTTGTAACTGTCATTTGGCAATTCACACAAGTATGGAATGATTTTTTATTTGGAGCTACTTTTTCATTTGGGGAAGCAGCACCAATTCAAGTAGCCCTTAATAATTTGGTATTAACAAGTACAGCTGTCAAAAGATATAACGTAGATATGGCAGCAGCAATTATTACAGGTGTTCCAACATTAATAGTTTATATTCTTGCTGGAAATTATTTTATTAAAGGACTAACAGCAGGATCAGTGAAAGGATAATATGGCAACTTTAAAAATTAATGACATCAATAAAAACTTTGGAAAAACTGAAGTTTTAAAAGGAATTAATCTAGATATTAAACACGGTGAATTTCTTGTACTTTTAGGACCATCTGGGTGTGGAAAATCTACATTGTTAAATACAATTGCAGGTCTAGAAACATCCAATAGCGGGGATATTTTGATAGACGATCATAATGTAAATAATATGGAGCCAAGTGATAGAGATATTGCTTTAGTGTTCCAGTCTTATGCTCTTTATCCAGCAATGACTGTTAGAAAAAACGTTACCTTTGGACTGGAACAAAGAAAAACTCCAAAAGAAAAAATAGAAAAAGCATTAAATGATGTTTCTAATTTATTACAAATAACACAACTGTTAGACAGAAAACCATCTCAATTATCTGGTGGTCAACGTCAACGGGTTGCAATGGGTAGAGCGTTAGTAAGAGACCCCAAAATTTTTCTATTTGATGAACCGTTATCAAATCTTGATGCAAAATTAAGAGTTGAAATGAGAAGAGAAATAAAAAAACTACATCAAAAACTTGGAACTACAATAGTTTATGTTACACATGATCAAACGGAAGCTATGAGCTTAGGTACAAATATTGCAATTATGGATCATGGATTAATTCAACAATGTGATACACCTAAAAATATTTACAATAAACCTGAAAGTGTCTTTGTTGCAGATTTTATTGGATCTCCATCAATGAATTTGATTGAAGGTAAATTAAAGAAACATGATAATAATATTATTTTTATGCCCAATGGTTCAAATGATAGTATTAAAATACCAGTTGGGAACTACTCTTTTAAAAATAAATTTGAAAACACTGAACTAACTACTTATTTAGGAATTAGACCAGAACACATTTACTTTGATAAAATTAATCCTGATTGTTTTGAAATTGATTTAAAGTCGGAGCTTTTAGAATACACAGGTCATGAGCAAATAGTAACGTTTGATTATCTTGGACAACAAGTTCTTGGTAAGTTTGCATCTACATTTGATATAGAAATAAATAAAGAATTAAAATTAAATATTGATACATCTCAAATTTCTTTATTTGATAAAGATTCAAAAAAGAGGATTTAAATGACAGCTATTTATGAAGATTTAAAAAATAAAAGAGTTTTTGTAACTGGAGGCGGTTCTGGTATTGGTGCCTCTATCGTAGAGCATTTCTGTGAACAAGGTTCAGAAGTATATTTTATAGATATAAATGAGAAAGCATCAAATAAATTAGTTTTAGAATGTAAAAATAAAAATTTTTCTGTTCCTACTTTTATAAAGTGTGACCTATTAAATATAAAAGATTTACAAAATACTATATCAAAAATTATTGATAATAATGGAGCAATCGATGTTTTGGTAAATAATGCAGCAAATGATGAGAGACATTCTATCGATGAAGTAACTGAGGAATTTTGGAACGAAAGAATGAATATTAATTTAAGACATTATTTTTTTACAGTTCAGTCAGTTAAAAAAGCAATGATAGCAAATAAAAGTGGCTCCATTATAAATATTGGGTCTGTTTCATGGATGATTGGACAAGGTGGAATGGCTGCTTATACTGCTGCTAAATCTGGCGTTGTGGGTTTAACGAGATCTTTTGCAAGAGACCTTGGTGAGTTTGATATAAGAGTAAATTCAGTAGTTCCTGGTTGGGTGATGACAGAGAGACAAGTTGAGAAATGGTTAACACCTGAGTCTGAGGCAGATATGTTAAAAAAACAGTGTTTAAAACATAAGTTAATGCCCTCAGATATAGCTAAAACAGTTCTATTTTTTGGTTCTGATGCTTCATCTGGATGTACTAATCAAGATTATGTAGTCGATAAAGGTTGGTTATAATAAAATTCACAAAAATGAAAAAAAAAGAATTAAGAAGCAAACAGTGGTTTGATAATCCAAATGATCCAGCTCTTACTGCTCTATATTTAGAAAGATATCTAAATTATGGAATGACAAGACAAGAATTGCAATCTGGAAAGCCTATAATCGGAATTGCTCAATCTGGTAGTGATCTATCACCATGTAATAGACATTTTCAAGAATTAAGTAGTAGAATTAAGGATGGGATTAGACAGGCGGGAGGAATACCCATTGAATTCCCAACTCATCCTATTCAAGAAACAGGTAAAAGGCCTACAGCTGGTTTGGATAGAAACTTATCTTACTTGTCTTTAGTAGAAGTTTTATTTGGCTATCCTATAGATGGAGTAATTTTAACAACTGGTTGTGATAAAACTACGCCAGCAGCATTAATGGCTGCGGCAACTGTAAATATACCAGCAATAGTTTTATCAGGTGGTCCGATGCTTGATGGAAGTTATAAAGGAAAAAAAGTAGGTTCTGGAACTGTAGTTTGGGAAGCGAGAAAACTGCACGCAAAAGGAGAAATTACATATGATGAATTTATGGACATGGTTGCTGCATCAGCACCAAGCATAGGTCATTGTAATACAATGGGAACAGCTTCATCTATGAACTCTATTGCAGAAGCATTAGGAATGTCTTTAACAGGCTGTGCGGTTATACCTGCTCCATACAGGGAAAGATCACAAATTTCATTTGAAACAGGAAAAAGAATTGTTGATATGGTTCATGAAGATTTAACACCTTCAAAAATCATGACTAAAGAAGCATTCGAAAATGCAATATTAGTTGCAAGTGCAATAGGAGCTTCAAGTAATTGTCCACCACATCTCACAGCAATAGCAAGACATATGGGTTTAGAATTAGATATAGAAAATTGGCAAACAATAGGTCACGATATCCCATTACTTGTAAATTGTCAGCCAGCTGGCGAACATTTGATGGAAAGATTTTATAGAGCAGGAGGGGTTCCTGCAATTATGCAAGAATTATTAAAAAATAATAAATTACACAAAAACGTACTTACAGTATCAGGGAAAACTGTAGAAGAAAATTTAAAGATTAAAATAGATGTAGATAGTGATGTTATTAAATCATTTGAAAATCCACTAGTAGAAAATGCAGGTTATATCGTTATGAGAAGTAATTTTTTTAGTTCTGCTGTTATGAAAACATCAGTTATTAGTGATGAGTTTAGAAAAAGATATTTATCAGATCCAAAAAATAAAAATGTATTTGAAGCTAATGCCGTAGTATTTGAAGGACCAGAGGATTACCATTCAAGAATAAACGACGAAAAGTTAAATATAGATGAAAAATCAATTTTGATGATTAGAGGCTGTGGACCCGTAGGTTATCCAGGTTCCGCTGAAGTTGTAAATATGCAGCCACCAGATAGATTATTGAAAAAAGGGATTAACACTCTTCCAACATTAGGAGATGGCAGACAAAGTGGCACTTCAGAAAGTCCATCTATTTTGAATGTTTCACCAGAATCGGCTATTGGTGGGGATTTATTGATAGTTCAAACAGGAGATAAAATTAAGATTGATCTTAACAATAGAAGAATTGACTTATTAGTATCAGAGACTGAGATCTCAGATAGAAAAAAAAATACCAAGATCCCAGTATTAACAAACCAAACACCATGGCAGGAAATTTCCAGAAAAATGGTAGGTCAATTAGAAACGGGTGCTTGCCTAGAAACTGAATCTTTATATTTAGATATAACAAACACAAAAGGGATGCCCAGGCATTCACATTAAAAAGGAAAAACATGAGCAATCGACTAGAAGGTAAAAATATTATTGTAACAGCTGCAGGCCAGGGAATTGGTAAAGCAACGGCTATAGCACTTCATAATGAAGGAGCAAATGTAACTGCAACAGATTTAAATAATAAAACTTTAGCTGAATTAAATAAAGAATATCCTAAAATTAAAGTTCAAACTTTAGATTCAACAGACAATAATGCTATTTCAGAATTTATGAAAAGTGTTGATAAAGTTGATGTTTTATTCAACGCAGTAGGTTTTGTTCATCATGGAACTATTCTAGAATGTGAAGAAAAAGATTGGGATTTTTCTTTTGATGTAAATGTCAAATCTATGTATCAAATGTGTAAAGCAATTTTACCTTTAATGGTTAAGCAAAATGGTGGAAGTATAATTAACGTTTCGTCATGCGCCTCTAGCCTTAAAGGTTTTCCAAATAGATTTGTTTACGGAACTACAAAAGGAGCAGTAATTGGCTTAACTAAATCAATAGCTGCAGATTTTGTAAAACAAAATATTAGATGCAATTCTATTGCACCAGGAACAGTATTTTCACCTTCTTGGCAAGATAGAGTTAATCAAAGCCCGGACCCGGTACAAGCAAAGAAAGATTTTATAGCAAGACAACCAATGGGAAGACTAGGAACAGCAGAAGAAATAGCTGCTGTAGCAGTTTATTTAGCTGGAGACGATGCAACATTTACTACAGGAACAACAATTTCTGTTGATGGTGGAATTTCAATTTAATAAATTAAGAAAAGGTAAATTATGAAACTATTAAGAGTAGGTGTTAAAGGAAAAGAAAAACCAGCAGCATTAGATAAAAATGGAAAATTTAGAGATTTAAGTTCTCATATTACTGATTTAAATTCAGATACTGTAAATTTTGAAACTATTAAAAAATTAGAAAGTATAGATTTAGAAAGTTTAACTGAAATTTCAAATTCTGAGAGAATAGGAGCTTGTATTAATAAGCCAGGAAAGTTTGTAGCAATTGGTTTAAATTATTCTGACCATGCAGCAGAATCTGGTATGGATGCTCCATCAGAACCTATTGTATTCATGAAAGCGACAAGCTCAATTAATGGTCCTAACGATGATATTGAAATTTCAAAAGATTCAAAAGAGCTTGATTGGGAAGTAGAATTGGGAATAATTATCGGAAAAGACACTAAAAATATTAGTGAAAAAGAGGCTGAAAATCACATTCTTGGATATTGTTTAGTAAACGATGTGAGTGAAAGAGAATGGCAACTTAAAAAAATGGGACAATGGGTTAAAGGAAAATCACATGATACTTATGGACCAATTGGACCTTATTTAGTTACCAAGAATGAAATCTCCGACATTAACAGTCTTAATTTAAGCTTAGATGTTAATGGGCAAAGAATGCAAACTGGAAACACAGATAAAATGATTTTTAATGTGTTCTTTATTGTTTCATATTTAAGTAAGTACATGACGTTACAAGCGGGTGATATCATTACGACTGGAACACCTCCAGGAGTAGGTATGGGAAAAAAACCACAGGTATTTTTAAAAGCAGGTGACACAATTAGATTATCAATTGATAATTTAGGTGAACAAAACTCAAAAGTTGTAGCTGAATAATTTGAATATCATAACTTCAAAGCCCAAAGTTATATGGAATTCGAAAACAATATTAGGTGAAGGCACCTTATGGGTGCCATCACATAATTCAATTTACTTTGTTGATATTAAGAAAAAAAAGATTTTTACTTTAAATGTTAAAACTAATAAAAGAAGAATTATAAAGATTAATAAAGAAATTGGGTTTCTAGCTCACATTAAAAAAGATATCTTTATACTTGGTTTACAATCAGAGCTTAGAATTGTTAATCTAAAAAATAAAGAAACTATTAGATCTATTCCAATTGAAGAAGACAAACCTCTAAATAGAATAAATGATGGAAAAATTGATCCTGAAGGTAGATTGTGGTTTGGTACTATGGATAATCTTGAGAGAAACATTAAAAATGGATCTTTATATTGCTTAGATAAAAAACTTAATATTCATAAAGTCGATACAAAATACTATATTACAAATGGTCCTGCTTTTATTAACTCTGAAAACTTCTTACATACTGATAGTCGAAGTAAAACAATTTATAAAATTAGAATAAATAAAAAACACAAGATAATTAAAAAGACAAAATTTTTAAAATTTTCAAAAATAGATGGCTCACCCGATGGAATGACAATTGATTCAAAAAAAAATGTTTGGATTTGTCATTATGGTGGAGCATGTATTTCTGTTTATAATTCAAGAGGTAAAAAAATTCACAAAATTGAATTACCAGCAAAAAATATTACTAATTGTACGTTTGGTGGATTGAGTAATAATGAAATTTATATATCAACTGCCTTAAAGGGTATGACTAAAAATGAAATTAAGAAATATAAACTTTCAGGCTCTTTTTTTAAAATTAAAACAAATGTTAAGGGGATTAAGTCAAAATCCTTTAAAATATAAAAATTACAAAGTGATTAAGTGTAGTTTAAAAATATTATAGGATATAATAAATCATATGCAGAATATTAGCTTTATTGGAATTGGTCTTATGGGGTTTCCAATGGCAAAAAACCTTCTTAAATCAGGCTTTAACTTAAGAGCTTATAATAGATCTCAAGATAAAGCAGATAGATTAAAAGAATTTGGAGCAGAAATATCCACATCCATCAAAGACGTTGTTACAAATTCTGATGTAATTATTACGATGCTTACAGATGATGCTGCAGTAGAAAAGGTAATGGGCAGTGATGAATTTATATCTAATATTAAAGAGGGAGCGACTGTAATTGATATGAGCTCAGTTAACCCCGTTATTACAAAAAAATATTTTAAGATTTTAAAAGAAAAAAATATTAATTATTTAGATGCACCTGTATCTGGCGGAACAATTGGTGCAGAAGAAGCCTCTCTTGCTATTATGGTAGGCGGTGATGAAGAAACATTTAAACAATGTTATGATCTTCTTAAAATATTAGGCAACCCAACTTTAGTTGGACCTGTTTCCTCTGGTCAAATTTCAAAACTAGCAAATCAAATAATTGTTGGTGTTACCATTGGAGCTGTAGCAGAAGCTGTTACATTATGTGAGAAATCAGGCACTAACCCAAATAAAATGATTGAAGCTTTATCAGGGGGTTGGGCTGATAGTAAAATATTGCAAACTCATGGAAAAAGAATGATCAACAAAGATTTTACCCCAAAAGGAAAAACTACAACACAACTAAAAGATATGACTAACATTATTAATGCTGGAAAAGCAGCTGAAACTCATTTGCCTATTTCTAGTTTAGTTAAAGAAATGTATAAAGATTTAGTAGCAGATGGTCAGGGAAATACAGATCATAGCTCTTTATATAAAGCAATAGAAAAAATAAATAAAAAATGAAATTTTTAAGAATTGGAAAGGCAGGTCAAGAAATTCCTGTAGCACTAGATAGAAATGGAAAATATAGAAATCTATCATCGATTATTAAAGATTTAAATTCAAAAACTATTAATTTTGAAACTTTAGATAAAATTAAAGATATAAATTTAGAGAACCTGGAAGAGGTAAATCAAAATGAAAGAATAGGGTCTTGTATTTCTAAACCAGGAAATTTTTTTGCAATTGGCTTAAATTATGTTGAGCATGCAAAAGAAACAGGAGCAAAAACACCTGACAACCCAGTTCTATTTAATAAGTCAGTTCATTCTATAGTTGGACCAAACGATAATGTGATTATTCCTAAGACTTCAAAAAAATTAGATCATGAAGTTGAAATTGCTTTTGTCATAGGAAAAAAAGCAAAAAGAGTTTTAGAAAAAGATGCACAAGATTATATTTTTGGTTATTGTATTTGTAACGATATCAGCGAACGTGAATGGCAAAAAGAAAAAGGAGGTCAGTGGGTAAAGGGTAAATCTGGTGATACATTTGGACCTTTAGGACCTTATTTGGTGACCAAAGATGAAATTCAAGACGTTAATAATTTAAATTTAACGCTAGATGTTAATGGTCACAGACATCAAACAGGTAACACCAATCAGATGATTTTCAATTTTAACTTTTTGGTAGCTCATATTACAAGTTTTATAACGTTAATGCCTGGTGATATAGTTACAACTGGCACCCCTCCTGGAGTTGGTCTTGGAATGGATCCTCCTGTTTTTCTTAGGGAAGGTGACGAGATGAGACTAAATGTTGATAGTTTGGGTGTGCAAAATTCTAAAGTTATTCTAGAACAATAATTAAGTAAGATGATTAAAAGAGACCTTTATTACGAAAGAATTCCGACAAAATCACTAAGAGAAGATGTTAGATATCTAGGTGATGTTTTAGGTAGGGTAATTAAAAAACAAGAGGGGCCAAGTTTCTTTAAATTAGTAGAAGATACGAGATTACTTTCCAAGGCAAATTTAGCCAATAAGCACGTCAAAGATCCCTTTAAAA
This sequence comes from Candidatus Pelagibacter sp. PS_02, assembly GCF_059418065.1. NCBI lineage: Bacteria > Pseudomonadati > Pseudomonadota > Alphaproteobacteria > Candidatus Pelagibacterales > Candidatus Pelagibacteraceae > Candidatus Pelagibacter > Candidatus Pelagibacter sp. PS_02. Next base: position 361,912 of record NZ_CM182079.1, read on the forward strand.
ATATTTTAAATAAAATTAAAAATCTAAACCCTGAAAATACCTTTAAGTTAGCAAGGGCTTTTAATCATTTCATGAACTTTATAAATCTGTCAGAAACTACAGATGCATCAAGAAAACTTGATGAATATGAAAATAATAAAAAAAACAGTAATAAAAATATTTTTATTGAAGAAATATTTGAAAAACTTTTTAAAGATAAAAAGATTACCAATAAAAAAATTTATGATGTTGCAAAAAAACTAAATATTGGAATTGTTTTAACAGCACACCCAACAGAAGTTAAAAGAAGAACACTAATACAAAAATATAACAAAATTATAAAAATTTTAGAACAAAGAGATTTATATAAAAAAAATCTATCAAAATTAAAAACCTTAGATAAAGATTTATATAATGAAATAACCATTATATGGAACACTGATGAGCTTAAAAGATCGAAACCTACACCGTCTGAAGAAGCAAGATGGGGATTGGCAGTAATAGAAGACAGTCTTTGGGACTCTATTCCCAAAGTATATAGAAGACTAAATAACATCTTTCTTAAAAATATGGGAAAATCACTTCCTAGAAACTTTAATCCAATTGAATTTGGATCATGGATGGGTGGTGATAGAGACGGCAATCCAAATGTTACAGCAGAAGTTACTAGCGAAGCCTTACTTTTATCTAGATGGGAAGCTGCAAAACTATATGAAAAACAATTAACGAATTTAATACGTTCATTGTCTATGAAAAAGTGCTCTACACAAATATTAAATATAACAGGTAAAACATTTGAACCCTATAGGGTTTTTTTAAGACCATTGAGGGACAAATTACGAGCAACACATATTTTGATAAAAGAACATCTGGTTAATAAAGAACCATTGGATCATAAAAAACTTTTATCTAATACTGGTGAAATTTTAACACCTCTTAGAGTTGTAAGAGACTCACTAATCCAAAACCAAAGTGAAAATATTGCTGAAGGTGATTTACTGGACTTAATTAGAAGGGCTAGATGTTTTGGAATTAATTTAGCTAAATTAGATATTAGACAAGAATCATCAAGACATACCAAATTAATCTCAGAAATTGTAAAAAAGAAATACAATAAAGACTATTTTTTATGGAATGAAAGTGAAAAACTTGCTTTTCTTTCTTCAAGAATTAAAAGTAAAAAAAATTTAATAAAAAATTCTTTACTTAAAAACAAAGAAAATAAAGAAGTTTGGTCTACATTTAATGTACTTGTTGATCAACCTAAAGAATGTTTGGGTGCTTACGTTATCTCAATGACTTCAGCGGCATCAGATATATTATCTGTTGCCTATTTGCAAAAAGAAGCCAAAATTGTCAATAAATTAAGAGTAGTTCCTTTATTTGAAACTTTGGATGATTTGAGAAATGCCAAATCAATAATGAACAGTTTATTTTCGTTGCCTTGGTATAGAAAATCGATCAATTATAAACAAGAAATTATGATTGGTTATTCAGACTCGAGTAAAGATGCTGGTAAATTATCTGCTAGTTGGCATCAATATAAATTACAAGATGAAATTTTGAAATTGGCCAAGAAGTATAAAATTGACATTACTTTTTTTCATGGACGAGGTGGATCTGCAGGGCGTGGTGGAGGACCAATTCAAGCAACATTAAAATCACAGCCAGCAAATTCAGTTAATGGAAAAATTAGAATTACAGACCAAGGTGAGGTTATCCAACAAAAATATGGTTATGAACCATTAGCAAAATATAATTTATGTAGTTATATAGGTGCGGTGGTTCAAGCAACATTAAACCCTCCATCAGAACCTAAGGTAAAATGGAAACAATTAATTGAAAAAATGTCAGAAATTTCTATGAAATCTTACAGAAGTAACATTAATGAAAAATCAGATTTTATAAGATATTTTAGAACTGTAACCCCTCACAAAGCTTTGGGTAAACTTTCAATTGGTTCTAGACCTTCAAAAAGAAAAAATGTTGATAACATACAAAGTTTAAGAGCTATCCCTTGGGTTTTTGCATGGACACAAATTAGATTATTTTTACCTGCATGGCTTGGCACAACAGAAGCGTTAAATTATGCGTCATCCAAGGTATTTAAAAAAACATTAGTAGATATGGAAAAAAACTGGCCTTTTTTTAATTCAACAATGGATATTTTAGATATGGTAATTTCTAAAGTTGATCCAGAAATATCAAAAGTATATGAAAACCAACTAGCAGATAAAAAGCTTAAAATAGTAGGAAAAAAGTTAAGATTGCAATTTGAAACATTAAAAAGATTAAATAAAGTAATCACGCCATCTCAAATAAGAAAACAAAGAAAGGTATTTAGAACATCTGTTATTATTAGAAATATCTATTCTGAGGTGTTACACATAACTCAATCAATAGTTATGAATAAACTTACATTAAAAAAATTAAATAAAAATAAAAAACAATATCTTGATGATGCGTTAATGACTTCTATTGCTGGTATATCTGCAGCCATGAAAAACACAGGGTAATATGATTGAATTAATTATAGCTTTTGGGGCTGGTTTAATCAGCTTTTTGTCTCCATGTGTCTTACCCTTAATACCTGGTTATGTTTCCTTTATTACTGGCAGTACATTAAGTGAAATTCTAGAAAAAAAGAAAATTGATTTATTACCGTTGATAGTTTTTTCATTAGGGTTTTCTTTTGTATTTATTATCTTTGGTGCAACTGCTTCTTTTTTGGGGCAAATTCTTTTACAAAATTCTCAAATTTTAAGAATTATTGCTGGAGTTATAATAATCATATTTTCTCTTCAATTAATTGGTGTTTTAAATATTAAATTTCTTAACATTGAAAAGAAATTTTATACAAAAAAATCAAATAATATTTTCTTTATATTTATTGTGGGAATGGCATTTGGCTTTGGATGGACACCATGTATTGGGCCTATTTTAGGGTCGATACTTGCCTTAGCCTCTACAGAAGAAACTATTTACAAAGCAATTTTACTTTTAAGTTTTTACTCACTTGGGTTAGCGATACCTTTTATTTTATCAGGTTATTTGATGCAAAAGTTTTTATTATTTTCAAAAAACTTCAAAAAAAATATTAATTTAGTCACAAAAGGTGGTGGTATAATACTTTTAATTACAGGAATTTTAATTTTAACAAATCAATTACAAGTTCTTGGCTACTATATTTTAAACTATTTACCCTTTTTGCAAAACTTCGGTTAATAGGTTAATAACAATCTATACTTATGAAAATTTATCAAATTGACTCAAGTGCCAGAAAAGAAGGATCAAGTTCAAGAGCATTAGCAAAAAAATTATTAAATAAAATCAAAAAACCAGGCGATGAAGTAATTTATAGAGATTTAGATGACGATATGCTTTTTGTTAGTGGTTTAACTGAGTCTGGAATGAAGATTGCAGAAAAAGACCAAACTGAAGAGCATAAAAAAATGTTTGAACTATCAGATAAACTTGTAAGTGAATTAAAAGAAAGTGATATCATTATAATTTCAGCGCCAATTTATAACTATGGCCCTCCAGCAACTCTTAAAGCTTGGTGTGATCTAGCAGCAAGAATTGGTGAAACTTTCAAGTTTAAACCTAATGGGAGAAGAGAGGGATTACTTAAAAATAAACAAGCTTATTTAGTAATTACTTCAGGTGGAACTAAATTAAATAGCTCAGAGGATTTTTTAACTCCATGGTTAAAATTTATATTAAATTTCTTTGGAATTGAAAAAGTTGAAGTAATAAGTGCTGATCAAATGGCGTTAGATTATGAGAAATCAATTAAAGAAGCTGAAAAACAAATTGAAAATATAATTTAATGAATTTATTAAATAAAAAGGATTACAAGTTATATTCTAACTTTCTAAATACCTTAGCAAAAGACTTAAATAAATTTTATTTTTCAAAACTTAATAAAACTTTCATGATATCTAACAAACTTAAAGGTAAAGGCTATGACCCAGTAACAACATCTGACAAAGCATTTGAAAAATTTATTAGATTAAAGATAAAAAAAAAATTTCCAAGTCATCAAGTTATAGGTGAAGAGTTTGGTCACAAAAAATCAACTAGTGATTACACATGGGTCATAGACCCAATTGATGGAACAAGATCATTTGTAATAGGCAATCCAACATGGAGTAATTTGATATCTTTAAATTTTAAAGGTATACCCGTTATTGGTTTAGCAAACTTTCCAATACTAAATAAATATTATTTAAATTTTGATAATAAAAATTCTTTTGTTTTTGAAAAGGGTAAAAAAAGAAAAATCTCTGTTTCAAAAAATATACCATTTAGTACGATAAAAGTATCAGGAGCATTTCATGGAGCGGTCTCTCTTAAACAACAAATGAAAATTCCAAAAGTTTTAAAATTAATGCAATTTCCAACTGCAGACGCATTAAGTTACTCCCATTTATGTGAGGGGAAAATTGATGTTGTCTTTCAGGCTACTAATAAAATTTGGGATATTCACCCATTGATGCCAATTATAAAAGCTGCAGGAGGTATTGTTTCAACATGGGATAATAGAGACGCAGTTAATGCTGGAAATATTTTAGTTTCAGCTAATCAATCTATTCATAATAAAATGCTTAAGCTTTTAAAACCAGTTTCAAAATAAATGCATACAAGAACTAAAAAGATATTAGATTTTTGGTTTAAAGAAACCCCACCAAAAAAAAGATTTCAAAGACATAAAGATTTTGATGCGCTAATAAAAAAGAATTTTTTAAAAGATTATGAGTTAGCAGGTTCAAATGAGTATGATGATTGGCAAGATAGTCCCCTTGGTTCTTTAGCTCTAGTTATTTTATTTGATCAATTTTCAAGAAATATGTTTAGAGATGATCCGAAAGCTTTTATCCAAGATCATAAAGCAAGGTTGATAGTTAACGATTCTGTTTATGCAGGCTTTTTAGATGAAATGGATCAAGATCAAAGATTGTTTATGATATTACCACTAATTCACAGTGAAGAGATCACAGATCATGATATGGCCTATTATCTACTAGATAAATTCTTAAAAGATCATCCAGGTTTAATCTCTATAAAAAAATCTTGGAAAGATCACACCTTAGTAATAAAGAAATTTCATAGATATCCTCATCGAAACTTAGTGTTAGTTAGAAAATCTACTCCTGAGGAAATAGAGTTTCTAGCTCAACCAAATTCATCCTGGTAAAATGTTCACTAAATGAACAAATAAAATAAGCTATTCAATCTCTGCATTGCTGTAGTGACAATAAGTCATTTTAATATCTTAAAGTGCCGTCTATAAGGAGCCTACAAAATTCAAAAATTAACATTATCTTCTCTCTCTATTAGATAGTTAATATTAGCTTCCCTCGAAAGAGGGAAGTTTCTTATTGTTAATATCCCCACTGAATAATATAAATTTTAAATGAATTTCAAATTTGTTTATAAAATATGTACCAAATCTGAATGGCATGAAATTAAGAGCAAAGGTCAATTAACAGGTTCTAAAAAAGATTTGGAAGATGGCTATATTCATTTTTCAGGTGATGATCAAGTTGCCGGAACTCTTAAAAAATTTTACCAAAACCAAAAAGATTTAATTTTATTAAAGGTAGATACTTTAAAACTAGATCATTTAGTTTGGGAACAAGCATCAGATGGAAATATGTTTCCACATTTATATTCACCACTAGATATTTCTAATGTAGTAAATGAATTTGATATTACTTTAGATGATGAAGGCAATCATGTGTTGCCAAATATTTTTTGACCGCTTTTTTTTTAAGGGGGTCACCCTTTCGGTAAACTCCAAAAGAGTTCCCCTATAAGTCAGCGGTTTACGCTAAAATCTATAATAATAGATTTTTTATTTTCTATGGTCTTATCTAGTCTTTGATTATTTAATCACACCAGTTATGTGTCAGGTGGTGATAAATTCATAATCATCCTCCTTTATTGATATTCATATATTAGCATTTTTGAATACTCTATTCAAAATATTTATTTCACTTTATGTTAAATATATTTATTGAATGCAACCTAGCAAAACTGTAGGATTTCGATAATTTTAGAAATTCTTCTAACTAATTTTATTTAAATAATTTTATTAATTATTACCTAAAAGATTTACCATTAGTACACCCACAATAATAAAACATAAACCAACTATCGAATAAAGATTTGGAACTTGATTATATTTGATTATGCCAACACCTACAGTTGAGATAATCGCAAGACCCGCAAATGATGCGTAAGTAATTCCCATTGGAATATTTTTCATCACCATTGATAAGGCATACATGCATAAAACTATAGTAATTGCCGTAATAATACTTGGAACAAGTAGAGTAAAACCTTCAGCACTTTTTGCAAAACTATTTGAAGCAACACCTAGTACTACTGCTAAAGCTAGAAATAAGTAGGAAGTTGTCATATTCATTAATTAGTTTTTCCCATTGTATTTAATAATATAACACCAATAATAATTAAAGATATTCCAAGAACAGCATAAAGGTTTGGTGTTTGATTATATTTCACAACACCAAAAATTGTTACAGCAGTAATAGTGAGCCCCCCGTAAGTAGCATAAGTAAAGCCAACGGGTATAATGGTCATTGCCTTAGATAAACAAAAGATACATGCAACAATTGTAATAATGCAAAAAAGAGTAGGGTAAATATTTGTAAAGCCCTCTGTAGCTTTTAAGAAACCATTAGAGGAAATACCAAGTATTATTGCTAACACTAGAAATATGTAACCACTAGCAAGATTCATCTAAATATCTTAAATGAAATATTGTTAGAGGTATATAATTATTTAGATATTACCACCAACCCATTACGCGACCATTACCAGCTATAATCAATAGGCAAGTTAGGACATGAAGTAGAATCCAAAATGTTCTAAAGGCTAATGCTTTTTTAACATCGTTTTGTTTTATAGGTAAAAATTCAGGTTTGTCTTTGTCATTAATACCTATGGGCATCCCAACTGTTCTTGCCCAAATTTTTAACCAACGTCTTTGACCAGTCATAATTTTATTTAAATTTAATCAATCCAATTAGGAAAAGGTAATCCTTTTTCTTCAAGAAAAGATTTGTTAAACATTTTAGTAGCGTACTTTTCACTTTTATCACAAAGAATTGTTACAATAGTTTTTCCAGGACCAAGCTCTTTACCTAATCTAATTGCACCAGCAATATTAATTCCACAACTAGTACCAAGGCTTAAACCTTCATTTTGAATTAGATCATAAAGTATTGGTAGTGCTTCATGGTCATCAATTGAATAAGCATCATCAATTTTAGCATTTTCAAAATTCTTTGTTACTCTACTTGAGCCAATTCCTTCAGTAATTGAACCACCTTCAGATTTTAATTCACCATTTTTTATATAATTATAAAGAGCAGATCCTTTTGGATCAGATAGAAATATTTTAATATCCTTATTCTTTTCTTTAAGAGCATTACTTACTCCTGAAATTGTTCCACCTGTTCCAGATGAACATACAAATCCATCAACTTTACCTTCAGTTTGATCCCAAATCTCTTGTCCTGTTGTTTCATAATGACCCTTAGCATTTGCAACATTGTCAAATTGGTTAGCCCAAACAACTCCATTGTTATTTGACGGTCTTAATTCGTCAGCAAGCTTTGCTGCAACTTTTACAAAGTTTGCATCATCCTTATAAGGTTTAGCTGGAACTAATCTTAAATCAGCACCAATGTTTCTAAGAAGATCTTTTTTTTCTTGGGTTTGGTTATCATTCATTACAATGATTGTTTTATATCCAAGTGAGTTACCAAGTAGACATAAGCCAATACCAGTATTACCAGCAGTACCTTCAACTATTGTTCCACCTTTGGAAATTAATTTTTTGGTCTCTGCATCTCTAATTAAAGCAAGTGCCGCTCTGTCTTTTACAGAACCACCAGGGTTCATAAATTCTGCTTTACCATAAATATTACAACCAGTAATCTCTGATGCAGCTCTAAGTTTGATTAAAGGAGTATTACCAATTCCAGAAATAAAGTTGTCTTGAATATTTTTCATTAGTTTGAAGTATTTTTATCTACCTCTTCTACAGCATAAGGTTTAAATTCTTCAGTCGCTGTTCCAACATTTTTAGCAGGTATTCCAACCATTACTGCATTTTCAGGAACATCTTTAGTAACAACGGCGTTAGCTCCAATTTTAGCATTAGCACCGACCATTACAGGGCCTAATATTTGTGCACCAGAACCAACGACCACGCAGTCGCTTAATGTTGGGTGTCTCTTAACTTGTCTTTGATTATTTGAATTAATACTTGGAGCAATACCACCTAATGTTGCCATATGATAAATAGTTACATTGTTTCCAATTTCTGAAGTCTCACCGATTACAACACCCATACCATGGTCAATAAATAAATTTTTTCCAATCTTAGCTCCTGGATGAATTTCTATTCCAGTAAAAAACCTAGAGAGTTGAGAAATCATTCTTGCAACCAAATAAAATTTGGCTAGTTGAAAAAAATTAGCAATTCTATGAAAAAAAACTGCTTTAACACCAGGGTAAGTTAAAATTAAACTTATTTTAGATTTTGCCGCAGGGTCTCTGTCAATTATAGATTGTAAAAAGTCGTTCATTTTTTTGCTAGTGTTGATTATAATTTTATATTGCTTTATATAAGCTTTAAATAAGCAATTTAAAGAGGAAAATCCATGTACAAAAATACCAACTGTTTTCATTTAGCAATACCTTGTGGCGATTTAGAGAAAGCAAAACATTTTTACAGTGAAATATTAGGGTGCCGATTAGATAACTCGGCTCAAGAATGGGCAGATGTAGATTTTTGGGGAAATGAATTAACTCTTCACGCAAGCGAGCATAAACTTGAAAGCGAAAGACATGATGTTGATATGGGTAACGTTTCTGTTCCTCATTTCGGTGTACATTTATCTAGAGAAAATTTTGATGCTCTTAAAAGTAGACTAAGAGAAAAAAATACTAAATATTATGATGAGCCTTATTTAAGATTTAAAGGAACAAAATATGAGCAAGAAACTTTCTTTGTAAAAGATCCTAATGAAAATATTTTAGAGATCAAAACATTAACTGCAAATCCTGGCTAAACTTTTAAATGACAAAAAAAGTAGCTGCATACAGTGAAATTTTATATCATTTAATAAATTTTCGAACAGACCAATTCCAACAATTAAAAAAGATGTTAGGAATTGATTACGATTCTTTCATGATACTTTCTGTTATGGGGGCCCATTATTTAAAACATAGTGATAAGTTAGGATCAGATTGGGAAGCTGTATGGGAAAATTTAAGAACATCAAAAATAGAGGAGTTTTATATAGCACGTAAGTTAACAATTTATGCTGTAGCAAATATTTTAAATTTACCAAAAGAAACTGTTAGAAGAAAAATAGAAATTTTAAAAAAAAAAAATTAATAAGTCATTCAACTAAAATGGGTCTTTTACCAACAAACAAAACCGAAGAAATAATGAAACCTTTTGCTGAAATTGAATTAAAAACTCTTTCAAAATTTCTAAAAAATCTAAAAAAAAATAACACTTTAGAAAAAGTTTTAAATTTCTAATATTTGTAATACCTATAAAACCTATTTTGGGTCTATAAAACCTAAACTGGGTTTTTTTTTAATATCAATCTTTTTTTATTTTTATAATAATTCTTTTAATGAAATTTATAAAAATATTTTTAACATCACTCTGTTTAATAATCACAACTGTAGCTAATGCAGATGTAGCCTCTCAAGCTTTAAATAAAGTATCTGAAAAAATATCAAATTTAATCCCAGGAGAAGGAATTACTGAAGTATCTTTAGATTATAATGATGGTGATGAGGATCAACTTAACTTTTCAATATTAGGGGTAAGAGATATTGAAGCCACAGATAATTCTAATTTTTTTACTCAATTTAGCTTAATGAACCAAGAGATAAATAGCTCTGGAAGAATTATTGGAAACATAGGCTTAGGTTATAGAAAACTATCTGAAGATAAAAATTTTATGTTTGGCGCAAATACTTTCTACGATAGAGATTTGACAGATGGTCAAGACAGATTAGGCCTTGGTATTGAAGCTAAAGGTTCAATTTTAGATTTAAGTGCAAATAGCTATACAAAAATTTCAAACTCTGAAGTTGTTAATGGTGATAGAGAGCAAGTTTTATCTGGTTGGGATTTTAACTTAACATCTCAAATTCCAAGAGCACCATGGGCTAGAATTAATTATAATGGTTATAAATGGGAAGCTGAAAAAGGATCTGCTGATCAAAAAGGTAATATTTATTCTCTAGAACTAGATGTAACAAACTCAGTAGAAGTTGTTGCAAGTTTAGACAAATCTTCACTAAATGGTGTGGATGATGAAACTTCTTTAAGTATTAATTATATTTATCCACCAAAAGAAAAATCTATGGTGATGTCTGACGGCTTATCAAATGACATGTATGAAAAAAGCAACATGGAACAAAAATTAAAAGAAAAAGTTAGAAGAAGAAATAAATTAGTAATGGAAATTCAAGGATCAGTCGTCATGACTAAAAAATAATTATGAATATGATTAAAAATTTAATTTCAAAAATATTTATTATTATTTTTTGTTTAATCTTTACGAATAATTTATATGCAGCAGAAAATGTTAAAGGAGCTGCAACAGAATATATAATAACAATGACTAAAGTTGAATTATGTGAAACTGGAAGCACAATATCTAATTGTTTAAACCCTATAAATATAACAACTGGTAATGGTGCAACAGCCGACATAGCTTCAGTAGAAGCTGGAGTAACAGCAGCAACAGTTGCAGATTTTGGAAAAGCTACATTAGGAAAAACTTATACGTATATTCAAACAACCATGTCAAGAGCAATGACGATAACAGGAACTGCAGGAAATTGTAAAACTAAAGCAGGTATAAACGGGTCTTTAGGTGGTTCTGCAGGAGGTGCAGCAGTTGGTCATACTGGTACAGCGGGCTCTGCAATATTATATGTTCCGCACTTTACGCAGGATACTACAAATTATTCTATGATGGAGGGATCAAATGCTGACGGTAGTTCATTGGCTACATTAGCAACTGTAAGAACAACTGATACACATTTTAGATCAAGACAAATTTTAACATCACCTTACACTCCTGTTGCTGGATCAAGCCCTACAGTTTTTGTAGCATTTGACACTTCAGTTGCCGTAAATGAAGTTGATGATGCAAGTTGTACTGATGCTGGACTTCAAGCTGCACCACCTACAGTAACTCTAACAGTTCAAGGTCAGTAATTTTCTTTGAAAAAATTATTAGTATTCTTTTTAACCTTCTTTTTTTCTAATTTAACTTTTGCAGCAGACGAAAAACCTGGAAGGTTTTTTGAAGACCAGCCTGATGTAACAGATGACCATCAAATACACTTTATTTATTTACTGCCATCTGATGGTGAAGACAGAGAGCTAGATATAAATGGTAGCATGGAAAGTATTTTAGAAAAAGTAAACAATACAATGTTTGAAGCTACAAAAGCAAATAAGGGTTCAGGTGGGGTAGGTAAAAAATACAGATATGATTACAGAAAAGATGGAAAACTAGATATCACATTTATTAGAACCAGTAAAAACTGGAAAGAATTACAAGATAAAAGTGTTAACACTCAAATGGGTCATTATTTCAATCAAGTTGGTGGTTTTAACAATAAAAAGAAAACATATTTCCTATGGACCGATGTTGATAGAGGAAATCATGGTGGAGATGCTGGTGTTGGAATAGGTGGAATATTTGTTAAAAGTAATGGTAGATCTGGAGATGTAATGAAACATGAAAAAGATTTTTTAAATATTAACCTTCATGAGATTTTGCATACTCAATTAATGGGAATTAAATGTATTAAAGGCATGGGAAAAATTCATTATTCAAATCATTCAAATGGTGGTGATAATCATATGCTTAGTAGTGGAACTAAGTTAAATAAAAATTTATATACCCATAATATTGAAGGATGTCCTCAGCTTATAGATAGCGTTTATCTAACACCAACCTCAGAAGATCCATACAATCCTTATGAGATAATGTGTGAAAGAAATCTTGGAAAATACACTCACCCTAAGTTAGTTAAAATAATGAAGAAAGCTGAAAAATCTAACAAGTGGTATAAAAATAGAATTGCACCAACTTGTAATTGGAGAGACTGGACAGGAAAATTTGCAAAGTCTGGTAAAAAGTTTGGTTTCTTTGGTGAGATGAAATAAATCTTGCTTTAGCACACTTAAGATATTAGCTTTAAATCTTAAATGACAATCGACTATAAAAAAATTTCTCAAAATCTAAAATTTGAAGGTAGAGCCTTTATTGATGGTAAATATGTAGATGCCATTGATGGCGAAAAATTTGAAAATATAAACCCTGCAACAGGCGAAGTCCTTTGTGCAGTTTCAAAATGTAATCATAAAGATGTTGATTTAGCAGTTAAAGTTTCAAGAAAAGCTTTTAATAGTGGAATTTGGTCCAGAACATCTCCAGAGTTTAGGAAAGATGTCTTACTGAAATTTGCAGAATTATTAAGACAAACTGGTGAAGAAAATTCAGTTCTTGAATGTGTGGATACTGGAAAATTAATTGGAGATTGTATTAATGAAGTTGCAAATGACGCGCCAATGCATTTTCAGTGGTATGGAGAATTAATAGATAAAGTATTTGGTAAAGTTGGACCAACAGAACCATCACTAACTAGTTTAATTGTTAAAGAACCCATAGGTGTTGTTGCAGGAGTTGTTCCTTGGAATTTCCCTTTAATGATGGCAGTTTGGAAAATGGCACCAGCATTAGCTGCAGGATGCTCTGTTATAATTAAACCAGCAGAAGATACACCTTTAACAGCAATTAGAGTTGCTCAAATTGCAAAAGAAGCAGGTATTCCAGATGGAGTTTTAAATGTATTACCTGGCTTTGGTGATGTTGGTGAAGCACTTGGTAGACATGATGATGTTGATGCAGTTTCATTTACTGGCTCAACAGAAGTAGGTGGACTATTCATGAAATATTCTGGTGAAAGTAATTTAAAGACAATTGGTTTAGAGATGGGTGGTAAAAGTCCGTTCATCGTTTTAGAAGATGCAAAGATTACAGATAATTTAATTGATAATGCAATTAATTCTGCCTTTTGGAATGGTGGACAGAACTGCTCTGCAAATATGAGGCAAATAATTCACACTAAAGTTAAAGATGAATTTTTAGATAAAGTTTCCAAAAAAGTAAAAGCTCTTAAAGCTGGAGATCCATTAGATCCAAGCTCTAATATGGGATCAATGATTTCTAAAAAACATCTAGCAACTGTTGATGGGTACATTCAAAAAGGAGTTGATGAAGGTGCCAAATTATTATTTGGAGGAGTTTCAAGTAAAGATCAAAAAGGATTTTTTGCAAAACCAACTCTATTTGATGATTTAAAAGAGAACATGACAATTGCTCAAGAAGAAATTTTTGGACCAGTTTTAGGAGTTCTTACAATTAATAGCGATGAAGAAGCTTTAAAAATTGCAAGTAATTCAAAGTATGGATTGCACGCAAGTGTTTTTACTCAAGATATTGATAGAGCTTTTCATATGGCAAAAAGTTTACCTTGTGGAACTGTCTCTGTTAATACTTTTTCTGAAGGAGATATTAAAACGCCCTTTGGTGGATACAGACAATCTGGATCTTTAAGTAGAGATCAAGGTACAGAAGCTCTGGACCAATACCTTCAAACCAAGACTATTTGGATTAGTCATTCATAAAAAGATAAATAATATTAGGGATTATAAGTAGATAATTTTCTTTGACTTGCTCAAAAGTTTTAAGTTATGCTAGTTTTTTTAAATTAATCGAGAGGGATATAATGAAAATAATAAAAACTACACTTGTAGCTGGTTTGATTTCTTTATTTGCTACTTTTTCAACATTTGCTGAGAAAGTTAAAATTGGAGATCCAGGTTGGACAGGTGCAACAGCTATTGCAAATTTATTAGCAGCAGTTGTTAATGACAAAATGGGTGGAGAAGCAGAATTAGTTCCAGGAAATAATACTGCAATCTACGCAGCAATTGATAGAAGCAAAGGTGAGATAGAAGTTCACCCTGATATCTGGCTACCTAATCAACAGGCTTATACTAACGATCTAGTTCCTAAAGGAACTCTTAAGTTAAGTTCAAAACCTTATGAAGGAAACCAAGGATATTGTGTGTCTCAACAATTTGCTAAAAAAATGAATATTACAGCAATTGAAGACTTAGCTAGACCAGAAGTTGTTAAAGCAATGGACAGTGACGGAAATGGTAAAGGTGAGTTTTGGATTGGTGCTGATGGATGGGCTTCTGCAAATGTAAACCAAGTAAAACTTAGAGATTACGGTTTATACGATGCAGGCATTGAAGCAATCAGAGCTGCTGAAGCTGTAAAAAATGCAAGAGTGCTTGACTCTATTAAAAAAGGTGAAGGTTATGCATTTTATTGTTACAAGCCACATGCAATTTGGGGAATGGCTGATGTAGTTATGTTAACTGAACCTAAGTTCGATGAAGCAAAATACAAAATGGTTCAGCCTAAAGAAGATGCTGATTGGTACAAAAAATCTTATGTTGCATCAAAAGATGCTCTTAAGCAAATCCAAATCGGTTGGGGAACTTCTTTAGAAGCAAAGTCACCAGCGATTGTTGATTTCTTTAAGAACTTTCAATTGTCAGCAGACGATGTTTCATTAATGGCTTTTCAAATTTCAGTTGAGAAAAAAGATCCAGCTGATGTTGCTAGAACATGGATGAAAAACAATAAGTCTAAAGTTGATGGTTGGTTAGGCCTTTAAGTTAAACTAAATTTTACCCGGCAACCAAATTTGTTGCCGGGTATATTTCTTTAAAAAATTATTAAATTTTCGAACGGACTTGATGGACTCAGCTATAGAAATAAAAAATGTTTGGAAGATTTTTGGCAACACTTCTGTGGAAGCATTAAATGCCATTCAAAATAATCGTATTTCAAAACAAGAAGCTTTAGAAAAATATAATTCAGTAATTGGTGTATCAGATGTCTCTTTTGACGTTAAAAAAGGAGAAATATTCTGTGTAATGGGTCTTTCAGGAAGTGGTAAATCCACTTTAGTGAGACATATTAATAGATTACTAGAACCTACTTCAGGACAAATTTTGATCGATAATGAAGATGTAATGAAGTTTGATCCAAAAAGTTTACAAGATTTAAGGAATAAAAAGATAGGCATGGTTTTTCAAAACTTTGCTCTAATGCCTCACCGATCAGTTTTAGACAATATAGCAATGCCGCTTGAAATAAGAGGTATTAGTAAAAATGATAGATTGGATGCTGCTAATAAGATTTTAGATATTGTGGAACTTCAAGGTTGGGGAAATAAATTTGCCCATGAACTTTCAGGTGGAATGCAACAAAGAGTAGGATTAGCTAGAGCTTTAGCAGCGGATCCTGATGTTTTATTAATGGATGAACCTTTTAGTGCACTAGACCCATTAATAAGAAGACAGCTTCAAGCAGAATTTATCAAACTTTCAAAACAAATGAAAAAGACTACAGTATTTATAACTCATGATTTAGATGAAGCAGTAAGAGTGGGTCATAGAATTGCTATCATGAGAGATGGAAAAGTTATCCAAATAGGAACACCAGAAGAAATAGTAATGAAACCAGCAGATGATTATGTTGCTGATTTTGTAAAAGGAATATCTAGATTAAAAATTATTCAAGCAAAATCTATTATGCAGCCTGTTGATAAATTTGAAAAAGAATTTGGATTAATATCAAAAAATTTAGAAAGCGTTCATGAAAATGATTTACTAAATAAGTTGATAGAAAAATCCTCTATTAAGGATGAGCCGATATTAGTAATTAATAATGAAAATAAAAATATTGGTATAATAACACAGGCAGACTTATTAAAAGCTGTTGTAGAGGGCAGTGATGGATAATAAAGCAAACAGAAACCCATCAAGAGATGAATTAATTACTGACTTTGTAAAAAGTAATCCAGACTATTATATTAAAGAGTTTAAAAAAATTGGTAGCAAGCCTACTTACTCATTTTCATTTAATTTATTTGCATTCATATTTGGACCAATTTGGTTTGGAATGCGTAATATTTGGAATTGGACTTTAGCTTTTTTAATTATTGAAACTTTTTCAGTAGTACAAATAATCAGAGGTTTATTTGGTAATATTACGGCAGAGGCCATTGCTAAAGTTGAACAAGTAAAAGGCACTATAGCCTTTAGAAATAAACAATTAGAAGCTGCGATAGAAAATAATCCAGACAAAATTGATGTCTTTGAAAGAAACATAAAATCCTTAGAGGATGCTATGCAAGGTTATTTAGATGAAATTACGAGAATAGAAGCTTCAGCAATTTGGATAGCAATTTTTGGTTTTATTTTATTGATAGGAGTTAAAATTGTTCAGGGTGTTTTGGCAAATTCAATTTTAGAAAAGAAATATTCTGAATGGTTATCCGATAAATCTATTCATCCAGGGATGCAGATGAAAAATTACATTTTAAGTGGTGTTTTTACCACTGTTATAATGATTTTTACAGTTATCCATTACAGTTTTCCGGGCTTACTTCAGATAATGGATACGTTCCCAACACATCCTGAAATAAGATTATTTTCAATTAAATGGATAGAAATTGTTTTTGATTATGCCGTTGTTAAAGGAGATTTAATTTTTACAGCTATAACAATTGGTATTAGGTCCGTATTAGATTTCTTAGAATTATTGTTTGTTAAAACTCCTTGGATTGTAATTATAACTGCAATTGTAACTTTAACTGGGTTATCAGCAGGACCCAGGGCTGCAATTTATTCTACAGGATTTTTATGTTACATGGGTTTTTTAGGTTTCTGGGTTAAAGCAATGACCACACTTGCTTTATTAGGAACTGCTGCAGTTTTAAGTATAGCAATAGGAATTCCGCTTGGAATTTTCTGTGCAAGACGACAAAGATTTTATTCATTAATTAGACCGATAATGGATTTCATGCAAACAATGCCAGCTTTTGTATTTATGATTCCAGTAATAGCGTTTTTTGGAACTGGAAAGGTTGCAGCAGTAATTATTACAATGATTTTTGGTGGTACACCTGTTGTAAGACTTACAGTTTTAGGGTTACGTGGAGTGCCAGAAACAATTCGAGAAGCTGCTATCGCATACGGTGCAACTAAATGGTATTTGCTGAGAAAAGTAGATCTGCCACTAGCTACACCTTCAATTTTAGCAGGTGTGAACCAAACAGTAATGTTAAGTTTAGCCATGGTAGTTGTAGCATCCCTAATTGGTGCAAAAGGTTTAGGTCAAGATGTTCTTGAGGCATTGCAATATGCTAATGTTGGACAAGGTATACTTGCGGGTATAGCTATTTTATTTGTTGCATTAATACTTGATAGGGTTGTTCAGGGTAAAAAAAGAGTTTAATAAAACTTAATGGATTATTTAATATTAGGTTTTTTAACTGGGTTAAGTTTAATTCTTGCAATAGGTGCTCAAAATATATTTGTCATAGAACAAGGCTTAAAAAAACAATATATTTTTATTGTATGTTTAATTTGTTCAATTTCAGACTTTTTATTAATTTTTTTAGGAATTTTTTTATTTCAGTATCTAAATCATTTTTTTACTCCAACTATTGAGTTAGTTTTTAATATTTTACTTTTAATATTTTTATTACATTTTATTTGGGGAAAAATTAAAACTAAAGTTTCAGAAACTTCATTTGATGTGGATAGTAAAACTAATAATTTATCTAACATTGTAGTTAAAACTTTAGGTTTTACTTTTCTTAATCCACACGTTTATTCAGACACTGTGTTTTTCCTTGGAAACTTCTCTAAAAGCCTTAGTCAAGTGGATAAGTATTACTTTGGTGCTGGGGCAGCCATTTCTTCATTCCTATTTTTTTTTATAATAGGATATCTTTCAAAATATTTTTCTAAATATCTTAAAAGTGCAACAGTGTGGAAAAGAATAAATTATTTGATTATTCTTTTTATGTCTATTTTGGCTTTAACAGTGCTAATGGAAATTATATAATTTAACTAGAATAACCGTACTTTTTAAGCCTAACGTCGCCTGTTCTTGCATGTGCTTCCATTCCTTCATATCTAGAAATTCTTGCAGCTGCAGCACCAACTAATTCAGTAGATTCTTTTGTCATTCTTTGAAAACTTAAAGTTTTAACAAACTTACCAACGAATAATCCACCCGTATATCTTCCCGCACCTTTAGTTGGAAGTATATGATTAGTTCCTGAACATTTATCTCCATAAGCAACAGTTGTTTCTTCTCCAATAAATAAAGAACCATAGTTTGTAAGTCTTTTGTGAAACCACTCTAAATTTTCTGTCTGAACTTCTAAGTGTTCTGGAGCATACTCATCACTAATAGTTGCCATTTCTTCATCAGTATCACAAAGGATAACTTCACCATAATCTCTCCACGCTGCATCTGCGTTTGTTCTTGGAACTTCTGGTAGTTCAGCAATTAATTCTGGAACTCTTTTCATTACTTTTTCTGCAAGCTCTTTACTCGTTGTGTATAACCAACAAGGTGAATTATAACCATGCTCAGCTTGACCCACTAAATCTACAGCAACTATCTCAGGGTCAGCTTTAGCGTCAGCAATAATTCCAATCTCAGTAGGACCAGCAAACAAGTCAATACCCACTTTTCCAAATAAAATTCTTTTAGCTTCAGCAACAAATTGATTTCCAGGACCAACGATAATGTCTGCAGGAGGGTTATTAAATAAGCCATTAGTCATTGCTGCAATTGCAGGAACACCACCTAAATTTAAAATTACATCAGCACCACAAAGATCTGCGGTATAAATAATTGTTGGATGTGCACCCACTCCTTCTTTTGGAGGACTACAGGCAATAACGTTTTTTACACCAGCAACCTTTGCTGTTGTTACACTCATAACAGCTGATGCAATGTGTGCATAACGACCTCCTGGTACATAACATCCAGCAGTATTTACAGGTATTAATTTTTGACCAGCAAAAAGTCCATCAGAAAGCTCTACTTCAAAATCTTGACCATAATTTTTTAATTGAGCTTCAGCAAATTTTCTAACTCTTTCATATGAAAATTGAACATCATCTTTTGTTTTTTGATCTAATGTTTTTTTAATTTCTTCAATTCTTTCTTTAGAAACGATGATTTCTCCATCGTACTTATCAAATTTTTTTGTAAGATCGATACAACCTTGTTCTTTTGTAGTTTCGATATTTTTTAATAAATCCTGAACAATTCCAGTTGTTTTAGTATCGTCTGTTGACGATGTTTTTGGTGATTTTTTTAAGTACGTTATAGCCATTGTTTCCCTCTCTAATTTTGAAGCTTTATTTAAAACATTAATGTCATTATTTCAATGAAGAATTAGTCTAAAGCAACAACAGCTGCAGCAATAGAGGCTAATCTAGCTTGTGCTTCATCAGATCTACTAGTAATTACTATTGGAACTTTACCACCTACTACTACACCAGCTGCACAAGCTCCCATAAAATAAATCATCATTTTAACCAAACTATTTCCGGTTTCAACACTTGGAACTAGCAATACATCTGCATTACCAGCTACAATATTTTTAACACCTTTTATAGCGGCAGATTTTTTTGAAATACTATTATCAAATGCCAAGGGACCAAAAACATCAGCATTTAAATTTTCTTCTTTTGCAAGTTTTGTAATTTCATCTGCATCGATAGAGCTTGGTACACTATCTAAAATTTCTTCTGTTGCTGATAGAACTGCAATTTTGGGCCTTTCAATTCCTATACGGTTTGAAAAATCAATTACATTTCTTAAAATATGCATTTTTGTTTTTACGTTGGGTAAAACATTTAAAGCACCATCAGTAATTATAAGTGGCTTGCCGTCTTTAGTATTTGTCATATGCCATATGTGACTAAGTCTAGTTTTACCAAGTAAATTGTAATCTCTTTTTAAAATTTCTTTCATTAAGACATCTGTATGAATATGACCCTTAACAATAATTTTTACTTTATCTTGGCTAGCAAGTTTTGCAGCAATAGCAGCAGTATTATTTTCAATAGGTTCATCAATGATTTCAAATTTTGAAATATCCCATTTTAAATCTTCAGCACATTTAAGAATTTCTTTTTTATTCCCTATAAAGATAGGTGTTATTAAATTTTCATTAACAGCATCTTGAACTGAAAGCATTGGTAAAGGCAACCCTGCATTTACGATTGCAGCATTAACACCTTTTTTCTTATGTGCATGATCCAGAAGGTTATTAGGACAAACAATTTCTTTATTTGAAAGCATGAGGTATATTTAGTCTGAATTTTTAAAAAGTATATACTGTAAATTGATAATGATTAAGCCTTTTAAATTAGATATTCCCGATAAAGTACTTCAAGAAATATACACTAAAGTAAAAAATTACCCATGGCATGAAATGCCAGATGATGGTGGCTGGAAATATGGAAGTAATCTTGATTATATGAAAGAGATCTCAAATTATTGGATTAAAGATTTTGATTGGAGAAAACATGAGGCAGAAATAAATCAATTTCCAAATTTCACAACTATTGTAGATGATATCGAAATACATTTTATTCATGAAAAGGGAAGTGGGTCCAACCCAACACCTTTACTTCTTATGCATGGATGGCCTGGATCGGTAATTGAGTTTTTACATATTATAGAAAGACTTGCACACCCTGAAAAATTTGGTGGAAACATTGACGATGCCTTTGATGTAGTGGTCCCATCATTACCTGGTTTTGGTTTTTCTGGGAGACCTTCAAGACCCATGGGACCAAGAAAAATAGCCAATACTTTAAATAAATTGATGACAGAAAACCTTGGTTATAAAAAATATTTAGCACAAGGAGGTGATTGGGGAGCAACTATTGCAAACTGGATTGGTTATGATCATTCAAAATCATGTAAGGCAATTCACATTAATTGTTTAACAATGCGCCACCCTGATGGTCCACAAACAAAACAAGAGGAAGAATGGCAACAAAGATTTAATACAGACCAAACAATGCAGGATGGATATAGAACTCAACAAGCAACTAAACCTCAAACTTTAAGTTATGGAATGATGGACAGTCCTGTTGGAATTGCAGCATGGATTATTGAAAAAATGTACTCATGGTCTGATTTAAAAGATAACAATATTGAAAGTGTTTATTCAAAAGATACACTCTTAGCTAATATTATGGTTTATGTAGTTACAAAAACTTTCAACACAGCTACTTGGATTTATTACGGAAGAAGAGAAGAGGGTGGACGTTTTTTTCCTAAAGATTTTAAAAAAATAGAAATTCCAACAGCTGCAGCAATTTTTCCAGCAGAAATGTCTGAGTGGCCACCAAAATCTTATGTAGATAGAATGTTTAATATTACTCAATGGACAGAGATGCCGAGGGGTGGACATTTTGCAGCCCTTGAGGAACCTGAACTTCTTGTTAATGATCTTGTAAAGTTTTCAAGATCTGTACGATAGTTAGATACTTTGTAAATATTCCAAGTCTTTTAAAACAGCTTTTGAAATATTAATTTCTTTTTTAAGATTACTTTTAAACCTATTAAACTTACTTTGTCCTGGGTAAAGAATTTCTTTAACACCTTTTATCTTAGGTAGTTTTTTTATAGTTTTGATATTGTCTTTTATTCTTTTATTGAAAGAATTTCCTACAAATAAATTAGGCTTTAAAACAAAAAATAGGTGACCAATATTTTGTGGACCACTAAAATCAGTAAATGGATCTTTAACTCTACCTGCATGATTACCACCTGTTAATACACCACTTAAAATATCAACCATCCAAGCTAATCCAGAACCCCTAAAACCAGCTATTGGTAATTGAACACCCTCTAATGCTTTTTTAGGATCCGTTGTTGGTTTACCAAATTTATCTAAAGCAACTCCCTCAGGAATTTTAGTTCCTTCTCTTGCTGCAACTCTAATTTTTCCTCTATTAATCATTGAGATTGAAGTATCTAAAATAAAAGGAACCTTTGATCCAGTAGGTGTTCCAAAACAAATAGGGTTTGTTCCAAATAAACTTTTTAAAGCCCCATGAGGTGCAACTGCTGGAGGTGCATTAGTAAATACCATTACCATTAAACCTTTTTTAACTGCTTGCTCTGCGTAATAACCAGATAAACCATAATGACCACTATTCTTAACTGCAACTAAGCCAATTCCAGTTTTCTTAGCATTGTTTATAGCAGTTTTAATAGCGGTATCTGCTGCAACAAAGCCAATACTATTGTTACCATCAACATGGGCAATGGATTGAGAAATTTTTTTAACTTTAATTTTAGCTTTTGGATTAATAACTTTTTTAGAAATACGGTCACAGTACATCTTAAGTCTAGATAAACCATGTGATGGAGCACCAACTAATTCTGCATTGATTAAGGCTTCAGCACAAATAGTGGCATGATCTTTGTTTAATTTATACTTAATAAAGATATCTTTAATAATTCTTTTTAATTTCGAAGATTTCATAGTTTAATAAAAGTTTGATTAACCTTTACCATGCCATGGAATTGTTTTGTCAATTATTTTTCTTAAAGCAACATCAAATAATAAACCTAACATACCCATTACAAAAATAGTTATCCAAATAACTTCATATTGGAAGTATTTTTTAGCAACGTTTTCAACAAATCCAATACCTGTAGTACCGGCTAAAAATTCAGCTGCAACCAAAGTTCCCCAACACATTCCAACAGCAACTCTAACCCCTGTTAAAATTTCTGGTAATGAGTTTGGAAATATTACATGTCTTAATATTTGCCATTTAGATGCACCAAGTGAGTGTGAAGCATGAATTTTAGACAACTGCGTACCAGCAGCTCCTGCTCTAGCAGAGATGATCATAATTGAAAATGAAACCATAAATAATAAGAAAACTTTCCCAACATTATCAATTCCAAATACAGTAATAACTAGAGGAGCCCAAGCTAATGGGGGTACCGGTCTATATAGTTCAATTAATGGATCAAAAAATCCTTTAGCAAATCTGTTTAAACCCATAAATAATCCTAGTGGTACACCAAAAATAATTCCAAGTACTAAACCTAGGAGAACTCTTAAAAAAGAATCCCAGATATGACCCATCGGAACTGGTATCTTAAATAATTTAAACTCACCTGTAACAACACTTAAGACTTTACTCTTAAAGTTTGGAGTAACAGTTCCATCAGCATTATGAATTGGATATGCCCCAGGCATAGCATCTGCAATCCAATCAGGTAATATAAAACCAACTATTTTACTTACATCCATCATTTCATACCAAATTAGAGGTACGTTTTTAAATCCAATACTGGGTTTAAGGAGTAGCACAAATTTATTAAAGGTATCAGACGGTTTTGGTAACCATCTTCCAGATCCTTGTTCAGAACAATTTGGTCCACTTGAAACAATTGTACCAGCAGGAAATAAAAAAATATCAACTAGTCTTAAAACACCTTGTTCTTTCTTTTGAACTTCATCAAACTCTATTATTGATTTTTGCATATCATCAAGAGTATTAGGTGGGAAAATACTTGCGTATTCGATTCTTCGAGCAATTTTTAAAACATCTTTTGCTAATGCAGAAGCTACTTCTTGGGTATTATCTAAACTAGATCGATAAGCTTTAATCTCATCCTTAATCTCTTTCATTAACTGTTTATATTTATAGTTATGATTTCTTATTTTGAAAAAGTCATTACTAATAAGAGTTAATTCTTTTGCAGCTGCATCAAATTTTAAACCCATTTTTGTTTCAGGAATAGTTGGTATTTCAACTGTATTTTCTACAGCGGTTGCAGAGGCTCCCCATTTCCCTTGTTTTTTTAAAGCTTCAATTCTTGCGTTCTCTTCTTCAATACTTTTAATTGGTGGATAGCTTATTTTTTGAAAATCTTCTGTTAACCAAGTAATTCTATTTGTTAAATCTCGAATTTGACTTTTTGTTTCTTCTTCTAAAAGGTCAATATTGGTTAACAATGGAATTGATTGTTGAGTTTTTGCAATAAATTTTAAAAGAGTAGTTTTGTCTTGCTCTCTTATATTGGGTGAATTTTTAATTTCATTAGCTAGTTTTTGTATATTTTTGTTTTCACCTTTGATTATTGAAGTACTCTTAAATTCACGTTCTTCAATTGGAAATAAATATTTTAACGAAAGTAAAGAGTCGTTTACTTTTGCAACCTGACAAAGTTCATTTGCAGACTGGGGATAAAATGATTTCGCCATATCCCAAGAATAGTAAAGCCAAGTTAATAGTAAAAAACTACTACCAACAATAACCCAATGAACTCCACCTTTAGCTCTTTCAGGATTACCAAATACAGCATCTAATTTTTCAGTTTTTGCTAATTTTCTTCCATACAAAATAGATCCAATAACTGCAAAAATTACTACGAATGTTATAATACCTGTTAGCATACTAAATATCTTTACCCATAATTTCTTCTTCCATATTCCAAATCATAGTTAGAATTTCTTCTCTAGTGCTTACAAAGTTAGGTGTTTTTTTTATCTCTCTTAAATCACCATCAATACCCATTGATGCAAAAGGAAGATTATATTCTTTATGGATACGACCTGGTCTTGGTGCCATTACATACAATCTTTCACCTAGTAGTAAAGCTTCTTCAACTGAGTGGGTGATTAAAATAATTGTTTTTCCTGTTTCTTTCCAAATTTTTAAAACTAAAGACTGCATCTTCTCTCTTGTTAATGCATCTAATGCACCTAATGGTTCATCCATTAAAATTAGATCAGGGTCATTAATCAAGCATCTAGCAAGAGCAACCCTTTGCTGCATACCTCCAGATAATTGATAAGTAGGCGTGTTACCAAAACCTTGTAGACCTACTATATTTAACCACTCTTCAACTTTTTTTGCAGTTTTAACTGGGTCTTCTTTTTTCATTCTCAAACCAAAATCAACATTCTCTGCAACAGTTAGCCATTCAAATAAAGCACCTTGTTGAAAAACCATTCCTCGTTCAACACCAGGACCATCTATTTCATTACCATTAAGAGCAATAGCGCCCGAAGTGGGTCTTAGAAAACCAGCGGTAATATTTAGTAGAGTTGTTTTTCCACATCCTGAAGGACCAAGAACAGTTAAAAGTTCACCTTTTTTAAGTGTAAAGTTTACATCTTTTAATGCATGAACTGTTTCTCCTTTAGGAGTTTTAAAGATCATGTTTAAATTCTGAGAAATTAAATCACTCATAAGACAATACTATATTAGAATTTTTTTAAAAAAATAGGCACCAATTTATTAAATTGGCGCCTATTTAAATTTATTTAACTCTCTAAATTAAAGAGGTAAAAAGCTTGTATCAACTGCTCCGTTAGGAGTACCCATTCCTTTTAAAAATCCACTTAGATTTCCAGAAGTCATAGATTTTTCAGTCTCTTCAGGTGTAAGAAATTTAAATCCGCTTAAAGTTTCTTTCATATCACCAAGCTTCATCTCAGCATCTTTAGCGATAACATTTAAATCACTTTTACCTGCTGCATATCTAGCATTTGCTTCATGAGTTACTTCTATGAAAGTTCTCAGCATACCTGGGTTCTCTTTCATAAATTTGTCAGTAACAGATGTAATGTCAATACCTAAGATACCAGCATCACGCGCTTCTTGAACTGTTAGTAATCTACTTCCAACTGCAGTTGCAGCTTTAATAGAATTTCCACC
Organism: Candidatus Pelagibacter sp. PS_02; assembly: GCF_059418065.1. Taxonomy (NCBI): domain Bacteria; kingdom Pseudomonadati; phylum Pseudomonadota; class Alphaproteobacteria; order Candidatus Pelagibacterales; family Candidatus Pelagibacteraceae; genus Candidatus Pelagibacter; species Candidatus Pelagibacter sp. PS_02. Next base: position 387,635 of record NZ_CM182079.1, read on the forward strand.
AAATAAACATGCCATTACAACATCACCAGAAACTAGTGCAGCAGCACCTTCTTCAGGATCCATTTGAATAACTGTCATTTTACTTTTATCAGCGCCAACAACTTTCATACTTTCATCAAAAACATACTCAGCCATTGTTCCTAGAGGAACAGCAACTTTTTTACCTTCTAATTCAGAAGCGTTAGCTTTTGTAATTCCAGAAGCATTAGATGTAACACAAGTTGTTCCACCCATTCCGTATTCCATAGCAATATCTACAAGTTTTAGCGGAGCTTTTGATTTAACAGCATTGATAAATGGCACTAAGCCTTGTGAGTAAGAAATATCAATATCTCCAGCTAACATAGCATCAGTCATTGCACCACCGTTTGAAAAGTTAGTCCATTTAACTGGAACACCTAGAGCTTTATCAAACATCTTTTTAACTTTGTCTTCTTGGTTTGGAGTAGGCCATTCTAAAAAGAATGCAACTCTAACTTCTTTAGCAGCAGCGTTAGCAACTGACATTGATAAGTTAAGAGCAACTACAGCACCAAGAATAAAACTAATTATTTTTTTCATTATTATTCCTTTGTTAGTAATTTAATTAAATTATCTGTATTTAAATAGAATTTGGAATTGATGTAAAACAAATTTTAATTTTTATACACCTATAAGTTGTAAAATTATAAGCCTTAAAGAAAAAAATAATTATAGAAAACCTTTTGATTTAGTCTAATAGTTAGGAATAAAATTATAACACTACATACTTAGAGAGAGAATATTTATGAGCTCAGAAAACAGAACTTCAGTACCTAATTCATTAAATGAACATTGGATGCCGTTTACATCTAATAAAGATTTCAAAGCAAACCCAAGACTAATTACAGAAGCTAAGGGGGTTTACTTAAAAACTCACCATGGAAAAACACAAATAGATGCGAGCTCAGGGTTATTTTGTAACCCACTAGGCCATGGAAGAAGAGAAATCACAGAAGCTGTTACAAAGCAATTAGAAACTTTAGATTACGCACAACCATTTCAACAAGGTTTTGGTGGTTCATTTGAATTAGCTACAAAAATTTCAAAACACACACCAGGTGATTTAAATAAAATGTTTTTTACAATTTGTGGATCTACAGCTGTAGAAACTGCAATTAAAATTGCTGTTGCATATCACAGAGCAAAAGGACATGCAGAAAGATTTAGATTTGTTGGACGTGAGCGTGGTTATCATGGAATGAACATTGGCTGTATTTCAGTGGGTGGAATGGTAAATAATGTTAAAACGTTTGCAAGCGTTTTAATGCCAGGTGTCCAACACATTAGACATACACATTTACCAGAACATAAGTTTGTGAGTGGTCAACCAGAAACTGGAGACTATTTAGCAAATGATTTAGAAACTATTTGTCAAAATTTTGGTGGTGAAAACATTGCTGCTTGTATTGTTGAACCGATTGCTGGATCAACTGGAACACTGGTTCCACCAAAAGGATATTTACAAAAACTAAGAGAGATCTGTGACAAGCATGGAATACTTTTAATTTTTGATGAAGTAATTACAGGATGGGGCAGAACAGGATCTAAATTCGCTGCAGATGAATTTGGAGTAACTCCAGACATTATGACAATGGCTAAAGCTACAACCAACGGTGTTGTTCCCATGGGTGTTGTTGCATGTAATGATTATATCTATGATGCGGTAATGGATGCTTCACCAACAGGTGCAGTTGAATTGTTTCATGGCTATACTTATTCAGGAATTCCAGTTGCAGTTGCTGCCGCTCTTGCAGTGCAGGAAATTTTTGAAAAAGATGATATTTTCAATAGAGCAAAAAATTTATCTCCTTATTTCCAAAAAGGATTATTCTCTCTTCAGGATCTAGAGTCTGTAGATAATATTAGAGGATATGGAATGATGGGCGGAATAGACATGAAGCTAAACACTAAACCAGGTAAAGCTGGTTATGAATGTTTTAAAGCTTGTTATGAAGCTGGTGTTAACTTTAAAGCTACAGGAGATTGTTTAATTATAGCTCCTCAATTCATCTGTGAAGAAAAACACATTGATGAGATTATTGAAAAGTTAAGAACTGGTATCACTAACTATCAAAAAAATCAAAAAAACTAAAAACTTTAAAATTTTAAAGTATTAAATTAAGGAGAGAAGGTTATGAAAATCGGCGTACCTAAAGAAATCAAACCACAAGAGCATCGTATTGGATTAACCCCTGAAAGTGTTAAAACTTTAATATCAGAAGGTCATGAAGTTTTAGTTGAAAATAATGGTGGATTTGAAGCTGGTTTTGAAAATGATCAATACACAAGTGTAGGTGCTAAAATTGTTGATAAAGCTGAAGATATTTTCAATGATGCAGATATAATTGTTAAAGTAAAAGAGCCCCAAGCAGGTGAAGTTAAGATGATTAGAGAAAATCAAATCGTCTACACTTATCTACACTTAGCAGCAGCTAAAGAATTAACAGAAGGTTTAGTTAAATCTAAAGGTGTTTGTATAGCCTATGAAACGGTTACAGATGATAATGGCAGATTACCATTACTTGCACCAATGAGTGCAGTTGCTGGACGTATGTCAGTTCAAGCTGGAGCACATTGCTTGGAAAAAAACCAAAATGGTAGAGGTCTTTTATTAGGAGGAGCTCCTGGAGTTGAAGGAGGTACTGTTGTTATTTTAGGCGGCGGTGTTGTTGGTGAAAATGCTGCTGTGATTGCAACTGGAATGGGTGCTAAAGTTCATATCGTTGACAAGTCTGAAGCAAGATTGAAACAATTGGTTGAAATGTTTGGTGATAAAATTATTCCAGAACAAAGTGATAAAATTGATTTAAATAAATTAGTTGCAAAAGCTGATCTTTTAATTGGGGGTGTTTTAATACCAGGTGCAGAAGCTCCAAAACTAATTACTAAACCAATGTTAAAATTAATGCAAAGAGGATCAGTTATTGTTGATGTTGCAATTGACCAAGGGGGTTGCGTTGAAACAAGTAAACCAACAACTCACGGTGATCCAACTTATATTATTGATGATGTTATTCATTACTGTGTAGCAAATATGCCAGGTGGAGTTCCAAGAACTTCAACAATTGCGTTGAACAATGCAACACTTCCACATCTAGTAAAAATTGCAAATAACGGTTACGCTAAAGCACTAAGCGATGATAAACATTTGCTTGCAGGACTAAACGTTTGTAAAGGTCAAGTAACATATAAAGCAGTGGCTGATGTTTTTGGGTATGATTATGTCGATCCTTTAAAAACTCTGTAATTTTTTTAACTAATGTTATCGGATAAAATTAAAGATTATTTAAACGAATACATTAGCCAGGAAGTTTACGTTCAAGTAGCCGTTGCTAAGGGTAAAAATAAAATTTCAACTAATGCTGCAATCAGTAAGTACTTTGAAAGCAATCACTTTCAAGGTTTGGCTGAAGGTAAACCCTACAATACTTTTTTAGATGATCTTAAAGATAAATGTTTAGGAAAATTAGTTAACTCTCCAATGAAAGATAGCAAAACGGACGATGAGATTATTATTGAACTTCAGAATAAACTTAATACTTTAGATATTGGTGAATTAAATGATACTTACTGGGAAGTTGAAACAGGTGAATATTTAAGAGGAGCAGATATTAAAGAAATCGAACTCGAGAGAGATACTTTAATTAAATTTTTAACTTCAAAAGATGAAGCACATGACACGGTAAGTACTCTTTGCAAAAACTATGAAAAATTGTGTAAGCAAAAGTACCCTGAAGCTCCATTGCCTTTAGAAATTTTATAATAAAAATTAATTTTATTTTTTAATTAATTCACTAATAAAAAGCTCGCCATTACCACTATCCAAGGCATCTTTATAAAAATCTTTTGTATCTTTGGCTAATTTTTCAGCATCAGGCATATCTTTTAGTAAATCTTGAATGTAGGACATATCTTTATGCGAATTTTTTGCAGTAAACTTAAACCCTGTATAATCGTCTTTTAAAAGGTTATCAAAAATTCTACTTAAGGCTGCAGAATTTCCAGAGCCAAGTTTAGCAACATCGTATAATTTCTTTAAATCAATATCAAATTTTTTTGCACCTTTTATCATGTGAACAATTAAAGTAGCGTTACCCAGTGTTAAAAAATTATTTAAAAGTTTTGATTTAGTTCCCATGCCAACTTCTCCAAAATAAAAGTAATCTTTGCAAAACGCTTTTAAAAATACCTCAGCTTTCTTAAAATTTTCTTCACTACCACCAATAATACCACCTAAGACACCTTCTTCAGCTTGAACGGGGCCTCCCATTACAGGACATTCTATGTAGTTTATATTTTTGCTTTTAAAAATTTTATTAGCTTCGATGGATCCATTTTGGTCATGAGTAGTAATATCAATAATAAGAGTATCTGAATTTAATAGAGGTAATATTTTTTCAATAATTGAATGAGCAATAGGAGTATTGGTTACACATAAAAAAAGACAGTCTAAATCTTTTGAACATAATTCGTCATATGATTTAACTTCAACTGCACCTTCATTAACTATTTTTTCTATTGGAGATCTATTTTTATTAGCAATAACAAATAAATTATTATTATTTTTTAGAATATTTTTGGCTATTCCATAACCCATATACCCAACACCAATGAAACCAACATTTTTCATGAATGATTAAATTTATGCTTAATTATAAATTATATCAAATAGATATTTGTGTTTTGTTTTTTAATCAACTGATGTATGTATTGGGAAAGGGGTGTCGTAACTGACTGAGATTAAACCCTAATAACCTGTCCGGTAATTCAGAAAGGGAGAACAATGGATAAAACATACTTTATAAGTCAATCAACATCATTAACACTTGTCATAACTATAAGCTTAATCTTTACAATTGTTGGATTAATTTACTCTAAAAAATATCAAGGGATTAACAATTATCTAACTGCGAATAGAAACATTGGTTTCTTTTCACTAACAACAAGCCTAATTGCATCTGCGCTTGGGGCTTGGATTTTATTTGGTCCAGCATCTGCTGCAACATGGGGTGGGATAGGAGCTGTGATTGGTTACGCATTAGGAACAGCATTTCCTATGATCTTTTTAATTTCACTTGGAAAAAAAATAAGAACTGACTTTCCAAAAGGTTCAACGTTAATTGAATTTTTAAGAAAAAGATTTGGAAAGAGTTTATTTAAACTTATTTTGCTTATGACAGTATTTTATATGTTCGTCTTTTTATGTGCTGAAGTTACTGCAGTTGCAATATTGATAAATTATATTTCAGGAACTGAACTTTGGGTCACCTCTTTAATTATTCTGATCGCAACGCTTGCTTACACCTTATACGGTGGATTAAGAGCTTCAATTTTTACAGATAATATTCAAATGATAGTAATTGTAGCTTTATTATTAATTTCAGTATTTTATCTAACATCATTTAAAGGGGATCAGTTTTCTTTCTCATTTATTAAAGAAAAAAGTCCTCACTTATTAAGTGTGAGTTATATTCCAAACTATACTGCAGGATTAACGTTCTTTATCGCGGTTGCTGCAACTAATCTTTTTCATCAAGGAAATTGGCAAAGAGTTTATGCTGCAAAAAATAATGAAGTCTTAAAGAAAAGTTTAATAGTAGCGTTCATCGTTATTATTCCAATTGTTTTTTTTATGGGTTTTAGTGGTTTAGTTGCAGTATCAGCTAATCCAAAAGTTATTCCTGATCTTGGTTTCTTCTCTTTATTGTTAAGTGAACAGACAGAATTTTTATCATTAATAATTGTAATTCTTGGTTTATCATTGACAATTAGTACTGTTGATACATTGGTCAATGCAATATCAAGCTTAATAGTGGTTGATGGAAAAGCGACTCTAAATTTAAATAAAAAAACTAATTATTTAACTTTTTCAAAATATTTTATAGTAGTGCTTTCAATTATAGCTTTTGTAATTGCTTCAAAAGGATTCAGTGTTTTATACTTATTTTTGCTTGCTGATTTATTTTGTTGTGCGTTTGTACTTACTGTTTTTTATAGTTTCTATAATAAAAAGTTGAATGAAAAAACGGCATATATTTCAATTATTATTGGGTTAATTGGAGGGTTTCTTTTATTCCCAGCTCCTGATTTTTCAAAGAGTTTGTTAGTGGGTATAATTTTACCAGCAGATACTTTTCCAGCTTTTGTCTCTCAATCATTGTTGTTTTTATCTTTTATAATCGCAACTTTTTTGCCTGTAATATTTTGGAAAATAAAAGGATCTAAAAAATAGACCTAATAATTTGTAAAAGGTGTATAAGTAATTATATACACCCTAACAAATGTCTGAGATTCAAATATCCATTAACAACTTATCAAAAGTTTACGATAATGGCTTTAAAGCCTTAAATAATGTTAGCCTTAAAGTAAAACAAGGTGAAATTCTTGCAATGCTTGGACCAAATGGTGCGGGCAAAACTAGTTTAATCAGTATTATTTGTGGAATTGTTAAACCTACTTCAGGAACTGTCACAATTGATAATTATGATATTATAAAAGATTATAGAGAGACAAGATCAAGAATAGGGCTTGTTCCTCAAGAATTAAATTTAGAATCTTTTGAGACTGTTTTTGATACCGTATCTTATTCAAGAGGGCTGTATGGAAAAGCACCTAAACCAGAACACATTGAAAAAATTTTAAAAGATTTAAGTTTGTGGGATAAAAAAGATCAAAGATTAAGACAATTATCAGGCGGAATGAAAAGAAGAGTTTTAATTGCAAAAGCTTTATCTCATGAACCTAAAATATTATTTCTTGATGAACCAACAGCCGGAGTTGATGTTGAGCTTAGAAGAGATATGTGGATGGTTGTTGATGACCTCAGAAAAAAAGGCGTCACAATTATTTTAACTACTCATTACATTGAGGAAGCTGAGGCTATAGCGGACCGTGTAGCTGTAATTAATCAAGGTGAAATTATTGTAGTTGAGGATAAAAAAGAATTAATTAAGAAAATGGGACACAAAAAACTAACCATTGAATTGCAAAAAAAAATTACAGAAATTCCAGAAGATTTATCTAAGTATAATCTTGAAATAAGTGAAGAGCAGATGTCATTAATTTATACTTATAATGTTCAGGCTGAAAAAACGGGTATTACTGATTTATTGCAAGATATAAAAGATACTGGCTTAAAGTTAAAAGATTTAAAAACAGAACAAAGTACATTAGAGAAAATATTTGTTGATTTAGTAAAGGAGAATAATGAAATTTAACTATTACGGCTTTAAAGCTATTTATGTTCATGAGATGAATAGATTTATAAGAACTATAGGTCAATCTCTTCTCTCACCTGTAATATCTACATCATTATACTTTGTTGTTTTTGGTTCAGTTATTGGAAATTATATTCAAAAAATTGATGGGGTTAGTTATGGGTCTTACATTGTACCAGGTTTATTAATGTTAACACTCCTTACTCAATCAATTAGTAACACTTCGTTTGGAATCTTTTTTCCAAAATTTAATGGAACTATTAATGAAATTTTAGCAGCACCCATTTCAACACTTGAAACCGTTCTAGCTTTTGTAGGGGCAGGAGCCACTAAAACTTTAGTCGTTGGTGCTGTAATTTATGCAACCGCCTCTTTTTTTGCTGATGTGAGTGTTATGCATCCAATGTTAATGATATTTTTATTAGTATTAGTTTCTTTTACTTTTGCTTTATTTGGATTTTTAATTGGTGTAGTTAGTAAAAACTTTGAGCAGATGTCGATTATTCCATCATTAGTCATTACTCCAATGGTATTCTTAGGGGGCAGTTTATACTCTCTTGATATGCTGCCACCATTTTGGCAAACAATTTCATATTTTAATCCAGTAGTTTATCTAATTGATGGCTTAAGATTTTCTTTCTACGGCGTCTCTGATTTTGATATTTGGATTAGTATTAGTTCGATGGTTTTCTTTTTAATTGTTTGTATTACCCTTGTGTCTATCTTGCTTAAAAAAGGCTATAATATTAAAAGTTAATTCGCTTTCATTTTAAGATTAATAACTACTAAAGTTTTATAATTGTTTGATTTAATTTCATGATATGAAATTCTAATCGAAGCTTAGGAAATTTTTTATTTAATAGTTGTTTTAGTTTTTGATAAGAAGTTTTGTGAATTTCATCTTCATCTAAATCTTTTTTACCTTCGGCAATTTTAATCGCCCCACAGTCTTCATGATTTATAACAATGAGTTTGCTTATTTTGTGAAGCTCAATTGAAGCTGATAAATTATCAATAAATGTTTGATGCCATTTTTTAAATTTATTATGAGTAACCCCGATAGCTCCACCTGCAATAGTAAATGAGCTATACTTTCCAGTTAAGTTCTTTTTTTTAGTAAATTTATAGACTAGGGATTGGAACCTTGGATCCATACAAGAAAGAACCATTGCTTTAAATTTTTTTTGCATAAAAATTAATTAATAAAATTTAAATACAAAATTTTTTTTTATTTGTCATTAATTTGTTTATTTTTTAAATGAATTGACTATTGAGAACAGCCTTAAAGTCAGTTAGAGTGTAATTATTATGCTATCTTATATATTGCCTTTTATTGCTTTAATTGTTGTGGTGGTATTTATCCATGAATATGGACATTATTATTTTGCTAAACGATACGGTGTAGGAGTTACTGATTTTTCAATTGGTTTTGGCAAAGAAATGTTTGGTTGGAATGATAAATCAGGAACTCGTTGGAAGGTTTGTGTCATACCTCTTGGGGGATATGTTAAGTTTTTTGGTGATAGAAATGTTTATAGCCAAGCTGATAATGACAAAATTATAAAAGAATATAGTAAAGAAGATCAGGATAAACTGTTTGTACTAAAGCCTTTATATCAACGAGCTTTAATTGTATTTGGTGGTCCTTTAGCTAACTTTTTATTAGCAATTCTGATATTTTTTTCAGTTTATACCTTTTTTGGAAAAGATTTTACACCAGCTGTAATTAACGAAGTTCAAAAGGATAGTCCTGCAATGGTAGCTGGTCTTAAAGACAATGATATTGTGGTCTCTATTGATGGCAACGAGGTTACAAGCATTATGGATGTTTCAAAATATATTATGATGTCTACTGATGAATTTATCAATTTTACAGTAAATAGATTTGATCAAGATTTAACCTTTAGAGTAAAACCGAATATTGTTGAAGGCGAAGATAATCTTGGAAACAAAATCAGCAAACGTATGGTTGGTATTAAACTTGGTGCTTATAACAATGAGGTAAATCACGTTAAACTCGGTCCTACCAAAGCACTGTTTTATGCGGTTAATGAAGTTTATTATGTAAGCACTTCTTCTCTTAAATATATTGGAAGCATGCTCACTGGAAATGGTGATACTTCACAGTTGGGTGGGCCAATTCGAATAGCAAAAATTAGCGGACAAGTTGCAGAATTTGGAATTTTACCTTTTATAAGCCTTATGGCTTATATTTCTATTAGTTTAGGGTTAATAAACTTGTTCCCAATTCCAATGTTAGATGGTGGGCACTTAATGTTTTATGGAATTGAAAAGGTATTAGGGCGTCCATTATCACAAAAAACTCAAGAAGGTTTTTTTCGAATCGGAATGTTTTTATTGCTATCATTGATGTTTTTTACAACGTTTAATGATCTAAAAGACGTTGGTTTATTTAAGTTTTTTAATAATTATATTTCTTAAATAATCCTTTAAAATCAACATTTATTTAACAAATCACTATATATTGAGGTTTTTATTTTAGTAGACACTAATAAAAAGCTTGATTTATGAGGTTTAATGTCAATTATGTGAAAATAACCAATAAAACCGGAGCTAAATAAATGAACAAAAAACAATTAATAGCACAACTTTCAGGTTCTTTAAACCTAAGTAAAGCTGATGCTGAGCGTACTTTTGATACTATTACAAACACTATTCTAGATGCTTTAAAAGGTGACGATACAGTGAAAATTGCTGGATTTGGAACTTACAAAGTAGCAAAAAGAAAAGCTAGAGTTGGAAGAAATCCTAGAACTGGAGAGCAAATCCAAATCGGTGCTTCTCAAAAAGTTAAGTTCTTACCAGCTAAGGCACTTAAAGAAATATTTAATAAGTAATTAAATAGTAAATTCATTAACAGCCTTTTACAGAAATGTAATAAGGCTGTTACTATATGCAATCACTGCATACCTAAATTTCCCAATCAACATTAGTTTTTAAGTTCATCTAAAATATAAGTGAAAACTTAAACATGGAGGTCTTAATGATAAAAATAATAAAAAAAATATCAGTTCCACTTATTAGTTTATTTTTTTTAATAAACATGAGTAGTGCTGGAATAGCAGAAACAACTATTTCTGCTGAAGTAGGGTTTGTATTTAATACACTCCTATTTTTAATTTGTGGTTTTTTAGTAATGTTCATGGCGGCAGGCTTTGCAATGCTTGAGTCAGGAATGGTTACTTCTAAAAGTGTTTCTGTAATTTGTGCAAAAAATATTGGTTTGTATGCAATTTCAGGAATTATGTTTTGGTTAGTTGGTTACAATTTAGCATACGGTATACCAGAAGGCGGATATATAGGTACTTTTACACCTTGGTCAGACTCTAGTTCACTGGAGGCAGGTTACTCTGCTGGATCAGATTGGTTTTTCCAAATGGTATTTTGTGCAACAACAGTTTCAATTTGTTCAGGAGCAATGGCTGAAAGAATTAAGTTGTGGCCATTCTTTTTATTTGCAGCAATTTTATCTGGTGTTATTTATCCTATAGTAATGGGATGGCAATGGGGTGGAGGCTGGTTAGCAACTATCGGATTTTCTGATTTTGCTGGATCAACTCTAGTTCACTCAACTGGGGGTGCTGCTGCACTTGCTGGTATTATAATACTTGGTCCAAGATTTGGAAGATTTGATAGCAAAGGTAATCCAAAAGCCATTCAACCATTTGCAGCATCATCAATTCCATTAGTAACTATTGGTGTGTTTGTATTATGGTTAGGTTGGTTTGGATTTAATGGTGGTTCTCAATTAGCGTTAGGTTCATTTGCTGATGCAGTAGCTATTTCAACAATCTTTATTAATACTAATTTAGCAGCTTGTGGTGGTGTATTAGCTGCAGCCGTAGTTACAAGATTATTGTTTGGTAAAACTGATGTAATACAAATGTTAAACGGTGCAATTGGTGGGTTAGTTGCAATAACAGCTGAACCATTAGCACCATCTCCATTAGCAGCAATATTAATTGGTGCTGTTGGTGGTGTGATAGTTGTATTTGGAACTAAACTACTATTTTCATTTAAACTTGATGATGTAGTGGGTGCAATTCCAGCTCACATGTTTGCGGGTATTTTTGGAACTTTAATAGTACCGATCACAAATGCAGATGCAACATTCGGAGCACAGTTAATTGGTGTTTTATCAATTAATATTTTTGTTTTTGTAGTGGCTTACATAGTCTGGTCGATTATGAATAGTCTCTTTGGAATTAGATTGAGTAAAGAAGCTCAAGCCAAAGGTACAGATGTTACTGAAACAGGAGTAATTGCTTACGCAATCAGAGACTAATAAAAAACTATCTCTCTTATAGTTAGAAAATAGGCCCCTTAATTGGGGCCTTTTTAATTTATAGAGTTTTTTAGGGTATCAAACACTTCTTTAGCATGATCCTTAACTTTTACATTATCCCAAATTTTTACTATTTTACCATTTGGATCAATTAAGAAAGTTGTTCTCACTATTCCCATAAACTCTCTGCCCATAAATTTCTTCTTAGCCCAAACTTTGTATTTTTTTAAAATATTAAGCTCTACATCAGATAAAAGATCAAATTTGATTTTAAATTTTTCTTTAAATTTGTGGTGGCTTTTTAGATCATCCTTAGAAATCCCAAATATTTTACAATTCAGTTTTTTAAATTTAGGTAATAATTTGTTAAAATCATTAGTCTCAATTGTGCATCCTGGAGTGTCATCTTTAGGGTAAAAATAAAGAACTACATATTTGCCAAGTGAATCTTTTAAAGAATAAATCTCACCATCTGTTGAGTTTAATTTAAACAAAGGTGCTTTAGAATTTATTTTAAACATTATTAATATTTATTTTTTTTCCAAACATCAAGCCAATCTACCATTGGTGATAATCCATAAGCAGAATTAACATTTGTCATATGCAGTGATAGAGAGGGTATTGGTGAAAAACATTGTGTTTTTTTATAAAGCAAATGAAGAGGTTTTTCATAAGGATCAAAATTATTTAAAAACATTTTTTCATAAGTCTTCCAATTTTTTTTAAGTATATTATGAGAAATTAAATACGTACAAAGAGATTCGTTTACTCTACGCCAATGTTTTTTATGACCAGCTAAAATATTTGTTTGCTCAAATTTATTGTATAAAAATGGATAATCAGCAGGACACATAATTATATCTTTTTTATAGATAGTTGAGAATTTCTCATAACTAAAAATCATTTCTTCAATAGCATCGTGATGATGCAAATAGTCGTCTTCAACAAAATATATTAAGTCATAATTTGAATTAAGAGCAAATTCTTTTGATTGGTAAATATGTGAATTATGAGCGAGCATTCTTTTATTATTTGAAAATCTCATTTTGTTTTTATATTTATTAATATCAAGATTAGATATTTCAAATAAAATACTGTTTTGAGTTGCAATTTTTTTCTGTAATTTAATTACGCTAGGTTTTGAGTTATCATCTATAATTTTTAAAAAAAATTTAATATTACTCATTTTTTTTTGAGCATTTTTAATATTAATACATATGGAATTTAAAGATCTTAAACTGTATTCTTTTTTTTGCTTTTCAAATAATCTTTTTTTATTTTGACTGAGCAGTGTATTTTCATTGGTAAAAGATCTGAATATAATCAAAAAGCTTTTAACTTTTCTTGTAATTTTAACTTCACCAAGTGGTAGAGTTATATTTCTTTTGTTTATTACACTGATATTATTATTTAAAGATGTATTGCTTGTAGGAATTGTGAAATTATTTTGATCGATAATTTCAAAACCTAGTTTTCTTGTAATTTTAATAAAATTTTTTTTAAAAAAATTAATTTTATTTTTATTTTTAAAATTTTTGATCACTATTTTTGTATTTTTTTATTTATTTATATATATTATTATTATCATATGAATATAAAATCATCTCACACTCTAGTAACTGAAGCCTTAAGAGAAATTAAAACTATAAGTCCTGAGCAGGCTTTAAAACTATCAAACGAGAACAAATGTAACTTAATTGATATTAGGGAAAAGGGTGAACTTGATAAATCAGGACGTGTTGAAAATTCTCACCATATACCAAGAGGAATGTTAGAGTTTTGGCTAGATCCTGAGAGTCCTTATTTTAAAAATGGTAAGCTAGATATGGAAAAAGAAATTGTCTTATTTTGTGCTGGTGGTTTAAGATCTGCACTTGCAGCTAAATCATTAAAAGAAATGGGTTTTGAAAATGTTTCTCACATTGAGGGTGGCTTTGCAGCAATTAGCCAAAGTGATTTTAAAATAGTTTAATCTACTTTATTATATTCATCTAAGGCAAATTCCAATCGATCTTGTCCCCAAAATATTTTATTATTAACAATAAAAGTGGGCGCTCCAAAAACTTCTTTTTCATGGGCATTTTTAGTGGCATTTTTTAACTTTTCTTTAATAGCAGGATCTTTAATTGTTTTAAAAAAAATATCTTTATCAATCTTACATTGCTCAAGTAGTGATATTAAAATTTCTTCTTTAGAGATATCCAAATCATCTTTCCAATAAGCGTCAAACATTGTTTTAATATATTGTGCTTGATTTGATGAGCTAATATCTAAATAGCCACGCATAATATTCAATGAGTTTAAAGGAAATTTAGAGTTCCATTTAAAATCAAAATTATTTTTTTTTGCAATTAACAAACAGTCATTAATCATATGTTTTAATTTAGGTTTGATAAATGCTGGTGCTGTTATACCTTCTAAATTATGAAGACCACCTAATAAAATTGGCTTATAATTTATTAGAATATCTTTTGGTAACTTTTGGATTTTTTTGTAAGCTAAATACGCGTAAGGACTAATAAAATCAAAATAGAAATCTATTTCCTTAATCATATAGATTAATTCTTTTTGCGTAAAAAATTCTTATAATCCAATAAAGAGTAAGTCCAATAGGACCAATAAAATATGTTATTAATAACGGAAAAGACATTATTATTTTATTGATACCAAATTTTTGTGAGTCCTTAACAATCCATCCACCACAAAATAGATTAATAGACAGAAAATGAGTCCAAAATAGAATTAAGAAGGATTTATTGTTAAACAAATAACTAATTGAATCTAAGCCTAAATATAGCTCAAAATTTCTAACAAAGTCATAGCCTTCGTTAAACAGCAAATATGTTAAGTAACCGTAGGCGAAACTTAAAATAATAAAAGGAAAAATTGATGTGATAAAAACTCTACATATTTGTGACTGCGGAAAGAGGACTAATATTAACCAAAAAGGTAAGACACCCAGATTTAACCAAAGAAAAATCATTTCAATTGTAAAATATGTATAGATTTGATCGATCATTTTTAGTGTATTATACAACATGCTATTAAGATTCATATGAGAAATAGAAAAAAAACATTACAAGTAACGGTAGATGAAATGAGAAATTTCTCATTTGCCTATATCGAAAGATACGCACCATCTAAACAACAGCTTAGAACCTATCTATTAAAGAAGTATTTAAAAGCTAATTTAGAAAATATTAAAAAACAAGATATTACAGATTTAATAGATGTTGTTTTGCAAGATCTTGAAAAAACTAAGTTTATTAATGATAAATTCTATTCTGAAAGTAAATCTAGAAGCTTAATCCAAAGAGGCAGTTCGGTTAATAAAATTAGAAACTATTTAATGACTAAAGGAATTAATGATCGCTACATTAAAGAAACAATAGATAAGATTAAAGAGGATAACTCTGACCAAGATTTTTTTTCTGGAATAAAAATATGTAAAAAAAAGAGAATTGGACCAGCGAGAGTAGAGGATAATAGAGCCCTATTTTATAAAAAGGATATTGCTTTACTAGCAAGAAATGGTTTTGATTTTGAAACCTCTAAAAGGATCATGGATATTGATCAAGCTGACTATATGAAAATAATTAGATTACTTTAATTTTTTTTCTTTCTCTTCTTCTTCAACAAGAGACTGAATTCTATTTCTAATAACATTTTTAACAAATACAAAAACTAATAAACCAAAGATAGAAACCGATACTATAATTATTAAAATTATTCTTAATTGCTCATCCATTATAATATGTTTTTACTTTTTAAAATTAAACTTGGGTTTTTAAATTCAGTTTTTCCATAGAGTATTTCATTATAATTAAAGTCAGTCACTTTCCCCCCTGAGTGCTCAAGGATTGCATGACCAGCTGCAATATCCCACTCACAAGCTCTTGGTTCAGCAACATACATATCAAATTCACCTGCTGCAATAACACAAAATTTTAGTGAGCTTTTCATTTTTTGAAAAGAACTTATTTTATATTTTTTATGAATTTTTAAAATTTCAGGTTTAAGATCATTAGAATAACTTACCGCTGTATGTCCAACATAGTTTTTCTCTTTATTCATTAATGAAATTTCTTGATTGTTAATTAACTCGTAACTGTGAGACAAACCGTAAGAATAAAAAACTCTTTTTTTTGCCGGAACTGTTATGATCCCAATAGCAGGTTTTTTATCCAATATTAATGCTGCATTTAAAGTAAATTCATCACGGTTATTAATATAATCTCTAGTGCCATCTATTGGATCGATTAACCAAAAAGTATTTAAATCATTATCCATCTTATGGTTTGCACTCTCTTCTGAAACAATAGGGATATTTGGAGTTATTTCTTGGATCTTACTGGTTAAAATTTTATTAACTTCAATATCTCCGTTACTTACAGGAGTATTGTCTGACTTAATTTCTTTTTTTAAACCAGCTCCTCTTAAATCTAAGGCTACCTGACTTGCTTTATTAAAAGTTTCTATCAGTGAAAGAGTAATTTTCTTCTTTTCTTCAATGTTCATTTATATAATTTTTCTAATTGAATTACTTTTGAATTAATAACTTTTTTTCCAACGTTTTCAAAATTTACAGTAACTTTACCATTAATTATTGATTGAACTTGTCCAGTTCCCCATTCTTTGTTGTTCGGATTGATAACTTTGTCACCTGGTTCAAAATCTAAAATCATTAATTTACTTATAGTTAATATACTAATAAATATCATTAAATATGACAAAATTGAATTCTATTGGAATAGCTAAAGACCCAAAAGACACCTTAGTTATTGTTGCAATGTCAGGTGGAGTAGATTCTTCAACAGTTGCAGCTATGATGAAAAATGAAGGTTACAATGTCATCGGTATTACTCTTAAACTTTATAATGACAGTAAAGAGACAGCTTCTTCAAAACAATGTTGTGCAGGTCAAGATATTATGGATGCAAAAAGAGTAGCTGATAAATTAAAGATCGAACATAAGATTTTATATTATCAAAATAAATTTAAAGAAGGAGTTATTGATAATTTTATTGATAGCTATTTAAATGGAGAAACACCTATTCCATGTGTGCAATGTAATAAGACAGTTAAATTTACAGACTTATTTAAAGAAGCTAAAAGACTTAACGCTGATGCTTTAGTAACAGGACACTACGTTAAAAGTATTACTGAAAAAGATAATACAGATATGTACAGAGGAATTGATTTAAATAGAGATCAAAGTTATTTTTTATTCAATACCACAAAAGATCAATTAAATTTTTTAAGATTTCCTTTAGGCAATCTTCTTAAAGATGAAACAAGAAATATTGCAAGAGAACTTGATCTTAATGTTGCAGACAAACCTGACAGTCAAGATATTTGTTTCGTTCCAAATGGAGACTACGCTTCAGTTATAGAAAAATTTAGACCAAACTCTTTTAGCAAAGGTAACATTAAAAATATGAATGGTGAAGTGATAGGTGTTCATGACGGCATTATTAATTATACAATTGGTCAAAGAAAAGGAATTGGAGTTTCTGATAAGAACCCATTGTATGTAGTAAAGATTATTGCTGATAAAAATGAAATTATTGTTGGAGCCAAGGAACACCTTGTTAAAACAAAAATAAATTTAAAAGATTTGAATATCATTACAAACGATCAAAATGATTTTAAAAATGAATTGTTTGTAAAGGTAAGGTCTACTGGAAGATTAATTAAAGCTAAGATAGATATCAATGATACTAATGCGAACGTTAATTTATTGGAAGAGGAGCACGGTATTGCGCCTGGTCAAGCGTGTGTGTTTTATACAAAAAACAATAATGGCTATAAGGTTCTTGGTGGTGGTTGGATAAAAAGTTAGGTATTATTGAGATATAAAAGTTAAGAGACTATTTTTTCTTATTTTTTCTTTTAGCTCTTCTTTTTTTAGAGCCCTGTTTTCTTCGACCTCTATGTTTTTTTGGGTAACCCATACTATCCTATTTATAATTTTATTGACGTTATTGGAGGGATATAGCATTCTCCCTTTAACTTATCAAATTTTTTATGACTAAATCATTCAAGACTTTTCTTAAACATACTGCAAAAGATTACCATAATCAGTCAGTTAACCCCCCTGTGGTAAGAGCGTCGACTATTATCTTCAAATCCATGCAAGATATTAGAAAAATGCAGGATAAGAGCAAAAAAGATCCAACAGGTGGACATTTTGATTATGGAAGACAAGGAACATCAACAACTCATGTTTTGTCACAAATACTTAAAGAAATGGAAGAGTGTTATCATGTATTTTTAACACCAACTGGATTTGGATCAGTTTTCTTATCTATATTTAGTATTGTTCGTCCTGGTGATGAGATTATTGTGGCAGATCCAACATATTCACCTACGAGAATTTTAACTCAAGACTTTCTAAAAGAATTTAATGTAAAATCTGTTTTTTATGACCCACATGATTTGAAAACTTTAGAAAAAGCAATTACAAAAAAAACAAAATTAATTTTTGTTGAAAATCCTGGAAGTAACACATTTGATTTTCAGGATTTAGGTAAAATAGTATCAATTGCAAAAAAGAATAAAATTTTTTCTGTAATTGATAATACATGGGGAACTCCTTATTTTTTAAAACCAATTAAACTTGGTTTTGATATGTCCATTGTATCTGCTACTAAATATTACTCAGGTCACTCAGATGTTATGGGTGGAAGTTTAGCTGTTAATAAAAAAGTTTTTAAACAAGTTGATAAAGCGTATAAGATAACAGGTTTAAGACTTGGCCCTGATGATGCTTATTTAATAACAAGAGGACTTAGAACTTTAGATGTTAGATTAGACAAACATGAAAAAAGTGCAAAACAAGTAGCTGAGTTTTTATCTAATTATAAAAATATAAAACTATTATACCCGCATAAAAAAGATTCCTTTAATTTTAGAATGTGGAAAAAATATTATTCTGGTGCCTCAGGATTGATGGGTCTGAAAATTAAATCAAAAAACAAAAACTCTGTAATTAAGTTTGTTAATTCTTTAAAATTATTTGGTTATGGATATAGTTGGGGTGGATTTGAAAGCCTTGCTTTATATCAAGATAAACGTGAACAAGGTAATAGAGAATATCTAAAATTAGCAAAAGATGAACATTTAGTAAGATTACATATTGGTTTAGAAGACCCAAAAGACCTCATTGATGATTTAAAAAAATCTCTTAAATATATAAAATGAGTTCAGAAAAATTTATTCAAAATAAAACAGCCTTAATAACGCTGATCGCAGCTTGTATTGTAGTTTTAATTTCTCTTGGTGTTAGGCAAACTTTTGGTTTGTTTTTCATGGATTTTAAAAATGACCTAGATATTTCAATAACTCAATCTGGATTAGCAATAGGCATTCAAATGTTAATGTGGGGTTTAACAGGTCCTATATTTGGAGCCATTGCAGATAAATATGGTGGACACAAAGCAATTTGTTTAGCTTTTGTTTTTTATATTTTGGGAATTTATTTTTTGTATGCTGGTCCAAATACTGGAATTTTTTTTCAAATCGATTTAGGACTTTTAGTTGGAATTGGTTTAGGTGGAACTGCAATTAGTATTCCAATGTCAATTGTTGGAAAGCATTTTCCATTATCAAATAGAACAATAGCAATGAGCATTGTTACAGCTGTTGGTTCTTTGGGCTATTTTATCTCTCCACTTTATACGAGCTATTCATTAATTAAAAATGGATGGGTGGATACACTTTTTGTATTCACAATATTCTTATTTATCGGGCTTATAATAGCTTTTTTTGTGAGATCTCCATCTGCTGCTCAGTCTATTGAAAAACCAAACAACCAAAGCGCCATAGAGGCATTTAAGGAAGCTTTCAAAAACAAAAGTTATATACTTCTAGTCTCTGGATTTTTTGTATGTGGTTTTCATATAACTTTAGTTGGAACACACGTTCCAAAATATGTAATAGATAGAGGTTTAGAAAGCTGGACGGCTGCTGCAATATTGTCATTAATTGGATTATTTAATATATTTGGTTCTTTATTAAGTGGATACTTATCTACGAAAATTAGTAAAAAAATTATCTTAAGTTCTATTTACGCATTAAGAGGAATTTCAATTATCTTATTTATATTTTTACCCGCAAGTAACATTAATGCATTTATCTTTGGTGCAAGTTTTGGTTTTTTATGGCTATCAACAGTGCCTGCTACAAGTGGAATAGTTGCTCATATTTTTGGAACAAAATATCTTGGTATTCTTTATGGAATAGTTTTTTTAAGTCATCAAGTAGGCTCATTTTTTGGAGCATTTCTTGGAGGACTATTTCATGATTTATATGGCTCTTATGATTATGCTTGGTATTTAGCAATTGTTTTATCTATTTTTGCAGCAATAATACATCTACCAATTAAAGAAGAAGCAGTTCTAAGACTAAAAACAGAATAAAAATTGAATAAGAAAAACTACTTACTAGATTTAAATAATTCAAAGAAACCCTTTATAATCTATAAATCAGATAAAGGGTTTGATCTTTATACAGACTTTTCAAAAAAGATTATTTTAAACAATAATAATATTGAAAAATTTATTAACAAAAATAATAGGTTAAAATTTCCCTATAAAGAAACTGATCTGTTTATTGGTTTTTTTGGCTATGAAATATTAAATAAGTTAATTGAGGTAAAAATAAAAAAACAAAAAACAATAAATTTCCCTAAAGGCATATTTTATAAACCTGAAACAAAAATAAAACTTCCAAACAACCTTGAGTATAAAAAAACAAGATCATTAAATTATAATGATTTATTCAAAATAAATATTAATAAAAAATCCTATAAGGTAATATTTGATAAATTTAAAAAGAAAATAAAATCTGGAGAAACATATCAGATTAAAATTTGTACTAAATATAGTAATAAATCAGAAATAGATGCTTTAGATTTTTTTAGTAGACTTGTAAAAAGCAATATGGCGCCTGAAGCATTTATGATTAAGGATAAAAATTATTCAATAATAAGTTGTTCACCTGAAAATTTGATAACAAAAAAAAATAATTTTATAACGACAAAACCAATTGCAGGTACTTTAAAAAAAACTAAAAAATTAAATAAAAATAAAGCCCTTATTTTTTTTAGAAAAAATTTAAAAGAATCCAAAGAACACAACATGATTGTTGATATGGAAAGAAATGACTTATCTAAAATTTGTAAACCAGGTTCAGTAAAAATTTTAAAAAAAAAGATAGTTGAAGAATATAAAGATCTTTATCATTATGTGAGTTTAATTGGAGGACAACTCAAAAATAGAGTTACCTCATTAGAGATTATAAAGGCAATGATGCCGGGAGGATCTGTAATAGGATGTCCTAAAATTAGTACATTAAATTTGTTAAACAAACAGGAAAAACAAAGTAGAAATATTTATACAGGTAGCTTTGGTTACTTAAAGTTCAATGGAGATATGAGGTTTAATATCATTATTAGATCAATATTAAATTTTAAAGGTAAATCGGAAATTTCTGTGGCATCTGGTGTTGTAATTGACAGTAATGCAGCTCATGAATTTAATGAAAATTATATTAAAGCAAAGTCATTAATGGATCTTTATAAATGATATACATTATCGATCATCATGACTCTTTTACTCAAAACGTAGTACATCAATTTCAAAATTTTGATGAAGTTGTTTGCACTAATTTTAATGAAATAAATCAAAATAAATTAAAAAAAGCAGATATTATTGTTTTTTCACCAGGTCCAGGTGCTCCAAAAGATTATCCAATTAGTTCTGAGATTTATAAAAAATTTAAAGGTAAAAAAAAAATTATTGGAATTTGTCTTGGGTTTCAACAAATTCTTCATTGTGAAAATGGAAAAATAGTTGAACAAAAAAAGATTTACCATGGTTTCCAATCTAAAATAAAAGTAACTAGCAAAAATTCATTGTTTAAAAAAAATAGTCAATTTACTGTAGGTAGATATCACTCTCTAAAATTAAAAGAGCCGTTTGCTGCAAAAAATTTTGAAATTACAATGAGGTGTGCTATTTCAAATACAGCAATGACAATAGAAAATAATAAAGAGAAAATATTTGGCTTTCAATTTCATCCTGAATCTTTTTTAACTGAAAATGGTAACTTACTTATTAAAAAAATCTTATCAGCATAAAACTTACAAAGAGATTAATTTTAAAGATCTTTGGGGGGATAATGGTGTATTCACTACGATGTGGATTTTTGGAAAACCTGCTAAAATACTTTTTTTTAAAAAACATATTAAAAATTTAATAAAATCTTTAGAAGTTTATAAATTAAATAACCCAAATCTTGAAAAAAATATTCTTAAATTAATCAAATTGAATATTGATAAAAAAAGATCTTATAATCATCTTCTTAGAGTTGCAGTAAATAAAAAGATGATATCAATTTCTTTGAGAAACAGAAAAACTCCTAAATTAAATTTTAATTTAAAGCTTATCCGTCACAAACGATTTGACCCTAAATTTAAAAATCTTAAATATAACTTTATATTAAAGCATTTATCTAAAATGGATAATACCACTTCAGATGTTGGTCTTTGTTATAAGAATACAATTTTAGAAAGTGGAACTTCAAATATGCTGTTTATAAAAGATGATAAAGTGTACTCTCCAATAAATAATATTTATAAGGGCATTACTTATAAATTTTTTAATAAAAAATTAGGTAAGATTATTAACAAAGATATATTGATAAAAACTTTATCTGAATTTAGTGAAATTCTTCTCATTGGTTCTGGAAAAGGTGTTGCTTCAATAAAAAATATTAATGAAATCAAGTGGAAGAGAAAAAGTTTTAAATTTTATAAAAAACTATCTAATTTTTATAAAAATGAAGTTAACAAATGCTCTATCTATAGATAAAATTATGTTTGATCCAAATAATCCTTGTTTATTCTGCAACTCCAAACAAAGTGGTTTGGCTGCTGAAAATGATTTGGCTTATGCTAGTTATGACACATATCCAGTGTCCGAATTCCATTGTTTAATTATTCCAAAACGGCATGTTATGGATTATTTTAATTTAAATGACGATGAAGTGATTGCTTGCAATAACTTAATCAAACAAATTAAAGAGGAAATATTGTTAAAAGATCCCACAGTTAAAGGGTTTAATATTGGAACAAATGCTGGAGTTATTGCTGGACAATCAATCTTGCATTGTCATATTCATCTAATTCCTCGTAGAGAAGGCGATGTCGATAACCCACAAGGAGGAGTTCGGTCGGTTATACCAAAGAAACAGCATTACAAGCGTAAGGTGTAAAATCTTATATGGTAAAATAACCCATACAAAACGGTTGATCTATTATTTCATCTGTACTAAATAATCACAATCAACATAGATTCTAAATAAAGGTATTACTAATTATGATGTCAATTAACCCTTTTTCAGTTTTAGCTGAAACAATATCTCCTGCAGCCATACAATTTTTTGTTTTAGCTATGATTGCTTTAATTATTATTGGAACAATAGTTCAGATGATCCATCATAAAAATGTAACTTACTTTTTTAATAATGCAAAAAAAGCAAAATTAGCAGCTGAAAGAGAATTAGGAGCTGGAGAAAAAACATCAATTATTTTAAAAACTGTAGCTCATGATATCGCAACTACTGCAGAGCTTGGAGCTGGTAAAAGAAGAGTTGCACACGTTATGGGAATGTATGGAACTATTTTATTTTGGGTTGCATCTGTTGTAATGGTTTTTTGTTATACAGCACAAGGAACTACCACACCGACAGTTTGGCCTATAATTTGGCATGTCGGAGCAATTATGACTTGTGTAGGTGGATATTGGTTTTGGTTATTTTTAAGAGTGGATGTGTTAGCCGAAGCTCATCCTTGGTATAGAATTATTAAAGCTGACTTATTTGTTTTAGCACTTCTTGCATGTGCTACTACTGGACTTGCTTGGTCATACTTTCAATCTTCAGGATCAGCTGGATTAGGATATTTATTTTTAATTTTATTTATTACCTCAAACATTGTTTTATTTGGGGGAGTTTATTGGTCAAAATTTGCACATATGTTTTATAAACCTGGTGCTGCAATCCAAAAAAACTTAGCAGAAGCAGATGGATCAAGAGACAATCTTCCTCCACTTGCAGATGCACCAAAACAATTTGGACTAGGAATTAAAAGAGAACAACCAAAACATTATTAAAAAGAGAGAGGTAATATAATATGTCAACTTTTGTATACATGACGAGATGTGATGGATGTGGTCACTGTGTGGATATTTGTCCATCAGATATAATGCACATCGATGAAAATATTAGAAGAGCAGTAAATATTGAACCAAATTTTTGTTGGGAATGTTATTCTTGTGTAAAAGCTTGTCCTAATCATGCAATTGATGTTCGTGGTTATGCTGACTTTGCTCCTATGGGTCACAGTGTAAGAGTTAGACGTGAAGAAGAAAAAGGAACTATTTCTTGGAAAATTAAATTTAGAAATGGAACTACAAAAGATTTTGTATCTCCAATTACAACAAAACCTTGGGGAAAATTTATTCCTAAATTAGCAGAAGGTGAAAAACCTAATCAAGGTGAGATCAATTCTCAAATGCTTTACACTGAGCCTAATGGTTTAAATATTGATGGTAAATTACCGGTAGTACCAAAAGATTCATTTAAAAAAGGGGTTTACTACTAATGGCTAAGCATAAAACACATTTTGAAGATTGCGATGTTCTAGTTGTTGGTGGTGGAATGGCTGGAACTGGTGCTACTTTTGAAGCTAGGCACTGGGGAAGAGACATGAAAATTATTTGTGTTGAAAAAGCTAACATCGATAGAAGTGGAGCAGTTGCTCAAGGTTTATACGCTATTAACTGTTATATGGGTATGCAGTGGGGTGAAAACCAACCTGAAGATCACGTAAGATATGCACGTAATGATTTGATGGGTATGGTTAGAGAAGATTTAGGTTATGACATGGCTCGTCACGTTGATTCAACTGTTCATATGTTTGATGAGTGGGGTCTACCAATGATGAAGAATGAAAAAACAGGTCGTTACCTTAGAGAAGGTAAATGGCAGATCATGATTCATGGTGAAAGTTATAAGCCAATCGTTGCAGAGGCTGCAAAAAAATCAGCTGATAAAATTTACAATAGAATAATGATTACTCATCTTTTAATGGATGAGGCTCAAGAAAATAGAGTAGGTGGAGCTGTTGGTTTTAATATGAGAACTGGTGATTTCCATGTATTTAGAGCAAAAACTGTAATCGTTGCAGCAGGTGGAGCATCTCACATTTTCAAACCAAGAGCAGTCGGAGAAGGAATGGGAAGAACTTGGTATGCACCATGGAGTAATGGTTCAGCTTATGCATTACCTATCGCTGTTGGAGCTAAAATGACACAAATGGAAAACAGAATTGTGTTATGTAGATTTAAAGATGGTTATGGTCCAGTTGGAGCATATTTCTTGCACCTTAAAACATATACTCAAAATGCAAATGGAGAGAATTATGAAAAGAAATGGTATGACCAAACTAAAGAATTAGTTGGTGAGTATATTGATCACCATCCAACACCAACATGTTTAAGAAACCATGCATTTATACAAGAAACTATTGCAGGCGGTGGACCTATTCATATGGTGACTACTGAAGCATTCCAAGATCCACATTTAGAAACAGTTGGTTGGGAAAACTTTTTAGGTATGACCGTTGGTCAAGCTGTTGTTTGGGCATCTCAAAACATAGATCCTAAATACACAAATCCAGAATTAACTACATCTGAGCCATATGTTATGGGTTCTCATGCAACATGCTCTGGAGCTTGGGTTAGTGGACCTGAAGATTTATCTCCACCAGAATATTTCTGGGGTTATAACAGAATGTTAACAATTGATGGTCTTTTTGGTGCAGGTGATACTGTAGGTGGAAGTGCCCATAAGTTTTCTTCTGGATCGTTTACCGAAGGTCGTTTAGCTGCAAAAGCTGCTGTTAAATATATTCAAGATAAAAAAGCAGAAGGTATTAAAGTTACTGATAAACAATGTGAAGACTTTAAAACTGCTGTATTCAAACCTTTAGAGACATACCAAGTAGCTCAAAATGAGATCACAGGTGGAACAGTTTCACCAAGTTATATTTCTCCTATTCAAGGTCTTCAACGTTTACAAAGAATTATGGACGAATATGTTGGAGGTATTGCAACTAACTACATGACAAATGGTAATATGCTTAAAAGAGGCCTAGAATTACTTGCTTGGTTAGAGGAAGATTTAGAAAAAGTAGGAGCTGAAGATTTGCACCAACTTATGAGAGCTTGGGAATTAAAACACAGAGCTTTAACTTCTCAATGTGTAACTGAACACACTATGTTCCGTGAAGAAACACGTTGGCCTGGTTACTATTATAGAGGTGATCATATGAAACTTGATGATGATAATTGGCATTGTTTAACAGTTTCTAGACGTGATCCTAAAACTGGTAAATTCTCTCTTGAGAAAGTGCCGGTTTACCACATAGTTGACGAGAACGAGAAGAAAAAAGCTTCTTAAAACAGTTAAACTTAAATTATGAGTCTTTTAGAGAAATCTGATGATGAGATTATAGCAATTGCTAATCCTATTTGGGATAATCTTGTTAAAACTTCCAATATGAAAGATTATGGGGGTTTTACTAAAGACTTTGGAACTCAAATGTTATTTGGAGCAAATGAAGTAGAGCTTGGAAAACAGTGGGCTAATAATAAACTTTTAACAAGCCTAAAAGAAGACTACCAAGCATTTGGTTGTTTAAGACGAGGTCAAAACATCACCGTTCTATTTAAACAAAGAAGTAAAGAGATTGAAGGTGAGTTCCTTGGTAGATTGGTTCTTGGTATCGAGGGTGATGATGTTAAGGTTTTTGGAGCAACAATCTACTAATAAAAAAAAATCACTTTATATTAAATATTTATTTGACAAATAATTAACTGGGTGTATTGACGGTTGTAATGTCAATTTCCAACATAAAAATATTAAAAAAAATTTTAGATTTTAAGGCAACTATTATCAAAACAGGTATCTTTGTTAGCTTAGCTGCTTATTGGGGTGTTATTTTAGTTGGAACTTTTATCACATTTAATTAGTTTGTTTTTTAACAACTAATAATTTTTTATGGATGTATTTTTACCAATAGCTCAAGTATTTGTTAACCCGATTGAAATACTTTTATTGAGTGCAATCGTTGGAGTACTTTCTGGTTTATTTGGTGTTGGTGGTGGTTTTTTAATGACGCCATTCTTAATTTTTTTAGGTGTGCCACCTGCATATGCGGTTGCAAATGAAGCTAACAATATTCTTGCAACATCAGTATCAGGATCAACAACTCATTATTTAAAAAATACTTTAGATTACAAAATGGGTCTTATGATTGTAATTGGTGGATCAATTGGAACAGCTTTAGGTATTTATACTTTTACATATTTTAAAGGTATTGGAAAGATTGATACGGTTATTTCTTTAGCCTACATGTATATACTTGCAATTATTGGTACATTAATGTTGGTTGAAAGTCTTAGAGAAATAGACAGAGCAAAAAGAAATCTTGTAGTTAAAAAAAAATTACACGTTCATTATTGGATACATGGTCTTCCATTAAGAATGAGGTTTCCAAAATCAAAATTATACGAAAGTATTTTTACTCCAATTATAATTGGTTTAGTTGTAGGATTTATTGCCGCTATAATGGGGATAGGTGGTGCTTTTATATTAGTACCCGCAATGATTTATATAATTAAAATGCCAACAAAATTAGTTCCAGGAACTTCTTTGTTTGTTACAATTTTTGTCAGTGTCATAGTTACTTTTTTGCATTCAATTAATTTTGGTTCTATAGATTTAATGTTGGTATTTATGTTAGTTATTGGATCAATTGTAGGGGTTCAAGCGGGACAGAAACTTGGTGAAAAAATTGATAGTTCTGGTTTAAAAGCATTACTGGCAATTTTATTATTGATAGTTGGAATAGCTATTGCCTATGAAACTTTTTTTGCAGAACAAACTGAAAAAGAAATAATACAAGTTTTAAATGCAGATTTGAATTTTTTCTCATTATTTATTTTAGAATTTTCAGAAGACATGCCATTCTTTTATGGATTATTTTCAATTATGTTTGCAATTCTATTGGGTGTAGGTGCTGCTCTTATTAGACGTATTTTCTCTAATTTCAAAAAAAAGATGTTATTGAAGAAGTCTTAGTTTAAAAAGTTAATATAGAATTCTATACTCAAAATACTTACCAAACCTACTGTCGCCATCCCTATAAATCCGACTAAAAAAGGTTTGTAACCCATGCTTTTAAGATCTCTCAGATTTGTAGATAAACCAATAGCAGCCATTGCCATTGTTAAAAATACTTTTGAAGATGATTTGATAATGTCAACTGTCTCTAGCCATAAATTATTATATGAGTTTAAAAAAAATTGATCTCCAATATTTCTTAAAATTATCATTGCCACAAAACCTATTACAAAATAAGGGAAAATAGCCAATATTGAGTAATTTTTTTTAACAACATTGTTTCTATTATAAAGAAATGCAAATAATGGAATCATTATTACTAAAAAAGTATTTCTTATTAATTTTGTGACTGTTGCAATATTTAATGTTTCTGGGCTGTTAAACTGTTGATCGTAAATAAGTCCAGCTGCAGCAACTTGCGATGTTTCATGAATTGATGTACCTAAAAATAAACCAACAAACATTGGTTCAGCATCAAAGTAATAATTAGCAAAATAAGGATATATAAGCATCGATAAAATTCCAAACAAAGTGATGTTAGCAATTGCATATGATACTTCATTTTTTTTTGCACCAATTACTGGAGCAGTTGCCATAATTGCTGTTGTCCCACAAACTGTGCTGCCAATAGATATTAAGTAAGCCATTCTTGTTGGGATTTTAAGTTTTTTAATTAACAGTTTTATAACTATTAGTACTGTTACAATACAAATTATGATTAAAGGTATTGCTACTGCTCCAAATTCTAAAAACTCAAAAGGTTTTAATTGAATTCCTAAAAAAATTATTCCAAGTTTGAGAATATATGATTGAGTAAAGTCCAAACCTTTTACAAAGTTGTCTCTCATTTTGAATATATTTCCAAAAAGCATTCCAAGTAAAATAGCAATCATGGCTGTCGATATTGGGCTTTTATCGTAACCTAATAATTCAATACCAATAATGTTATTAAATCCTTGAGATAAACTGTAGAGAACAAATGCTAAAACAATACCTGGTAAAATGACCAGATATTTTTTAAATAACATTACTTTATAGATAAATTTTTAAGCACTTCTGTAAAGTTTAGTCATAACAAACTCTTTATGACCTAAAGCTTCAGCACAAGTTAATCTACCGTTAGCAACTCTAATCATTGATTTGATTAATTCGTCACCAGCTTGTGATAAATTCATTTCACGAGATAGAATTTTCGATACATCACAATCAATATGCTCACCCATACCTTTTACAGTTAATGGGTTGGCAGTTAACTTAACAACAGGTTCAATTGGATTACCTACGATATTACCTTGACCTGTTGGGAATAAATGAATGTTAAATCCAGCAGCTGCTTGAAGTGTAATACACTCTGCTGCAGCAGATGAAGTATCCATAAAGTATAATCCTTTTCCTTTAGTAGGCTCTTCAGCTGGTTCTAAAACATCAATAAACTTACAATTTCCAATTTTTTGGAAATTACCAAATGCTTTTTCTTCAATTGTAGTTAATCCACCTGCAATATTTCCCGCAGTTGGTTGACTTTCAGAAAGATCATCTGTTGCTTCTTTTAAAATAAAGTCGTTGTAATCGCTCCAAGTTTTCATGAATTTTTCTGAAGCTTCTGGAGTGGCACCACGTGTAGCACAAACTTTTTCAGCACCAGTTAACTCTGAGGTTTCACCAAAACATAAATGAACTCCCAATGGCTCTAATTTATCCATTAAGTTTCCAACTGTTGGGTTAGCAGCAAGACCTGATGTTGTATCAGATTCACCACATTTAACTGAAATCCATAAATCGCTTAAAGGACATTCTTCTCTTTGTTTTTCAGAAGCCCACATTGCAAATTCTTGTGCTTTTTTAGAAGCCTTCATGATTGTTCCAATATCACCAGTTCTTTCAATGTGAAATCCTTCAACTGGTTTTCCAGTTTTAGCAATTTCATCAACAATTCTTTTTGTCCATTTAGGTTCAATTCCAATAACAATTACAGCAGCAACGTTAGGATTTTTCCCAGTCCCAATCATTGTTCTAAAGTGTAGATCTAAATCAGCACCAAATTGAAGTCTTCCGTAAGAGTGAGGAAGAGCTATTGTACCTTTAATATTATTTGCTACAGCTTCAGCACAAGCATTTGATATATCATCTACAGGTAAGATGATTACGTGATTTCTAGTACCAACTCTGCCATTTTCTCTTTTATAACCTAAAAAACTTTTTGGAATTTCCATATTTTTTACCACTTCTTCGTTTTTACATTGTGAACGTGAACATGTTCACCTTTTTTGATTGATTTAACTACTTTTCCAATATCGTGACCATATTTCAAAATAGTATCACCTTCATTAAGGTCAACCATTGCAATTTTATGTCCTAATTGAATTTCATCTACTGATTGAATTTGAACTGTTTTATCATTCTCCATAATCCAACATGCGCAATCTTGTTTTGGAGTAATTTTATCAATAACAACTACTCCTACGTTGTCTTTCTCGTCGTGTATAATAATATCTGTAGCCATAATTGTGTCGATTTGTTTGTTTGAAATTTTTTAAATCTTATATATTAATCTTTAAAATTAACAAATTATTTATAGATTTTTTAACAACTTAAGCAGGAAGGCCTAATTATTATGACTAAAATGACAACTGAAGAAGCTTTTGTAAAAGTTTTACAAATGCATGGAATTGAACACGCATTCGGAATTATCGGTTCAGCTTTTATGCCTATTTCAGATATCTTTCCTGATGCTGGAATTACTTTTTGGGATGTTGCTCATGAAACAAACGGTGGATTAATTGCTGATGGTTACACGAGATCTACTGGAAAAATGTCAATGGTTATTGCTCAAAACGGTCCTGGAATTACAGGTCTTGTAACACCAATTAAAACTGCATACTGGAACCACACACCATTATTATTAGTAACACCTCAAGCTGCCAATAAAACTATGGGTCAAGGTGGTTTTCAAGAAGTAGAACAAATGAATTTATTTAAAGATATGGTTTGCTATCAAGAAGAAGTTAGAGACCCTTCAAGAATGGCAGAAGTATTAAATAGAGTAATTGAAAAAGCGATCAGAGGATCAGCTCCAGCACAAATAAATGTTCCAAGAGATTATTGGACACAAGTAATTGATATAGATCTTCCTCCAATTGTTAGACTTGAAAGGCAAGCAGGTGGAGTTGATGCAATTAAAAAAGCAGCTGACTTATTATCAAATGCTAAGTTTCCAGTAATACTATCTGGTGCAGGTGTTGTTATTGGTGGGGCAATTGAAGATTGTAAAAAATTAGCTGAGAAATTAGATGCTCCAGTTTGTTCAGGGTATCAACATAATGATAGTTTTCCAGGAAGTCACCCATTAGCAGCTGGACCTTTAGGCTATAATGGATCAAAAGCTGGAATGGAATTAATTAAGAAAGCTGATGTTGTTCTTGCACTTGGTACAAGATTAAATCCTTTCTCAACTTTACCAGGTTATGGAATGGATTACTGGCCTAAAGATGCAAGTATCATTCAAGTTGATATGAATTCAGATAGAATTGGTTTAACTAAAAAAGTCACAGTTGGTATTTGTGGGGATGCAAAATTAGTATCACAACAAATTTTAGCTCAACTTTCTCCAACAGCAGGAGATACAAATAGAGAAGAGAGAAAAAATACAATTCACCAAACTAAATCTGCTTGGTTACAAGAGTTATCAAGTTTAGATCACGAAGATGATGATGAAGGTACAGTTTGGAATGCAGAAGCAAGAAAAAGAGATGCAGATAGAATGTCTCCTAGAGAAGCATGGAGAGCAATTCAAGCAGGTATGCCTGATGATGTAATTATCTCAAGTGATATTGGTAATAACTGTGCAATTGGAAATGCTTATCCAACATTTGAAAAAGGTAGAAAATATTTAGCACCAGGATTATTTGGTCCTTGTGGTTATGGTTTTCCAGCAATTCTTGGAGCAAAAATTGGATGTCCTGATACACCAGTAATTGGTTTTGCAGGTGACGGTGCATTTGGTATTAGCATGAACGAAATGAGCTCATGTGCTAGATCAGAATGGCCAGCAATTTCAATGGTAATCTTTAGAAATTACCAATGGGGTGCTGAAAAAAGAAATACTACTTTATGGTTTGATGATAACTTCGTTGGAACAGAGCTTGATCCAGAATTAAGTTATGCAAAAGTTGCTGATGCTTGTGGATTAAAAGGGGTTACTGTTCGAACCATGGAAGAGACTACTGCTGCTATCAAGCAATCATGTGAAGATCAAAAGAAAGGGATTACAACATTTATTGAAGTAATTCTTAACCAAGAACTGGGAGAGCCTTTCAGAAGAGATGCTATGAAAAGACCAGTTAAAGTTGCAGGGATCAAAAAAGAAGACATGATCAAGCAACCTTCGCTAGTTTCATAAATTGTTTTAATATCAAATAAAATACCATAATATTCTATTATGGTTAGTTATGATGCTATAATAATTGGTGCAGGCTTTTCAGGTATTTATCAATTACATAGCTTAAGAGATAAATTAAAACTTAACACTCTAGTAATTGAGTCAGGTAAGGACTTAGGTGGTACTTGGTATTGGAATAGATATCCAGGGGCCAGATGTGACTCAGAAAGTCATACTTACAACTTTACATTTTCAAAAGAGATATTTGAAAATTGGTCATGGCCAGAAAGATATTCAAAGCAAGACATCATATTAGAATATTTAAATTATGTTGTTGAAAAATTAAGTTTAAAAAAAGATATGCTTTTTGATAATAAAGTTATTAAAGCACATTTCGATGAAAAAAGTAATTTATGGAACATCAAAACCAATAAAGACAAAACTTTTTTATGCAAATATTTAATTAGTGCTGTTGGCTGTTTATCAGCAGCAAACATTCCAAAAATAAATGGTTTAAGAAAATTTAAAGGTAAATGGTACCATACAGGAAAATGGCCTCATACTGGTGTAGATTTTAAAAATAAAAGAGTTGCACAAATTGGTGTTGGTTCTACTGGAATACAGTTGGCACCCGAGATAGCTAAATCAGCAAAGAAGCTTTCAATTTTTCAGAGATCACCAAATTTTAGTATTCCAGCAAGAAATGAAATTGTTAATGATAAATATAAGAAAAAGATAAAAGATAATTATCAAGAAATTAGAGATTTAATTAAGTCAACACCAACTGGTCACGCTTTTCATTTTTCAAGTCAGTCCACTTTTGATGTCAGTAATGAAGATAGAAAAAAAATTTATGAAAACGGGTGGCAAAAGGGTGGGTTGGGTTTTCGCGGTCTTTTTAAAGATATAACAACAAATTTGGATGCTAATAAAACAATTGTTAATTTTATTAAAGAAAAGGTAGAGACAACAATGCTAAATAAACATTATGCTAAAGTTGTGACAGATTTTAAATATCCATTTGCAACTAGAAGACCAACTTTAAATACTGATTATTATGAAACTTTTAATAAAGATAATGTCGAATTAATTGATATCTCGAAAGACTCAATAAAAGAAATTACTGAAACTGGAATCAGCACCATAGAAAATAACTATGAATTTGATATAATTGTATTTGCAACAGGGTATGACGCTATTACAGGTGCACTATTATCAATTGATATGGTGGGTAAAAATAATATCAAACTAAGTGAATTATGGAAAAATGGTCCATTAACTTATTTAGGTCTACAGATACCTGGATTTCCTAATTTTTTTACCATTACCGGACCTGGAAGTCCCTCAGTATTAACAAATGTTCCAATGGCTATAGAGCAACATGTCGAGTTTATAACTGATTGTATTTCACATATGGAAAAAAATAAATATTCAACAATTGAAACTAATAATGATTACTCTTTAAAGTGGAGAGGGGTAATTGATAAAGCTGTAGAAGAAACATTAATACCAGAGTCTAAAAGCTCATGGTTGTATGGTGGTAATATTGAAGGAAAACCCAAAGTTTTTATGCCTTACCCATCTGGACTTCCAAAGTATAAAAAGATTTGTGAAGACATTGTTTTAAAAAACTATGAAGGTTTTAATTTTAATAAGCATTAAAATTATTTAATAATTATGAATAAAATTGATTTAAAAAATAAAATTGCAGTAGTAACTGGAGGAGCTCAAGGTTTTGGATTGGCTATTTCAAAACGCTTTATAGAATCTGGTGCAACTGTTGTAATTTGGGATATAGATTCAATAGCTACTAAAGACGCAATAAAAATTATAAATTCAAAGAAATGTTATGCTTTTCCAATTGATATAACAAATTATAAAAAAGTTAAAGAAGGCATCAAACAAGTTTTAAAGATTTGTAATAAGATAGATATTTTTGTTAACAACGCTGGATACCATGGGATAAATGCAAATACATGGGATTACCCAATTGATGAATGGGAAAAGATTTTAAAAATTAATTTAACAGCAACATACTACTGCTGTAAGGCTGTTGTTCCTCACATGATTAAAAATAATTATGGAAGAATTGTTAACATTTCATCAAATGCTGGAAAAGAAGGAAACCCAACTGCAGCATGTTACAGTTCTGCTAAAGCTGGAACTATCGCTTTAACTAAATCTTTAGGAAAAGAATTAGCTGATAAAAATATTTCTGTTAATTGTGTTACACCTGCAGCTGCAAAAACAAGAATTTTTGATGAAATGGAACCTGAATTTATAGACTATATGCTTTCAAAAATTCCTAGAAAAAGATTTGCTAAAGTTGAAGAGTTAGCCTCTTTAGTTTCCTGGCTTTCTAGTGAAGAAAATTCTTTTGCTACTGGTGCCGTTTATGATCTTACGGGCGGAAGAGCAACATACTAAAAATATGAGGATAGTAAACGACTTAGGCTGTAGCTGGATTAGTGACCTTGACAGAAGATCTAATATAAAAAATTTAGATAAAGATAAATCTTGTGACTGGTTAATAGTAGGTGCTGGTTATACAGGTTTGTCTGCTGCTAGAAAATTATCAGAACTTCATCCAGATCAAAAAATTATTGTTGTAGATGCTCAATTAGCAGGTGAGGGTGCAAGTGGAAGGAACTCTGGTTATTTAGTCGATACTACACTTAACGATGGTTTCACATCTAACAAAGAACTTTCTAATTATAAAAAGAAAACAGACATTTATAAATTGGGAATTGATATTGTAAAAAAGTTTATTAAAGAACATCAGGTAGATTGTGATTGGAATGAAAGTGGAAAATATTTTGCCTCATCAAATGAAAAAGACATAAAGATATTAGAAAATTTTAGCAAAACTTTAATAAAATTAAATTTTGAACATAATATTTTAGATAAAAATGATTTAGGTAAAAGATTGGGTACAAATTTTTATAACCTTGCCCTTTATACCAAAGGTGGAGTTTTATTGCATCCAGGAAAATTAGTCAGAGCTATGGTTGATACCTTACCTGATAATGTTGAGTTACTTGAGAATTCTCAGCTAAATGAATGGGTAAAGAATACTGATAAAATTATTTGTAAATTTAATAAGTATCAAATAATTACTAAAAAGATTATTTTTTGTACTAATGGTTTTTTAAAATCACTTGGTGTAAAAAAAAATTATAATTTTCCCTTAACTTTAACTGCAAGCATGACAAGACCATTAACTGATAGAGAATTTAAGTCTATTGGTGAGCCTAGAGAGTGGGGTGTGCTACCTATTAGACCAATGGGCGCAACCATTAGAATGACAAAAGATAAAAGAATTTTAATTAGAAACACTGCTGAAGTTCATAGTCCTTTTAAAATGTCTAAAACAGAGTTGGATGAAAGATCTTTAACTCAAAAACTTGGAATAAAAAAAAGATTTCCAAGTTTAGCAGATAATATTATTGAATCTAGTTGGTCTGGGGTTGTATCTAGAACTAGAAATAGTTCACAAATTTTTGAAAAAGTAGAAGACAATGTTTTTGTGGCAGGCTGCTATAACGGTTCTGGTATTGGAGTTGGAACTTTATTTGGTGAACAGATAGCAATTAAAGCAAGTAATGAAAATAGTGATGAAATTAATATAATAGAATCTAGAACTAAACCTACTTGGCTTCCACCTCAGCCTTTTTTAAATATTGGGGTTAAAACAAGATTGATGTTTGAGAGGTTTAGATCTCGATCTGAGGTGTAGTTATTGATTTCTTATAAGTGGATAAACTTTAGGGCTTAAATACTTAAAATTAGTAATCATAATTAAGATTAATGTTGCAAGCCCAATTCCAATAGTTACCTGTAAAAATATTGCTAAATCAAACTTCCAAGTGATTTGAAAAATATTTTCAATGATAAATTGTGAACCTATGACCGCAAAAAAGAGAGCAATTAGAATTATGGATGTGAATATTATAAAAAACTCAATAATTGAAGAAAGTATAACCTCAACTTTGGAAAAACCTAAAATTTTGAATATTAAATTTTGAAATTCTTTAATTTTACCCTGAACTATAATTGCACTTGAAATGACAATTAAACCAATGACTATAGTTATTGCAGAGATAACGGTTACAGCAATAAACACTTTGTTTAAAAGATCTGTTACTTTCTCCAAGTAATCAGTAATTTTTATAATAGAAAGACTAGGCATTTTATCTAGTAAAGCAGTTTCGTTAAAATTCTCTAAACTTTTAAACTTTGAAGTAGCCAAATATTCGTGAGGTATATTTTTTGCAAATTGAGGATTTAATAACATTGCAAAGTTAATAGAAAAATCTCTGTAGTCTACTAATCTAAAATTTACTATTTCACCTTCAATTTCACGTCCATAAATATTAAGAGTAAAAATATCACCAATTTTAATATCAAAATCTTTAGCAATTTTACTATCAAGTGAAATTTGAAGTTTATCAGGTCTATCTAGATCCCACCATTTGCCTTCTACAATTGGGTTATCTTTTAAAACTTTATCAGCCCAAGAAGACCTTCTGTCATTTCTGATCACCCAGTGGCTATCATTACTTGAATCGATATAAGTATTTGGATCTATTCCATTTATTTTTACAATACCTGTTGAAACCATTGGAACAATTTCAAGGTTAGCTTCTTTATCCATGTCAAAAATTAAATCTTCAAATATTTGTCTTTCATCACTTTGAATACCAATGAAAAAATAATCAGGCGCAAGTTCTGGTATAGATTTAGCAATTTCTCTTTTAAAATTTGAACCTACAAAAGCTAAAGTTAATAGTAAAGTGACCCCCAAACCTAAAGACATAATAGTTATAGGGGTAATACTTTTAGTTTGAGTAATATTTTTAACTGATACTTTAATTGAAATATTTGGATGCTCTTTAAGTCCTTTAAACAATTTAATGATTAAGTTTGATAATAAGTAGAAGACTAATAAACAAACAAAGAAAGCTCCAAAATAACCCAAACTATAAACAGGTCGAGCAGAACCGATGGTAAATAAAGAAATTAAAATTGATAATAGTAACAGACTTAAAAGAATTGATTTTTTTGAATAATAAAATTGAAGGTTTTGAAATACATTTCTAAATAAGTTTGATGCCTTAACTTGATCAATTGCATTAATGGTTGGTATAGAAAATATGATTAATACTAATAACCCTACTAAAAAAACTTTGAAATAATTAAGAATAGAAAAGCTACCTTCAATATTTAATCCAAGACCAGCTGACAGATAAACATCAACAATAGGGACTAGAAAGAAACTAAAAGAGTAGGCGGCAGTTGATATTATGAATAGTAGAATGAGCAATTGTAAATAGTAGACTATCTTTATATCCTTTGAGAAAAAGCCTAAAGACTTCTTAACTGCAATAGACATATTATTCTGATTAATGAATGAAAGTAGAGTGTTAGCAATTCCAATTCCTGCAATTAACATTGCACTGATTGATACAAGAGATAAGAATTGAGAGAAATTATCAATTATTCTCTTTAAAGGACCGTCAGATTTTTCGTGATATCTAATTCTAACCTTCTTTTCATTTTTGAATAACTGCTCAATTTTTTTAGATAAAGTATTTGGATTATCTCCCTCATTAAATTTTACTTTATACTCATAATTTAAAAAGCTCCCTAGATTATTAAGTTTTAATAATTCTAATGTTTGTTTGCCAGCTAAAGCAAAATCACCAAATACAAAAGCACCCCCAATATCAGGTACTGATTTTACGATACCAATTACAGTAAATAACTGATCTTGAACTTTGATTTTATCATTAATTTTTAAATTGAGATTTTTGAAAATGTTTTCATTAACAAGGATTGTATTCTCTATAGTTTGTAATTTTTCAAATGCACCACTTGGTTCATAACCTACCTTGCCAAATAATGGGTAATTTTGATCTACTGTTTTAATTCTAGAAAATATTGATTTATTTTTAGATTGGTTGGTAGTTGAGATCATGGTGCTAAACTCAACCATTTGTGAAACAGTAGCAAATTCTTTAACTTGGTTAATTAATTCTAAGTTGCCAACATTACGATTATAGTCAATTTCAATATCTCCACCTAAAAGTGCTCTTGAATTATTATTTAATTCTTTATTCAAACTATCTTCAATGGTGAAAATTGAACTTAAAATAAATAGGCTGATAAAAAGTGTTAGAATAATACTAGAAATTTTTTTATAATTTCTACTCAAGTCTCTTAAGGCATATATCAAAGTTAACTTGTACTCTGAAAGCTTAGACAATTTTTCCATCTTTGATTTTAATTTTTCTTTTTGCTTTATTTGCAAGTTTTGGGTCATGGGTGACCATAATTAAAGATGATTTTTCTTCTTTAATATATTTGAATAAAATATCTGCAATCATTTGTGAATTTTCACTATCTAAATTTCCCGTAGGTTCATCTGCCAAAATTAGCTTAGGTTTCATGGCTATAGCTCTAGCAATTGCTACACGTTGTTGTTCACCACCTGAAAGTTGACTAGGTAAATTATTAAATCTATTTTTTAGTCCAAATCGATCCAACAACTCTTTGGCTCGTTCAGTAGGGTTTTTTAAATTATTTAACTCTAAGGTTAGAGCAACATTTTCAACAGCAGTATAATTTGGAATAAGATAGAAAGATTGAAAAACAATACCAATATTTTTTCTTCTAATTTTAGAAACTTCATCTTCACTCATTTTAGATATTTCTTGATCTTCAAAAAATATCTTACCAGAGGTTGCTTTCTCTAGTCCCCCAGCAAGCATGATTAAGCTAGTTTTTCCAGATCCACTTTCACCCACTATTGAAATAGACTCATTTTTTTTAGTTTCTAAATTAATATTCTTTAAAACCTTAATAGTATCATTACCAGTTTGGTATTTAAGATTAACGTTTTTTAGCTTAAGAAGACTATCCATGATTAAAAGATTTATTATTAAAATTATTGCCGTCTGTCTAGTGAGCATAAACGTCAATGCTCTAGAAAACGTTATCTTATTTGGTGATAGCTTAATGGCAGGCTATGGTCTTCCACAGGAAAAACATTTAGCCATTGTCCTTCAAAATAACCTTAATGATAGTGGTTATGATCTTGGAATTATTGATGGAAGTGTATCTGGAAGCACATCTGCTGGAGGATTAAATCGAGTTGAATGGTCTTTATCTCAACCGAATATTGACTTAATGATCTTAGGATTGGGTGCTAATGACATGTTAAGAGGAATAAGCCCAATCGAGACTGAAAAAAATTTAGAAAAAATTATTCAAACAGCAAAATTAAAAAATATAGAAATAATTTTAGCAGGAATGATTGCACCAACAACTCATGGAATTAGTTATAAAAAAAAATTTGATAATATTTATCCAAGTTTAGCTCAAAAATATGAGTTAAATTTAATTCCTTTTTTATTAGAGGGAGTTGCTTTAAAACCTGAACTTAATCAAGAAGACGGTATGCACCCAAATGAAAAAGGAACTATAATTATAAGTGATACACTTACAAAAAGTATCATCAATTTTATAAAAAAATAGTATATCGTGATAAAATGTTTTTAAATACTAAACTACAATCCAGAAAAAAACCGATAAAAGTTGCATTCATTGGCTGTGGAAAATTTGTAAGCATGTTTCTTGCTCAATACAATCAATTACAAAAAATTACTATTGATACTATCGTTGATATTAATATTGATAACGCCAAAAAAAACTGTCTTAAGAGCGGTTTAACTACAGAGACAGTTAATAAAATAAATTTTGTAACTACTTTAGATGAGGCATTTGATAGAGATGTTGAAGTTTTTATAGAAGCTACTGGAAATCCAATTATAGGAACAGTTCATGCTGTAAAGATTATTAAAAATAAAAAACACATCATATTAGTAAATGTTGAAGCTGATGTTACTTGTGGGAAATACCTTGCTGATCTTGCAAAAGAAAACAATGTTATTTGTTCAATGGCATATGGTGATCAACCTTCATTAATTATGGAACAGATTGAATGGGCTAAGTTAAACGGTTTTTCTGTAGTTTGTGCAGGAAAAGGAACGAAGTACCACCCAGATTTTGAATATTCAACACCAGACACGGTTTGGGGTCACTACGGTTTAAGTAAAGAACGTGCTGAAATTGAATCTGGTATGAATCCTAAAATGTTTAATAGTTTTTTATGTGGAGATAAATCTGCAATTGAAATGTGTGCAGTCAGTAATGCATCAAATTTAAAATGTCCAAGTAATGGATTAACTTTTCCACCTGTTGGGGTTTATGACATTGCTAAAAAATTAATTCCAAAAGTGGAAGGAGGATTAATTGATTATGAAGGTCAAGTAGAGGTGATATCTAGCATTGATTTAAATCAAAAAGATATTCCAAACGATCTTAGATGGGGTGTTTACATAGTAATTAAAGCTCAAAATCAATATGTCAAAAATTGCTTTAAAGATTATGGAATGGTGACCGATTCATCTGGCAGTTATTCAGCTATATGGAGGCCATATCATTATATTGGTTTAGAACTTGCTCAATCAATATATGCAATCGCACTTGATCAAAAAGCAACAGGACAAACTATAAATTATAATGCAGATGTTGCAGCTTATGCCAAAAAAGATTTGAAAATTGGTGAGCGATTAGACGGTGAGGGTGGTTTTTGTGCTAGAGGGAAATTAATTACTTCTAAAAAATCAAAAGATGAAAAAATTTTACCTCTTGGTTTAACAGATGGAGCAATTGTTAAGAAAGATATTAATAAAGATCAATCTATAAGATTAGATGATGTGGAGTTAGATCTTCCAGAAGATGTTGTTAAAGCTAGACAGTATCAATATGATTTAATTTAAAGAACAACCAAATCCAACTTTTGCTTACCTAATCTCTCATTACCATTCTCTGTCACTAAATAGGTCTCACCTAAATTCATAGCAAGTTTACTATCTGAATCCATCAATATCATGTGCATGAAGAAGACATTACCAGGAGTTATTACATAAGGATTACCCGTGTATAACATTGGCCAGTCCATCCAATTGGGTGAGAAGGTTGTCCCTAATGAATAGCCACAAGCATTCATTCTTGATTTATTGTACCCAAGATCATCAAAAGTTTTAGCATGTATATCAAATACATCTCCCGCAGTTTTTCCTGGTATTAGAGTTTTTGCACAATTAGTCAAAGCCTCAAGACAAGACTCATGCATCTTAATATGCTTTGGATCAGCTTTACCAATAGGAATAGTTCTAAACATTGCAGAGTGATAATGTTTATAAGTTCCAGCCCATTCAATAGTTAACTGATCAGTATCTGATAAAATTCTTTTCTCAGATTGATATCTGCATAATAATGCATTGTGTCCAGAGCCTATAATATATTCATTTGCTGGATAATCACCGCCACCCTCTAAAACAACTCTTTGCATTTCAGCTAAAATTTTTGCTTCACTAGCACCAGCTTTTGCATATTTCCAAGCCTCATCAAGCGCTTGATCCGCAAGTTCTGCAGCTTTTTTTACATAAACAATTTCTTCAGTAGATTTAACAACCCTATGTTTGGTGATTAATTCTGATTGATCTTCTACCTCACAATAACCTTCTAGCGATTTATTAAGTCTTAAAGCATTACGACCTGTCATACCGTAAGCTTCGTATTCAACTCCGATTTTTTTATCTTTTAAATTTAATTCGTTTAAAATAATTTTAAGATCATCTGTAGGGTTAGACTGGTCTTTATCTACCCAAATTCTTATATCTTCAATGTTTGATGTATTTTGTGCTTGTCTTAAATCTGGAGCCCTTGTTAAAAGAATAATATCTCCTTTATTGTCCAATATTAATGTTTGAAAGAAAACATAACCAAAGGTATCGTAGCCTGTAAGCCAAAACATAGATTCTTGACGAAACATTAAAAGAGCATCAAGATTATGCTCTTTCATTGATTTTAATGTAGCCAGTTTTCTTTTCTCAAATTCTTGTTTGCTAAAATGAAGTGCCATAATAAAAACTATAACTTTTAAAAATATTAAGCACAAGTAGCCTTAAATTAAGATTTTTTTTAGTAAAACGAACCCAAATTATTGTTAATTATTAAGGTTTTTTAAATGATAATCTAAAATTAATGAATAATAGCTTTAGCTGAACCTAGTTGATCAACTTTTCCAGTATAAAGACCTTTACCTAGGATTGGAACAACACCAACAGTCGATCCTGTAAATACATAAAAATCTTTATCAAGAGTGACTTTATCTTTTTTTAACTCATTCAAAACAAATCTAAGTGAGTTTAATGGGTTTATATAAACGGTATTTGTATTTCCATTAACGCTTTGTCCAATTTTTTTATTAGCAATATTTGTCTTTAAATTTCCAATATTAATTTTTTTATATTTTTTCTTTTGCCCAATTAAAAACTTAACATTAGCACCAAAGTCACTACATAAATCTCCAAAACTAGTAATGCCTTTTTTCTTTTGCCTGTAACCAATAACCTCAATACAAGCTGCCATGTGAGAAA
Source organism: Candidatus Pelagibacter sp. PS_02 (assembly GCF_059418065.1). Taxonomy (NCBI): domain Bacteria; kingdom Pseudomonadati; phylum Pseudomonadota; class Alphaproteobacteria; order Candidatus Pelagibacterales; family Candidatus Pelagibacteraceae; genus Candidatus Pelagibacter; species Candidatus Pelagibacter sp. PS_02. The sequence continues at coordinate 430,316 of NZ_CM182079.1, forward strand.
TATGTTTTGTTATATTTTTCGTTGTAATTAATCCTTTTGATGAGAAAAAGTTTTTCTTAATTAGGTAACAAACCTCAAGTTCTATCCCTAAAGTTGATTTATTAATTTTTACTTTTTTTCCACTTTTTATAAAATTCTTTTTAAAGATTGCAGCATAGAAAGGTTTTTTTTCTTTAAGTTTTTTCATGACAGGTATACCTGTCCCTGCAGCTTTAAATCCTATTATTGGATCTTTAACTTTACTCTCACATAATTTTCTTAGCTTTTGAGCTTCACTTAATGTTTTTGTAAATTTTATTGGAAGTGGTGCAATTATTTTATTGTTAACAAAAGCATTAACTAATTTATCTGCTGTTTTTTCTAATATGGTTTTTTTCATTATTGAATGTTTAATATAGTTGCAGGATCTAGTCTAGTACCAAACCAATTAAGTCTTACATCAAGATGTGGTCCAGTTGACCTACCAGAGGAACCAACTGTAGCAATGATATCTCCTTTTTTAACATGATCACCTACATTTACAAAAATTTCATCCATATGCATGTAGAGAGTTGAAACACCATGACCATGGTCAAATATTAAAGTTGCACCTGTATAAAATAAGTCTTTTTCAGCCAGAGTAACAACACCGTTATTCATTGCTTTAACAGGTGTGCCTTTTTTTTGAGCAAAATCTAAACCGTAATGAGGCCATTTGGGTATGCCATTTAAAATTCTTTGACTACCATAAACACCAGTAATTATTGCATCATCAACTGGGATAATAAACTTTTCTTTAAAAAACTGTAAGTTACTTTCAATTTCTCTTGCATCAGCTATTAATTTGTTTTCCTTTTTTATTCTTGCATAAAATTCTTCAGGTGGTGTAACTTTTTTTTTAGGTAAGCCTTCAATTTTTTGAATATTATATTTTCTTTTTTTAATTTTTTTTATAATTTTGTTATTATTTTCAGTAATTGTAATGTCAAATTTTCTATCTTTTTCAATTCCAAATGCAAAATAACCATCTTTTGTGACTTTAACTTTTTTTTTATCTACAAAAATTGATGAACCAGGCTCAGTTTTTCCAATAATGTAATGTCCTTGAATGAATTTTCCCTGAAACTCTACTGCAAAAGATTGAGTTGAAAAAAATAACGCTACTAATGAAAGTAATCTATATATTACTTTGCTGTCCATCCACCGTCTACTAGGATTGATGTGGCTGTAATCATCGATGAAGCGGATGAAGCTAAAAAACAAACGCTTGTTGCAACATCACTTTCTGTTGCTAATTTTCCCATAGGAATATTGCCTAAAGCTAGTTTTTTAAATTCTTTGTTTTTAAAAAATCTTTTAACCATCGGTGTTGCTACAAAAGTAGGGGCCACTGTATTTACTCTAATATTGTTTTTTGCAAGCTCAACACCCATACCTTTAGTCAAACCTTCAATACCAAATTTTGTCATATTATAAACATTTCTACCAGACATTCCAACATGACCAAGTTGAGATGACATATTAATAATAGATCCACCTCTTTTTTTATTCTTTAACATTTTTTTAACAACTAATTGAGCAACATTAAAAGCAGCTTTAAGGTTTAAATCTACTAAGTAGTTCATGTTTTCTTGTTTAATTTTTTCAAAAGGTTCTGGAATATTTGTCCCAGCATTATTAACTAAAATATCTATAATCTTAATCTTATCTAGTTTTTCTTTAAGATCTTCATAATTCATTACATCACAATTAACTTTGATAACTTTACCTTTTATCTTTTTTATTTCTTTTTCAAGTTTATCAAGATCTGATTGAGTTCTGCTTAAAGCAATGATTGTAGCTCCAGCTTCAGCAAGAGCAATTGAGCAAGCTCTTCCCAATCCTTTACCTGCACCTGTAACTAATGCATATTTGTTTTTAAGATTTATTTTTTGTAAGTACATTTAAATAAATAACTTTAAATCAGTATAAATTAATTCGATAGCAACAACCAGTATAGCAATTAAACCAATCCAGGCTATCCATTTATATTCATTAATCCATCTTGATATTACAGTAGCAGCTGTTGCCATAAGAATTATTGATAAAGCTAAACCAAATATTAATAATACATAGTGATCACCAGCAGCACCAGCTACACCTAAAACATTATCCAAACTCATCGTAAAATCAGCAAGTAAAACTGTCCATATAGCCTTCATAAAGCTTGAATTATCTACTTTAATATCTTCATCACCTGACTGACCTTTGATTACATCTGTATAGAGTTTGTAGACTATATAAAGAAGAAGCAATCCTCCTATTAATCTTAATCCTGTTATTTGTAATAAATAAGCAGTTAACATGGTTAAGATAATTCTTAAAATTACTGCACCACCTATCCCCCAAAAAATTACTTTTTTTCTTTGTTCGGGTGGAAATTTAGAGGCAACCATTCCAATAATAATGGCATTATCACCAGCTAATACTAAATCGATAAATATAATTTGGCCTAAAATTATAAGTTGTTCAGGCCCGAATAATTCTGCAAACATCAGCTGCTTAGTATCATATCAGCACCTTTTTCTGCAATCATTATTGTGGGTGCGTTAGTGTTTCCAGAGGTGATATTGGGCATTATTGATGCATCTATTACTCTTAAATTTTTAATTCCATGAACTTTTAGCTGATCATCAACAACGGCCATATCATCTTGACCCATTTTACATGTTCCAACAGGATGAAAAATAGTTTGAGCATAATCTGCTGCTGCTTTTAAAATATCTTCATCTTCTGTTAAATGAATTCCAGGTCGGTATTCTTCTGGGCTAAATTTTTTAAATGTCTCAGATTCTAAAACAATTTTTCTTGTTAATTTAAGACCAGCTGCTGCAATTTTTCTATCTTCATCTGTCGACAAATAATTCATTTTTATTTTTGCGTAAGTTCGTGAGTCTTTATCTGTTATACTAATATGACCTCTACTAGTTGGTCTAATTTGTGAAACTGTTGGAGTAAAACCATGAAAATCATGGTTTTTGGTAGCTCCCAATGTATCCATACTCATTGGCTGAACATGCCATTGTAAATCAGGCAGCTCTAATGAAGGATCACTTTTTGCAAACATACACATTTGACTTGCACCCATAGTCATGGGCCCACTTCTATTAAAGATATATTCCAATCCAATTAACAAGTTACCAAATAAACTATTAATTTTTTTATTAAGAGATTTTATATTTTGTATTTTATATATTGGTCTAAACATTAAATGGTCTTGTAAATTTTCACCTACACCCTTTAATTCATGCACCATTTCAATTCCTAGTTCCTTTAATTTATCTGAATTTCCAACTCCAGATACTTGTAATAATTGTGGAGAACCTATTGCTCCTGAAGATAAGACAATTTCTTTATTTGCACTTACAGTGAATATTTCATTTTCAATCCAATACTCAACTTCTTTAGCAACTTTGTTTTCAAAATTAATCTTTTTAACATGAGCTTTTGTAACTATTTTTAAATTAGGTCTTTTCTTAGCTGGGTTTAAATAACCAACAGCAGTACTACATCTAAAGCCATCCTTTTCTGTTACTTGAAAATAACCACAGCCATGATTGTCTCCTGTATTAAAATCTTTAGTTTTTGGAATTCCAAATTCCTCAGCCGCTTTTTGAAACTGATTTAATAAAGGCAATTGTATTCGTTGGTCAGAAACAGACAAAGGACCTCCTACACCATGAAATTCACTTTCTCCTCGTTCTTGATTTTCAGCTTTGATGAAATAAGGTAATACATCTTCCCAACTCCAGCCTTTATTTCCTAGCTGCCTCCAAACATCGTAGTCTCTGTGTTGACCCCTAACATAAAGTAGACCATTTATTGATGAGCTACCTCCAAGAGTTTTTCCTCTAGGATACCTTATGGACCTATTGTTCATAGTTTCATCCGGTTCTGTATTATAACACCAATCAACATTGGGGTTATGCATAGTTTTGAAATATCCTACTGGTATATGAATCCATGGGTAATTATCTTTACCACCAGCCTCAATTAAAAGGACTTTGTTTTTTGGATTTTCAGATAATCTATTTGCAAGAACACAACCTGCTGATCCAGCTCCAATAATAATGTAGTCAAAATTATCCATATATATTTTTATAAATTAATTTTTATTAATAATCTAATAATATATAGAAAAGCATATTTATTTCTGATATTTGAACAACTACAAAATAATGAAAAAAATATTAATATTTATATGTACAATTTTTTTATCTTTATCATTTCACGTTCAGTCTGTTGAAATTGAAATTATTAATGATAAGCCTGGTACGGGAAAAAAGATTATAAAGCATTCTTGGGTTCAGCTTGAATACACAGGCTCATTTGAAAATGGAAAAGTTTTTGATACAAATATTGGTAAAGATAGACCTTTAGTAGTACAAATGAGTATGAAAGAGGTAATTCCTGGTTTTGAACAAGGAATAATGGGAACTACCAAAGGAACTAAAAGAAAAATTAAAATTCCAGCTGAATTAGCCTATGGAAAAAAGGGTGGTGGAGATATTATACCACCTAATACAGATCTAATATTTGAATTTGAAGTAATTGACGTTTTAGATCCTAGTTATAAATCAGTTTCATCAGATGAGTTAATAGACATGATTGAAAATAATGCCGTGGCACTTGATATTAGAACAGAAGAAGAGTGGGATAAAACAGGTGTTATCAAAGGTTCATTCCCAGAAACAGCTTTTGATAAAAATGGTAAATTTCAAGTGTATGTTATGGATAAAATTAGAGCACTAGCTGCTTCTCAATCTCAAGATGTTAATTTGATTTTTATAAGTCATGATGGAGAAACGGCATCAATGTTGGCTAATTCATTTTCTGAAGACTTGGGCTTTACTAATGTTTCGGTTTTAAAAGGTGGAATTAAAGCTTGGCAGAGTGAAAATAAAAAACTTGGCCCTCATAAGTAATATCATTCTATCGATAAAAGTTTTTTCTTTGTAAGTTTTTAAATCTAATTTCATCATTTAATAAATCAATTGCTCTTTCCTGGTCTTTTCCAATAACGCTTGACATTTTCCTTTTATTAATACTTCCCCATTTAATTAAAGCTCTAATTATTGGTAAGCTAGAGCTGCCAAATTGTGTTAAAGAATATTCAACAGTTATTGGGTTTGATTTAATAACCTTTCTTTTTACTAGAGTGTCATTCTCCATTTCTTTTAATTGTTTAGACAACATTTGAGCAGTTATCGTATTTAAATCTTTCTTAAGTTTACCAAATCTTATTGGTTTATTAATTAACTTTTCAAGTATCTTAATTTTCCACTTTCCACTAATTAATTTTAAAGCATTATTTAATGGATCTTTATTTATTTCTAATTTATTTACCATGGTATGTTTAATATACTAGTTTAGTTTTAATACCAAAAAAATTTTATATTTAATAATTCTTTTGATTAATATTTTAAAAAGTAATAACTTAATTAAAATTAAAAATTTTTATAACAGGATTTCAATGAAACTAAAAGATAGAATAGCAATAGTCACAGGTGGTGGAAAAGGAATTGGTGCAGAGATTTGTGTAAGACTAGCAAGTGAGGGAGCAAAAATTGTTATAGCTGAAATGGATATTGAAAATGGTGAAAAAATTTCTAAAAAAATTCAAGGTAATAATGGTGAAGCAATTGTTGTAGAAACAAATGTTGCCGAAGAAGATAGTGCAAATAACATGGCTGATGTTGCTATTAAAAAATTTGGTAAGATTGATATTCTTGTTAATAATGCTGGTATAAGACATATTAACAATATTCTAGATCATACAAAACAGCAATGGGATGACATGATATCGGTAAACTTAACCGGACCATATCTATGCTGTAAGTCTGTTATTCCTCATATGATAAAAAATGGTAAAGGAAAAATTATTAATTTTGGATCTATTGCAAGTTTTATGGGTAGACCTGATAGAGTAGCCTATGTTGCTGCAAAATCTGGTATACTAGGTTTAACGAGAGCCTTAGCGGTCGATTTAACTGGGAAAAATATTAACGTAAATACTATTTGTCCTGGGTTAATTTCAACACCTTTCAATCAAAAATTTGCTGAAGATCCTACTCACGGTAAAGCTTGGGGCAAAGAAACTATAGTTGGACGTTGGGGTTTGCCATCTGATATATCTGGTGCAGCTGTTTTTCTATCTAGCGATGATGCAGATTTTATAAATGGATCTGAAATAAAAATTGATGGTGGATGGTTAGCAGCAAAAACTAGAAAAGGTGAAATAAGTAATTAATGAGTGATGATTTTAAAAATAATTTAGAACTAGCACTAGGTAATGCAAAAAGATTATCTAATAAAATTTTAATTAATGGAAAATTGTCACCTGCTAAAGCTGAAGCTAAAATTAGCGTATTAAATCCAAGTACAGGTGAAAATATTGGTGAAGCTCCACAGTGCAATAAGGTTGATGTGAATATAGCGGTTGATGCAGCAGAAGCTGCATTTCAAAAATGGAAAAAAGTACCTGCGAGAGAACGTGGTAAAATAATGACGGCTGCTGCTAGAAAATTAGAAGATAGAAAAAATGAAATTGAAACATTATTAGCTTTAGATACTGGTAACGCACTTAGAACTCAAGCCATACCGGAGACAGCAGCATCAATTGAATTAACTCATATGTTTGCTGGACTTGCAGGAGAAATAAAAGGTGAAAATTATCCACCAAACATTCCAAATACAATTCATTACACAACCAAAGATCCAATTGGAGTTGTTTGTGCAATTATTCCTTGGAATGCTCCTTTATTTTTGACTGTTGCAAAAATTGCACCAGCTATTGTAGCGGGAAATACTGTAGTGTTAAAAACTGCTGAGCAAGCACCACTTTGTGCTTTACTCTTATGTGAAATATTACAACAAGAACTTCCTCCTGGAGTTTTAAATGTAATTTCAGGCTATGGAGAAGAGTGTGGTGAACCATTAATTGATCATCCTAAAGTTAGAAAGGTTACTTTTACAGGATCGTTTTCTGTTGGAAAAATTATTGCAATAAAAGCTGCTCCAAAATTATGTCCAGTTACATTAGAATTAGGTGGAAAAAATCCAAATATTATAATGAGTGATGCTGACTTAGATATAGCAATACCAGGCGTAATTGATGGTATGAGGTATACTCGTCAAGGACAGGCTTGCACCGCAGGATCAAGAGTTTATATACACGAAAAAATTTATGATAAAGTTTTAGAAGGTGTAGTTTCTAAATTAAGTAAACTTAAGATGGGAAATGCACTTGATAGTAAATCTGATATTGGCGCAATAATATCTAATGAACAACTCAAAAGAACCTTACATTATATGGACATTGCTAAAAAAACATCATCTGCAAAGGTTTTACATGGTGGCAATCAACCTAAAGGAGGAGATTATAAGGAAGGTTTCTTTTATGAACCAACCTTATTGTCAGGCGTTCCTGTAGAATCTCCTGTATGTCAAGAAGAGGTATTTGGCCCTGTTGCTTGCGCAATTCCGTTTAAGAGTTTTGATGAAGTTATGAAAAGCGCTAACGACACACCTTTTGGTTTATCAGCCGTTTTATGGACTCAAAACTTATCTAGAGCATTGCAATTTGTAGATGAAATTGAAGCAGGCTTTGTTCAGGTAAATCAATGCGTTGCTCCAAGAGCCAATGTTTCTTATGGAGGAATTAAAATGAGTGGTTTAGGTAAAGAATATGCTTTTGATAGTATGATTAACCACTTTACACAAAGTAAAACAGTTTTAATTAATAGAGGTAAATCAAATTTAGATGACTAATCACATTGCATTTATAGGTGTTGGAAATATGGGAAACCCTATGGCTGATCAATTAGTAAAAGCTGGCAAAGAAGTAAAAGCTTTTGATGTTTCACCAGAGGTAATAAAAATTGCAAAAGAGTCAGGTTTAAACGTTGTATCCACTATTGATGAATTATTAGATGGCGCTAGTACTGTTATATCTATGCTACCAGAGGGAAAGCATGTTCGATCTCTTTATTTAGGAGACAAAGGAATATTAAATAAAATTCCAAAAGAATGTTTGATAATTGATTGCTCAACAATTGATATTGAGACTTCTCTAGAGCTAGGTAATGAATCAAAAAAACTTGGAATTAAAATGATAGATGCACCAGTTACTGGTGGTGTGATGGGAGCAAGAATTGGAAAATTAAATTTTTTAGTTGGTGGAAGTGATGAAGCTGTAGCATTAGCAAAACCTTTATTTGATATTATGGGACAAAAAATTTTACATGCAGGTGTTCAAGGAAGTGGAGTAGGTGTAAAAATTTGCAACAATATGTCTTTAGGAATTTCTATGATAGCAGCATCTGAATCTTTAATGTTAGCTAAAAGATTAAAAATGGATATTAAAAAGGTTCATGAAATAATAAAAGCAGCTTCAGGAAATAATTGGGCTATGACTAATTATACACCTTTACCAAATCTTACTGATGGAGTTCCTTCAAATAATAAATACCGACCAGGTTTTACAGCATCAATGATGAGAAAGGATTTAAGGCTAGCCATGGATGCCGCTCAGTCTGTAGATGCCTCTACACCATTAGGTAAAGCTGCTTTAGAAATTTTTTCAAAATTCTGTGATGAGGGTGATAGTGACACTGACTATTCAGGTATATCTAAAATGATTGGTGGTGATGCTTGGAATTATCCATTTGATCCAAAAGGAAATAAATAAAAAACAATATTTGTAAATTTACTTAACAGTATTAAAAGTATACCAAACAATTCAATTGATTGTAGTATATTATAGGTTGTATCGTCTATATTTAACTTATTTTAAGTTTACTTTTCTCCTACAATAATGTTTATTTCAAATTTATTAAGACTAAATAAAAAAACAGAGAGGGATAAACATGAAAAAAATCACATCATTGATTTTAAGTTTAGTATTTGCAGTATCTATTATTGCTTCTGCTTCTGCTAAAACTTTAAAAATACAAATGACCTTTCCAAAAACTTCTTATGATGCGCAAATCGTAGGAATGTGGGCTGAAAGAGTTACTGGCCTTACTGGTGGTTCATTAAAATTTGAACTTCTAGGAGCTGGAGAAGTTGTAGGTGTTAAAGAAACATTAGAAGCTGTTGACAAGGGTCTTGTTGATGGTGGTGCTGCTTGGACTCATTACTGGTCTAACTATCACCCTGCTGCAATGTTATTTGGTTCGCCAGTTGCAGGTGGTGGTATTGGTTTAAGTACTAAATCTTGGTTAGCTTGGTATTTTGATAACGGTGGAAAAGCTTTATACGATCAACTATGGGATGAAATGGGTATGAACGTAAAAGGTTTCATCATGGCATCTTCTGGTCCAGAGGCTTTAGGTTGGTTCAAAGAGCCGATCAACAGTATGGCTGATTTCAGAAAATACAGATTTAGAACTCCTCCGGGAATTCCTGGTCAAACATACAAAGACATTGGTGTTGCATCAGTTTCAATGGGTGGTGGAGATATTCTACCAGCACTTGAAAAAGGAACAATCGATGCTGCTGAATGGTGTTGTCCAAAACCAGATCTAGTATTTGGTTTCCAAAAGGTATTGAAAAATTACTACCTTCAAGGCTTACACCAAAACGTTGTAAATGGAGATGTGTTCTTTAACAAGGATGTTTATAATAAGTTAACTGACCAAGAGAAATATGCAATGGAAATTGCTTCTGAAGCGATGATAACTAGAAACATCACTAACAGAGCTGTTGAAAATGGAAAAGCGTTAATTGAATTAACATCTAAGCATGGTGTTATCCTTCATGATACACCAGCTGATTACTTTGTTGAGTATATGGCTGCTGCTAAAGCTACTATTCAAAAGAACTCAAAAGAAAATAAGTTCTTTGATGAAGTTTACCAGCACATGACTGCTCACGCAAAAATCGTAGTACCTTTTATTGCTCAAATGGAAACATCTGATGCATCAATTGGAACTGCATTTGCAAAAGCGCAAAAGTAAATAAATAATTTAAACGGGGACTTAATATTTTTAAGTTCCCGTTTTTTTAAAATAGAAAAAATTTTAATCGACATTACCAATCAATAAAATGGTCAAAAAAAAATCACATTCTGCTGGTGTTAAAGAAACTCTAGATATTACTGATGAGTTAATAGCAGAACGTCGAACTAGTTTAAAAATGCCCAAGGATATGGTTCCTTGGATGGCAAAAACTATAGAGTTTATCGACCTTAACATGTTGAGAATTGGTAAAGTAATTTGTTGGATGGTAATTCCTTTAATTTTTGCAATGACTTTTGAAGTTATTGGTAGACATTTTTTTAATAGACCAACTCTTTGGGCTTATGATGTAACCAGAATGATTGCAGGAGCATTTTTTATGTTGGGTGCTGGTTACGCATTATCAAAAGGTATTCATATAAGAGCTGATTTTTTATATAGAAATTGGAATGTTAAAACTCAAGCAAAAGTAGATCTATTCTTATATTTATTATTCTTCTTTCCAGGTTTCATAGTCTTCTTTTGGGTAAGTTTTGATTATGCTTATACTTCTATATGTGGGAGATCTATTTTAGCAGAATGCTTAGATGGAAAAGTTAGAATTCAAAGAGCAATGGATACTACTTGGATGCCAGTAATGTGGCCATTAAAAAGCTGCATGCCAATTGGAGCTTTTTTGTTATTAATTCAAGGGATATCAGAATTATTTAAAACATATTATGCGTTTGTGAAAGGTAGATGGCCATAATGGAAATTTTTTCACAAGAATTAATTGGAGCAATAATGATAGGAGTAATGCTATTTGCTATCTTTATTGGTTTTCCTATTTCATTTACATTAATATTTTTAGGTCTTGTGTTTGGTTATTGGGGTTTTGGAAAGTTAGTTTTTTATTTAATGACCCTACAGTTTAATATGATTATGACGGAAAGTACGCTGGTTGCCGTCCCACTCTTTATATTTATGGGCATATTAATGGAATCTGCAGGTCTTATGGAAAGACTATTTTCAGCCATACAATTAATGCTATCTAGAACAAGGGGTGCATTATTTTATGCAGTTATGTTTGTGTCTACAATTTTTGCTGCTGCAACAGGAATAGTTGGGGCATCAGTAACAATCCTTGGAATCATGGCAGGTAAAACTATGATTAAATCTGGATACGATACTAGATTATCTGCAGGCTTAATATGTGCCGGAGGAACTCTTGGAATTTTAATTCCACCAAGCATTATGTTAGTGGTAATGGGGCCTGTTTTAGAAATCCCAGTAACAGATTTATTTGCTGCAGCAATAATTCCAGGAATAATGTTGGCAGTTCTTTATGCTCTTTACACCACTGTTAGATGTTATTTTGATCCAAAACTTGGTCCAATTTTACCAAAAAGTATGCAACCAAAAAGTATGGGTAAAGTTTGGGTAGAATTCTTTTTAGGGTTAGTACCGCCTGCGGGATTAGTATTTTTTGCTCTAGGTAGCATATTATTTGGTTTAGCAACACCTACTGAAGGTGCCGGTATTGGAGCTATTGGATCTTTGTTACTTGCTTTAGCATATAAAAAATTAACTTTAAAAACTTTAAAAAATTCTTTAATTAAAACTTTAGAGATTACTGCATTGATAATGTTTTTAGTTGCTGCATCGAATTTCTTTGGAGCAGTTTTTTCAAAATTAGGAACACCATCTTTATTAACTGAATTTTTATTAAACTTAGAAGTTAACAGATATGTTATTTTAGCTATACTAATGGCAGTAATTTTCTTGTTAGGTTGGCCTTTAGAGTGGGTACCAATAGTTCTTATTGTATTACCAATATTTGTTCCATTGATTAAAGAATTAGACTTCAACTTGACTTGGTTTGCAATACTTGTAGCTGTGAATTTACAGACCGCCTGGTTATCTCCACCTGTAGCTCTATCTGCGTATTTTTTAAAAGGTGTTGTGCCAGAATGGGAACTTAAAGATATTTATCTTGGTATGATGCAGTTTATGGGAATACAGCTTTTAGGTTTAATTTTGATCATCGCATTTCCTCAAATTGCACTTTGGTTACCTAGTGTAATGTACCCTTAAGAGTTTATTTTTTATTTATATAAGGAATTACAGTTCCAACTAAAATAATTCCCAATGAAATAAATATCTTTAAAGTAATTTCTGCATCAATTACTACCCAGGCAGATAAAGCTCCTATGGGCCCTGTTAAAGGATACATAAGACTAATTCTTCCTATTGGAACCCTTCTCAAGGCATAATTATAAAATAAATAAGAACCAAAAGTTATAAAAGATAAAGTGATTGCAGCTATTACTGATGGTGTAAATTCTAAATGAAATGAATATCCAAAGGTAGAGTTAGGCCAAATAATAAATAATATTAAAAATGATAAAATGAAACCAGTAAAATATTGGTAAGTATTTACACCTAGCTGGTTAACATTAGTTTGCATTTTTTTTCTACCAATAACTTCATTAATTGAAGCCAAAGTCATTCCTGCAAAAATAATAAAGTCCCCAATATAATTTCCCTGACCAATAATAGTTTGACTTGATAAGAGGATATAAGTTCCAATAATTGTTATAAAAGCTCCTATTAAAACCTTTATCTCAATTTTTTCATTTAAAAATATTTTAGCAACAAAAGGTTGCATGATTGGCATTGTACTTATAATAGCAACACCATTAATAGGCGACGTAAGCATTAAACCTACATGGAATGCTAATGTTACAAGAAAAGGGTTTAGCAAACCCATCAAGAAAGGTGCTAGACCTATTTTTTTAATTGACAAGTCAACTCTCATTATTAAAGCAAAAGTTAACATAAGCAAAAAAGCAATTGCAAACCTTACAGCTAGTAAATCAACAATTTGAAATTCTTCTAGAGCAAGTTTTACAAACGGAGGACCTGAGCCAAAACCAATTACAGCAAGAAACATTGCCAAGTAACCAATATTTTTTTTAAGAAAGAGCATTAGATCCAAAATACTATTACAAATGAAAAAAAAAGATATTCCATTTTAACTTATTAGTTTATTATTTATTAGTGATTCAGCGTAAAAATAAAATTAATCTTATTAACTGGGAATTAGTGTCAGTTAACCCAAATGATAAAACTTGGAATTGGAAGGATATTTTTTGCTTTTGGGGCATTAATATACAAAGTGTTATTGCTTTTTCCTTAATAGCATCATTGTATCTTGTTTATGACTTAAACATTGCAGTTGTTTTTTTAGGAAGTTTAATTGGTTCTCTTCTAGTTTATTTTTTAGCTAACTTGATAGGAAAACCCTCTCAAAAATATGGTCTTCCATTTCCCGTTATCTTAAGGACTTCATTGGGTGTGTTTGGGGCAAAATATTTTTCTTTAATAAGAGGTCTTGTTGGTATCTTCATGTTTGGAATTCAAACATATTTTTTATCAAAAGCATTTAGTTATTTAATTCGAATATTTTTCTTTTCGGTTGATAATACTTTCCTTCAGCATGATATTTTTTTAATTTTTGTTTCAGGTCTTAACATTATTGATTGGGCTGCTTTTTTAATAGCAATTCTATTACAATCTTTTTTATTCAGTAAAAGTCATAAATTTAATAAGCTAATTATTAATTATTCAGCAATAACAGTTTACACAGGGATGCTATTATTTTTTTTTGTTGTACTTCTCTTAGATGTTAAGGAGGTTTCAAGATCATTTGCTGACATTTTTACTTATAGCAATATATTTCTTAAGAGTAATATTGCTCCCTTGATTACTGTAGTTGGAATAGTATTTGCTTACTTTTCAATTATTCTTGTAAATTTTGGAGACTTTGCCCGTTACGTTAAAGATGAAGAGGAATTAAAAAAAGGTAATTTGAGTTTATTTTTAAATCTTATTATATTTTCATTTTTTGCTGTATTTATAGTTGTCGGGGCTGATGTAATTTTTCATCAGAAACTTGAGGAAATTGGAAAGATACTTACAAATCCTACAGATATTATAGGAACTTTAGATAACACTATTATAACTGTAATAGTTTTATTTTTTATTATTGTAGCTTCAGCATCTACTAATCTAATTGCAAATTATGTGCCTGCTCAAAATTCTTTGTTAAATTTTTTTCCAAGTAAACTTAATCTAAAAACTTCCTCTTATATAATTATTATTTTTGGATTTATAATTGGTATTTTTTGGTTACCATTATTAAGTCAGATAGGAATTTTATCTTTTGTCGATACATTTGCTGCATTTTTTGGACCTCTTTTTGGTGTTATAATCATAGATTATTATTTAGTTAAAAAATCAAACTTAAATAATAAGGATATATTTTCAGCAGAACCTGATGGAGTTTACTTTTACACTAATGGATGGCATATAAAAGCCGTATACTCTATAACCCTAGGTTTTATTTTTGCTGCTTCAACAATTTGGAATGAAAGTTTAATGAATTTTAATTCTTACTCTTGGTTAATTGGTGCTCTTATCTCTTCATTGACATACAATTTATTAACAAGTAAATAATTTCATGCATCAGTTTGATTTAAAAAATAAAACAGCAATTATCACAGGTGGAGCACAAGGTTTTGGTTTAGATATTGCTAAAAGGTTTTTAAAGTCAGGAACAAAAGCAATTATCTGGGACATCGATGAAGAAGAATTAAAAAAAGCTGTTAAAGCTGTGAATGATCCAAATCTTTCATATAATGTTGTTGATGTATCTGTTTTCAAAAATGTTAAAGATACAGTTGATGAAATAGCAAAATCTTCAAATATTGATATTTTAATTAATAATGCGGGTATTACTGGGTCTACGTCTTCACTTTGGGATTACGATGTAGCTGAATGGAATAAAATAATAGAAATTAACTTAATGGGTACATTTAACTGTTGTAAATGTGTGGTGCCTTACATGATTAAAAATGATTATGGTAGAATAGTTAATGTTGCTTCGGTTGCCGGAAAAGATGGTAATGCAAATGCAAGCGCTTATAGCTCAGCAAAAGCGGGTGTTATTGGTTTAACAAAATCGTTAGGAAAAGAATTGGCTGATAAGAATATAGCTGTAAATGCTGTCACTCCAGCAGGAGCTAAAACAAGAATATTAGACCAAATGTCAAAAGAACATGTTGCCAGAATGCTTTCCAAGGTTCCTAGAGGTAGATTTTTAGAGATAGAAGAGTTTACTTCATTAATTTGTTGGCTAGCTTCAGAAGAAAACTCATTTTCAACAGCAGCTGTTTTTGATATTAGTGGTGGTCGTTCTACTTACTAACTAGCACTTTAGAATCAACATTAAGAGACTTACTTTCTTTAGAAATAACTGGTGCCAGTAGAATTATGGACCAATATATTAATAAAACAAATATAGAAATTAATTTCATTCTATTTATATAGTATCCAATATTGATAATTTAATGCTTAAAGTGTGTTCAAATATTGTTTTAAAATTAAATTTAGATATACCCTCAGACTGATGAAATTTTTTTTAATATTATTAGGATATTTATTTTTAATAACAAAACCTTTGTTAGCTGAAAATGTTTATGTTTTTGATTTTACTAACGATGAGCTAAATACATTAAAAGTTAAAAAAGTTAAAGGAGAGACCAGCTGGGCTGTTGGGTCTAACGAAAATGGTAACTTTATAAGAGCAGAGGCTGAAGGTGTTGGGTCAGGCTTGGGAAAAGAAATTAGAATTGATCTTAATAAAACTCCTATTATTAATATTACATGGAAAGTTGAGAAAGATTTATCTGGAATTATTGAAAATAGTAAAAAAGGGCACGATTATGCTGCTAGAGTTTTTGTAATAAAAAAAACAGGTTCTACACCATTATCTAACAGGGCAATTAATTATGTTTTTTCAAGTAATAATGATGTTGGAAAATATTGGCCAAGTCCATATACAAAAAAATCTATTGACTATGTTCTCTCAACTACAAAAAATAACAAAAATACATGGGTTACTGTTAAAGCAAATGTGCAAAAAGATTTTAAGAAACTTCATGAAATTGATGTTACAGAAATTTCAGGTATAGCTATAATGACTGACACTGATAATTCGAAATTAAAAGCTATCTCTTATTATCAAGATATTTATTTTTCAGCTGAATAAGATTATTTAAATACTTTTTTAAGACCAATACTTAAAAAAGATAAAAGTACTGCAACAATTACATCTTCAATGGGTGCAGCATTAGGGACCAAATAATTCCAAGCAATTACACCTAAAAGCCAAATAATATAAACTTTCATTGTTATATTATATCTTAGTTTGATGCTAAAAATATTTATTTTTGATAGTATAAATTCATGCACGAAAATTTTTTTCACAATATAAAGGTTTATTATGAAGACACTGATGCTGGTGGTGTTGTTTATTATGCGAACTATTTGAGGTTTCTTGAAAGAGCAAGAACAGAAGCATTGTTTACAATCGGATTTAATAATAAAAAAATTAAAGAAGATTATGGAGCTTTAATTGTTGTTAAATCTTGTAACATTGAGTACAAAAAACCCTCCTATCTTGAAGATGAGTTAAAAATTAGATCCTTTGTTAAATCTATTACAAAGACTTCTTTTTTTATGTCACAATTTATTTCTAGAGATGACGAATTAATTGTTGAGGCAAAAGTACATTTAGTTTTTGTAGATAAAAATGGAAAACCTATAAAAGTTCCAGAGGACATTTTTAAAGTTTTTAAACCTTATTTTTGCGATAGTATAAAAATTAAATAATTTTCTTAGCCTTCTTTAACAAGCTTACCATTTTTTGTGTATTAATTATTTTTCTATTAACATTTCTTGGACTAGGGTGATAACTAGGAATTAGAATTTTATTATCAGGTAATAAATATTTTACACCGTGAATGAAGATTAATTTTTTATCAAAATGATAATTTTTTTTATAAAATTCTATACAATTATCAAATGAAACTTTGCCTAATGCTATAACAACTTTTAAATTTTTTAATAAGGTCAATTCATTTTTAAAAAATGTTGAACAGTTGGATAATTCATTTTTTAAAGGTTTATCTTCTGGAGGGACACATTTAAGAATATTTGTAATATAGGTTTTATTTAATTTTAAACCATCATCAATATGCTTAGAAGTTGATATATTCGATATGTTAGCTTTAAATAAACAGTTAAATAGAAAATCTCCAGATTTATCTCCAGTGAACGCTCTGCCTGTCCTAGTACCTCCGTGAGCTGCAGGCGCCAGACCTACAATTAATAATTTAGCTTTAATATCACCAAATCCCGTAACTGGTTTAGCCCAATAAGTATCTTTCATATTTTGTTTTCTTTTTTCTATAGAAATTTTTTTACTAAATGCAATTAACCTAGGACAACTTTTACATTTAACTATTGAATTATTTAATTTTTTGAATTTTATACTCATATATGAAATTTATAAAATTTTTTTTATTAATACTTTTATCTTTCAATATTTCAGTAAAAGCAAATTCAAATGATGAAATACAAAGTTTGTTAAAAGAAGGTAAAAAATTAATATTTATAAGACATGCAATTGCACCAGGTGGAGGTGATCCGTTAGATTTTGATATATTAAAATGTGAAACTCAACGAAATTTAAGTATAGAGGGTATTGAACAATCTAAAAACATTGGGAAGTTTTTTTCAGAAAATAATATTAAAATTGATAAGGTGTTATCAAGTGAGTGGTGTAGGTGCAAACAAACAGCTCAACATGCTTTTGATAAATATGAAACAAAAAGTTTTTTAAATTCATTTTTCAGTGCAAAATTTGCAAGTAATAAAAATAAACAAATTTATGATTTAAAAAAATATATTAACGAATGGAACGGTGATAACAATTTGGTGTTAGTTACACATTATGTAACAATTCAAGAAGTACTAAATATTTCACCTTCTTCTGGAGAGATAATCATTTCAGATAAAAATTTTGATGTTCTTGCTCGACAAAATTTTTAAAAAATATAAACTATTTAAAATGTCATCAAAAAAAGCAATGAAGTTAGCACAAAAGCAAGCCTACGCTAAACATAGAAGTAATATAACTAATAGCAGATTTGGTTCAAAAAAAATAAATTTTACAAGTAAAGTTAATAAGAAAAATAAAAAAACTTAATTTTTTTTATAAAAACTCCCACTTATTAATTTTTAAATTTTGGAGATACCTGTCTCTCTATTTATTACTGTTTTAATCTTAATTAATGTTTTTATATTTATTTTTTTTCATGCTTGTCAGCATAAAAAAGTGCAATTAATAAAATTGCTGTCCAAATTATCCCTATAAAAGCTTTGGGTCCAGTTTCTGCACTCCATATATTTAAAACCAATGCTCCAAAGATTAACCCTGCAACATAAATTAATATAGCTAAAGTAGATTTACTCATTATTTAAATTCTTTTTATAAAGTGAAATTCCATTTTCAATCTTATGATCATAAGATTCTTTAAAACTCTCTAATTGCCAGCCACTCAGACGTGTTTGAATGATTGTTAAGTTTGATTTTTTCCATTCTTCTGTAGTTTCTTGCTTTTTCCACATTTTTTTTTCCTCATTATTTCTTGCACATCCATAACAATATCCTGTTTGAGGATCTGTTTTACATATGCTTATACATGGAGAAATAATCATTTTTTTTAAATTACTAGTAAATATAATTGATTATTAATATATTTCATTATTATTGTCATTGGACAAATAGAAACTATCCTATATAAAGCCACAAGAATTGTGGGCGAATGGCGGAATTGGTAGACGCGCTGGTCTTAGGAACCAGTATCGCAAGATGTGAAGGTTCGAGTCCTTTTTCGCCTACCAACAAGCTTAAAAAATTATGAAAGTTACAGTAGAAAATAAAAAAGGTTTAAATAAAGACATTAAAGTTTTCATAGATAAAGAAACTATGAATTCTTATATGGATGAAAAATATGAAGAAATTAAAAAAACTGTTAACTTAAAAGGTTTTAGACCTGGCAAGGTGCCTAAAGAAGTTTTAAAAAGACAATTTGGCCAAGCAATTTTTAGTGAAGTGCTAGATAAAGTTCTTAAAGATACATCAGTTAAAGCTTTAGAAGATAATAAAATTAAACCAGCTGGACAACCAAAGCTCGATCTTAAAACCTATGGTGAAGATAAAGATTTAGAATATGTAATGTCGATAACAGAACTTCCAAAGGTAGAGTTAAAGTCTGTTGAAAATATTAAATTTGATGAATATTCAGTTAAAATTGACACAAACGAAACAGATAAAAGAATTAAAGAAATAGCCAAAAGTCAGAACAATTTTAAAGAAGTTGCAGCAGATGTTAAAGCAGTAGAGGAAAATTTAGTTATTTTTGACTACAAAGCGACGATTGATGGAAAAGATTTTACTGGTGGTGAAGGAAAAAATACACAATTAATTCTAGGTAAGGACTTATTTATTAAAGGCTTTGATAAGCAGCTTATCGGCGTTAAAAAAAATGATGAAAAATCTGTTGACGTTACTCTGCCTGAAAATTATCCACAAAAAGAATACGCAAATAAGAAAGCTAATTTTATTTGTAAAATTACAGAAGTAAAAAAATCAGAGGAAGTAAAAATAGATGATGTTTTTGCTAAAAACTTAGGTGCAAAAGATCTTGCCGATTTAAAAGTATTAGTTAGTAAACAAATTAATGATGAATATAAAAATTCTCTAGATAAATTGGCAAAAACTCAAATCTTAAAAGAAATTGAAAATTTTAAAGTAGATGAAATTCCGGAAAACTTAATTGAAGAAGAAGTTAAGATTTTATCTCAAGGTATGACTGAAGAAGATTCTAAAAAAAGTAGAAAAAATTTTGAGGAAATCGCTAAAAAAAGAATTAAAGTTGGGTTGATATTAAATGAATTCGGTGAACAAAATAAAATCAAAGTAACCGAACAAGAAGTTCAAGCTGAAGTTCAAAAACAACTTAGAATGATGCCTGGCCAAGAAAAGATGGTTATGGAATTTTATCAAAAAAATCCATCAGCATTAGCTAGCTTAAGAGGAACCGTGTATGAAGAAAAAATTATCGATTTAATTAAAACTAAAGCAAAACCATCTAAAAAAGAAATTAGCAAAGAAGAAGCAGAAAAAATTTTAAAGGAACATCAAAAACAAGATCATAATCATGAACATGACCACAATCATGACCACGATCATCCTGAGGAAAAAAAAGCTTCAAAATCTACTAAAATTGAAAAAAAATCAAAACCCTCAGCATCTAAAAAACCTTCAACAAAAAAAGTTAGTAAAAAGTAATCACAAGTTGTATAAGTAAGAGAATCAACTTATGACAACAAATTTATTAGATCAAATGAATACTCTTGTACCTATGGTTGTTGAACAATCAAATAAAGGTGAGAGAGCTTATGATATTTATTCAAGACTTCTCAAAGAGAGAATTATTTTTTTGGTAGGACCAATAAATGATAACGTAGCATCTTTAGTTACAGCTCAACTTTTGTTTTTAGAGTCTGAGGATCCAAAAAAAGAAATCAATTTATATATCAATAGTCCTGGAGGACTAGTGACAGCAGGTCTTGGAATTTATGATACTATGCAATACATTAAACCAGATATTTCAACATTATGTATTGGTCAAGCTGCATCAATGGGTTCATTTTTATTAGCTGCAGGTAAAAAAGGTAAAAGATTTTCTTTGCCAAATTCTAGAATTATGGTTCACCAACCTTCTGCTGGTTTTCAAGGACAAGCTACAGATATTGAAATTCATGCTAACGAAGTTTTAGCCTTGAAAAAAAGACTTAATGAGATTTATTCAAAACATACTGGAAAATCTGTTGATGATGTGAAGAAAGCACTAGAACGTGATAACTTTATGACTCCAGATACAGCAAAAGAGTTTGGTTTGATAGATGAAGTAGTTGAAAATAGATCTTAATACACAACATCTTGACACCCCTTTAAACTGATACTTGATTAGTATGAGTCTTCTATATTAAAGTAACTATACTGATTCGTTTATAAATTATATGACAACAAATAATAAAAATATTCTTTACTGTTCTTTTTGTGGAAAGAGCCAACATGAAGTTAGAAAACTTATTGCAGGTCCAACCGTATTTATATGTGATGAATGCGTTGAACTCTGCATGGATATCATCAAAGAAGAAAGTAAAGACACATTTGTTAAACATCAAGATGGGTTACCACCGCCTAAAGAAATTTGTGCTGTATTAGATGATTATGTTATTGGGCAGCCTCACGCAAAAAAAGTTTTATCAGTTGCTGTTCATAATCATTATAAGAGACTTAATTATGAGACTAAAACCAGCAAAACAGTTGAACTTTCAAAATCAAATATTCTTTTAGTTGGTCCAACTGGTTGTGGAAAAACTTTATTAGCTCAAACTCTAGCAAGAATCCTTGACGTTCCTTTCACAATGGCAGATGCAACCACTTTAACAGAAGCAGGTTATGTTGGTGAAGATGTTGAAAATATAATTTTAAAATTATTACAAGCTGCTGATTACAACGTTGAAAAAGCACAACGTGGAATTGTATACATCGACGAAGTTGATAAGATTAGCAGAAAGTCAGAAAACCCTTCTATTACTAGAGACGTGTCTGGAGAAGGTGTGCAACAAGCTCTATTAAAAATTATGGAAGGGACAGTGGCAAGCGTTCCACCTCAAGGTGGCAGAAAGCATCCACAACAAGAATTTTTACAAGTAGACACAACAAATATTTTGTTTATTTGTGGTGGAGCATTTGCTGGCTTAGATAAAATAATATCTCAAAGAGATAAGGGTACATCAATAGGATTTGGTGCAAATGTAAAAAAAACAGATGATAAAAAAACAGGTGAGTGGATGAAAACTTTAGAACCTGAAGATTTGTTAAAGTATGGCTTAATCCCAGAATTTATTGGAAGACTTCCAATGATAGCTACATTAGAAGATCTTGATGAAAAATCTCTAGTTAAAATACTACAAGAACCAAAAAACTCGCTAATTAAACAATACCAAGAATTATTTAAATTAGATGGAGCTAAGTTAAGTTTTAAAGAAAATGCGATCAAAGAGATTGCACAAAAAGCAATTAATAAGAAAACTGGGGCTAGAGGCCTTAGATCAATCTTAGAAAATATTTTATTAAAAACAATGTACGATCTTCCAAGTCAAGACAATGTGGAGGAAGTTATTGTAGACGCTAGTGCGGCCAAAGGACTATCTCAACCAATCATAGTTCATTCAAAAAATAGTAGCAAAACAAAGACTGACAAAACTTCTGCTGCCTAATTTCACGTTAATAAGTAATAAATAGCTATTGCAATATCATATTTAATATCCATATTTAGATGATGGATGTAAAAATTGAACGACCTTTATTACCGTTAAGAGATATTGTTGTATTTCCAAATATGGTAGTTCCATTATTTGTTGGTAGAGATAAATCTATTGCCGCTTTAAATGAAGTTATGAAAAAGGACAAAAAAATTGTTCTAGTTACCCAAAAAAATTCAGAAATAGATGACCCTAAAAAAACTGATGTTTTCATGTATGGTTGTGAAGGTAATATTCTTCAGTTATTAAAATTACCAGACGGTACAGTAAAAGTTTTAGTTGAAGGAAGCAAAAGAGTAAAAATTTTAGATTTTAAAGATAATGAGAAATTTATTATTTGTGAATATGCTCATCACCATGATGTAGTAACTAAAGATGAAGACTTAATACCACTAGCAATGACTGCTGTAAGAAGATTAGAAAAACTAACTTCAATTAATAAAAAAGTATCAAGTGAAACGATTAATAATATTAAAAAGTTAACTAATGCATCACACATTGCTGATAATATCGCATCTCACCTAACAGCTACAATTTCAGAGAAGCAACAAATATTTGAAACTATAGATGTTAAGAAAAGACTTAATTCTATAATTAAAATAATGGAGAATGAAACCAGTATTATTGGAGTTGAAAAAAGAATTAGAGGAAGAGTTAAAACTCAAATGGAGAAAACTCAAAGAGAATATTATTTAAATGAACAACTTAAAGCTATTCAAAAGGAATTGGGTGAAATCGAAGATGGAAAAGATGAAACTTCAAGTTTGAATAAATTAATTATTAAAGCAAAAATGCCAAAAGATGTTGAGAAGAAATGTATGGCTGAGCTTAAAAAGTTAAAAAATATGAGCCCAATGTCTGCTGAGGCTACTGTTATCAGAAATTATCTTGATTGGATGACAGATCTACCTTGGTATAAAAAAAGCCAAGTTGATATTGATCTGAAAAAAGCACTTGCAGTTCTTGATGCAGATCATTTTGGTTTAGAAAAAGTTAAAGAAAGAATTATTGAATTTTTAGCAGTCCAAAAAAGAATGGAAAAAATTAAAGGTCCAATTTTATGTTTAGTTGGTCCTCCAGGGGTTGGTAAAACATCATTAGGAAAATCAATTGCAAAAGCTACTAACAGAGAATTTGTAAGAGTTTCTGTTGGTGGTATGAGAGATGAAGCGGAAATAAGAGGACACAGAAGAACTTATATAGGTTCTTTACCTGGTAAAATTATTCAAATGATGAAAAAAGCAGGTACAAAAAATCCACTTATTCTTCTTGATGAAATAGATAAAATTGGAAATGATTATAGAGGAGATCCATCTTCTGCTTTGTTAGAAGCATTAGATCCAGAACAAAACACAACATTTAATGATCATTATCTAGAAGTTGATTATGATTTATCTGATGTCATGTTTGTTACCACAGCTAACACTTTGAATATTTTACCACCGTTATTAGATAGAATGGAAGTCATTAGATTAGCTGGTTATACAGAAGATGAAAAAATTAATATTGCAAATAAGTATCTACTACCCAAACAAGTTAAAGATAATGGAGTTAAAGAAAATGAAATGACTTTATCTGAGGATATAATTAAAGAAATTATCCAAAGCTATACAAAAGAGTCTGGTGTAAGAAACCTAGAAAGAGAAATTTCAAAAGTAGCTAGAAAAGTTGTTAAGAAAGTAGTTTCTGGAGAAGAGAAAGAAGTTAAAATTGATTTAAAAAATTTACCAGACTATTTAGGAATTCAAAAATTTAAATTTGGTGAACTTGAAAGTAAAGATAAAATCGGTGTTGTTACTGGTTTAGCTTGGACTGAATACGGTGGGGAAATTCTTAAAATTGAAACTGTTATAATGCCAGGAAAAGGCAGAATGCAAATTACAGGAAAATTAGGTGAGGTTATGCAAGAGTCTATCAAAGCTGCAAAATCTTTTATTAGATCAAAAAGTTTAGATTATGGAATCATTCCTCCTTTATTTGAAAAAAAGGATTTTCATATTCATGTTCCAGAAGGAGCTACTCCTAAAGATGGACCCTCAGCAGGTATTGGTATGGTCACTTCAATAGTTTCTGCAATCACAAATAACCCCGTCAGAAGAGATGTTGCAATGACAGGCGAGGTAACATTAACAGGTCAAGTATTGCCAATTGGTGGATTAAAAGAAAAACTATTAGCAGCACACAGAGCTGGGATAAAACAAGTTATAATTCCGAAGGAAAATGAAAAAGATCTTGTTGATATGCCTAAGAAAATTATTGATGATATAAAAATTACTCCTGTTGAGCATGCTGACGAAGTATTAAAAATAGCTTTAACAAAAGAATTAAAAAGAGTTGAGTGGGTCGAGGTTGAGAAAATTTCTCAATCTAATGATAAATCTCAAGCCAGTATTCAATAATTACCAATTTACATTATCTATTCCTTGATGTAATAGTAGCGCTTGTTTTGGGCGGTTAGCTCAGTTGGTAGAGCATCTCGTTTACACCGAGGGGGTCAAAGGTTCGAGTCCTTTACTGCCCACCAAAACAACTAAAGTGGGGGTGTAGCTCAGTTGGTTAGAGCGATCGCCTGTCACGCGATAGGTCGAGGGTTCGAGTCCCTTCACTCCCGCCACTTTTTCCCTATTAATTAACATTTATATTATTAAAAATGTGACGTAAGTACCCTTCAACAAGAGGTAAAAACTGCTATATAGACTCAAATGCTTTCAGAATTTTTAAAAGATTACTTACCAATTATTATATTTTTGATTATTGCACTTGGTCTGAGTTGTGCTTTTGTTGTTGTAAACTTAATATTATCACCAAAACATCCAGATCCAGAAAAATTATCTGCGTATGAATGTGGTTTTGAACCCTTTGAAGATTCAAGAATGGAATTTGATGTAAGGTTTTATTTAGTGGCAATTCTATTTATAATCTTTGATTTAGAGATAGCTTTCCTTTTTCCCTGGGCAATATCATTGGGCAATATTGGAGGTCTTGGCTTTACTTCAATGATGATATTTTTATTTATTCTTACGGTTGGATTTATTTATGAATGGAAAAAAGGTGCACTAGACTGGGAATAAAATTTTAGATTATGAACTTAGAAAATAAAAACAAAGAAATTCCTGAAGAATTTAAAAAACTTGCTGAAGACTTTAGTAAAAATGGTTTTATAACAACTTCACTTGATAATTTAATAAACTGGTCAAGAGCTGGTTCATTACACTGGATGACTTTTGGTTTAGCTTGCTGTGCTGTTGAGATGATGCAAACAGCAATGCCAAGATATGATTTAGAAAGATTTGGTGCTGCACCAAGGGGGTCACCAAGACAATCTGATGTTATGATTGTAGCTGGAACTTTAACCAACAAAATGGCACCAGCATTAAGAAAAGTTTATGATCAAATGCCTGAACCGAGATATGTTATTTCTATGGGTAGTTGCGCAAATGGTGGTGGTTATTATCACTACTCTTATTCTGTAGTACGTGGTTGTGATAAGATAGTACCAGTGGATATTTATGTACCAGGATGTCCTCCATCAGCTGAAGCATTACTTTATGGGATCTTGCAATTACAAAAAAAAATTAGAAACAAAGGATCTTTTGAAAGATAATTTATATGCAAAATTTAATTGATCTTGAAAAAAAAATTAACTCGGAACTTACAACTAAAATTAAAAAAACTGAGATTAGACATGAACAGTTATATGTTAATATTGACAATGAAGATTTGATAGATGTGACGTTATTTATTAAAAGTAATGAGAATACAAAATTTAGACAGTTAATTGATATTACAGTTGTTGATTACCCTGAAAATGCTCAACGTTTTAAAGTTGTGTATTTGTTTTTAAGTCATGAATTTAATCAAAGAATTATATTAAGTTACCTAATAAGTGAAAATGAAGTTATTCCATCACTAACACCCATTTATCCTGCAGCAAATTGGATGGAGAGAGAAGTTTTTGATATGTATGGAGTTAAGTTTAAAGACCATCCAGATATGAGAAGAATACTTACTGATTATGGCTTTGAAGGACACCCCTTAAGAAAAGATTTTCCTTTAACTGGTCATACTGAAGTTAGATATAGCGAAGATCAAAAGAAAGTTATTAGTGAACCAGTTAAGTTAGAACAAAATTATAGAAATTTTGATTACGAAAGCCCTTGGGAAGGAACAAAATATATTAAAGATCAAACTGACCTTGAAAATGACAAAAAAAATTAAAACATTAAATCTAAATTTTGGACCTCAGCACCCCGCAGCTCATGGTGTGTTAAGATTAATTTTAGAATTGGATGGAGAGGTTGTTGAAAAGGCTGACCCACATATTGGCCTTCTACACCGGGGAACAGAAAAACTAATAGAAAATAAAACGTATATGCAAGCAGTCCCTTATTTTGACAGACTTGATTATGTTGCCCCAATGAATCAAGAGCATGCTTTTGCTTTAGCTATAGAAAAAATTTTAAAGATAAATGTTCCAATTAGAGCCCAATTAATCAGAGTGATGTTTTGTGAAATTGGAAGAATATTAAGTCATATATTAAATGTTACAACTCAAGCTCTTGATGTTGGTGCTTTAACTCCATCACTATGGGGTTTTGAAGAACGTGAAACATTAATGACATTTTATGAAAGAGCATCTGGTTCAAGACTACATGCCAATTACTTCAGAGCGGGTGGTGTTCATCAAGATTTACCGATGGGTCTTGAAGAAGATATAGGTAATTTTTGTGAGTCGTTTCCTAAGATAATAGATGATCTTGAAACATTATTGACTGACAACAGAATATTTAAACAACGAAATGTTGATATAGGAATTGTAACCAAGGAAGATGCGTTAGATTATTCTTTTAGTGGTGTTATGATTAGAGGTTCTGGAGTTCCTTGGGATCTAAGAAAATCTCAACCTTATGACTGTTATGAACAACTAGAATTTAAAATTCCAGTAGGAAAAAATGGAGACTGTTTTGATAGATATTTATGTAGAATTGAAGAAATGAGAGAAAGTGTTTCAATAATCAAACAATGCTTAAGTAAAATGGAAAAAGGACCAATTAAATCATTAGATGGAAAAATTAGTCCTCCACCCAAAAAAGATATTAAACAATCAATGGAAGCTTTAATTCATCACTTTAAATTATTCACTGAAGGTTATCGTGTTGATAAAGATGAAATTTATACAGCTGTTGAAGCACCAAAAGGTGAATTTGGTGTTTATTTAATCTCTGATGGAACCAGCAAACCTTACAAATGTAAAATTAGAGCTCCTGGCTTTTCTCACCTACAAGCAATGGATTATTTGATTAAAGGACATATGCTTGCTGATGTACCTGCTGTTTTAGGTTCGTTAGATATTGTTTTTGGAGAGGTTGACAGATAATGAGTTTAAGAAAACCTGCAAAAGAACAACCAGAAAAATTTGAATTCACAGCAGATAGTCTAGCTGCAGCAAAAGAAATGATTTCCAAATATCCAGAAGGAAAACAACAAAGCGCTGTAATGGCATTACTATATATCGCTCAAAAACAAAATGATAACTGGATACCACTTGCAGCAATGAAATATATCGGAAAGTTTTTAGATATGCCTTATATAAAAGTTTATGAGGTGGCCACTTTTTACACAATGTACAACCTATCACCAGTTGGAAAACACTTTATCCAAGTTTGTACAACTACACCATGCATGATCAGAGGAGCATATAAACTTGTTGAAGCATGCAAAGAAAAAATTTCAGAAAATGAAAATGAATTATCTACTGATAAATCATGCTCATGGATGGAAGTTGAATGTTTGGGTGCATGCGTTAATGCCCCAATGATGCAAATTAATGATGACTATTATGAAGACCTCGATAAAGAAAAAACTTTAAAAATTTTAGATGAGATACTTGATGGTAAGACGCCAAAGCCAGGATCTTATAGAGGAAGAGTTAATAATGAACCTGAAAATAACAGAAAAACACTTTTGGATTTAAAAAATGCTTAACGATAAAGATAGAATATTTCAAAACCTATATAATGACAAAGGTTCAGATGTTGAGTCTTCAAAAAATAGAGGCGACTGGGTAGATACTGCTGAAATAATTAAAAAAGGTAGAGAATGGATTATAGAAGAAGTTAAATCATCGGAATTAAGAGGAAGAGGTGGTGCTGGATTTCCTACGGGTCTTAAATGGTCTTTTGCCCCAAAAGAACTTGGTTCTAGACCTCACTATCTAGTTATAAATGGTGATGAATCTGAACCTGGCACATGTAAGGATCGTGATATTTTAAGGTTTGAACCTCACAAATTAATAGAAGGATGTTTGATTGCTTCTTACGCAGTTCAGGCCCATGTTTGCTATATTTATATACGCGGCGAATATTTTATTGATGGACAAAAACTTCAAAAAGCTATCGATGAAGCTTACGAAAAAAAACTTATAGGAAAAAATGCCTCTGGTACTGGCTGGGACTTAGATATTTATATTCATTATGGAGCAGGCGCTTATATATGTGGTGAAGAAACAGCACTCCTAGAAAGCATCGAAGGTAAAAAAGGTCAGCCAAGATTAAAACCTCCTTTTCCAGCTTTAATAGGATTATACGGATGTCCAACAATAATTAATAACGTGGAAACTATAGCTGTTGTTCCGACGATTTTGAGAAAAGGTGGTAAATGGTTTGCGTCATTAGGAAAAGCGAAAAATACAGGAACTAAAATATTTTGTATATCTGGAAATGTTAATAAACCATGTAACGTTGAAGAGGAAATGAGTATATCTCTTAAAGAGTTAATAGAAGTACATGCTGGCGGAGTAATTGGTGGATGGGATAATCTACAAGCTGTAATACCAGGTGGATCTTCTATGCCTATTATACCAAAAAAAACATGTGAAACTTTAACAATGGATTTTGATTCACTTGTTGCTGAGAAAAGTGGTTTAGGAACCGCAGGTATTGTCGTTATAAATAATGATCAGGATATTATTAAATGTATGGCAAGAATTGCTAGATTTTATAAACATGAAAGTTGTGGACAGTGCACACCATGTAGAGAAGGTTCTGGATGGATGTGGAGAATGCTAGAAAGAATGGCTAAGGGAGAAGCGTCAAAAGATGAAGTAGAAATGCTTGGTGATGTTACAAATCAAATTGCTGGTCATACTATTTGTGCTTTCGGTGAAGGATCTTCATGGCCTGTACAGGGTTTGTTAAGACATTTTAGAAAAGAAATTGAGGAACGAAACAATTTTGAACCAACAATAAAAAAAAATAATGAAGTTCCTTATTTAGTCGATCAACATTTATTGGATAAAAAAAATGCCTAAATTAAAAGTTAACAATATTGAAGTTGAAGTTGAAGATGGCTTAACAGTCTTACAAGCTTGTGAAAAAGCTGGAGTTGAAATTCCAAGATTTTGTTATCACGAAAAACTTTCAATTGCTGGAAATTGTAGAATGTGCCTAGTTGAAATGGAAAAATCTCCAAAACCAGTTGCTTCATGTGCGATGCCTGCTGCTGAAGGTATGAATATTAAAACGAATACTGAATTTGTTGAAAAAGCAAGAAAAGGTGTGATGGAATTTTTACTTGCAAATCACCCATTAGATTGTCCTGTATGTGATCAAGGTGGCGAATGTGATCTTCAAGATCAATCAATGTTTTATGGGGTAGATAAATCTAGATTTAAAGAAAATAAAAGACAAGTTCCTGAAAAAAATATGGGTCCTTTAATTAAAACTCAAATGACAAGGTGCATCCATTGTACTAGATGTGTTAGGTTTGCAACAGAAATTGCTGGTGTACCAGAAATAGGAGCAATAGGACGTGGTGAAGATATGCAAATAACTACTTACCTTGAGCAATCAATGCAATCAGAATTATCTGCTAATGTTGTTGATTTGTGTCCTGTTGGAGCTTTAACATCTAAACCATATGTTTTTGAAGCAAGACCTTGGGAATTAAAAAAGACCGAATCTATTGATGTTATGGATGCTATTGGCTCTAATATAAGAGTTGATACCTATGGCTGGGAAGTTAAGAGAATTTTACCAAGAATAAACGAAGACATTAACGAGGAATGGATTTCTGATAAAACAAGACATGCTTGCGATGGTTTATCAAATCAAAGACTAGATACACCTTATATTAAGTATAATGGAAAATTTGAAAAAGCATCATGGTCTGAAGTTTTTAATATAATTAAATCTAAGTTTAAAAACACTGATAAAGAAAAAATCTGTGGGTTAACTGGTGATTTAGTCAATATGGAAACACTTTATATATTTAAAGAATTTTTTAATAAAACATTAGGTTCTCAAAATATAGAGTCTAGAGATAATTACAGTTATTTAAATCCAGGAAAGCGAGAAAATTATTTATTCAACTCATCAATTAATGGAATTGAAGAAGCTGATTTTATTTTCCTTTTAGGGACAAACCCTAGATTTGAAGCAACAATTTTAAATGCCCGAATTAGAAAATCCTATCTTCAAAACAAAACTAAAATTATTTCGCTAAATGAAGTAGGTGATCTTACATACCCTTACCAGTCTTTAGATGGAAACACTGAAACTGTTAAAAAAATTATCGAAGGTAAACATGAGGTATCTGATTTAATTAAACAAGCAAAGAAACCTATGATTATAATGGGTCAATCTGCACTTAAAAATAAATCATCTAAATATATTTTTGAATCAATCAAGCAATTTTTAGATGAAAATAATAAACTTTCCAATGATTGGAATGCTTTAAATATAATTTCTGAAAATGCATCCACGGTAGGTGCGTTTGATCTTGGGGTATATAAAACAACTGATGGTGACAATGAAGTTTTGAAAGACTTGGAAGATCACAAGTTTGAAATTGTTTATCTTCTAGGTCTAGACACTATTAATTTTGAAAAAAAAAATGAGTTTATTATTTATCAAGGCTCTCATGGAGATAAAGGAGCGGAAATAGCAGACATTATTTTGCCAGGGGCTGCTTATACAGAGCAAAATGGTTATTTTACAAATTTAGAAGGTAAATTACAAAAAGCCTACAAAGCATCTTATCCACCAGAACTTGCAAAAGAGGATTGGGTAATAATAAATGAACTTGCAGAGTCCATGAATCATAGAAAATTATTTAATGATAAAGATGAGCTGGATAGCAGTTTAATTAATCAAATAAATCTACATATTGAAAAAAATAACTCTTTAACTTCATCAAAAGTTAAGGAATTAATTTTTGAAAATGAATTGATTAAAATAGATAATGATTATTATTATTCAAATGTAATTGCTAGAGCTTCAAAAACTATGTCTGAGTGTAGACATTTAAAAGCAGATTTAAAGTCTACAGGAACAGAAGGTTAATTTATGGAATATCTTAATATTATTTTTTTACAAACTTACAAAATATTATTTTTATTAGTTCCTGTTTTAGTTTCTGTGGCTATGATTGTGTGGCTTGACCGACGTATTTGGGCCTTTGTACAAAAAAGGCAAGGACCTAATGTTGTTGGACCTTTTGGTTTGCTTCAATCATTAGCTGATGCATTAAAATATATTTTTAAAGAAGTTATAATTCCTTCAAGTTCAAATAAAGTAATCTTTATACTAGCACCAATTGTAACTATGACTTTGGCCTTAGTTTCGTGGGCTGTTATTCCATTCAGTGCAACTCAAGTATTGGCTGATATTAATGTAGGTGTCCTTTATCTATTCGCTGTTTCTTCTTTGGGTGTTTATGGAATTATTATGGGTGGTTGGGCTTCAAATTCAAAATATCCTTTTTTAGGCGCTATTAGATCTGCTGCACAAATGGTTTCCTACGAAGTATCAATTGGAGTTATTATTATAAATGTTTTGCTTTGTGTTGGTTCTTTAAATTTGAACGATATAATTATGGCTCAAGAAAATTTATGGTTTATAATTCCATTATTTCCAATGTTTGTGATTTTCTTTATTTCTGCATTAGCAGAGACAAACAGACCGCCATTTGATTTGCCTGAAGCAGAAGCAGAACTTGTTGCGGGTTATCAAACTGAATATTCAGGCATGATGTATGCAATGTTTTGGCTTGGAGAATATGCAAATATTCTTTTGATGTGCGCTATGGGGTCAATACTTTTTTTAGGTGGGTGGCTATCACCCATTGATCTTTATCCATTTAACTTAATTCCAAGCGCAATTTGGATGATTTTTAAAATATTATTCTTATTTGTTTTGTTTGCCTTGGTTAAAGCTATTGTTCCGAGATATAGATACGATCAATTAATGAGACTAGGATGGAAGATATTTTTACCATTATCATTAACATGGGTAGTTCTAACAGCTAGCTATTTGTTTTACTTCAACTTATTACCGGTTAATTAATTATGAAAATTTCAAGAATATTTAAAACAATTTTTTTATTAGATTTTTTAGGCGGCTTAAATATTGCTATCAAAGAAATATTTAAATCTAAAAAAACAATAAATTACCCTTTTGAAAAAGGAAAAATAAGCCCAAGATTTAGAGGTGAACATGCTTTAAGAAGATATCCTAACGGTGAAGAAAGATGTATTGCATGTAAGTTATGTGAAGCTGTGTGTCCAGCTCAAGCAATCACAATTGAATCCTCTGAAAGATCTGATGGTAGCAGAAAAACTACTAGATATGATATTGATATGATGAAATGTATTTATTGTGGTCTTTGTGAAGAGTCTTGTCCAGTTGATGCTATTGTACAGGGGCCTAATTTTGAATTTTCAACTGAAACAAGAGAAGAGCTTTATTATAATAAAGAAAAATTACTCGATAATGGAGATAGATGGGAAAATGTTTTAGCAGCCAATATTAAAACTGATAACTCTCACAGATAATTATGTTAGCGCACGCAATATTTTTTTATACGTTTTCTTTTATAGCAATTGTTTCTGCTATAATGGTAACGGTATCTAAAAACACCGTTCATTCTGTTTTCTTTTTAATTTTAGATTTCATAAGCATTTCATGCCTATTTATAATGATCGGCGCTGAATTTTTGGGAATGATCATGTTGATTGTTTATGTAGGTGCGGTTGCTGTTTTATTTTTATTTGTAGTTATGATGTTAAATGTAGCTCAACAAAAAAATCAGTGGTTTAGTGCACAGGAAAGTTCAAAACATATACCTATTGGACTAATAGTAAGTGTTATAATATTTTTCGAATTAATAATCGTAATTGGTGGATGGAAATATAAACCTGATCTTGTCTCGGCAATGTCTTTAACAATAGATAAAAATATAACCAATACTCATTCAATTGGTTACGTTCTATATACAGATTACATTCATGTTTTTCAGTTAAGTGGAATGATTTTATTAGTTGCAATGATAGGTGCTATTGTTCTTACATTTAGACAAAGATCTGGAGTTAAAAGACAAAGTTATTTTAGTCAAATATCTCGTGAAAGATCAGATGGTGTTGAATTAATTGATGTTGAGAACAATAAAGGAGTTAAATCTGATGATTAGTATAGGTTTAGGTCACTATCTTACATTGGCTGCAATAATTTTTACTATCGGCATAGTCGGATTATTTTTAAATAGAAAAAATATTATAGTAATTTTAATGAGTATTGAGCTTATTTTATTAGCTGTAAATATTAATTTAGTTTCATTTTCAATATTTTTAAACGATATTTCTGGTCAAATATTCACTCTTTTTATATTAACTGTTGCAGCGGCAGAGGCGGCAATAGGTTTAGCAATTATTGTTGTCTATTATAGAAACTCATCAACAATTGATGTTGAGAAAATTGACAGTTTAAAAGGATAATATGGAATTAGCTTTAATATTTCTTCCATTATTAGCCTCAATAACTTCAGGTTTTTTTGGTAAATATTTAGGTGACAGGAATTCAGAAATTGTAACTAGTCTTTTTGTGTCAATTTCAGCGTTACTTTCAATTATATTATTCTATCAAGTAATTGTTAACGGATATGAAAGTAATGTAGTTGTAGCAACTTGGATTAACTCTGGAACTTTAGATGTTAATTGGTCTATTAAAGTTGATGCTTTATCATCTGTAATGCTTGTTGTTGTAACTTTAGTTTCAGCTTTAGTGCATATTTACTCAATTGGTTATATGTCTCATGATCCACATAAGCCGAGATTCATGGCTTATTTGTCACTTTTCACTTTTTCAATGCTAACATTAGTTACCTCTGATAATTTTCTTCAGCTATTTTTTGGATGGGAGGGTGTAGGGCTTTGTTCATATTTCTTGATTGGTTTTTGGTTTAAAAAAGAAACAGCAAATGCAGCTGCAATAAAAGCCTTTGTGGTAAATAGAGTAGGTGATTTTGGCTTTGCTTTAGGAATTTTTTTAATCTTTTATTTATTTGGTACTGTAAACTATGTAGAAGTTTTTAATCAAATTCCACAAATTGTTGAAAAAAAACTTTTATTTTTAGGAATAAATGTTGGAGCAATTGATTTAATTTGTATTCTTTTATTCATAGGTGCAATGGGTAAATCAGCACAAATTTTCTTACACACTTGGTTGCCAGATGCCATGGAAGGCCCCACACCAGTTTCAGCTTTAATTCATGCGGCTACCATGGTTACAGCTGGTGTTTTTTTAGTTGTAAGATGTTCTCCAATTTTTGAATACTCACCTCTTACACTAAATATAATTACTGTTGTTGGAATGACTACAGCTTTTTTTGCTGCAACTGTAGCTTTAGTGCAAACTGATATAAAAAAAATAATTGCATACTCAACTTGTAGTCAGCTTGGTTATATGTTTTTTGCGGCAGGAGTAGGTGCCTATAATGTTGCTATGTTTCACTTATTTACTCATGCCTTTTTCAAAGCTTTACTTTTTTTAGGTTCTGGATCTGTAATTCACTCATTTAAAGATGAGCAAGATATTAATCAGATGGGAGGTGTTTATAAAAAACTTCCATATACCTATATATTTATGATTATTGGAACATTAGCTCTTACTGGTTTTCCATTCTTATCTGGTTTTTATTCAAAAGATGCAATTATAGAATTTGCGTATCTTAAAGGAAATACAACAGGATATTATGCGGCAGGTGTAGGAATTTTGACTGCTGTTTTAACATCAATTTATTCTTGGAGATTAATTTTTAAAACGTTTCATGGAGATTATAATAATAAAAAAATTAATATTAACGAAATGCACGAATCCCCATTAGTAATGCTTTTACCTTTATTTATACTTGCTATTGGAGCTATTTTTGCTGGTTTTTTATTTAAGGATTTGTTCATTGGTAATAGTAGTGGAAATAGTTTTTGGGGAGATTCAATTAAATTTTTAAATCCATTAAGTACAGAACATCCTCCTTTATGGTTTCTTTTAACTACACCAGCACTTGTATTAACCTCCATTCCAATTGCTTATTATTTATTTGTTAAAGATAAAGATATTCCAAATCGAATTGCTCAATCCAATAAACCATTACATAATTTTTTAATAAACAAATGGTATTTCGATGAACTTTATGATGTTTTGTTCATTAAATTTTCAAAAAAATTAGGAATATTTTTTTGGAAGGTAGTTGATGTTAAAATTATTGATAAATTTGGACCAGATGGAGTTTCTTCATTGATTAATAGGCTATCTTTAAAAGCAAGTAAATTTCAAAGTGGATTTATCTATCAATATGCATTTATGATATTATTAGGATTTTCTGCGTTATTAACATTTTTAATTTTGAATTAATGAATTTTCCAATTTTATCATCTTTAATTTTACTACCTGTAGTGGGCTCTTTGTTTCTATTATTTTCCAAAGATAAAAATTCTAATACAGGTAAATATGTTGCTTTATTTACATCGTTTGTTAACTTTTTAATTTCTTTATACCTTTGGTATCAGTTTGACCCAACCACTTCTGATTTTCAGTTTGTTGAAGATAGAGAATGGTTAAAGGGAATTATTAATTATAAGATAGGTATTGATGGAATATCAATCTTATTTATAGTTTTAACTGCGCTAATAACACCACTTTGTATAATCTCAGTTAACAATACTGTTAAAGACAGACTTAGAGATTTCCTGATTGCTATCTTAGTAATGGAAAGTTTAATGATTGGTGTTTTTTGCTCTCTTGATCTTGTTATATTTTATTTATTTTTTGAAGCTGGATTAATACCTATGTTTTTAATAATTGGAATATGGGGTGGAGCAAGAAGAGTATATTCAGCATTTAAATTTTTCTTATACACATTACTTGGTTCTGTTTTAATGCTAATTGCTATAATTTCGATCTACTGGATATCAGGAACCACAGATATAACTCAGCTTTATGAACTTGGTATAGACACCAAATATCAAAATTTATTATGGTTAGCTTTCTTTAGTTCTTTTGCTGTCAAAACTCCAATGTGGCCTGTACACACTTGGTTGCCAGATGCACACGTTGAAGCGCCTACTGCTGGCTCTGTTTTGCTTGCAGCTATATTACTTAAAATGGCTGGTTATGGGTTTATTAGGTTTTCTTTAGGACTTTTCCCAGTAGCTTCTGATTTATTTACGCCTCTAGTCTATGCCTTGAGTTTGATTGCTATTGTATACACATCTCTTGTTGCGCTGATGCAAGAAGACATGAAAAAGTTAATAGCGTATTCTTCAGTTGCACACATGGGATTTGTTACATTAGGTATTTTTACAATCACCCAACAAGGTATTGAAGGAAGTATAGTTCAAATGATAAGTCATGGTTTGGTTTCAGCAGCATTGTTTTTATGTGTTGGAGTTGTTTATGATCGTATGCACTCCAGATTAATAGCAACTTACGGTGGCTTAGTTTCGGTTATGCCTAAATATTCTATATTATTTATGCTTTTCACTTTAGCTGCATTAGGCTTACCCGGTACTAGTGGTTTTATAGGTGAATTTTTAATACTAATGGGGGCATTTAAAGATAATTTCTTAGTAGCAGTTATAGCTAGTTTAGGTGTTATTTTTGGCGCCGCATATATGTTGTGGCTATATAGAAGAGTTGTATTTGGAGAGATTAAAAATAAAGAACTTTTAAAAATGCCTGACCTTAATAATTCAGAAAAATTTATTTTGTGGTGTTTAGCAATACCAGTTTTATTTTTTGGATTTTATCCAGAGCCTCTTATTAATACGATTGAAATTTCTGTAAAAGATTTAATAGAGATGTACAATTTTAACTTAAATATGAATATAACAGAGGTACAAAATTAATGGATAATTTAAATTTTATACTACCTGAAATATTTATATCTTTGTCTATAATGTTTTTATTGCTTCTTGGAGTTTATAAAAAGAATAGCTCAAAAATTGTTCATAATCTTGCAGTAGGATCTTTACTTATTACGGGTATTTTAATTTTTAATAATCCGTTAGATCAAAATATTTCACTATTTAATGATGGTTACGTTGTAGATAATCTTTCATCATTTATGAAAATACTCACTATTTTAGGAGGTGCATTTGTTTTATCAATTTCAACAAGATATCTCAAAATATTTAAGATTTTTTTAATAGAATATCCAGTTTTAATTCTTTCTTCAATTTTAGGCATGATGGTAATGATCAGTTCAAATGATCTTATGGTTTTTTATATAGGTCTTGAGTTGCAATCTTTAGCTTTATATGTGTTAGCATCATTTAATCGAGATCAATTAAAGTCTTCAGAGTCTGGACTAAAATATTTTGTTTTGAGTGCTTTATCATCAGGATTATTGTTGTATGGATGTTCTTTGGTTTATGGGTTTTCTGGATCAACTAATTTTAATGTTATTGGTGATTTAATGAATTCATCTCATTATGGTTTAACATTTGGAATTGTTTTTATACTTGTTGGTTTGGCATTTAAGATATCAGCTGTACCATTCCATATGTGGGCACCAGATGTGTATGAAGGCTCTCCAACTGCTGTCACATTATTCTTTGCAATTGTACCAAAAGTTGCAGCTCTTACGGTTTTCATAAGATTTTTATATATACCTTTTGTTAATATGATCGATCAATGGCAACCTATATTAATATTTTTATCAATCGCCTCCATGATCTTTGGTGCTATTGCTGCAATTGGTCAAAATAATCTTAAAAGGTTGATTGCATATAGTTCAATTGGTCATATGGGTTATGCTCTAGCTGGTTTGTCTACAAGTTCAAACGAAGGCATTCAAAGCTCCATTGTATATATGTCGATATACTTGGTTATGAATCTTGCCTTTTTTAGTTGCCTATTGATGTTAAAGAGAAATGATGTTTACTATGAAACCATTGATGATTTATCAGGGCTATCAAAAAATCATCCAATTTTATCATTATCATTACTAGCTATTCTTTTTTCATTAGCAGGGATTCCTCCACTAGCTGGTTTTTTTGCAAAATTTTATATTTTTAAAGCTGTCATAGAGCAGTCAATGTACTTCTTGGCTATTGTGGGTCTTTTATCAACAGTAATAGCTGCATTTTATTATCTCAAAATAATTAAGGTTATTTACTTTGATAAAGAAAAAGAAAGTTATGACACAGATCATAATATTTGGCTAAAAGGATCCCTGACTTTTTCAACATTATTAATTCTCTTATATTTTATTTTTCCAAGCAAATTAGTGGAAATTGTATCTAGAATTAATATTATTTAATGAAATTAAAAAAGTTTAATTTTAAAACTGTAAATAGTACTAACGATCTAGCCATACAAATAATTAAAAAAACCAATAATAAATCTGGAATTATAATTGCTGAAAAACAAAAAAAGGGAAGGGGTCAATATGGAAAAAAATGGACTTCTTTTAAAGGAAATTTATTTGTTAGTATTTTTTTTAAAATTAACAAAGTCCAATTATCATTGAAAGATTTAACAAAAGTTAACTGTCTTTTAGTTAAAAAATTATTATCAAAATTTTATAATGGTAAAATTACAATTAAAAAACCAAATGATTTATTAATTAATAGAATGAAAATTTCAGGTATTTTACAAGAAATATTAACCAAATCTGGTGAAAAATTTATTGTTGTTGGAGTGGGTATAAATTTGACTAAGAGTCCAATTATAAAAAACTATTTAACTACAAATTTGTTTGACTTAACTGGTACCAAAATTACCCCTAATTATGCTGCTTTAAGGTTAAAAAAAATTTATGAAACTTTTATTCCAATGTTTCCTAAATTTAATATAAAAAACTTAGATAGAAATTTAAAATGATTATTGTTGGTGATATAGGAAATACTGAAACTAAAATTTGTTTAGTAAACTCTAAAAACATTATTATTAAACGTGTTACTTTATTAACAAAAAAAATAAATCACTCCTCACTTAATAAATCTTTACTTGGCCTAAATTTAAAAAATAAATCAATTAACAAATGTTTATTTTGCAGCGTCGTACCAAAAAAATTTAATGCAGTTAAAATCTTTTTTAAAAAAGTTTATAAAATTAAGTGTCACGAACTAAAAAAACTTAATTTAAATAAATTGATTAAGATTAAAGTTAATTATAAACAAATTGGTTCAGATAGATTAGCAAATGCAATTAGCATCATTAATAATAAGGATAATTTTATAATTTTAGACTTTGGAACTGCAACCACATTTGATGTTTTGATTAAAAATACTTATCATGGTGGCGTTATAGCACCTGGTGTTAAACTCTCATTGGATACATTAACCGATAAAGCATCACAAATTCCAAAGATCAATTTAAAAAAAACAAATAGAGTAATTGGTTTAAACACTATTAGTGCTGTTAGAGCAGGTTTTTTTTGGGGATATGAGGGTTTAATTGACAATATTGTTAATTTAATTAAGAAAGAGACTAAGATGTCCTTTAAAATTATTATTACTGGAGGATTTTCTGGTTTATTCAAAAATTCAATAAAAACGAAAGTTACATTAAATAAAGACATAACAATTAAAGGCCTAATCAGAGCCACTACTTTAATTAAATAAATATGAAAGATGAATTATTATTTTGCCCTCTAGGAGGGTCCGGAGAAATTGGTATGAATATGAACCTATTTGCCTACGGTAAACCTGGTGAGCATAAATGGATCATGGTTGATATTGGGGTTACATTTGCTGATGATACTTTACCCGGTATTGATCTTATTTACCCAGATCCTGGATTTATTGTTGATAAAAAAGATGACCTTTTAGGAATTATTTTAACTCATGCACATGAAGATCATATTGGTGCGATCGCACATCTTTGGCCTCAACTTAAATGTAAAATCTTTGCAACTCCATTTACAGCGGTTTTAATAAAAGAAAAATTTAAAGAAAAAAATATAGATGTAACCAAGTTTCTCAAAATAGTTCAATTAAATGGAACTGTAAATTTAGATCCATTTAAAATAGAATATATAACTCTAACTCACTCAATCCTTGAGCCCAATGGTCTTAGAATTGAAACTCCAGTAGGTGTAATATTGCATACTGGTGATTGGAAGATTGATCCTGAGCCACTTATTGGTGAAAAGATTAATTCAGATAGACTTAAAGAAATTGGTAATGAGGGCGTGCTTGCTATGATTTGTGATTCAACAAATGTATTTAGCATGGGTAAAGCTGGTTCAGAGTTAGATGTTAGAAAAAGTTTATTAAATATCATGGGTAGCCTTAAAAAGAGAATTGTTATGGCTTCTTTTGCTTCAAATGTTGCACGTATGGAAACAGCTTTTTATTGTGCAGAAAAAACTGGTAGACAAATATCTTTAGTAGGAAGGTCCATGCATAGAATATTTAAAGCAGCAAGACAATGTGGTTATTTAAAAAATGTTATAGAACCTATCGATGCGCGTGATGCCAAAAAAATTGCTAGAGAAAAAATAGTTTATCTTTGTACAGGTAGCCAAGGGGAACCTATGGCAGCACTAATGAGAATTTCTAGTAATACTCACCCGGATGTATTCATTGAAAAAGATGATGCTGTTATTTTTTCTTCAAAAATTATTCCAGGTAATGAGAAAAAATTGTATAAATTACAAAATCAACTAGTTAAAGATGGTGTTGAAGTTATTTCAGAAGAAAGCGAATTTGTTCATGTTTCTGGACACCCCAATAGAGATGATCTTAGAGAGATGTACGATTGGGTAAAACCTCAATGTGCAGTTCCTGTTCATGGTGAACACAGACATATGATTGAACATATGAAGTTTGCTAAAGAAATGAAAGTTCCACATCCTGTTCAAGTTGAAAATGGAGATATTGTAAAATTAGCACCTGGTAAACCACATGTTTTTGATAAAGCACCAAGTGGTAGACTTTATTTGGATGGTAATATGACTGTAGAAGAAGATGCTCAATCAATTAAAGATAGAAAAAACATTAGTGCAAATGGATATATGGAGGTTACTATTTTAATTACTGCAAAAGGTAATATCCACAAAAGACCCGTGTTAACTTTTAGAGGACTGCCTGTTTATGATGTTGATGAGTTTATATACGAATTAGAAGAAGCAATCGAAAAAACAACTAGAACTTTTTCTATAAAAAGTAAAAAGCAAGAATTTAATTTAATTGATGCTTTAAAAATAACATGTAGAAAATGTGCTAAAGATTTCACTGGTAAAAGACCATTTATCAATATCAACCTAGTAAGAATTTAAATGAGTGCAACAGGTCTTGCTATAATTTATATAATAATTTGGTGGATAGTTTTTTTTACAATCCTTCCAATTGATGTAAATAGACAAAAATCTATCAAAATTGATGGTGAAGACGCAGGTTCTCCTGAAAATCCTAAGATGCTAAAAAAATTCATTTATTGTACTGGTATAACAACAGTTATTTTCGTGATAATTTATTTATTGATAAAATATGAATATTTAAATTTAAGATATATAATTAATTAAAATGTACATTTCAAAGTCATTCATTCCAATATTAAAAAATAACCCATCAGAAGCAAAAATTAAATCACATCAGTTAATGCTAAGGGTTGGTATGATTAAACAATCCTCAGCAGGTATTTATTCATGGCTACCTTTAGGTTTTAAGGTGATGAAAAAAATTGAACAAATAGTAAGAGAAGAACAAAATAAAATTGGTGCCCAAGAAATACTTATGCCAACTATACAGCCCAGTGATATTTGGAAAGAAAGTGGTCGTTATGACGATTATGGTGATGAAATGCTTCGTATTAAAGACCGTCAAGGTAGAGAAATGCTTTATGGACCAACCAATGAAGAGTTAGTTACAGATATATTTAGATCAAGTGTAAAATCTTATAAGTCACTTCCTCAATTATTATATCATATACAATGGAAATTTAGAGATGAAGTTAGACCAAGATTTGGAATAATGAGAGGTAGGGAGTTTTATATGAAGGATGCATATTCGTTTGACGTTAATGACGAAGATGCAACATTCTCGTATAATAAATTCTTTTTCTCATATTTAAAAACATTTAAAAGATTAGAACTTTCAGCAATACCAATGGCAGCTGATACGGGACCAATTGGTGGAAATTTATCTCATGAATTTATTATTTTAGCAGATACAGGAGAAAGTAAAATTTTTACAGATAAAAGAGTTTTTGATTTAGGTAGTGAAGGAACTGTATTGGATAGACAATCCTTACAAGACTTAAGAAAAAAATATGAACAATATTACGCTGTAGCCGATGAAAAATTTAATAAAAAAGAATTTGAAGAAAAGGTGTCAGAAGAAAATAGGTTAATTACAAAAGGTATAGAGGTAGGTCACATTTTTTATTTTGGAGATAAATATTCAAAAGCTTTAAATGCAGCTGTAGATCTCCCAGGTGGCAAAAAAGATTTTGTTAAAATGGGATCTTATGGAATTGGTGTATCAAGGCTAGTTGGAGCAATTATAGAAGCTAAATATGATCAAAAAGATGAAATAATGA
The DNA here is from genome assembly GCF_059418065.1 of Candidatus Pelagibacter sp. PS_02. Taxonomy (NCBI): domain Bacteria; kingdom Pseudomonadati; phylum Pseudomonadota; class Alphaproteobacteria; order Candidatus Pelagibacterales; family Candidatus Pelagibacteraceae; genus Candidatus Pelagibacter; species Candidatus Pelagibacter sp. PS_02. The sequence continues at coordinate 473,400 of NZ_CM182079.1, forward strand.
AATGGCCATTTTCTGTAGCACCATACGAACTTGCAATAATACCTATGATTAACAAAAATGATACATCGGCATTAGATAAAGCGAATAAACTTTTTAAACATTTTGAAAGTAAAAATATTGATACAATTATTGATGATATGGATGAAAATCTTTCATCTAAAATTAAAAAATTTAATTTGATAGGTGTGCCTTATCAAATAATTTTAGGAAAAAATTCAGAAGATAATTTATTAGAGTTTAAAGAGATTGGAAAGGATCCTAAAAGTTTAACACTAGATCAAATAACTCAAATTTTAACTGAACAAAAATTAAAAAATTGATTTCTGCATTAGAAAAAGAAATTACACTTAGATATTTAAAAACCAGAAAAAAAGACGGTTTTTTAAATATAATATCCATTTTTTCATTTATTGGAATTAGCCTTGGTGTTGCAGTACTTATTATTGTGATGTCTGTTATGAATGGCTTTAGAAGTGAGTTAATTAATAAGATTGTAGGATTTAATGCTCATGTCACTGTTAAGCCATATGAAACTTCTATTAATTTAGAAAAACTAAATAGTGAAAATCTAAAATTAATTTCAAAAGAATTAATACTTAGTAATTCTGGTGAAGCAATTGTTATTAGTAAAAACTACACTAAAGGTTTAATTTTAAGAGGTTATAGTAGAGAAAACTTTCTAAAACTTGATGTTGTAAAAAAAGGAAACTTAATTGGTAAATCAAACCAATTAACAAAGAATTCGATATCAATAGGTAAAGAATTAAGTTTTAATTTAGATCTTAGTGTAGGAGATAAAGTATCAATAATGTCTCCAGTAGGCATTGAAACAATAATAGGAAGTCTACCCCGGCAAGAAACTTTTATTATTAGATCTATCTTTGATAGTGGTTTAGCGGATTTTGATGCAAATATTGCTTTTATAAATTTAGAAACATTGGAAAACTTTTTTAGTTTTAAAAAAGAAGACCGTAACCTAGAAATTTATTTGAACAAACCATCAAATATTGAAGAAGCAAAAAATAAAATTCAAGAAATATTCAAAAATGAATTTGTATATAGTTGGGCTGATATGAATAGCTCATTGTTTTCTGCATTAAAGGTTGAAAGAAATGTAATGTTTATAATCTTATCTTTGATTATTATAGTAGCTGCTTTTAACATTATTTCGGGTCTTACAATTTTAGTTAAAAATAAGACAAGAGATATAGCTATACTCAAGTCGATTGGTGTCATGAACAAGTCTATTGTTAAGATATTTTTCCTTGTTGGTGTTATTATTGGAACTACAGCAACACTTTTTGGAATCTTTTTAGGTGTAATATTTTCTCTATACATTGAAAACCTGAGAGAATTCTTAAGTAATACATTTAATATTAGCTTATTTCCTGAAGAGATTTATTTTTTGAGCACAATGCCCTCTGAAATAAACCCAACTTCAATTTTTATAATTTCTCTTTGTTCAATTTTTATAACTATTATCGTTTCAATTTTTCCAGCAATAAAAGCTTCAAAATTAGACCCTGTTAAAGGACTTAAGTATGAATAATTTGATATCATTAAAGAACATATCTAAATCTTTTTCTAACAATAAAAAAATAAATGTTTTAAAAAAAATTAATTATTCTTTTACAAAAGGTAAGATTTATTCTCTAGTTGGTCCATCTGGATCTGGAAAGTCTACATTATTAAATGTTTTGTCACTAATAGATAAACCTACCACTGGTTCATTGATAATTAATAAAACACCAGTAAACTTTAATGAAAATGCGAAAAATGATAAAATTAGATCAAGTAAAATTGGTATTATCTATCAACAAAATAATTTACTTCCAGATTTTACTGCATTAGAGAATGTTTATTTAGCTGGTTTAGCTTTAACAAATGATAAAAAAAATTCAATTGAAAGAGCAAAAGAAATTATAAAAACAATGGGTCTTTCATCACGTGAAGCTCATTTTCCATCTGAACTATCAGGAGGTGAAATGCAAAGAATTGCAATGGCTAGAGCACTAATTAATGAACCTGAAATTATATTAGCAGACGAGCCTACTGGCAGCTTAGATCATACTACTGCTAAAGAGGTTTTTAATGTTTTATATAAATTAAAAAATAAAAATAGATTAATAATTTATGCAACTCACAATAGATTTTTTGCTAATATGGCTGATTGCAAATTAGAAATGATTGATGGTAATATAAAAGCTATCAATGCCAGAATTAAATAATCAAAATTTTAATCACTTAAAAATTCACACACAGTATTCAATTTGTGAAGGTGCTATCAAAATTGATAACTTAAAAGATTTTTGCAAAGAAAAAAAAATACCCTGTTTAGGTATTTCAGACACATCTAATTTATGTGGTGCATTAGAGTTCGCTGAAAATATTTCTAAGGTTGGTACACAGCCAATTATTGGCACTCAAATTTATTTTAGATTTGAAGATACAACAGGGCTATTACCCCTAATAGCTCTTAACGAAAATGGATATAAGAGAATTATTGAACTTTCCTCAAGATCTTACCTTGAAAATGATGCATTATCTGACCCTCATTTAGATGTAAAAGATCTTTTAATAGACACTGAGGGTGTGTCCTTACTTTCTGGAACTATTCAAGGATTATTCGGTAAACTATTTGAAAAAGGTCGTTTAGATGAAATATCAAAACTATATAGAAGCTTATCATCAAAATTTAATGATAATTTTTACCTTGAAATCCAAAGACATGGTGATCAAAACGAAATTGCTTTTGAAAAATTCAATTTAGAACAATCTTTAAAAATTCAAATACCAATTATAGCTACAAATGAAGTTTATTACTTAACACCTGACATGCACGAAGCTCATGATGCTTTAACGTGCATTGGTTCTAAAACTTATGTTAATGAAAAAAATAGAATTAAATATAGCAACCAGCATTATTTTAAATCTAATGAAGAAATGTCAAAGCTATTTTCAGATCTTCCTGAAGCTTTGGAAAATAACTTCAATTTACCATTTAAATGTAATTTTAGACCACAGTTTTCAAAACCCGTACTTCCAAATATTAGCTCTGAAAAAGGAGGCAGTGCTGATGAAATACTCAAAAAAGATTCGCTAGACGGATTAAAAGAAAAATTCCTCAAAGTTTTTAAAGTTGAAGAAAACAATTTAAAAACAGATGATAAATTTTTGAAATACAAAGACAGACTAGATCATGAATTAAAAATCATAATCGAAATGAAATATCCAAGTTATTTTTTGATTGTATCTGATTATATTAAATGGGCTAAAAATAACGATATTCCAGTAGGACCTGGTAGAGGTTCTGGGGCTGGCTCACTGGTTGCTTGGTGTTTATCCATTACGGATGTTGATCCGATTAAATTTAATTTAATATTTGAAAGATTTTTAAACCCTGATCGAGTATCAATGCCTGACTTTGATATAGATTTTTGTGAGGAAAAAAGAGATCTTGTTTTTAAATATTTAACTACAAAATATAAAGATAGTGTTGCTCATATAATTACATTTGGAAAATTAAAAGCAAGAATGGTTATTAGAGATGTTGGTAGAGTATTAGGTCTACCATATGGTTTTGTTGACAGTATTTCAAAAATGATCCCTTTTGATCCCTCTAGACCTCAAAGTCTAACTGAGTGTATTAATAGTGAACCACGACTTCAAAAATTAGTTAATGAAGACCCACGTGTAAAAAAATTAACTGATCTTTCTTTAAAATTAGAAGGTTTAAATAGAAATGTAGCAACTCATGCAGCAGGCGTTGTAATAGCTGATAGAAAATTAACTGAAGTTGTACCTTTATACAAAGATGCTGCAGCAGACTTGCTGTTACCATCAACACAATTTGACATGTATTCAGCAGAAAATGCTGGCTTAATCAAGTTTGATTTTTTAGGATTAAAAACTTTAACAGTTATTAATAGAACACAAAAATTGATTAATAAAAAAGTTAAAGATTTCAAAATTGAAGATATTGATTTTGATGATCAAAAAGTTTTTGAACTTTTATCTTCTGGTAACACTGTTGGATTATTTCAAGTTGAAAGTGCTGGTATGCGCGAAGCATTGTTGCAAATGAAACCTAACCATATTGAAGATATTATTGCTCTTGTTGCTCTTTATCGTCCAGGACCTATGAGCAACATACCAATTTACAATGACTGTAAACACGGAAGACAAACACCTGATTACTTACATCCACTACTTGAAGATATTTTAAAACCTACTTATGGAGTTATTATTTATCAAGAACAAGTGATGCAAATAGCGCAAAAACTCTCTGGTTTTACCGCTGGTGAGGCAGATATTTTAAGAAGAGCTATGGGTAAAAAAAAAAGAGCCGAATTAGAAAAGCAGAAACAGGGATTTATTGCTGGTGCTTTGAAAAATGGAATTAGCAAAGAAGTTGCAGCTAGTATATTTTTAAAAATTGAACCATTTGCTGAATATGGATTTAACAAAAGTCATGCTGCTGCTTATGCTATAATTTCCTATCAAACTGCTTTTTTAAAAACCTATTATCCTAAAGAATTTTTTGCAGCATCTATGACAATGGATATTTCAAATCAAAATAAATTGGGAGAATTCCATGAAGAACTAAAAAGAATTAATATTAAAGTTATACGACCTGATATTAATAAGTGCTTTGCAGATTTTCAATTCGATGACAATAATTTTTATTATGCTCTTGGTGGAATTAAAAGTGTTGGTTATGAAGCAATATCAAATGTTGTTAAAGAAAGAAATGAAAATGGAGATTTTAAATCTATAAATGATTTTTTAAATAGAGTTAATCCTAAAGATATAAATAAACTTCAATTAGAAGGTTTGGTTAAAGCAGGAGCTTTTGATAATATAGATAACAATCGACAAGCCTTATTTAATTCTATTCCAAATTTTATTTTAAAAACAAAAAATATTTATGAAAACAAAGCAGCAAATCAAATTGATCTTTTTGGCTCAGATGAAGAACAGGATAATGAAATAGTTCTAAATATTGAAGATTGGAAGTTTGAGGATCGTTTATCAAGAGAATTTGAAGCTATTGGTTTTTTTATATCTGACCATCCTTTAAATCAATTCAAAGAAATTTTTGATGATTATAAAATTGTCGATTATGCACAGTTTAATTTGGATGATACAATAAAAGAGGCAAATATTGCAGCTACACTTTTAAAAATCACTGAAAGAAAAACTGCAAAAGGTAATTCATACGGAGTTATTAAGTTCACTGATTTAACTAGTGTTTTTGAGCTATTTATTTTTTCAGATATTTTAGAACTTAATAGAGAGGCTTTAGTGGAGGGTAGCTCTTTAATCATAACCTTGATCAAAACCATTTCTAACGATGAAAATAGATTTAAAAGAATAAATGTTCAAAAAATTGCATCTCTCAAGGATCTTTTTAATAAGCCTGTTAACGAAATTGTATTTAATATTAAATCAATTAAAGACATCGATAAAATATCTGATTTAGTGAATGAAGAGGGGACAACTGAGGTAAAAATTAATATAACCGATAAAAACAATGAAATTAGCTTTAAATTGAAAAACAAGCGTCTTATTGACAGGAAAGCTATTAATATTATCAGAAATAAAGATATTTCGACAACTATTCATTAAAAAAGACTTGTTTGTTCTATAAATAATTTGTAAATAACTCTTAAATTATATTAACACGCACACAGTTTGTGGTTTTATACCTCCGGTCCTTAAATGGAAATTACTGTGGTGGCTTAACCGGGAATAAATATGAAAATACCAAGTTTAACTATCCAACAACTATTAGAAGCAGGCGTTCATTTAGGTCATAAGACCTTAAGATGGAACCCAAAGATGAAAAAATACATTTTTGGAAAAAGAGATTCAATTCACATTATTGATTTAACTCAAACATTAGAATTAACCAATGTAGCTTTGGAAAAAGTTTACAATACGATAGCCAATAATGGCAAAATTCTTTTTGTTTCTACAAAAAAACAAGCATCAGAAGCTATTGCTGAAGTAGCAAAAGAAACTGGACAATACTTTGTAAACTACAGATGGTTAGGTGGAATGCTAACCAACTGGGGAACAATCTCAGGATCAATTAAAAAGATGAAAAAATATGAGGCTGATCTTGTAGCTGAAAATAGAGGCTTTACAAAAAAAGAACTATTAAAGATGAGCGTTAAAAAAGATAAATTAGAAAGAGCATTAGGTGGAATTGCAGAAATGAAAAAGGTTCCCGATCTAGTTTTTATTATTGATACTAATTATGAATCTCTAGCTATTGCTGAAGCTTCTAAATTAGGTATTCCAATCTGTGCTATACTTGACAGCAATTCTAATCCTGATGGTATTGATTACCCAATTCCAGGTAACGATGATGCTAGAAGAGCGATTGATTTGTATTGCAATTTAGTAAAAGAAACTATTGAAAATGCAAAAAAAGCTGCTCCATCTAAATCTGAAGAAAAACCAGATGTTGATGATACAAAAACCAAAGAAACTTCATCAAAAACTATTCAGGAGATTGATAGAGAGAAGCTAGATGCTAAATTTTCAAAAAAAGATAAGGAAAAACTAAATTAACATGAGTGATATAGAAAAAGTAAAACAATTACGTGAAGCAACGGGTGCTGGATTTAAAGATTGTAATTTAGCAATCAAAGAATCTGGAGGTGACCTAGATAAAGCTGTTGAAATTTTAAGAGTAAAAGGAATTTCTAAAGCTTCAAAAAAAATGTCAAGAGATGCTAAAGAAGGTGTTATTGCAACTTCAGGCGATGAAAATAAAATATCTATTATTGAAATTAACTGTGAAACAGATTTTGTTGCTAAAAATGATGACTTCGTATCCTTTGCAAAAGAATTAAGTGAACTGAATAATCAAAATTCATCTGACTTAGAGAAACTCAATAAATCAAAAATGGCAAATGGAGAAACAGTTGAAGATAGCCTTGTTGCATTAATTGCAAAAATGGGAGAAAAGATAACACTTGGTAAAGCTAAAACATTTAGCCAACCAGGTTCTAAAAACTTTAATTATTTGCATACTGTAGTTAAAGATAATTTGTCTAAATTATCAGTCATAACTTCACTTGAGACCTCAAACGATAGTGAAGATGTTAAAGCTTTTGGTAAACAACTTTCAATGCATATTGCAGCTTCAAATCCTTTAGCACTAAGTTCAGATTTGATTGATAAAGATCTTCTTCAAAAAGAACAGGATCTTGTTGCAGAAGAGTTAAAAAATTCAGGAAAACCTGAGGATATTGCACAAAAAATTAGTTTAGGTAAAATGAATAAATTTAAAGAAGAAAATGCCTTATTAACACAAGCCTGGGTTATGGAACCAAAAAAGAAAGTTCAAGATATCATAAAAGAACTAAACATACCCGATTTAAAGATTAACAATTTTCTAAGAATTAAAATAGGTGAATAAATGTTTAATGAAAAAACATATAGCCAGAAGATGGATAAAACCATTGAGGTTTTTCAGAAAGAGTTAACATCATTAAGAACTGGCAGAGCAAATGCCTCAATGTTGGATCTTGTTAAGGTTGATGTTTATGGTCAAGCAATGCCTTTAAATCAAGTATCAAGCATAACAACTCCAGATGCTAGAACTATTAATATTCAAGTTTGGGATCTTAATAATGTGCCACTTGTTGATACTGCAATTAAAAAATCAGAATTAGGTTTAAATCCTCAAATTGATGGTCAATTAATTAGACTTCCTGTACCAGATTTAAATGAAGAACGAAGAACTGAGATTAAAAAATTAATCAAATCTATGGGTGAAAAGTGTAAAATCTCAATTAGAAATATTAGAAGAGAAGCCAATGATGATTTAAAAAACCTAGTTAAAGAAAAAATAATTAGTGAAGATGAAGAAAAGATTAATGAAAAATTAGTACAATCATTTACAGACGAACATATTAAAATCATAGATACTAAAGTTGAAGTTAAAGAAAAAGAAATAATGACCATATGAACCCAATTAAACATGTTGCCATCATCATGGATGGAAACGGTAGATGGGGCGTTAAGCATAAACAATCAAGAAATGCAGGTCATAGAGCTGGTTTAAACACAGTCGATCTAATCATTAATCATTGCATTAACCATAAAATTAAGTTTTTAACTCTTTATACCTTCTCTTCTGAAAATTGGAAAAGACCCAAAAATGAAATTGTTTTTTTATTTAAATTATTAGAAAACTTTTTACAAAAAAAGATTAGTAAAATTATTGAAAAAGATATTAAGCTTAAGTTTATTGGTGAATTAAATAAATTACCTACAAAACTTCAAAAATTAATTAAATTATCAGAAAAAAAAACTTTTAATAAAAAAACGTTACAAGTTAATATTGCTTTAAACTATGGTTCGAAAATTGAATTAATTAATACCGTAAAAAAAATTAAACGAAAAAAAATTACAATAAATGAAAAAAATATAGATAACAATTTGTATACAAAGCATCTACCGAATCCTGATATTTTAATAAGAACTGGAAATACCAATAGACTAAGCAATTTTTTACTTTGGCAACTATCTTACACAGAGATATTTTTTGAAAAAAAATTATGGCCTGATTTTAAAGGTAAAGATTTTGATAAAATTATGAATAAATTTAAAAATATTAAAAGAAATTTCGGATCAATTTAATGAATTCAAATATAAAAAAAAGAATTTTAACTTCAATACTTCTTATTGCTCTTTTAATAGGAATGTTTTTTTACTCGTATATAATGATAATTTCTTTAATTATTATAGCAATAATTTCATGGATTGAATTTTATGCATTAATATCAAAAATTTTTAAAAAAGATATTTTAAAGGATAAATTTTTTAGATTCTCTTATAAAGCTTTATCATTAATTTATTTATCAGGATTAGTTTATTTAATTTTTACTATAGAATCAGAGAATTCCAATCTTAAAATCTACCTTTTATATTCTGTTTTAATTGCAATATTGTCAGACATAGGAGGGCTTGTTTGTGGAAAAATATTTAAAGGAAAAAAACTAACTAAAATCAGCCCTAATAAAACAATTTCTGGATCAATTGGTTCTTTCATGTTCTCCATGCTGTTGATCCCCTTTTTTTATAAAGTTCAAATTGATCAATCAATAGTAAATCTTTTTTTAATAACAATCATTATTTCCCTAACATCTCAATTAGGAGATCTATTTATTTCACTTTTAAAGCGCAAAGCAAAAGTTAAAGATACGAGTGATTTGCTGCCTGGCCATGGAGGAGTTTTAGATAGAATAGATGGAATAATTTTTGCAATACCACTTGGGATTTTTTTGTTTATATTTATTTAGTATGAAAAAAATTGCAATTTTTGGATCTACAGGCTCTATTGGATCATCATTATTAAAGATTATTAAAGATGATCAAAAAAACTTTAAAATTGAATTACTCACAGTAAATAAAAATTATAAGAAATTAATAAAACAAGTTAAATTGTTTAATGTTAAAAATGTAATTGTCACCGATTATAATTCTTTTTTAATTACAACCAAACTTTTGAAAAATGCTAAAGTTAAAGTTTTTAATAACTTTGATTCATTAAACAAAATTTTTAATACAAATAATAAAATTGATTATTCAATGTGTGCAATTTCAGGATTTGACGGATTAAAACCAACTTTGGATATTATTAAATTTACCAAAACTATAGCGATAGCAAACAAAGAATCCATCATATGTGGATGGAATTTAATTAAAAAAGATTTAAAAAAATATAAAACATATTTTGTACCAGTAGATTCTGAACATTTTTCTATTTGGTCACTATTAGATAACAATAAAAAAAACAATTTTGAAAAAATTTACATAACAGCTTCTGGAGGTCCTTTTAGAAACTTATCATTAAAAAAATTTAGAAATATTTCAGTTAAAGATGCATTAAAACATCCTAATTGGTCGATGGGAAAAAAAATTACAATCGATTCTGCTACAATGATGAATAAAGTTTTTGAAATTATAGAAGCAAAAAAAATCTTTAACTTAAATTATAAACAACTTGAAATATTAATTCATCCAAAGTCATACCTGCATGCAATAGTAAAATTTAATAATGGTTTATCGAAACTTTTAGTTCATGATACCAACATGACAATTCCAATATTTAATTCTATTTATTTTAATACCGACAAAAAACTTAAATCAAAAAATATCGATATTAAAACGTTAAATAATCTAAATCTTAAAAAAATTGATAATATTAGATTCCCAGTAATTAAAATTCTTAATAATTTGAGTAATGAAGATTCTTTATTTGAGACTATAATTGTGAGTGCAAATGATAAATTAGTGAAACTTTTTTTAAATAATAAGATTAAATTTAATGATATATCTAATACATTGATAAAAATTTGTAATACTCCTGAATTCAATAAATTTAAGTCAATGAAGCCCAGAAATATTGATGAAATTCAAAATTTAAATGATTATGTAAGTTTAAAAATTAGCTCTATGAGTGTATAAACTCGCTATGTTTAGATTTTTTATTCAATTAATATTATTCTCTATTTTTTTGACATTTTCGTCAAACTCAAAAAATTATGAAAAAATCATTATTAATGGTAATGAGAGAATATCTAATGAAACAATATTAGTTTTTTCAGAAATTCAAGATAACATACCTTTAGACGAAAATTCCATAAATGAAATTTTAAAAAAATTATATAAATCTGGTTTTTTTAAAGATGTTACAGTTAAAATTGAAAATAATAATCTAACTATAGATGTATTGGAAAATCCAATAATTCAAACAGTTTTAATAGAGGGAATTAATAGAAAAAAAACAAAAGAATCTTTATATGAAATTTTATCTTTAAAAAATAGATCCTCTTATAACTCAACTTTAATTAAAAAAGATGAATCAGCTATATTAAGTTTTCTTAAAGATGATGGTTATTACTTTTCTAAAGTCACATCTTCCTATCAAGATTTAGGGGATAATAAAATTGATCTCCTTTACCAAATTGAACTTGGTGAAAAATCAAAAATCTCAAAAATTTCATTTATTGGGGATAAAAAATTTAAAGACAGCACATTAAAAAATATAATTATTAGTGAGGAATATAAATTTTGGAAGTTTCTTTCTGGTAAAAAATACTTGAATGAAAATTTAATTAATTATGATAAAAGATTGTTAAATAATTTTTATAAGAATAAAGGTTTTTTTAACGTTGTAATTGAGTCGTCATTTGCTAACTATCTTGGCAATGATGAGTTTGAAATAATCTATAATATTTCATCTGGTAATAAATTTTATTTTAATGAATTTAATCTTAATCTTCCATTAGATTATGATCGTGCTAATTTTCAACAGTTAGATAATATTTTTGAAAAGCTTAAAGGTGAAAATTATTCTCTCAACTCCATTGATAAAATTTTAAAAGAAATTGATAAAATTGTTTTAAATGAACAATTTGAGTTTCTAAAATCTACTGTTAATGAGAGTATAGAAGACAATTTAATCAATCTTACATTTGATATAGATGAATCAGAAAAATTCTATGTCGAAAAAATTAATATACTGGGCAACAATGTAACCCGTGAAGAAGTAATTCGTAATAATCTTCTGGTCGATGAGGGCGATGCTTTTAATGAGTTACTTCAAACCAGAACATTAAATAACTTAAGAGGACTTAATTTTTTTAGTAAAGTTGAGTCTGAAATTTTAGATATCGATAATGAAAATAAAAAAATAATTAATATTACAGTTGAAGAAAAACCTACAGGGGAAATTATGGCTGGAGCTGGTATTGGTACTGGTGGTGGAACTTTTGCTTTTGGCGTATCAGAAAATAATTTTCTTGGTAGAGGTATAGAGTTTGCATCTGATATTTCAGTCAGCACTGAAAGTCTTAAAGGAATTATTTCAATGAATAATCCTAACTATAAGGGCTCTAACAGATCATTAAACACCTCATTGGAAAGTACGATCACAGATAGACTTAAAAATTTTGGTTATAAGTCAAATAAAACTGGTTTTTCTGTTGGAAGTGGTTTCGAGTTTTATGATGATCTTTATTGGAATACAGGTGTTTCTTCGTATGTTGAAAAACTAGAAACCGATAGCACAGCCTCTGCTAGTATGAAAAAACAAGAAGGTTCATATTTTGATACCTTTTTTAATCATACTTTTAGTTATGATAAGAGAGACCAAAGATACAAAACCTCTGATGGTTACATTAGTAGGTTCTCACAAAATATTCCTTTAATAAGTGAAAGCTATACTTTAACTAATTCATATGATTATAAAATCTATAATGAATGGCTAGACGAAAATATTTTTTCGATTGGTTTTTTTGGGCAAATCTCAAATTCTTTAGCTGGTAAAGATATTAAACTTTCTGATAGATTGTATTTACCAGCAAGTAAACTAAGAGGGTTTGAGTCTGGAAAAGTTGGTCCAAAAGATGGGGCTGATTTTATTGGTGGTAATTATGCAGCTTCAATAAATATAGCAACAAGTCTTTCTCAAATATTACCTAATTCACAGAATACTAATTTTTCTGTTTTTTTTGATGCAGCAAATGTCTGGGGTATAGATTATAGTTCATCATTAAGCGATGAAAGTAAAATTAGATCATCTGTAGGAATAGCTGTAGATTTCTTCACGCCAGTTGGTCCTCTAAACTTTTCTTTAACTGAAGCTATTACTAAAGGTAAAAATGATATAACTGAATCTTTCAGGTTTAATTTAGGTACCACTTTTTAATGAAAAAACTACTCGCATCATTTTTAATTATTTTTTTATTTTCTACGAATATAGTTTTTTCTGAACAAAAAATAGCATTCATAGATATGGATAAAGTTATTTCAACATCTAATGCAGGCTCTTCAATTTTAAAACAATTAACAGATCTTAATAAAAAAAATTTAAAATTTTTGAATGAGGAAGAAAAAAAATTCAAAGAAAAAGAAACAAAATTAATTTCTCAAAAAAATATTATATCTGAAAATGATTTTAAAAATAAGGTTAATGAACTGAAATCTGAGATTAATAACTACAATCAAAATAGAAATAAAATGTTGTCTGATTTTAATAAATTAAAAATAGATAATACCAATAATCTTTTAAAATTGATTAATCCAATTTTAATTAAATTTTCAAATGACAAAGAAATAGCTATTATTTTACAAAAAAAAGATTTAGTTGTTGCTAAAACACAACTAGACATTACAGACGAAGTTATTAAAATTGTAAATTTAGAAGTTAAAGAATTTAAGATTAATGAATAAATAAATGCTAGATAAAAAACAAATTGCTAATTTGCTACCTCATAGGGAGCCAATGTTACTAATTGATGAATTGCAAGATATTGAAAAACTATCTTCTGCAACAGCTATTGTTTATGTAAAAAAAGATAGTTTTTTTGTGCAAGGTCATTTTCCAGACAATCCTGTTATGCCAGGAGTTCTAATAGTTGAGGCTTTTGGTCAGGCTGCTGCAGCATTAACAGCTCATGGTTTAGATAAAAAAACATATGAAAATAAGCTAGTTTTTTTAATGGGCATAGAAAAAGCAAGATTTAGAAATCCTGTAATACCAGATTGTAAACTAGAATTAAAAATTCAAGCGATCAGAACCCACGGTAGGGTTTGGAAATATAAAGGTGATGCCTTTGTTGATGGAAAAAAAATGGCTGATGCTCAATGGTCAGCTACTATTGTTGATAAGAAATAATCAGCAACAAATCTTGATAACACAGCTTAATTAGCTTTGGTAAAAAGGATTTGTGATTAATCCTTTTTTTAAAAATAATGGTCCCCTTAATATATCTGATATTTTACAATTAATAAATCTTGATGACCTTAATATTGATAATGATCAAGAAATTAATGATATTAAAGATCTACTTACATCAAAAAAAAATGACATTACTTTTTTTCATTCTAAAAAATATAAAAATTTTGCAAAAAATACCAAAGCCTCTTTTTGTTTAACAACTGAGATTTTAAAAGACGAATTACCAAAGAGTTGCTTACCATTAATTGTTGAGAATGTTTTGGTTTCAACTTCTAAAGTTACATCAAAGTTTTATCCTACTTCAATTAATGATAACTTTGATTATACAGCTAGAAATATAACTGAAACAAAATTTAAAGATAAAGTAAAATGTGGAAATAATGTTTTAATTGGTGACAATGTTACCCTTGGATCTAATTGTTTAATTGGACATAATACTATTATTGAACAGAATGTTTCAATTGGTGATAATTGCTCAATAGGATCAAATGTTATTATAAGAAACACATTAATTGATAATAACGTTACAGTTTTAGATAATTGCGTTATTGGTAAACATGGGTTTGGTTTTTTTCCTGTTACTAAAAAAAATTTAAGATATCCCCATATTGGAATTGTAATAATTGGTGAAAATTCTGAAATTGGGTGTGGTTGCACTATTGATAGAGGCTCTATGTCTAACACTGTTATTGGAAAAAATTCATTTTTAGATAATCAAATTCACATTGCTCATAATGTTAAAATTGGAGATAATTCAATTATAGCAGGTCAAGTAGGAATTGCTGGTAGCTCCATCATTGGCAACAACGTTCGAATTGGTGGACAAGCTGGGATTTCTGGTCATTTAACTATTGGCAATAATGTTGAAATAGCAGGTGGTAGTGGAGTGATAAAAAACATCAAGGATAATTCAAAAGTAATGGGATATCCTGCAAAAAATATTAGAGATTTTTTAAAAGAAAGTAAATGATACATAAAACAGCAATTATTGATCCAAAAGCTAAAATTAGTGCCAATGTTAGTATTGGAGCTTACGCTTTAATAGGTCCCAATGTTGAAATAGGAGAAAATTCCATAATACAATCACATGTAAGTATTGTTGGACATACCAAAATTGGAACTAATAATAAGATCTATTCATTTGCATCAATTGGAAATGATCCTCAAGATTTAAAATTTGCAGGTGAAGAAACGAAGCTTGAAATTGGTGACAACAATAAAATTAGAGAATATGTAACCATTAACCCCGGAACTGCTGGCGGTGGTGGAATAACTAAAGTAGGAAATAACTGTTTATTTATGGTTTCTTCACATATAGCACATGATTGTTTAGTCGAAGATAACGTTATTCTAGCTAACAACGTTCCTTTAGGAGGACACGCTCATATAGAAAGTAATGTCATAATAGGAGGTAATTCAGCTGTACAGCAGTTTACTAGAGTTGGAAGGTCAGCAATGATAGGAGGAATGTGTGGTGTTGTAAGAGACGTCATACCCTACGGAATTGCTCATGGTAATCGAAGTGTATTACAAGGATTAAATTTAATAGGTTTAAGAAGAAAGAATATTCCAAATAAAAAAATTTTAAATTTAAGTGATGCCTATAAAGAAATTTTTAAGGATGAGAATTTAACTCAAAATTTAATCAAACTAGATCAAGATTTTAAAAAGAACGAGCTTGTATTAGAGGTAGTGAATTTTTTAGAGAAAGATAAAAAAAGACCTATTTGTACACCATTTTCAAAATAAAATGATTGGACTATTTTTAGGAGATACAGATTTTTCAGAAGCTGTTCTTAAAAATATAAAAAAATTAAATAAAAGATATTTTATAATTGATTTTTCAAAAAATAATAAATTTAAAAACGATATAAACTCTAATCGAATAAGCATTGGTAAGTTTGGTAAAATAATAGATTTAATTAAAGAAAAAAAATCAAAAAAAGTTTTATTTGCAGGTAAAATTGCAAAACCAAAATTTTCAACATTAAGATTGGACCTTAAAGGTATTTATTATATGCCCAGTATCTTAAAAGCAGCAAAATTAGGTGATGCAGCAATTATTAAAGCTATAATAAAAATTTTAGATAATGAAAAAATAAAAGTTATTAGTTCTGTCTTTTTTAACCCTGAACTAACGCTTAAAAGAGGAAATTATACTAAATTTAAAGCTAATAAGAGCGACATTAACTCTATTAAAAAAGGAATTGCTTACTTTAATAAACTAAAAAGTCTAGACCACGTTCAAGCAATAATTGTTAAAAATAATACTATTCTAGCTATTGAAGACCAGCAGGGAACAAAGAAAATGTTATCAAAATTAAAGAAAAAATCTGAGGGAATATTAATTAAGCTACCTAAAAAAAAACAGGATTTAAGAATGGATTTACCAACTATTGGCCTTCAAACTCTAAAGGATTGTAAAAAATATGGACTAAAAGGAATAGTGTTAAGATCTAAAAAAAATATATTTTTAGATAAAACTAAATGTATAGCATTTGCTAATAAAAATAAGATTTTTGTTAAGATTATATGAAAAAAATTTTTATTTTAACGGGCGAACCCTCTGGTGATAAATTAGCCTCAACAGTTATCTCTAAACTTAAAATGAATAATCCAAATATTGAATATTTGTCAGTAGGTGGAACACATATTAAAAAATTAGGAATTAAATCTATATTTGATCTCAAAGAGATTACATATCTTGGTTTTACTAGTGTGCTGTTTAATATCTTCAAAATTAGAAAAAAAATTAACAAAACTGTTGAGGAAATTATAAAATTTAATCCTGATATCTTATTTAGTGTTGATAGTCCTGATTTCACATTAAGAGTTGCTGAAAAAGTAAAGAATATCAATCACAACATAAAGATAATTCATTATGTCGCTCCTCAGGTATGGGTTTGGAGAAAAAATAGAGTTAAAAAAATTAAAAAATTTATTGATCACATACTTTTATTATTTAATTTTGAAAAAAAATATTTTGATGAAGAAAATATTAAAAATACTTTTGTTGGGCATCCCTTAATTGAAAAAAAAGACAATGTAATCACATCATTAGATAATTTAATTTCTAAAGATAAAAAAATTATATCCTTATTCCCAGGTAGTAGAAAATCAGAAACAAGTGTTCTTTTACCAATTTTATTAAATTTTATTAAATTGATGAACAAAAAAAAACTTGATCATTTATTTGTTTTTCATGCAACAGACGAAAATAAAGAATTTATAATCAATAAAGTAAAAAAAACTAATTTAGATAATATAGATATAATTTCAGATGAAGATATTAAAAATCAGGTTTTATCTAATTCAATCTTTGCAGTCTCTAAATCAGGTACAATTTCACTTCAAATTTCTAGTGCCAATATTCCTTCAATAATTATTTATAAATTAGGTTTTATAAATTTTATGATATTTAAATTATTAGTTAATGTTAGATTCGCAAACATCATTAATATTATTAATGACAAGGAGGTGATACCTGAATTATTACAAAAAGAATGTAATGCTGAAGAGATATATAAAACTGTTACATATTTTCTTAAAAACCCAGAGTTAATTGAAAAACAATTAGTTGATTGTAAAAAAACTTTAGAGGGAATTAAGTCAAAATCTTCTTCATCAAGTGAAGCAGCTTTAATCTTAAATAATTATCTTGTTTCCTAATCTTCGTTCCACTTCTTCATTCCCCAAAGAAATAATTATATCATACAGGCCAGGACCAAATTTTGATCCTGTTAAAGCAATTCTTAGGGGCTGACCTACACCTTTAAAATTAGTTTCATATTTTTTTATTAAATCGTTAACTATGGGTTCAAGTGTTTCTTTATTTAATGTATTTATTGAAATTAGTTTTTCCTTAAACTCTTTTATGATACTTTTTGCTTTATCATCAATTAATTCTAAATCTTTATCTTCAAATTTTACATCATCAAAAATTATATATTTAGCATTATTAAATATATCTTCTAATGTTTTTGCTTTATTCTTAAGAAAGATTAATGAAGGTTTAATTTTTGTTTCTTTTTCAGGTTTAATTTTTTCCTTATAAATTTCACAATATTTTACAAGATGATCGTAAAGTTCATTTTCATTAATAGTTTTTATATAATGTTCATTCAATGATAATATTCTGCTCATATCTAGTTTTGATGGAGACTTACCAATTCCTTCTAAATTAAAGAGTTCAATGCTTTCTTTTAGTGTAAATATTTCTTTATCCTGATAAGACCAGCCTAATCTTAATAAGTAATTTCTTAAAGCATCAGGCATTATTCCTATTTTAGAGTAATCGTCCAATGTTGATGCATTGTCTCTTTTTGATAGTTTTTTTCCTTCAATAGTATGGATTAATGGAATATGTGCAAAATTAGGAAGATCCCAACTCATTGCTAAATATATTTGCATTTGCTTGAATGTATTAATTTTATGATCATCACCTCTAATTATATGTGTCATTTTCATTTGATGATCATCTACAGTAGCTGAAAGGTTGTATGTCGGCGTTCCATCATTTCTTAATATTATAAAATCCTCTATTGTAGTATTCTCAATTTCAACATCTCCTTGCACCAAATCTTTTAGTACTGAAGTTCCTTCAATTTTACTTTTAAATCTAATTACTGGTTTGATAATTGTAGGTGCATTAGTCTCTTGAAGATCTCTACATTTTCTATTGTAAACATAAGGAAGTTTTTTTTGTCTTGCTCGTTTTTTTTGCTCTTCTATTTCAGCACTTGAACAATAACATTTATAAGCATGACCATTTTTAAGCAGTTCATTAGCTACATTTACATGATCATTAATTTTAGTTGATTGAATGTATTCATCACCATCATGATCAATGCCAATCCATTTTAAAGACTTGATAATTTGAATTTTGTGTTCATCTTTAGATCTTTCCTTGTCTGTATCTTCAATTCTTAAATGAAAGGTCCCATTTTTATTTTTAGAATATAGCCAATTGAATAAAGCAGTTCTTACACCACCAATATGAAGAGCTCCAGTAGGAGAGGGAGCAAATCTTGTTGCTACTTTTGACATCAATGATTTTTAGACTATTTTCTTAGAAGTTTCTATATAAAGATACAAGAACACCTTGAACTTTTACTCTATCTGGACCAAATATTTTGGTTTCATAGTTTCTATTAGCACTTTCAAGTGCTACAGTTTTTCCTTTTCTTCTAATTCTTTTCAACATTGCCTCGTGTTCATCTATTAAAGCTACTACAATTTTACCGTTATCAGCAGTGTCAGATCTTTTTATGATAACAGTATCACCTTCATTAATCCCAGCCTCAATCATTGAATCACCTTGAACTTTTAGACCAAAATATTGACCGTTTTTTTCAAGGTTGCTTGGAAGAGGTATACGAGAAACTTCATTTTGTATTGCCTCCACAGGTGTTCCTGCTGCTATACTACCTAATACAGGTATTTCCATTTCATTTAAGTTAGTATTTTCTGTATCTAGACCACCCTTGATAACACTAGGTGAAAAGCTATTGTAAATATCATTAGCAGAAGCTGTTTCAGGAAGTTTTATAACCTCTAAAGCTCTAGCTTTATGAGCTAACCTTCTAATAAAACCTCTTTCTTCTAAGGCACTTATTAATCTGTGTATTCCTGACTTAGACTTTAAATTTAAAGAATCTTTCATTTCTTCGTATGAAGGAGATACACCTGAGGCTCTCAACTTTTTGTTGATGAATAAAAGCAGGTTTTTTTGTTTTTTTGTTAGCATAAGAACAAATAAAGTACAAAATCTGTTCTACAAGTGTTCTTTTAATTCTGCAATAGCTAAAAAATGTTTAAAATAGGGGCTTATTTTACTAGAGAACGGAAAAAATAGAATTTTTATTTAAATTTTTTAAAAGTGATTCACCAATTAAAAAAGTTTTTATTTCTGTTTTGTTCTCTAAAGAAAGAAGTTCTTCCTTTGTTTTAATGCCGCTTTCAGAAATTAAAGGGGAGGAGTGATTACTTAAGACGTTATAGATATCATAAGTTGTATTAAGATCTGTTTTTAAAGTTTTAAGATTTCTATTATTTATTCCAATTAATGCTTCTTTAAAGTTAAGAGCTTTTTCAGCTTCTTCAATTGTATGGACCTCAACAATTATTGACATATTAAGTCTCATTGCTTCTTCATATAACTCATTAGCAAGGTCGTCAGAGACACCAGCTAATATAATTAATATTGCATCCGCACCATAACTTTTTGCAAGAGGTACTTGAAACTTATCAATAAAAAAATCTTTACATAAGACAGGTAAATTTATTTTTTCTTTCACTTTACTAATGTCACTTAGGCTGCCCAAAAAGAAATCTTCTTCAGTAAGAATTGATAAACATGTTGCTTTATTGTTATTGTAGATTTTTGCAATTTCTATAGGGTTATAATCATCTATTATAATACCAGCAGATGGGCTTGCCTTTTTTATTTCTGCAATTAGTGAAATTTTATTATTATCAATGTTGTTTTGAATTTTATCTTTAAAGTTAATAAATGATTTATTTTGATCTATTTGTTCATTTAAAGAATTTAATGAAATTGATTTTTTTAATAAATCAACTTTTTCAATTTTTTTTTTAATAATTTCCTCTAGTACATCTTTAGACATTTTGAATTTCCTTTAAGTCATTGTATGTTTTTCCTGACAATATATGTGTTCTTGCTTCGTTATAAGCATCAATAAAAATTGTATATTTTTCTGAAACGATAAGACCTGCTGCAGCATTTAAACAAACAGCCTTTGAAAAATCATTATCCTCACCTTTAAATATATCTAACATTTTATTTGCGTTAAATTTTGCATCATCACCAAGTAAATTTTCAAATTTATTTGCACCTATATTTAGTTTTATAGGATCAATTAACATTTCAGAAATTTTACCATCTTTTAATTGAACAACATTAGTTTTTGAATAGGGTGATATTTCATCCAATCCATCTTCACTATTTACAATCCAGGCAAATTTAATATCTAAATTATTCAAAGCATTAGCAAAAATTTTTAATAGTTTTTTATCAAAAACACCAATTACTTGTCTATCAACTAGTGCAGGACTACTTAAGGGACCAATCATATTAAAAATTGTTCTTTTTCCTATTTTTTTTCGAGTAGGACCAACAAACCTCATTGCACTGTGATAGTTAGGTGCAAACATAAAACCAAAGTTATTTTTTTTAATTTGTTCCTCAATATCTTTAGGCTCTAAATCTATCTTTATATTTAAAGCTTCCAAAACATCTCCTGAACCACATTTAGAGGAAACAGCTTTATTGCCATGTTTTGCAACCTTTATCCCCATACTAGATAGAAGTAGTGCTGAAGCGGTTGAAATATTAAGTGTGTTCATACCGTCTCCACCCGTTCCACATGTATCTATACAATCATCAACGTTAACTCTTTTAGATTTATCTCTTAATACAAAAACCCCTCCAGCAATTTCATCTGAGCTCTCACCTTTAGATGAAAGTAGAGTTAAAAAATCAAAAATCTCATCATCTGAAGCTTTGCCATTCATTAGGATTTCAAAAGCATTTTTGCTTTCAGCAAATGATAAATCTTGTTTATCTTTTAATTTATCTATGAAAACTTTCATTTACTTTTGTAATTAATAAAATTTTTTAATATTTTAATTCCAATGGTAGTTTTTATACTTTCAGGGTGAAATTGAACACCGTGAATATTATATTTTTTATGCATTATGCCCATGATAATTCCATCTTCAGTTTCTGCAGTAATTTCAAGATGATCAGATAACGTTTTTTTATCAACTATAAGACTGTGATACCTTGTAGCTTCAAATTTAGAGGGAAGATTTTTAAGTATACCTATTTTTTTTGATTTTATAAAACTAGTTTTCCCATGCATTAACTTTTTTGCTTGAATAATTTTTGAACCGAAAACTTGGCCAATAATTTGATGACCTAAACATACTCCAAGAATTGGTATTTTTCTATAAAGTGCTTTTACTATTTTAATACAATTTCCTGATTGATTTGGATTACCTGGTCCTGGTGATATAATAATTTTGTCATATCTAATTTTTAGTATTTGTGTATGGGTGATTTTATCATTTCTAACCACATCAACTTTAACGCCTAGTGATGATACATAGTGATATAAGTTAAATGTAAAACTATCATAGTTATCTATTAATAAAATTTTCATTATTTTAATGCATTCATTAAAGCTTTGGCTTTATTAACAGTTTCTTCGTATTCTTTAATTGGATTACTGTCAGCTACTATTCCTGCACCAGCTTGGACATAAAATTTTTTATTTTTTACAACAGCAGTTCTTAATGCAATGCATGTGTCAAACTCACCATTCGCAGAAAAATAACCTATACCCCCAGCATATACTTTTCTTTTAGTGGTTTCTAGCTCATCAATAATTTCCATAGCTCTAATTTTAGGTGCACCAGAAACAGTCCCTGCAGGAAATCCAGCAAGTAGTGATTTAAATTTTGAAATTTTATTATTATAAGCACCCATCACATTGGAAACTATATGCATTACATGAGAGTATTTCTCGATCATAAAACTATCTGTAACTTTAACAGTTCCTATTTTAGAAACTTTACCAGCATCATTTCTACCCAAGTCAAGTAGCATCAAATGTTCAGAAAGTTCTTTTTTATCTTTAAGCAAATCTTTTGCAAAAAAGTTATCCTCTTTTAAATTTTTACCCCTAGGTCTAGTTCCAGCAATTGGTCTAACAGTAATTTTGTTATCTCTTAGTCTTACTAAAATTTCTGGACTAGCGCCTATAATTTGAAAATCATCAAAATTAAAAAAATACATAAATGGAGATGGGTTAGTAATTCTAAGTTTTTTATAAATTTCTAATGGTCTTTTAGACAATTTAGCTTCAAACCTTTGACTTAAGACGACTTGAAAAATATCTCCAATTTTTATGTATTTTTTAGCTTTGTTTACCATCTTTAAAAACTTATTTTTGGTTGTATTAGATTTAATTTTTATATTTTTGACAATGGCTTTATTAAAATCTTTTTTTTGGAGAGAAGCTTGAATTAATAATTCATTTATTTGTTTTTCAATTTCAAGGTATTTATTCTTATAGTTTGTAATTTTTTCATCCTTAAAGATATTAACAATATAAAAAATCTTTTTTTTCAAGTTATCGTGGACAACTAACACCCTTGGTCTTAAAAGCCTTACATCAGGTAGTTTTAAATCATCTCTACATTTGTTTGGAATTTTTTCTATGTATCTAATTGAATCATAAGAAAAATAACCAGAAATTAATGAACTAATAGGAGGAAGCCCTGATGGTATCTTAAATTTAAATTCTTCAATTATCTTTTCTATAATTTTTTCAGGTTTTCCTTTAATTCTTTTTTTAGTTTTGTTTGTAACTAAATATGAATTATTATTATTGAACTCCCAAATTTTATCAGGGTTTTTACCAAAAATAGTGTATCTACCTCTTATTTTCCCCTTTTCTACGGATTCAAAAACAAAACTATTTTTTTCTATAAGAAAATTATCTATTAGATTTAGGATTTCGTCATCATTTCTTATTTTCCTAGTGGTGTAGAGGATTTGATTTTTGTTTCTTTTATGTTGAAACTTAAAATCATTAAAGTTTCTGTTTAACATTATTTAAAATAATTTTTAACTCGCTCAAGTGTTTTTTCATTCACAACAACTTGGTATCTGTTATTTAAAAATAAATCATATGATTTTAAAATATTATTTTTACTTTGAGCTCCCTCTTCAGAAGATATTTTTCCAAAATTAGCAGAATTTTTGTTAATGTTTTTTTCTTCGTATTTTATAGTCTTTGCAATAAACACATCATTTTCATTGTTTGCAATTAATGTAAAAGAATTAATAGGAAGAGAATAGAGTATTTGAATTGAGTTTGTCTCAAATTTTTTAGTATCATTTATAGAATCTAGCTTAATTTCTTTTATATTGTTTTTACCAAACTCATCAAATGACACTTGATTGAATGTTTTTTTATTAATTTTTTCTAAAATATTTTTATTAAATTCTAACTTTTCTTTTTGAAATAGAAGATTTGTAATTTGTTCTTTAATTATAGGATTTTCAAGATCTGGCAATTTAGAGATTGAATTATTTATATTGTAAAAAATATAAGCACCATTATTTTCAAGAATTTCAATTTTATCTTCTCTTGAATTATAGATCATATTTTCTATTATTTTTTTATTATCAAGATTTATGTATGAGTTAACTTCGGTAGGGGAAATATCCAAATTTTTAACTATAGTTTTAAAGTCAATATTTTTTGATATTTGGTTTTCTATATCGTCAATTTTATCAAAAAATGCTTGATTAAAATCATCAATACCTAGTAAGTTTTTTGGGCTAATTTCAACAAAAGAGAAATCAATATAATCTTGTTTTAATTTTTCTGCATTTTCTTCAACGAAAAACTTAATATCGTTATCTGTAAACATTTCCTTTTTTTTATAAAAGGTACTTAGATCGATATATTCGATATCTAATTTTTTGTTATTTTCTTTATAAAATTTATTAATTAAAAATTCTGGTGATTTTGTTCCACCACTTATGTAGGTAAATAATTGTTTTTGAAGTTCATTATTTTTCAAGCGTATTTCAAACATGGCTGCAGAAGAATTATTTGTTAATAAAAATTTTTCATATAATGTTCTTTGAAATAATCCATTTTCATCATGGAAATTTTTATTATTTTTAATTTTTCTAATCAATACGTCTTCTGTGATTGAAAGATTAAGTTCTTCTATTTCAAGATCAAGAAGAGTCGTGGATACTAATGTAGATAAAAGTTCTTCTATAATATTTTTATCGATATTTTCTTTAATTACCTGTTGGCTTAATCCTGATTCATTTAAATAATCCATAAAATCTTGTGTAGAAATATTAGTATTATTTATCTTAGCTATGTTGTTTTGATTGCCAGTGCTAAATCCTCCACCAAAACCACCAAAACCAAAAGCTACTATAATTACAAAAATTAGTAGTAGACCACCAATTTTCTTTTTAGAAAAATTTTTAAAAGGATTTATCATTACTTCATTAATTTATTGATCTTTAAAATACCAAGCTATAGATTAAATTTTTCATTATGACAAATAAATATATGTATTTTGTAGCTAATTGGAAAATGTATGGGAATTTATCTTCTTTAAATACATTGGATAAAGTTATTAGATTTTCAAAATCTAAAGAAATAAAGGGAGGTAGATTAATTTACTGCCCTCCAAATACTTTAATAAGTTCTTTTGCTAAAAAATTTAATAATTGTCAAATTGGTATTGGTGGACAAAATTGTCATGAAAGCAAAGATTATGGTGCTCACACTGGCCATGTTAATTCCCGTATGTTAAAAAACATTGGTGCGCATTTTGTAATTATTGGTCATTCTGAAAATAGAAAACAAGGTGAGAGTGATAAACTAATTAATCTAAAAATAAAAAGTGCTCTCGAAGCTAAATTAAAAGTTATTTTTTGTATTGGTGAAACTTTAAGTGAAAAAAGAAAAAAAAAGACACGTTCAATTTTATCTAAACAAATTAAAATTGGTCTAAAAAATATTAAAAATAAATCTAATATTTTTATTGCTTATGAGCCTGTTTGGGCTATTGGCAGTGGCATTATACCAAAATCATATGATCTTTTTAAAACTATAGAATTTATTAAAAGTAAATTTAGAGATAAATTGCCAAAAGTTTTATATGGAGGTTCAGTCAACCCTGAAAATATTACAAACTTAAAAAAAATTAATAATATTGATGGTTTTTTGATTGGTGGTGCATCTCAAAGTGCTAAAAAATTTATTGATATAGTCAAAAAAACGTATAGTTAAGCCACATGGAAAATATTTTATTAGTAGTCAACTTAGTACTAGCAACAATACTTGTACTTTTGATACTTGTACAAAAATCAGAAGGTGGTGCTCTTGGCATAGGTGTCTCTCAGGATAATTTTATGCTTTCCAGATCTGCAGGTAATTTTATGGGGAAGGCTACTGCAGTAGTTGCAACTTTATTTATAATTTGTAGCTTAGCTTTAACAATTATATCTAGAGGTGAGTTAACACCTACTGAATCAGTTTTGGATATCATTGAAGAAAAGTCTAGTGATACACCTTCAATTCCTGAAAATAATTAAAAAATTAAAAAAAAGTTTAAGAAATAAATACTTTTTACCTTTAAAACCCCAAACTGGTCACTCAACCTTTATTAGAATATTTCTAATGATTTATAAAGAGTTCGTGTACCAAAAAATTATAAAAATTGTATTAATCTTAAGCCTTAGCTTGTTGGCTTCGTGCGCCAATAGAGGCCCATTGCCATTTTCTTTTGATTTTTTAAAGAAATCTGCTGATGAAGATATTGAAAAAATTTCAAAAATTAGAAAGCAAAATGAAATATTACAAAAAAACTTAGACATTGATTTATATACAGCGATCGCCCTTGCAATCGAAAATAACAAAGATTTAAAAGTAAAATTATTCGAAACCGCATTAGCGGACCGTCAATTGAAAGACGTAAAGTTTGACATGTTACCAACCATGTCAGCTAATGCAGGTTATTCTGGAAGTGACAATTATCAATCATCCACAAGTGCAACTGTTGGAAATAATGATATAGCAGCATCCAAAGGGTCTACATACTCTACATCACGAAATAGAGATGTTGTTGATCAAGATATAGGTTTTGCTTGGAACGCACTTGATTTTGGTTTGTCTTATATCAGAGCAGGGCAAACAAGCGATCGATTTTTAATTGCAAAAGAGATAGAAAAAAAATCAGCTAACAATATTGCAAAAGAAGTTATTCGATCTTATTGGAATGCTCTTTCTGCAGATAAGTTAATTCAAAAATACGATCCTTTAATTAAAAAAGTAAAAATAGCTTTAAGCGACTCTCAAAAAATAGAAGAGATGTTGCTACAAAAACCAATGGATGCACTTTTGTATCAAAAAGAATTGCTAGATATAAAGAGAGCTTTAATTACACAAAGACAAACTTTAATTAATTCTAAAATTGAATTAGGAACCTTAATGGGATTGTTACCCAATCAAAGCTATAAATTGGTAGCAACCAATCAGCCTATCAATATTTTAGACATGGATTTAAAAAACATGGAAAAACATGCTTTAGTTAGTAGAGCAGAGTTATTAGAAAACCGATATCAAGAAAGAATATCCGTTGCTGAAACTAAAGTTGGATTAAGATCTTTGTTACCTAATTTTAATATTAACGCAGCTTTCACAAGTTCTTCAAATGATTATCTACAAAATAAATCAAATTTTGAATTTGGTTCTTCAGTTGGCGCAAACTTATTAAATGTCTTTAGAGCACCATCGATTAAGAAAATGAATGAGGCAAATACAGAAATTATTAAAGAACAACGTCTTGCTTTATCTATGGCTATCTTATCACAAGTTCATTTAGCAAATATTGATTTTCAAATGAGCATGGAAGAATATGATACGGCTGAACGTTATTTAAAAGTTTCAACAAAAATTGCCAACCAAGTTCGAAACGCACAAAAAATTGCAAGATTTGGTGAGTTAGAATTAATTAGAGAAGAAGCGGGTACTCTTGTTGCTGAACTAAGAAGAGATATTTCATTTTCTAAAATGCAACATTCAATTGCACAAGTTTATACATCAGTTGGAATTGATATTACCACCAGAGACACCATAGTAGGGGGAACGGAATTATTTGCATATGAAATTAAGAATAAATTTAGTGGTTTAGGTAAAAAATACATTGCAAAAGTAACAGAACCTATTCAAAAACAAAATCCAGTTGCTAAACAATTTGATGAAAATTATAAAAAATTTGAATTTTCAGATAAAACATTCAAACTTGAAGGTCAAGGTTCTGTTCAATATTCAGCAAGATTAGCAAATGATCAACCATTACCTAGTTGGATAGATTTTTTACCAACGCAAAGAGCGTTTTTAATAGACTCGGTACTAAAAGGTGACATTCATGAAATAGAGCTCATTGTTAATGCAAAAAATATCAATTCTACAGTTGATGATCAATTTACTTTGATAGTGGATCCAATTTTAAAGAGCCAAAAAGATTTAGCAAAAATAATAGGTACCACATTAAAAGAAAAAGCTGAAATAGTTAAAGCTTCAAAAATCCAATAAATTAAGGAGATCTAATGAAGAAAATTACAAAGAATATTAAGGTTAAAGTTGCCTCGAATAAAAAAAAAGTTTCAGGAAACATATTGAATGCACCTAAAACACATAAATTACCTCGTGTGGTTAAAGCAAGAGCAGGACAAACTATAACAGGTAAAATTGGAGGTATTAGAAAGACACCCAATAAATCAATTGCAAAACCAGGACAAACAATAACTGGTAAAATTAGACGAAGAACCAATTGACCCAAAAACCTAAAAAGAAACAGAAAATATTTATAGAAGCCCTTGAGCAGAGGATAATGCTCGACGGAGCAGGGGCCTCAACCTTTTTGGATTTAATTGATGAACGTAATCAAGAAGAGATAAAAAAAAACTCTAAAATAATCGATACCACTAAAGACAACAATGAAGTTCCTTTTGCAAACACTGCAAGAGACCAAAACAAAAAAAATGTAGTCTTTATTGATAGTGCTGTCTCTGATTATGAAACCATTATTAATTCATTTAAAGAAAACACTGAGTTTTATTTAATCAACTCCAATGAAGATGGATTTAAAAGAATTAGTGAAATTTTAAATGATCGAAAAGATATTGATGGTTTACACATCATCGGTCACGGTAGTGCTGGACAAATTTTATTTGGTAATGCCTTTTTAAATAACGATACCATCACTAATTACCAATCAACTTTAGCATCCATTGGTCAATCGTTAACCACAAGTGGAGATATTTTATTTTATGGTTGTAATGTAGCTTCCACTGAACAAGGTGAAATTTTAATTAAAAAAATATCAGAAATCACCAAAGCAGATATTGCAGCGTCAGATGACCTTACTGGTAAAAGTGGTGACTGGGAGCTAGAGAAAAAAATTGGAATTATTGAAACTGAAAACGTTAAAGTTTTACCATATAATGCAAACTTAGATATTGTTAGTCTAAGCAATACTGTCAATCTTGGATCGAGTGGAAATGTTTCTGAAGGTGGTACCGGAACTACCAGAAGCACATACAGTTATTACATTGCACCTGAAAAAACATCAGTATCATTAACTTCGAGCGATTATGTTTCACAGATAGATCCTGATACAGCAACATCTTTCACCGGTAATAATAGCACTGGAAATACTGGCCTTTCACTTCGAACATTGAGTTCATTACATGGTTTAAGTTCAGCCATTGTTGATAGTTATTTGGTGTTTTTAAATTATAATAATAGTAATACTAATAGTGCTAAGTCGGGATATGTAAAATTTGATAACGAAATACTTGGAGTATTTCTAGACCATGACTACACATACAACACTTCGAATACAATAAATAATAAATATAAATCAACTACTCTTACTTATGGAAGTAATTTTGCAGGAGGTAGACTTTTAGAAAGTGGTGGTGAGGAATTTAAAGTTGACACAAGCAGTTTTACAAGAAATGAGGACGAATTTAGTATATCAAATTCTTCAGGTACTAATAATCTTTTAAGATTTAGTTTCGAAAATGGTAATGGTGGTGACTATATAAGAGTTATTGTAAAAACTAATGTGGATCCAAGTGCTGTTGCAGATACTGGTTATATTCAAGAAGGTAAAACATTAACTGTTGCTAATAGTGGATCAGCAGTTGCTGGCACGACTACTGGAAGTAATACAGGTGATATAACTGATAATGATACAGATGCCAATAATGACAGTTTAACTGTCACACATATTCAACATAGTGGCGCAGGTTCTTCAACTTCTGTAACAAATGTTACTTATAATCATGGATCAGCAACTTCAGTAAATGGAACTTATGGAACCTTAACCATTGGTTCAGATGGTTCTTATCAATACGTTGCAAGTTCAGATATCAATAATTTAGATGCAGGTGAAGCAAATGTAACCGATGTCTTTACTTATACTGTATCAGATGGAAATGGTGGAACCGATACTGAAACATTAACTATAAATGTTATTCCAAGCCAAGATCTAACTGCAAGAAATGATACAGGTACTGTAAATGAAGATGCAACGTTAACTGTTGTAGATGGTGATAATGCTAACAGTATTACAACTGCTGCAACCTCATATAGTGTAGATGATGCTAAGAGTATTAGTGATCAAGAAACTAATGCTGCTGGACTTGCTTTTAGCAAAGATGGTTTAAAAATGTTTCATGCAGGAAATGATAATGATGATATTCATGAATACACTTTAACATCGGCATTTGATGTATCGTCAGCTTCTTACGTAGATTCTTTAGATGTCTCAGCAAGAGACACCCAAATTTATGGTATAACTTTTAATAATGATGGAACTAAGTTGTATTTCACCGGTGCTAACACAGCTGATGCAGTTTTTCAATATAGTTTAGGTACAGCTTACGATATTTCATCAGGAACATACGATAACGTTAGTTTATCTGTTGTAGACAATAGACCTTGTGGAATTCGTTTTAATAATGATGGAACAAAATTATTCGTAACTGGATTTGATAGTCAACGAATTGAAGAATATTCTCTATCAACAGCATTTGATATATCTTCATCTTCAGCTACGTATGCAGGTGATAGTGAAAGGTTAAATACATCGTCTTATGAAACTAAACCTAGAGACATTGAATTTAATAGCGATGGAACAAGATTATTTATTACCGGAGGTACGGGTGATGATATTACGGAATATGAATTATCTACTGCTTTTGATGTTTCTACAGCAACATATCATGGCGAATACGATACGTCATCACAAGACGTAGACACTTTTAGTTTAAGGTTTAATAACGATGGATCTAAAATGTTTATGTTGGGTTATGATTCAGATAAAGTTCATGAATATAATTTAACTAGTCCTTATAATTTAATAGATATTTCAGGTGAACATTCAGGAGATGTCATTAATACAAGTTCAACTGCTAATTATGATACAGACCCTGACAGCGATACGTTAACTATTACAAGTATTATAGCCACAACAGCTGGTGGAAGTGCTCAAACAACTTTCTCAAGTAATACTGAAGCGGTTACAGGTTCTTATGGTATTTTAACGATTAATTCTAATGGTTCATATCAATATGCAGCAACTTTAGATGCAACGGATGCACTAGATGCAGGGGATGTGGTAACAGATGTCTTTACATATATTGTATCTGATGGACAGGGTGAAACGGATACTGCAACTATTACAATTACAGTAATTGGTGTTAATGATGCACCAGTTGCAGATAATGAAACTGGGTCTGTTAATATCAGCCAAACTTTAACAGTTACAGATGGATCTTCAGATCTTTTAGATGGAGACACGGATCCTGATACAAGTGCTTCATTAAGTATATCTAGTATTGTTGCAACCACAGCAAGCGGAAGTGCTACAGCTGTAAATTCAGGAACTGCTTATAATTCAGGTTACACATCAGTTACTGGAAGTTATGGTACTTTGAGAGTTGGTGCAGATGGTACTTATCAATATATTGCAGGTTCAAGTGCAGGAACGGATGTTTTCACTTACACATTATCAGATGGAACAGCTACAGATACTGCTACTTTAACTATTACAGTTAATGCCTTACCGGTTGCACGTAATGATACCGGTAATATTAATGTTGGTGGAACTTTAACCGTTTCAAATAGTTCTAATGCAACAAGTGTGGATACAGCTACATTCAGTTCCTCAAATTCATACAGTTTAACTTACCCAGGTAATTCTTCTGATGTAATTTTTAATGATGATGGAACAAAAATGTATGTATCAGATTCTACTACTGGTTATATATACCACTACAATCTCTCAACTGCCTTTGATGTAAGTAGTGCATCTTACCTTAATCTTTATGGGAGTGGTTTTGGCGTCCAATCCATGGCATTTAATAATGATGGAACAAAATGGTTTATGCTAAATACAACCCAAATAAGAGAATACAGTGTTTCAACAGGATTTGATACAACTGCTAGTAACGTAAGCGCAACTACATTCAGTACTCTTAGTTCCCAAGACGCAGCTATGATGGGGGTAACCTTTAATAACGATGGAACTAAGATGTTCACCGTTGGTGCATCAAACGATAAAGTATATGAATACGCCCTAAGTACAGCTTTCGACGTTTCATCATCATCACTTTCATATACTGATAGTGTTAGTATTCAATCTCAAGAAATATACCCAACAGACATAAGATTTAATCACGATGGAACAAAAATGTATATCACAGGTACAAGTGGTCGAGATATTAACGAGTATACGTTGTCGACTGCCTTTGATATATCATCTACTGTTACCCATAAAGGTAGTTACAGTCTTACTTCTTCAGACTCGTATCCAGCTGGTTTTTCTTTTAATAATGATGGAACAAAACTTTTTACCACAGGTGGTAGTCACGATAGAGTTAATGAACATTCTTTAACAACTCCTTTCAGCCTAGTGGATGTCTCTGGTGAACATTCAGGTGATGTCATTAACACAAGTTCAACTAATAATTATGATACAGATCCTGATGGTGATACTTTAACAGTTACAAACATATCACATTCTAACACTAATACAGATACAGTTGACTCTGGTTCTACTTATTCTGACAGTGGAGGACAACCTGGAAGTATTGCGGGTACCTACGGAACAATAACTATTGGTGCAGATGGAAGTTATACTTATGTTGTTGCAGATAACAGTACAACGAATGCCCTTGATGCAGGCGATATTGTAACCGATGTATTTACTTATACTGTTTCAGATGGAAATGGTGGAACAGATACAGCAACTATAACCATAACAATTACTGGAATAAATGATGCGCCAACAGCAGATAATGATACAGATACTGTTACGGCAGCTGGTACTGTAACTGATGCCACTAATAGCGCTGGAACCTTAGTTTTAGGTGATACCGATGCTGATGCAAGTTCTAGTTTATATGTAACAAAAATTACTCACACTAACGGAAACAGCTCAGAGGTAACGTATAGCTCAACAAAATCATCGAATGCAGCAACCATTGTTGGTTCTAAAGGTACCTTAACATTTGGTTCAGATGGTAGTTATTCTTATACTGCAAATTTAAATGTCACAACAGGACCGGATATTTTTACTTACACCGTAACTGATGGAACCTCTACAACAACTGCAACACTTACAATCAATGTTGTAGTTAATCATTTTGGTTATATCCAAGAAGGTAAAACATTAACGGTTGCAAATACGGCCTCACTTGTTTCTGGTACAAGTACTGGAAGTAATACAGGAGACATTGTCTTTAATGATACTAGCGATACATATACTGTAACACATATCCAACCTAGTGGAAGTTCTACAACTGCTGTAACAAATGTTACTTACTCTCATGGTTCAGCAACTTCTGTTGAGGGTACTTATGGAACCTTAACCATTGGTTCAGATGGTAGTTATAACTATGTTGCAAACTCTAATATATCAGGTGTTAATGCAGGCGGTTCAAACGTAACCGACACATTTACTTACACCGAGAGTATTGGAGGTGTAGCCACTACAAAAACATTAACTATATATGTTATTCCAAGCCAAGATCTAACCGCACGTAATGATACCGGTAATATTAATGTTGGTGGAACTTTAACCGTTTCAAATAGTTCTAATGCAACAAGTGTGGATACAGCTACATTCAGTTCCTCAAATTCATACAGTTTAACTTACCCAACTAATTCTTCTGATGTAATTTTTAATGATGATGGAACAAAAATGTATGTATCAGATTCTACTACTGGTTATATATACCACTACAATCTCTCAACTGCCTTTGATGTAAGTAGTGCATCTTACCTTAATCTTTATGGGAGTGGTTTTGGCGTCCAATCCATGGCATTTAATAATGATGGAACAAAATGGTTTATGCTAAATACAACCCAAATAAGAGAATACAGTGTTTCAACAGGATTTGATACAACTGCTAGTAACGTAAGCGCAACTACATTCAGTACTCTTAGTTCCCAAGACGCAGCTATGATGGGGGTAACCTTTAATAACGATGGAACTAAGATGTTCACCGTTGGTGCATCAAACGATAAAGTATATGAATACGCCCTAAGTACAGCTTTCGACGTTTCATCATCATCACTTTCATATACTGATAGTGTTAGTATTCAATCTCAAGAAATATACCCAACAGACATAAGATTTAATCACGATGGAACAAAAATGTATATCACAGGTACAAGTGGTCGAGATATTAACGAGTATACGTTGTCGACTGCCTTTGATATATCATCTACTGTTACCCATAAAGGTAGTTACAGTCTTACTTCTTCAGACTCGTATCCAGCTGGTTTTTCTTTTAATAATGATGGAACAAAACTTTTTACCACAGGTGGTAGTTACGATAGAGTTAATGAACATTCTTTAACAACTCCTTTCAGCCTAGTGGATGTCTCTGGTGAACATTCAGGTGATGTCATTAACACAAGTTCAACTAATAATTATGATACAGACCCTGATAGCGACACACTAACTGTTACTGCAATTAGAACCGGTTCAGATGAAGGTAATGGTACAGGAGGTACTGTTGGTTCAGCCTTAACAGGATCGTATGGTAATTTAACAATTGCAGCAGATGGGTCTTATACTTATGTTGTTGCAGACAACAGTACAATAGATGCACTCGATGCAGGCGATATTGTAACGGATATCTTTAATTACACTGTATCTGATGGACAAGGCGAAACAGATATTGCAACTATAACCATAACAATTACTGGAGCAAACAATGCGCCAGTTGCAGATAATGATACAGATACTGTTACGGCAGCTGGTACTGTAACTGATGCCACTAATAGCGCTGGAACCTTAGTTTTAGGTGATACCGATGCTGATGCAAGTTCTAGTTTATATGTAACAAAAATTACTCACACTAACGGAAACAGCTCAGAGGTAACGTATAGCTCAACAAAATCATCGAATGCAGCAACCATTGTTGGTTCTAAAGGTACCTTAACATTTGGTTCAGATGGTAGTTATTCTTATACTGCAAATTTAAATGTCACAACAGGACCGGATATTTTTACTTACACCGTAACTGATGGAACCTCTACAACAACTGCAACACTTACAATCAATGTTGTAGTTAATCATTTTGGTTATATCCAAGAAGGTAAAACATTAACGGTTGCAAATACGGCCTCACTTGTTTCTGGTACAAGTACTGGAAGTAATACAGGAGACATTGTCTTTAATGATACTAGCGATACATATACTGTAACACATATCCAACCTAGTGGAAGTTCTACAACTGCTGTAACAAATGTTACTTACTCTCATGGTTCAGCAACTTCTGTTGAGGGTACTTATGGAACCTTAACCATTGGTTCAGATGGTAGTTATAACTATGTTGCAAACTCTAATATATCAGGTGTTAATGCAGGCGGTTCAAACGTAACCGACACATTTACTTACACCGAGAGTATTGGAGGTGTAGCCACTACAAAAACATTAACTATATATGTTATTCCAAGCCAAGATCTAACCGACGTAATGATACCGGTAATATTAATGTTGGTGGAACTTTAACCGTTTCAAATAGTTCTAATGCAACAAGTGTGGATACAGCTACATTCAGTTCCTCAAATTCATACAGTTTAACTTACCCAACTAATTCTTCTGATGTAATTTTTAATGATGATGGAACAAAAATGTATGTATCAGATTCTACTACTGGTTATATATACCACTACAATCTCTCAACTGCCTTTGATGTAAGTAGTGCATCTTACCTTAATCTTTATGGGAGTGGTTTTGGCGTCCAATCCATGGCATTTAATAATGATGGAACAAAATGGTTTATGCTAAATACAACCCAAATAAGAGAATACAGTGTTTCAACAGGATTTGATACAACTGCTAGTAACGTAAGCGCAACTACATTCAGTACTCTTAGTTCCCAAGACGCAGCTATGATGGGGGTAACCTTTAATAACGATGGAACTAAGATGTTCACCGTTGGTGCATCAAACGATAAAGTATATGAATACGCCCTAAGTACAGCTTTCGACGTTTCATCATCATCACTTTCATATACTGATAGTGTTAGTATTCAATCTCAAGAAATATACCCAACAGACATAAGATTTAATCACGATGGAACAAAAATGTATATCACAGGTACAAGTGGTCGAGATATTAACGAGTATACGTTGTCGACTGCCTTTGATATATCATCTACTGTTACCCATAAAGGTAGTTACAGTCTTACTTCTTCAGACTCGTATCCAGCTGGTTTTTCTTTTAATAATGATGGAACAAAACTTTTTACCACAGGTGGTAGTTACGATAGAGTTAATGAACATTCTTTAACAACTCCTTTCAGCCTAGTGGATGTCTCTGGTGAACATTCAGGTGATGTCATTAACACAAGTTCAACTAATAATTATGATACAGACCCTGATAGCGACACACTAACTGTTACTGCAATTAGAACCGGTTCAGATGAAGGTAATGGTACAGGAGGTACTGTTGGTTCAGCCTTAACAGGATCGTATGGTAATTTAACAATTGCAGCAGATGGGTCTTATACTTATGTTGTTGCAGACAACAGTACAATAGATGCACTCGATGCAGGCGATATTGTAACGGATATCTTTAATTACACTGTATCTGATGGACAAGGCGAAACAGATATTGCAACTATAACCATAACAATTACTGGAGCAAACAATGCGCCAGTTGCAGATAATGATACAGATACTGTTACGGCAGCTGGTACTGTAACTGATGCCACTAATAGCGCTGGAACCTTAGTTTTAGGTGATACCGATGCTGATGCAAGTTCTAGTTTATATGTAACAAAAATTACTCACACTAACGGAAACAGCTCAGAGGTAACGTATAGCTCAACAAAATCATCGAATGCAGCAACCATTGTTGGTTCTAAAGGTACCTTAACATTTGGTTCAGATGGTAGTTATTCTTATACTGCAAATTTAAATGTCACAACAGGACCGGATATTTTTACTTACACCGTAACTGATGGAACCTCTACAACAACTGCAACACTTACAATCAATGTTGTAGTTAATCATTTTGGTTATATCCAAGAAGGTAAAACATTAACGGTTGCAAATACGGCCTCACTTGTTTCTGGTACAAGTACTGGAAGTAATACAGGAGACATTGTCTTTAATGATACTAGCGATACATATACTGTAACACATATCCAACCTAGTGGAAGTTCTACAACTGCTGTAACAAATGTTACTTACTCTCATGGTTCAGCAACTTCTGTTGAGGGTACTTATGGAACCTTAACCATTGGTTCAGATGGTAGTTATAACTATGTTGCAAACTCTAATATATCAGGTGTTAATGCAGGCGGTTCAAACGTAACCGACACATTTACTTACACCGAGAGTATTGGAGGTGTAGCCACTACAAAAACATTAACTATATATGTTATTCCAAGCCAAGATCTAACCGCACGTAATGATACCGGTAATATTAATGTTGGTGGAACTTTAACCGTTTCAAATAGTTCTAATGCAACAAGTGTGGATACAGCTACATTCAGTTCCTCAAATTCATACAGTTTAACTTACCCAACTAATTCTTCTGATGTAATTTTTAATGATGATGGAACAAAAATGTATGTATCAGATTCTACTACTGGTTATATATACCACTACAATCTCTCAACTGCCTTTGATGTAAGTAGTGCATCTTACCTTAATCTTTATGGGAGTGGTTTTGGCGTCCAATCCATGGCATTTAATAATGATGGAACAAAATGGTTTATGCTAAATACAACCCAAATAAGAGAATACAGTGTTTCAACAGGATTTGATACAACTGCTAGTAACGTAAGCGCAACTACATTCAGTACTCTTAGTTCCCAAGACGCAGCTATGATGGGGGTAACCTTTAATAACGATGGAACTAAGATGTTCACCGTTGGTGCATCAAACGATAAAGTATATGAATACGCCCTAAGTACAGCTTTCGACGTTTCATCATCATCACTTTCATATACTGATAGTGTTAGTATTCAATCTCAAGAAATATACCCAACAGACATAAGATTTAATCACGATGGAACAAAAATGTATATCACAGGTACAAGTGGTCGAGATATTAACGAGTATACGTTGTCGACTGCCTTTGATATATCATCTACTGTTACCCATAAAGGTAGTTACAGTCTTACTTCTTCAGACTCGTATCCAGCTGGTTTTTCTTTTAATAATGATGGAACAAAACTTTTTACCACAGGTGGTAGTTACGATAGAGTTAATGAACATTCTTTAACAACTCCTTTCAGCCTAGTGGATGTCTCTGGTGAACATTCAGGTGATGTCATTAACACAAGTTCAACTAATAATTATGATACAGACCCTGATAGCGACACACTAACTGTTACTGCAATTAGAACCGGTTCAGATGAAGGTAATGGTACAGGAGGTACTGTTGGTTCAGCCTTAACAGGATCGTATGGTAATTTAACAATTGCAGCAGATGGGTCTTATACTTATGTTGTTGCAGACAACAGTACAATAGATGCACTCGATGCAGGCGATATTGTAACGGATATCTTTAATTACACTGTATCTGATGGACAAGGCGAAACAGATATTGCAACTATAACCATAACAATTACTGGAGCAAACAATGCGCCAACAGCAGATAATGAAACCGGGTCTGTTAATATCAGCCAAACTTTAACAGTTACAGATGGATCTTCAGATCTTTTAGATGGAGACACGGATCCTGATACAAGTGCTTCATTAAGTATATCTAGTATTGTTGCAACCACAGCAAGCGGAAGTGCTACAGCTGTAAATTCAGGAACTGCTTATAATTCAGGTTACACATCAGTTACTGGAAGTTATGGTACTTTGAGAGTTGGTGCAGATGGTACTTATCAATATATTGCAGGTTCAAGTGCAGGAACGGATGTTTTCACTTACACATTATCAGATGGAACAGCTACAGATACTGCTACTTTAACTATTACTGTTGCTCCAAATAGCGCACCTTCAGCTACAAATGATACAGATGCTGTAAATGAGGATGCAACTATAACTGAAAGCTCAGGATCGAAATTATTAGTTGCAGATGATACAGATGCAGATAGCGATACTTTAACCGTTACACAAATTGCAGCAACAGGTGGAGAAAATAGTTCAGTTGCTGGAAGTAGTACTTACAATAATAATTTTACGTCAGTTACTGGAAATTATGGAACATTAAAAGTTGGTGCAGATGGAACGTACACTTACGTTGCAGACCAAAGTGCTGCTGATGATTTAGATGCTTCAGATACTGCAACAGATAGTTTTACTTATACTGTTTCAGATGGAACAGATACTGATACAGCAACTTTGATTATTACTGTAACAGGTATCAATGATGCTCCAGTTGCAGATAATGAAACGGGAGCTGTTAATGAAGATGCAACATTAACTGTTACTGATGGAACGTCTGATGTTTTACATGGTGATACAGATGCAGATGATAGTGCATCTTTAACAGCTACAACTTACTCTCATACATCAGCTACAAATCAAAGTGGTGGAAGTGCATCATCTGGAAATGGAAACAGTGGTACTGCTGGAAGTGGAGCTGTTGTAGGTTATTATGGTACATTAACTTTAGCAGCGGATGGAACGTATACTTATGCAGCTGATCAAAGTGCTGCAGATGATTTAGATGCAAGCGATACAGTTACTGATGTCTTTACCTATACACTATCAGATGGAACAGCAACGGATACTGCAACAATCACAATTACGATTACAGGTGTTAATGATGCTCCGGTTGCAGATAATGAAACGGGAGCTGTTAATGAAGATGCAACATTAACTGTTACTGATGGAACGTCTGATGTTTTACACGGAGATACAGATGCAGATGATAGTGCATCTTTAACAGCTACAACTTACTCTCATACATCAGCTACAAATCAAAGTGGTGGAAGTGCATCATCTGGAAATGGAAACAGTGGTACTGCTGGAAGTGGAGCTGTTGTAGGTTATTATGGTACATTAACTTTAGCAGCGGATGGAACGTATACTTATGCAGCTGATCAAAGTGCTGCAGATGATTTAGATGCAAGCGATACAGTTACTGATGTCTTTACCTATACACTATCAGATGGAACAGCAACGGATACTGCAACAATCACAATTACGATTACAGGTGTTAATGATGCTCCAGTTGCAACAAATGATGCTGGTTCAGTTAATGAAGATGCTACTTTGTCAGTTAGCAATGGTTCAGGAGATATCATTGATAATAATGATACCGATGCTGATGATAGCGCAAGTTTAGTGGTGTCTGCTGTAAGAATTGGTGGGGTAGAAGGTAGTGGAAATGCAGGAACTGTAGGTCAAGCTTTAACAGGAACGTATGGTCAATTAACTTTAAATGCAAATGGATCCTATTCATATGTTGCAAACCAAGATGCAGCAGATGACCTTGATGCAAGTGATCAGGTAACTGATGTATTTAATTATACATTAAGTGATGGAACAGCAACAGACACTGCAACAATCACAATAACAGTTACAGGGATCAATGACGCACCAGTTGCAGATAATGAAACAGGGGCAGTAAATGAAGATGCAACATTAACAGTCACCGATGGAACTTCAGATGTTTTACATGGAGATACGGATGCTGATGATAGTGCATCTTTAACAGTTTCAGCAATTAGAACTGGGGCTGAAGATGGAAGTGGAACCTCAGGCTCAATTGGCTCTGGTTTAACCGGTACTTATGGAACTTTAACTTTAGCAAGTGATGGAACATATACATATATAGCTGATCAAAGTGCTGCTGATGATTTAGACGCTTCAGATACTGCAACAGATGTCTTTACCTATACACTATCAGATGGAACCGCAACGGATACTGCAACAATTACAATAACAGTGACAGGAGTGAATGATGCTCCAGTTGCAGTCAATGATACTGATGCTGTAAATGAAGATGCAACAGTAACCAGAACTTCAGGTGATAGTTTATTAATGGCTGATGACAGCGATGCTGATGATGATGATAGTTTTACTGTTACACAAATTGCAGTAACAGGTGGATCAAATAGCTCAGTTGCTGGAAGTAGTACTTACAACAACAATTTTACTTCAGTTACTGGAACTTATGGAACATTAAAAGTGGGTGCTGATGGTACTTATACATATGTAGCCGATCAAAGTGCAGCTGATGATTTAGACTTAAATGATACTGCAACAGATAGTTTCACTTACACAATTTCAGATGGTGATACTACTGACACTGCAACATTAATATTTACAGTGACAGGAATTAATGATGTACCAGAAGCTGCAGATAAAACTGTAACTACAAACGAAGATACAGCTTATGTATTTTCAGCATCAGATTTTGGCTACACAGATGCAGATGACGATGATGCGTTAGTAAGTGTAAAAATTACAGGATTAGAAGATGCAGGTGCTTTACAATATAATAATGGTAGTGCTTGGGTAGATGTAACTTTAAATCAAGTGATAACCGCAACAGACATTGCTGCTAATAAATTAAGATTTAACCCAGCTGCAAATGAAAATGGATCTTCTTACACTAGTTTTGATTTTACAGTAAATGATGGCGATGCAGATAGTGCCTCAGCTAATACAATTACAGTCAATGTAACAGCAGTTAACGATGCACCTGTTGCAGATGATGAAACTAATTCAGTCAATGAAGATGCAACATTAACCGTTACTGATGGATCGTCAGATGTTTTACATGGTGATACTGATGTTGATAGTGGTGATACTTTAACAGTTACAACTTATTCTCATACATCAGCTACAAATCAAAGTGGTGGAAGTGCATCATCTGCAAACGGAAACAGTGGAACAGCAGGAACAAATGCTGTTGTAGGTTATTATGGTACATTAACTTTAGCAGCGGATGGAACTTATACTTATGCAGCTGATCAAAGTGCTGCAGATGATTTAGATGCAAGTGATACTGCAACAGATGTATTTACCTATACAGTTTCAGATGGAACCGCAACGGATACTGCAACAATTACAATAACAGTGACAGGAGTGAATGATGCTCCAGCTGCAGTCAATGATACTGATGCTGTAAATGAAGATGCAACAGTAACCAGAACTTCAGGTGATAGTTTATTAATGGCTGATGACAGCGATGCTGATGATGATGATAGTTTTACCGTTACACAAATTGCAGTAACAGGTGGATCAAATAGCTCAGTTGCTGGAAGTAGTACTTACAACAACAATTTTACTTCAGTTACTGGAACTTATGGAACATTAAAAGTGGGTGCTGATGGTACTTATACATATGTAGCAGATCAATCAGCGTCAGACGATTTAGATTTAAATGATACTGCAACAGATAGTTTCACTTATACAATATC
Source organism: Candidatus Pelagibacter sp. PS_02 (assembly GCF_059418065.1). Classification (NCBI taxonomy): domain Bacteria; kingdom Pseudomonadati; phylum Pseudomonadota; class Alphaproteobacteria; order Candidatus Pelagibacterales; family Candidatus Pelagibacteraceae; genus Candidatus Pelagibacter; species Candidatus Pelagibacter sp. PS_02. The sequence goes on from NZ_CM182079.1 coordinate 515,660, forward strand.
GGATGGTGATGCCACTGATACAGCTACTTTAATCTTTACGGTTACAGGAATTAACGATGCTCCAGTTGCAGTCAATGATACTGATGCTGTTAACGAAGATGCGACAGTTACCAGAACTTCAGGCTCAAGTTTATTAATGGCAGATGATAGTGATGCTGATGATGATGATGCATTTACAGTTACACAAATAGCAGTAACGGGTGGATCTAATAACGCAGTTACTGCAAGCAGTACTTATAATTCTGGTTCACCAGAAACGGTAACAGGAACTTATGGTACACTTACTGTTGGAGCTGATGGTACTTATACATATGTAGCCGATCAAAGTGCAGCTGATGATTTAGATGCTTCAGACACTGCAACAGATAGTTTCACTTACACAATTTCAGATGGTGATACTACTGACACTGCAACATTAATCTTTACAGTAACTGGTGTTAATGATGTACCAGAAGCTGCAGATAAAACTGTAACTACAAACGAAGATACTCCTTATGTATTTTCAGCATCAGATTTTGGCTACACAGATGCAGATGACGATGATGCGTTAGTAAGTGTAAAAATTACAGGATTAGAAGATGCAGGTGCTTTACAATATAACAATGGATCAGCTTGGGTAGATGTAACTGAAAATCAAGTGATAACAGCAACGGATATCGGTAATGATAAATTGAGATTTAACCCAGCTGCAAATGAAAATGGATCTTCATACACTACTTTTAATTTTACAGTAAATGATGGCGATGCAGATAGTGCCTCAGCTAATACAATTACAGTCAATGTAACAGCAGTTAACGATGCACCTGTTGCAGATAATGAAACTAATTCAGTTAATGAAGATGCAACAGTCACAGTCACCGATGGAACTTCAGATGTTTTACATGGAGATACGGATGCTGATAGTGACACTTTAACAGTAACTCAAATTGCAGTAACAGGAGCTTCTAATTCTTCAGTTGCAAGTTCAAGTTCATATAATTCTAATGGTAGATCAGTAACGGGTACTTATGGTACTTTAACTATAGGCGCTGATGGTACTTATACGTATGTAGCAGATCAAAGTGCTTCAGATGATTTAGATGCTTCAGATACTGCAACAGATAGTTTTACTTATACAGTTTCTGATGGAAACGGTGAAACTGATACAGCTACTTTAATCTTTACAGTTACAGGAATTAATGATGCTCCAGTTGCAGTCAATGATACTGATGCTGTAAATGAAGATGCAACAGTTACCAGAAGTTCAGGTTCAAGTTTATTAATGGCAGATGATAGTGATGCTGATGATGATGATAGTTTTACCGTAACTCAAATAGCAGTAACAGGTGGATCAAATAATGCAGTTACTGCAAGCAGTACTTATAATTCTGGTTCACCAGAAACGGTAACAGGAACTTATGGTACACTTACTGTTGGTGCTAATGGAACATATACTTACGTTGCAGATCAATCAGCGTCTGATGATTTAGATTTAAACGACCAAGTAACAGATAGTTTCACTTATACAATATCGGATGGAACAACAACAGACACTGCAACATTAATCTTTACGGTAACAGGAATTAATGATGTACCAACTGCTGCAGATAAAACTGTAACTACAAACGAAGATACAGCTTATGTATTTTCAGCATCAGATTTTGGCTACACAGATGCAGATGACGATGATGCGTTAGTAAGTGTAAAAATTACAGGATTAGAAGATGCAGGTGCTTTACAATATAATAATGGTAGTGCTTGGGTAGATGTAACTTTAAATCAAGTGATAACCGCAACAGACATTGCTGCTAATAAATTAAGATTTAACCCAGCTGCAAATGAAAATGGATCTTCTTACACTAGTTTTGATTTTACAGTAAATGATGGCGATGCAGATAGTGCCTCAGCTAATACAATTACAGTCAATGTAACAGCAGTTAACGATGCACCTGTTGCAGATGATGAAACTAATTCAGTCAATGAAGATGCAACATTAACCGTTACTGATGGATCGTCAGATGTTTTACATGGTGATACTGATGTTGATAGTGGTGATACTTTAACAGTTACAACTTATTCTCATACATCAGCTACAAATCAAAGTGGTGGAAGTGCATCATCTGCAAACGGAAACAGTGGAACAGCAGGAACAAATGCTGTTGTAGGTTATTATGGTACATTAACTTTAGCAGCGGATGGAACTTATACTTATGCAGCTGATCAAAGTGCTGCAGATGATTTAGATGCAAGTGATACTGCAACAGATGTATTTACCTATACAGTTTCAGATGGAACCGCAACGGATACTGCAACAATTACAATAACAGTGACAGGAGTGAATGATGCTCCAGCTGCAGTCAATGATACTGATGCTGTAAATGAAGATGCAACAGTAACCAGAACTTCAGGTGATAGTTTATTAATGGCTGATGACAGCGATGCTGATGATGATGATAGTTTTACCGTTACACAAATTGCAGTAACAGGTGGATCAAATAGCTCAGTTGCTGGAAGTAGTACTTACAACAACAATTTTACTTCAGTTACTGGAACTTATGGAACATTAAAAGTGGGTGCTGATGGTACTTATACATATGTAGCCGATCAATCAGCGTCAGACGATTTAGATTTAAATGATACTGCAACAGATAGTTTCACTTACACAATTTCAGATGGTGATGCCACTGATACAGCTACTTTAATCTTTACGGTTACAGGAATTAACGATGCTCCAGTTGCAGTCAATGATACTGATGCTGTTAACGAAGATGCGACAGTTACCAGAACTTCAGGCGATAGTTTATTAATGGCAGATGATAGTGATGCTGATGACGATGATAGTTTCACAGTAACTCAAATAGCAGTTACTGGTAGCTCTGATAACGCAGTTACTGCAAGCAGCACTTACAATTCTGGTTCACCAGAAACAGTAACAGGAACTTATGGTACACTTACTGTTGGTGCAAATGGAACATACACTTACGTTGCAGATCAATCAGCGTCAGACGATTTAGATGCTTCAGACACTGCAACAGATAGTTTCACATATACAATATCGGATGGAACAGCAACAGACACTGCAACATTAATCTTTACAGTAACCGGAATTAATGATGTGCCAACAGCTTCAGATAAAACAATTTCTACTGCAGAAGATACCCCTTATGTATTTTCAACTTCTGATTTTGGCTACACAGATGCAGATGATGATGATGCATTAGTAAGTATAAAAATTACAACATTAGAAGATGCTGGTGCATTACAATATTATAATGGTAGCGCTTGGGTAGATGTAACCTTAAATCAAGTAATAACAGCAACAGACATTGCTGCTAATAAGTTGAGATTAAATCCAGCTACTAATGAAAATGGTTCGCCTTACACTACTTTTAATTTTACAGTAAATGATGGGGATGCAGATAGCGCAACTCCAAATACAATTACGGTAAATGTTACAAATGTAAATAACGCACCTGTTGCAGATAATGAAACTAATTCAGTTAATGAAGATGCAACAGTCACAGTCACAGATGGAACGTCTGATGTTTTACATGGAGATACGGATGCAGATAGTGGTGATACCTTAACAGTAACTCAAATTGCAGTAACAGGTGGATCAAATAGTTCAGTTGCTGGAAGCAGTGCTTATAACAGCAATTTTACTTCAGTTACTGGAACTTATGGAACATTAAAAATAGGTGCTAATGGAACATATACTTATGTAGCTGATCAATCAGCGTCTGATGATTTAGATGCCTCAGATACTGCAACTGATAGTTTTACTTATACAGTTTCAGATGGAACAGCGACAGACACTGCAACATTAATCTTTACAGTAACAGGAATTAACGATGCTCCAGTTGCAGTCAACGATACTGATGCAGTTAACGAAGATGCAACAGTTACCAGAACTTCAGGTGATAATTTATTAATGGCTGATGACAGCGATGCTGATGATGATGATAGTTTCACAGTAACTCAAATAGCAGTTACTGGTAGCTCTGATGACGCAGTTACTGCAAATAGTACTTATAATTCTGGTTCACCAGAAACAGTAACAGGAACTTATGGTACACTTACTGTTGGTGCTAATGGAACATATACATATGTAGCTGATCAAAATGCTGCTGATGATTTAGATTTAAACGACCAAGTAACAGATAGTTTCACATATACAATATCGGATGGAACAGCAACAGACACTGCAACATTAATCTTTACAGTAACCGGAATTAATGACGCTCCAGTTGCACAAAATGATGTAGGAGTTATTGTCGAAGATGGAACTTTAACAGTTTCAAATGGTGCTAATGCCAATTTATCAGGAAGTTATGATGTAACAGGTGAACACTCTGGTGATATTATTGATACTAGTTCAAGTTCTCATACAGATAGTGATGCTGATGATAGTGCATCTCTAACTGTTACTGCAATTAGAGTAGGCTCAAGTGAAGGTTCAGGAACAGCAGGATCCATTGGTTCAGCTTTAACAGGTACTTATGGTCAATTAACCATTGCAGCAGATGGTTCTTATTCTTATGTAGCCAATCAAGATGCAGCGGATGCATTAGATGCAGGTGACTCAGTCACAGACTCATTTAATTATACATTATCAGATGGAACAGCAACAGATATTGGAGTAATTACAATTACAATTCTTGGAGCAAACGATGCTCCCGTTGCTAATAACGATACTGGTTCAGTAAATGAAGACGCAACCTTGACAGTTTCCTCAGCTTCAAGTGGAGTTACACAAGATAACGATACAGATGTAGATGGTGATGATACAGTTTCATCTTTAACAGTTACACAAATAGCTGTTACTGGAAGTTCAAACTCAAGTGTTACTTCAAGTACTACTTATTCTAATGGAACTTCTGTAACGGGAACTTATGGTACACTGGTTATTGGCGCAAATGGTACTTATACATATGTAGCCGATCAAAGTGCTGCAGATGATTTAGATTTAAATGATACTGCAACAGATAGTTTCACTTACACAGTTTCAGACGGAACAACAACAGACACTGCAACATTAATCTTTACAGTGACAGGTATCAATGATGCTCCAGTTGCAGTCAATGACACCGATGCATTAAATGAAGATGCAACAGTTACCAGAAGTTCAGGTGATAATTTATTAATGGCAGATGATAGTGATGCTGATGATGATGATAGTTTTACTGTTACACAAATTGCAGTAACAGGTGGATCAAATTCAAGTGTAAACTCAAGCACTACTTATTCTAATGGAACTTCAGTAACTGGAACATACGGTACTCTAGTTGTTGGAGCTGACGGATCATATACATATGAAGCAGATCAAAGTGCTGCTGATGATTTAGATTTAAACGACCAAGTAACAGATAGTTTTACATATACAATATCGGATGGAACGGCAACAGACACTGCAACATTAATCTTTACAGTGACAGGAATTAACGATGCTCCAGTTGCAGTCAATGATACTGATGCTGTTAATGAAGATGCCACAGTAACCAGAAGTTCAGGCTCAAGTTTATTAATGGCAGATGATAGTGATGCTGATGATGATGATGCATTTACAGTAACTCAAATTGCAGTAACAGGTGGATCCAATAGTTCAGTTGCTGGAAGTAGTACTTATAACAATAATTTTACCTCAGTTACTGGAACTTATGGAACATTAAAAGTTGGTGCAGATGGAACATATACTTACGTTGCAGATCAATCAGCGTCTGATGATTTAGATGCTTCAGACACTGCAACAGATAGTTTCACTTATACAATATCGGATGGAACAACAACAGACACTGCAACATTAATCTTTACGGTAACAGGAATTAATGATGTACCAACTGCTGCAGATAAAACTGTAACTACAAATGAGGATACAGCTTATGTATTTTCAGCATCAGATTTTGGCTACACAGATGCAGATGACGATGATGCGTTAGTAAGTGTAAAAATTACAGGATTAGAAGATGCAGGTGCTTTACAATATAATAATGGTAGTGCTTGGGTAGATGTAACTGCAAATCAAGTGATAACAGCAACGGATATCGGTAATGATAAATTGAGATTTAACCCAGCTGCAAATGAAAATGGATCTTCTTACACTAGTTTTGATTTTACAGTAAATGATGGCGATGCAGATAGTGCCTCAGCTAATACAATTACAGTCAATGTAACAGCAGTTAACGATGCACCTGTTGCAGATGATGAAACTAATTCAGTCAATGAAGATGCAACAGTAACTGTGACTGATGGAACCTCAGATGTTTTACATGGAGATACTGATGTTGATAGTGGTGATACCTTAACAGTAACTCAAATTGCAGTAACAGGTGGATCAAATAGTTCAGTTGCAAGTTCAAGTTCATATAATTCTAATGGTAGATCAGTAACGGGTACATATGGTACTTTAACTATAGGTGCTGATGGTACTTACACTTACGTTGCAGATCAAAGTGCAGCTGATGATTTAGATGCCTCAGATACTGCAACAGATAGTTTTACTTATACAGTTTCAGATGGAACAGCGACAGACACTGCAACATTAATCTTTACAGTTACAGGAATTAATGATGCTCCTGTAGCAGTTAACGATAGCGATGTAGTTAATGAGGACGCAACAGTAACACAAACTTCAGGCTCAAGTTTATTAATGGCAGATGATAGTGATGCTGATGATGATGATAGTTTTACTGTTACACAAATTGCACTAACAGGTGGATCAAACAGTTCAGTTGCAAGCTCAAGTTCTTACAATAGTAATTTTACTTCAATTACTGGAACTTATGGAACATTAAAAGTTGGTGCTGATGGTACTTATACTTACGTTGCAGATCAAAGTGCTTCAGACGATTTAGATGCTTCAGATACTGCAACAGATAGTTTTACTTATACAGTTTCAGATGGAACAGCTACGGATACAGCTACTTTAATCTTTACAGTGACAGGTATCAATGATGCTCCCGTTGCAGTCAACGATACTGATGCATTAAATGAAGATGCCACAGTAACCAGAAGTTCAGGCTCAAGTTTATTAATGGCAGATGATAGTGATGCTGATGATGATGATGCATTTACAGTAACTCAAATTGCAGTAACAGGTGGATCAAACAGTTCAGTTGCAAGCTCAAGTTCTTATAATTCAAGTGGGACTCAAGTTACAGGTACATACGGTACACTTACTGTTGGTGCTGATGGTACTTATACATATGTAGCCGATCAAAGTGCAGCTGATGATTTAGATGCCTCAGATTCTGTAACAGATAGTTTCACTTACACAATTTCAGATGGTGATACTACTGACACTGCAACATTAATCTTTACAGTAACCGGAATTAATGATGTGCCAACTGCATCTGATAATGCAGTTACTACAAACGAAGATACCCCTTATGTATTTTCAGCATCAGATTTTGGATACACAGATGCAGATGATGATGATGCATTAGTAAGTGTAAAAATTACAACTTTAGAAGATGCTGGTGCATTACAATATTATAATGGTAGCGCTTGGGTAGATGTAACTTTAAATCAGGTGATAACAGCAACAGACATTGCTGCTAATAAATTAAGATTAAATCCTACTGCAGATGAGAATGGATCTCCTTACACTACTTTTAATTTTACAGTAAATGATGGGGATGCAAGTAGTTCAACACCTAATACTATTACGGTAAATGTAACAGCAGTTAATGATACTCCAACAGCTACTGATGATACAGCTAGTGTTAATGAAGATGCTACTACAACCATTTCATCTGCATCAAGTGGAGTAATAGATGACAATGATACAGATCCAGATTCATCAGATACTTTAACTTTAACTAACGTTGCTCATACAAATGGAAACACAGAAAGCGTTACATCGAGCACCACTTATTTAAATGGTCAATCAATTACTGGAACTTATGGTACTTTAACAGTGGGTGCTGATGGAACATATACATATGTAGCAGATCAAAGTGCTGCTGATGATTTAGATGCTTCAGATACTGCAACAGATGTCTTTACCTATACACTATCAGATGGAACAGCAACGGATACTGCAACAATTACAATAACAGTGACAGGAATTAACGATGCTCCAGTTGCAGTCAACGATACTGATGCAGTTAACGAAGATGCAACAGTTACCAGAACTTCAGGTGATAATTTATTAATGGCAGATGATAGTGATGCTGATGATGATGATAGTTTTACCGTAACTCAAATTGCAGTAACAGGAGCTTCTAATTCTTCAGTTGCAAGCTCAAGTTCTTATAATAGCAATTTTACTTCAGTTACTGGAACTTATGGAACATTAAAAGTGGGTGCTGATGGAACATACACTTACGTTGCAGATCAAAGTGCTGCTGATGATTTAGATGCTTCAGACACTGCAACAGATAGTTTCACTTATACAGTTTCAGACGGAACAGCTACTGACACTGCAACATTAATCTTTACAGTGACAGGAATTAACGATGCTCCAGTTGCGGATAATGAAACAGGGGCAGTAAATGAAGATGCAACATTAACAGTCACCGATGGAACTTCAGATGTTTTACATGGAGATACGGATGCTGATGATAGTGCATCTTTAACAGTTTCAGCAATTAGAACTGGGGCTGAAGATGGAAGTGGAACCTCAGGCTCAATTGGCTCTGGTTTAACCGGTACTTATGGAACTTTAACTTTAGCAAGTGATGGAACATATACATATGTAGCCGATCAAAGTGCTGCTGATGATTTAGATTTAAACGACCAAGTAACAGATAGTTTTACTTATACAGTTTCAGATGGAACGGCAACCGATACTGCAACAATTACAATAACAGTGACAGGTATCAATGATGCTCCAGTTGCAGTCAATGATACTGATGCTGTTAACGAAGATGCGACAGTTACAAGAAGTTCAGGATCAAGTTTATTAATGGATGATGATAGTGATGCTGATGATGATGATAGTTTTACCGTAACTCAAATAGGAGTAACAGGTGGATCAAATAGTTCAGTTGCTGGAAGTAGTACTTATAACAATAATTTTACTTCAGTTACTGGAACTTATGGAACATTAAAAGTTGGTGCTGATGGTACTTATACTTACGTTGCAGATCAAAGTGCTTCAGACGATTTAGATGCTTCAGATACTGCAACAGATAGTTTCACTTATACAATATCGGATGGAACAGCAACAGATACTGCAACATTAATCTTTACAGTAACTGGAATTAATGACATTCCAACAGCATCAAACAATACAGTTTCAACACAAGAGGATACCCCTTACGTATTTTCAACTTCTGATTTTGGCTACACAGATGCAGATGACGATGATGTGTTAGTAAGTGTAAAAATTACAACATTAGAAAGTGCTGGTGCATTACAATATTATAATGGTAGCGCTTGGGTAGATGTAACCTTAAATCAAGTAATAACTGCAACCGATATCTCAAATAATTATTTAAGATTAAATCCTACTGAAAATGAAACAGGCTCACCCTATACAACAATTGGTTTTTCTGTAAATGATGGAGATGCGGACAGTTCATCTTCGTATACAATGACCGTTAATGTAATCAATACAAATGATGCTCCAGTAGCTGACAACGAAATTAATTCAGTGAATGAAGATGCAACGGTCACAGTCACCGATGGAACTTCAGATGTTTTACATGGAGATACGGATGCTGATAGTGACACTTTAACAGTAACTCAAATTGCAGTAACAGGTGGATCCAATAGTTCAGTTGCTGGAAGTAGTACTTATAACAGCAATTTTACCTCAGTTACTGGAACTTATGGAACATTAAAAATAGGAGCTAACGGAACATACACTTACGTTGCAGATCAATCAGCGTCAGACGATTTAGATGCCTCAGATACTGCAACAGATAGTTTCACTTACACAGTTTCAGATAGTAATGCGACAGACACTGCAACATTAATCTTTACAGTAACTGGTGTTAATGATGTGCCAACAGCATCAAACAATGCAGTTTCAACAGAAGAGGATACACCATATGTATTTTCAACATCTGATTTTGGCTACACAGATGCAGATGATGACGATGCATTAGTAAGTGTAAAAATTACAACATTAGAAGACGCTGGTGCGTTGCAGTATTACAATGGATCAAACTGGGTAGATGTAACCTTAAATCAAGTAATAACTGCAACAGATATCTCAAATAGTTATTTAAGATTAAATCCTACTGCAGATGAAAATGGATCTCCTTATACAACAATTGGTTTCTCTGTAAATGATGGCGATGCAGATAGTGCTTCAAGTTACACTATGACAATTAACGTAACCGCTATAAATGATAATCCAGTTGCTGATAATGAAACGAATACCGCAACAGAAGGCACTACTACAACAGTCACAGACGGGACTTCAGATATTCTCTATGGCGACACAGATACAGAGGGAGATACATTAGAAATATCAGGCATAAGAACAGGAACAGAGTCTGGCTCTGGAACATTTGGAGCAATATCTACACCTTTAACTGGTACTTATGGATCTTTAACAATTAATTCAGATGGAACATATAGTTATACGCCTAATGATGTTTTAGGTAGTGGAGAAACTGGAATAGATTATTTTACATATACAGTTTCAGACGGTAATGGTGGAACAGATACAGGACAACTTACTATAACGGTTACAGGTGCTAATGATGCCCCAGTTGGTGTTAATGATAGTAATACAATTGATATAGCAGCAACTTCAACTTTAACAGTCACAAATGACTCTGAAAAAGATGTGTTAACTAACGATACTGATCCAGATTCAAATGATACATCAATAGTAACCGAGATAAGAACAGGATCAACTGAAGGCTCAGGTACTGCTGGAACATTAGGGGAGGCATTAATTGGAACTTATGGTTCTTTGATAATGAACTCAAATGGTAGCTACACATATATAGTTAATGAAGGTTTAAAAGATACATTGGATCCAGGTGAAATAGTTTATGAATATTTTAATTATACAGTTAGAGATGGCAGCGGTGTTACGGATACAAGTTCAATTGTATTAAAATTACAAAATGGTGGTGGTGTTGTTAAAGAAATTAGAGAAAAGAAAGCTGAAAGAATTATTATAAATCAAGCTAGAATGGAAGCAAGAGTTCAAGTTGAAAATACTTTCACAGAACTAAATCAATCAACAGAATTTGATTTAAATAATTTTGAATTTGAACAAACTGCAAGAAAAACAGATTATTCCCAAGGTCTTAAATTAGTTGATTTAGTTGCCGAAACAGACTCTCTTCAAATTTCAGAAGGAGAACTTTCAAACCTTAAAGTTAAAGACAAACAAGAAGGTTTAAAATTGAAATTTGGTGTCATGAATGAAGCCGACAATGAGATTGTTAAATTTGATGGAAAAATGAGTGATGGTTCTGCATTACCTGAGTGGATTAAAATTAATCCTAAAACAGGTCAAACAACCACAAATATTCCAGAAGGTGTAGATAAAGTTGAAATTATGATTATTGCAACGGATAAAAACAATGAAACTCGAGAAATTGCAGTTGAAATTGATCCTGAAAAAATAAAACAAGATAGAAAAATTATCAAACAAGCAAAAAGAACAAATTCTTCAATTACTGTTAATGAAGACGGTACGGTTAATATTGTAAAACAAAATGAAGATGGATTAGTTGAAAGATCATTTAACAAAACATTAAATTTTAACAATCAAGCAGATATCAATGAAATTATTGAAACGTTTAAACCAGAAAAAATTTTTCAACTTAAACCTTTAAATATTGGAAATGATTTAATTATAGATTTACCCAATGAGCTAAAAGGTAATTTTAATAATACTAAACTTGTTCTTAAAGATGGAACCGAAGTACCTGACTGGCTTGAGTATGATCCTGTAACGGGTCAAATTATTGCAGAAAATCCACCTGAAGATGTTTCTCAATTAGAATTAAAACTTATTATTGAGCAAGATGGAAAAATTATTGTAAAAGATTTAGAAGTTGATTTACAAGAGCAATATGTATCCCAAAATTTTGATGGGGGTGAAAATAATAGATTTGTTACTTTAAGCGACCAATTAGATAAAGAATTTAATGATTGGGAAGATTATGGTAATGACCTTATTAATAGACTATAAATTAACATAGCCTCATGAAACAATTACTATTTATATTATTAATTTATTTATCATTTTTAAACCCTGTTCATTCTGAAGAAAGGGAAGCTCGAGGTTTAGTGAGCGCAACGGAGAAAGTTTCCATTTCCAGTGAAATTGCTGCAAGAGTTCAAAGTATTAATTTTTTATTAGGAGATGCTTTTAAAGAAGGGGATGTGCTGATTAGTTTTGATTGTGAAATTTATAAAGCACAAAAAGATGTAATTAAAGCCGAACATGAGAGTGCAAGAATACAATTAGAAAATGATAAAGAGTTATTAGAACTAAGATCAATTGGTAAACTCCAATACCAATTAACAGTTTCAAATTATGAAAAGGCTAAAGCAGAATTGAGTATTGCAACTTTAAATGTGGATCGATGTGAAATCATTGCTCCTTATGATGGAAAAGTGATGGATGTTTATACAACTATTTTTACCAGTATAGAACAAAGACAACCCTTAATGGACATTGTTGGGGATGGATTATTAGAAGCTGAAATTGTTGCTCCAAGTAATTGGCTTAAATGGTTAAAAAAAGGACATAACGTAAAAATCATTATTGATGAAACTGGAGAAACGTTAGATGCAACCGTTATTAGTTTAGGAGCTACAGTGGATGCAATTAGTCAAACAATAGAATTAAAAGCACAGTTTAATGAAAAATACGATTCATTAATACCTGGAATGAGTGGGATCGTTAAATTTTGAGCGAAGATAAAAACATAAAAGTTGCTCGGTTATTTGGTTTAGAAAAAAAAGCAAGAGAAGCAAGATCTCAAGACGAACTACATTTTGTAATCGCAAATGAGACAAGACAAATTATCGATTATATCAGTGCGTTTTTATTATTAAAAACACCAGCGGATAAATTTAATATTAAAGCAACCTCTGATTTAGCTACAGTTGATAGAACGTCACCTTTACTTACTTTTATAGAAAACTTTGTGAACAACGATAAATCGTTAAGTGATAAAGAAATTCAAAATTTAGAATTAGACAAAATTGCTAAAAATATTAATTCTGAGAAACCAAAAAATTTACCCGAAAACATTTTATTTATTCCAATTATTTCACCTCAAAAAGGCCTACAAGGTTATTTATTATTAGTAAGAAGTGAAAAATTTTCTGAAAACGAAATTGAACTTGCCGGACATTTGTCTTCAACTTATGGTCATGCTTTTAATTCGTTCTTAAAAGATTTTTCAATTAAAAATCATTATAAAAAATATTTAACTGGAAAAAAATCATGGAAAATTTATGCAGCTATTTTTATAATTTTAATTTTACCTATTCGAATAACTAGTACGGCTCCAGTTGAGGTTATAGCAAAAAATCCAAGCTTAGTTACTTCACCATTTGATGGGGTGGTTAAAAATATTGTAGCAAGTAATAACGATAAAATTAAGCAAGGTGATTTATTGGTTTTATTAGAAGATATCGAACTTAAGAATAATTTAAATATTACAAACCAATCCCTTCAAGTAGCTCAAAAAGAACTTCTTCGAAGCAGACAATCATCCTTTACGAATAATGAGGAAAAAGCTCGATTAGCAGAATTAGTGGCACAAGTAGAATTAAAAAAAGTAGAAGTAGCATCAGCACAAGAAAAGCTAAAAAATACAAAATTATTTGCAAAACAAAAAGGAATTGCAATTGTAGATCAAAAAAATGATTGGCAAGGACGACCCGTTGCAGTGGGTGAAAAAATTATGACTGTTGCAAATCCTGATGAAGTTGAGTTTTTGATATGGTTGCCGGTTAAAGACTCGTTAGTGATTAAAGAAAATTCTAAAGTTAAAGTGTTTTTAGACATTAATCCAATTAGCTCGTTAAAAGGAAAACTTTTAAGATCTTCTTACGAACCTTCTTTGTCTCCTGAAGAAATATTATCTTATAAATTAGGAGCTAGTTTTGATGGAAAAAAACCTCCAAGAATAGGATTGAGAGGAACGGCTAAAGTTTATGGTTCAAGAGTTTTTCTATTCTATTATGTTCTTAGAAAACCAATTACTTTTGTAAGACAATTAATAGGAATATGATCGTTCCTTATCTAAGACAAGATTTAGAAGTTTTTCGTGGTAATAGCCGTGAAGATGGTTCGCCCGCATGGCTTTTGTATGATGCAATTCGAAATAAATACTTCACACTTGGTTTAACTGCTTTTAAACTTATTAAAAACTGGAGTGGGGGTGAAGATATTAAAAACTTTGAAAAGAAAATTAATTCATCAGGAATTGAAACCAGTGAAGATGAAATAAAAAGTTTTATTAGTTTTCTTCACCAAAATAATTTAATTGTCCAACCTTCCGGTCAAAACGTTAGCTATTTACTACAACAAAAAAATAGCATGAAGAAGAGCTGGTTATTATATTTAATACACAGTTATCTATTTTTTAAAATTCCATTATTTAAACCAGACAATTGGCTTTCTAAAACTTTAAAATATGTAAAATATTTTGGTTCAAAACGATTTAGAAATATTACTTACTTCTTTGGTTTTGTTGGTTTATTTTTAGTCGCTCAACAATTTGAAACCTTTAAAAGCACTTTTCTTTATTTCTTTTCTTTTCAAGGGTTAATGCTTTATTTCTTAACTTTAGTTTTTGTAAAATGTCTTCATGAATTAGGACATGCTTATATTGCAAAACACTATGGTTGCAGAGTATCTGCGATTGGAATAGCTTTTTTAGTTTTTTTTCCATTTTTATATACCGATACAACTGATGCCTGGAGACTTAGAAATCACAAAGAAAGATTATTAATAAACTTTGGTGGTATACTTACAGAATTACATCTAGCGTTATTTGCAACTTTTATTTGGGGAATTTTACCTGAGGGTGGATTTAAAAGTGCAGCCTTTTTCATTGCAACAACATCATGGATTTCATCCTTAACAATTAATGTAAGTCCTTTCATGAGATTTGATGGCTACTATGTTTTTTCCGATTGGTTAAAAGCTGAAAATTTACAACCTCGTTCATTTGCTCTTGCAAGGTGGAAAATAAGGGAAACTTTATTTGGTCTTAATCATAGTCCTCCAGAAGAAATTAACCCCTCAAGAAGATGGACTTTTATCGTTTATGCTTGGGCGACATGGCTGTATCGATTTTTTCTATTTTTAGGTATTGCACTTTTAGTTTATCACCTAGCATTTAAATTTTTAGGAATCATACTGTTTGCGGTTGAAATTTATTGGTTCATTATGTTACCGGTAATTCGTGAAGTGAATAATTGGTACAAATTAAAATCTGAAATAAAATTTAACAAACAAACCAAAAGAACTTTAATCATTATTACTGCTTTATTAATGGTTTTATTCTTACCCTGGAAGTCATCTTTAAAAATACCTGCAGTATATATTTCTGAGCAGTATTTAAAAATTTACGCACCTTATCCTTCAATGATTAA
Source organism: Candidatus Pelagibacter sp. PS_02 (assembly GCF_059418065.1). Taxonomy (NCBI): domain Bacteria; kingdom Pseudomonadati; phylum Pseudomonadota; class Alphaproteobacteria; order Candidatus Pelagibacterales; family Candidatus Pelagibacteraceae; genus Candidatus Pelagibacter; species Candidatus Pelagibacter sp. PS_02. The sequence goes on from NZ_CM182079.1 coordinate 531,173, forward strand.
AAGAATATTAGTTGAAAAAGATGATGAAGTTGAAAAAGGACAAAATCTAATTGAACTTTATTCGCCTGATTTAGAGAATGAAATTATTTCATTAAGAAGAAATATAAAACTAATCAAGACAAAGATTAATCGATTAAGTAATTCAGCAGGAAATATGGATCAATACTTAACGTTACAACAAAGATTAATTGCTCTACAAACAGAATTATCTGGTCTTACAAAAGTTCAAAATAAGCTTTTAATTAAAGCACCCATTAAAGGAAAGATAAAAGATTTTTATAATTTATCTGAAGATATGTGGGTTAGTAATTTAGATCAACTTTTAGGTATTGTTCAATTCGGTACTGGAAAAGTAAAAGGATTTATTAAAGAAGAACAAATAGATCGATTTTTAGAAAAAAACCCAGCTGTCTTTATTCCAAACGATGGAATTCATGATAAAGTTTATTTAGTTTCAAAATCACTAGATTTATCTGCTGTTAATAATCTTCCTTACATTTCATTAAGCTCAATTCATAATGGTCCAGTTGCTATAAGAAATTTTACAGGAGGAAAATTTCAATATCGTCCACAAACAGCACATTATATTGCAGACTTCAAACTTGCGAAACGTAGTAAAATTCAATTCGAATTACCTGGTTATGTTCATATTGAAGGGAGTCGATACAGCCCTTTTACAAAATTGTTTAAAAATATTATTGCTATTCTTGTAAGAGAAAGTGGTTTTTAAATATCATTAGTTTATTAAACCTAAAATGGACGTCTTTTGATATAAAAAGATACATCAAATCAATTATAATTTTAAAAATGAAAGTAATAAATAATAAAAAAGGTTTTACCTTAATTGAATTATTGGTGGTAGTTGCCATCATTGGTATTTTATCATCTGTCGGGGTTGTTGCTTATAATGGGTATACAGCTGGGGCTAAAGAATCAGCTTGCAAAGGTAATTTTAGAACCATAGTTAAATCTGTTTATGAAAATATAATGTGGTGTGAGCTTAACCCAACAATTAATTTTATAGGGGGTAATGATAAACAAGTTTGGGAATATGATTGTAATACTATGTTCGTTGGCGGCATGTCAGTTTCGTCTCAGCTTGGGTACACGACAAATGAAAAAATAGCCCACCTTACTATAACTGAAATTAGTAATCGAGATAGACATAGAGAACCAGACTCAACAATAGGTTCAAGAACAACACTTAACACGATTTCTAATCCCTACACTGGTCGTTATGTTTATGATGACACACCCAGTGAATATTATTATGGAGATAAATATGATATGAGAGGTAAATTATCTCTTAGAAAAAGAGATAGTAGTGGAAATGAATTAAGCAATAATTGGCAGTCAGAGGGACAACTGTATCTAATAACTAGATGTGGTGATAAGGTGATAGAACACGAATTTGATATCTATTGAAAATTTATATGTTTTCTTCTAGATAACGCTATGACCAATTCTCATTGGAGCATGAGTGGAGCAAAAAAAGTTAGTTCCAATCACTAACAGCTTTAACTTATCAAAATTATTAAAAGCTTTCAAATAAAACCCAAAATAAACATAGTATGACTTTGATTACATTAAATATAAGTATATATTTTAAAATTATGACTCAAACACTTTTTGAAAAATATGGCGGAAAAAAAACAGTTGGTCAAATTGTTATTAATTTTTATCAAAAGCTTATGGCTGATGAAAATTTAAAAAAATTTTTTACAAATTCTGATATGAAAGTTTTGATTTCACACCAAACTAATTTCATTTCCCAAGCTTTAGGTGGGCCAAAAGAATATACTGGTCTTGATATGAAAACTGCTCATCAAGGCATGAAAATATCTCAAGAAGACTTTAATGGAGTTGCTGGACATCTAAAACAAACCTTGGAAGAACTAAATGTTGAAAGCCAAGATGTTGACACCATCATTGGTGTTGTCGCTCCACTTTCAGAACATATTGTATCAAAATAACAGAATTCATAATTAATAAATTTTGGTAATATTTATTTGATGATAAAAATAAATAATTGGGAAGACTTAATAGCATTAGCAAAAGAACAAGGGCTCACACCTAAGGAAGCATGGGAAAGAATTGAAAAAACAAATCTAAAATTTTTAAATAGAAAAAGTTCAGCAGAAAAAGAACTTAAAAAAGGAACAAGAGTACAAAGACTCATGTTTCCAAAGAATAATGAGGAAAATATTCTTTTAGCAAAAAATGTACCTTCTTTGGATGTTTCTGGTGATTTTTATAATTTCAAAAATTTAGAAGATAAAATCTTTTTTACTCTTGGCGATGTTTCTGGCAAAGGAGTGGATGCAGGACTCATTATGGCAAGAGTTACCGCATTGTTTGAAATCCTTGTTGAGGAAAAAAAGAGTCTTATTGAAATTGTGTCATTAATAAATGATAATTTATATAATTTACGTTCAGGAAAATTTTTAACAGGAATATTTGCTGTATACGATAAAAAATCTAAAAATCTTGAATTTATTAATGCTGGCCATTCAGAAAGTATAATTTCAGAGAATAAAAAAATTACTGAACATGTTTCTAGCAAAATTCCGCCGCTTGGAGTTCAGCCTATTAATCTTGATTTAAATAGTGTTTTAAATAAAATTTCATTGAAGGATAAAATTTTTTATATATACAGCGATGGCTTAAGCGAAAGTAAAGATTTTGAAGGAAATGAAATTGAAGCTGAGGGTATAATAGATTTGTTAAATAAGAATAAAGATCACGATATTGCAACACAATTGGAAAATATTTTTATAGAAATTTCCGCGTTTGGTGCATTGCAAAATATGTCAAATGAAGAACAAAGTATAATTAAGGATGATCTTACAATTTTAGCTATTAATGGGAAAAATATTTAATCAATGAAAAAAATTAAAAATGGTTTTACCTTAATTGAATTATTGGTGGTAGTTGCCATCATTGGTATTTTATCATCTGTCGGGGTTGTTGCTTATAATGGGTATACAGCTGGGGCTAAAGAATCAGCTTGCAAAGGTAATTTTAGAACCATAGTTAAAGCTGTTTATGAAAATATAATGTGGTGTGAGCTTAACCCAACAATTAATTTTTTGTGGGGTTCACAACAATCTCGAGAATATGATTGTGGTAATTTGGAGGAAGAAAACTATAACAGAAGCTTAAATGCAACTTCAGAAGAAATATTAGCCAAGCTTACTGTACATCAACTTGGTAATATGGATAGAATTAGAGAGCTTGCCGCTGCAAGAGGGCAAGAGACAAAATTAGATTCAAGATCAACACTTAAAACGATGACTAATCCCTACACTGGTTATACTGTTCTTGATGCTGCATCACCCAATGCATATTATTATGGAGATAACTATGATATGAGAGGTAAAGTAACTCTTGGAAAAAAAGATAGTAGTGGAAATGAATTAGGCTTTGCAAATTGGAAGGCGGAGGAAGAGGGACAACTGTTTCTAATAACTAAATGTCGTGATAAAGTGATAGAATACGAATTTGATATCTATTGAAAATTTATATGTTTTCTTAAAATGGATAAATAATTAACATAAAATACTTCTTTCCATTTTCATATTTAATGTCTATAAGATACTACCATGGCGCGATATATCTTTGTCACCGGCGGTGTGGTTTCTTCCCTTGGTAAAGGTCTCTCTTCAGCATCATTAGCTTATCTATTACAATCAAGAGGTTACAAAGTTAGAATTAGAAAACTAGATCCGTATTTAAATGTAGATCCAGGAACTATGAGCCCATTTCAACATGGAGAAGTTTTTGTAACCGATGATGGAGCTGAAACAGATTTAGATTTAGGTCACTATGAAAGATTTTCAGGAGTGTCTGCAAAAAAATCAGATAATATTACAACAGGAAAAATTTATAGCGATGTTCTTAGAAAAGAAAGAAAAGGAGAATATTTAGGAAAAACTGTCCAAGTTATTCCACATATTACTGATCGTATAAAACAATTTATCAAACACGATTCATCCAAAGAAGATTTTGTTATTTGTGAAATAGGTGGAATAGTAGGGGATATAGAAAGCCTGCCATTTGTAGAGGCGATTAGACAATTTGCAAATGATGTGGGTAAAAAAAATGCATTATTCATTCATTTAACCTTAGTTCCTTACTTAAAAGCATCGGATGAAATAAAAACAAAACCAACCCAACACTCAGTTAAAGAATTAAGAAGTATAGGTATTCAACCAGATATCATCATTTGTAGATCGGAAAGACCTATTCCATTAGATCATAGAAAAAAAATATCATTATTTTGTAATGTGGATATTAAAAATGTTATTGAGACAGTAGATGTAAGAACTATTTATGAAGCTCCAATGAGCTTTTTTAAAGAAAAATTAGATTTGCAAGTTTTAAATTATTTTAAATTAAAATCAAAAAAACCTGCAAACTTAAATCCTTGGAAAAAAATAACTAAAATAATTTTACATAATAAAAAACAAGTTAATATTGCAATCATTGGAAAATACGTGGAGTTAAAAGATGCTTATAAATCTTTAGATGAAGCATTAACCCATGGAGGAATTGATAATAAAGTTAAAGTCAATTTAGTTAGAATAGATTCTGAAAAATTAAAAATTTCTGAAATTAAGAAGAAGCTTAAAAATATTTCAGGCATATTAATTCCCGGTGGATTTGGTAAAAGAGGCACAGATGGAAAAATTGAAGCTATCAAACACGCCAGACTAAATAAAATTCCATTCCTTGGAATTTGTTATGGAATGCAAATGGCCATCATTGAATTTGCAAGAAATCAATTGAATTTAAAAAATGCTACCTCAAGTGAGTTTGATAAAAAAGGATTACCTATTATTGGATTAATCAATGAATGGACCAAAGATGGTAAAAAGATTAAAGGAACCGATAAAGATTTAGGAGGCACAATGAGACTGGGTTCTTATGATGCAAAACTAAAAGATAATTCAAAAATCAGTAAAATTTATAAATCCAAATTAATTAAAGAGAGACACAGACATAGATATGAAGTCAATATTGCTTTTAAAGATAAATTTGAAAAAAAAGGGATGATTTTTTCAGGGTTATCGCCTGATAATAAGTTACCTGAGATTATAGAGTTAAAAAATCACCCATGGTTTATAGGGGTTCAGTTTCACCCTGAATTTAAATCTAGACCTTTAGCTCCTCATCCTTTATTCTCTTCATTTATCAAGGCAGCTAAAAATCATAAATGAGTAGTAAAAAAGTTAATTGCGGAAATATAGAAATTTCAAACGATAATAAGATTTGTATTATTGCTGGACCTTGTCAGCTTGAAACTGAACAACATGCAATGGACATGGCAGGTAAAATTCAAGAAATTACAAAAAAATTAGGTCTTGGATTTATCTATAAAACTTCATTTGATAAAGCGAATAGAACCAGTTTAAAAGGGCAAAGAGGGGCCGGTTTAGAAGCTTCCCTTCCCGTATTTGATAAAATTAAAAAAGAACTCAACGTTCCAATTTTAACCGACATTCATAACGCAGAACAATGTTCATTATTAAAAGATCATGTTGATATTTTGCAAATACCTGCATTTCTATGTAGGCAAACGGATCTGTTAATCGCTGCTGCAAAAACGAATAAAATTATAAATGTTAAAAAAGGTCAATTCCTAGCACCATGGGATATGGTTAATGTTACAAAAAAAATTTCAGACTCGGGTAATAATAACATTTTAGTTACAGAAAGAGGAGCAAGCTTTGGTTATAATACTCTTGTCTCTGACATGAGATCTCTACCCATAATGGCAAAAAATGGTTATCCTGTTATTTTTGATGCCACACATTCAGTTCAACAACCTGGAGGCCTAGGCGAGACTAGTGGTGGTCAAAGAGAGTTTGTTGAGTACTTAGCAAGAGCTGCGGTTGCTGTAGGTGTTGCGGGTGTTTTTATTGAAACACATCAAGACCCAGATAATGCTCCATCTGATGGACCTAACATGGTTCCATTAGATAAATTAGAAAAATTATTATCTCAATTATTTGAAATAGATAATCTGATTAAAAAATAAATGAGTAAGATTTTAAAGATTAAAGCTCGTCAAGTTTTTGATAGTAGAGGAAACCCCACAATTGAAGCTGAAGTTTATTCAAAAAAATTAAGTGCGTCTGCCATTTGTCCATCGGGTGCTTCAACCGGAACTTATGAAGCATTTGAAAAAAGAGACGATAACAATAAAAAATATTTAGGTAAAAGTGTTTTAGGTACAGTCAATTTAGTTAATACGAAAATTTCAAAAAAATTAATAGGTACAAATATTCATGATCAAACACGTATTGATACAATCTTAATTAATCTTGATGGTACTAGGCAAAAAACAAATTTAGGTGCTAATGCAATTTTAGCTGTATCAATGGCTGCTAAAAAGCTTTCAGCAAAGATTAAGAATGTTCCACTGTATAAAACTTTTTTAGTAAAAAATAATTATAAATTACCATATCCATTAATGAATATTATTAATGGTGGAGCACATGCTAATAACGGATTAAGAATTCAAGAGTTCATGATTAGACCCGATAAAGCTAAGAGTTTTTCAGAAGCTATGAGAATATGCTTTGTTGTAATTAATAACTTAAAAAAGCTAATTATAAAGAAAGGGTTGTCAACATCTGTAGGAGATGAGGGGGGCTTTGCTCCAATGATTAGTAATAATGAAAAAGCTTTAGATTTAGTTGTTGCTGCAATTAATAAGTCTGGTTTTAAAAATGGCAAAGATGTTTCGATTTGCTTAGATGTAGCGGCAAATGAATTAATGAAGAAAGATAAGTATTCTATTCATTCAAAAAAATTTGTTTCGGTAGATCAATCTATTAAAGAATATAAGAAAATAATAAATAAATACAAAATTAAATCTATTGAAGATCCATTTGGAGAAAATGATTGGATGGCATGGAGTAAATTAATGAAAAATACTAATAATGTGCAAATAGTTGGAGATGATTTGTATGTAACTAATTTAGAAAGACTTAAAAAAGGCTTTTTAAATAATTCTTCAAACTCTATATTAATTAAACTCAATCAAATTGGTACGGTATCTGAAACACTTGAAGTTATAAAGTTTGCACAAATTATTGGATATAAAACAATAATTTCTCATAGATCTGGAGATAGCGAAGACACTTTTATAGCAGACCTGGCTGTAGGTACAAATTCAAATCAAATAAAAACTGGATCTTTAGCTAGATCAGAACGTGTTGCAAAATATAATCAATTATTACGTATAGAAGAAGAGCTTGGAAAAAAAGCATCAATGAGTAAAATTCATTAATGCTGGGGAAATTAAAAAAAAATTATTTTTTATTAATCTCTACTTTTTTAATACTTTATTTTTTCTTTAACCTTCTAGATGGTGAAAGAGGTCTTTTTTCTTATTTTAAAAAAAAAGAAATTTTAGTTAATTTAAAAATTGAAGAAGCTAATTTATCTAATAAAATCAAAGAGCTTGAATTTAAAAACTCTCTATTAAGTACTAAATTAGACCTAGATTATGTTGAAACCTTAATTAGAGAAAAATTTATGTTTGGCAAAGAAGGAGAGACCCTTTATATAATTAAAAAGAATGACAACTAAGCCAAGACATCCAGAAAAAGTTAACAAACCTTTAAATCCAATCAAAAAAAAACCTGATTGGATAAGATCTAAACTTGTTAATAGTAAAGAGTTTTTTCTAACAAAAACAATTGTTAATAATAATAATTTAGTAACGGTATGTCAGGAAGCTAACTGTCCAAATATCACAGAATGTTGGAGCAAAAGACATGCAACATTTATGATAATGGGTGATACTTGCACAAGAGCATGTGCTTTTTGTGATGTAAAAACAGGCAAGCCAGGAAAACTAGACTCATTAGAACCCGTTAAAATAGCTGAAGCCGTAAAAAAATTAAATTTAAAACATGTCGTAATCACTTCTGTTGATAGAGATGATCTCGACGATGGAGGATCAAATCATTTTTTTGAGGTAATTGATCAAACAAGAAAAAAAAATCCTAATACATCAATTGAAGTTTTAACACCTGATTTTCTAAGAAAAGGAGATGCTTATAAAAAAGTACTAGAAGCTAATCCTGATGTTTTTAATCATAACATTGAAACTGTGCCTAGACTTTATTTAAAAGTAAGACCAGGCTCTAGATATTTTTCATCATTAGAACTCTTAAAGAATGCAAAATTAGTTAATAAAAATGTTTTCACAAAATCAGGATTAATGGTTGGATTAGGTGAAAATAAAGAGGAGATCATTCAAGTGATGGATGATCTAAAAGCAGCTGATGTAGATTTTTTAACTGTTGGTCAATACTTGCAACCCTCTGTAAGACATCACCCTTTAGATCGTTATTACCATCCAGATGAATTTAAAGAGTTAGAAACTATTGCAAAATCAAAAGGATTTTTATTAGTTTCATCGACACCTTTAACTAGATCTTCATATCATGCAGATGAAGATTTCGCTAAACTTCAACAAAATAGAATTAATAATCATTAATGCCTAAGGCATCAGTTAAGAGAAGTATAAATAAAAAAAAAAATAAACTTATTGAGTTTGTTTTGGATATCGAAAAATATCCAGAATTCATCCCTTTTTGCCTAGACTCAAAAGTCTACGATAGAAAAGATGAAAATAATCAAATTTTAATCATAGCAGATTTAACAATTGGAAAGGGTCCTTTTAGCGATACTTATAAAAGTGACGTTAGATTTAATAAAAAAGATGACACGATTAATGTTACTAATTTAGATGGACCACTAAAACATTTACAAAATAATTGGAAATTTATAGAAAATAATAACATCACTGAGGTTTATTTTGATGTTGATTTTGAAATTAAAAATAAGTTTTTAAATTTGTTAATGGAAAAATCTTTTGAATTTGGTTTAAATAAAATTGCTGATGCTTTTCAAAAAAGAGCTGAAACTGTATAAAAAATTTAAAAAACTGCTCAAATTAAAGAGCTAACAATATCCAAGGCCCTTTTAACTGAAGCTTTTTGAATTGAGCTTCTTGTTTTTTGTTTAAAAATATTTTTTGTTATCAACAATTTATTGGATCTTTTTACTCCTATATAGACTAATCCGATGGGTTTGTTTTTAGTTGCGCCATTAGGACCTGCAATTCCAGTGACAGATACATTTATTTGAGCTTTAGAAATCTTTGTTAAATTTTTAACCATAGCCTCACAACATTCAGCACTAACAGCACCATATTTCTTAATAATATTTTTATTTACTTTTAAAATATTGATTTTTGCTTGATTAGAATAGGTAATAAGACCTATGTTGAATACTTTAGATGCACCACTAATAGAAGTAATAGATGCAGCTAACATCCCTCCTGTGCAAGACTCAGCAAAAGATATTTTAAGTTTTTTTTTGATTAATTTTTTTACAATATTTTTCATTATAAAATGTAGCTCTTTAAAATCATGAAACACACAAGAGTTAGAACCACATAAAAACCAGCACAGATATCATCCATAATTACACCAAAACTATTCTTAAAGTTTTTATCAAAAAAGTTTACAGGAAATGGCTTCATGATATCAAAATATCTAAAAAGAATAAAAAATAGAGCATAATAAACAATTGCTTCACCAGCATCTTTTGTTGTTCCATGAGATATCTCATAAAGATATATGGGTATTGATTGACCTAAAAATTCATCAATTATTATTTCACCAGGATCCTTATTTTCACTATTTTCTATATAATTTGAAACAGCATAAAATGAGTAAATAAATATTATTATCAATCCAAATAAGATTATATTTGGTGAAATATTTAAAGTGTGGAATAGATAATAAAGAATAATTACAGTCGCCAGTGACCCAAATGTTCCAGGCATATATTTAATTTTACCAAGACCAAACATAGTAACTAATAATGAGTTGAAGGAATTAGTCATTTTTAATAACTGAGGCTATAACTTCACAAGCTATAGCTTTTTCTTTACCAATTACACCTAACTTTTCAGTTGTTTTACCTTTTATATTAATTTGAGTGGGAGAGATATTACAAATTTTTGCAATACAGTTTAATATTTGTTTTTTATATTTTTGAATTTTAGGTTTTTGAGTAATGATATTAATATCAAGATTATTTAATAGATAACCTTTTTTTACAGTTTGCTTTATTATTTCGCTTAACAGAATTGTAGATCTGATATTTTTAAATTTCTTATTATTATCAGAGAATTTTTCACCAATATCACCCATAGAGCAAGCTCCAAGTATAGCATCTGTTACAGCGTGTAACACAGGATCTCCATCTGAATGACCTAATGTACCAATAGGTGAGGGTATCTTAATTCCACCTATGTAAAGCTTCTTATTAGGAACCAACCTATGAACATCAAAACCTATTCCAAATTTTATTAAATTATTAAATTTAATATCTGAATTTATTGTAATTTTATTATTAGTAGTTTCGCCCTTTATAATCTTTATTTTTTTACCAGCTCTTACAAATAAGTTAGCATCATCAGTAACTTCCTCACTTTTATTATTTTGAAGTTCAAAAAGTTTTTTATAGTTAAAAGCTTGAGGTGTTTGGATTAAGTAAATATTTTCTCTTTTTAAATTTTTAACATTATTCGATATTTTCTGCTTAACTGTATCTGCAGTTTGAATTGCGGGAATTACACAATCATTTAATTTTAATTCATTCATTAATTTATTTAAAAGTTTTAAAGAAAAATTTGGTCTTGCAGCATCATGAATTATTACATTTTTAAAATTATTTTCTTTAATACTTTTTAAGGCATTATAAGCAGACTCTGCTCTTGTTTTTCCACCTGTGATAATTCTGATGTTTTTAATATTAAGTTTCTTGATAAAATTTTTGTGTTTTTTATTTACTACCAGAACAATTTTATTAAATTTATTAAAAACTTTAGCTTTATCAATTGAATGCAATAATAAAGGTTTACCTTTATAATTTGTGTAGGGTTTTGGAGTATTTGAATTAAATCTTTTACTTTCACCTCCAGCAAGTATTATAAAGCAACTATTCATGATAAAAATATATAACACATTATTTTGTTCAAAATGATTGATTTTATTAAAAAAAATATATTCATCATTCTAGTATTTTTAATTACTTTATTCATAGGTTTTATAACTTTTTTAACGTTTATTGATAAAAGTTTTTTAAAATTATCTGATGACAATCTCCAACTATTATTAATTGGAAATATTGCATTGTTAATACTTCTTTTTTTTATGATATTTTCAGAAGTAAGAAATTCTTTAAAGATAGATGTTGATGTAAGTGGCTCTAAAGCCAATAGAAAATATATAACATTCTTTGCATTATTTACTTTAATTCCTTCGATTTTAATTTCTTTATTTTCATTATTTCTCCTTTCATTTGCTCTTGATAAATATTTAGATAAAAAAATAACAACAGCTGTTAATAATTCTTATGAAATTGCAAAAAGCTATACTGAGGAAGTTAGAACAAAAACACAATCAGAAATAATTTTAATAGCATTTGATTTAAACAAAAGTATCAATTTTTTAAATACAAATATTAATCAATTTAAAAGTTTTCTTAAAACTCAAAAACTAATTAGAGGTATGGATGAAGTTCATATTATTGAAGGTAATGGAAATTTATATTTATCAACTTTAGAAGATACTACTTTATATACACCTCCTTTAAGTGATGCTTTAGAAATGGTCCAAAATGATAAAAGACCACTTAAGATTATTAATGCTTATAAAAATCAAACAGCATCCATTATAAAGCTTGAAAACTTTGAAGGTAAGTATTTATACATTGTAAAGTATTTAGATAAAAAAATTTCTCAATATTTACTAGAATCTCAAGAAGCTCTTAATTTTTACTACACAGTTTTAAATAAACAAACTGGGATTAAGATATCATTTGTATTTATTTATCTAGTTATAGTTTCACTATTATTATTTTTATCCATATCAATAGCTATAAGATTTTCATCAAGATTTTTTAGGTCTATTAATAATTTAATTATTGCATCTTCTAATATTGGAAAAGGGAATCTAGATATTAAAGTACCAGAAATTAAAACTGATAAAGACATGGAGATTTTAAATCAAAATTTTAATTTAATGATAGATAAATTAAAATCACAACAAGAAAAAATTATAACAAAAGAAAGACACGAAGCCTGGGAAAATTTAGCTAGAAAATTAGCTCATGAAATTAAAAATCCACTCACACCTATTCAATTAACTATCGATAAATTGAAAAATAAATATTCTGAAAAAATAGCAGATCATGAAAAAGAAGATTTTTCCAAAAGTTTATTGATTATTGGAAAGCAAATTAAACAAATTGAAAATTTAGTTAATGAATTTTCAGATTTTGCAAGAATGCCAAAACCAATTCTCAAAAATAACAACCTAGTTTCTTTGATAAAAGATAATGTTAAATTAATAAATGAATTAGATAATGAAATCATAATTGATTTTAAATCAAGTAAATCTAAAATTCTTTTAAACTCTGATAGTGAACAATTAAGCAGAGTTTTCTTCAATTTAATTAAAAATTCTATTGAAAGTATACAGGATAAGAAAATTAATAATGTTAATTTTAATGGAAAAATCGATATCTCTATAAATGAGAATGAGGAAATAATTAACTTCATAATTATCGATAATGGATTAGGATTTGGAATATTTAAAAACAATATAAAAGACATTCTAAATCCTTATTTTACAACTAAAAAAAAAGGTACGGGCTTAGGTTTATCTATTGTTAATAAAATAATAAATGATCATAATGGTAAAATAAATTTTATATCACTTAAAATGGGTGCAAAAATTGAAATTACATTTACAAAATAATGAGTACTGAAATATTAATTATTGATGATAATGCAGATATTAGAAACATTATTAATGACCTAATAATTGAAGCTGGTTATAAAACAAGATTAGCTGCAAACTATAATCAAGCATTAAATGAGATTGATAAAAAACTCCCTGATGTTGCAATAATAGATGTTAAGTTAGATAAAAGTGAAAATGATGGTTTAGAGCTGTTATCACACATCAAGACTAAGGATAAAAATATTCCAGTTATAATAATTACAGGGCATGCGAATGTTGAAATGGCAATCAAAGCTTTAAAAGCTGGCGCTTTTGAATTTATTGAAAAACCTTTTAATCAGGAGAGATTATTAAACTTTGTTGATAGAGCTGTTGAAAACTTAAATCTTAAAAATAAGAATAAAGAATTTGAAAGTAAACTTTTTTATTCTTATGAACTAATTGGTGTTAGTGACAATATTAAAAAAATAAAAGATCAAATAGATAAAATATCAGTTTCTGAAAGTAGAATTTTTATCAATGGACCTACTGGCTCAGGTAAAGAGTTGATAGCAAGAAAGATACATAAAGAATCCAAAAGACAGAAGGGTCCTTTTGTTATTCTGAATGGCGCATTACTTGATATTAAAAAATATGAATTAGAATTATTTGGTGAAGAAAAAAATAATGGCTCTATAACTTATGGCGCTTTAGAGAAATCAACAAAGGGTATACTTTTAATAGATGAAATTTCTGAAATCCCACTTGATACTCAATCTAAAATTTTAAGAGTTTTAATAGATCAAAAATTTAGAAGAATTAATGGCAGCCATGATATTAATGTTGATGTAAGAATTATATGCTCATCTAGTAAAGATATAAAAAAAGAAATAAAAAATGGTAATTTTAGAGAAGACTTATATCATCGACTTAATGTATTTGAAATTAACATCGACCCTTTAAAAGACAGGGTTTCAGATATACCTTTGTTAGTTGAATATTTTTCTGAAAAAATTTCAATAAACTACAATTTAAAAAAACTAAGTATTGATACAAATAATAAATATTTACTCAATTATGATTGGCCAGGAAATGTTAGAGAATTAAGAAATTTAATAGAGAGAATAGCAATACTTGCGCCTGATAGTACTGATAAAATTTCAAATATTATTAAAGAATCTCTAAAAACACCTGATATTAGAAATATACCATCAGAAAACTCTTTATCTATACCATTAAAAGAAGCTAGAGAAAATTTTGAAAAAGAGTATTTAACTACCCAATTAAAAAAATTTAATGGCAATATATCAAAAACTGCCGATTTTATTGGAATGGAAAGATCTGCCTTACATAGAAAGCTTAAAGGTTTAGGGATCAAGGAATTAAACTAAATGAATATTATAATTTGTGGAGCTGGTAGAGTGGGCTTTACTATCGCAAAAATTTTAAGTGAGCAAGGACACTCAATAACCATAATTGATCAATCAAGTGAAGATATACAAAAGATTGATGACACACTAGATGTAAAGTCTATTGTGGGTAAAGCTACTTATCCATCAATCTTGGAAAAGGCAAACGCAACCGAAGCTGATATGATTATCGCAGTAACTCGTAATGATGAAATTAACATGTTGATATGTCAAATTGCATTTTCAATATTTAATGTTCCAAAAAAAATAGCAAGGATCAGATCACAAGATTATTTAAATCCAAAATTTACAAAAGTTTATAATAAAGAAAATTTACCAATAGATGTTATTATCTCACCTGAGATTGAGATAGCAAAGTCACTTCAAAGAAAACTAGAAGCCCCTGGTTCACTAGATAATGTTCCTTTTGCTAATAATAAAATTAGATTGCTTGAGATTTTGATAGATGAAAATTGTCCAATAAAAGATATCAAACTTAATGAACTTACAAAAAAATTTCCAAAACTTAATTCTAATATAATGGGAGTAATTAGAGATGAAAAATTTGTTTTATTAAAAAAAACGGATGTAATGCTTAAAGAAGATAAAGCTTATGTTGTAATTAATGCCTCACAAATGAATGAAACCTTAGCAGCCTTTGGTCATACAGAAAAAATTTCTAATAAAATTTTAATAATTGGAGGAGGAAATATAGGATTTAACTTAGCAAAAAATTTAGAAGAAAGTTTTGATTCTGCAAGAGTTAAGATAATAGAAAAAGATAAGGAAAGAGCAGAACTTATTGCAAGTCAATTAAATAACACAATTGTTATAAATGGAGATGCTTTAGATGAAGAAGTTTTATTGGAGGCAAATTTAGAAGAGGTTCAAACTGTTTTGGCTCTGACAAATGACGACGAAGATAATTTAATGATAAGTGTATTGGTTGAAAAATTTGCTAAAGACAATGATGAATTAAGTGACAAAAGAACTATGGCTTTAATTAACAAGCCTAATTATTCTCTTTTACAATCTTCTTTAAAAATTGATGATTTTATTGATCCTAGAATGAATACTGTATCAAGTATCTTAAAACACATTCATAAAGGCACTATTGAAAATGCTTATAGTATTTTGAATGGTGAATATGAGATTATTGAAGCTGAAATTATTGAAACTTCAGAGTTAGTAAATAAAGAGTTAAAAAATTCTAACTTACCAGATGAAATAAGAATAGGTGCAGTTTTAAGAGGTGAAGAAGTAATTATTCCTAGATCAAATTTTGTATTTAAAAAAGAGGATATTGTTGTTCTTTTGGCTAATAAAGATTTCTTACATGTTGTAGAAAACATGTTTCGTATAAGCTCTATTTAATTTAATGAAATACTTTAAACTCATTTACTTGAGTGTTTTTTTTGGAATAGTTTCAATTTTAGCTTTTTTTAATATCACTTACTCTTACTATCTAAACCTCTATCTAAATCTAAATACTTATATATTTACATTTATAGTCTCTATTCTTTTAACAATATTATTTTATTATTCAAAAAATAATGATGAAAAAAAAATAACTATATATGATAAAATATTAACAATACTTCTTGGTTATTTTTTATTACCACTAGTTATTTCTATACCTTTTTATTTTAGTATTTATAATTTAACTTTTGTTAACGCTTTCTTCGAATCAATTTCTGGATTTACCTCAACAGGCTTTACTATTTTTAACAATATTAATCATATTGATCAAAGCTTAATATTATGGAGATCTGCATCTCAATGGATAGGGGGTCTTTATTTTTTATTTTCTATAATACTTTTAATTGATATTTTTGATCATAGTTTTAAAAAATCTTTAACTAATTTTTTATCTTTTAATAAATCTGAAACATTCAAGCAAGCATTTAAAATTTTTTTATTTTATTCATTAATTACACTTTCAATTTTTATAATTCTAAGTTTATTTGATATTAGGTTATTTAATTCTCTAAATTTAGCAATGACCATAATTTCATCAGGTGGTTTTTTACCATCTAATAATTTGTCTAATATATTGGTCAATAATTCCCAAGTTATAATTATATCAACTTTATTACTATCTTCTTTTTTTAGTATTTTTTTAATTTACAATTTAATCTTTACAAAAAACCATAACCTTAATTTCTTTAATGAAGATATTCATCTGTTATTTTATTTCTTATTTTTGTTGATTATTTTTTTTGTATTTTTAAATTTTGAAAATAATTTTAGTGAATTATTTTTATCCTTAACGAGCAGTATTTCTAATGTAGGTTTTTCTCTTAATAATTCTTCTAATAATTTATCTTTTGTTTTTCTAATACTTGTTATTATTGGAGGATCTTTTTTTTCGACAAGTTCTGGTATTAGGTTTTTAAAAATTTATTCTTTATTTAAATATTCAATTAACGAAATTCTTTCTTACAGTAGACCTAAAAATATTTACATAAATAAACACTTGTTTTCAAAAGATACATTTAAATTAGATGAAATTTATAAATATTTTTTATCTGTAATAGTTTTTATAATTTCTTTATTAATTTTAACCTTTCTATTAACTTTAAGTGGAATTGATTTTGAAAGCTCTTTTAAACTCTCAATATTAACCATAATGAATACAGTAAATTCATCAATGTTTGGGTTAGCTGATTTTAGTTTTTATGATCTACATTTTATCACTAAGTATTATCTAATTTTCTTTATGATTATTGGTAGACTAGAGCTTCTAACTTTATTAATTATTTGTAAAAAATTTCTTTTTAAAAATTAAATTCGTACTATAAATATACAAATATTAATTTGCGCTCTTAGCTCAGCTGGATAGAGCATCGGTTTTCTAAACCGAGGGTCGGTGGTTCGAGTCCACCAGAGCGCACCATCACTATATGTAACACATTGTTTTTAATGGAGCACAACATATAGTTGGAACAATTCTAAAAAATAAATTTTTATTTTGATGCGAGTTATAAAATGTTAAACATCTCACTTAATTCAAATCATTTTGAATTATTTGTTAACAAATAAATAAATAAAACAGAGGAATAAAAAATGTTAAAATACGTAAAACAATTAACTTCTCTAGTTGCTATGGTTGCAGTTCTGTTTGCTTTTACAACAGAAACAATGGCCGCTAAGAAGTCAAAAACTCTTAAGAACACTCAGAAAAAAGGTTTCGTAAGATGCGGTGTATCTCAAGGTCTACCTGGATTTTCAAATGCTGACGCTGCTGGAAATTGGACTGGTGTTGACGTTGATGTATGTAGAGCGGTTGCTGCTGCAGTATTAGGTGATGCGAACAAAGTTAAGTTCACTCCACTAAGTGCTAAAGAAAGATTCACAGCTCTAACTTCTGGTGAGATTGATATCTTATCAAGAAACACAACTTGGACACTTTCTAGAGATGCTGACATTGGTTTAACATTCGTTGGAGTTAACTTCTACGATGGCCAAGGTTTCATGGTAAGAAAAGACTCAGGAATTACTTCTACGAGCCAATTCAAAAATGGAATTTCAGCATGTACTAACATTGGTACTACAACTGAACTAAACATGAGAGATTTCTTTAATTCAAAAGGAATTTCTTATGAGCCAGTAGCTTTCGAAAAAGCTGATGAAGTTGTTGCAGCTTATGACTCAGGCAGATGTGATACTTACACAACTGACAAATCTGGTCTAGCAGCACAAAGAACAAAAATGACTAACCCTGATGATCACGTAGTGTTACCAGAGACTATTTCTAAAGAGCCTCTAGGACCTGTTGTACGTCAAGGTGATGCAGTTTGGGAAGACATCGTAAGATGGTCACTAAACGTAATGATCGAAGCTGAAGAGTACGGTATTAACTCTGCAAACGCTGACATGATGAAAACTTCTGAAAACCCACAAATCAAAAGACTTGTTGGTTCTGAAGGTGAATTAGGTGCAGCATTTGGTTTAGATAACGATTGGAGCTTAAGAATTATCAAACAAGTTGGTAATTATGGAGAAAGCTACAAGAGAAATATCGCTGATACTGGTATTTTACCTGACAGAGGTCCAAACCAAATTTGGACTAAAGGTGGACTACTATACGTACCACCAGCAAGATAATTATTATCTAACAAAACATAAAAAGGGCTAGATTTATCTAGCCCTTTTTTTATAATACTCATCACATGAAATTAAAAAAAATCTTACCTCAACTATTAACATTATTATTTATAGTTTTAATATTTGGTTTTTTTACCATGAATGCTCAAGAGAACATGGATACAAGAGGTATTCAGTTTGGTTTTGGTTTTTTAACTCAAGAGGCATCATTTGATATACAATTTTCTTTAATTGATTATGATGGGTCACACTCCTATGCAAGAGCATATCTTGTTGGATTATTAAATACACTCTTAGTAGCTTTCATTGGAATTATTTTAGCTACATTATTGGGTCTTATTGTTGGTGTTGCAAGATTATCTCCAAATTATTTGATTAGAAAAACTGCTTCTTTTTACATAGAATTTTTTAGAAATGTTCCATTATTATTACAGATTTTCTTTTGGTATTTTGCAGCTCTAAGAGCTCTGCCAATGCCTCAAGATGCTACATTATTATTAGGTTCATCTTTTATGACCATAAAGGGACTTTATACACCAGCTCCAATTTGGACAAATTTCGATATTTTTTTTACAACGTTAATTGTAGCAATGATTTTAATTTTCTTTTTTGTCAAATTTGCGAAAAAGAAACAAGAACAAGAAGGAAAACAATTGCCAGTATTAATTATCTCATTAGCTATTTTTATAGGTCTACCACTGTTAACATTTTTAGTAGCTGGTGTTGATTTATCTTTTAGCTTTCCAGAATTAAGAAAAATGTCTCAATCTTCTTACACATTTGATGGGGGTATGGGTATACCACCTGAGCTAATTGCGCTAACTTTAGCCTTAACTCTCTATACGGCAACTTTTATTGCAGAAAATGTAAGAGCAGGTATTCAAGGTATTGGTAAAGGGCAAAAAGAAGCTGCTGCATCAATTGGTTTAACACCAAGCCAAGTTTTGAAATTAGTAATTATGCCTCAAGCGTTAAGAATAATTATACCACCTACTACTAATCAATATTTAAATTTAACCAAAAACTCTTCTTTAGCAGCAGCAATTGCTTATCCAGATCTAGTTTTAGTTTTTGCGGGTACTGCAATGATGCAAACAGGAAAGGCAATTGAAATTGTTGGTATTACAATGGCCACATATTTAACTATTAGTATAGCAATTTCATTACTAATGAATTGGTACAACCAAAGAATAGCGATAAAGGAAAAATAATGAATTCAAAAAATCTTGATTTATCAAAATCTAAAATTCAAATAAATAGAAATACTTCTCTGATTATTGGAATTTTATTTTTTTTCTTAGGTATTTTTGATTTTTGTTTAAATAATTTCTTTGGTGCAAATATTACCTCTTTCTTACCTAGGTTTATTAACTTTTTTACTCCCTTAATCTTTGGGGTAATTGGTCTTCATTTTATTAGAATTGAATTTTCAGGTATTAAAATTTTAGATAGCCTTAATAAAAATATTAACTCAAGTAATTTTAACGCAGCTTTAAGTTTGTGTATTATTTTTCTTATATTATTTTCATTTCCTCCATTATTAAATTGGTTCATTTTTGATGCTAATATTTCTGGTGACACTAAAGAAGCGTGTACAGGTGGTGGTGCTTGTTGGGTTTATATCAAAGTTTGGTTTAATAGATTTATGTATGGAATGTATCCTAATGCAGAACAATGGAGAATTAATATTACATTTATTACTGTATTAGTCTTTATGGCAGCTGGATTTTTTGTACCTGCTAAATTTAGAAATTATCTTTCTCTTTATTACACCCTTATATTACCAATTATTTCTTTTATCTTAATCTACTATTTGATTTCAGGAGGTTCTTTTGGACTAGAGTGGGTTGAAACAGGTGCGTGGGGTGGCTTATCTTTAACTTTTATAGTTTCTTTTTTCTCATTAATTTTTTGTTTTCCAATTGGCATGATGCTGGCTCTTGGTAGAAGATCTGATTTACCTGTTGTTAAATATTCATCTCTTTCATTCATTGAATTTTGGAGAGGTGTTCCTTTAATTACAGTTTTATTTATGTCAGCTGTAATGTTTCCAATGTTTTTACCTGATGGAACATATGTAGATAAACTAATTAGAGTTGTTGTAGCAATTACTTTATTTGAAGCGGCTTATACAGCTGAAGTTATAAGGGGAGGATTACAAGCACTTCCGCGAGGCCAGTATGATGCAGCTAAATCACTTGGTATGGGTTACTGGAAACTTCATATTTTTGTTATTCTTCCACAAGCTTTAAAATTAGTAATACCAGGAATAGCGAATACGTTCTTAGCACTTGTAAAAGATACACCACTAATTTTTGTAGTAGGTCTTTTAGAGGTAGTTGGTATGTTAAATTTAGCTAAAACTAATCCCGAATGGCTAGGATTTTCGATGGAAGGATATGTATTTGCTGGAATAATATTCTGGATTATTTGTTATAGTATGAGTAAATATAGCCAGAAATTAGAATTAAAATATAAAACAGATAGATAAATTATGTCAGATTCAATTATTCAAATTCAAAATGTAAACAAGTGGTTTGGGGATTTTCAAGTATTAAAAGAAATAAATCTTGAAGTTAAACCTAAAGAAAAAATCGTTGTGTGTGGACCATCTGGATCTGGAAAATCTACACTAATTAGATGTATTAATAGACTAGAAGAGCATCAAAAAGGATCAATCATTGTTGATGGTACTGAAATTTCAGAAGATACAAAAAATATAGAACAAGTTAGAGCTGAAGTTGGGATGGTTTTTCAACAATTTAATTTATTTCCTCATTTATCTATTTTAGATAATTGTACGTTAGCTCCAATTTGGGTAAAAAAAATGCCCAAAAAAGAAGCAGAAAAATTAGCATTAGAACACCTTGAAAGAGTACAAATTTTAGATCAAGCTCAAAAATTCCCAGGTCAATTATCGGGTGGACAACAACAAAGAGTTGCTATTGCAAGAGCACTTTGTATGGAACCTAAAATTATGTTATTTGATGAACCTACTTCTGCGTTAGATCCTGAAATGATTAAAGAGGTACTAGATGTTATGGTTAATTTAGCAAAACAAGGTATGACAATGATTGTTGTAACTCATGAGATGGGCTTTGCTAAAGAGGTAGCTGACCAAATGATATTTATGGATGAAGGAATGATTGTAGAAAAGGCCACTACTAAAGACTTTTTTGCTAATCCTAAAAGTGATCGTACTAAACTTTTCTTAAGCCAAATTTTATAAGTCTTTTTAAAGCTTATAGTTCAACAATTTTATTTTTTCATTTTATATTATAAGTTCTTGACACATTTTGTTATTTTCTACTTAACTTTATAAAATAAATAAATTTTTGTGTTGCGATAACAGTCAAAAATTAGTTCAATATGTTTTTAAAAACAAACTTTAAGAGGGGTCTTAATGGAAGATAATTTCAACAAACATTTAGGTAACAAATTAAAGCTAAGAAGATTAGCTTTAGGTCTCACACAAACAAAAGTAGCAAAAGCAATTAATGTTACATTTCAACAAATTCAAAAATATGAAAAAGGAACTAATGGAGTTAGCTCAATAAGACTTCTTCAATTAGCAAATTATTTAAAAGTTCCAGTAAATTATTTTTTTGAAGATTTTTCAGAATATTTAATAAATCTAGAAAGATCTCAAGAAGGTCACATGAATGTAAATTATAATTTTTTAGTTAAATTATATTCTGAACTTAATAACGATCAAAAGTTAAAGTTTAGTAAATCTTTACAGTCTTCAAATATTGGGATTTCAAAAGCAGTTTAATTTTTATTAAATTAATGACCCCCTATAAATTTTGAAAATCATTTTAAAAAAAATTTTTTATAATTTCATATTTGTAATGAAAAGTTTATTAAAAGTTTTTTTATTATTTATATTATTAAGTGGAAATGCTTTTGCAAAAGTAAAATCTAAAGACATTAATTTTCCAGGCAAATATTATACTAAAGAAATTAAGACTTGTTCAGCAATTCCTAAGGATAAATCATTTAGTAATAAATCAACTATTGATACCGTTAACAGTGTAGTTGGTTTTGATTGGTCAGCTTACCATGAGAAATATAGTAATTCTATTTTGGTAGAACATGCAGCAATCACGAAACCTATAAAAGTTATGATTGCAGGAACCCACATGGCTATTGGTGATAAAAATCAAACTAACATCAATATAGCCAAAGGTTTATTATTAGAAATAGCTAAGGCAAATACTTTATATAACAGCATAAGTTATGAAGAATTAAAAAAAAAGGAAAGTGTTGGAAAGATAATAACCCCAAAGCTCCTTGTTGGTACCATGAATATGAATTTGCAGGTCAATGGTTTGGAAATTATATGATTAGTGCAGTAATGCTTAAATCTGAATTGAATAAAGAGGAGTTTAAGATTGTGAATAATTACATTAAAAAAATGTACAAAAAGTTCTTAAAACCAATTCAATTTAAAAAAAATGACAAAGGGTTTTATGCAATGGCTAATGGAGGATTATCAACATTAGTTTATGCATCATGGACAGAAGATAAAAAACTTGCTGCTAAAGAAATTAATCACACATTAAAACAAATAGACAAACTATTTTATGATGATGGATACATTAACGATAACTCTTTCAGGGGTCTCAGAGGGCAATGGTACCATTCATATGGAGTTGATATTGCCCTAGGATATATTTATATTGCTGAATTATGGGGAGCTAATGTTCCAAAAAATATACATGAGAAACTATTTAATTCAGTAAAAGTAGTAAATTTAGCGATTACTGATCCTGAAAAGTTTTTAGAAAGAAAAAATCCTAATGGTCTAGCGAGAAATAGAATTACAGATCCAAAAAAAGCAACACCTCATACACATCAAATGGCTATAGCTATAGACACTCTTATGGAAATAGTGACAGGTATAAAATTGGAACATGATCCGATATACTTACGAAAAAGAAAAATGCATACGCCTGATGGGATAGATGATCTAATTGGTTTCAATCCCAATTGTATAATTCGATAAATCTAAAAGATAAAGATTTTGGCTCCTCGGGCAGGACTCGAACCTGCGACCAATTGATTAACAGTCAACTGCTCTACCAACTGAGCTACCGAGGAATATCAAAAACACAACTTACTTTTTTTTAAGAGTAAAACAACATTTTTTTTGGAGGCATCGCCCAGAATCGAACTGGGATACAAGGATTTGCAATCCTCTGCGTAACCATTCCGCCACGATGCCTTTTCATCTCAATTTAAAACAAATAGAGAGCCTTTTATATATTAAATATATAAAATTAGTCTACCAAATAAGCCTTCAAAATGATTATTGTTAATTAATATTATTAAATTATAAACTTATTATCACCTATGAGTAATGACAAATACATACATACAGATGTTGAAGATAAGATTTATTCTTATTGGGAAAAAAATAATTTATTTAAACCCACTAAAAATAAGAAACAATTTTCAGTGGTTATACCTCCACCCAATGTAACAGGTAGCCTTCATATGGGTCACGCTTTGAATAATTCAATTCAAGATCTTTTGGTTAGATACCACCGTATGAATAATTACGAAACCTTATGGCAACCAGGAACAGATCACGCAGGCATTGCTACACAGGCTTTAGTTGAGAAAAAATTAACGACTGAAGGTATTGATAAAAATCAAATTGGAAGGAAAAAATTTATAGAAAAGGTTTGGGAATGGAAAGAAGAGCATGGTGATATCATTTTAAATCAACTAAAAAAATTAGGGTGCTCTTGTGATTGGTCGAGAAATGCTTTTACAATGGATGAAAACCTTTCAAAATCAGTTTTAAAAGTTTTTGTAGAGCTTCATAAAAAAGATTTAATCTATAAGGATAAAAAACTAGTTAATTGGGATACAGTTTTAAAAACTGCAATATCTGACTTAGAAGTTGATCAACGAGAAGTTAATTCTAAAATTTATTACATTCAATATCCAATTGAAGGTTCTAGTGATTTTATAACTATAGCTACAACTAGACCTGAAACTATGTTGGGTGATACAGCCATCGCGGTAAATCCTAAAGATGATCGATTTAAACATTTAGTTGATAAATTTGTAACAGTTCCAATTGTTGGAAGAAAAATAAAAATCATCAAAGATGATTATGCTGATCCAGAAATGGGAACTGGTGCTTTAAAAATAACGCCTGCTCATGATTTTAATGACTATCAAGTTGGACAAAGAAATAATTTAGAAATCATAAATATTTTTACTGAAGGTGGTAAAGTTAATGATAATGCCCCCAAAGAATATATTGGCCTTGATAGATTTGAAGCTAGAAAAAGAATTTTAAAAGAACTTAAAGAAAAAGAATTCTTTGTTAAGGAAGAAAATATAAAGAATAAAGTTCCCTATGGGGATAGATCTAACTCGATAATTGAACCTTTTTTAACAGAACAATGGTTTGTAGATGCAAAAAAATTATCAGTTAAAGCTAAAGATATAGTTAACTCTAAAAAAACTAATTTTTTTCCTGCTAATTGGTCAAAAACCTATTTTCAATGGATGAACAATATTGAGCCATGGTGTATCTCAAGACAACTTTGGTGGGGACATCAAATACCAGCATGGTATGGGCCAGATAAAAAAATCTTCGTTGCAATAAATGAAGACGAAGCAAAAGCTGAAGCCAAAAAATTCTACAATAAAGAAGTAGATTTAATTCGTGATCCAGATGTATTAGATACCTGGTTTTCATCAGGCTTATGGCCCTTTGCTACATTAGGGTGGCCTGATGATAAAGAATATGTTGATAAATTTTACCCTACATCAGTACTTGTTACAGGATTTGATATTATATTTTTCTGGGTAGCTCGAATGATTATGTTTGGAATGGAGTTTCTAGACAAAGAACCTTTTAAAGATGTTTATGTTCACGCCCTTGTTAAAGATGAGAAAGGACAGAAAATGTCTAAATCTAAAGGAAATGTAATTAACCCTTTAGATTTGATTGAAAAATATAGTGCAGATGCTTTAAGATTTACTTTACTTTCAATGGCATCACCTGGAACAGATGTAAAACTTTCTGAAGATAGAGTTAAAGGTTATAGAAATTTTTTAAATAAATTATGGAATGCAAATAATTTTTTAATTACCAATAATTGTGATTTTTCTAAAATTGATGAAAAACCAAGTTTATCAACTAATATTAATAAATGGATCTATTCTGAACTTATAGAAACTAAAAATAAAATTGAAAAAAATCTAAAAGATTACAGGTTCGATGAAGCTGCAAAAAATGCTTATCAATTCACTTGGCACTCTTATTGTGATTGGTATTTAGAACTATCTAAAACAATCCTATTTTCAGAAGATGAAAAAGCAAAAGATGAAGTAAGACAGGTATCTGCTTATGTGTTTAGACAAATATTAATAATATTACATCCATTTATTCCGTTCGTGACTGAAGAAATTTGGCTAAATAATAAATTTGATAACTCGGGTAAAGACTTTTTAATGTTAGCTAATTGGCCTTCTGGAGAGCTTGAAAGTGATTCATCTAATAATCAAGTAAAGAAGATTATAAGTATAGTCTCAGAATTAAGATCGTTTAAAAATGAATTAAGTGTAAGCCCTGGGTCATTTATAGATATTTCAATAGAAACTGTTAGTAAAAAAGAGCAATCATTTTTTATTGATAATGAAATTATTCTTAAAAAACTTGGTCGCATTAGAAATTTACATAATAAAGATTTAGACAAACCAGCGGCTACATTGATGGTTTCTGGTGATCTGTTTAAAGTATATTTTGATGAAGATGTTGATTTAAAATTAATCAAAAAAAACTTAACTACAAGACAAGATAAATACCAAGAGGAAATGAATAAGATATCAGAAAGATTAGCTAATAAAAGCTTTGTTGATAGAGCACCAAAAGATATTGTTGATCAAGAAAAAACTAATTATAATAATTTAAAAAATGATGTTGAGAGAATATCAATAACTATAAAGGGTATATAATGGCAAAATTTAATAAAAAGAAATTACCAAGCAGACATACTTCATTAGGTGCTGATAGAGCTCCACATAGATCATTTTACTATGCGATGGGTGAAACTGAAAAAGATGTAGCAAAACCTTTTGTTGGTGTTGTGTCAACTTGGAATGAAGCTGCTCCTTGTAATATTGCTTTAATGAGACAAGCTCAATCGGTTAAAAAAGGTGTTAGAGCCTCAGGTGGTACTCCTAGAGAATTTTGTACAATAACAGTAACTGATGGTATTGCGATGGGTCATGAGGGAATGAAATCGTCTTTAATTTCTCGTGAAGTAATTGCAGACTCAACTGAACTTACTGTGCGTGGTCATTGTTATGATGCATTAGTTGGTATTGCAGGATGTGATAAATCTTTACCTGCTTTAATGATGGCAATGGTTAGATTAAATGTCCCAAGTGTATTTATTTATGGTGGTTCAATACTTCCAGGTCAATATAAAGGTAAAGATGTAACTGTTGTTGATGTTTTTGAAGCAGTTGGAAAACACTCAGCTGGAAAAATGTCTGCAAAGGAATTAAGAAAATTAGAGTTAGTTGCTTGCCCAAGTGCAGGTGCATGTGGAGGTCAATTTACTGCAAATACTATGGCCTGCGTTTCTGAAGCTATTGGTTTAGCATTACCTTATTCAGCTGGAACACCTGCTCCATACGAAGAACGTGATAAGTATGCATTATTAAGTGGCAAGACTGTAATGAATTTATTACAAAAAAATATTCGTCCAAGAGACATTGTTACAAAAAAATCTTTAGAAAATGCTGCAACAATTGTAGCGGCTACTGGTGGATCGACAAATGCTGCTTTACACCTACCAGCTATAGCTAATGAAATTGGAATTAAGTTTGATTTAATGGATGTAGCTAAAATTTTTAAAAAAACTCCATATCTTGCAGATTTAAAACCAGGTGGAAAATATGTTGCAAAAGATATGTGGTTAGCTGGTGGAGTACCTATGTTATTAAAAACTCTTTTTGATGGTGGTTTTATACATGGTGATTGCATGACTGTTACTGGAAAAACAATGAAACAAAATTTAAAAAATATTAAATTTAATCCTAAGCAAAAAGTATTAAGAGCATATGATAATCCTTTATCACCAGATGGCGGTGTTGTAGGTCTTAAAGGTAACTTAGCTCCTGATGGTGGAATTGTTAAAATTGCTGGTTTAAAAAAATTACAATTCACTGGAAAAGCTAGATGTTTTGATAATGAAGAAGCAGCAATGGCTTGTGTGCAAAAGAAAAAATATAAAGCAGGTGATGTAATTATTATTCGTTACGAAGGACCAGTTGGCGGTCCTGGTATGAGAGAAATGCTTTCAACAACAGGTGCTATTTATGGTCAAGGTATGGGTGAGAAGGTTGCTCTAATTACAGATGGTAGATTTTCTGGGGCTACAAGAGGTTTTTGTGTGGGTCATGTTGGCCCTGAGGCGGCCTTAGGCGGCCCTTTAGCTCTTTTACGCAATGGAGATGTAATTGATATAGATGCCAAAAAAGGGACTATTAACGTTAGATTAACTAAATCACAATTAGCCACAAGACATAAGAAGTGGAAAGCAAAAAAATCAAGCTTTGGATCGGGTACTATTTGGAAATATGCTCAAACAGTAGGTCCCGCTTATTTAGGTGCACCAACACATCCCGGTAAAAGAAAAGAAGTAAAAGTTTACGCTGATATTTAATGAAAATTAGACCCGTTATATTATGTGGCGGAGCAGGAACTAGACTTTGGCCTAATTCTAAAAATCATCAAGCAAAACAATTTATTGATTTTGGTAATTGGACTTTATTAGGAAAAACTCTTGAAAGAGTTAAATCTTCGACCTTTGATGTACCGATCATAAGTACAAATCTTAAATATTTAAAAGAGGTAAAAAAACATCTTAAGAAACATAAGATAAGTAAATATAAAATTGTTTTAGAACCCGCAAAAAGAAATACAGCACCAGCAATTCTTGCATCAGCATTAATTAAAGATATTCCAAATGAACAACCCTTAATGTTTTTTGCAGCAGACCACTTAATAGAAAAAGCTAATATTTTTAATAAAGCTATTAATAAAAATAAAACTAATTTAACAGACCAAAATATATTCATCTTTGGAATTAAACCAACATCTCCATCAAGTGAATATGGTTATTTTTTAACAAAAAAAGTTAAAGGAAATATTAATAAAGTAACAAAATTTATTGAAAAACCTAAAGAAGCTAAAGCTAAACAAGTCATTAAACAAAAAGGTTATTGGAATTCTGGTATGTTTTTTTTGAGAAAAGACTCAATAATAAATAACTTTAAGAAATACCAACCTACAATGTATAAAAATTGTCTTAATGCTGTTTCAAAAGCTAAACTTAAAGATAACACTTATTATTTAAATAAAGCTTCATTTGAAAAAGCTACAGCAAAATCTTTTGATTATGCAATTTTAGAAAAAACCAAACAAATTAATGCTATTAAATTAGACATTCCTTGGTCAGATCTTGGCAGCTGGAAAGAGATCTTAAAAATGTATGATAAAAATAAGAATAAATATTATAAGAAAAAAAATGTTTATTACCGGCCTTGGGGTAGGTACGTTAATTTATTCGAAGGTAAAGGTTTTTTAATCAAAGAACTATTTGTTAAGCCTAAAGGTGTTTTAAGTTTACAAAAACATCATCATCGATCAGAACATTGGTTTGTAACTCAAGGAACGCCTAAAATTACACTTAATAAAGATAGTTTTTTTAGAAAAAAAAATGATCATATATTCATTCCATTAGAAGCAATTCATAGAATTGAAAATAAAGGCACAAAGCCTGTTAAAATTATTGAAGCACAAGTTGGATCGATATTAAAAGAAGGTGATATTGTCAGGTTTCAAGATGTGTATGGTCGTACTTAATAATATTAATACAGCTACATAAAGATGTAAGATACAGCTTGTTCTATTCAATTAATCCTAAAATATAATCTTATAAATTCCAATTAAAAATAATGGTATCTGTAACCCAAAGTTTGTTAATATGGCTTTATCTTTTGATATAAAACCAGCTATTGTCCAACCAATAACTCCAAGACCATGGAAGTAGATGTTAATAGGGTAGATATTTAAGTTAGTTAATAATATTCCAGTTAATACTAAAGCAGTGCTGATCCATTTTAGGTATTTTTTTATAAGCATAGTCTCCTTTAAATGTAAGTTTTGTTAGGAATTTATTACAATTATAGAACAAACAAAAACCTTTATTACTGGGGTATTGACATAAAAAAATGTTATGTTATAACATAACAAAATGAATAATCACGACATAGTTTTTGATATAATTAAGAAATCTAAAAAGCATTTAACGGCTTATGAAATATTAGATAAATTTCAAAAATTTAAAAAGATACAGCCAATGGCTGTTTACAGATCTTTAAAAAAACTAATTGAAGAAGATAAGATACATAAATCTAATCAAAATAAGACCTATGTATTGTGTAGTCATGAGCATGTTAAGCATAATCCATCTATAGCTATTTGTAGAGATTGTGGAGACACAGAAGAGCTTAAATCAGAATTATTTGAAACAATATTTAAAAAAAACCCAATCAAAAAATATGACTTCAGTGATTTTCAGCTTGAAGTCTCAACAAAATGTAGGAGATGTAACTAATGGAACACGCACATGAATTACCAGAATTTCTTCACTTTTTAGAAGAACTTATAGAGGAATATGGAATATTAAGAGGATTTGTATTTGGTTTTGTTCATACGTTAATACCATTAATTGGTTTTTATTCAGGTTGGAGCATAAACCGTTTTTTGAAATTAGTTTCTAATGGTGCAATTGCTGGAATAATTGGAATAGTTTTAGCTCATATTATAGCAGACTTTATAGCAGCATTACTTGATCCAAATTTAAAAAGTGCTGCCTTTGGAATTGTTCTTGGTGGCTTCTTACCTTTATTAGCGGTACCTTTTTTAGAAAAATATGTAACGAAAAGCCAATACCATAATGTTGTTGGTGATCATGAAGATCTAAAAAAAGATTTGAAAAGCAAGCATAAATAATATTTAATATTGGGATGAGTACAGTTCCCTTAACATTAAAAGAAATTTTAGAACTAGCCAAAAAAACACTATTAGCTAATGGTTGTGATGAGGAAAATGCTAGTATTCTAGCGGATACTATTATGAGAGCTGAAAGAGATGGTTCTGTTTCTCATGGTTTGTTTAGATTACCAGCTTATGTAGCAGGCTTAAAAAGTAAAAAGATTAATGGTAAGGCAAGACCCGAATTAGAAAATGTTGCTCCAAGTATTATTAAAGTACTAGGCAACAATGCAGTTGCTCCTATGGTTTTAAGTTTAGGATTACCTGCAGTTATTGAATTAGCAAAAAAAAATGGTGTAGCAGTTCTTGCCATAAAAAATTCACATCACATGGCAGCCCTTTGGCCTGAAACTGAAGCTATTGCTGAAGCTGGACTTGTTGGTATTGCTTGCACATCTTATAAGCCAGCTGTTGCACCAGCGGGTGCCACTAAACCTTTATATGGGACAAATCCAATTTCTTTTGCTTGGCCTAGACCTGGTAAAACTCCTGTTGTCTATGATATGGCAACTGCTTCAATGGCAATGGGTGAAGTTCAAATTGCAAAAAGAGAAGGGCACAAAGTTCCCCTTGGAACGGGTTTAACTAAAGAGGGTAAAGAAACAACTGATCCTGGAGAAATAGCTGATGGTGGAGTTATACTTCCTTTTGGAGGCTATAAAGGATCTAGTATTGCAATGATGGTTGAATTATTAGCTGGAGCATTAATAGGTGAAAATTTTAGTTTTGAAACTGCTGCAAAAGATAATAACGATGGTGGTCCCCCAAGTGGAGGTGAATTTATCATAGCAATCTCACCAGATAAAATTTCTGGTAAAGGTTGGGATAAACATGCAGATGAATTTTTTAGTAAAATGTCAGCTATGGAGGGTGTTAGGCTTCCTGGAGAAAGAAGACATAAAAATAGATTAAATAAAGGACCAAGAAATATTAATGAAGAACTCTTTAATAAAATTAAATCTTTAAGCTAATTCAATTTCAATAGGTGTGTGATCAGAAGGTTTTTCTTTTCCTCTTGGGTCTTTATTAATATTAACATTTTTTACTATATTTAATAAAGAATTTGAAACTAAGAAGTGGTCAATTCTTAATCCATTATTTTTCTGCCAAGCACCTCTCATATAATCCCAATAAGTATAGCCTTCCTTTTCACCATGAATGTGACGGTAGGCATCATGAAAACCTAGATTAATCATTTCTCTAAATTTTTTTCTTATCTCAAGTCTGTATAAAGCATCATCTTCAAACCCTTTAATATTATAAGCATCTTCAGCTGAAGGAAGAATATTAAAATCACCAGCTAAGATAATATTTTCATTTTTCTTTGAAAGAGTTTTTAATTGTTTAATTAATTTATCTAACCAGTCTTTTTTATAAGTGTATTTATCAGTATCTACAGGATTACCATTTGGAGTATAAATATTAATCAGTTGAACATTTTTTTTCTTATGTTTTAGTTCTGCTGAAATAATTCTAGATTGTTTCAATTTATCTTTAATCAAATCTATTCTAACATTTTCTAGTTTATGTTTGGATATAATAGCAACACCATTATAACTTTTTTGTCCAAATACATGACTCTCATAATCTAATGCTGAAAAATCATCATAGGGAAAGGTCTCATCTTGCGTTTTAATTTCCTGCATCATAACAACATTAGGAGAAAATTTTTGAAGGTATTCTTTAATATTTTCAATTCTTGCTCTAACAGAATTAACATTCCAAGATGTAATAATCATTATATAGAGAAAGAAACACCACAACCGCAAGAAGATTTGCTTTGTGGGTTAGTGATCTTGAATTGATCGCCAATTAGTTCCGAAACAAAGTCCACTTCTGAACCTTTTAATAAGTCTGCTGAAGTTTTATCTATAAGAATATTTTCATGTTTTAAGTCGTCTGCTTCTAATTTTTTGTCAAAAGTAAACTCATATTGAAAACCTGAGCAACCACCGCCTTTAATAGCGATTCTAAAAAATGACCCTGGATCTTTTTGAGACAACAAATTATTAATCTGTTTTATAGCTTTATCTGTAAATTTAATTTCTTTAATCATATAACAACACTGATAATACTAATATAATATCAATTTATTAAATTTAAAGTATGAATAATTACTCAAATTTAGCTTTATCTAAAAGCAAAGGTCGTATTTTTAAAGAAGCTAATTCACTTTACAGAACTCCATTTCAAAGAGACAGAGATAGAATTATTCACAGTGCCTCATTCAGAAGGTTAAAACATAAAACACAAGTTTTTGTTAACACAGAAGGGGATCATTTTAGAACTAGAATTACCCATTCAATTGAGGTTGCGCAAATTGCAAGATCAATAGCTAAACATTTAGGTTTAAATGATGATCTAGCTGAAACCTTAAGTTTGGCTCACGACTTAGGGCATACTCCGTTCGGACATGCTGGAGAAGATGCTCTTAATGAATGTATGGTTAACTTTGGAGGCTTTGACCACAATCTTCAAACCTTAAGAATAGTTATGTTTCTTGAGCATAAATACCTTAAATTTAAAGGCCTGAACTTAACATTAGAAACTTTAGATGGATTATTAAAGCACAATGGCCCAATTGATGATCTCTTTACTGTTAATAGGTTGATTGGATTAAAAAGTTTTAAGAATAAAATAAACTTTACTAACTCTGGTTCATTAGAAGCTCAAATATCAGCAATCTCAGATGACATTGCTTATAATAATCATGACATACAAGATGGAATTAGAGCCAAAATGTTTAATTTAAACGACTTGATTGAAATTAATTTTTTTAAAGATATTTATAAATCACACAAAAATAATATTAAAAACAACAATAAAGATATTTTGATATATCAAATAATACGAGATTCAATTGATTTAATGGTTAGAGATTTAATTAAGAATACTAAAAATAATTTAAAAAATAATAAAGTCAAATCTTTAAAAGATGTTTATAACTTAGATGATCCTATAGTATGTTTTTCAAGTAAATTTCTTAAAATTGAAAAAGAAGTTAGGTTTTTCCTAAGAAGCAAAATGTATAACAATAAAAATGTATTATCTAAAAATAATCATGGAAAAAAAATTATTAATAAACTCTTTTATAAAATTAAGAATAAGCCCAAAAAATTTTTAAACGGTGATCAATTAAAGAATGACCCAAATAGAGCAATAGCTGATTTTATTTCTGGTATGACAGATAGATATGCAATCAATTTAAATAAAGGTATTTAATGAACATTTTTGATCTCTACTTGGATAAAATAATAATCTTGATTAAAAAGCTTAATAAAGATGGTACTTTAGAATTACCTGAATCTTTAAATGGAATTAATGTAGATATACCACCATCAAATTTTGACTGCGATATATCAACCAATGTAGCCATGGTTCTCTCTAAGGCTAATAAAAAATCTCCAATTGATATTGCAAATATTTTAATTGAATTAATTAAAAATGAAGATGAAAAAATAGAATCTATTTCTGTAGCAAAACCAGGATTTATTAATATTAAATTTAAGACAATATATTGGAATAATTTTATTAAAAGTATTAATCAAAATCACAAGGATTATGGTGTCAATAATAAAGAAAAAAAACAAAAATATCTTATAGAATTTGTTTCAGCTAATCCCACTGGCCCTCTTCATGTTGGACATTGTAGAGGAGCAATATTGGGAGATGTTATTTCAAATATATTAATTTTTAACAAGCATGATGTTTCAAAAGAATATTATGTTAACGATTATGGTAATCAAATCATAAATTTTACAAAATCTGTTTTTTTTAGAATTAGGGAAATACTTTTTAATGAAAAATTCCCAATTGAAAACTCTGATTTATATCCTGGTGATTACTTAGTTGGTATTGCTAAAAATATTATAAAATCTAATAAAGTTTTAAAATTTGATAAATTTGAAAACGTTTCAAAAGAACTAACTTTATTATCGGTTTCAGAATCTTTAAAATTGATTAAAAATAATTTATCAAATCTTGGAATAGTGCACGATAGATTTACAAGTGAAACTGATATTGTCCTAAATAATGAAGTTCAGAAAGCAATTGATAAATTAAAAGAAAAAAAGCTAGTATATAGTGGAAAAATTAAGGCCCCCAAAGGTGAAAATGATGAAAACTGGGTAGAAAGGGAGCAACTTTTATTTAAATCAACAGATTTTGGTGATGATAAAGATAGAGCGCTACAAAAGTCTGATAAATCATGGACTTACTTTGCTAGTGATGTTGCCTATCATGATAATAAATTAAATAGAAATTACGATACACTTATTAATATATTAGGGGCTGACCATGCTGGTTATATTAAAAGGATAACTTCTGTCGTTGAAGCTCTATCAGGAGATAAAAAAAAATTGATTTGTAAAGTAAGTCAACTCGTCAAATTAATTAAAGATGGAAAACCTTTTAAAATGTCAAAAAGAAAAGGTGACTATATAACAGTTGAAGACTTGATAGCCGAAGTAGGTAAAGATGCCACGAGATTTATTATGCTTAATAGAAGTAGCGATGTAGAGTTAGATTTTGATTTTACAAAAGTTAAAGAAAAATCTAAAGATAACCCACTTTATTATGTCCAATACTGTTATGCTAGAATATCATCTGTCTTTAGACACGTAAATCTTAATATAGAAAATGATTTGAATATAAAAGATTACGAATTTGCATATACGGGTGATGAAATAAAGATATTAAAAAAAATAGCAGAATGGCCTAAGTGTATTGAAGCTGCAAGTCTAAGACTTGAACCCCACAGAATACCAGTTTATCTTTACGAACTATCATCAGAATTTCATTCTTATTGGAATATGGGCAAAGAGGATCAATCAAAAAGGTTTATTAACGAACAAAAGAAAATTTCAAATGATAAATTAGTTTTTTTAAAAGTTATATCTAATGTTATCAAATCTGGAATGGATATTGTTGGAGTAGACACTCCTCAAAAAATGTAATGTTAAAAGAACTTAAATATCTTTTATTTTTGATTGTTATAATTTTATTTTTTTTTCTATCTTTCAAATATTATTTTTCAAATGAAAATAAAAAAAATTCATACCGATCTTTGAAAAATATTGAGGATAAAACTGAAAATTATTCTCGTAATCTTATTATACTTAAAAGTGATACTGTTGATATTGTTGAATATGTTGAAAAAACCATAGATAAAAATAAAAAGAATTACAAGTTTTGGGAACTAATTAATAATGATGGATAATCGTAAAAGTTTCATAGTTGGTTTAAAATCTACTAAATTATTGACTAGTGAAAAAAAATTTCTAATTAAACATAAACCTTGGGGAATAATACTTTTTTCAAGAAATATTAAAAATATTACACAAGTAAAAAAATTAACAGGTCAAATTAGAAAAATATTCAATGATAAAAAATATCCTATTTTAATTGATCAAGAGGGTGGTAGAGTTAATAGATTAAAAAAATTTTTTAAAGCAGATAAGTTTACAGGAGAATTTTTTGGTAATCTTTATCTTAAAGATAAAAAAAAATTTTATATCGAATACAAAAAGTTTATCAATAAAACTGTCTTATTATTAAAAAATATAGGAATTAACATAAATACTTTACCAGTCCTTGATGTTAGATCCAAAGGATCAAGTGCAATAATTGGTGACAGAGCCTTTTCAGACAATACAAAGATTGTTTCAGAAATTGGAGATATTTGTATTAAAGAGTTTCATAATAATAAAATTGCCACTGTGATAAAGCATATACCAGGCCATGGCTTAGCAAAGGTCGATAGTCATAAAAAAACCCCTACAATCAATAAGGAATTAAGATATTTGAATAATCATGACTTTATGGCATTCAAAAATAAAAATAGTTTATTTGCAATGACTGCACATCTTATTTATAAAAAAATTGACAAAGTCAACACCGCAACACATTCAAAGAAAATTATAAAATTAATAAGAAATAAAATTAAATTTAGAAATATTTTGATGTCTGACGATATATCAATGAAAAGTTTAAAGGGCTCTATAGCAATTAATACAAAGAAATCCTTCACTGCAGGTTGTGATTTAGTTCTTCATTGTAATGGAGATTTAAAAGAAATGAATGATGTGGCCCTATATTCACCAGTTATAAGTAAGTTTATTATAAAAAAAACATCACAATTTTATAAGATTATAAGCTAATATTTGACATGTCTGATACTGATTCTAAAAACTTTAATGTAGATCTTGACAATTATAACGGCCCACTTGATGTGTTATTAGATTTGGCAAAAGCTCAAAAAGTTAACCTTGAGGATATTTCTATAACATTACTGGCTGATCAATTTCACAATTATATTACTAATGAAAAAAATCTAAATCTAGAATCTGCATCAGAATACTTGTTGATGGCTACATGGTTAACTTATCTTAAATCAAAACTTTTATTGCCAGGAAATCCAGAAGAAGAATTTAAAGTTTTAGAAGTTGCTGAAAAATTAAAATTACAATTAAAAAAATTAGAATTGATTAGATTACTTTCTGACCAAATGTTACAAAGAAAAAGACTTGGTAGAGAAATAAGAACTAGAGGAATTAAAGGAAATATACGATCTATATATAGTACTGAATATAAACTAAATCTTTACGAACTTTTAAAATCTTATTCCTCAATTATTATGACCAAAGATTTTCAAAGGATGAATATTCCTAAACTTCCAGTTTTTACCACTGAAGATGGCATTAAAAGAATAAAAGAATTCTTTGGTAAGTTAATTGATTGGAGAAATATTAATGAACTAATACCTTCTTCATTTAAAAGTGGCTCAAAATATAAAACAACTGGTAAAGCAGGAATTTTTGCTGGTTCCTTAGAGCTGGTTAAAGAGGGCAATCTGACTATAAAGCAAGAAAACTTATTTGATGATATTTATATTAAAGAATTAAAATGACAAAAATAAAAAAAGAAACAAATAACAATATAGTTACTTTCCCATCAAAAATGAATGATGGTGAAAGAGAAGTTGAGGCAATAATTTTTGCTGCTGCTGAACCATTAGATATTGACACTATCGAATCTAAAATTTCAAAAAAAATTGATGTTTTAAAATCATTACAGAAATTACAAAAAGAATATTCATCAAGAGGAATTAATTTAGTTTGTATTTCTAATAAATGGTCTTTTAGAACTTCTGAAAATTTATCGAACCTTATGTCTCAGGAAAAAACTGTAGAAAAAAAATTGTCAAGAGCTGCAGTTGAAACATTAGCAATAATTGTTTATCACCAACCTGTTACTAGAGCTGAAATAGAAGAAATAAGAGGTGTTGCTTTTGGAACAAACACACTTGAGATTTTAATGGAGTTAAATTGGGTAAAACCACAAGGCCGTAAAGATGTACCCGGTAAACCAATTCAGTATGGAACAACTGATGATTTCTTAAGTCATTTTAGTCTTCAAAAATTGTCTGATTTGCCTACAGTTGACGAATTGGGATCTGCCGGCCTTATTGATAGCTCAAATATTGATAATGCAATATTTGGTACTGGTAAATTTTACAAAGAGAAACAAGTTGAAAAAAAAGAGGATATTTATGAAAATATCGATGAGATGTTAGGTGGAACACTAAGTCCAGATGAAGAAAAGTAAAAAGTTACTTTAAAAATAAATTTAAAAGAGGTATAAAATATTATGAGCATTGGAATTTGGCAAATAGCAATCGTAGTTATTCTTGTTGTACTTTTATTTGGTAGAGGCAAGATATCTAGCTTAATGGGCGATGTAGCCAAAGGTATAAAAAGTTTTAAAAAAGGTATGGCTACAGACATTACAGACGAACCTGAGCCTAAAAATGTTTCAGAAAATAATCAAGATAGCAAAGACAAAGAATAGATTAAATGCCCACTATTGGCTGGTTTGAGATTTTAATAGTAGTTGCTGTTGCAATCATTGTTATTGGACCCAAGGACTTCCCCTATATGTTAAAAAAAGTTGGTTCGTGGATTGGAACCACAAAAAGATATATTAGCAATATACAAAATGAGGTAGCTGACCTTGATATCAATTCTAATGAAATAGAAAAACCTATAGAAGAAAAAAAAGATAATGACAAAATCTGAAAATGAAGGCGGTTTTGTAAGCCATCTAACTGAACTTAGAAAAAGACTAATTCATTCTTTTATTTTTTTATTCATTTTTTTTATTGGATGTTATTTTTTTTCAGAACATTTATATGGTTTTTTAGTTGAGCCTTTTGCTAAAGCAGTAAATGAAAGTGGAACTGATAGAAGGTTAATTTTTACAGCTTTACAGGAAACATTTTTAACATATTTAAAGGTTTCTTTTTTTGCAGCATTCTTTGTTACTTGTCCCTATATATTGGTACAAATATGGAAATTTATTGCACCAGGTCTCTATAAGCATGAAAAAATTGCAATTGTTCCTTATCTAGTTTTAACGCCTATATTATTTTTTCTAGGAGGCATGCTTGTTTATTATTTAATAATGCCACTAGCTATTAAGTTTTTTCTCTCTTTTGAGAGTACAGGAGCTTCAACAGGATTACCCATTCAATTGGAAGCTAAAGTTAGCGAATATCTTTCTCTAGTTATGAAATTAATTTTTGCATTCGGTATAAGTTTTCAGTTACCAGTTGTCCTTAGCTTATTAGCTAGAGTAGGTATTGTTGATGCTGAATTTCTTAGAAAAAAAAGAAAATATGTCGTTGTAATGATTTTTGCTGCAGCTGCACTATTAACACCACCTGATCCCATAACTCAAATTGGACTAGCAATACCATTATTGATTTTATATGAATTATCTATATTTTCTGTAAACATTATAGATAAGAAAAATAAAAAAAATGCATAATATTAAAGAAATTAGAAATGATGTTGAGGCTTTTAAAAAAGCTTTGAATAAAAGATTTATAGAAATAGATGTGGATAAGATTTTATCGTTGGATGAGAATAATAGAGAGTACATCCAACAAAGAGAATTACTTGAAAAAGAAAAAAAAATATCTCAAAGTCTAAAGATCAATCACTTTTTGAAAAATCAAAAAAGATAACTGTTAAAATAGATAATATTAGTAAATTACAAGCTAGTGTTAAAAATGAATTGGAAACAATTTTGTCATCAATACCAAATATACCTCATCCAGACGTTCCTACAGGTAAAGATGAAAACTCAAATGTAGAAATTTCTAAATCAGGAACAATACCAAATTTTAAATTTAAACCTAAATCACATTATGAATTAGGCGAAGACTTAAACATGCTTGATTTTGATCTAGCAACGAAAACTACTGGTTCAAGATTTGTTTTTGTAAAAGATAAATTGGCCATGCTAGAAAGAGCTTTATCAAATTTTATGCTTGATACACATGTGAATACTAATGGTTATGAAGAAATATCTCCGCCACTAATTGCAACTGATGCTACTATGTATGGTACGGGACAATTACCTAAATTTGATAATGACCAGTTTGAACTTAAATTAGACGACTCTAGTGACAGAAAATTTTTAATTCCAACTGCTGAAGTTATTTTAACCAATATTGTAAAAGACCAAATTATTGATAAAAAAAAACTTCCAATGCGAATGGTTGCCTCAACACCCTGTTTTAGAAAAGAAGCAGGAAGTTATGGTAAAGATACTAAGGGAATGATTAGACAGCACCAATTTTACAAAGTTGAAATGGTGAGTATTGTTGAAATTGATAAGTGCTTACCAGAACTTGATAGAATGACTGATTGTGCAACTAAAATTTTAGATTTACTAAAACTTCCATACCGAAAAATTGTTTTATGTACTGGTGATATGGGTTTTAGTGCTGAAAAAACTTTTGATATTGAGGTGTGGCTTCCATCGGAAGATAAATACAGAGAAATCTCAAGTTGCTCTTCATGTGGATCATTTCAAGCTAGAAGAATGAAAGCCAGATATAAAAACGAAAAAAAAGAAACTGTGCTTGTTGGCACCTTAAACGGCAGTGGTTTAGCAGTTGGTAGAACATTAGTTGCTATATTAGAAAATTATCAACAAGAAGACGGGTCTATTCTAGTGCCAGAAGCTTTAAAGCCTTACATGAATAATATTGAAAAAATCGTTAAGATTTAAAGTTGTTTTAATTAGATAGATGTTGTAAGAATTCATTTTAATTAAGGAGAATTATGGATCAAGGAATAGGCCAATTTATACCACTAATTTTAATTTTTGTTATTTTTTACTTTTTTTTAATAAGACCTCAACAAAAGAAAGTTAAAGAGCATAAAGCCATGGTAGAAAACTTATCAAGAGGAGACAAGGTTGTAACTTCTGCTGGTATTATTGGGACAGTTGAAAGAATTATTGATAATGAAAAAGTTGAAGTGCAAATTGCTGACAACGTTAAAGTAGAAATTATGAAATCTACAGGTATTCAAGGATTACTTAACTCCCCTGAAGTAAAAAAATAACATTTTACTAAAGTGTTATACTTTTCTAAATTAAGAATTACCTTAGTTTCTTTAGTATCAATTTTTTTTATTTTTATTGCTGCATCAAATTTTCAGAACCCTGAAGACAGTTTTATTTCAAAAAAGATAAATCTAGGTTTAGATTTACAAGGCGGATCATATCTTTTGCTTGAAATTGATAATGAACCCGTTGAGATTCAAAAATTACAAAATACAACAACTGTTATTAGAAATTTTTTAAAAGATAAGAAAATATCTTTTAATGATCTAAGAATTAAAGATAAAAAAATAATATTCAGTATACCCAATGATAATATTGAGTCGGTTCAATCTTTTTTTCTTGATAAAGAAAGTGATATTAACCCTTATTATTTTCAATATAAATCACATCAGTTTGATGTAAATATTCAAGATAATGAATTTATACTAACTCTATCAAAATATGGACTTATTGAAATTAAAACATCTTCACAAGATCAAGCTATAGAAATAGTTAGAAGAAGAGTTGATGAAGTTGGTACAAATGAACCCAATATACTGAAAAGAGGTAATAATAGAATTCTAGTTGAGCTTCCTGGTCTTGATGATCCCATGCGTATCAAGTCACTTTTAGGAAAAACTGCAAATTTAACATTTAGATTTGTCACTCAAAATAATAATGACACTTTTGGTACTGAAATGCTTCAATTTGAAGATGGAACTAACGAAGCAATGGTTAGCAAAAGAATAATCTTAAATGGTGAGAATTTATTGGATGCTCAACCACAAATGAATAATCAAACCAACGAAACAGTAGTATCATTTACACTTGATAGAGTGGGGGCAAAAAGATTTGGTAAAGCAACCAGTACAGGAATTGGCAAACAATTAGCAATTGTTCTAGATGGTAAAATTGTTAGTGCTCCAGTAATAAGGGATACTATAGCAAGTGGAAATGGTCAGATCAGTGGAAATTTTACATTTCAGTCTGCAACAGACTTGGCATTACTTCTAAGATCAGGAGCGTTACCAGCGCCGCTTAACATTATTGAAGAAAGAACAGTTGGACCTGACCTTGGTCAAGATTCAATTAATGCAGGAGTTATCGCCCTTATGATTGGTTTCTTATTGGTGATAATTTTTATGTTTGTTAAATATAGAATTTTTGGTCTAATTGCTAACATAACACTATTAATTAACTTACTTTTTTTAGTCGGTATTTTAACTTTATTTGAAGCAACATTAACACTTCCTGGAATAGCAGGTATCATTTTAACGGTTGGTATGGCAGTTGATGCTAACGTGTTAATTTTTGAAAGAATTAAAGAAGAATGCAAGAAAGAAAAAAATAATATTATAGCTTTTGATACAGGTTATGTGAAATCAAAAACTGCAATTATAGACGCAAATATAACCACATTAATTGCAGCTGTAATCTTATTCTTTATGGGCTCTGGACCTGTTAAAGGTTTCTCTGTGACTTTAGCTATAGGAATTTTTACAACACTGTTTTCAGTTTATTTTATTGCAAGAATGCTTACTGGCCTTTATGTCGTAAGAAATAAAGAAAAGACTGAACTAATATAATGATTAATTTTAATAAATTTTATAAACTATTTAATCTAATCTCTTTAAGTTTAGTTGTTGCATCTGTTCTATTATTATTTTTTAAAGGACTTAATTTTGGTGTAGATTTTAAAGGTGGAACTTTAATAGAACTAAGGTCTAACGATAAAAATATTAACGTTACTTCTTTAAGGCAATCTTTTAACAAAATGAAATTAGGAGATTTTAATATTAAAAAATTTGGCAATGAAAATGATTTTTTAATCAAAATAGAAAAAAAAGATACAAGTGCAAATGCTATAGAAGTTATAAAAAAAGATTTAACATCTTCATTGGGGAGTTCTTTTAATTTCAGAAGAGTTGAAAACGTAGGTCCAAAAGTTAGTTCTGAATTATTAAAGTCTGGTATTATTGCAATCGCACTATCTCTAGCTGCAATGTTATTTTACATATGGATAAGATTTGAATGGCAATTTAGCTTAGGTGCAATTTTAGCCTTATTTCATGATGTCATTATAACACTTGGTCTTTTTTCACTATTTAGTTTGGAAATAAATCTATCAATAGTTGCAGCAGTTTTAACTATAGTTGGTTATTCTATGAATGATACCGTTGTCATTTATGACAGAGTTAGAGAAAATTTAAGAAAGTTTTCTGATATCAAGATTTATGAACTTACAAATATCTCAATCAATGAAACACTTTCTAGAACTATAATCACATCAGTCACGACATTGCTTGCTTTAGTTTCAATTTATTTATTTGGTGGAGAAATATTAAAAGGTTTTTCACTAGCTATGATAATGGGTGTTGTATTTGGAACTTATTCTTCAATTTATATAGCTAATCCTATACTTGTGAAACTTAGAGTTTCCCAAAAAACAATCCTAAAAGAAGATACAGAATAGATTTAATAA
Organism: Candidatus Pelagibacter sp. PS_02; assembly: GCF_059418065.1. Taxonomy (NCBI): domain Bacteria; kingdom Pseudomonadati; phylum Pseudomonadota; class Alphaproteobacteria; order Candidatus Pelagibacterales; family Candidatus Pelagibacteraceae; genus Candidatus Pelagibacter; species Candidatus Pelagibacter sp. PS_02. The sequence continues at coordinate 574,481 of NZ_CM182079.1, forward strand.
AGATTTTGAGCTGCTACCATTGAAAGTAACATTGGTAACGATAAAAGAGTATTTGTTCTTGAAAACAACATTGCTGTCCTTGCTGATTTTGTTTTAACATCAGGTTCGCACTCAACAATACCTAGTGCTCTTTTTTGATTTGGCCAAATTATAAACCAAACATTAAAAGCCATGTATAAGCCAAGCCACATTCCAATACCAATAGCTGTACTTTTTCCACCACCACCTAAAGTCATAGCATCGTGTAAATAACCATTTAAATAAGCTAAAATTAATCCAGACAATACTGTTAGTAAAGCTGCCCATCTAAAATAAAACAAAGCTGCTGGCGCAATAACTTTACCTATAGCAGGTTTTTGTTCGTCAGGAATTTTAGGCATGTTGGGAATTTGAACAAAGTTAAAATACCAAAGAAGTCCAATCCACATAATAGCAACAGTTACATGAATAAATCTTGTTAACCAACTCCAAAAAATTGTATCAAAATCAAAACCACCATTACCATAAAATAATCTTAGAAAAAGGATAATAGCTAAAGCTAATGATGCATGTATTGTCTTTGGAAGCGATGATAGTAAATTACCCATAATTAGAATCACTTATACACTAATTTTTTAAATCTTTAACTTCTTTTTAAATTTTTCTTCCAGCATAGGTTTTAAGAATTCCCCAGTATAACTACCTTTTATTTTTATAATATCCTCAGGTTTGCCTTCTGCGATAATATTTCCTCCTTTGACACCACCCTCAGGACCCATATCAACAATATAATCAGCTGTTTTAATTACATCTAAATTATGCTCAATAACAACAACGGTATTTCCTAGTGCTACAAACGTATGTAGTATTTCTAATAATTTTTTAATATCATGCTGGTGAAGTCCAGTAGTTGGTTCATCTAAAATATACATAGTTCTTCCTGTAGATCTTTTCGATAGTTCCTTGGCTAACTTAATACGCTGAGCTTCTCCACCAGATAATGTTGTAGCCTGTTGTCCAATCTTTATATAACCAAGCCCAACTTTTTTTAATGTTAATAGTTTGGTTTTTATATTTGAAATATTTTCAAAGTATTCACATCCTTCATCAACAGACATATTTAATACATCGGCTATACTTTTATCCTTAAACTTTATTTCAAGAGTTTCTCTATTATACCTAGTTCCCTTACATTCATCACATTGTATATAAACATCAGGTAAGAAATGCATCTCGTATGTAATTACGCCATCGCCTTCACAAGCTTCACATCTTCCACCTTTAACATTAAATGAAAATCTTCCAGGTTTATACCCTCTTGTTTTTGACTCAGGTAGTGCAGTAAACCAATCTCTGATAGGCCCAAAGGCTCCGGTATAGGTTGCTGGATTTGATCTTGGTGTTCTCCCAATTGGTGATTGATCTATATCAATTATCTTATCTATAAGCTCAACACCCTTATAACCTTTAAATGCTTTTGGAACTTTTCTAGCTTTGTTATTTAAGGTTAAATTTAATGCATGATATAATGTTTGCAATATCAATGTAGATTTACCACTGCCAGAAACTCCAGTAACGCAAGTAAAGCTTCCTGTTGGAATTTTAAGATTAACGTTATTCAAATTATTTCCACTAGCTCCATTAATTTCTACAAATCTACCATTCTTAGCAAGTCTTCTAGTTCTCGGAATTTCTATATATTTTTTATGAGATAGGTATTGACCAGTGATACTATTTTTATTTTTAAGTATCTCGTTATAAGTTCCTTGTGCAATGATCTCACCACCGTTAGTACCAGCTTCTGGTCCTAAATCTATTATGTGGTCAGCATTTTCCATAGTTTCAGTGTCATGCTCAACAACGATTACTGTGTTTCCAAGATCTCTTAGTCTTTTCAATGCATTAATTAGTTTAACATTATCTTTTTGGTGCAAACCTATAGAAGGTTCGTCAAGAACATATAATACTCCTGTCAATCCTGAACCAATTTGCGAAGCAAGCCTAATTCTTTGTGCTTCTCCACCAGAAAGAGTCCCGGACTCTCTTGATAAAGTTAAATACTCAAGTCCAACATTTAAAAGAAACGTTAACCTCTCATTAATTTCTTTTAGAATATGTTCTGCTATTTTAAATTGTCTTTTATCAAGATTTTGTTCCAACCCCTTAAACCAGTTAGCAGCATCTAAAATAGATTTTTTTGTAACATCGCTTATATTTTGATTATCAATTTTAACACATAAAGCTTCCTCTTTTAGTCTATTACCATTACAACCTTCACATGCAGAATCTGATTGATATTCCGCTATAGCTTCTCTCTTCCACTCACTGTCAGATTCTAGAAATCTTCTTTCAAGATTGTTTATAACACCTTCAAAAGTTTTTTTATGAGAGTATTTTTCATATCCATCATCATAGACAAATTTTATTTCTTCTTCGTCTGATCCAAATAAAACTACATCTTTAAATTTTTTGGGTAATTTTTTCCATTTTTCATCTAAAGAAAATCCATAGTGTTTAGCAATAGAGGCTAATGTTTGAGCATAATATAGTGTGGTCGATTTAGCCCATGGTTCTATAGCACCATCAGCTATACTTTTTTTTTCATCAGGAACTACTAAATTTGGATCTACATTTAATTTAATACCAATACCTTCACATTCAGCACAGGCCCCATATGGACTATTAAAAGAAAAAAGTCTTGGTTCAATTTCTTCGATTGTAAAACCACTTTCTGGACATGCAAATTTTGTCGAGTAAATTAATTTTTCAATTTTTCTAAATTTTTGAGGTAAAGTTTCGTCTTCGTACTCAACAAATACAAGACCATTTGATAAATTTACAGCTGTTTCAATACTTTCTGCTAAACGATTTCCTAGATTTGAGTTCAAAACAATTCTGTCAATTAAAACAGATATATCATGCTTAAGTTTTTTATCTAATTCAGGTGCTTTATCTATGTCATAAAGAACCTCATCAATTTTAATTTTTCTAAAGCCTCTTCTTTTATAGCTTAAAATATCTTTTCTATATTCACCTTTACGGCCACGGACCACTGGCGCATATATATAAATTGTAGATTTTTTGGGAAGTTTTTTTATTAAATCAACAATCTGTGTAATTGTTTGTGAAGTTATTGGCTTTCCAGTAAATGGAGAATAGGGCACACCAGCTCTTGCATAGAGCACTCGCATGTAATCATAAATTTCTGTAACTGTAGCAACAGTTGATCTTGGGTTCTTTGATGTATTTTTTTGTTCAATAGCTATTGCTGGACTCAATCCTTCAATAAGGTCAACGTTAGGTTTTTTCATTTTATCTAAAAATTGACGAGCATAAGCAGATAAACTTTCAACATATCTTCTTTGTCCTTCTGCATAGATAGTGTCAAATGCTAATGAAGATTTTCCAGAACCGGAAAGTCCAGTAATAACAACAAATTGATCTTTGGGTATTTCTACAGAAACATTCTTTAAATTATGCTCCTTTGCACCCTTGATAACTATCTTTTTGATCATAATTTTAGTTGCTTTAAATTAATAAAATTAATATTGAGTTTATATTGTGATATAAAACTAAATAAATAAATAAACACTTATAAAATATTATGGCTGGAAGTTTAAATAAAGTATTATTAATTGGGCGTTTAGGCGCAGACCCTGAAATTAAACAAATGGTAAACGGCAAAAGCGTTGCAAGATTGAGTTTAGCAACTAGTCAATCATGGAAAGACAAGACAACAGGTGAAAAAAAAGAAAAGACTGAGTGGCACCGAATAGTTGTATTCAATGATGGGTTAGTAAATGTTGTTCAGCAATATTTAAAAAAAGGAGCTCAAATTTATGTTGAAGGACAAATAGCTACTAGAAAATGGAAAGATGAACAATCTGGACAAGACAAATATTCTACAGAAATTGTAATTCAAGGATATAACTCTTCACTAACAATGTTAGGTGGAGGAAATACTGGTGGTGGAATCCAAAATGATAACACACAAGCACCTGCTAATAATTTTGAAGATAGTCTACAAACTTCAAATGATATGGATGACGAAATTCCATTTTAATTTCTATGAAAGACACAGAAATACCTAAAGATAAAAATATTAAACTTATCTCCATGCATGATGAGATGAGTTCATCGTATTTGTCATATGCGATGAGTGTAATTGTGAGTAGGGCTCTTCCTGATGTTAGGGACGGACTTAAACCTGTTCATAGAAGAATATTATTTGCCATGTATAAAGGTGGTTACGATTGGTCAAAACAATTTAGAAAATCTGCAAGAATAGTTGGAGATGTTATTGGTAAATATCACCCACATGGAGATCAATCTGTTTATGATGCTCTAGTTAGAATGGTTCAGGATTTTTCTATGAGTTTACCTCTTGTTCAGGGCCAAGGTAACTTTGGATCTATTGATGGAGATCCAGCTGCGGCTATGAGATATACTGAGACTAGATTGGCTAAAGTTTCGCAATACTTAATAGACGATATTGAAAAGGATACCATCGAATACAAGAGTAACTACGATGAAACAGAAAAAGAACCATCAGTTTTACCCGCTCAATATCCCAATTTATTGGTTAATGGAGCTGGTGGTATAGCAGTTGGAATGGCAACAAGCATACCTCCACATAATTTAGGTGAAATTATTGATGGAACATTAGCCTTAATTGAGAATAAAGATATTAAGATTAAAGAATTAATGAAACACATTCCGGGTCCTGATTTTCCTACAGGTGGTGTCATCATCGGTAAAGAAATTATTAAAGCAGGATATAATGTGGGTCGTGGATCATTTAAAATTAGAGGTGAAATAAGTGTTGAAGCACAAAAAAATGGTAGAGAAAGACTAGTTATTACATCTGTACCTTATCAAGTAAATAAATCAGTTTTAAATGAAAGAATTGCCCAACTGGTTAGAGAAAAAAAAATTGAAGGAATAAAAGATATTAGGGATGAGTCTAATAGAGAAGGGATTAGAGTAGCAATTGATTTAAGAAATGGTGTTGAGCCAGAAACTATTAAGCGATTACTTTATAAAAATACTTCGATAGAAAGTTCTTTTGGTTTTAATACTTTAGCGATCGTTGATGGCAAACCTAAAATATGTAATTTAAAAGAGTTTTTAACAAATTTTTTAACATTTCGTGAAGATGTTGTTATTAAGAAAACTAAATTTGACTTAAAAAAAGCAGAGGACAGAGCTCATATTTTGATTGGGTTATCTGTATCTGTTGAAAATTTAGATAAGATTATAAAAATTATACGGTCTTCAAAAACTCCTGATGATGCTAAAAAGTCATTATTAAACACTAAGTGGAAAATTAATAAATCTTTAAAGTTAATTTCACTTGTCGAAGATAAGAAGGGAAAAAATTTATACTCATTATCTGACCCTCAAGTAATTGCTATTTTAGAACTTAGACTTCAAAAACTTACAGCTCTTGGTATTAATGAAATAGAAGTCGAAATTAAAAAATTAGCTGATTTAATTAAGGGATATAAGAAAATAATTAATTCCAAAAAAGAACTTTTAAACGTAATAAGTGAAGAGCTTAAAACTATTAAAGAAAAATTTGCTGTACCACGAAGAACTAAAATTATAGATGCTATTTTAAACTATGATATTGAAGAAACTATTCAAAAAGAGTCTGTTATTATTACAGTTACACTTCAAGGATATATTAAAAGAGGAGCATTAAGCAGTGTTAAACAACAAAAAAGAGGTGGCAAGGGTAAATCTGGGATTACAACGAGAGATGAAGATTCTGTAGTACAAACTTTATCAGTTAACACACACACTTCTGTTCTTTTCTTTTCGACAGAAGGACTTGTCTACAAAATTAAAGCTTGGAAGATACCTGAGGGATCAACTACATCAAAAGGTAAATCCCTATTTAATATCTTACCTTTAAAAAATCATCAATCAATCAGTTCAATTATGCCATTCCCTGATGAAGAAAGTGATACGAAAAACCTTCAAATTGTTTTTGCAACTGCAAAGGGCAAGGTTAGAAAAAACAGTCTAGAAGACTTTTCTTCCATTAATTCAGCTGGAAAAATTGCAATAAAATTAGATCCCAATGATAAAATCGTAGGAGTTGAAATTTGTAAAGATGATCAAGATGTAATGCTAAGTACAAAAAATGGTAAATGCATTAGATTTGAATCAAAGAAACTAAGAATATTTAAGGGTAGATCCTCCAAAGGTATAAAGGGTATAGAGCTATCTCCTAATGATGAGATTGTTTCTCTTTCAATAACAAATAAAGAAAAAATCAAAAACGATAATAAATCTGATGGAAGATTTGTTTTATCAATTACAGAAAATGGATACGGCAAAAAAACTATAAACAATGAATATAGAGTTACCAATAGAGGTGGTAAAGGCATAATTGGAATTGTTAACTCACCTAGAAATGGCAGTATATGTTCGTCATTTCCTGTTATAGAGGGAGATGATGTGATGATTTCAACAAATAAAGGTAGAGTGATTAGAGTTGCTGTTAAAGAAATCAGAACAGCAGGAAGAAATACTCAAGGTGTAAGAATTATCAAATTATCTGGTGATGAAAAAGTTGTTTCAGCAATAAAAATTGATGATAACTTGGAGTAATGAAAAAAGTTGCCGTATATCCCGGAACATTTGACCCAATTACCTTTGGTCATATTGATGTTATAAATAAAGCTTTAAAATTATTTGATAAAGTTATTATTGCTGCTTCTGATGGTGCTAATAAAAATTATCTTTTCAATTCATTTGAAAGAGTACAATTAATTAAAAAAGCCTTATTTGTTGATTTAAAGTTTGATAAAAAGAAGATTGAAGTTATTTCATTTACATCATTAACAACTGATTTATGTAAAAAATATAAATCTAATATTATTTTAAGAGGTTTAAGAGCAGTATCTGATTTCGAATATGAATTTCAACTAGCTGGAATGAATAGAAAATTGAACAATAATATAGAAACAATTTTTTTAATGTCTGATGTTGAAAATCAAATCATTTCATCAAGATTTGTTAAAGAAATAGTGAGACTAAAAGGCGATATCAAAAAATTTACTACAAAAAGCACAATAAAATCTTTAAAAGAAAAATATGAATAAACTTATAACAAAATTTTTAATTTTATTTTTTATACTAACCAACAACACAATCGCAGAGGAGAATATTATGATTTTAAAGCTTAAAGATGGAGACGTTAAAATAGAACTTTTTGAAGATGTGGCACCTAATCATGTCAAAAGAATTAAGCAATTAGCAAAAGATGGTAAATACGATGGTGTCGTATTTCACAGAGTGATTGATGGCTTTATGGCGCAAACTGGTGATGTTCAGTTTGGTAACTCTTCTAATGATCAATTTGATTTAAGAAGAGCTGGAATGGGTGGCTCTGATTTACCTGATCTTAAAGAGGAATTTAATGATTTACCTCATGAAAGAGGAACGCTATCTATGGCTAGATCACAAGATCCAAATAGTGCAAACAGCCAATTTTTTATATGTTTTAAAGAGGCGTCTTTTCTAGATAGACAATATACGGTATTTGGTAAAGTTATTGAAGGCATGGATCTTGTTGATAAAATCAAAAGAGGAGATCAAAACAATAACGGTTCTGTTTCTAACCCAGATAAAATCATTAGCTTTAAATAATTTTAGTTCACAAATTTCATGACGTTAAAGAATTTCAAATTTAATGTCATAGAGAGCGATAAATTTGCTAGAGTTGGAGTAATCGAAACTCATAGAGGCAATATTCAAACACCTGCTTTTATGCCTGTTGGAACACAAGCTACAGTTAAAGCATGTTTAATTGATGATGTTGTTAAAACTGGGTCTGAAATAATTTTATCAAATACCTATCATTTAATGATCAGACCAGGTGTTGATAGAATTATTTCTGCTGGCGGTCTACATAAATTTATGAATTGCAAACTTCCCATACTTACTGATTCTGGTGGGTTTCAAGTTATGTCTCTTTCTAAATTAAACAAAGTAGACAGAGAAAAGGGTGCAATATTCAACTCTCATGTAGACGGTAAAAAATTTATATTAAGTCCAGAAGAAAGCATAAGAATTCAAAAAGGTTTAGACTCGGATATTGTTATGATTATGGATGAGTGTCCTAAAAAAACTACGGACTACGATGTAATAAATAAATCTATGGAGCTATCAATATACTGGGCCGAAAGGTCTAAAATAGCTTTTGGTTTAAATCCACACAAAGCTTTATTTGGAATAGTCCAGGGTGGTTTATTCGAAGATTTAAGAACTAAATCTCTTAATGAGTTAATTAAAATTGGTTTTGATGGATATGCCATTGGAGGACTTGCTGTAGGAGAAAGTCAAAATGAAATGTTTAGTGTTTTAGATGATTTAAAAAATATTATGCCCGATGATAAACCAAGATATTTAATGGGTGTGGGGACGCCAGCCGATATTCTTGGAGCTGTTAAGAGAGGTGTTGATATGTTTGATTGTGTAATGCCTACGAGATCTGGGAGAACTGGTTTAGCTTTTACATGGAATGGCCGTATAAATATCAAAAATAACAAATATAAAAATGATAATGAACCACTTGATCCAAATTGTTCAAATTTAAATCTTAACAAGTATTCAAAAAACTATTTAAATCACCTCTTCAATACAAATGAAATCTTAGGTTCGACACTTTTAACCCTACATAACATCAACTTTTATCAAGAATTAATGTCTTCTATTAGAGAAAATATTAAAAAAGGTACATTTGATAAATTTCATGATGAATACATTGATAAGTTGTAATTTAAATATTTGCAATTTCCGATGTTATGGAATAAATAATTGTTTTTTGGTAATAAAAATTATTTAAGTTAAATATTTTTTTATTGTTTAAATTTTTAAGTGTAAAGAAATTTAAAAATTTTAAAGAAGACTTCACCAAAAGTTTTTTTTTAAAATTAAATAAAAAAAAACATTTATCTCAACTTTAATAATTTATATGTGGGCCCTTAGCTCAGTTGGTAGAGCAATTCCCTTTTAAGGAATGGGTCGATGGTTCGAGTCCATCAGGGCTCACCACTAAAATAATCTTTTAAATATTAGCTAATTGTAATCGGTGGATAGTCTAAAATGACACTATTTTCCCATTCTGATAAATCTTTTATTCTTTTTGAGGATGATGGGTGGGTGCTCATAAATTGAGGTGGTTCTTTGCCTTTATTTTCTGCCTTCATCCTTTCCCATAACTTTTTAGTTTCCCTTATATCAAAGCCAGATAAAGATGCAAAAATCATTCCCAGGTAATCAGCTTCACTTTCTTGAGTCCTTGAGAAAGGATTCATTATTCCTATTTGTGATAATAAACCTACGGTGTTCATGCCTGTAGCTTGATTGATTTGCCCTAACTTTCCACCTGAAAAAATATCGATCAAAGAAGTTCCAGTTTGTAAAAGTGCACTTCTACTGGCTCTTTCAACCGAATGTTTAGCAACAGCATGTGCAATCTCATGACCCATTATTGAGGCAAGACCGTTTGTATTTTTTGTAACATCAAGTATTCCTGTGTACACAGCTATTTTACCACCTGGCATGCACCAAGCATTTTTTACTTTTTTATTATCTATTAAAATATACTCCCAATCAAAATTAACAGTTGGATCATTTTGACCTGCTCTATAAAAATACTCAGAAATAGCGTCTTCCATTCTTTTTCCAATATCTTTAATTTCATTGAGTGTTTTAGCGTCATCACTCATTTTTTCTTTTTCTTTAACTTTTTCAAAAATTTGAGCTGCCTGAGCATTTAATTTTGATTCAGGTATAATTTTCAATTGTCTTCTGTCTGTTATTGGGGCCGTAGAACAAGCACCGAGCATTAAGCCCGAACATCCACATCCAATATAATTTAAAAATTTTCTTCTATTCATTTTATTAAAATTTTGATAATCATATAAATATATACTTTTATGAATTTAAACAATAAAATCTTGGTTGTGCTTTTTGTTATAGCTGTATCTTTTGTAATTTATTCTAGCTATCATTAAATTTTTATGTCTATTAAGAAGAAAAAATCATTTGCTTTAAGATTAAGAAACTATTTTTTTACAGGTGTAATTGTTTTAATTCCAATTGGTTTTACCCTTTATTTAAGCAAATTTTTAATTAATTTTTCTACTAAATTAGTACCATCAGGTCTAAATCCTAATACTTATCTTCCTTATGCGATACCAGGTATTGAAATAATTTTAACAATTATTTTTATTACAGTTGTTGGTGGTCTTTCTTTAACTTTTATAGGTAAAAAATTTTTACAAATAATTGATGATTTGTTTAAAAGAATGCCAATATTAAGAACAATCTACTCTGCCATTGGACAAATGACAGATTCCTTTCGGGAGCAAGAAGGCAATAAAAAAAGTGTTGTACTAGTTGAGTATCCAAGAAAAGGATCTTGGGCAGTAGGTTTTGCTACGAAAGAAAATTCAGGTGAAATTAAAGCCAAAACAAATATTAACTTAGTTAATGTTTTTGTTCCAACAACTCCTAACCCAACAAGTGGTTTTTTATTAATGATACCAAAAGACGATTTGATCTATTTAGATATGACATTTGAAGAAGCATCAAAATTTATAGTCTCAGCTGGAACCTCTAAGCCTAAAAGCTAAACCATATCATTAATTATATCTGCTTGATCATATAACTTGAGTAAAGCTTTATATTTCTTGATATCAGTATTTTCTAATTCTATCCTTTTGATTTGTTTCTCTGCCATTAAAAATAAATCTTCATTTTGAATGGGGTCTGCTAACCTAAAATTTTTAATTCCACTTTGTTTAAAACCAAGTAAATCACCAAAACCTCTTAACTTCATATCTTCTTCTGAAATTTCAAAACCATCATTAGAGTTTTTTAAAATATTAATTCTTTTTTTAGCATTCACACTTAAATTCGACTTAAACATCAATATACAGCTTGCCTGTTTTGTTCCACGTCCAACTCTTCCTCTTAACTGATGTAGCTGAGATAATCCAAATTTGTTAGCATTTTCTATTATGATTACATTAGCATTAGGAAAGTCAATACCAACTTCTATAATTGTTGTCGAAACTAAAATTGAATATTTTTTATTAAGAAATTTATTTAATATTTCTTCCTTCTCTTCATTTTCAATTTTTCCATGTAGTAGTGCAACTTTATTTGGAAAAATTTCATTAAGAAATTTATATTTCGTAACAGATGATTGGTGATCTAATTTTTTTGATTCCTCTATCAAAGGACACACCCAGAAGATTTGGTTTCCTTCATTTATTTCTTTTTTTACAAAGTTGATAACATCGTCTATTTTACTTTCTAATTTGCTATAAGTTTTAACTTCTTTTCTATTACTTGGTTTTTCTTTAATAATAGAAACATCCATATCACCATAAACTGACATAGTTAGAGTTCTCGGAATTGGTGTCGCTGACATTAAAAGAACATCACAATTATCACCCCCTTTATCTGATAAAAGTTTTCTTTGTCTAACACCAAATTTGTGCTGTTCATCAATTATAATATAACCAAGGTTTGCAAAAATAATTTTTTTTTGAAAAATTGCATGTGTGCCAAATACCATTTGAATTTCATTGTTTTCCAGTTTTTTTATAATTCTCTTTTTTTCACTATTTTCACTCTTACTAGAAAGTAATTCAATTTTGATATCTTTAGGAAATAGTTTTTTTGCTAAAGTATAATGCTGTCTGGCCAATATTTCAGTAGGAGCCATTAATGCAACTTGGAACCCTGAATTAATGACATTCAACGAAGAAATCAATGCAACAATAGTTTTACCACTCCCAACGTCACCTTGCAAAAGTCTAAACATTTTACTTTTAGAATTTAGATCCTTATTAATATCACCTAATGAAATTTTTTGATCATTGGTAAGTGTAAAGTTTAATTTATTAACTATATTCTTATGAGCTTTTTCACTGAAGTTTTTAGAAATTTTTTTAATTTTCTTAATTTTTTTTCGAATTTCTGAATTAACTAAAAAAGATGCTAATATTTCATCATAAGCAAGTCTTTTATAAAAGTCGGATTTATAATTTTCAATATTTTTTGGATCATGTAATTTTATTATAGATTCATTCCAACTTTGATTGTTAAAAATTTTTAGAATATCTTTATCGTGCCACTCTGGTAAAATAGGTAAGTTTTTTAAAATTTGATTAATAATTTTATTATAGGTTTTTTCAGTAATACCTTCTGTTAATGAGTATTTATTATCAATATTTTCAATTAATGAACTGTCTTGTGAAATATATGTTGGATTCGTTATTTGATATCGTCCTTTATAATTGCCTATCTTACCGCTAATTGTCACTTCTTCATTTAGTGGTAAAATTTTTCTTACGTATCCTTCATGACTATTAAAGAATATACAATCAATCTTTCCAGTTTCATCAATACAATTAACTCTATTGGGTAAGTTTCTAACTCTTGGAAATTGATATTTTAATGGAACAATCCTGATAGTTTGGATTACACCTATTTGAAGATCGCAAACTTTACTAACGAGCGTTCTGTCTGTATATGATTTAGGCAGTCTCCACATCAAGTCAAAAATATTATTTACTTTTTTTTTCTTCAAAATTTCCATGGTTTTTTTACCCACACCATTTAATTTGGTTAGATCAGCTAATAAATAATCATAATTATTCTTATTTTTCATATTAGTTGTAATATATTAAATATTATGACCATTAATATAAAGGATTTAAAAAATAAAATAACTTATAGAGCTAACTATAGAGGCACTAAAGAAATGGATAAGTTGTTAGGTTCATTTACTAAAAAATATATTGATCAGTTTAATGAACAAGAGCTAACTCTTTTGTGTGATTTGTTAGACTTAGATGATGAGAATCTTTATAAATTTAATCAAGGTCAAAATCCAACGATTCAAATTGAATTAAACAAAGTTACAGAGATGTTTCAAAACTATAATTATGCAAGTGAATAGTGGCGGAGAGACTGAGATTCGAACTCAGGAAAGAGTTGCCCCTTTGCCGGTTTTCAAGACCGGTGCATTCAACCACTCTGCCATCTCTCCGTTAGCAACGTTTTATTATTATAAATTTTTAATTCAACAATAAAATTGATAAATTAAACAGATAATCATTTAATAGGTATAAATTTATTACTGTGGAAAAGCAAAAATTCAATACAGGTATAGGATTAACTGCACTAGGTTCTTTTTGGTGGGGTGTTATTGGTGTTATTTACTTCAAATATATTTCATTTGCAGGCTCTATAGAGGTAGTGATCCATCGTTGTGTGTGGACATCTGTAGCTTTAATAATAACTACTTTTTATTTTTCTAAATGGGATATTTTTTTTGAAATTATAAAAAATAAAAGAAATATAATTTATTTATTTTTTTCAAGCTTACTAATTTTTATAAATTGGGCAACCTGGATTTATGCAGTGGGTACTGAAAAAATTATCGATGCAAGCTTTGGTTATTTTATTATGCCAATCTTAAGCGTATTCCTGGGATATATCTTTTATGGTGAAAAAATTAATAAAAGAAGAGGTCTTTCCATACTTCTTGTTTTGCTGTCTATTTCATTTCTTTTATTTAAAAGTTTTCATTCGATACCATGGGTTGGAATAATTGTAGCTCTAAGTTGGGGTTTTTATAATCTTCTTAGAAAAAAAGTAAATGTTGATACCGATGTTGGACTTTTAATAGAAAGTCTTTTTATACTACCATTTGCATTATTTGCTTTTTTTTTACTTTTTAAAAATAATTTAAATATTTTTAGTATTAACGAGCCTTCATTGATGTTTATACTAATGTTAGCTGGACCAATGACTGTTATACCTCTATTTCTATATGTAAGAGGTGTTGAGTTGTGTGGCCTTGGACCCACTGGAATGATTTTCTACATAACCCCAACATTTCAATTTTTATTGGGCTTTTTTTATTATGATGAGGCTTTTTCTTTTGATAAATCATTAAGTTTCATTTTAATATGGATTGCTGTAATTATTTATTTAAAAGATTTATATGAACATAATTAAATATTTTATAATTATATTTTTCACATTTATTCACGGAACACTATATGCCAATGAAAAAGAATTTAAGGAGTGGTTGGTTAATTTCAAAGCTTATGCTTTAGAAAAAAAAATCTCAGAAAAGACATTCAATTTAGCAATGTCTGATGTTGTGTTTTTACCTGATGTAATAAAATATGACCGTTTTCAGCCTGAGTTTTATGAAGATACCAAAACTTACATATCCAAAAGAACTTCTAAACAAAAAGTAAGTGCGGGCATTAAACTTTATGAATTAAATAAAGATTTCATAAATTCTGTCGACAATAAATTTTCTGTTGAGAAAGAGTTGCTTTTAGCATTAATGGGAATAGAGACTAATTTTGGAACTTATGTTGGAAAAATGGATATATTATCATCACTTGCAACTTTAAGTTATGATCAACGTAGATCTGATTTCTTTACCAAAGAATTAATTACTATTCTTCAATTAATAGATGAGGGGAAAATAAACCATAACATTTTATATGGGTCATGGGCAGGTGCCTTTGGTTTTTTTCAATTTATGCCATCTACAATAGACAACTATGCAATAGACTATGATAAAAATAACATTATTGAGCTTAAATCAACTAAAGATTCATTTGCATCTGCAGCTAACTACATAAATAAAATAGGATGGAAAAAAAACCAACCTTGTTTCATTAAAGTCAAATTAAAAGAAAATATACCTAACAATATATTAAATGTATCTGCAAAAAAACTTCACAATAAAATTAAATTTAAACTTTTAAAGAAATATATAATTAATGAAGATAGTTTTAATTCTATTAATGAAAATTTGATTGCATCAATAATAACGCCAGACAAAGATATAATACCAGATGCACAAAACTTAGATCCAGCCTACATAGTTTTTGATAATTATGAAAAAATACTACAATGGAATAGATCTTTAAGATTCAGTCTCGCAGTATGCACATTAAAAGAAAAGTTTGAAAATGCTTTATAAAAAACTATTAATTTTATGCTGTTTAATTTTATTAAATAACTGTACAGCAACAACCACAACCAAAAATAAAAATCTTAATTCATTAGAAAATCCATTTATAAATAAAGGATTTAGTCTTATATATAATGATAAACTTTATTATGATAAGGTTATTTCCAAAAAAATTGATGAACGAAGCTTAGTTATTTTTCAAAAAAATTTAAAAAAAAATACAATTGTTAAAATTACTAATATTTTAAATAACAAATCTATTATAGGTACTGTTGGTAGTAATGCTGATTATCCTTTATTTAACAATGCAGTATTATCATTGAGAATAGCAGATGAAATTGGTTTGAATGAAAATGAACCTTATGTAGAGATTTTACAGGTCCTAGAAGATGCAATATTTGTTGCAAAAAGAGCAAAAACATTTGAAGAAGAAAAAAAAGTTGCTAACAAAGCACCAGTTAACAATATTAATATTAGTGATCTTAGCACTAAACAGACAAACACTAAAAATGAATTAAGTAAAAAATTTTCTTATGAAATAAAAATAGCCGATTTTTATTTTAATGATACAGCATCATTGTTAGTTGATAGAATCGTAAAAGAAACCATGATTAAAAATGTCAAAATCAAAAAAATTAATGAAAAAAAATATAGAGTATATGCAGGTCCTTTTAATAACATTAACTCTCTACAAAAATCATTTAATGATATAAGCATACTTGAATTTGAAAATATTGAGATTATTAAAAATGATTAAATTAAGATTTATAACGATTTTATTGACGCTCTTACTAACAACTAATGCTAATGCAGCATTTGATGTAAAGGCTAGAACTGCAATATTACAAGATTATCTTTCTGGTGAAATATTATTTGAAAAAGATGCCGATAAAACAATTTATCCTGCATCAATGACAAAAATTATGACAACCATTATTGCGTTTGATTTAATTAGAAGTGGTGACCTAAGTTTAGATGAAAAATTTTTAGTATCAGAGAATGCCTGGAGACTTTCATCAGCTGGCTATTCTTCAATGTTTATAATGGTTGGTGATGAAGTTAGTGTGGAAAATTTACTTAGGGGAATAATTGTTGCATCTGGTAATGATGCTTGTGTTGCGTTAGCTGAAGGTATAGCTGGAACAGAGGATGAATTTGCAGTGATGATGACAGCGAAAGCCAAAGAAATAGGAATGAATAATACTAATTTTGCTAATTCATCAGGTATTAATGATACTGAAAACCTATCAACTGTAAGAGATATTATGCTTATGTCTAATTATCTTATTAAAGAGTTTCCTGAAGAATATAAGTATTTTGCAGAAAAGGAATTTACTTGGGATAGAACAGGGGGTGATCCCATTACTCAAGGTAATAGAAATCCGTTATTATATAAAAGCCTTGGGGCAGATGGAATTAAAACTGGTTATTTAACTGTTGAAAAATATTCACTGGCATCATCTGTTGAAAGAAATGGAAGACGACTAATAGCTGTAGGTAGTGGCTTCAATACTAAAAATGATAGATCTCGTGAAAGTGCCAAACTTTTAACATGGGGTTTAACTAATTTTGACCTGGTTGAAATTACAAAAGCAAACACACCAATAGAAGACATTGATGTTTGGTTGGGTAAAAAGGATACTGTTAAAACTTATATAAAAAACGATATCTACAAAACTATTCCTAAAGCAAAAAAAAGACTATTGAAGGTATCATTGAATTATAATGGTCCAATTCAAGCACCTATTAAAAAGGATGATATCTTAGGAAAATTAAAGCTAATCTTTGATGGTGAACTTATTGAAGAATATGATCTACTTGCTTATGAAGATGTTAAGAAATTAAATGTTTTTTCAAGGTTAATGAAATCAATTAATTTTTTAATTTGGGGCGATGTCTAAAAAACCAATAATTGTATTTGAAGGTATAGAGGGGACAGGTAAATCTCATCATATTAAAAATGTTGCTGACTACTTAACACGTAAAAGGATTAAATTTATTCAAATTAGAGAACCTGGTGGCAGTACAAATTCAGAAAAAATAAGAAACCTTATTCTTAATAACAAATCTACATTTAATAAAGAAACTGACTTACTACTTTATCTTTCGGCAAGAAGTGAAAATATGGAAATTATAAGAAAAAATTTTGGTAAAAAAATAATATTGATAGATAGGTTTTCAGATTCAACGATTGCCTATCAGCATTATGGTATGGGTGTAAACCTTAAGTTAATACAAAATATTAACGACCATCTTTTAAAAAATATTAAAATTGATTTTACTTTTTTAAATACAGTAAATTTATCAAATATGAAAAAAAGGCTTAAACTAAGAAAAAAGCTTAACAGATATGATAAATTTAACAGTAAATTTTATGAAAAAGTACAAAATGGTTTTATAAAGATATTAAAAAAAAATCCTAAAAAATATATTAGAATAAATTCAAATCTAGATATAGATCTTAATGAAAATATAATATTAAATAAAATTAAAGACTTAATTTAGATTTATGAATTTAAAACCATCTGAAAACACTAAAATTTATGGTATGGAAAATTTTTTTCATGAATTAAGTGGACTATATAAGCACAAAAAATTGCCTAATAAAATTTTACTGTCTGGAAAAAAAGGATTAGGAAAATCAACATTAGCCTATCATTTAATCAACTATATTTTATCCGAAAATGAGGATTATAAATATAATTTAGAAAATTTTTGCATCCATAAGGACAATAAATCTTATAAACTTTTGCAAAATAACTCCCATCCAAATTTCTATTTAATAGATTTATTAACAGAAAAAAAAAGCATTGATGTAGGTCAAATACGTGAAATGATTAGTTACACAAATAAATCAACATTTAATAATATGGCAAGATTTATTTTAATAGATAATGTTGAAAATCTAAATAAGAATTCTGTCAACGCATTACTTAAAATTATTGAAGAACCAAATGAAAATGTTTTTTTTATCTTAATAAATAATAGTGAAAAAAATATACTACCCACACTAAAATCAAGATGTTTAACATTCAAGATTAATTTTACATTTAATGAGTCCTTAAGTATTTCAAATTTAATACTGGATAAAAATGTACTTGATTTTATTAATTATGACTTACTAAGTTTTTATAATTCACCCGGTGAAATTATTAGTTTGTTTAATTTTGCAGAAGAAAAATCTATTAATTTAAAGGATCACACTATTTCAAGTTTTATAAGTTCGATAATAGAAAATAATTACTATAAGAAAAATAAACCTGTCAAAATTTTATTAATAAATTTAATCGAGCTATTCTTTTTGAAAAAATATCTGTTAACAAATTCAAAGGTTACATTAATTAATTTTTATCAAAGATTTATAAAAAAAATTTATAATACGGAAAAATTTAATCTAGACGAAGAAAGTTTATTTTTAGAATTTAAATCAAAATTGTTATAAATGGATAAAAATTACTATATAACTACACCAATTTATTATCCTTCAGCGAGACCCCATATGGGTCATGCATACTCAAGTATTGTTGCTGATTTTTTTGCAAGATTTAAACGTATAGATGGGTTCAATGTTCATTTTTTAACAGGTACGGATGAGCATGGTTTAAAAATACAACGAGCAGCAGAGAGAAAAAAAATTGATCCTCAAACTTTTTGTGATGAAATTAGTCAAACGTTTAGAGATCTTTCAAAAACATTAAATTTATCTAATACTGATTTCATTAGAACTACTGAAGAAAGACACAAAAAAACAGTTCAACATCTGTGGAATGAACTTGAAAAAAATGACGATATTTATTTATCAAAATATTCTGGTTGGTATTCTGTTTCTGACGAAGCTTATTACAGTGATGAAGAAATTATTGTGAAAGAAAACGTTAAAATAGCCATTTCATCTGGTTCTTCGGTTGAATGGATAGAGGAAGAGTCTTATTTTTTTAGATTATCTAAGTGGCAAGATGAACTACTAAAATATTATGAAAAAAATCCAGACTTTATTTCACCAAAATCCAGAAAAAATGAAGTAATTAGTTTTGTAAAAGGTGGGTTAAAAGACTTATCCATAAGCCGTAAAGCATTCTCTTGGGGCATCAAAGTTCCTAATAGTCAAGATCATGTAATTTATGTTTGGCTTGATGCTCTAACCAATTACATAAGTGCTTTAAACTACCCAGATACAAATGATGAGCTGTTTAAAAAATTTTGGCCTGCATCTCTTCATTTAATAGGTAAGGATATATTAAGATTTCATTCTGTTTATTGGCCGGCATTTTTAATGGCTGCAAAAATACCTTTACCTAAGAAAGTATATGGTCATGGCTGGATTTTATCTGGTGATGAAAAGATGTCAAAATCAAAAGGAAATATTCTTGATCCCTTAGATATTATCGAAATTTATGGACTTGATCCATTAAGATATTATTTGATTAAAGAAGTTTCATTTGGAAATGATGGTAATATTTCACAAGATAGATTAGAGGATTGTATCAATAGTGATTTGGCTAATAATTATGGTAATTTATGTCAAAGAGTGACTGCATTTGCTGAGAAGAATTGCTCTTCATTAGTACCAGATAATATAAAATTTAATGATGAAGATTTAGTGATGCTAAATAAATTTACTGATAATTTAGATCTAATACGAACTGAAATTGATAATCAAAATATTAATTATTATATTAATTTCATTGTTAGTGCTTTATTTGAAGCAAATAAGTATTTTAACGATCAAGAACCTTGGAAAAAAAAAGATGATAAACATAGATTGAATACCATTGTCTATACATCTTTAGAAATGATTAGAAAAATTTCATTTATGCTTTATCCAATAATTCCAAGCTCAATAGAAAAAGCCTTAAAGATTTTTGATTTAAATATTGATGCAATTAATTTTGAATCTATCGCAAACAATAACTATCTAATATCTGGAAAACCAATCAACAAAATAGATATTATGTTTAAAAAAATTGAAAAAAAACATGATTGATTCTCATTGTCATTTAGATCATGAACCTTTACTTGAAAATTTAAATGAAGTTATAAAAAGATCTAAAGAAGTCGGAATCTCAAAATTATTAACCATATGCACTACACCTGAAAGTTTTGATAGGATAAAAAAAATTATTATAACCGACCCGATGATTTATGGAACTTTTGGTATTCACCCCCATGAGACTGAGAAAAGTCATTTAATTGATAAAAATTATATAACAAATCAAGTAAATAAAAATGAACGAATTATTGGTATTGGTGAAACAGGCTTAGATTTTTTTTATAATCATAGTAATAAAGAAAGGCAAATTGATAGCTTTAAAGCTCATATAGAGGCTTCTATAGAGCTTAATATGCCTATTATCATACATTCTAGAAATGCAGAGGATGAAACGTATGAAATTTTAAAATCATATAAATCAGAAAAACTTAAAATTTTGATGCACTGTTTTACTGGTTCGTTAAATTTTGCAAATAAATTAATAGAATTAAATGCCTTTTTTTCAGCAAGCGGAATAATTACTTTTAAAAATAGTTTAGAACTTCAGGAAACTTTTAAAAATATTCCCTTAGATAAACTGCTTGTTGAAACAGATAGTCCATTTTTAGCGCCCATACCAATGAGAGGAAAAAAAAATGAACCAAGTTTTATTAAATATACTTTAGAAAAATTATCTATTTTAAAAGAAAAAACTGATCAAGAAATGTCAGATTTAACTACTCAAAATTTTAATAAACTTTTTAATCTATAATGTCTCTTAAATTTGTCATTTTGGGTAGTGGTAGCTCATTGGGCGTACCTAGAGCAGATGGATATTCTGGAGATTGTGATTTAAATAATAAAAAGAATTTTAGAACAAGGTGTTCTGCTCTAATTAAATTTAATGATCAAAATATTTTAATAGATACATCGCCAGATTTAAGATCACAACTTCTAAAAAATGAAATTAAATCTATTAGTAAAGTTTTTTATACCCATCTTCATGCTGACCAGACACATGGTATTAATGACCTTCGACCATTTTTTTTGATAAACAAGAAACAAATTCCAGTCTATGCGGACATTAATACTAAGAAATATCTGCTTTCAACTTTTAAATATTGTTTTAAATCATCCTATGGTTATCCATCAACTTTAAATATTAATAGCCTTAAAAAAAAACATGAATTTATAATTAAAGATAAAAAAATTAAAATTGAATCAATACCTGTTCAACATGGTAAGATTAAAAGTATTTGCTATTTAATTAACAATAAATTAGCCTATGCAAGTGATATTAGCTTATTCTTTAAAAAAGATTTCAAAAAATTAAAAAATTTAGAATATCTAATTATTGATTGTCTGTGGTACCGTAATCATTCAGCTCATTTCAATTTAAATCAGGTTTTAGAAATAGTTAAAATCCTTACTCCTAAAAAAACTATATTAACAAATATGCATAGCGATTTAGATTATGTAAAACTTAAGAAAAAATTACCCAAAAATATTATTCCTGGTTTTGATGGTTTGACTGTTAGTTTAAAGAATTAAATCTATTTGTTTTGTTATCTTATCTGACATTGGTGTAATAAAAGAATTGAACGTGTCCTGTATTTTTCCTTCTTTATTAATTAAAATCTTATGAAAGTTCCACTTAGGAACAGTTGAGTTACCATAATTTTTTTTTGCCCATTTATATAAGTCATGGGCATTATTACCTTTAACATCAGTTTTGTCTGTTATTGGAAAAGTTATATTAAAATTAGTTTCACAAAAATCTTTAATTTCTGAATTAGTGCCTGGTTCTTGCCCACCAAATTGATTTGATGGAACGCCAATTACATAGAAGCCCCTGTCTTTATACTTTTCATAAAGTTCTTGCAGACCTGTATATTGCTTAGTAAATCCACACTTACTAGCAACATTTACTAAAAGTATAGTTTTTCCTTTGTATTGATTTAAATCAATAGTTTCATTATTTATATTTTTTATTGAATGATCAAAAAATAGCTTTTCGTATTTAGCATCAACTTTTTCAAAAAATGTAAACATAGATAGGATTAATAGAATTAATAAATTATTTTTATAAACCATGACTTATTTTTTAGAAGCATACAATAATATAAAATATCCAAATACAGTAGACAGTAAGGATCCAGCAAGAACACCAATTTTTACTCCATCAATATACTGAATATTTTCAGCAAAGGCTAAGTTTCCAACAAATAAACTCATAGTAAAACCAACCCCTGTTAAAATTGAAACTCCATATAAACTTAACCAGCTAGACTTATCTGGCATTTGCGCCACACCAAATTTAACAGCAATGAAAGAAACAACCATAACCCCAACTTGTTTACCCACGAATAACCCCAAAAGAATACCTAATGGAACAGGTTCTAATAATGAAGTTAATGATAGCCCCTCCAAAGATACGCCTGCATTAGCAAATGCAAATATAGGCATTATCATAAAAGCAACGTAAGGACTGATTGCATGTTCTAATTTAATTAATAAAGAGAAATCTTTTTCTTTAATTCTGTGAGGTATGGTTGAAGCTAAAAGAACACCTGCTATAGTTGCATGAATTCCAGACTTATATGTGAAGAACCACATGAAGGCACCAATTATTAAATAGGGAATAAACTTTTTAACACCAAATTTATTTAAAGTAAGTAATAAAATATATGAAATTAAGATTAAACTTAAATAACTTATGCTTAAGTCACCTGAGTAGAAAAAAGCGATGATTAATATTGCACCAAGATCATCGATTATAGCAAGAGCCGTTAAAAAAACTTTTAAAGAAATTGGAACTCTTGAACCAAGTAAGGATAAAATTCCCAATGAAAATGCTATGTCAGTAGCTGATGGAATTGCCCAACCATTCAATGTTTCAGAATTATCAAGGTTTATAAAAACATAGACTAGAGCAGGGACTACCATTCCCCCAACCGCTCCTATAATTGGCAGTAATGCTTTTTTTAAATTAGAAAGCTCACCTTGAATAAACTCTCGTTTTATTTCTAGTGTTACAAAGAAAAAGAAAATTGCCATTAATAAGTCATTAATCCAGTGATGTACGGAAAGTTTTAAACCGAAATCATTAATACCTATAAATAGGTATTGGTTTAATGTATCAAAATATAAATTACTTAAACTAGAATTACTTATTACCAGAGCAATAATTGCTGCAATTAACAATACAAGACCACTTGCTGCTTCTAATTGAAAAAACCATTTAAAAGGCTTTGAAAGATTTTTAATCATAATTTTATATTAAATCTCTAATAAATAATGAGATATCTTTAATACTTTCATACAGATTATAAAGTATAAATTCTATATTTGGGACAATTTTCCCTATAGGATATTTAAACGTGTCCACAATAATTATAAAAGCTACAAATGAGATGATTGATACAACAAAAATATTTAATATTTTAAAATTTTTTTGTTTTTTTGGCTGTGTATTTACTTGTTTGCTTTCACCTTTATTTATCTCAATTTTTTCTTTATTTTTTTCTTCTAAGTTAACTTCTATTTCGTCATTAGACGCATCTGATACACTTTCTACATCAATGATCGGTGAATTATTTTGTTCAAAAATATTAGCATTATCATTAGCAATATCTTCATCAATTGAACTTACTGGGTTTTCAGGAACTACTTTTTTAAAAAACCATTTATGATCACAGCTAGCACACTGCAATAAACGACCCATGTCGGGAATTAAACTCGAGTCTACATCGAATTTTTTATTACAATTATTGCAAGTGATGATCATAAATGATGTATATCTGATTCTTGTAAAAAAGCCTTATTTTTGATGTTCTTTATTCTTTGAAATTATCGATATCTAATGTATTAGTACCTCAATCGGGGCGTAGCGCAGCCTGGTAGCGCATCTGGTTTGGGACCAGAGGGTCGCAGGTTCAAATCCTGCCGCCCCGACCATTGTTTGACAAGTCTATCAACACTTATTTTATCATTAAACAAAACGAGAGGGTAAACGGGAGGGTAAATAAATAATTTTTTTCAATAAATCATTTTATTTTGCAGGTAGTAATAATTTTTCTTTTGTAACTTCAGAAACTCCTAGTACAGAAAGCATTAATTGTGAAATTAAATAAACACCTAATACCTGACCAACCACAGGTACTGTTAAAAGCACCATTAAGGTTATTATTTTTGCAGCTTTCATTCCTGTTATCTTACTTGACAAAAAAATAAATTGTTTTTTTGAAATATCATTATTTTTGAACCTTTTGAACAAATTATATACAGCAAATGATGAAGCAATAATTGTTAGAGGAGGAGCTAATATAAAAATTTTAGATATTAAAGCTTCATCCATTTGTATTAATTTATTTAGAAAATCATCTACTTCAATTGATATTTCTTGATCATTAATTCCTGTGCTTTCAAATCCAAGTTTTGTAGCCATTTCTTCATTAACTCTTAAACTAGATTCTGAACCTGGATATTTTTCTATCCAATCATAAACCACTTGTGAATTCATAGTCGTTTTTAATTGAACCCATTCTTGAACACCGGTTAACTTATCTACATTTAAAACATCAAATTTAGGGTAACTAGTATTGTCTGGCATGAATGCAAAAATAGTGTCACCATCTTCATTTTCTTCTTTAATATATTTAAGCTCATGAGCAATACCTTTAATATTATTTGCTGCACCCATTAGTGATTCCGAACCTTTTGCTGCTGTTTGTTTGGCAAATTCAATAGCACTTTCTAAATCTGTTATTCTATTAGCTGATCTAATCATTGCCTCCAAAATGATAATTTCTTCTTCTGTAACAACTTTTTCACCATTCCTTAATTTTGATAAAACTGAAATTACACCAAGTTCATCTATATTCTTTTGCACAAACTTTTTGGCAGATGGTTTGTAATTATCCATCTGTTCTCTAACCTCTTGAGTTCTTTTTTTTATCTCATCTTTACTAAAATTTTTTTTTGCATCTTTTTTTGCTTGTTTAAAAAAGTTTTTTAAATCATCTTTAGTTAAAGTTTTACCCTGTGTTTTTGATATAAAATAAAAATTCATAACTTTTCCAATTGAATAGGTTAAAACAAACACCAATGGTATGGTCATGAATCCACCAATAAAAGGCAAACCCAACTTATATAAACCTATTGCTGTTTGTTGAGCCAAAAAGGATAACCCTAATAATCCTATAATTTCTTTATAAATTTCTGACATTGAAAATTTATATCCTCTAGCTTCAGCTATTAATGTTCCCATATATAATTGTATTGGTGTTAGAACAAATATATCTGCAAATGGTATTGGTTGAACAGCTGTTGCTGCACAAACAGTTGAAAATACCATAAGTAATTTTTCAACTTTTTTATCAGGAGAGATGTTTGATGAGTTAATTCCTGTCGTATTGTCTTTTATGAACTTTAAAGGATCCATTAAAAAACTTATCACAAAGATTGGGTTTACAGGAGGGTTATATTATTTCTTATTCTTATTTTTCAAATATTTTTCGTTTCTAAGTTTTAATTTAGTTAATTCTAGCTCATCAGCTAATTTTGCCCCTTCAATAATAGCCTTTTCTACATCTATTTTAATATTTAAAAGCATTTTTTCAGATACAGGGGGTAGGGTAAGTACATCTCCAGCAGTTAAATCTTCATCAATAATCCAAACTCTAGCTTTTGGATCCCAACGAACAAAAGCAACTCCACCATCTACTGTACTAGCAGAAGCTACAGCGTCTCCTCCGTCATTTCTAGGAGCTGACAATAGTTCAATTGGTTTTTTCAACTCAATCATAATAATAAATTAATATACATTACAAAAAAATTGTTTCTATAAATCAAATTATAAAACGAGAGGATTTTCGGAGGGTAAATGATACTTCAATCTGATATATCACTTGCTAAACAACATTAATTTTATGGTGAAAATGTCAATTTTTCTAATTCTATTTCTAGATGAATTGGTATAAACACTTAAGAAATCGAGGTTGTAGTCTATAGGTTCAAATCCTGCCGCCCCGACCATTTTATGAAAAAAGCAAAGATTTATATACCCACTAAAAATTCAATGCAGTCTGGTTTAGGTAAATCAGACAAATGGTTAATTGAATTTGAAACTGAAGATACAGGAATTAATCCTTTAATGGGTTGGGAAACTAACTCTAATACTCTTTCAGAATTAAATTTAGAATTTTCTTCTAAAGAATTAGCAATAGAATATGCAAAAAAAAATAAAATTGACTTTGAAATCATTGAACCTCAAAAAAGAAAAACTGTTAAAAAATCTTACGCAGATAATTTTTTAAAATAATAATGTTTAAATTTTTCACTCAAAAAGAATGGCGATTATGGTCATGGGTTGGTTCATTTATTATTCTTTCATCGCTTTGGGTTCAGGTACAAATTGATGTTAGAATAAATGAATGGTTTGGTCAGTTCTATGACATGATACAAAAAGCCTTAGCAGCCCCGAACTCAATCACAATTGGAGAGTACTGGGCAAGTTTGTTATCATTTATTACATTAGCAGGTATTTATGTGGCTTTAGCTACAGTTGTTGCTTTCTTTACCTCACATTATTTATTTAGATGGAGAACTGCAATGATTGATTGGTATCACAGTGTCTATGATAAGGCTCGAACTATTGAAGGGGCTTCACAAAGGGTTCAGGAAGACACAATAAAGTTTTCAAGAATTATGGAAGGACTTGGTACAAGTTTTATAGAAGCAATAATGATGCTTGTTGAGTTCACCCCTATATTATTTGGTTTAAGTGTTGGAATACCTATTCTATTTTTTGGGGATTGGAATTATGGTTTGGTTACAGGTGCATTTATATGGACTGTAGGTGGAACTCTTTTTTTAATAATATTAGGTTCAATTTTAAGATTAGTTGGTGTTGAGTATGACCTCCAAAAGAATGAGGCTTCTTATAGAAAATTACTTGTTATAGCTGAAGATGATATAACAGTAAGACCAAAGAACTTAGATGAATTATTTAATGATGTAAGAAAAATTCATTTTAAGTCTTACTTAAGATATTTTTATTTTAATCTAGGTCGTATAACTTATCTTCAAGCTAATGTTCTTTCAGCTTATGTTTTTTTGGCTCCAGCAATAGTTGCTGGTGTTGTGACATTAGGTGTAATGCAGCAAATCATAAGAGCTTTTGGAAGAGTAGAGGGGTCCATGCAATATATTTTTAGATCATGGCCTACAATCATAGAGTTAGCCAGTGTTTATAAAAGATTAAAAGAATTTGAATCTAAAATTAATACCACTGAATCAATTACTCAAAAAGATTAATGGCTATTGATAAAAAATATGTTGATCAAATTGTAAAAGTTTCTGAAAAAGCAGCACTAGCCTCTTCTTATTTGGTTGGAAAAAAAGACAAGATTGCAGCAGATCAAGCAGCTGTTGACGCTATGCGATCAGAATTAAATAAAATAGATATGAATGCTGAAGTTGTTATTGGTGAAGGTTCACTCGATGAGGCACCCATGCTTTATACAGGTGAAAAACTTGGAAATAAAAATGGACCCTATTTTGATATTGCTGTTGATCCTTTAGAGGGTACAAATTTTGCAGCAAATAATTTACCTGGTGCAACTTCTGTTATTGCCATTGCAGAAAAAGGAAATCTTTTTAATGCGCCAGAAACGTATATGGATAAAATTGCAACAGGACCAATTGAAAAAGGATTGGTTGATTTAGATTTTTCATTAAAAAAAAATGTAACAAATCTTGCGGACTTTCTAAACAAAGATATTTCATCACTAACAGCCTGTGTAATGGATAGACCAAGACACAAAAAAATAATTGATGAATTAAAGCAACTAAATATAAATATTAAATTAATTACTGACGGTGATGTTCTTGGAGCATTGTATGTGACAAATCCAAAATATAATGTTGATATATTTTTGGGTATTGGCGGCGGTCCAGAAGGAGTGTTAGCGGCATCAGCCCTTGATGCTTTTGACTGCCATTTTCAAGGGAGATTTATATTTGATAACGATAAAGATATTAAAGACGCAAACAATATGGGTATAACTGATTTAAACAAAAAATACGAATTAAATGAAATTATAAGAGGAGACTCTATATTCTGCTCCACAGGAATCACTACAAATGAGATGTTAGCTGGTGTAGAAATTAAAAATAACAAATATACAACCGAAACATTAGTTACACATAAAAGTTTAAAATTTACAAAAATCTTAAAGAGAACAAATCTTATTTCAGAATGATTTCTGTCTCAGGTAAGAAGTGGGAACAAAAAAAAATTAATCAAAACATTGTTGATAAATTAAAACAAGAATATAATTTTAATGAATTTTTATCTAGATTAATTATTTCAAGAAAATTTGATAATGATGAAATAGCAACAATCAATGCAGATTTAGATTTAAACAACGTTTTTTTAAATAATAAAGATTTCAGTCAATCTATTAACCTTGTTGTAAATTCTATCAATAATAATGAAAAAATATGCATTTTAGGCGATTATGACGTTGATGGCTCTGCAGCTACATCTTTATTTGTTAAATTTTTTGAGGGTATAAATCATCCATTTTTTTATTATATACCTGATAGAGAAAAAGATGGTTATGGAGCTACCAAAAAACTATTCAAAAAACTGATCTTAAAAAACCCTAAATTAATTATTATGGTAGATTGTGGCTCAACATCTAATGATGCAATAGATTTCTTAAATGAGAATGAAATAAAATCTTTAATCATTGATCATCACGAAATTAATAAGCCTTTTCCAAATGCAAATTCAATTATAAACCCAAAAAAGGATAATGGTTATAGAGAGTACGATTATTTGTGTGCAACAACACTTACATATTTTTTTTTAGATTTACTGATTAAAAAAATCAAAAGTGAAATAAATATATCGGATTATTTAATATATGTTTTATTGGCTACAGTATGTGATGTTATGCCTTTAAGAAAACTTAATAGATTAATTGCATTAAAGACTCTTAAAAATTTTGATATAACGAAAAATTTACCAATAGGTACTTTATTCGATTTAAATGAAAAAAAAAATAGAATTAATATTAATGATTTAGGTTACTTAATTGGTCCTATATTGAATGCTGGTGGTAGATTGGGAAAGTCTCAATATGCAACAGAATTATTATCTTCTAATAATGATCTAGTTATAAATGATAGATCAAAATCCCTAATTAAACTAAATGACAAAAGAAAAAAAATTGAAAACTTAATATTAGAAGAAATTGACTTTAAAAAGATTGAAAAAGAAAATAAGGATGTAATAATTTATTATAATCCAAATATTAACGAAGGTTTAATAGGAATTATTGCAGCAAGATTAAAAGATTACTTTAACAAACCTTCTATTGTTATTACTGCTTCTAATGAATTATTAAAAGGATCTGTAAGATCAGTTTATAATTACAATATTGGAAGAGTAATTAAAAATTCACTAGACCAAAAATTAATTTTAAATGGTGGTGGTCATAATATGGCAGCAGGATTTACATTGAATAGAGACAGCCTAAAGGCTTTTGAAAATTATATTTTAGAGGATTTTGTTAAATCAAATACTGTAACTAATAATATATTTTCATATGAATCTGAAATTTCATCATTAGCATTTAATGAAGATTTCTATGATAATATTAAGAAATTAGAACCCTTCGGTACTGGAAACCCAGTACCAACTTTTTTATTAAGACGTTTAAAAATAATTAAACCCATGGTATTAAACAAAAAGCACATTTCTTTAAATCTAAAATCAAAAACTGGATTTTCAATTAAATCAATATCGTTTAATTCTATAAATACTAAGCTTGGTGAATATTTAATGAATTATAAAAATAAAATTGATGTCATAGGTCAAATCAATGAAAATATATGGAATAATAAAAAATCTAATCAATTAACTATAAAGGACCTAATCTTATAGTTTATTGGGCTTGATAAATATTGACTTTTAAAATAAAAGATCACAACATGGTCCCTTCGTCTATCGGTTAGGACAGCTGGTTTTCATCCTGCAAAGGGGGGTTCGATTCCCCCAGGGACCGCCATAAATATGTTTTATTACACATATATGCTCAAATCTATTTCTAGTGGAGTTAAAAAAACTTACGTTGGGTATACTAACAACTTGAATTTAAGACTAAATAAACACAATTCTAATAAAGGCGCCAAATCAACAAAAGGATATAAATGGATCCTGATATATAGTAAAAAATTTAAAACTAAAAATGAAGCAATGTCTTTTGAGTACAGCCTTAAAAAAAATAAAATATTAAGAAAGGAGCTTTTAGAGAAATCTATTTAATGAATATTTCTATATTACTACCTTATAAAGAAAATTTTGCTTCTAATAAAGCAGGTGCTGTATCATTATTTGTTAATGATATTACTAAAAATAGTATTTATCAAAAAACTACAAAAATTTTTGGTAATACAATTTATAAAAAAATTCTATCCAACAATTATATCAATCTTGTTTTTGACAAGAAGATATTTTTTAGTTCTAATAATCAGTATGTAAAAAGTTTTTTAGAACACAGAGAAACGTTAAATTCAGATTTAATCGAAGTTCATAATAGACCTAATTATATTAAAATCATTAACACAAAATATCAAAATAGGTTATTTTTATATTTTCATAATGACCCATTACAAATGAATGGCTCTAAAACTACTAAAGAGCGGATGAGTTTACTCAATAATGTTGATAAAATAATATTTAATAGTGAGTGGACTAGAAGTAGATTTTTTATCAATTTAGATAATTATCAGCATTACATTAAAAAAACATCCGTATGTTTTCAATCATCATCTAAGGTTAAGATTAATTTCAAAAAGAAAAAAAATATAATCACTTTTATTGGTAAATTAAATCGAGCAAAAGGTTATGACTTATTTGGTAAAGCAATAATTAAAATTTTAGACAAATACCCTAATTGGAAATCAATGGTCTATGGTGATGAACCAAGAGAAAAACATATTTTTAATCATAAAAATCTAAAAATTTTTGGTTTTAAAAATAACAATATTATTCTTAATGATCTTAAAAAAGTCAGTATTTCTGTTATTTGTTCAAGATGGGAGGAGCCATTTGGAAGAACTAGTCTAGAAGCAGCTAGTAGAGGGTCAGCTGTAATAATAAGTAATAGAGGAGGTCTTCCCGAAACAGCACTTCATGCTATAAAGCTAAAGACATTAAATTCAGAAAATATTTTTAAAGAAATTGAAGCTCTTATTATTAATAAAAAAAGATTATTATCATTTCAAACAAAAAATTACAAAAATTTTAAATTTACCCATTCTTATGTTGCTAAAATTTTAGATGATTTAAGAAAAATTGATTACCATGATAAATCAATCAAATTATTCAACATCAAAAAAAAAATTGTTTTAAAAATAATACATACAACAAACTTTAATAGACGTTTTAACGGTAGACTTCATTATAATACAAGTAGGAGACTTAATAATGGATTTGTAAGACTTGGTCACAACGTATTAACGATAAGTGATAGGGATTTGACTCATGATAATAAGAATATATTTGATATTAATGGTAAAAAAAAATTACAAAAAGATTTGATCGAAAATTCAATTAATTTCAAGGCAGACTGCCTAGTTTTGGGACACGCAGATTCAATTACAAATGAAACTTTAGACGTTATTAGAAATAAAAATAAAAATTTGAAAATCTGTCAATGGTTCTTAGACCCTATTGGTAAAAAAGGCCCAGATTATCTAAGAAATAATAATAGAATCACAGAAAAAGTTAATTTTATTGATAGCACATTTTTAACTTCAAGCCCGAGCGCTTTACATAAAGAAATTAAAAATTCATATTTCATGCCTAATCCTTCGGATGTATCGTTTGAAATTTTAAAAAATTATGAAAATAAATGTAAAAATGATGTTTTTTTTGCAATGAGTCATGGTGTTCATAGAGGGGAACTTAAAAAAGGGAAATTTGATGATAGAGAATTATTCATTAATAAGCTTAAAAGATTAAATAAAGAAATTAGTTTTGATATATATGGTATGAATAATATTCAACCTATATGGGGTGATAATTTTATAAAAGCAATTTCAAAATCAAAAATGGGTATTAACTTGAGTAGGGGAGAGCCTGTTAAATACTATAGTAGCGACCGGATTGCACAACTTTTGGGAAATGGTTTATTAACATTTATTGATAAAAAAACTTGTTTTAATGATTTCCTCTCAAATAAAGAAATTATCTTTTATAATGACATAAATGACCTTGGCTATAAAATTAATAAATATAAAAAAGACAAAAAAGAAGCAAGAATAATTGCAAAAAATGGTCGTGATACTTATTTAAAAAACTTCAACTCTACAATTGTGGCTGATTTTATTCTTTCAAAAACCTTTGACTATAAAAGTAAAAATAAATTTATTTGGGAAAATATATAATATTATAAATTTTGATAAATGAATAAAGTATTAAAATTATATTATTCTGGTGGAAAAAAAAATAATTTCAATTTTGGAGATAGCATATCTCCACTAATAGTTTCTTACTTGTCTGGTAGAAAAATTATTTATGCTGATATAGATAGCTGCGACTGTGTTTCTATAGGTAGTGTGATAGACAAAGTTTTAAAAAAAAATGGAAAAGACTTTTAAGACTAAATTTCAAACCTATAACAATATTAGGAACTGGATCTATAGGCTCTAATATCATTACAAAAAATCATAATTTAAGTATTTTATCGTTAAGAGGGCCTTTAACTAACAATTTATTTAACAATATCAATAATCCTATTCTATGTGATCCTGGTATTATAATTTCTAGCCTAATTAAAAAAACAATTAAAAGGTTTACTTGGGGAATCATTCCTCATGTATTTGAAAAAAACTTAGCAATTTTAAAAGAGATGCAAAATACAAATAAGAATTGTATTATTATTGACCCTTCTAACAATAATCCTTTAGAAACTGCTACTCTTATTGCGTCATGTAATTTTATAATATCATCAAGTTTGCATGGTTTAATCGCTGCAGACTCCCTAAATATACCTCATGTTTGGATGAAAATAAGCAATAAAATTATTGGTGGTAATTGGAAATTTAATGATTATTTTTTAAGCATGAATAATCAGCTGGTAGAACCCTTAATTATAAACAATTTATCAGCGAAAAGTTGGGAAAATAATATTCAAATTAGCGACAGAAAGATATTAGAAAAAAAAATTAATGAATTAGAGTCAATTGACTTAAGTCAAATATAAAAATATTTTAAAATTTGATGTTTTTTAATGCGTTATTTTTAAAAAGATTTGCTTCTTTTATATATCTTCTAACCATTTCAGTTGATTTATGTCCTGTCATAGCCATTATACTTCTCTCTTCTGCTCCAGACTCTGCGGCAGATGTCGCAAAACCAGATCTTAAACTATGTCCAGAGTAATTTTTACAATCTATACCTGCTAATTTTAAATACTCTTTTACTATTAGGGCTACAGTTTGGTCAGTTAATCTATTATCTGATATTTTTGATCCCTTAATAAACCTTCTAAATAACGCTCCAGATTTTATCTTCGATATTTCAATCCATTTATGAATTGAAATTACTGGGCAATATTGTGGATTTTTAAAGTAGGGTAGCCCTTTTACGAAACCTTCACCAAATTGGTCTGTTTTAGATCTTCTTAGGTTAATTTTAAGACCCTCTTGCACAAAATCTAAATCTTCATAATCTAATGAAACTATCTCATTTCTTCTAAAACCACCCGAGAACCCAATTAGGATAATTGACCTATCTCTTAATTTTTTTATTTCTTCTTTTTTTTGTTGATCAATTACATTAATAATCTTTTTTAAATTATTGATTAATAGAGGTTTTTTTCCTCTTTGAATACTTCCTTTTCTTCTTTTAATACCCATAATATTTTCAACGATTGAGGGATGTTTTGTATCTAAATAATGACCTTTTAACTTATGTATGACACCTATTGATACCAACCTACGCTTTAAAGTACTCATTCTAACGTCTTTAGTTGATAAATGTGTTAAATATAATGAAACTATTTTTGGTTCTGATGGAAGAGATTTAAAACCATTTTTTGCACAAAATAAACCAAAGTCATTAAAATCTGATTTATAAGCTCTTACAGTATTATTTGCTTTAGAGCTTTGTAAATTTAATAATGTTTCTTCTTGTAAAGCCTTTATGTCAGTTATTATACTATTCATACTTATTACTATTGATAACCATTAATTATCGTTAGTAATATATTAAGTGATTTTATATGTCAATAGTTTATTTTAAGCTAAATGAATTTAATAAAAGATAAAAATGAACTTGCTTTAGAGTTTCCAAAACTAACAGTTTATAGACCCAAATTTTACAGTTTAAAGTATAACGATAATGTTACTTATGAATGTGGCTGTAATAATAGCCATAGATTAAATGATGATACCATCCTAGTCTTTTCAATGGCTAGACCTGGGGGTTAATTTCCTTTTTCTCTGCCCGAAAGGTTTTTACAGTATGGTTTCTGTAAAAGGTTTTTTTAAGACAAATGCTAAAACATTATGGACATGTAAAAAAAAAATTTTTATAGATTATATGGATGCTATCGGTATGGCAGAATCTATTCCCGATCCAAGGTTTAAATAATCTAATATTTGTAATAATAACAATAATTTAAGCAATATAACTAAACTAGATGATTAGAAAATTAATGATAAAAGATAAGGAAAATTGGTCTAAATTGTATAATGGTTATGCTGATTTCTACAAAGCTCCAATGAATACAGAGGTTTTAGAAACTTTATGGGAATGGATTCACGATGATAATCATATTGTTAATGGCATTTGCTTTGAATTAGAAGGTAAAATTGTTGGTATTGCTCATTATAGAACAATGCCAAGACCAATTAAGGGCCAATATATTGGCTTTTTAGATGATCTATTTGTGGAACCAGAGTTTAGAGGTCAAAAAATAGCACAAAAGCTTATTGTTCATCTAAAATCCCTTTCTAAAGCTAATAATTGGGATGGAATTCGTTGGATCACTCACTCTTCCAACCAAAATGCTAAGAAATTATATGATAAAATAGCAAATAATACAGGATTTGAACTATATGAACTTAAAGGGAACTAAGTTTCAGCTTAAAGTCTGGAATTATTTAAAGAAAATACCCAAAGGAAAAGTTAAAACTTACTTTGAAGTTGCTAAAGCTATCGGCAAACCTAAAGCTTTCAGGGCAGTTGCTAATGCTGTAGGTAAAAACCCCTATCCTCCCAAAATACCCTGTCATAGAGTAATCAAATCAGATGGAAGTCTCGGCGGATACTCTGGAAAAGGTGGAATTCAAGAAAAACGACGTTTATTGAGATCAGAAAAAGTCTTCATAAAATAGTACTTTTAACCCCAAAAAACGTTTAAAACCCTTGCTATTAAACACTTTTTAGGTATTTTGCCATATTTTCGTTTAATTGCTGTAATACATCCTTCAGTTGTACTACAAATAGACTTTTGGCTAAAATAGACCATCCTATGAGCGTTTAAGCAGTATATTCTCATACTGCATTGCTCTACTTGTCAACAATAGCAACGATTATAGAGAGAGTAAAAAAGACCATTTTACTAGCTTTTTTAACCCCCTATTCTACTCTATAAATACTCTAATTTTAACAAAAATACCCTATTAATTGAAATAAGTATTTAATATCAATACTAAATCACCATTTTAGCCAGCTTAAAAACTATGTTTAATTTACTAAAAATTAAAATTACCCAATTCTCGCTTTTTCAACGTTAGAAAAATAGATTTATGCTACTTTTATTTTATTTTTAAGCTATTTTAGTAACTATAATTTAACTATTTTTAAATATTATTATATTTTATCTGTAATTTTTAGAAATTAATTATATTATGATTAAAGCAATAATTACAGTAGTATATATTATACTATTAATGTATAATATTAGATATTAGTAAACAAATAATACCTAGTTAATAGGATTTAATATAAGATTCTCTCCTAGAGATATAAACTCCACTCATAATAATAATGGATAAGCCTAGGAATGTCCAATTATCAGGAAAGTCACTAAAGAAGTAATACCCAATAATTATATTAGTAATGATTTCAAAGTAGCTAAATGGAGCCAATTTAGAGGCATCAGCGTATTTAAGTGATAATATAAGAAATAAGTGCCCGATACAGGCAAATACGCCTATTGAGGCCATCATAGACCATTGAGAAGGGGTTGGATTAACCCATACAAATGGCATTAATCCTGAAACGGCGATTAACCCAACTAATCCAGTTAGTAATAAAGTTAATAAAGGGTTATCTGAAGTGCTCAATTTACGTGTAATTATTAAATAGAACCCATACATTACACCTGTTCCTAATGCAGCTAGACTGGCCAAGTTAATCTCCACAAAACCTGGTCTTATAACCACTAGAGAGCCTATAAATCCTATAATAACAGCAGTCCACCTTCTTATACCCACCTTCTCACCCAAAAATATAGGAGAAAATGCAGTAACAATTAAAGGTGCTACAAAAGCAAGTGTCAGAGCTTTAGCTAAAGAGATAACAGAAATTGCGTAGAAAAAACAAATATTAGCAGAAAGTAGTATTAACCCTCTTATTATTTGTAACTTAGGTTTATCAGTCCATACAAGCTGCTTATTATAAAACAAGAACATTATTGGAAGAGTGAATGCGACCGTAAAAAAATATCTAGCCCACGTGATCTGTAAAACGGGCATATCGGCACTTAAATACTTTGCAAAACCATCCATGATTGGAAGCATTACCCATGCTAAAAGGTTAAATGTGATGGCTTTCATAAGCCAATTGATACAGTTTAATTAAAGTATTTTAAAGCAAAGAATACGACTACTGGAATAGTAAAAAAAGACATGACTGTTGAAACAACAATGGTACTAGCAACGCTATCTACAATTTTTTTTGGTGAATAAATTGATGCTACAAGATAATTTAAAACAGCACTGGGCATTGAACATTGAATTAATAGAACACCGGCAGCAAAACCTGAAAGGTTAAAATATTTTATTATTAAAAAACCAATTATTGGGCCAAGTATTACCCTTCCTATTGATGATATAAGTGCTTTTTTGAATGAAAAAACCTTAAAACGAGTAAGAGCAATTCCTAAAGACATTAATATTAAAAAAATCGTAGCATACATTAGCAGAAAAGTTGTATTTTCAACAAAGAGAGGAAGTTCTATTCTAAAGTATAGGAAAATTACTGAAATTATAATTGCATAAAAAGGTGGGTTTTTAAGAATTACACTTAAATCAAATTTTCTATCAGCAAGAAATACTCCAAGAGTAAAATGGCATAGCACTATTAAGGCTGAAATTGCAGCAGCGATACCTAAACCTTGAGTGCCATAAGCGAATAAACATATTGGTAAACCCATATTACCAGTATTAGGCATAACAAAAGGGGGTAACTCACGAATAATATCTTTAGTATTTAAAAAAAATAAAAAAACTATACCTACTATTGTAAAAATAAAAATTGCTATCAAATAGTACCAAAAATAATTTTTAAAAATGTCATAAGACATTCCAGTTGATGTTAAAGAATATATTATCATTGCTGGAGTACCAATATTTGCTGCAAAGGTAGTAATAAAAGATGTATCTAATTTCGGATTATTTTTGCCAAGATAATAACCAATACCAACAACAAAAAAGACAGGAAATAAAACCTCAAACAGTTTTAGATATATTTCCATTAATTATAAATTCTAATCAATGTTGGGTATCTAAGAATATTTTTGTCTTTATTAAAAACAGAAAGACAGTTCTTGGAATTAAGTTCATTAGTTTTATGGGTAATAATAACAATAGTAGCTTTATTATTTTTTTTGTCAGGAGTTTGGATTAATCTTTTTACTGAAATTTTATACTTAGCTAGTCGGTTTGTGATTGTTGATAAAACACCTGGTTTGTCTTTAACTTCAAATCTCAAATATAGTGAATTCACATAATTATCAACGTTGTAACATTTAATTAATTTACGTTTATTGCCAGGAATACCAAATGGTTTCTTAATATTACCTCTTAAAATTGAAAGTAAATCTGATAATAAAGATGATGACGTTGGACCAGGACCAGCTCCCTCACCTTGCAATATACTTTCACCCACAGGTTTTCCTTCGAGAATAACAGCATTCATAACACCACCAACGTTACCTATGTACGAATTTTTACTAACTAAGCATGGGTGTACAGTTTCAAAAAGTTGACCATTAATTAGTTCTGAAATGCCTAATAGTTTGATACGTAAATTTAATTGATTGGAAATTTCTATGTCTTTTAATTCAATTTTTTCAATACCTTCCATTAAGCATTTATGTTTTGAAATTTTAGTATTAAAAGCTAGAGCAGATAAAATTCTTACTTTAGCAAATGCATCAAAACCATTTAAATCTAATTTAGGGTTACCTGGTTCAGCGTATCCCAATTTTTGAGCTTTTTTTAATACGTTGGAAAAACTATCATTAGAATTTTCCATTTCTGAAAGAATATAATTAGAAGTACCATTTAAAATTCCATAAACTTTAGAAATTTTGTTAGTTGCAAGACCCTCTTTAATAGTTCTTAATATTGGAATACCACCAGCAACAGATGCTTCAAATTCTAAATTAACATTATTTTCCTCTGCTAATTTTCCCAAATAATCACCATGTTTAGAGATAAGTGCTTTATTAGGAGTGATTACATGTATTCGATTTTTTAAAGCAGTTTCAACAACTTTTTTTGAAATCCCGTCTGACAAACCTATGGCTTCAAATAAAATATCTACTTTGGTCTTATTAAAGATTTCTAATGGGTTTTTAAAAAATATTTTCTTATTAACTTTAAATCTTCTTTTTTTAGAAATGCTTCTTGCTGAAACAGCTACAACGTTAATCTTTTTACCTGTCTTAAGTTCAATATCTTTTTTTTTAGTATTAAGCTCATTTAACAAATAAATACCAACTTGTCCTAAACCAACGACAGCAATGTTTATTAAATTTTTCATCTATTGGTTAATATCTGGGTATTCTGCATTTTCTGAATAATCTTTAAGAAAGAGGTTAAATTCATCAAAAGTCATTGATTTGTAATCACCTGTTTTTTTTAATATTTGAGAAAGTTTTTTGTCATCATTAGACTTTTTAATAGGATCTTCATTCCAATAAGTAGACTCTTTGTTTAATGAGCACGAAGTTAAAAATACAATTAGGGATAAAAATAAGTATTTCAAATTAATCCTTTTGTTTCATTAAAACCATATTTGATATTCATATTTTGTATTGCTTGACCTGCTCCACCTTTAATCAAATTATCAATAACAGATAAAATAATAACTCTATTTTTATACTTAGTTTTACAAATTACTATAGAGCAATTATTTGTGTTAATTACGTCATTTGTACTTAACAATGAATTTGTTTTTAAAATTTTAACGAATCTGTTTTTTGAATATTGACTCTTTAAAGTGTTTTCTAAATTTTTAATACCTACACCTTTGTTAAGGTCTAAGTAAATAGTACTAAGTATCCCTCTAAACATTGGTGTTAAATGGGGTGTGAATGTAAAAGAAAATTTCTTTTTAGTGTAGTTTTCGATTTCTTGTTGAATTTCAGAGTTATGTCTATGGAAACCCACACCATAAGCGCTTAAGGATTCATAAAGATTTTTATCCTTATATTTTTTATGCACACCTCTTCCAGCACCAGAGTAACCAGATTTTGAATCTATAATAACATTATCTGTTTTTATTAAATTTTTCTTAACTAATGGAATAAGTGGTAAAAGTATTGATGTTGGGTAGCAACCTGGACATCCAATAATATTAAATTTCTTTAATTTGTCACCATTGATTTCTGGTAATGAATAAATTGATTTTTTAATATTTTTGACAGATCTGTGTTTTTGTTTGTACCATTTTAGATAATTTGATGCTTTATTAAGTCTAAAGTCTGCAGCTAAATCAATTAATATATTGTGTTTTAATAAATCATTTGAAATATCTTGTGCTTCACCATTAGGTAGAGCTGTAAAAACAAGGTCTATGTTTTTTAAAAGTTCTTTATTGTATCTAATAATTTTAGGTAATTTTTTTGAACTTAATGATTTTTCATAACTAGAGATATTTTTTCCAACAGACGTATTACCACAAAGATATTTAATGTTAACATTGCTGTGTTTAACTAATAATTTAATTAATTGAACACCAATATAACCTGTTGATCCAGCAACTAAAACATTAAGCTTAGGCATTTTTTTATTATAACAGTTTAGAGTTAAAAAAGAATTATCTTTTCGAGAATTGGAAGCTTCGTCTTGCTTTTCTACGACCAGGTTTTTTTCTTTCAACTGATCTAGAGTCTCTAGTATTAAGCTTTTCTGTCTTAAGTACTGCTCTATTCTCTGAATCAAATAAGATTAATGCTTTAGCAATACCATGAACCATTGCACCAGCTTGACCTGTGTGACCACCACCTGCTACGCTACATCTTACATCATAATCAGTTGCTTGGTTTATAATCTCAAATGGTCTTGTGATTTGCATTTTGTGACTTCCGCTAGTGAAATACTCATCCATAGTTCTGCCATTAACGTAAATTTTACCTGTACCTTTTTTCACCCAAATTTTTGCAATAGATTTTTTTCTTCTACCGGTTGCGTATTTACTATCTTTAAAATCTAATTTAATTTTAGGTTTTTTTGGAGATACTTTATTTGGTGTAGCTGCTGTTACCATATTAATTTCTTATTAAATTTTTAC
Source organism: Candidatus Pelagibacter sp. PS_02 (assembly GCF_059418065.1). Taxonomy (NCBI): domain Bacteria; kingdom Pseudomonadati; phylum Pseudomonadota; class Alphaproteobacteria; order Candidatus Pelagibacterales; family Candidatus Pelagibacteraceae; genus Candidatus Pelagibacter; species Candidatus Pelagibacter sp. PS_02. Next base: position 615,290 of record NZ_CM182079.1, read on the forward strand.
TGTTTAATTTACCTAGGTCTAAAAGTTTTGGGTTTTGTGCTGCATGAGGGTGTTCTTCACCAGCATAAATTTTTACTTTAGTTAACTGTTTTCTTCCTAGAACTCCCCCAGGTAACATTCTTTTAATAGCTAATTTTAATGTCTCGCCAGGTTTATTTTTTTCTAATAACTTTTCAGGAGTAATTTCTTTAATTCCACCTGGATGACCAGTATGTCTATAATATTTTTTATCTTTAAATTTTTTTCCTGTGAACTTTGCTTGTTCAACATTTTTAACAACAACAAAATCACCATCATCCATATGAGGTGTAAAAGTTGTTTTATTTTTTCCTCTAATAATCATAGCAATAATAGAAGCTAATCTGCCAACTACAGCATTTTTAGCATCTATCTCAAACCAGTTACTGTTTAAATCACCACTTTTTAGAAATTTTGTCATTGTGCGAGGATTAATACTATTATTAGATATAATGTCAATTTTATATTTCCCTTGCAATATCTTGCTTAAATGATATTTCTATATAGCCGATTTGTTCCTATTGCAGGCTAGTTATTGCTAAAAAGGATTTTTTACCCACATTATCGGTAGGCGCATTTGAACTGTATTGTACGCCTTGCATAAAGCAAAAGTACTAAAAAAGGAGTATTAAGATGAGTACAAAAAGACAAAACCCTGAGACTATAGCTATACATGGTGGTGATTATAGAAGTGATCCAACAACCAAAGCAGTAGCAGTTCCAATTTATAGAACAACATCGTATCAATTTGATAGTACTGAACATGCTGCGAATTTGTTTGCTCTTAAGGAATTTGGAAATATTTATACAAGAATAATGAATCCAACAAATGATGCTCTTGAAAAAAGAGTTGCTTCATTAGAAGGAGGATTAGCCTGTTTAACAGTAGCATCTGGACAAACTGCATCAACTTTTGCAATTTTAAACGTTGCACAAGCCGGAGATAATATAGTCAGCTCTACGGATTTATATGGAGGTACTATTTCGTTATTCACACATACATTAAGTAAACTTGGTATTGAAGTTAGATATGCAGACCCTTCTGACCCAAAAAACTTTGAAAAAGCTGTTGATGATAAAACTAGAGCTTTTTATGGTGAGACTTTACCAAATCCTTATTTGAGAGTTTTTCCAATTAAAGAAGTTTCTGATATTGGTAAAAAATACAATATACCATTAATAATGGACAACACAGCTGCCCCTGTAATTTGCAAACCTTTAGAACATGGTGCTGCTGTAGTAGTTTATTCATTAACAAAATATATAGGTGGTCACGGTACAGTTGTGGGTGGAGCTTTAGTTGATGGAGGTAATTTTGATTGGACAGCTGATCCCAAAAGACAACCTTTATTTAACGAACCTGACGCAAGTTACGGTGGAGCTATATGGGGAAAAGTGGTTCCAGAATTAACTGGGGCTAATGTTTCTTTTGCAGTAAGAGCGCGGGTTACATTACTAAGAGATCTTGGTTCTGCCCTATCACCTGACAATGCATTTGGAATTATTCAAGGGCTTGAAACAGTTGCTCTTAGAATGAAACAACACTGCTCAAATGCATCAAAAGTTGTTGACTATTTAAAGAAAAATAAAGAAGTAACAAGAGTAATCTATCCAACAGAACATGAAGGTAAAATTGCTGATCGTGCTAAAAAATACCTTAATGAAGGAAATGGTGGTTTAGTTGGTATTGAGCTCAAAGGTGGTATTGAAGCAGGTAAGAGATTTATCGAGTCTTTAAAAATGTTTTATCATGTTGCAAATATTGGAGATGCAAGAAGTTTAGCAATTCATCCTGCAACAACAACACATAGTCAGTTAACAGAAAAAGAATTGTTAGCCTCAGGTGTAACTCCTGGATACGTAAGATTATGTATTGGTATTGAGCATATAGATGACATTATTGAGGATTTAGACCAAGCTTTAAATAAATCTTCTAAAGGAAATTTGAAAGCAGTTAGTTAGAGTTTTTATATAATATCAAAAAATAAGAACTCAAAACTAATATTGAACCTAGCTGGTGTAGTGAAGCGTATGTAATCTCTACACCAGAAATCAAAGTTATAATTCCTAAAAAAATTTGAAACAAGATAGCAACATCAAAAAATAATACATATTTAAAATCATATTGTTTTTTAAAATAGATAAAATTTAAAATGATTATAAAAAATAGAAGCAAATATGCAGTTGATCTATGCAAAAATTGAATAATTGATGGGTTGTTAAATAATTGAGTAGTAATTAAATCACCATAACTAACATCATTTGGAAAAAAACTACCATTCATATCAGGCCATGAATTATAGATGAGACCACCATCTAAACCTGATAAGAAAGCACCCAATACAATCTGCAAAACTATCAATTTAAGTATGAATAATAAAAATAAATTTGGAATTTTATTTTCAAATTTTTTAATTTTATGAATATCTAAAATATACCAAAAAATTAAACATAAAATAAATAAAGCCAAAGATAAATGAATGCTAAGTCTAAAGTGACTAACGTCATTATTTTCAATTAATCCACTAGATACCATATACCAACCGATGAACCCCTGAAGACACACAAGGAAAAAAATCCAATAATATTTATTAGAATAATGCAGAGTTTTTTTAAAATAGAGAGTAAAGAAAAGCAAAGGCACTAAAGTAAACAAACCTACAAATCTTGCTAACAATCTATGAGCATACTCCCAATAAAAAATAACTTTAAATTCATCTAAGGACATGCCGTAGTTAATATTTTTATATTCAGGAATTTTTTTGTATTCTGTGAAATAAAAATTCCACTCATTAATATTCATAGGTGGGAGTATTCCAGTAAAAAGCTCCCAAGCTGTGATTGATAAACCAGAGTCTGTTAATCTAGTAAGACCACCGACAGCTACCATAAGAACAATTAATGAAAATAAAGTTATTAACCACAATTTTAAATATTTTATATAGTTGTCGCTATTTACAAACATAAATTATACTTATAATAATTATCTTAATAACCAATTGAATAAATGTCGCCTACAAATAAAAAAAAACTAAATCAGATTAGAATTAAGCTTGATAAACTTGATAATGATTTACTTAAATTAATCAAAAAAAGATCTTCATTAGTCAATGAAGTGCTAAAAGTAAAAATCCATAAAAAAGAAATAATTGATCAAAAAAGGATCAATTTTATACTTAAAAAAATTAAAAAAAAATCAATACAAACTAATATTGACCCAAAAATCACTAATAGAATTTGGAAAAATATGATTTGGTCTTTTATTGATTACGAAAAAAGAAATTTTAGAAAAAAATAGTACTATTTACTGTGTGGAGGTAATTTTTTTTCCACAAACATTTCATGTTTTCTTGTAGAAGGGTTATATTTCTTTGCAGACAATTTAACTTTAGCTTTTTCACCACCCGCAGGTTTTTTAACATAATAAAAAAAAGGACTATCAGGTTTAGCCTCTGGTACTAATCTAACTTTAACGTGCGTTTTTTTTGCCATTTTATTTTAAACTTTTTATTTTTTTTATTAAATCAGAAATCTTCTTAAGTTTATTTTTTAAATTATAATCAGCATTTATAGAATTATTTGGTAATTCGTCAAGTTTTAATGATTTATCAGAATTAAGAACTTTTTTAACACCAATAATTGTCATTCCTTGATCTTTGAGTAGATATTTAACTTTTTTTAAAACCTCAATAGTATCATTATTATAATATCTTCTATTACCATTTAAAATTTTTGGCTTAATTTGCTTAAATTCCTTCTCCCAAAATCGAATAGTATGAGTACTCAAGGTTCCTTTTTTTTTGTTTACAAGACCAAGAATTTTAGCAACCTCACCTATTGACTTATAAGCATCACTATTTTTATGAATCATTCTTAGAATTTACCAAATCTTTAAATTCCTTAGAAGCTTTAAATAAAACAACATCTCTATTAGATATAGTTGTTTGTTCTTTTGTTTTGGGATTTCGTCCAATTCTACTTTTTTTTGCCCTTATAGAAAAAGTACCAAATTTAGAGAGCTTTAATTTTTTTTCTATTTTTAAATTGTCCACTATTGTAATTAGAAAATCATCAATTAAATTTTCAGATATATTTTTTGAAAAACCAATTTGCATATAAATTGAATTTATAAGATCTTTTTTTGTTAAGTTAGTTCTTTTCATTAACTTATGTTGTTTCTTATTTTTTCTATTAAATTTCCAGTGACAATTCTAGTGCAAACACTTAATGAGTTTGAAAAACCTATATAATCTGTTCCACCATGGCTTTTAATAACAGGAGAATCTAAACCTATGAAAATTGCACCATTATAAAGTCTTGGATCTAATCTTTCTTTAAATTTTTTTAAATTTGAAATATTTAGTAAAGATGAAATTTTACCAATAATATTACCTGTCATGGCTTTCTTTAATTCACTGGTAATAAAATTTGCAGTACCTTCGGCTGTCTTCAAAGCAATATTCCCAGTAAATCCATCTGCAACGATAACATTTACATCGCCATTCATTAACTGATTACCTTCTATATAACCCTTAAAATCAAAGTCAGTGTTATTTCTTTGATTTAATTGTTGGTAAGTTTCTTTGATAGTCTCATTACCTTTAATTTCTTCAGACCCTATATTTAATAAAGCAACTTTAGCGGTATCATCAGGATATAACGATTTAAATAACGAAGATCCCATTATAGAAAAATCAATTAAATTTTTTGGACTACATTCGATATTAGCTCCTAAATCTAACACTACACTCATATTCTTTTTATTTGGCCATAAAGCAGAAAGAGCTGGTTTATCAATGTTTTCAATCATCTTTAGATTAAGTTTTGAAATAACAAGTAATGCTCCAGTGTTACCGGCAGAAATAACTATGTCAGATTTTTTTTCTTTAACACTTTGTATGGCTAACCACATACTAGTATTTTTTCCTCTTTTAGCTCCTTCTAAAGGACTATCAGTTCCTTTAACCAAATCTTTGGTGTGAATTATTTCAAATGAAGATGTGGGTAATTGATTGATATAATTTTGGATTTTTTCCTTATCACCAAAAATTTGATAAAAAGTATTAGTGTTACTTTTATAATGATGATTAATTCCATCAATAATTTTTTTTGGTGAATTATCTCCACCCATTGCATCAACTGCAATTTTTATTATTTTGCTCATTTAATTTTGGACTTTTATTCCTTAGGATCTAAAACTTGTCTACCTCTATACATGCCTGTTTTTAGATCTAAGTGATGAGGTAATCTGTATTCTCCAGATTTCTTGTCCTCAACAATATTGGTAGATTTGAACTTCATATTCTGAGCTCTTCTCATTCCAGTTCTTGACGGTGATTGTTTTCGTTTAGGTACAGCCATAATAAAATTAGTGCTTAACTACACCTTTTATATAAGAATTTAAAGTATTATTTTTTAAATTTAACCTATAATTTTCAAAATAATTAACCAAATACTCAATATTAGATGAATTATCTAAAAAATTTACCAAAATAGAGTTTCTAGATTCTATATCTAATTCATCCCAACTGTGAATTTTGTCGATCATTCCATAGAATAAGTTTAGGTAATCTTTCATTTTTTTATTAATTGATTGATCACCATAACCAATTTCCCTGATGCTTAATTCTACTTGTCTGAAGGTAAAATCATAAATCTCTTGTAGTATTTTTTTATCATTATTTTCCTTATAAACTTTCAAAAAGAAAGCAAAATGAAGTAAAAAGAATATTAATCTATCAGAAAAAGTGTCTTGGTTTTTAAAATCTTTATACAAATCTTTATTTCTAGTTAATTGAACTAAATTGTTGTAAATATTTATATAGTTTTTATCCATGAGAAAATTATTTGTATTTATTATAATATCATTATTTATTTCAGCTTGTACTTTAAAAAAAGTTGAAAAACACCACGGTGTTCATTTTTTAAATAAAAAACAAGAAAAACTTACTGTTAATCAGTCAAATAAAAACGATATTTTAAAATTATTAGGTTCACCATCAACTAAAAGTACTTTTGACAATGATTTATGGATTTATATTGAAAGAAAAACAGATAATTCATCTCTTACAAAATTTGGCAGTGAAAGTATTATTGTAAACAATGTTCTATTATTAGAAATCAACAGTATGGGTCTTCTAGAAACGAAAGAGTTTCTAGATCTCACTAATATGCAAGAATTGAAATTCGCAGAACAAACCACTGAAAATCAATACAAGAAAAACACATTTGTATACGACTTTCTATCCAGTATGAGACAGAAAATTAACGACCCCTTAGGTAAAAGAAAAAGAAATTAATCTTTTCTTAGCCAGCAATTACAGCTAACAATAATAAAGCTACAATATTAGTAATCTTAATCATTGGGTTTACAGCAGGACCAGCAGTATCTTTGTACGGGTCTCCAACAGTGTCACCAGTTACAGCAGCTTTGTGTGCTTCAGAACCTTTTCCACCGTGATTTCCGTCTTCAATATACTTTTTTGCATTATCCCAAGCACCACCACCCGCAGTCATTGAAACAGCTACAAATAAACCTGTAATAATTACACCTAACAACATTGCACCTACTGCAGCTAAAGCAGCAACTTGACCACCTATAGCTAGTATTACAAAGTATAAAACAATAGGAGAAAGAACTGGCAATAATGAAGGTATAATCATTTCTCTAATTGCAGCTAAAGTTAATAAATCTACTAATTTAGCATAATCAGGTTTTTGTTTACCCTTCATGATACCTGGATATTTTTTAAATTGTCTTCTTACTTCGACAACCACTGCACCACCTGCTCTACCAACGGCTTGCATACCCATTGATCCAAATAAATATGGAAGCATTCCACCAATTAATAACCCAACCACAACGTAAGGATTCGATAAATCAAAAGTTACAACAATTCCTTCAAGCTTTGAACCTGCTACACCTGAAAAGTGTTTGATATCCTCAACATAAGCTGCAAATAATACTAGAGCACCTAAACCTGCTGAACCTATAGCATAACCTTTAGTAACAGCTTTAGTCGTATTACCTACTGCATCTAATGCATCAGTAGTTTTTCTAACACTATTTGGTAATTTAGCCATTTCAGCAATACCGCCAGCATTATCTGTTACAGGACCATAAGCATCAAGAGCAACAACCATACCTGCTAATGCAAGCATTGTAGTTACTGAAATAGCGATACCATAAAGACCAGCGATTGAATTTGTTGCTAATATACCGGCAACAATAATTAAAGCTGGTACAGCAGTGGCTTCCATAGAAACAGCTAAGCCTTGGATAACGTTTGTTCCATGACCAGTTGTAGAAGATTTAGCAATACTTCTTACTGGTCTGTATTCAGTACCAGTGTAGTATTCAGTAATCCAAATTAATAGTCCAGTAATAACTAAACCAATTATTCCACAGTAATACAAACTCATACCAGTAAAACTTTTACCATTAACAGTATATTCGCTTGCAAATCCGATTACATAATCAGTAACAGGGTATAAAATTATTAATGAAGAAACAGCAGAAACTACAAACCCTTTATATAAAGCGTTCATAACATTTTTACTTTTTCCAAGTTTAACAAAGAAAGTTCCTAAGATTGATGTTAAAATACAAGCCCCACCAATAGTTAGAGGATAGATCATCATATTTATATCACCATAGAAAAATATCGAAGAAAGAACCATTGTTGCAACAATTGTTACAGCGTAAGTTTCAAATAAGTCTGCTGCCATACCAGCACAATCACCAACGTTATCTCCAACATTGTCAGCAATTACAGCTGGATTTCTAGGATCATCTTCTGGAATACCTGCTTCAACTTTACCAACTAAGTCAGCACCAACATCAGCACCTTTTGTAAAAATTCCACCACCTAATCTTGCAAAAATTGATATTAAAGAAGCACCAAAACCTAATGCAACTAATGCATTAACAACTTCTCTGTCATCAATACCTGCTTTTAATAAAAAATAGTAATAAACAGCGATTGCAAGTAAAGCTAATCCAGCAACTAACATTCCAGTTACAGCACCTGATTTAAATGCAACAGCAAGACCGCTTGCTAAACCTTTTCTTGATGCTTCTGCAGTTCTAACGTTAGCTTGAACAGAAACTAACATTCCAACATAACCGGCTATACCTGATAATGTAGCACCAATAAAATAACCTAAACCAACTAATGGACTGAACACAAAGCAAATAATAACTAAAACAACAACTCCAACCACGGCAATTGTTTTATATTGTCTTGCTAAATAAGCCTTAGCACCAATTTGAATTGCTGATGCTATTTCTTGCATCTTGGCATTTCCAGCACTTGAGTTAAGGATATTCATTCCTGTAAAAAAACCATAAACGATTGAAAGAGATCCAGCTGCTATGGTAAATAATAATATTGTTTCTATTAGTGAGTTCATTTTGCCTTTGGTTGTTTGGTTGTTAAATTTTATAGTTTAAAGTCCGGACAATACAAAAAAAGCAATAAAAGGCAATATTTAACTTTTCAAAACTTATGAAAATAACCTTTATTTTTAAGGGTAATTTGCCGATTTTCATCATCTACAATGGATGATTTTTTAACATGGCTTTGAATTGTGCCAATTTTAGTTAGCTTAACTCTACAATTAGTAGCTATTTTTCTTATGATTCTCATCTTATTTTTAGAAGCTGTAAATAAGACCTGATAATCATCACCATTAGAAATGTAATTAATCTTAGATAGTTTTTTAAGAGCAAGTATCTTCTTTAGGTTACTTGAAATTGGAATATCTTTTAAAAAAATTTTATAAGATAATTTCTGATTATTAATCATTTTATCAAGGTCCGCTATAAGTCCATCAGATATATCAATTGAAGTATTGGCAAACTTTTTAATTTGATCAATTAATTTTAATTGAATATTTGGCATAAAATATTGATTAGTAAAATATTTTTTTAATCTTGAATTAAGCTTAATTTTATTTTTTAAAACTAATAGCCCTAAATAGCTGTCTCCTATATTTCCAGAGACATATACATCATCATAAAGTTTAGCTTTGTTTCTATAGATAATATTATCGGCAAAACCTATTGAAGTAATTGTAAAACTTAACTTGTTAGAAAAAACTGTATCTCCACCACTTAAAAATATTTTATATTTATTTTGTTCTTGATTAAGTGATTTGCTGATTTTTGATAAATTTAATTTAGAAAAACTTTTTTTATTACCAGAACCAGAAATAAAATAATATTTTGGTTTAATACCTTTGCATATTAAATCTGAAATTGATGATCTAATTATTTTTTTAATGACAAGATCAGGTCTTTTAAAGTCTATGAAATGATTGCCTTTTGTATATGTATCAACAGATACTGCTAATTTATTTTTTTTATCAAAAAAAACATCATCATTCAAATTTAAGGCACTTGGTGATTTTTTAGAAAGTTTTTGAAAATAATTTTTTATTAATTCAAATTCATGCATTAGTGGTTCTTATTTTTTTAGCTATTTTGTCTAATATTGCATTTAAATATTTAGTTTGACCATCTTCTAAAAAAAAGTTTGATGCATCAAGATATTCTTTAATAATTATTTTAGAAGAAACTTTAGGTTTGTATAAAAACTCAAATATAGCAGATTTTACTATCACTTGAAAAACCTGATCTAAATTAGTTAACTCTAAGTCCTCACTTAGATATTTTTTAACCTCTTCTTTAATAACTTCATCTCTTTCAATGGTACCTAAAACAACATCCTTAATGAATTTTTTAAATCTATGTTTGGGAAAAGTTAAGTCTGTGTCATCATTAAAAAAATTTCCATATAATTTTTGGATAATAATTACCCTCGGACTTTGATTGGGATTATATGGAGTTCTCATTGTTATTGAGATAGAACAGATATTACAGCTTGAGCTGCTTCTCTACCCTTTTTCTTCCTAGCTATAGCTTGACGCATATTAAGACAGGTAATAATTCCATTACCAATGGGTTTTTTGCTATCTACAGAAAGTTTCATTATTGCATCAGTTGAAGAATGAGAAATAAAATCAAAATGAGGTGTTTGGCCTTTAATAACACAACCAAGAGCTAAAAAAGCATCATATTTTTTAATATTCTTTGAAATCGTGACTGGTATTTCAAAAACACCAGGAACATTAATAATTTTTATTAAACTAGATTTGGGTAATATGCTCTTTGCACTACTTAGTAAACCCTTTGATATATCTTTATAATAATCAGCAATAACTATTAAATATTTTCTTTTCATTAAATAATTTCCTGTTTAGTAATCTTTATATCATAACCTTCCAAACCAATAACTTTTTTAAGAGACTTAGTAATTAATATCATATTTTTAATCTTTAAATCTTTAATTATTTGAGCACCAATACCATAATTTCTTATAAGCTTATCATTTCCTTTTTTATAGAAATTTTTGTTTTTATAATCCTTAAGTGTTTGTGTAACAGATTTTAAATTTGTATCTTTTATAAAAACTAAAACACAGTTATTAAATTTCTTAAAATAATTTAAAGTTTTATCAAATGAATTTGGTAATTGTTGATTGATTAAATAATTTTGAACTACGTTAGAAGAAATTACTCTAACTCTTGGTATTATCCCTTTTTTAATATTTCCTTTAATCAAAGCAAAATGCTCAGATCCATCTAAAAGGTTTTCATAAATTCGAATTTTATATTTTTGATTTTTTACTTTAATATCTGATTGTTTTTTAAGTTTAATTAATTTTTCTTTTTTTAAACGATAAGCAATAAGATCTTCGATTTTACCTATCTTTAAATTATGTTTGTTTGCAAAATCGAATAAATCTTGGCCTTTTGCCATTGTCCCATCCTCATTCATTATTTCACAAATAACTGCAGAGTTATTTTTTTTTGCAAGTTTTGAAATATCAACAGAGGCTTCTGTGTGACCAGCTCTTACTAAAACGCCGCCGTCTTTCGCAATAATTGGAAAAACATGTCCAGGTGAAACTATGTCTTTCTTATTTGCATTTTTTTTTGAAGCAATTTTAATTGTCTTTGCTCTATCTTTTGCTGAGATACCTGTTGTTATTCCTTTTTTTGCTTCAATAGAAATTGTAAATGCAGTTTTATTCCTTGATTGATTTATTGGTGACATCAAAGATAAATTTAATCGCTTTGCTTGTACACTATCTAGCGCCAGACAAATTAATCCACGACCATATTTTGCCATAAAATTTATATTTTTAGCACTTGAGTCAGTGGTTGATATTATTAAGTCTCCTTCGTTTTCTCTTTTCTCATCATCAACTAAGATGAACATACCACCCTTCTTTGCGATATTTATTATACTTTCAATGGATGCATAATTATTTTTTTTCATTAAAATAATTTCTAACGTATTTAGATAAGATATCTATCTCTATATTAACTAGACTGCCTTTTTTTAACGAAGATAAATTAGTTAGCTTAAAGGTGTGTGGAATAACCCAAACTTGAAAACCTTTTTTGGTTACTTTGGAAATTGTTAAAGAAATTCCATTTATACATATAGAGGCTTTATCAATTAAATTTGCTCGTTCTTTTTTAAGAATTTCAAAATCAAATAAATATGATTTATCAATTTTTTTAATGCTCTGTATTTTACCTACCGCATCGATGTGGCCTTGGCAAATATGTCCTGATATTTTTTGGCCAAATTTTAAAGGAAGTTCAAGATTTATTTTATCATTTATTTTTAGGAATTTAAATTTTGATCTTTGTATAGTTTCATCAGAAAGATAAAATTCCATTATCTGATTTTTAATATCGATTAATGTTAAACAAACACCATCACAAGCAACTGATACGCCCAAATCTTTACGTGTTAATTTTAAATCAGCTTTTACAAAAATATTAATACCTTTTGATCTTTTTTCAAATTTAGTAATTAAACCTTGATTAAAAATTATTCCATTAAACATAATATTATTTGTAAAGTGTAATTACATCTTTGCCTAATTTTTTATTAATTTTCAATTTATTTTTATAATTTTTCTTTAGTTCTTTAAGAAAACCAAACTCTTTATGATTAACTAACTTTGATAAACTTTTACTACATTTGTATAAATAAAATTCATTAAATAATTTTTTTTTAATAATGTGTTTAGAAAGATCATTTCCCCCTTCAACTAATAAATTCCTACAGCCAAGGACATAGAGTTTCATTAAAATTGATTTAATATCAAAGCTATTTTTATCTAATTTACTTTTGATTAAAGTTATACCTTTTTTTTTTAACATTAATTTCACCTCAGCTTTGGCGTTATGATAAAAAATTATAGTATTGTCTTTATTTGCTGTTTTAAAAATATATGAATTCTTTTTAATTTCTAAGTTTCTATCTAAAATTATTCTTTTAGGAGAAAATTTACTCAAACCTTCTAGTCTGCAATTGAGTTTTGGGTCATCTTTATTTAAAGTTTTGGAGGAAATCATTAACGAGTCATTTTTATATCTAAGAAAATGTGTAAATTTATCAGTATGAATATCTGAAATTCTTTTAGTATCTTTGCTATATATCAAATTATTTTTAGAAATTGCAATTTTACCAGTAACATAAGGAAGGTTTTTTTTTCTATTAAAAAAATAAGGTGCATAAAATTTATTAATTTGTTTTTTGAGTAAATCTTTTTTTACTAAAATATTTTTTGACTTAAGAATTTTTAAAGTTTTACCTTTAACTTTTTTATCAATATCTTCAACTCCATAGACAACTTCTTTAATTTTATTTTTAATTATAATATTTGTGCATGGAGGAGTTTTTCCATAATGACTACATGGTTCAAGGGTGACATACATTTTTGAGCCTTCTATATTTTCATGTGAATTTTTAATGGCATTAAATTCTGCATGAGGTGTACCTTTAAAACCTGTTTGACCAATTGAAAGTATTTTATTATTTTTGACAATCACACAACCTACAGAAGGATTAATTCCAGTTAGTCCATGACGAGCTTTTGCCAAATTCAAGGCAAGCTCCATAAAAATTTTATCTTTAATTGAAAATTTATCTTTTTTTGTAGACATCTAATTTGTCCACGAATTGCACAAAGTCTTTTTCTTCTCTAAAATTTCTATAAACAGATGCAAATCTAACGTATGCAACAGGATCAAGATCTTTCAAACCTTCCATAACCATTGTGCCAATTGTATTTGATGAAATTTCACTTTGACCAAGTTCTTCTAAAGCTCTTGAAGTTCGACTAATAAATTTTTCTGCAGTTTCGGTATCAATAGGTCTTTTCTTTAAGGCTATATAAATTGATTTAGAAAGTTTATCTCTATCAAACGATGATTTTCTTCCATTCTTTTTGACTACCATTATTTCTCTAAATTGTACTCTTTCGAAAGTTGTGAATCTAGCTCCACACACACAAAGTCTTCTTCTTCTTATAGCTGTTCCATCTTCTGTAGGTCTAGAATCTACTACTGATGTTTCACCTTTTTTACAAATTGAACAAATCATTATTTTAAATTTTTATAGATTGGAAAGTTAGATGTAAGATCTATAACTTCATTTCTAACCTCTTCTTCAATTTTACTGTTATCCTCAGGGTTTTTAGACAAACCTTTTACAACTTTGGTAATTAATTCTCCTACTTTCTCAAATTCTTTTAAACCAAAGCCTCTAGTTGTTGCAGCTTGAGTTCCAAGTCTTATCCCAGAAGTAATCATTGGCTTTTCAGAATCAAAAGGTATTCCATTTTTGTTACAGGTAATATTAGCATTTGAAAGGCTTTCAGCAGCGGCATTACCCTTAACATTGAAAGGTCTTAGATCAACTAACATTAAGTGTGTATCAGTTCCACCAGAATAAATTTTAAAACCATTATTCTTAAGTGTCTCAGATAAAATTTTGGCATTTGCCAAAACTGATTTGATATAATCTTTAAAATCTGGTCTTAAAGCTTCCAAAAACCCAGCAGCCTTTCCAGCGATGACATGCATCAACGGTCCACCTTGATAACCAGGGAATACTGCAGTGTTAAATTTTTTTGCCAGGTCTTCATAATTAGTTAAAATAATTCCACCTCTAGCACTTCTGAAAACTTTATGAGTTGTTGAAGTAACTACGTGTGCGTGTTCACATGGGTTAGGATAACCTTTACCAGCAACTAAACCTGAAAAATGAGCCATATCAACCATCAAATATGCCCCTACTTTATCAGCAATCTCTCTAAATCTTTTAAAGTCAATTACTCTAGAGTAAGCGCTACCACCACAAATTATAAGTTTTGGTTTATGTTCTAATGCAAGTTTTTCGACATTATCATAATCAATAAGTTCTGACTCTTTATCAACGTCATACCCTATAGGATTAAACCATTTACCTGACATTGATATTTTTAATCCATGAGTAATATGTCCACCAGAATTTAAACTCATTCCCATAAACGTATCACCAGGATTTAATAGTGCCAAAAATACAGCACCATTTGCTTGAGCCCCAGAATGTGGTTGGGCATTTGCAAATTTGCAATCAAAAAGTTTCTTTAATCTCTCTATGGCTAAATTTTCAGCAACATCAACATGCTCACATCCATTATAGTATCTTTTTCCAGGATATCCTTCTGCATATTTATTTGTTAATACAGAGCCTTGAGCCTCTAAAACAGCTTGAGAAACTATATTTTCAGAAGCAATTAATTCTATATGTTGTTGTTGTCTTTTTAGCTCATCACTTATGGCTTTATGTAATTCTGGATCAGTTACAGATAAGCTGTCTTCAAAAAAGCTTTTATAATTTTCATTTAAATAGTTTTTTTCACTAGACATAATTAAATCTTTTTAATTCTTTTTGCGTGTCTTCCACCTTCAAACTTTGTATTTAAAAAAACGCTTACACAATTTATAGCAGTTTTTTTAGTAAGAAGTCTTGAACCTAATGTAATGATATTTGCATCGTTATGCAATCTTGATAATTTAGTTGATTTCAAATTAAAACACTGAGCGGCGCGTATATTTTTATGTCTATTTGCAGCAATATTCATTCCCATCCCAGAGCCACATACGAGTATGCCTGCATGATTATTGTTTGTTTTAACCTTTTTAGCAACTTTATGAGCATAGTCTGGATAGTCAACACTTTCACTATTGAATGGACCTAAGTCTGTATAGTTAATTTTCTTTTTATCTAAATGAAGT
The DNA here is from genome assembly GCF_059418065.1 of Candidatus Pelagibacter sp. PS_02. Taxonomy (NCBI): domain Bacteria; kingdom Pseudomonadati; phylum Pseudomonadota; class Alphaproteobacteria; order Candidatus Pelagibacterales; family Candidatus Pelagibacteraceae; genus Candidatus Pelagibacter; species Candidatus Pelagibacter sp. PS_02. The sequence continues at coordinate 630,455 of NZ_CM182079.1, forward strand.
TTAATTAATTCTTTTAATTTATAACCAGCGTGATCAGAGGATAAAAATATTTTTTTCAATTTAATTAAACTTATAATCTAAAACACAGGCTACCAAGTGAACTCTGTTTTCTTCACCACCATTAAAGGCATTATGGTATTTTACATTATTAGTTACCCACACTGAGCCATCAGCAGGCATATGTTTTGCAACATTATCAATAACCATTAAGCAACCAGGGTTTGTAATTATAGGTATATGTAACCTTGGCTCTGGATCTCTATGCCAACTCAATGTTGATCTTGGCTCCTTAAGTAAAATTCTAACTCTACCTAATTTGTATTTTGAAGAAAGTGCATCAAATACTTCCTTGAAATAAGTGTTTTCATAGTCTGGTATAAATTCAGAGTATGCAGCCTCATCTATTGAAACATCTCTAGTAACTTCTTTTCCTGATTTGTCTGGTTTTGTCCAGTAAGAGCCTCTAGCATTGCTTCCTTTAATAGAATCTGGATCTCCAGGAATTTGTGTTAAACAAATAGCCCCAAAGTGAGCAATACCACCGCCATCATCAAATTTTCTTGTTTGAACAATTTGGTTATAAGCTTCTTGGAGTTTATTAATATCAAATTTAATATCTTGTTTTTGAAAATCACTAAAATCTAAAACTTTTTGATCTTTTTTTAGATTTAAGTCAATTATGTTTTTGTTGTCTAAGCTCATGCAGTTGTTTTCTACCTTTTTTAATATATATTTGTATAATACATTTGTCGCATTTTAAAAGCAGATTTAAACATGATTACAGGAAATTACCCAAATTTAAGACTTAGACGTAGTCGTAAAAATGATTGGTCTAGAAGATTAGTTCAAGAAAATAGCCTGTCATCTAGCGATTTTATATTACCTATATTTTTGATTGATGGAAAAAATATAAAACAATCCATTAAAACAATGCCTGATGTTTATAGATACACAATAGATAAACTTGGAATTATTGTTGATAGAGCAATCAAAAGCAAAATACCTATGGTTGCATTGTTCCCTTATACAAATAAAACAAAAAAAAATGAAATTGGAACTGAGGCATTGAATGAAGACAATCTTGTTTGTAAGGCCATTCGATATATTAAAAAAAGATATAAAAATGAAATTGGTATTATGTGTGATGTAGCTTTAGATCCTTATACCTCACATGGTCATGATGGTTTAATAAAATCAGGCTACGTGTTAAATGATGAAACTATTGAAGTATTAATAAATCAATCATTGTTACAAGCAGAAATTGGCTGTGATATTCTGGCTCCCTCAGACATGATGGATGGAAGAATAGGTAAAATAAGAAAAGCTTTAGATAAGGAGGGTCATGAAATGGTTCAACTACTTTCTTATGCAGTAAAATATGCTTCAAGTTTTTATGGTCCATTCAGAGATGCAGTTGGTTCTAAAGGTTTGTTAAAGGGTGATAAGAAAAATTATCAAATGGACTTTAGAAATAGCAATGAGGCAATAAGAGAAGTGGCGTTAGATATTAAAGAAGGAGCTGATATGGTTATGGTTAAACCCGGTATGCCCTATCTTGATATAATTAAAACAGTTAAAGATAATTTTAAAATTCCTGTTCTTGCTTACCAAGTATCAGGTGAATACTCACTATTAAGTAATAGTATCAAAAAAGGTCTAATAGATAAAAACTCAGTGTTAGAGAGCTTGATTGCTTTTAAAAGAGCCGGAGCAAACGCTATAGTAAGCTATTACGCAGATAGAATTGAAGATTTAATAAAATAACTATTTTAAAAGATTAATAAAATGAGTTCTAGAAGTAGGAAGATTTAAATTATTTGGTTTTAGAATACTTTTTTCAAGGTAATCACTAACAAGCTTGAGACCTTTAAGTAAATTATTTAAATTAACATCCATATCATTTTCATCTATTAAAAAATTTGGAATACTTTTTTTTTCAGTTGAGGATTTAACGTAATAATTGACTTCACTATCAACAATTACTTTTTCAGCCATAGTTTTTAATTCCAAATCATATCCCAATAATTTTAAAAGTTCTAACTCCCAGAAAATATATTTTTGAATCCAATTTTCAGAGTTTAATATTTCAAAAAATTTATTAATTAATTTAAAAATTTCTTTATTAGATTGTGCTTCAGCAGTAAGAAGTTTTATAAGGTGCATTGCCGATGTAATGCATGATAGTTTCTGATTTTCATCAAAATAGAGTGGTGTTAAAGCTTTTAAAATCTCTATTTTGAAATAACCAATTCTAGTAACACTTTTAGAATTATAGTTTACATAAATCTTATTACCAATTTGCAAGTAGTTTTTGATTTTTTTTGAAGTTCCACCAAAAATTATCCCTGAGATTTTTCCATGGTTTTCTGTAAAGACCTCAGCGATTATTGAATTTTCACTATATTTATTTTTAGAAACTAAATAAGCGCTATCGTCCCAATTCATTTTTTAAAAATATCCTCTAAACATAAAGAAGCAGCATTCTGTTCTGCATCTTTTTTAGAAGTTCCTTCTGCTGTAAAAAATTTAGTATTTTTTAATTTAACGGCAACCTTAAAAAGAGGTTTATGTCGGGGCCCTGTATTTGAGATTAGTTTATAAATAGGCAAAACTTTGAAAATTTTAAGTGAATATTCTTGTAGTTTTGTCTTAGCATCAATTTGAGTTATAACACTCGCTGTAATATGTTCGCTCCATAAATTAAGAATAAATTTTTCAGTAAAATTTAAACCTTTATCGAGATATATCGCTCCGATTAAAGCCTCTAAACAGTCTGCTACAATTTTATCTTCAATTTCAATTTTTTTATTCTTGGGGTTTAAAACTAAAATATATTTCTCTAATTCTATTTTTTTTGCAATTTCTAAACATTTTTTTTTATTTACTAATGAAGCAAATTTTTTATCTAACACCCCTTCTTTTTCTTCAGGATAAAGTTCTAGTAATTTTTTTGCAATAATAAGACCTAAAACTCTATCCCCTAAGAATTCAATCTTTTCATTGTTGTTTATTGAATCAAAACTTTTATGCGTTAAACTCTTAATAAAAATCTTTTGATCAGAAAACTTTAACTTTAATTTTTTTTCTAATTTTATGGGGTTAGTTTTCATTAAATAATTTTCTTAAAAAACCTATCGAATCTAATTGTCTTATGCCATTTCCAAAAAGAAAAAATATTTCCAATTCTAAAATCAGATGAAAAAAAAATAAATTGAGCTTTACCGACTAAATTATCTTCATGTACATATCCAACACTAGTCAAATATCTACTATCTTTAGAACAGTCTCTATTATCGCCTAAAAAAAAGTAGTGTTGAGGCGGAACTATAAAGTTATCTGAACTTTGAAAACTATAACTTTTTAAATATACACTGTTATGTGTTTTTCCATTTGGAAGCTTTTCCTCAAATGTATTAACATCTATTGTTTGATTTCCACAATAAATTTTATCATTTTGGGAAATTCTAGATTTTAATATTTGATTATTATTTACGAATAAATCGCCGTTAATAAATTGAATATTGTCTCCTGGGAGACCAATTAATCTTTTAATATAATCAGTTCTGTTGTCAGCTGGTGTTTTAAAAACAATAATATCTCCAACCTTAGGTTTGTTATAAAATAGTCTTCCATTTATTATTGGTGGACTAAAAGGAAAAGAATGCTTGCTATAACCATAAGAATATTTCGTAACAAACAATCTATCACCAATTAATAACGTTGGTTCCATTGATGATGAGGGAATATAAAAAGGTTGAATAAAAAGAGATCTAATAACAATAGCTATAACTAAAGCATAAAAAATTGTTTTAATATTATCGATTATAACTTTTTTTGATATCATTTTTTTTGTAAAATCACGTAGGCTACAGAATATTTTTTTTCATCTGAAATTGACAGAAAGAAATTAAAGGAAGATATTTTAAATCGCTTTTTAACAATTTTTTTTATTTTGTCTGTGACAACAAATGAGGGTTTACCTAACTTATCGTTAATTACACTTATATCCTTGAAATTCAAATTCTCTCTAAAACCAGTTCCAATTGCTTTAGAAAATGCTTCTTTAGCAGCAAATCTTTTGGAATAAAAAGATTTTTTATTGTTTATTTTTTTTGCTGACAATATTTCTGAACTAGAAAAAACTCTTTTAATAAAATTAACATTTTTTAAATATTTATGTATTCTAATATTTTCTACTATATCAACACCAATACCAAGAATTTTCATATTTATTTATTGGTTATTTTTTTAAAAATTTTAATGGTTTTTTTTAAACCATGAGTAAGTGACTCACCAATTATAAAATGACCAATATTAAATTCCGTAATTTCTTTAATTTTACTTAGTATAGAGGTAGTTTTGTAGTCAAGACCATGACCTGCATGAACTTCGATACCAAGTTTAACGCCCAGTTCTGAACATTTTTTTATTTTTAAATATTCATTTTTATAACTTTTATTTTCTTTTATTAAATTTGAAATTTTTCCTGTATGCAGCTCAACACAAGTAGTATTTAATTCTTTTGCAATTTTAATATCTTTTAAGTTTGGGTCAATAAATAGACTTGTTCTAATATTCTTCTTATTAAATAATGATATTATAGATTTAATTTTTTTCTTATTTTTAATTAAATTTAATCCACCTTCTGTTGTCACCTCTTTTCTTTTTTCGGGAACTATGCAAATAAAATTAGGTCTATTCTTTAATGCTATATCAATTATTTCTTTATTGAGTGAAATTTCTAAATTGGTAATTATTTTTCTACTTTTGCAAATTTTAACAACATCAGAATCTTTTATATGTCTTCTGTCTTCTCTTAAATGAATAGTAACCGAATGTGCTCCACATTTAATTACATGTTTGGCAATAGTAAATGGGTCAGGATGAAAAGATCCTCTTGCATTTCTTACTGTAGCAACATGATCAATATTAACTCCTAGTCTTTTCATTTAATAAATCTACTTCCAGGTACTGTAATTGGAGTATTTTTAAGACTTTCAGGTAATTTATTATTCTTAAATGTTGGAACATCTATCTTCATATGTGAGATAATATTTTTTTTTATTTTTAATGAATTCTTAGTTGATCTGTCAATAATTGAAGCAAAACCAATAAGTTTTGCACCAGGTTTTGTTATCAATTTAACACACTCTAAACTCGATTTACCAGTTGTTATAACGTCTTCGATTATTAAAACTTTTGATCCTTTTTTTATATGAAAACCTCGTCTTAAAGCAAATTTACCATTAACTCTTTCACAAAAAATTGTTTCTTTTTTTAAAATTTTACCAATTTCATAACCAATAATAACTCCACCCATTGCCGGAGCTAAAATCAAATCTATAGATTTAAACTTTTTTTTAATTTTTTTTGCTAATGAATTGCAAATATCTTTTGCTAAATGTGGAAAACTTAAAAGTTTGGCACATTGAATATATTTAGGTGAATGCAAACCTGATGAAAGAACAAAATGACCTTCTAAAAGAGCATTAGTTTTTTTTAAAATATTTAAAGATTTTTTGTGTGAAAGCATTTCTTTTTTCCTCATGTCTAATGATTTTAAATTTAATATCTTTTTGTTTTAGCTCACTGATAAAATTTGTAAAGTTTTTCAAGTCTCTAATAATAAGGTTAAATCTGAAGTTAATATAATCTTTTGTTTTTTCTTTCATCTCTACACTGGATATATTCAGTTTATGAGAGCCTAATGATGTGGTTATTTCACCAAGTTTACCAGGTTGATCTGGGAGAGAAATCCAAAGTGTTGTATTGTATTTTTTTATTCTTTCCTCTTTTTGTTCACCTTTAGAATGCCAGTATCTTCTAATAGCAGCTCTTGCTTTTCCAGTTTTTGTAATTGGTATCCAATGCAATGATGGTGATTTATTTTTAGAGGTTATGATTTCAACTACGTCACCGTTATAAAGTATGTTTTGTAATTCACTGTCATTACCGTTAATTTTACAAGATATTGCATGATCGCCAACTTTTGTATGAACAGCATATGCAAAATCTATTGGTGTTGCATCTTTTGGTAATTTGATAACTAAGCCTTTTGGTGTAAAGCAAAAAACATTTTCTTGAAACATTTGTAGTTTTGTATACTCAAAAAAATGTTCAGGGTTTTCATTTTTACCAATAATTTCCACAAGGTCAGCTAACCAGTCATATTCTTTCCATGTTAATGAGTCAAATTTTTCAGATGATTTATATTTCCAATGGGATGCAATACCTCTTTCGGCAAATTCATGCATTGGCATAGTTCTTATTTGAATTTCAATAGGTCTTCTATTTGGACCTATCACAGCTGTGTGCAATGACTGATAATTGTTTATTTTTGGTGATGATATATAATCTTTAAATTTTCCTGGTATACAATTCCAGTGTTGATGAAAAATTCCTAATGCTTTATAGCAATCTTCTCCACTATTAAGAATAACTCTAAATCCAATTATGTCTGTAATTTGCTCTAATGATGTTCTTTTTTTTTGAACTTTTCTCCATATAGAAAATGGAGTTTTTTCTCTTCCAAAAATTTCAGCATTAATCTTATGTTCGTTTAAAAGCTCACTTAATTGTAAAGAAATAGAATTAAAACTATTTACTTTGTCTTCTTTAATTTCGTCTAATCTTTTTTTAATAAGTTCACGTGCTTCATTATTCAAAACTTTAAATGATAAGTCTTCAAGTTCATCTCTAATTCTATGCATGCCCATTCTATCTGCTAAAGGAGCATAAATTTCCATTGTCTCTCTCGCTATACGTTCTTTTTTTTCAACTTTAGATATAGCATCAATAGTTCTCATATTATGTAAACGATCTGCCAGCTTTACAAGTAATACTCTTATGTCTTTTGATGTAGCTAAGATTAATTTTCTAAAATTTTCTGCTTTAGATGATGATGTTGCTTGGTTTTCAAAAACAGAAATTTTGGTTACACCATCTACAAGATTGGCAATCTCTTCACCAAATTCATCTTTAATATTTTCATAAGTTGCGTGAGTATCCTCAATCGTATCATGTAAAAGCCCTGTAACAATAGTAGCACTGTCTAACTCTAGCTCACTAAGTATTGAAGCAACAGCTATAGGGTGATTTGAATAAGGATCACCTGAATCACGTTTTTGATTTTCGTGAGCTTTAACAGCATAATTATATGCTTTACTTAATTTTTCTGGATTTAAAAATTTATTATAAGTTTTAACTTTATTTATTAACTCTTCTGAATTAATCATTTTTAACTATAACACCAATTTATATTTGTTTAATAGATCTTAAATCTTTAATTGATAAAGAATTAATTAAATTTACTATATTAATCTTAGATTCTGGATGCTTCCAACTTCTATTTATCTCAAATAATGGTAGCAATACAAAATTTCTCTTAGTCATCTCTGGATGGGGTATTATTAACTTGTCACTATTTATATTCAAAATTTTTTTATCATAATCAATTATATCAATATCACATGTTCGTGGAGCATTTTTTTTTAGTCTAACCCTGCCTAATTTTAATTCAATATTGTTACAAATCTTTAATAATTCTAAAGGTGTTAAGATTGTCTCGATTTCTATTACAATATTTATGAAACTTGGCATTAAAGGATTTGGCCAAGATTTTGATAAATAGTGAGATGAAACTTTTTTTATCTTAATTTTATTTTTCTTAAGTTCAGACAAGGCTATATGAATGTTGGTAATTTTATTACCTAAATTTGATCCTATTGCTAAGTATGATTGTTTAACTTGATTTTCTAATATGTCTTGCTTTTTCACGATTCCAGTCTCTATTTTTTTTAGTAGCTCTTTTATCAAATTGTTTTTTACCTTTTGCGACTGCTATTTCTATTTTAGCTTTTCCCTTTTTAAAATACATCTTTGTTGGAACAAGTGTAAAGCCATCCCTCTGCATTTTACCAATTAATTTGTTAATTTCCTTTTTGTTTAATAATAATTTTCGTTCATCTGTTGGATTATGATTTGAATAACTGGCTTGCTTAAATGCAGCAATATGAGAGTTAATTAAAACTATTTCACCGTCTTTCTCTACAGCATAAGAGTCTGCAATATTAACTTTTCCATCTCTAATAGATTTAATCTCAGACCCTTTAAGAACTATCCCAGCTTCAATTAAGTCTTCAAAAAAAAAATTAAAACTTGCTTTTCTATTTAAACAAATAATTTTTAAACCAGAATTGGCTTTCTTGTTCATTAGAGTAGATTTGCTGATACTAAAGCTTCTTTAACAATATCTTTGGTTGGGTCTGTAACTTTAACTAAAGGTAATCTAACCTCATCATCACAAAGACCCAGAAGTTTTGCAGCATACTTAACAGGGCTTGGATTGCTTTCTATAAACATTGAGCTGTGAATGGGTTGTAAAATTTTATCTAACCTGATTGCTTCAAGCTTACTTTCATTATTTTCTATTTTTGAGGCTTTTTGAAAATCAGAACATAACTTAGGAGCAATGTTAGCGGTTACACTTATAGAGCCTATCCCACCTCTGTTATTAAATTCTAAAGCGTTATCATCATTACCTGTTAGTTGAACAAAATCAGTTCCCATTTTATCTTTTTGTTGATTAACTCTATCTAGATCACCAGTTGCATCTTTAACGCCAACAATATTTTTCAATTCAAATAATCTAGCCATTGTATCAACAGACATATCAATTACAGATCTTCCAGGAATATTATAAATTATAATTGGTATCCCACATTTATCGTTTATTGCTTTATAATGTTGATATAAACCCTCTTGAGTTGGTTTGTTGTAATATGGAGTTACTACTAGGGCCGCATCTGCTCCCGCTTTTTCTGCATGAGTTGTTAAAGAAATTGCTTCTTTAGTCGAATTAGAACCAGTACCAGCAATAACTATATTTTTTCCATTACTTTCTTTAACACATAAATCTATTACTTTTTGATGTTCATCATGGCTTAATGTTGGCGACTCACCTGTTGTCCCAGCAGGAACTAAGCCGTTTGTACCGTTTGATATTTGAAAATGAATTAGCTTAATATAAGCCTCAACATCTAGCTCATTATTCTTAAATGGGGTTATTAAAGCAACATTTGATCCTTTGAACATAAATACTTATAACATAGTTTAAAGATTCATTTAGTAAATTTATGCCCAGAAAGATAATTTTTTTTATAAAATCACTATTATTAAGTTTGGTAATTATAGGGAATATATTTGCTGCTGAAATATCAATAATTCCTTTAAAAAAACCTATTTTAGATGAAGAAGTTAAGAGGCAAAAGATATCTCAAGGGATCCTTAAACCTAAACCTAAACCATCACAAAAAAAAAAAGAAGTCAAAATCGTAACAGTCAAAAAAAATAAAAAAAAAATTAATTTTCTCATTCCTAAAAGTAAGCCATTAATAGTTAAAAGTGAAAAATCTGAAGTTCAAAAAAGATCAAAATACTACAGCCAAAAAGACTATGATATTGCAAAAAAATCTATCCAGGCAATGGGAAAAAGTCAATGGACAACTGCATTGAAAAATTCAAAAAATGCTAAAGATAAATCCATATATAATTTTATACAATGGAGACATTTATTAACAACAGGAAACCAAGCTACGTTTTATGACTACATGACTTTTATACAAAACAATAAACACTACCCAAGAATAAGTAGAATAAAATATTTAGCAGAACAAAAACTTTCAACGGATAAAATTTCTCCTAAAAAAATTATTAATTGGTTTGGAGTTGATGAGCCCTTAAGTGGCTATGGTATGCTGGTATTAGGTGAAAGCTTTATACAAACTGGAGATAATGAAAAAGGAATTGCTTTAATTAAGAGAGGCTGGATTACAGCAGAACTTTCTAGAGCTAGCATGAAATCTTTAAGTAAAAAATATAGAAAATATTTAGACTCAAAAGATTATATAAATAGAGCTGATTATTTAGCATGGGAAAATAAATATTGGGATTTAAAAAGAATGCTTCCTTATTTACCTAAAGATTATCAACTACTTTATACAGCTAGACAAATTTTGATGAGTAAATCTTATGGTGTTGACCAGGCAATAAAAAATGTTCCACAAAAATTCAAAAATGATGCTGGTCTAAATCATGACCGACTTAAATGGAGAAGAAAAAGGGGCAGAATTGATAGTTCACTTGAAATATTGTCTTCAATTAAAAATAATAAAGATTATCTAGTGAGACCAGATAAATGGTGGGTTGAGAGAGCAATCATGTCACGAGCTCTTATTTATAAAAACAAATATGAGACGGCTTATAAAGTTGCTAGCCAACACTCACTAGATAAAGGATCAGAGTTTGCTGAGGCTGAATGGTTGAGTGGTTGGATTGCATTAAGTTTTTTAAATGACCCTATTTTAGCAGTTGACCATTTCAATAACTTTTATCAAAACGTTAGCTACCCTATAAGTTTGGCAAGAGGCGCTTATTGGCTTGGTAGATCTTATGAAAAAATTGGTGATAAACGACAATCAGAAGATTGGTATCGTGAAGCAACAAAATATCTAACAACTTACTATGGTCAATTAGCCTTTTTAAAAATCAACCCTAGTCAAAATTTTGAACTTGAAGAACAAGCTGATGTTGAAGATGACTATCGAAAATATTTTTACAATAAAGAGCTTGTAAAAATTACACATCTTTTAAATGAATTAAATAAAGATAAATATACCAAAAATATACTGAGACATTTGGCTAATGACAATATTGCAAGTGGAAGTGAGATTTTAGCAGCTGAACTTGCTACAAATATATCAAGATACGATTTTGCGATCCAAGTGTCAAAGTTAGCCTCATATGAAAAAAGATTTCATAATACTTTTAATTATCCAATTATAAGTGTCCCGCAGTATGTTAATGGTAGAAAAATACCAGAAACAGCATTTATACTTTCTCTTATAAGACAAGAAAGTGAGTTTGATATGAGAGCAAACAGTCATGTTGGTGCACAAGGATTAATGCAAATAATGCCCTATACAGCTAAGCTAGTTGCTAAACAAGCAAAGCTACCATATTCAAAATCAAGGTTAACTTCTGATCCTGAATACAATATTAATCTAGGTTCTCATTATATAGCTGGTTTAATTTTACAATATGATGGTGCCTACCCTTTTGCTACCGCCGCATATAATGCCGGTCCTAAAAGAGTTAAACACTGGAAAAAAATAAACAAAGATCCTCAAAAAAAACAAATTGATTTTGTAGACTGGGTTGAATTAATTCCATTTAAAGAAACTCGTAACTATGTTCAACGTGTTATGGAAAATTACAACGTTTACAGATATATCTTGGAAAAAAAGCCTATTAAAATGAAAGACTTTTTTAAGGATCAGCCTTTATTTTAATGGCGGAAGAGGAGGGATTCGAACCCTCGGTACAAGTTTCCCCGCACGGTCATTTAGCAAACGACTGGTTTCAGCCTCTCACCCACTCTTCCACTGCGACATTGATATAACCGATTGTATTGAATATTCAATATTTATAAAGTAATTCTTGAATAATATTATGAAAAATAAGTATTCAATATTCTCATTAGTCAAAAATGCTTTTTCCTATCATGAAAATTGGCAAAAAGCCTGGAAAGATCCCACTGTAAAAAAAGAATATGATGCGGTTATTATTGGTGGTGGTGGTCATGGTTTGGCAACTGCTTACTATTTAGCAAAAAAACATAATATGACAAATATTGCAGTAGTAGAAAAAGGCTGGATTGGTGGTGGTAATACAGGAAGAAATACTACGATTATAAGATCTAATTATTTATGGGATGCTAGTGCTGGTCTTTATGATCATGCTTTAAAATTGTGGGAAGGTTTATCTCAAGAAATAAATTACAATGTAATGTTTAGTCAAAGAGGTGTGATGAATCTTGCACATAACTTACAGGATGTTAGAGATTTAAAAAGACGAACACATGCTAATAGATTAAATGGCATAGACGCAGTTTACTTAAGCACAGAAGAAGTCAAAAAATTTTGCCCTATTATTAATACCTCACAAGATATTCGATATCCTGTACTGGGTGGAACTTTACAAAGAAGAGCTGGTACCGCAAGGCATGATGCTGTTGCTTGGGGGTATGCTAGAGGTGCAGATGAAATGGGTGTAGATATAATTCAAAATTGTGAAGTTAAAGGAATTAAAAGAAATGGTGATGAAGTAGAAGGTATTGAAACAACCAAAGGTTTTATAAAAACTAAAAAAGTTGGAGTAGTTGCTGCTGGTCATTCAAGTGTGCTAGCAAACATGGCAGGTTTAAGATTACCTTTAGAAAGTAAACCTCTTCAAGCTCTAGTTTCAGAACCAGTTAAACCTATTATTGATACAGTAGTGATGTCTAACGCTGTACATGCATATGTTAGTCAGTCTGACAAAGGTGAGCTAGTAATAGGTGCAGGCACTGATGATTATGTTTCCTATTCACAAAAAGGTAGTCACGATATTGTTGAGGGAACATTAAATGCAATCTTAGAACTTTACCCAATTTTTAGTAGAATGAGAATGCTTCGACAATGGGGTGGAATTGTAGATATCTGCCCAGATGCTAGTCCTATTATTAGTAAAACGACGATAAAAGGTTTGTACTTTAATTGTGGTTGGGGAACTGGTGGATTTAAAGCAACACCTGGATCAGGTGATTTATTTGCTCACACAATCGCAAATGATGAACCGCACAAACTAAATGCTGCATTTAATTTAAATAGGTTTATCAGTGGAGACCTTGTTGATGAACATGGTGCAGCGGCGGTAGCTCATTAATGTTTTTAATTACTTGTCCTTTTTGTGGTGAACGAGAACAAAGTGAATTTAAAGCTGGTGGTGAAGCTCACATTGAAAGACCTAAACAACCCACGGAATTAAGTGATGATGAATGGGCAGAATACTTATTTATGAGAAAAAACATTAAAGGAATTCAATTTGAAAGATGGAACCATGCTCACGGATGTAGAAAGTGGTTTAACATGGTGAGGGATACTTCAAATGACCAAATTAAAGCTGTTTATAAAATGGGTGAAAAACCTCCTATAAAATAATTTAATGCTAAAAAATTTAAGAGTTACAACTAGTAAATATATTGATGAAACTTCCAGAGTTTCTTTTAAATTCAATGGAAAATCTTATTTTGGATACAAAGGTGATACCCTTGCCTCAGCTTTGCTAGCTAATGGGATTCATTTAGTAGGAAGAAGTTTTAAATATCATAGGCCACGAGGAATAATGACTTCAGGATCTGAAGAACCTAATGCAATTGTACAAGTTAATAACAACACAGCACTAACAGAACCCAATGTTAGAGCAACCGAACTAGAAATCTATCATGGGCTTGAGGCAAACAGTCAAAACTGTTGGCCTAGTGTTGACTTTGATATTGGAGGTATAAATAATTTCTTATCCCCACTTCTACCTGCTGGTTTTTATTATAAAACATTTATGTGGCCTGCTAATTTTTGGGAAAAGTATGAATATGTTATAAGACATTCAGCAGGACTAGGAAAATCTCCAACAGTTCCTGACCCTGACATATATGATCATAAATACATTCACTGTGATGTTTTGGTTATTGGAGCTGGTATTAGTGGAATTATAGCCGCAAAAACTGCTGCAAAAAATAATCTTAAAACATTATTACTTGATGAAAAAAATGAAATCGGAGGATCTACAATTTTCCAAAATTCAGATCATGTAAAAATAAACGATCAAAATTCTTCTGTTTGGTTAGAAAATGAAATTAATGAATTAAGAAATATTGAAAACCTAGAAGTTAAAACAAGAACTAGTGTTGCTGCTTATCATGGATATAACTATTTATTAGCTAGAGAAAATTTAACTGATCACCTTCCTAAAAATGAAAAAAATAAAGAAGTAAGACAAAGATTATTAAAAATTAGAGCTAAAAAGGTTATTGTTGCTACTGGTTCTTTAGAAAGACCTCTGGTATTTAATAATAACGATAGACCTGGTATTATGCTTTCATCTGCAGTTAAAAAGTATGCAGATTATTATGGTGTTGCAACTGGTCAAAAAAATATATTTCTTACTAATAATGACACAGCTTATGAAAGTGCAATTTCATTACAAAAAAAAGGTATTAAAGTTGAAGCAATCATAGATATTAGAAAGCAATCTAAAACTGCATTTACTAAAGAAGCTGACGATTTAGGGATTAAAGTTTATAGATCACACACAGTTGTAAATACTGAGGGTTATAAAAGAATTAATAAAATTACAATAATGGAATTGTCAGAAGATGGTCAATCTTTTGCAAATCCAGAAAAAATAGAACTTGATTGTGATTGCCTAGCAACTGCAGGTGGATGGACGCCAGCCGTTCATTTGTTTACTCAATCAGGAGGTAAATTAAAATTTAGAGAAAAAGATCAAGTATTTATTCCTGATATATATTCATCAGCTCAAATTAGCATTGGTTCTTGTAATGGTGATTTTGATTTAGATGATGTTATAAAAAATTCTACAAAATCTTTAAAAGAATTTTTAAATATAAATGAAACTGAATTTGACAATTTAGAAATAAATTGTCCTAAAGATAATGAGATTAGAAATATTTGGCTACTTCCATCCGATAAAGTTTTAGGAAAAACAAAACCTTTCGTAGATTATCAAAATGATGCAACTGCAAAAGATATAAAACTTGCTCTAAGAGAAGGTTTTAGATCGATTGAACATGTAAAAAGATATACAACAACTGGAATGGGTACCGATCAAGGAAAGCTTGGTAATATGCATGCCCTTGGTATTATTGCAGAAACTGCAGGTGTTAAGATGGGTGAGCTTGGAACTACAACGTTTAGACCTCCTTACACTCCATTAACATTTGGAACAATTGTTGGACGAAATGTTGGTGAATATTTTGATACATTTAGAAGAACGCCAATGAATGACTGGCACATAGAAAATAAAGCTGAATTTGAAAATGTTGGTCAGTGGAAAAGAGCTTGGTACTATCCAAAAAATAATGAAACAATGCATGAGGCCGTTCAAAGGGAAAGTAAAGCTGCAAGAAATAGCGCTGGTATATTAGATGCTTCAACTCTTGGTAAAATTGATATTCAAGGAACGGATGCTTCAGAATTTTTAAACAGAGTTTATACAAATGCTTGGTCAAAACTTGCCATTGGAAAATGTCGTTATGGTTTAATGCTTAATGAAGATGGTATGGTTTACGATGATGGGGTCACAACTAGACTTGATGAAAATCATTATATTATGACCACAACAACAGGTGGTGCTGCAAACGTATTAGGAAAACTAGAAGATTACCTACAAACTGAATGGCCTGAACTAGATGTGTATTTGTCATCTGTAACGGATCATTATGCAACAGCTAGCATCTGTGGGCCTAATAGTAAAAAAATTCTTAATAAATTAATACCTGATCTTGATCTTTCAGATGAAAGCTTTCCACACATGTCATTCAAAAATGTAAAAATTGGTAATATTAAATGTAGAATTATGCGTATTAGTTTTACAGGTGAACATAGTTATGAAATTAATATCCAAGCTAACTATGGTGAAGACTTATGGAAAAAATGCATGGAAGCAGGTAAAGAATTTAACATCACTCCTTATGGCACTGAGACAATGCACTTATTAAGAGCAGAAAAAGGATTTATTATTGTTGGCCAAGATACAGATGCAACAATGACTCCTATAGATTTACAAATGGATTGGATTGTTAGTAAAAAAAAATATGACTTTATTGGTAAAAGATCTCTTTATAGGTCTGACACCATGAAAGAAGATAGAAAACAATTAGTAGGTTTACTGACAGATAATCCAAGTGAAGTTTTAGAAGAAGGAGCTCAGATAGTTGCTGACACTAGTTTAAAACCAGTTGAAATGCTAGGTCATGTAACTTCAAGTTACTATAGCCCTAATTTAAATAAATCAATTGCCCTAGCAGTAGTTAGAGGTGGAAAAAATATGCTAGGTCAAAAATTATTTATCCCAATGGAAAATAAAAATATTAATGTGACGATTGTTGATCCTGTTTTTTTTGACAAAGAAAATTTGAGGTTAAATGCTTAATTATAAAACTTCTATTAAAGGGGATATAACATATTCTGATTTAGAAATTAAAGAAATCAAACCTATTATGAAATTAATCATAAGAGGTAAAACAAAAGATTTTATTACTGCAGTAGGTAAAAATCTTAATATGGTTTTACCCACTGAGGCTAATACGTCTACATCAGCAGAGAAATTAACTGCATTTTGGTTAAGTCCCGATGAATGGATGTTAATATCAAATGAAACTGTGAGTGAGGAAAGTAACACTTATCAAGTTGAAGATGAATTAATTAAAAATATATCTAAAGTTAAATTGGGCGCTGTAACTGATGTTAGCGACCAATTTGTAATGTTAAATATCAAAGGTGGTAAGGTTTTTGATTTATTTGCTACAGGTTCCCCTTTCAATTTTAATGATTTTAAAACAAAAAAAGGACCAGTTGTTCAAACAATATTATCTCATATTGATGTAATTATTCATCATAAAGAGATTAATGAGGTAAATTTATTTGTTAGAAGGTCTTTTTCTGAGCATTTACACTCTTGGTTGAGTGATAGTGCGTCAAGGTTATAAGCTTATATTTATTAAAATTATTGTTATATAAAGTTTATGAAAAAAATACTTCTTGTGGTGCTATTAGCACTTTTACCCTTCTCTCTTAACGCAGAATCAAAACTTGAACAGATTTTATCCTCTGGTGAGTTAAAAGTTGGAACAACAGGCGACTGGGATCCAATGACCATGAAAGATCCTGCTACAAATAAATATAAGGGATTTGATATTGATGTCATGCAAGAATTAGCAAAAGATATGGGTGTGAAAATTACCTTTGTACCAACTGAATGGAAAACAATTGTTTCAGGAATTACCGCAGGAAGATATGATATTTCCACAAGTGTCACTAAAACTCCAAAAAGAGCAGAAGTTGCTGGATTTACAGATTCTTATTACAAGTATGGAACTGTTCCATTGGTACTTAAAAAGAATTTAAAAAAATATTCAACATGGAAATCTTTAAACAATAAAGATGTAACGATTGCTACAACACTTGGGACTTCTCAAGAGGAAAAAGCTAAAGAGTTCTTTCCTTTGTCTAAATTACAATCAGTTGAGTCACCTGCAAGAGACTTTCAAGAAGTATTAGCTGGAAGAGCTGATGGAAACATTACAAGTTCAACAGAGGCTAATAAATTAGTTGTCAAGTACCCTCAATTAGCAATTGTTCCTGATGGAGAAAAAAATCCTGCCTTTTTAGCAATGATGGTTAGTAAAAATGATCAAGTTTGGAATGATTATGTAAATGAGTGGATCAAAAGTAAAAAATCCTCTGGTTTCTTTAATAAACTACTCGCTAAATATAATTTAAAAAGCTTATAAAAAATTAGATATTAATCTCTAATTCATTATAACTTTAAGAGTGAAAAATTTACTTTTTTTACTTTTAATTTTACCCCTTACCTCTTGTAGTGGTCAGGAATTGGGTTGGTTTATTCTCTCACCTAACAATGTTGAAGGTTTAACAAACCTAAAATTTTTATTAAGTGGTTTAACTACAACTATTTATATTTCAGTAGTATCTATAATTATATCTGCAATTTTAGGGTTTATCGTTGCAATTCCTTCTTTAGCTAAGAATAAATTTTTAACATACATAAATATTGGATATGTGGAAATTGTTAGAGCAATACCGTTACTTGTTTTAATATTATGGATTTATTATGGTTTACCTATAATGACTGGATTAAGTTTCAGTCCATTTGTGTCTGGAATAATTGCGCTGGCAATAAGTGAAAGTGCTTTTCAAGCAGAAATTTTTAGAGCAGGAATAAACTCAATTAAAAAATCACAATGGGAAGCAGGCTCATCACTGGGTTTAACTTTTTATAAAAGGTTAAGATTAGTAATTCTTCCACAAGCAATTAAAAATATCCTTCCTGCATTAGGCAACCAGTTTGTATATGTATTAAAAATGTCTTCATTGGTATCAATTATAGGTATTGGTGACTTAACAAGAAAAGCAAATGAATTAGTTGTGTCAACCTATAGACCATTAGAAATTTATACATTTTTAATCTTGGAATATTTAATTTTGATATTAATTGTTTCTTTCATAGTAAGAAAATTTGAAAAAAAACTTAAACAAGATGGTAATAATTAATGAGTAATTTAGACTATGATGTTGAACTAAATGATGGTGTTATTACTTTTAAAAACATTAATACTACACTTGGTTTTGTTCGGTATAATGAGACAGCCGAAGTGGAGTATATTTTTGTTAACCCCATGTTTAGACGTCAAGGACTTGCTAAAAAACTATTAAGTATCGTTGAGGAAAAAACTAAAATCAAACCCACACCTCAAGACCCAATCAGTCCTTTAGGTGAAAAGCTCTTTAAAATTAATAAACAAGAGATTAACTAGAATTTTGGAGCACCTGTTAACAGAACTACCCTATTAGCTTTAATTTTTCTTAGATTTTCTGTAATCCCAAGGATAATCAAATTCCATAGACCACATACCTATTTTATTAATTCTTGCATAATCTTCATCAGATACAAATTTTTTTGAATACCTTCTATAGGCAAATGCATAGCCACTTCTAACTAAATAACTTGATAAGCTTTCGTTATTAACAAAACATTCAGCCAGTGTTCTTTTGTATTGATCTTTTCCTTCACTAATACATTCAACGCTATTGTTTGAAATTTTATCAATAAGGATTTGTTTTGCTGTAATTCCACAAGAATCCTTAGCTCCTTCGTTAAGGCAAGTTTGTTTTAATTCAGGTGTATCTATCCCTGTAAATCTAATTTTTTCTCCATTAAGATGAATTGTGTCTCCATCTACAATTTTGATTGTTTGAGATTTGACTTGGTTAATAGTTAAAATAAATATTAGTACTGAGACACTAATAAGAAAAATGACTTTTTTTTTGTTTAAAAACATTATTTAAAAAATATCCAATAAAGATGATTACCGCAATACCCATAAACCAATTGGTTGCCATGATGGTATAAAAAATATCCGCATAATCTCCTCCTCTAATATTAATTACATACCATAATGATAAGAACGGAAATGCAGTTAACCTTAGAACGCTTAAGTAAAGACTATAAATTGGTTTTTTAAGTGCCTGAAAGACTGCTGTTGTAATAAAGAATACTGGGTAAATAGGAGCTATTAATGCAGCAACTTTTAAATATATAGCACCATGATAAATAGCTTCTACATTATCTGTAAACTGAGATACAAAAAACTCTGCACCGAAGAATAAAACCACACCTGCTACGGCCATAAACGATGATCCAAAAAATAATGCCTTAGTATAAAGCTCTCTAATACGGTTATAATTTTTAGCACCAAAGTTTTGTCCACCGATAGAAAGTACTGCTGTATTTAAACCAATTACTGGAAGTAAGAAGACTTGCTCAACTCTTAAAGCTGCACCATAGCCTGCTGTTGCAAGATCACCAAATTGTCCAATAAAATATAATATGTTAAAAATACCTACTCCAATAAACAACATACTAATCATAATTGGCATTGCTTGTGCGAACAATTCTTTAAGAAGAATAAACTTAGGAATAAAGCATTTAATAGATAAATACTTTCTTAATTTACATGAGTTAATTTTATAGGCTAAATAAATAGTACCAATAGATTGAGCGATAACAGTTGCTATTGCAAGGCCACCTATACCATAAGCTGGAACAATTCCGTATCCCCAGATAAATAATGGGTTTAAAAAAATATTTAAAAAGAAGCTAAAGATAAGAACATTTCTATAACTTTTAGTATCTCCCTGTGCATTTAAAGCTCCATTTAAAGAGATTTGGATCATAACTATAAATGTTCCATAAAAAATTATATCTAAATACTCTCTAGTTAAAGCGATACCAGCAGTATCAGAGCCCATAACACTCAAGAGAAAATTAGAGGCGTTTAATCCAAATAAAGTAACTACAATAGAAGTAACCAATGAAAAAATTACTGATTGAGCAATAAATAGTGAAGCTTTATTAATTTTTTTAGCACCTAATAAATTGCCAATACATGAGTTCGTTGCAGCTCCAATACCAACACCAACAGCAATGATAACAAAATATATGGGAAATGACTTAGCAATAGCACCTATAGCTTCTGCAGAAATTCTACCCGCAAACCATGTATCAACTAAATTATAAAATGTTTGAAATAATGAACCAACACTTGCTGGGATAGTTACTTTTCTAAGTAATTCCCAAATTGGATCTTTAGTTAAATTAATGGCTTTGGACAATTATTTTTCCTATTTAAATTCTTTTTGAAATATATGCTTCGATCCAGTCTTTTTAGCAAGGTTTATTTGCTTTTGTCTCATTCGAAATCTCTCTTTTTGAGTTTGAGTTAAATTATCATGACAGTTTACGCATGAAACACCCTCCTCATATTTTTTAGACTTCTTATCTTTTGGTGAAACCGGTTTTCTACATCCACTACACATTGAGTATGTGCCAGTTATTAATCCATGTTTAACACTGATTCTGTTATCAAAGACAAAACATTCCCCATTCCATAAACTTTCCTTTTTCTTAATATTTTTTAAATAATTTAAAATTCCACCTTTTAACTGATAAACATTTTTAAAACCTTTTTTTTCTAAAAATACTGAAGCTTTCTCACATCTTATTCCACCAGTACAAAACATTGCAATTGGTTTTGTTTTTTTTAGTTTATTCAGGTATTTTGGAAATTCTCTAAAATTAGCAACATCAGGATTAACTGATCTTTTAAAGGTACCCACATTATATTCAAATGGTTTTCTTGAATCTAAAACTAATGTGTCTTTATCATTAATTAACTTATTCCATTTTTTAGGATCTATATGATTATTTTTCTTATTTTTTGATGACAAAGAAAGACCCATGGGAACTACTTCTTTTTTAATTTTTACTTTTGGCTTATGAAATGGTTGAAATTTACTTTTTGAAATATTTTCACTATCAAACTTTTTAAAATTCAATATCTTTTTAATCTTGGTGATAGTTGACTTTAGATCGTTAGCATTTCCTGAGATTGTTGCATTTACTCCTTCATTAGCTATAATTATTGTTCCTCGAATATTTTTTTTAATCAAATAATCCTGTAGTAAAATCTTATTTTTTTTTAAAGAAGTGAGTTTTTTAAATTTGTAAAAACCAAAAACATCAAACATTATATCACTCTACAAACAGTCATACCGTCACCTAAAGGGACAATGATTTGTTCCACTCTTTTATCGTTTGCAACATAAGTATTAAAATCTCTAATATTTACAGTGAATTTATCTAAATTATCTTCATCAGCGACCTCACCATGCCATAAAACATTGTCTACAATAATCAATCCTCCTTTATCTAATAACTTCAGTGATCTTTCATAATATTCTTTATAATTTATTTTATCGGCATCAATAAAAACCATATCAAATTTACTATTCTTTAATTCATCTAAACTATCTAATGCAGGCTTAACAATTGTTTGAATTTTATTATTAAGATTAGCTTTTTTAAAAAAATTTACTGCAATCTTGTTGGTTTCTTTGTCTTTATCTAGCGCTATAAGTTTGCCATCATCTGGTAGTGCTAAAGCTATTGAAAGTGCACTTAACCCAGTAAAAGTACCAATTTCAAGTACATTTTTAATGTTAGAGGTTTTTATAATTAAATGAAGAAAATGACATTGAGATGTTGCAACTTGCATTCTCTTAACATCCCCAAGTGTATTATTGTATTCGATTATTTCTTGCTGGATGGGATTTAACTTTAAACTAAAATTATTTATATATTTTTCAAGCTTTTCAGTAATTCTAATTGCTTTACCCATGGTATTTTAAGTCCTTTGTGTCTACCTATTTTAAGACTATTGAAGTTTTTTCTTTAATATTTCATTTATTAGTTGTGGATTAGCTTTACCACCTGAAACTTTCATTGCTTGACCTACAAAGAAACCAAATAGCTTTTCTTTACCATTCTTATATTCAATAGCTTTTTCTCTATTAGTATCAATTATTTTATCTATTAACGCCTCTAAAGCTTTAGGGTCACTTTCCTGTTTTAAACTTTTTTCTTCAACAATTATTTGAGGATCTATGTCTCCATCAATCATCAATTCAAATATTGTTTTAGCTATTTTTCCAGAAATTGTTCCATTCTTAATTAGATTAATTAACTTTGCTAAATTTTTGGCACTTACTGGGCTTTCAGATATTTCTAAATTTTTATTATTTAAAACAGCAAATAATTCACCTGTAATCCAGTTAACTGCTAACTTCATATCTTTGTTTTTGCCCATTTTAGCAACTACCTCTTCAAAATATTTAGCTGTTTCAATATCTGATACTAAAATTGTTGCTTCGTAAGCAGAGACTTTAAACTCATCAATAAATCTTTTTTTCTTATCGTCTGGTAATTCTGGGATATCTGCTTTAAGTTTTTCAATAAATTCATCTGTTACTTCTAATGGTAATAGGTCTGGATCTGGAAAATATCGATAATCATGAGCATCTTCTTTAGATCTCATAGATCTTGTTTCATTTTTTTTAGTATCAAATAATCTTGTTTCTTGATCAATTGTTTTACCATCTTCAATTAAATCAACTTGTCTATTAGCTTCATAATCAATAGCCATTTGCATAAATTTAATTGAGTTAACATTTTTAATCTCACAACGAGTTCCAAGTTTATCAGAACCTTTAATTCTAACAGAAATATTGACATCAGCTCTTAAAGAGCCTTCCTGCATATTTCCATCACACGTACCAAGGTATCTCATAATAGATCTTAATTTTTTAATATAAGCACTAACTTCATCTGGAGTTCTCATGTCTGGTTTGCTAACAATTTCCATCAAAGCTACACCAGATCTATTTAAGTCAACCAATGTATTTTGTGGGTCCATATCATGAATACTTTTTCCAGCATCTTGTTCTAGGTGTAATCTTTCAATCCCTACTTCTTTTTGGCCATGTGCCATATCAAGAATAACTGTTCCCTCTCCTACTATTGGATACTTAAACTGTGAGATCTGATAACCTTGTGGAAGATCTGCATAAAAATAATTTTTTCTATCAAAAACTGATCTTTTATTAATTTGAGCTCTTAAACCTATGCCCGTTTTAATTGCCTGTTTTACACAGTACTCATTAATAACTGGAAGCATTCCTGGAAATGCAGCATCCACTAAACTTACTTGTGTATTAGGTTCAGCACCAAAGGTAGTTGATGAAGATGAAAATAATTTAGAATTCGATGTAACTTGAGCATGAACTTCAAGGCCGATTACTACTTCATAAACATTATCTTGTCTTTCAATTAAATATTCTGAATTATCTTTAGTCATCTATTTAATCCACCAGTCAGTAATTTTATTTTTAAACTGAATTTTCTCTTCCATAGCATAAGCAATGTTTAAAATATTTTGTTCATCAAAAGCTTTACCAATAATTTGTAGTCCCAATGGATAACCTTTAACATCTATTCCTGCTGGAATTGAAATTGCTGGTAATCCAGCTAAATTCACTGGAACTGTAAATATATCATTTAAATACATTGAAACTGGGTCATTAGTTTTTTCACCAATTTTAAAAGCAGCACTTGGTGTTGATGGGGTTAAAATTGCATCAACTTTTTTATAAGCTTCATCAAAATCGTTTTTTATTAATTTCCTAACTTTTTGAGCCTTTAGATAATAAGCATCATAATAACCAGAGGACAAAACATAAGTCCCAATCATTATTCTTCTTTGAACTTCGCTACCAAAACCTTCAGATCTTGTCTTTTCATACATATCAATAAGGTTTTCACCTTTAGATCTAAAACCATACTTAACACCATCATATCTTGCTAAGTTTGAAGAAGCTTCCGCAGGGGCCACTATATAATAAGTAGGTAGAGCATAGTTTGTATGAGGTAATGAAATTTCTACAATTTCAGCACCACAATCTTTTGCATACTCAATGCCCTTCGTCCATAAATCCTCTATTTCTTTTGGCATTCCATCAACTCTATATTCTTTAGGAATTCCAATTTTCTTACCTTTAATATTATTTGTTAATTCTTTACTGTATTCATTTCTTTTAAAATCAATTGATGTTGAGTCTTTTTCATCATAAGTACTAATTATTTCTTGAAGCAATGCGCAATCTTTTACATCTTTAGACATTGGTCCTGCTTGATCTAATGAAGATGCAAAAGCAACAATTCCATATCGTGAACAACTTCCATAAGTAGGCTTTAATCCAACGGTACCTGTAAATGAAGCAGGTTGTCTAATAGAGCCACCTGTATCAGTTCCAATTGTAATAGGCGTTAAATTAGCTGCTAGAGCTGATGCAGAGCCTCCTGAAGAGCCACCTGGTACTAAACCTTTGTCTATTGGACTTTGTACATTTCCAAAAAAACTAGTTTCATTAGATGAGCCCATTGCAAATTCATCACAATTTAACTTACCAAGTAATATCGCACCTTCATTCCAAATATTTTGAGTAACAGTAGACTCGTATGGTGGAATAAAATTATTTAAAATTTTACTACCTGCTGTAGTTTTAACATCTTTGGTACAAAACAAATCCTTAACAGCTATTGGAACACCCGGAAGTTTTAAATCAAAATTTGGTTTTTGATCAAAACTTTTAGCTTTCAAAAGTGCATTAGAAAAATCTTCTGTTATGTATGTATTTAAATCTCTAGATTTTTCTCCTCTATCAATAAAAGCTTTTGTAGTTTCTTCAGAAGAAATCTTTTTATCTTTAATATTTTTAACTAATTCAGTTAAAGTGAGTGATGTAATATCAGACATTATTCAACAACCCTTGGTACTACAAAAAAATCTTCATTTTCCTCTGGTGAGTTTTTTAATATTTGATCTCTAATATTTTCACTTTTAACCTCGTCGGCTCTTAATTTTAATGTGGTCTCTGCAACAGAAGTTAAAGGCTCAATATTATCAGTATTGAGTTCATTTAATTTTTCAATAAAATCAAATATAGAGTTAAGATCTCCAGCTAATTTATTAGCTTTTGCATCATCAACTGAGATTCTTGATAATTTAGATATATGCTTTATTGTTTTAAGATCAATTGTCATGTGGTAATTAAATATGTCGGCAAACTATCACTTAAGTATAAAATATACAATATGATCACAATTGAAGATTTTAAAATAAAACACACAAATAAGGTGAGATTTATTGGTTTAGATTTAGGGTCTAAAAGAATTGGCGTCTCAATTTGTGATGAAAGACAATCCATAGCCACACCCTTTAAAACCATAAACAAAACCAACACAAACGAACTAATTGATGAACTTAAGATAATAATTAAAGATAATAATATTGGTGGAATAATTGTAGGGAACCCAGTTAATATGGATGGCAGTCTAGGTAGATCCGCTCAATCAGTTAATGATGTTGCATCAAATATATCAAAATCTATAGACCTACCAGTAATTTTGTGGGATGAGAGACTTTCAACAGTTGGAGCATTTAATCTATCGAGTTTATTAGACGTTAACGTTTCAAAAAGAGTTAAAACAATTGATCAAAATGCTGCGGCCTTTATTTTACAAGGGGCAATAGACTTTTTAAATAATTAATACTTGCCATAGTGATGGTTAATAGTTATAGAGTTAATTTTAATGGCAACCAAAATAAATAAAGCTATTAAAATCTCTCAAAAACACCTCCTAGGGATTCAAGATCTATCAATTAATGATGTTAATTTTATTTTAGAAGAAGCTAAAAGTTTCATCAAATTAAATCAAAGTAAAAACAAAAGATTAAATGTCTTAAGTGGTAAAACTCAAATTAATTTGTTTTTTGAACCTTCAACAAGAACACAGAGTTCATTTGAATTAGCTGGAAAAAGATTAGGTGCAGATGTTATGTCAATGAATATGGCAAATTCAGCTATTAAGAAAGGTGAAACACTAATAGATACCGCAATGACTTTAAATGCAATGCATCCTGATATAATTGTAATTAGACACCAAGATTCAGGAGCGTGTAATCTTTTATCACAAAAAGTAAATTGTGCAGTGCTTAATGCTGGAGATGGAAGCCGTGAACACCCTACTCAAGCTTTACTAGATGCTTTAACAATTATAAATCGAAAAAAGAAAATTGAAGGTTTGAGAGTTGCGATTTGTGGTGACATAACTCATTCACGTGTTGCAAGATCAAATATTTATCTTTTAAATATGTTGGGTGCAGAAGTTAACATTATTGCACCATCAAATTTAATGCCAAAAGAAATAGAAAAGTTTGGGGTTAATACATTTACAGATATGAAAAAAGGTTTGAAAGATTGTGATATTGTAATGATGTTAAGGTTACAAAATGAAAGGATGACTAGTTCTTTCTTGTCTTCTAATAGAGAGTACTATGAATATTATGGACTAACTCCAGATAAGCTTGCTTATGCGAAAGATGATGCTTTAATTATGCATCCAGGCCCTATGAATAGAGGGATCGAAATTGACACTAAATTAGCAGATGACATTAACAGAAGCGTAATTAAGGAACAGGTTGAACTAGGTGTTGCAGTAAGAATGGCTTGTTTAAAAATATTTTGTGAATAAATGAAAAAACAATACTTTATAAATGCAAATATAATTGACCCTTATAACTCTATCAATGAGAATGGCGGATTAATTATTGGAGAAGATGGCTTTATTGAAGCTGTTGGTAAAAAAGTAAATATTAATAACATTCCTTCAAGAGAAAAAGTAATAGATTTAAATGGCAAATATATATTCCCAGGTCTAGTTGATATGCGTGTCTTTGCAGGTGAGCCTGGTTATGAATATAAAGAAAATTTTAGAACGCTAAGTAATGCAGCTCTTGCAGGAGGTGTTACTTCAGTTGTTACTATGCCAAATACAGATCCAATTATTGATAACGTTTCAATAGTAGATTTTTTAAAAAGACGTGGAAGAGATAAATCTAAAATTAATGTTTTTCCAAGTGCAGCCCTTACCAAAAATATTGAAGGAACTACCATGACTGAATTTGGTCTACTTCAAAGCAGAGGAATAATTGGATTTACTGATGGAGTTAAAACAATTCAAAATACTAGATTAATGTCACGTATAATGAATTCAGCTAAAGACTTGGGCACACTAATCATGCAACATGCTGAAGATTATGATTTATCCAAAAATGGAATGATTAATTCTGGAATTATTGCAACTAAACTTGGATTATCTGGAATTCCTGCTGTTGCTGAAAGAATAATTATTGAAAGAGATTTAACGTTACTTGAAAACATTAAATGCAGATATCACATATCACAGATTTCAGCTGCTAAATCAGTAGAAATTATCGAGGAAAGAAAAAATAAAGTTAAATTTACGACAGGTGTATCTATAAATAATCTTTCTTTAAATGAAAATGATATAGGAGATTTTAGAACTTTTTTAAAATTATCACCGCCATTAAGAACTGAAGAAGATAGAATTGCTCTAGTACAAGGACTAAAAGATGAAACAATCGACGTTATTGTATCTGATCACAAACCAGAAGACGAAGAGCAAAAAAGATTAACATTTGCACAAGCGTCTACAGGGGCCTCTGGAATAGAAACGCTTTTATCATTAAGTCTAGAATTATATCACAATGGCTCTGTTAAATTAGAAACTATCATTAAAGCTTTAACATCAAACCCTGCAAAAATTTTAAAAATTGATAAGGGTAATCTTTCAGTGGGCAATGAAGCAGATTTTTGCATTGTTGATATTGATAAACCATGGGTTGTCAAAAAAGATAAGCTTGTCTCCAAATCAAAAAATACCTCTATTGAAGACAAAAAACTCCAAGGAAAAGTCACTAATACATTTGTAAAAGGTGAAGAATTATTTAAGTTATAATAATGGAATATTTAATTGTTGCATTAAGCTCATATTTATTAGGATCAATACCCTTTGGTTTTATACTTACAAAAATATTTTTAAAAAAAGATATTAGAGATATTGGCTCAGGAAACATTGGAGCTACAAACGCTCTTAGAACAGGTAATAAAACATTAGGCTACGCAACTTTACTACTAGATATAACAAAAGCTGTATTGCCTGTATTATATGTAAAATTTAATTATCCTGATTTTATCTTTATTGCATCATTAAGTGCATTTTTAGGTCATGTTTTTCCAATATGGCTTAAGTTTAGAGGAGGCAAAGGTGTTGCAACATATGTTGGAATATTATTTTCGATAAACATAGTTTTGGGTTTAGTATTTATTATTAGTTGGGCTGTTACATTTCTTATTTCAAAATACTCATCACTTTCATCACTAGTTGGTAGTTTAATGGTGCCAATGTATTTAATAATTTTTGAAAATTATAATTCAATATTTTTCATAATAATGTTTGTGCTTATATTCTACACGCACAGAGAAAACGTCAAACGATTGAAAAACAAAGAAGAAACAAAGACTAAAATTTATTGATTTGACTATCTAAGTCTTTTAAGTAATTTGTTTAGTAATGAATCTTGTAGTCGTAGAAAGTCCAGCTAAAGCTAAAACTATCAACAAATATCTTGGTGATGAATATATTGTTTTAGCGAGTTATGGTCATATTAGAGACCTTCCCTCAAAAAATGGCTCTGTTGATCCAGAAAATAATTTTAAAATGGAATGGGAAGTGGATAGTTTTTCTAAAAAATATCTTAAAGAAATTACAGATGCAGCTAAGATTTCATCAAAAATCATATTAGCAACTGACCCAGACAGAGAGGGAGAAGCAATTGCTTGGCATGTAAAAGAATATTTAAATGAAAAAAAATTAATTAAAGACAAGCATATAGAAAGAGTTGTTTTTAATGAAATTACAAAAAAAGCTGTTATTCATGGAATTGAAAATCCTCGACAAATAGAGCCATTACTTGTTGATGCCTATATGGCTAGAAGAGCCTTAGACTATTTAGTTGGCTTTAATATATCACCAATTTTGTGGACAAAGTTACCAGGTTCTAAATCTGCAGGTCGTGTTCAGTCAGTTGCCTTAAAATTAATTACAGAACGAGAACATGAAATAGAGCTTTTTGATCCTGAGGAATTTTGGACTTTAGGTATTCAATTCAACGATAGTGATAAAAATTCTATATTAGCAAGTATCACTCAATTGAATGATAAAAAAATTGAAAAATTTTCTTTTAAAAATAAAGCTGAAATTGATAAAGCAATGGAAGAGGTTAAATCTAAGAATTTCAATATAAATGACATCTCTAGTAAAGTAGTTAATAGAAACCCTTCTGGCCCTTTTACTACCTCCACATTACAGCAAGTTTCTTCTGGTAGGTTAGGATTTGGAGCGTCACGTACAATGCAAATAGCTCAAAAACTTTATCAAGGTATAGAAATTGACGGTGAAACTATTGGTCTTATCACGTATATGCGAACAGATGGCACTAACCTGTCCACAGACGCTATAGATACTTTTAGAAAATATATAAAAAATGAATTTGGTGATGAATATGTTCCAGATAACGCTGCAAGTTACTCAGGGAAAAAAGCTAAAAATGCTCAAGAGGCACATGAAGCAATTAGACCCACAGATATAATGCGAGCACCTGATACAGTTAAAAAATACCTAAGTCCAGATCAGCATAAATTATATGATTTAATTTGGAGTAGAGCCCTATCCTCTCAAATGAAACCCGCTCAATTTGATAGAAATACTATAACGATATCTTCGGATGATAATGGAACAATTTGTAAAGCTAGTGGATCTGTTATTAAATTTGATGGCTTTTTAAAAGTTATGAAAGATACTAAAAAAGATGATGATGAAGATATCCTTCCTGAAATGAACAAGGGTCCAGTTAATATAGAATCTCTATTAGATGAACAGCATTTTACACAGCCACCACCAAGATACTCAGAAGCAAGTTTAGTTAAAAAATTAGAAGAATTAGGTATTGGAAGACCTTCAACATATGCAAGTATAATATCTGTTATATCTACTAGAGGATATGCGGAAACAATTAATAAAAGATTTCATCCAACTGATCGTGGTAAATTAATTTCTGCTTTTCTTGAAAAGCTTTTCTCTAAATATGTTGATTATAATTTCACAGCAAGTTTAGAAAATCAACTTGATGATATTACTACCGGGAAGGAAGGATGGATAAAAGTTCTAGAGTTATTTTGGAAAGACTTTAATCAAAACGTATCTGACGTTAAAGAGAAAAGAACTAGGGAGGTTTTAGATCTATTAAACGATAGTCTAGGAAGTTTAATTTTTGAAAGAGATGCAGATGGAAATATTAATAGACATTGCAAGTTATGTGAAAGTGGATCATTAAGTTTAAAAAATAGTTTTAGAGGTGGTGCTTTTATTGGTTGCTCAAATTATCCAGATTGTAAATTTACCAGACCCCTGTCTAAAGCAAAAGCAGCTGCTCAATCTCAATTAGCTGAACCAAAATTTATAGGTAAACATGAAAATGGAAATGACATGTACCTTAAAAATGGAAGGTTTGGTCCCTACTTACAGTATGAAAAAATTGAGGAAATAAAAGAAGAGGTTATAATTGAAACAAAAAAGAAAAAGAAATCAAAAAAAAAGAAGATAGAAAAAGAAGATAATAATTTAAGAAATGTCTCAATACCTAAAGGAATTACATTAGATAGCGTGGATCTTGATAGAGCTAAATTTTTATGCTCATTACCAAAAAGTTTAGGCATTAACCCTGAAAATCAAAAAGATATAATATTAAACTCAGGAAGATTTGGCCCATATTTGAAATGTGAAAACAAATCAGCAAGAATTGAAAATGTTGAGGAGATCTTCTCAATTGGGCTTAATAGAGCAATAACTCTAATAGCGGAGGCTAAACCTGGTAGAATGTCTGCATCAATTATAAAAGATCTAGGAGAACACCCTGAAGACAAAAAACCTGTTAGAGTAATGAAAGGACAATATGGACCTTATATTAAATACAAATCTCTTAATGCAACAATTCCAGAGGAAAAAGACCCTTTAGAACTTAATATGGAAGAAGCTTTAATATTAATTGAGAAAAGAAAAGAATACGATAAAAATAAAAAAGTTAAAAAAAAGAAAAAGAAATGAAAAAGATAATATTTATAACATTAATTACATCGGCACTTATGTCTAATGCTATGGCTGAAAAAAATGATTGTAATCAATTTGAAAAGGTTAGTGCCAAATACATAGAGTGTTCAGCAAAAAATCTAAAAGAAAAATCTTCAGAACTTAAATTAAAAGCAACGGTTGGAGCTGAAGAACTTAAAGATAAAATAACTACTAATGCTAAGAGTGGAAAAAAGAAATTTGACAAACTTAATTTAAAAGAAAAACTTGTTAAATTTAAAAACAGTAAAACATTAACTGAATTTATGGAGAAATAATCATGTCATATGAAGATAAAATAAAAGAATTAAAGTTAGAACTGCCAGAAGCAAGAGATCCTGTTGGATCATATCTTGCATCAAAACAAATTGGTAAAATGTTATTTATCTCAGGACAAATTTCTACTGCAGCAAATGGAGAATTAATCAAAGGTAAAATTGGTAAGGATCTAAAAACTGAAGATGGATATGAAGCAGCTAAACGTTGTGGTCTAAACATAATATCTCAAGTTAAAAAAGCTTGTGGTAATGATCTTTCAAAAGTAAAATCTTGCATAAAGCTTACGGGATTTGTTAATTCAACAGAAGATTTTATAGAACAACCAAAAGTAATAAATGGTGCGTCAGATTTAATAGTTTCAGTTTTTGGAGACTTTGGAATGCATACAAGAGCGGCTGTTAGTACAAACAGTTTGCCCCTTGGTGTATCCGTTGAAGTTGATGCTATTTTTGAATTAAATTAATTTCCAATACTAAAATATTTAATTTTATTTTCTTTCATTTTATCAACTGAGTAAATATTTCTCATATCAAAAATTGAGAATTTTTTATTTTTCACATCTTTTTTAAAATTAATATTTTTAAAATCATTCCATTCTGTGTGAATAATAATTAAATCTGATTTTTTAATAGCGGCTTTTATATTGTTTGAAAAAACAACATTCTTAATTTTTTTAAATTCTAACTTTTCTCCAGTGGGGTCAAAATAATTAATTTTTGCACCTTTTTTTGATAATGCAGGGATCATGGATAAACTTGAAGAGTCCCTCATATCATCAGTATTTGCCTTAAATGTAACTCCCAAGAAACAAATACTTTTATTTTTTACTTTATTTTTCAAAATATCAAAAACTCTTTTCAGCATTAATGACGATCTATTTTCATTTGATTTAATAACACTTTTAATAACTGTTAAATTGGTTTTAAATTTATCAGCAGTGGCTATAATAGCTTTAGTATCTTTTGGAAAGCAAGATCCACCATAAGCAGGACCCGCTCTTAAAAAACGACTACCAATTCTTTTATCAAGACCTATGCCAATAGAGATATCTTCAATATTGACATTAATTTTCTCACACAAATTAGCCATTTCATTAATAAAAGTAATTTTTGTTGCCAAAAAAGCGTTAGAAGAATATTTTATTAATTCTGCTGCCCTTCTAGAAGTATTAATATATTTAGCACCTCTAGATGTTAATGGTGTGTAAAGATTTTTTAAAACATTATTAGTTTTTGTATTGTGTGCCCCTATGATAATTCTATCTGGTTTATAAAAATCTCTTATTGCCTCACCTTCCCGCAGAAATTCAGGATTTGAAACCACTGAAAAAAGTTTTTTTGATACTTTTTTTGAAATAATCTTTTCTATTTCGTCTCCAGTTGTCATAGGTACAGTAGATTTAGTTATAATAATTTTAAATCTTTTAATAGATTTGCTAATTTCTTTTGCAACATTGTATACCTGACTTAAATCAGCATTATTTCCATTTTTTTTAGTGGGTGTGCCAACGCAAATAAAAATAATATCTGACTTTGAAATTGAGTCCTTTAAATTCGTAGAGAACTTTAAACGATTATTTTTATAATTTTTAATAACTAATTCTTCTAAACCAGGTTCGTATATAGGGATAATACCATTTTTTAAGTTTTCAATTTTATTTAAATCTTTATCAACACAAATAACATCATTTCCTAAATCGGAAAAACAAACGCCGCTTACTAAACCAACATATCCTGTTCCTATCATGCAAAGTTTCATTGTTTAGAAATCTCCAACGTTGATTTAATATAACCCTTCATTGTTCCACAATCTAAGTATTTACCTGAAAAATTGTGACCAATAAATTGATTATCATCTTCTATTAAAGCTTGGATAGCGTCAGTGATATGAAATTCACCACTTTTACCTGGTTTAAGAGATTTTAATTTAGAAAAAATTGTTTTAGGTAATATATATCTTCCTATTACAGCATAATTAGAAGGTGAAGTTTTTATAGAAGGTTTTTCAACAACATTATTTATAATAAAATTATTTTTATCAATTTTTTTTCTGATGTTGTAGATACCCCACCTAGATACATCATTTTTATTAACCTTCATACTTGCCATAACTGATGCTTTGAATTTATTATGCACAGCAATCATGGACTTAGAGCAGTTTTTTTTAATTATCAAATCATCAGGTAATAACATTAAAAAATATTTATCTGTAATAAATTTTTTAGTCTTGTAGACAGCATCACCAGTTCCTAATGGTTTGTCTTGAAAAACAAATTTAATCATTTTTTTATATTTGAGAATTTTATTATATTCTTTGATAATTTTTGGATCATTTTTTTTCTTGATAATATCTTTGTAAAATTTATCATTATAAAAATATTTCTTTATCATCAATTTTTTTTTAGAAATAATAAATACAATTTCCTTAATACCAGCCTCAATACATTCTTCGATAATATATTCTAAGCCTGGTTTTCCATTAATAGGTAGAAGCTCTTTAGCAAAAACACTTGTTAGTGGTAGTAGTCTAGTACCAAGACCAGCTAAAGGAATTATAGCTTGTTTAATCATATAAATGTTTTACTTATTAATATTCTTATTACAAATGAAATTAATAAAATTAAAAAATGATTTAATTAAGGCAATTGAGTTAGATAGAAGATTAGGTTTTGTCCCAACAATGGGTAGTTTGCACGAAGGTCACAAAACATTAATAAAAACATCACAAAAAAACTGCAAAAAAACATTAGTCAGTATTTTTATTAATCCAACTCAATTTAATAATAAAAAAGATTATAAAACATACCCAAAGAATTTAAAGCAAGATTTGAGTTACCTTAAAAAACTTAAAGTTGACTATGTATATTTGCCAACCATTAAACAAATTTATTGGAAAAAAAATAATGAAATTAAACTAAATAAATCACAAAAAATATTATGTGCAAAATTTAGAAAAGGACATTTTGAAGGTGTACTTAATGTTTTAGATCGTTTTATTGAATTAATTTCTCCACAAAAAATGTTTATGGGAGAAAAAGATTTTCAACAATTTTTCTTGGTTAAAAACTATATTGAAAATAAGTACAATACCAAAGTTCACGCATGTAAAACAGTCAGAGAAAAAAACAAACTAGCTTTATCTTCCAGAAACTCTTTATTAAATAAGAAAAGTTTTATTAATTCAGGAATAATTGCAAAAAAATTATTATCTTTAAAAAATGAAATTAAGAAAAACAAAAAAAATTACAAAAAAATGATATTTTATTTAAAGGAAGAGCTATCTAAAAATTTTGATATTAAAATTGAATATTTGGAATGTAGAAACACACATAATTTAAGCACAAATATTATGAACAAACCTTTTAAACTTTTTGTGGCTTATTATATTAATAACGTACGTTTAATTGACAATTTTTAGAGAAAATAAGCACTAACACCAAGAAATGAAACAAAACCTATAACATCAGTAATAGTTGTTACAAACACACTTGATGCAATAGCAGGATCAATATCCATTTTTTTTAAAGTTATAGGTACTAAAATTCCAAATAAACCTGCAACAATCATCGTAACTATCATTGACATAGAAATTATTAAAGAAAGTAGAGAATCTTGAAACCAAACTTGAACTACTAAAGCACTTATTATTGCAAATATGATACCATTTAAAATACCAATATTAAATTCTTTTAAAATATTTTGAGTAAAATTGTTTTTTGTTAAGTCATTTGTTGCTAATGTTCTTACAGTTACAGCCAAAGTTTGCATTCCAGCATTACCACCCATAGATGCAACGATTGGCATAAGAAATGCAAGCACAACCATTTGTTCGATTGTTGCACCAAATAAACTAATAACCCACGTTGCAAGAAATGCTGTAAATAAGTTTAATAAAAGCCAGTTAAATCTTCTTCTAGTTTTCTTAAAAACTCCATCAGTAATTTCTTCATCCCCTACCCCAGCTAATCTTAAGGCATCTTCTTCGGCTTCTTCTTTTAATACAGTTAAAACATCGTCATACATGATCATACCAACCAACTTGTTTGATTTATCAACAACAGCTGCTGAATTTAAGCTATAGTTTTCAAACACGTTACCAACTTCTTCTTTGTCCATATCAACAGGAATAAGTAGTTGAGATTCTGACATAATAGAAAGCATTTTAGTTTCTCTCGAAGTAGTTAAAACTTTAGATGATGGAACAGTTCCAATCGGTTTAAAATCTTCATCTATAATAAAAATTTCAAGAAATTCCTCAGGTAAATCTTTATTTTCTCTTAAATAGTCAATTGTTTGACCAACTGACCAATTACTAGGAACTGCCGTGAATTCACGTTGCATTATTCTAGCAGCTGTGTCTTCCGGATAACTTAAGCTTTCAAGTAAAGCAAATCTATCTTTTGGAGGTAAGGAGCTTAATATTGTATTCTTATCTTTTTCATCAACATTTTCTAAAATTGTAATCGCATCATCAGATTCAAGATTTTTTAAAAGTCTAACAATAGTATCAGGTGAAAGATAAGCTATGATTTCAGACTGCACCGACTCGTTTAATTCAATAAAAACTTCTGGATCTATATTGAAATTATTAAGTTTAATTAAGCTTTCTCTATCATTTTGACCAAGATGTTCAATTATATCAGCCGCATCAGCTGGGTGCATCTCATTAAAAGAATTAGTAATAAATTGAGCATCATTATTAGCAATCTTAGAAGTAACAACTTTTATGTACTCTTTATTAAACTCAAAATTAACTTTTTTATCTTTTATTTTTTTTATTAAAGACATAAATTTACCTATAAATCAATTTTGCACTAATAGTGCATAATAAAAATAATACAATTTATAAATGAATATAGAGATTAAAAAGTCAATAAAACCAATAAAATATGAAGATGCAATAAAACTACTTGAAGAAAGATTATTAGAGATAAACAATGGTCAAAAAGAGGATTTAATATGGATCTTAGAACATGAAGAGGTTTATTCAGCAGGTACGAGTTACAAAGAAAAAGAAATTCTTAATAAAGATATTAGTCTAGTAAAAACAAACCGTGGAGGAAAAATTACTTATCATGGTCCAGGTCAATTGATTTGTTATTTTGTGATAGATTTAAAAAAAAGAAAAAAAGATATAAGAAAATTTATAACTTTAATTGAAGAGACGATTATTGACAGTTTATCAAAATTTAATATTAAGACATTTGGTGATCCAAAAAACATTGGTATTTGGACTGACCATAAAGGTAAAATTAATAAAGTTGCAGCAATTGGTGTAAGAGTAAGTAAGTGGATAGCATATCATGGATTTGCAATAAATATTAATAACGATCTTTCAAAATATAAAAATATTATTCCGTGTGGTATTTCAGACAAAGGCGTAATCAATCTTAAAGAAATTAAAGATCAAGACTATAAGAATTTAGATGAAATTATTATTGAAACCTTTTCTAAGAATTTGGAAATCTAAGTCTTTTTGTTTTTAAAAGTTTTTTAAAATAATCTGGTAATAATGCTGTGTAGGTATATTTTTTATCATTTATCATAAATTTAATTTGATATGAATGAAGCATTAAATTTTTATTTATTGCTTTATCTGTGTTACTAAATTTATATTTTTGATCCCCATAGATTGGACATCCTACAGCATAAAGTTGTTTTCTTAATTGATGTTTTCTTCCTGTAATTGGTTTCATTTCAACTAGACTGCATATAGAATTTTTATCTAACACTTTGTAAAGTGTTCTAGCTTTTTCAACTACTTCTCTATCATTATCGTATCTGGTTAAATCATCATTCCACTCACCAGAGTCCTTTTGCAGCTCTCCATGACATATGGCCAGATAAGTTTTATGAACTTTTCGAAGTCTAAATAAAGAGGTTAATAACTGGGCAGATTGTCTATGTTTTGCCATAATAAAAACTCCAGACGTATCTTTATCAAGTCTATGTACAGAAAATGGTTTAGTGTCCTGAAAAATTTCACTACGAGCAAATATATCTACAAGATTTTTTTTAGATTTAGTTCCACCTTGAACTGAAATACCAGAGCTTTTATTAAGAACAATGAAATCATCATTATTATCAATTATTAATTCTTCATTTTCTTTAATAACTTCTTCTGAAGGTACAAATTTAATTGTCTTTTGAACAATTGTTTCTTTAAAATCAAAGTTGAATAAATCTATAGTGTCACCGGTCTTTACTTTATGAGAGCTTTTAATTTTTTTATTATTGATTTTAACTTTTCCACTTTTTAAACTTTTTTCAATTAGACCTTGAGGGTAATTGCCAAGATTATTACGTATCCATCTATCGATACGCATATCGTTAAACGTTGAATCAACGTTAAAAGACTTTTTCATGATGATATAATTTTATATAAAAAATTAAGCAGTAGCTAATTTTTTCTCTTCAGTTTTATCTTTAGCTGGATCTTTTTTCTTTCTATCAACTCTTTTTGCCTCAACATCTCTATCTACAAATTCAATTACAGCCATAGGTGCATTGTCACCATATCTAAAGCCAGCTTTGATGATTCTTGTGTAGCCACCATTTCTTGCTTCATATCTTTTTGACAATGTTTTTTTGACTTTATTCGCAGATGTTATATCTTGTAATTTAGACATTAACATTTTTGTAGTTTGAAGAGTCTCTTTTTTTCCTAAAGTTATGATTTTATCAGCTTGAGGTTTTAAGAATTTAGCTTTTGGAAGTGTTGTAGTGATCTGCTCATATTTTATTAAAGAATTAAGCATATTCTTCAATAAAGCTTTTCTATGTTCAGAAGTTCTATTTAACTTCTTATTAGCCATACCATGTCTCATTAGATTTGCTCCTCTAACTTTTTAGACATTTCAGCTATATTTTCTGGTGGCCAGTTCGGAATCTCCATACCTAAGTATAAAGACATACCAGTTAAAACTTCTTTTATTTCATTAAGTGATTTTCTTCCAAAGTTAGGTGTTCTAAGCATTTCACCTTCTGACTTTTGAACTAGATCTCCAATGTAAATAATATTATCATTTTTAAGACAATTCATAGAACGCACAGATAATTCAAGTTCATCAACTTTTCTTAATAAATTCTTATTGAATTCAGGCTCAGATGAAACTTCTTTTACAGGTACTTCAACAGGTTCGTCAAAATTAACAAACATATTTAGTTGATCTTGGAAAATTCTAGCAGAATAAGCAACGGCATCTTCAGCAGAAATTGATCCATTAGTTTCAACTTCCATAATTAATTTATCATAATCAAGGGCTTTTCCTTCTCTTGCTGTGCTTATAGAGTAAGAAACCTTCTTAACTGGACTATATAAAGAATCTATAGCAATTAATCCCAAAGGTGGTTCTTCTGGTTTGTTCATTACTGCAGGAACGTATCCCTTACCTGTTCCAACATTCATTTCCATATGGAAATGCGTATTTTCATCTAAATTACAAATAACCAGATCAGGATTTAAAATTTCAATATCGGCAACTGGTGCTATGTCAGAAGCTTTAATTTCTCCAGGACCTTTAGCATCTAAAATAAGTTTTTTAGTAGTTTCTGATGAGCTTTTTAAAGCTAATGATTTAACGTTTAAAACTATGTCAGTAACATCTTCTCTAACACCTTTGATAGATGTAAATTCATGTAAAACACCATCAATTTGAATTGAAGTTACAGCAGCACCTCTGATTGATGAAAGTAAAATTCTTCTTAAAGAATTACCTAAAGTTAAACCATATCCTTTTTCTAAAGGTTCTGCGATAATTTTTGCATGTGATTTGTCATCACTAATTTTAACATCTAATTGAGCTGGTTTAATTAATGCTTTCCAATTTTTAGCATTTACATTTAAACTTTCCATTTATTAAACTCTCCTTTTTTTTGGTGGTCTTACGCCGTTATGTGGCATTGGTGTTGTATCTTTTATTGAAAGAATTTTAAATCCTCTCGCTTGTAAAGCTCTTAATGCGGTTTCTCTTCCTGAACCAGGTCCTTTAACCTCAACTGATAAAGTTTTCATTCCATATTCTAAAGCTTTAGATGCAGCAGAATCTGCAGCAATTTGTGCAGCATAAGGTGTTGATTTTCTTGAACCTTTAAAACCTTTTTGTCCAGCGGATGCCCAAGAAATTACATTTCCATTAGTATCTGCAATTGAAATTATTGTATTGTTAAAAGTAGACTGTACATAAGCAATACCATTAAGAATATTTTTTTTTATTTTCTTTTTTTTGGAATAAGAACTTTTCTTAGATTTTTTATCTACTTTTTTTTCTACAACAGCATCTTTATTCTCAACTTTATCTACTTTAGCCATAAATTAATTATTTTTTAAGTGGAGTTAATTTTTTACCAGCAATTGCTATTGCTTTACCTTTTCTTGTTCTTGCATTACATCTTGTTCTTTGTCCTCTAACAGGAAGTTTTTTTCTATGTCTAGATCCCCTGTAACAAGCAAGGTCAATTAATCTTTTAATAGTTAAAGAGTAATCTCTTCTAAGATCACCTTCGACTTTAAAATTTGCATCAATGTATTCTCTAATTTTTAAAATATCTTCGTCAGTAAGTTCATTTATTCTTTTTGCTTTAGGAATTTCTAAAGAAGTACAAATTTGGCTAGAAAATTTATTACCAATACCATAGATGTACGTTAGTCCTATGTGGACAAGTTTGTTTTGCGGAATGTTTACACCTGCTATACGAGCCATATTTTTGAGAATAAATTTAGCCTTTTATATAAGAAGATGTTCCAAAGTCAACGTCTTAAACCTTAAGAATTTCATTAATTTTATTGGTTATTTGATCAATTTCACCTGCTCCATCAATTTCAGTGAAATTTGAATTTTTTGAATAGAATTCTAACACTGGTTTTGTTGAAGACATATAAGTGTCATATCTAGAAATAACAATTTCAAGATTGTCATCTTTTCTTTTCTTTAAGTGTTCAACACCACAAGGATGAAGCTCTATTTGCTCCTTATTAAAATATTCATTTAACGTCATATTACATTTTTCACAGGTCATTCTGCCCATAATACGTTTTTCAATAATGTCTCTTGATACATTTAAAAATATAGTATGCCCTATTGTTTGGTTAAACTCATTTAATAAAACTTCTAAATTAATAGCTTGTTCAACATTTCTTGGATAGCCATCAAAAATAATTCTATCTCTATATTTTAAATTAGTTAAAGATTGTCTTAATAAAGTATTTACGATCTCATCTGAAACAAATTTGCCATTAGATATTAGCTTTTCTATATCCACTCCAAGATCAGTTTTAGATTTAACTTCATCTCTTAATAGATTTCCTGTTGATAATTGGAAGTAATTATGTTTTTTAACAATAGATTGAGCTTGAGTCCCCTTACCCGCTCCTGGAGGACCAAAAAGAATTATATTCACTTAATTATTTTCCGAATTTTGTTTTTTTAATTAATTGCTCATATTGAGAGCTCATTAATCTAGTTTGGATTTGTGTAACGGTATCAATTGCAACTACAACAACAATCAAGATTGAAGTTCCACCTAAATAAAAGGGTATTGGATAATTAGCAATTAGAAATTCTGGCATTAAACAAACTATTGTTAAATACAATGCCCCAATTGTCGTAAGTTTTGTCAAAATTTTTTCAATATACAAAGCTGTATTTTCACCTGGTCTAATTCCAGGTACAAAACCACCATATTTTCTTAAATTATCAGCAGTCTCAGTTGGATTAAATGTTATGGATGTGTAGAAAAAAGTAAAAAATATTATTCCAGAAGCATAAAGCAACATGTAAAGGGGTTGTCCTTGTGTAAAGTATGAACTTAAATTTAAGAATGTATCATTGTCTGAAAAACTAAAATTAGAAAAGGTAACAGGCAATAATAATAAAGCTGAAGCAAAGATTGCTGGAATAACACCGGCTTGGTTAATCTTTAAAGGTAAATGAGAAGATTCACCACCGTACATTTTATTTCCCATTTGTCTTTTAGGGTAATTTATTAAAATTTTTCTTAATGCTCTTTCCATGAAAACAATGAACATAATTGTTGCGACTAATAATACAAAAATTCCAATAATCATAATTGTAGATACAGCGCCCGTTCTACCCAACTCGAATGTAGTAACTAAAGCACGTGGAATTTCAGCAACAATACCAGCAAAAATAATCAACGAAATACCATTACCGATACCTCTTTGTGTTATTTGTTCACCAAGCCACATTAAAAACATTGTACCAGCAACAATGGTTGATACCGCTGTTATAGTAAAAAATAAGCCTGGATTAATAACTAAGTCAGCAGAAGATTGTAAACCTATAGATAATCCGTAACCCTGAATAGTAGCAAGAATTACAGTTCCATATCTTGTGATTTGAGTTATTTTTGCTCTTCCAGTTTCACCTTGTGCCTTTAAATTTTTAAAATAATCAGATACGCCAGTTAATAACTGAACTATGATTGAAGATGAAATATAAGGCATAATTCCAAGTGCGAATATAGCCATTCTACTTACAGCCCCGCCTGAAAAAACATTGAACATTCCAAGTAATCCTTTTTGATTACCACTCATCATTGTTTGTAATTGCTCAGGGTCAATGCCTGGAATTGGCACAAAAGTACCAAATCTATAAACTGCTAAGATAAATATTGTAAAGATTATACGATTTTTAAGATCATTAGTTTGAGAAGAAGAGCTCATAATATCTTAATTATTTTTTTAATTGTATTGTTCCGCCAGCTTTCTCTAATTTTTCTACAGCAGATTTAGAGATTAAGTCAGCTTCGATATTAACTTTATCTTTAATTTCACCTGTACCTAGTATCTTTAATTTTTGTGAATTTTTATTGATCAATTTAAGTTTTTTAAGTAATGCCATATTAATAACTTCACCAGAATTAATTGTTTTTTCAGTTATAAAAGTTTGAATTTTTTCCAAGTTCATTATTGCAATAACAGCTTGGTATCTCTTAATTGCATTAAAGCCTCTTTTAGGTAATCTTCTATATAAAGGCATTTGACCACCTTCAAAAGCTTTAATAGCAACACCAGATCTAGATTTTTGACCTTTAACACCTCTGCCAGATGTTTTTCCTTTTCCAGAACCGATACCTCTACCGACTCTCATCTTTTTTTTGTATAAAACTTTTCCTGTAGTATTTAATGTAGTCATTATCCTCTTTTTTCGATTACATCAGAAATTTTTTTATTTCTAATTGTTGCAATATGCTTTGGTGAATTTTGTTTTGAAAGAGCTTTCATCGTCGCTCTTATCATATTGTGAGGGTTTGATGTGCCCATTGATTTAGCAACTATATCTTTAATTCCTAAAACTTCACAAACTGCTCTTACAGGACCTCCTGCAATAATACCTGTTCCCTTAGGAGCAGATCTTAAAATAATTTTACCAGCACCATCTTTACCATAAACATCATGATGAATAGTTCTACCTTCTCTTAGCGGCACATGGATTAAAACTCTTCTTGCTGTTTCATTGGCTTTTTTAATTGCATCAGGCACCTGTTTGGCTTTAGCATGTGCTACTCCAATTTTACCTGCTTGATTACCAACTACTACTAAAGCTGAAAAACCAAATCTACGACCACCTTTTACTACTTTTGTAATTCTGTTGATGTGAACTAATTTTTCTAAAATACCGTCGTCTTTTTTGTCTTTAAAATCCATAATTAAAATTCCATTCCATTTTTACGTAGTGTTTCAGCAAAAACTTTAACTCTGCCGTGGTATTTGTATATACCTCTATCAAAAAATATTTTTGATATTTTCTTTTCTTGGGCTTTCTTTGCAAGTTTCTCTGCTACTATTTTAGAAATTTCTGTTTTATTTACTTTGTCCATAGAACGAATGTCTTTTTCAACAGAAGAACATGACACTAAAGTAATGTTTTTAACATCATCAATAATTTGAGCTGAAATATTTTTTGCAGATCTTGATATGCTAAGTCTTAATCTATCAGATGATGCAACTTTTTTTAATTTACCAGTTACTCTAAATTTCTTTCTTTGGATGGTATTTAATTTCATTATTTCTTCTTCCCTTCTTTTCTTAGAATGTATTGACCTTGCTCTCTAATACCTTTGCCTTTATATGGCTCTGGTTTTCTAAAAGCTTTGATTTTTGAAACAACCATACCTACTTGCTGTTTATCAGATCCACTAACTTTAACTACCGTCTGTTTTTCAACAACAATTTTAATTCCTTCAGGAATATCAAAATTAATATCGTGGCTATAACCTAATTGCAAATTTAACTGTTTATCTTTTAATGCAGCTCTGTAACCCACTCCAACAAGCTCAAGAATTTTTTCATAGCCAGTACTTGACCCAATAACAGCATTATTGATTAAGCTTCTATTCATGCCCCATAATCTTTTTGAGTTTTGATCCTTTACTTTAGGGCTGATAGATATTTCTTTTCCTTCGGTAACGTCAAGATTAAACATTTCAAGATCAATATTAAGTGATTTTTTA
Source organism: Candidatus Pelagibacter sp. PS_02 (assembly GCF_059418065.1). NCBI lineage: Bacteria > Pseudomonadati > Pseudomonadota > Alphaproteobacteria > Candidatus Pelagibacterales > Candidatus Pelagibacteraceae > Candidatus Pelagibacter > Candidatus Pelagibacter sp. PS_02. Next base: position 674,350 of record NZ_CM182079.1, read on the forward strand.
CCTAATGGTCCCTCAATGTTAAGAACACTACCAGATAGTACTGCTTTAACTTTTTCAGGGATTGAAATACTTATTTTACCAATTTTAGACATTAAAATACCTTACAAATTATTTCGCCACCAACTTTTTGTTTTCTAGCTTCAATATCAGTCATTACACCTTTTGGTGTTGATACAATAGCTATTCCTAGTCCGCCATTAATTTTTGGCAAACTATCAGCACTTGAAAATATTCTTCTACCAGGCTTAGATACTCTCTCAAAAGTACTAATTACTGGATTTCCAGAATAATATTTTAAGTCAACTGACAATGTGGGTTTATTATTTTCAGTTTCAATTTTATAGTCTTTTATAAATCCTTCACTTTTAAGAATATCTGCAATCTTAACTTTAAAGTTAGAAGAAGGTAATGCTACTTTCTTATGATTTCTCACTTGTGCATTTTTTATTCTTGCAATCATATCCCCTATTGGGTCACTTAAACTCATATTATCCTTTCTACCAACTCGACTTAGTCATGCCAGGAATTAATCCATGCAGTCCCAAGTCTCTTAAGGCTATTCTTGATATTTTTAATTTTCTGTAAACACCGTGTGGTCTTCCAGTAATTTGGCATCTATTCATAACTCTGTTTTTTGCAGAATTACGAGGTAAATTTGAAAGCTTTTGCTGTGCTTTAAATCTTTCTTCTAATGATATTTTTTTATCCATTACAATTTTCTTTAATGCTTGTCTTTTTTTGAAAAGCCTATCTGAAAGTTTAATTCTTTTATTATTTTTATTTACTGCGCTTACTTTAGCCATTCTTAATTGTCTCCTTTTTTAATAAATGGAAAATTTAGTTTTTCTAAAAGAGCAAAACTATGATCTTTATTTAAAGCAGAGATCACAACTACAACATCAAGACCTCTAATCTTATCAATTCTATCAAAATTAACTTCTGGAAAAATTATATGTTCTTTAATGCCAAACGTATAATTACCAAACTTATCAAATCCTTTGGGTGATAAGCCTCTAAAGTCTTTAATTCTTGGTAAAGCAATATTTACAAGTCTATCTAAAAATTCATACATTTTGTTACCTCTTAAAGTAACTTTTAAACCAGCGTTTGTACCTTTTCTCGTTTTAAAGTTTGCTACTGATTTTTTAAATTTAGTCACAGTTGGTTTTTGACCTGTAATTTTTCCTAAATCTTCTTCAGTAGATTTCATAATCTTTGCATCAGCACCATCAAGACCAAGACCCATGTTAATAACAACTTTTTCAACTTTTGGCCCCATATAGGTATTTTTATATCCAAGGGTTTCTTTAAGCTGTGGTTGGATTTCTTTGTAATAAAGTTCTTTTAATCTAGGTATCATTATTTCTTAGCCTCGGTTTTTTTTGTTTTAGCTTTTTCGTCAATAAGTTTAAGGTTTGAAATGTGGATGAAGCTCTCTTTAGAGACTATTCCACCTTTTTTTTCTTTTGTAGTTTTAACATGTTTTTTCACAATATTAATTCCTTGAACTTTTGCTCTGTTATTAGGTCTATCGATTTCAATAACCTCACCCTCTTTTTTTTTATCTCTTCCAGTTAAAACTCTAACTTTTAATCCTTTTTTAATCATTTATAAAACCTCTGGAGCCAATGAAATTATTTTCATTTGACCTCTACTTCTTAATTCTCTTGTTACTGGACCAAAAATCCTAGTCCCCACTGGTTCACCTTTATCATCAACTAAAACAGCTGCATTATTATCAAATCTAACTTTAGATCCATCTTCCCTATGAATTCCCTTTTTAACTCTAACTACAACAGCTTTATGAACAGAACCTTTTTTAACTTTTCCTTTAGGTAAAGCCTCTTTAACTGCGATAACGATAGTATCACCAATACTTGCGTATCTACGTTTAGAGCCACCTAAAACTTTAATGCATTCTATTCTTTTTGCACCAGTGTTATCAGCTACTAATAATTCAGTTTGTACTTGTATCATTTAGATCCATCCATTACTTGAAATTTTTTATTCTTAGAAAAAGGCTTACACTCAATTATTGACACTGTGTCTCCAGTTTTAAATTTATTATTTTCATCGTGAGCGTTATATTTTTTTCTAACTTTAACTACTTTTTTTAATACTGGGTGTGAATATTTTCTTTCAACAGATACAGTTATAGTTTTGTTTGGTTTATCGCTTGTTACTACTCCTGTTAATATTTTTTTAGGCATTTAATTTTCCTTTTAGTGTAGTTTTTAATCTAGCTATAGTTTTTTTAGTTTGTCCAATTTTAGATGGATCTGTAACTTGTGAATTAATTTTTTGAAATCTAAAGTTAAATAAATCTTTTTTTAATTTATCAATATTTTTGATAACTTCATCCTTAGATAATTTTTTAATTTCTTGTTTTTTCATATTATGCAAATCTCTTAATAAATTTTGTTTTTATAGGTAGTTTAGCTGAAGCCTTATAAAGTGCTTCTTTTGCTATTGTTTCTGAAACACCATCAATTTCAAATAAAATTCTACCTGGCTTCACTCTACAAGCCCAATATTCAGGAGCTCCTTTACCTTTACCCATACGTACTTCAACAGGTTTTTTTGAAACAGGTATATTTGGAAAGATTCTTGTCCAAACACGTCCCTGTCTTTTCATGTGTCTTGTTAAAGCAACTCTAGCAGCTTCTATTTGTTTTCCTATAATTCTCTCTGGCGCCATAGCTTTTAATGCAAAAGATCCATAGTTAATCTTGCTAGCACGTGTAGCTGTTCCATGAATTCTTCCTTTATGTGCTTTTCTGTATTTTGTTCTAACTGGCTGTAACATAATTATTCTTTAACCTCTTTAGGAACTATCTTGTTAGTTTCTTGGCTAAATTCTTTAGCGAATACTTCACCTTTGTAAATCCAAATTTTTATTCCAATAATACCAAATGTTGTTAATGCTTCAGCTTCTGCATAGTCAATATCTGCTCTTAAAGTATGTGATGGTATACTTCCTTCTCTTAACCATTCAGTTCTAGCTATTTCATTTCCACCTAGTCTACCACTAATAGAAACTTTAATGCCTTTTGCACCAAGTCTTAAACATGATTGCATAGCTCTCTTCATGGCTCTTCTATATGATATTCTTTTAACTAATTGTTGTGCTATATTTTCAGCAACTAAATAAGCATTTGTTTCCGGTTTTTTAACTTCTTTAATATTAAGCGTTACTTCATTGTTGGTAAATTTAGATAAATTATTTTTTATTTTATCAATATCGCTACCTTTCTTTCCAATTACAAATCCAGGTCTTGATGTGTAAATAGTAACAAAACATTTATTAGAGGTTCTCTCTATCATAACTTTAGATACACCAGAATTAACAACATTTTTCTTGATATATGCTCTGATCTTAAAATCTTCGATAAGATAATTTCCAAAATCTTTCTTTTTTGCATACCAGACAGAATCCCAACCTCTGTTTACACCTAGTCTGAAACCAACAGGATTAACTTTTTGACCCATGACTCTCCATTTGTTTTGCTTCTGATAATATAATTGTAATAGTTGAATAAGGTTTTAAAATTGGTGCAGCTCTACCTTTTGCTCTTGGTCTAAATCTTTTCATAACAACTTTTTTCCCACAGTATGCTTCTTTAACAATTAGTTTATCTATGTCGTATTGATTGTTATTTTCAGCGTTAGCAACAGCTGATGAAACTGTTTTTCTTATTTCCCTAGTAATTCTTTTTGCAGAAAATTGAAGCTCTCTAATAGCTACATCAACTTTTTTTCCAACAATTGCTTTAAGTATTGGGTTAAGTTTTCTAACACTAGATCTAATATTATTATTCACAGATCTAACTGTATCCACTTTAGTTCTGTTAATTTTCTTTTTTTTATTCATAATTATTTTTTCTTCTCAGCTGGTTTTCCTTTTTTTTCAGCTGGTGTATGTCCAAAAAATGTTCTAGTGGGAGAAAATTCACCTAATTTATGACCCACCATATCTTCAGATATAGTAACTGGAATGAATTTTTTTCCATTATAAATCAAAAAACTAACCCCTATAAACTCAGGAATAATTGTTGATTTTCTTGACCACGTTTTAATAGGCATTTTTTTTGGATCTAATTTTTGTTTTTCAACTTTTTTAATCAAGCTCTCTTCAACAAAAGGTCCTTTCCATACTGATCTAGCCATTATTTTTTAGAATCCTTCCTGTTATTTCTTCTTCTAACTATAAATTTATCTGTACTCTTATTGTCTCTAGTTTTTAATCCTTTTGCAGATTGACCTGTTGGAGATACTGGATGTCTTCCACCTGCAGTTTTACCTTCACCACCTCCGTGTGGGTGATCAACAGGATTCATCACAACTCCTCTAGTATGAGGTCTTCTACCAAGCCATCTTGATCTTCCAGCTTTACCAATCTTAATGTTTTTTTGATCTGGGTTTGAAAGCACGCCAATTGTTGCCATGCATCTTGAGTCGATTTTTCTAACTTCTCCAGAGGTCATTTTAATTAATGAGTAATTTCCATCTAATCCACTGATAGTAACTGATGTACCTGCAGATCTAGCTATTTTTCCACCAGCTCCAGGTTTGAGCTCTACATTATGGATATTGATACCAACAGGAATATCTCTAAGTGGCATACAGTTTCCAACTTTAATTTCTTTTTCCGATCCATTTTCAACTTTATCACCTACTTTAATTTTTTGAGGAGCTAAATAGTAAAAATGTTGTCCATCATCAAACTTAACTAACATGATGTAGCAAGATCTATTTGGATCATATTCAATTCTTTCGACAGTGCCTGGCATGTCGATTTTCTTTCTGTAGAAATCAACCAACCTATACATTTTCTTGTGCCCACCGCCTGACATATTACGAGAAGTTATGTGTCCATTATTATTTCTTCCACGCATTGAATTTTTTGGCTCAACTAAGGCCTTAAATGGCTTGCCTTTCCAAAGACCAGCTCTATCAACTAAGATTGTTCCTCTTGTTGATTTTGTATAGGGTTTGAATGTTTTTAATGCCATTTTTAAATTCCAGATGTTAGATCAATACTTTGACCCTTTTTAAGTGTTATTATTGCTTTTTTGTAACCTTGAACATTAACTTTTTTACCTCTAGTTACTTTGGTTCTATTTTGTTTATTGATAATATTTATTTTTGTAACATTAACTTTAAAAATCTTTTCAATATTTTTCTTCAAATTAGTCTTGTTGGCAGCTCTGGGTACTTTAAAAACAATTTTATTTTGTTCTGACAAATTAGTAGTTTTCTCAGTAACCATTGGTGACAGAATTTTATCGTATAAATGTATTTTATCCATTTTAGGAATATCTCTTTTCTAGTTCTTTAATTGAACTTTCTGTAAAAACTACTTTTTTAAACTTTATAATATCAAATGCACTGAAATGATTAATATCCGTAACTTTAACATTTGGAATATTTCTAACTGACTTTTCAATTTTCTCTTTAGATGATTTATCTAAAATGATTAATGAATTTGTAATTTCAAATTTTTTAATAATTGAATGCATTTCTTTAGTTTTTTTAATCTCATTTCCAAAATCACTAAAAATTATCAAATTATTAAGTTTATTCTTCTCAGTAATTAGTGAAGCAATACTTAGTTTTTTTTCACTTTTATTTAATTTTCTTTTTTTGTATGCCAGTTCACCTTTAGGTCCATGTGCAACACCACCACCAACGAAAATAGGTGCTTTTCTACTTGCGTGTCTAGCTCCACCAGTACCTTTTTGAGCATAAATTTTAGATGTAGATCCAGTAATCTCATTTTGTTGTTTAGTTTTTGCGTGTCTACCTTTGTAATTAGCATTAGTTTTATATAATACGTTATCAACCAATCTTTTGTTAATTTTAGCAGAGAAAATTTTATCTAAAACTTCAATTGAATCTTTTTTACCGTCTAAGTTTAATTTATCAATTTTCATTATTTTTTCTTTTTATCTGGTGTTTTTTTAGCTTCTTCAGCAGCAGCAATTTTTTCATTAATAGTCATTTTGTTTATAACTTTTACTGATTTTTTAACTAAGATTTCAGTATTTTTTGATCCAGGAATTGATCCTTTTAAATATAACAATTCATTTTCAATATCTGTCTTAATAATCTCTAAATTTTGCATAGTTCTAACTCTATCACCCATATGACCAGCCATTTTTTTACCTTTAAAAACTTTACCAGGATCTTGTCTTTGTCCAGTAGATCCGTGAGATCTATGTGATACAGAAACACCGTGAGTAGCTCTTAACCCACCAAAATTGTGTCTCTTCATGGCACCTGCAAAACCTTTACCAATAGTTTTTGAAGTTGTATCAACAAACTTAACTTCATTAAATATTTCAAGACCAAATTCGTTACCTTCTTTATATAATTCTGTATCTTTAACTCTAAATTCTTTTAATTTTTTCTTAGCTTCTGTATTTTTCTTTGCATACAAGCCCTTCATTGCTTTTGTAAGTTTAGATGCTTTAATTTTACCAAACCCTAATTGCACAGCTTTGTATCCACGTTTTTCTTGTTCAATAACTTGGATCACTCTAGCCTTTTCCATTTTAATAACAGTCACAGGAACTAAACGTCCTGTTTTATAGAACTCTCTAGTCATACCAATTTTTTTTCCAATTAATGCAATTTCACTCATAATTAAATTTTTATCTCCACATCAACACCTGATGCTAAATCAAGTTTCATTAAAGCTTCAACAGTTTGAGGTGTTGGCTCTATAATATCTATTAATCTTTTGTGTGTTCTTGTTTCAAATTGCTCTCTACTTTTTTTATCAATGTGAGGACCTTTTAAAACAGTGTATCTTTCAATTCTAGTTGGTAAAGGTATTGGTCCTTTTATCGTGGCACCTGTTCTTTTTACAGTATTTACAATTTCTTCTGTAGATGCATCTAGAATCTTATTGTCGTATGCTCTTAATTTAATTCTTATATTTTGTTTTTCCATAATAATTAGCCTGCAATCTTTTTAGTTACTTCATCCTGAACATTTTGTGGGACTTTAGAGTAATGATCAAAAAACATTGAATACTGAGCTCTACCTTGAGACATTGATCTTAAACTATTTATATAACCAAACATATTAGCTAAAGGAACCATAGCTGTAATCACTGTTGCATTTCCTCTATTTTCTTGAGTACTGATTTGGCCTCTTCTACTATTCAGGTCACCAATAACATCACCCATATAATCTTCAGGTGTAACAACTTCAACTCTCATAACTGGTTCTAATAATTTCAAAGTTCCTCTAGTACACGCTTCTTTAAAGCAAGCTCTACCTGCTAATTCAAATGCAAGAACACTTGAGTCAACATCATGATGTAATCCATCTAAAATTGTAACTTTATAATCAATCATTGGAAACCCTGCTAAAATTCCGCCATCTGAAATTGTTTCAATTCCTTTTTCAACACCAGGAATAAATTCTTTAGGAATTGCACCACCTTTAATTTTGCTTTCGACAGATCTACCTGAACCAGGCTCTTGTGGCTCAACCAAAAGTTTAACTTTTGCAAACTGACCAGCACCACCACTTTGTTTTTTATGAGTATATTCAAATTCTGAGGCATTTTGTAATGTTTCTCTATAAGCAACTTGAGGAGCACCTACATTTGCCTCTACATTAAATTCTCTTTTCATTCTATCGACAATAATATCAAGGTGTAACTCACCCATTCCTTTAATAATAGTTTGACCAGATTCTTCATCTGACGTTACTCTGAATGATGGGTCTTCTTTAGCCAATCTTCCTAATGCTTCACCCATTTTTTCTTGGTCAGCTTTTGTTTTAGGTTCAACGGCAATTTCGATTACAGGTTCTGGGAACTCCATTGGTTCTAATAAAACAGGATTAGCTTCATCACAAAGAGTATGTCCTGTTATCGTATATTTTAAACCAGCTAAAGCAACAATGTCACCCGTATTTGCTTCTTTGATATCCTCTCTTGAGTTCGCATGCATTAAAAGCATTCTACCAACTCTTTCTTCTTTATCTTTTGAAGTATTATAAACAGCAGTTCCAGTTCTAATCGTTCCCGAGTAAATTCTAATAAAAGTTAATGAACCAACAAATGGGTCATTAGCAACTTTAAATGCTAATGCAGAAAATCCTGTACCATCATCAAACTTCATTTCAACAACATCTTCACTACCTGGTTTAGTTCCATTAATAGATCCAATATCGATCGGGCTTGGTAAGTAGTTAATTACAGCGTCAAGTAAAGGTTGAACACCTTTGTTTTTAAAAGCTGAACCAGTAGTTATTGGAACAAAACTAAAATTTAAAGTTCCTTTTCTTATGCATTTTACTAAATCTTCTTCTTTGATTTCTTCCCCATTTAGGTAAGCTTCCATTAGTTTTTCATCTTGCTCTACAGCCATTTCAACTAATTCAGTTCTGTATTTTTGTGAAATTTCTTTTAAATCATCAGGAATTTCTTTGTATTCCCATTCAGCTCCTAAAGCTTCATTTTTCCAAACTTGAGCTTTCATTTTAACTAAGTCAACAACGCCAGATAAATCTGCTTCAATACCAATAGGGATTTGAATTGGTAGAGGCTTACAGCCTAATCTATCCTTAATCATTTCAACACATCTATAAAAATCAGCACCCGTTCTATCTAACTTGTTTACAAAACAAATTCTTGGAACTTTATATTTATCAGCCTGTCTCCATACTGTTTCAGATTGAGGTTCTACACCGGCAACACCATCAAAAACACAAACAGCACCATCTAAAACTTTTAATGATCTTTCTACTTCAATCGTAAAGTCAACGTGTCCAGGAGTGTCGATGATATTAATTCTATGATCATTCCAGAAGCAAGTTGTTGCTGCTGATGTAATCGTAATACCTCTTTCTTGTTCTTGTTCCATCCAATCCATTGTTGCAGCACCATCATGTACTTCACCAATTTTATGACTTTTTCCTGTGTAATATAAAATTCTTTCGGTGGTAGTAGTTTTACCAGCATCAATATGAGCCATGATACCAATATTTCTATATTTATTTAATGTATGTGTTCTAGCCATAATTTATTACCACCTAAAATGAGCAAAAGCTTTATTTGATTCTGCCATTTTATGTACATCTTCTCTTTTTTTAACTGCAGAACCTTTTTTTTCATAAGCATCATACAGTTCGTTAAAAATTTTATCTGACATATGTTTGTCTTTTCTTTTTCTAGAAGCATCAACTAACCATCTAATTGCTAGTGCTTGTGCACGTTTAGTTTTAACTTCAACAGGAACTTGATAAGTTGCGCCACCTACTCTACGTGATCTAACTTCTACAGTGGGTTTAATATTATTTATCGCTTCATTAAAAACATTAATGGGCTCTTCTTTTGTTTTTGATTTTATTTTTTCTATAGCTTCATAGACAATTTTTTCAGCAACTACTTTTTTGCCGTCGTACATTATTGAGTTAATTAATTTAGGGATTATTGTAGAATTAAATATTGGGTCTGGAGTAACAACTTTTTTGGGTTGTGTTTTTTTTCTAGACATAATTATTTACCTTTTTTAGTTCCATACAAAGATCTACGTTTCTTTCTATTTGCAACACCTTGTGTGTCTAGGTTTCCTCTAAGGATATGATAACGAACACCAGGTAAATCTTTTACACGACCGCCCCTAATTAAAACAACTGAGTGTTCTTGTAAATTATGACCTTCACCACCAATATAAGCTGTAACTTCAAAACCATTAGATAGTCTAACTCTGGCAACTTTTCTTAATGCTGAGTTGGGCTTTTTAGGAGTTGTTGTGTAAACTTTTACACAAACGCCTCTCTTCAAAGGTTGTTTCTGAAGTGCAGGAACTTTATTCCTAGCAACAGGTTTAATTCTTTTTTTTCTTAACAACTGGTTAATAGTTGGCATAAATTTTTTTAATTAATTAATATATTTTTGAGTGAAAATAACTGACAGGTTATTTTGTGGCAGCGTTTAGTTCCGCAAAGTAGGTACTACATTCCAACCAAAAACAGCGTCAAAATACTATTAAATCTCTGATTGTCAAACTAAAACTACAAGTTAAACGTGTTTTTTTTATTAATTTGCTGGAGTTTCTGAAGCCTCTAAAGGCTCGATTTTCTCTTGCTCAGCTAAGAATTTATTATCAGCATCAATGGCATTCTTATTCCATTTATTCTTAATGTGACCTGTTCCTGCTGGAACTAATCTACCTACAATAACGTTCTCTTTTAAGCCATTTAATGGGTCAACTTTACCTTTAATAGCAGCATCAGTTAAAACTCTAGTAGTTTCTTGGAATGAAGCAGCAGAAATAAATGATTCAGTTTGAAGTGAAGCTTTAGTAATACCCATTAAAACTCTTTCACCAGATGCTGGATTTTTTCCTTCAGCAACTAACTTTTCATTTGTATTATCAAACTTAATTCTGTCAATCATTTCACCAGGTAAGTAAGACGAGTCGCCAGACTCTTTGATTTCAACTTTTTTAAGCATTTGTCTTAATATCGTTTCGATATGTTTGTCGTTAATAATTACACCTTGCAACCTATAAACTTCTTGTACTTGGTTAACAAAGTATTCTGTTAAATCTTTTATACCAAGTATTCTTAAAATATCATGGGGCAACGGTTGTCCATCTAAAAGATACTCACCTTTTTTTATTTTTTCACCTTGGTTAAAATTAATATGTTTACCTTTTGGAATTAGATAATTTGAGGGTTCACCATTATCTGGTTGGATCGAAATTCTTTGTTTTCCTCTAACTTCTTTACCAAATAAAACTTGGCCATCATTTTCTGCAATTATTGCGCTATCTTTTGCTTTTCTAGCTTCAAACAATTCTGCAACACGAGGTAATCCTCCAGTAATATCTTTTGTTTTAGTAGTTTCCTTTGGAAGTCTAGCTATTATGTCACCAGCAAATATTTTTTGACCATCTTTCACTGAAAGAATTGAATCTGGAACTAAATAATATCTGGCTTCATTATCGTCAGCTTTTTTAATAACATTACCTTTATCATCTCTTAAAGTAATTCTTGGTTTCAAATCTGTGTTTTTAGATTGAGCTCTCCAATCAATAACAGATTTAGATGAAATTCCTGTTGCATCATCAGTTGTTTCTTGAATTGAAACACCATCAATTAAATCTACATAACCTGCTATACCACTTTTCTCTGCGATAACTGGAGTTGTATAAGGATCCCATTCACAAATTTTTTCATTTGCTTTAACTTTATCACCATTCTGGAAAAATAATTTCGAGCCGTAAGCAACCTTATAAACAGCAACTTGAACTCCATTATTATCTTCAATTGATAATTGAGTATTTCTTCCCATTACAATTAGATTTTTCTTAGAATCTTCTAAAAGGTTTGAGTTTATAATTTTTAAAGTTCCAGCTGTTTTCGTTACGATCTGAGACTCTTGTTTAACAGAAGCAGTACCACCAACGTGGAAGGTTCTCATTGTTAATTGCGTACCTGGTTCACCAATTGATTGTGCTGAAATCATACCAATTGCCTCACCAACATGAACCATTTTTCCTCTAGATAAATCTCTTCCATAACAGGTAGCACAAACACCAAGTTTAGAGCTACAAGTCATAACTGAATAAGCTTTGATAAATTTAACACCAGCTGCATCAATTTTATCGCAACCAGCTTCATCAATCATTGTTTCTTTTTTAATAACTACTTCACCTGTAATTGGATTTTTTACATCAAAAGCTGTAACTCTACCAAGTGCTCTTTCTGATAAACTAACAACAACATTTCCACCTTCCAAAATTTCTGCTAATTCAATAAACCCTGGATTATCACACTTAATTTTAGATATAGTAAGATCTTGAGCTACGTCACAAAGTCTTCTTGTTAAATAACCCGAGCTTGCAGTTTTCAGGGCTGTATCAGCTAAACCTTTTCTGGCTCCGTGTGTTGAGTTAAAATATTCTAGTGCAGTTAAACCTTCTTTGAAGTTAGAAATAATTGGAGTTTCGATAATTTCACCAGATGGTTTTGCAATAAGACCTCTCATACCAGCCAACTGTTTCATTTGTGCAGCTGAACCTCTGGCTCCACTATCTGCCATCATAAATACTGAGTTAATTTTCATGCCATCAGGAGTACTTTCAGTGGCTGAAATACCTCTCATCATTTCACCAGCAACTTTATCTGTACATTTTGACCAAGCATCAACAACTTTGTTATATTTTTCACCTCTAGTAATTAAACCTTCTGAATATTGATTTTCATAATCTGCAATTAATTTTTTAGTATCTTCAATTAGTTGTCCTTTATTTACAGGAATAACCAAATCATCTTTACCAAAAGAAATACCAGCTTTAAATGCGTGTTTGAAACCTAAATCTTTTAAATGATCACAAAATATAACTGTAGTTTTCTGACCACAAAATCTAAAAACACTATCAATAATCTCTGAAACAGTTTTTTTAGGAAGCAATCTATCAATCATTGAAAAAGTAATATCTTTATGTTTTGGAAGTAAATTAGCTAATAAGAATCTTCCAGCAGTCGTAGTGTGTTTTTCAACTCTTTTGTTGCCTTTCTCATCTAATGTTTCAAATCTAGAAACAATAGTAGAGTGAACTTTTATTTGACCTGTAGATAACGCATGTTCAATTTCATCATTATTTATGAAGTAACCATCTGGCTTTTCAGTTTGAAAAGGCGCTTGAGATAAATAGTAAAGACCTAAGATCATATCCTGACTTGGTACTATTATAGGTTTACCGTTTGATGGACTTAAAATGTTATTTGTTGATAACATTAAAATTCTTGCTTCTAGTTGAGCTTCTAAACTTAGAGGAACGTGAACAGCCATTTGGTCACCATCAAAGTCAGCATTAAAGGCTGCACAACATAAAGGATGAAGTTCAATTGCATCTCCTTCAATTAACTTAGGTTCAAAAGCTTGAACTCCAAGTCTGTGAAGTGTTGGTGCACGGTTTAATAAAACTGGGTGTTCTCTCACAATAAGTTCTAATGCATCCCAAACAGCATTAGTTTCTTTTTCTACCAATTTTTTTGCTTGTTTGATTGTAGAAGCTAATCCTAGTTTATTTAATCTAGCATACAAGAATGGCTTGAATAATTCTAAAGCCATCTTCTTAGGCAAACCACATTCATGCAATTTAAGGTCTGGCCCTACAACAATTACAGATCTTCCTGAATAATCTACTCTTTTTCCTAGTAAGTTTTGTCTAAATCTACCTTGTTTACCTTTAAGCATCTCTGCTAAAGATTTGAGTGGACGTTTACCAGTTCCAGTAATTACTCTTCCTCTACGACCATTATCAAATAATGCATCAACAGATTCTTGAAGCATTCTTTTCTCATTTCTAACAATGATATCTGGAGCCTTTAAATCCATTAATCTCTTAAGACGATTATTTCTGTTTATAACTCTTCTATAAAGGTCATTAAGATCTGATGTAGCAAATCGTCCACCATCTAATGGAACTAAAGGTCTTAATTCAGGTGGTATAACTGGTATTACAGTTAAAATCATCCATTCTGGCTTTTGACCAGTTTCAATAAATGACTCGATCAATTTAAGTCTTTTAATTGATCTTTCTTCATTAACTTTTGATTTTGTTTCTTTAATTGTATTAATTAAAAGCTTTCTTTCAAGCTCAAGATCCATTGATTTAAGAATAGATAAAATTGCTTCAGCTCCAATACCAGCTTCAAATGACTCTTCACCAAATTCGTCTTGGTATTTTGCTAATTCTTCTTCGTTAAGTAATTGATTTTTTTGAAGACCAGTTAAACCAGGCTCGATAACTATGAAGTTTTCGAAATAGAGAACTCTTTCAACTTCTTTTAACTTCATATCAACGGCTAATGAAATTCTACTAGGTAAAGATTTTAAAAACCAAATGTGTGCAACAGGAGTAGCAAGGTTTATGTGACCCATTCTCTCTCTTCTTACATTGGATTTTGTAACTTCAACTCCACATTTTTCACAAATAATACCTCTAAACTTCATACGCTTGTACTTACCGCACAAACATTCGTAATCTTTTATCGGTCCAAAAATTCTAGCACAAAACAAACCATCTTTTTCTGGTCTAAAAGTTCTATAGTTAATAGTTTCAGGTTTTTTAATTTCACCATATGTCCAAGATTTAATTTTTTCAGGGCTAGCTAAAGTAATTTTAATGCTATTAAAATTTTGTGCTTCAGAAACTTCACTATTTTTAAATAAATCTGTTAATTCTTTTTTCATATTTAATTTAACTCTATGTTTAGTGCTAATGATTTAATTTCTTTAACTAGAACGTTGAATGACTCTGGAATACCTGACTCAAAATTCTCTTCACCTTTAACAATCGTTTCGTAAACTTTAACTCTTCCAGCAACATCATCTGACTTGACTGTTAAAATTTCTTGTAATGTGTACGAAGCTCCATACGCTTCAAGAGCCCACACTTCCATTTCACCAAATCTTTGTCCACCAAGTTGTGCTTTACCACCCAATGGCTGCTGTGTAACAAGACTATAAGGACCAGTAGATCTTGCGTGAATTTTATCTTCAACCAAGTGATGCAGTTTAAGCATATAAATAATACCAACAGTTACAGGTCTATCAAACATTTCACCTGTTCTACCATCCCATAAATTAGTTTGACCTGAAGTGGGTAATTTTGCTAACTCAAGCATTTCAGAAACATCTTTTTCTTTAGCTCCATCAAATACTGGAGTTGAAATAGCTATACCATTTTGTAAGTTTTCACATAAATCTGAAAATTCAGTTTTGTTTAATTTATCAATTCCACCATCAAACACTTCTTTACCATAAACAGATTTTAGGAATGATGAAATTTTTTCAGTTTTTTCAAATTTTTTATTATTTTCATTAACCAATCTTTTAACTTCTTCACCAAATTCTTTACAAGCCCAACCAAGGTGAGTTTCTAAGATTTGACCTACGTTCATACGACTTGGAACTCCAAGTGGATTTAATACAATGTCAACAGGTCTTCCATCTTCCCTATAAGGCATATCTTCAACAGGGACAATTTTACTGACTACACCCTTGTTTCCGTGTCTACCCGACATCTTATCACCTGGTCTTAATCTTCTTTTAATCGCAACAAAAACTTTTACCATTTTCATAACACTTGGTAATAAATCATCACCACTTCTAATCTTTAAAACCTTATCTTCGAATCTTTCTTGAATATCTTGTTTTGCTTGATTGTATTGATCTTTTAATTGAGCAATACTCGCTTCATCATTAACATTGCCTACTGTTATTTTGAATACATCGTTAATATTAATTTTATTAATTGTCTCAAGATCAAGTTTGGTACCTTCGTCTAAATCTTTTATTTTTTTAGTTAAAGAAGCTCCTGATAAAATTTGATTAGCTCTTTGTTTTATGCTTCTTTCTAGAATCTCTTCCTCTACAATTTTGTCTTGTTGAACAGTATCAATTTCTGCTCTTTCAATTGTAATAGATCTTTCATCTTTTTCTATACCATGTCTATTAAATACTCTAACATCAACAACCGTTCCACTGCTTCCTCGAGACATCTTTAATGATGTGTCAGTTACATCGATTGCTTTTTCACCAAAAATAGATCTTAATAATTTTTCCTCAGGTCCAGATGCTGAATCTCCTTTAGGTGTAACTTTACCAACTAATATATCGCCAGCTTTTACTTCAGCGCCAATATAAACAATTCCAGATTCATCAAGGTTTTTTAGGGCTTCTTCATTTACATTTGGAATATCCCTAGTGATTTCTTCCTCACCCAATTTTGTATCTCTAGCCATAACTTCATATTCAACAATATGAACTGATGTAAATACATCATCCGTGACACATCTTTCTGAAATTAAAATAGAGTCTTCAAAATTGTAACCTTGCCAAGGCATAAATGCTACTGTCACATTTTTTCCGAGTGCTAACTCACCTAGTTTAGTAGATGGTCCGTCAGCAATAATATCTCCTGATTTAACTTTATCACCTACTCTAACAAGTGGTTTTTGGTTAATACATGTATTTTGGTTTGATCTTTTAAATTTTTGCAGGTTATAAATATCCACACCTGATTTAGTGAAATCCGTTTCTTCAGTTGCTTTGATTACAATTCTTTTTCCATCAATTTTATCTACTATACCATCACGACTAGCAACAATAGTTACACCTGAATCAAGAGCAACATCACTTTCAATTCCAGTACCAACTAAAGGAGACTCTGGTTTTAATAAAGGAACCGCTTGTCTCATCATGTTAGATCCCATTAGAGCTCTGTTTGCATCATCATTTTCTAAGAAAGGGATTAGAGAGGCTGCGACAGAAACTAACTGTTTAGGTGAAACATCAATATAATCAATTTTACTTGGATTTGACAAAACGAAGTTCAAATTTTCTCTACAAGGAACAAGTTCTTCTAAAATTTTTCCAGATTTATCTATTTTTGCATTAGCTTGAGCAATTGTATATTTTGTTTCTTCCATCGCTGAAAGATATTCAACTTTATCTTGAACTACACCGTTTAGAACTTTTTTATAAGGACTTTCAATGAAACCATATTTATTAATTTTAGCATAAGTAGATAAGCTATTAATCAAACCAATATTCGGTCCTTCAGGCGTTTCGATTGGACAAATTCTTCCGTAGTGAGTTGGGTGAACGTCACGTACTTCAAATCCAGCTCTTTCTCTAGTTAATCCACCTGGTCCTAAAGCTGAAACTCTTCTTTTGTGTGTAATTTCTGATAATGGATTTGTTTGATCCATAAATTGAGAAAGTTGTGAACTAACAAAAAAATCTTTAAGAGAAACTGTTAATGGTTTTGCATTAATCAAATCTTGTGGCATTGCTGATTCAATATCAAGAGTTGTCATTTTTTCTTTAATCGCTCTTTCCATTCTGTAAACACCAATACGCGCTTGGTTTTCAACAAGTTCACCAACAGATCTTACTCTTCTGTTGCCCAAATGATCAATATCATCAACTTCATCTTTACCATCTCGTAAATCTAACATTTTATGAACGATAGCAATTATGTCGTCATTTCTTAAAATTGTAATTTTATCAGAACACTCAAGGTTAAGTCTCGAGTTCATCTTAACTCTACCAACATCAGAAAGGTCATATCTATCTGAACTAAAGAATAGGTTATTAAATATCTGTGTAGCTATCTCAACTGTTGGCGGTTCACCTGGTCTTAAAACCTTGTAAATTTCAGTAATTGCATCATTTTTTGAATTATTTTTATCATTTAAGATAGTTGTTAATAAATAAGGTCCTTTATTAATAGAATTAGTAATAGAAATTTCAATTGAGCTAATGTTAGCCTCTAAAATTTGCTTAATAATGGTGTCATTTAACTCTGTACCTATTCCAAAAGTACCTTCTTCTTCATCATCACTAACTTTAACTTCATTATGCAAATATTTTCCAATTAAAGACTCTTGAGATACAAGAATGTCTTTAAGCCCATCTGAAGCTAACTTTTTAGCAGTTAAAAAATTAATTTTATCCCCAAGCTTAATTACAACATTTCCTGTTTTAGCATCAGTAACTTCTTCAGAAAAATTTTTTGCTTTGTAATTTTCAGGATTAAATTTTGTTTTCCATTTACCTGTTTTTGCATCAAATGAATAAGTGTCTTTATCATAAAACTCATCCGCTATTTCTGATTTAGTTAAACCTAAAGCCATCAAAAGAGTTGAAGCAAATATTTTTTTCTTTCTATCAATCTTGAAATATAAAAAATCTTTAACATCGTATTCTAAATCTAACCAAGATCCTCTGTTAGGAATAACTCTACAATTAAATAATAATTTACCACTTGCATGTGATTTGCCTTTATCATGATCAAAGAAAACACCCGGACTTCTGTGCATTTGGTTTACAACAACTCTTTGAACACCGTTTGTTATAAAAGTTCCACTATCAGTCATCATAGGTACTTCACCCATATAAACTTCCTGCTCTTTGGCAGATAAAATATCTTTAGTATTGTTTTCTTGGTCAATTTCGTAAACAACCAATCTTAAAGTACATTTTAGTGCTGACGTAAAAGATAATCCTCTTTGAATACATTCTTCAGTATCAAATTTTGGTTTTTCAAGTCTATAAGAAACGTATTCTAATGTGGCTTTATCATTTAAATCTTCTATCGGAAAAATACTTTTAAAAACTCTATCAAATCCTTTTGATAAATCTCCAGCTTCACTGTCAAAATCAGTAAGTTGTTTGTATGAATTTTTTTGAACTTCAATTAAATTTGGAATAGATAAAGTTTCCGCAAGCTTTCCAAAGCTTTTTCTTACATTTTTCTTTTGAGTAAAAGATAATTGCATTTATTACTAATCGCTGATTAATAAATTAACCAGTTATGAAATCTTTCTAATTAATTTATTTAAGTTCTACTTTTGCGCCAGCTGCTTCCAACTTAGCCTTGATCTCTTCAGCATCTTTTTTGTTTACACCAGACTTAACTTCTTTTGGTGCACCCTCAACTAAATCTTTTGCTTCTTTAAGACCTAAAGATGTTGCTGCTCTAACTTCTTTAATAACATTAATTTTTTTATCACCTGCAGAAATTAACATGATTGTAAAATCATCTTTTGCTTCTTCAGCTGCACCGCCTGCTGCTGCTGCTGGTGCTGCTGCAGCCATAGCTGTAACACCCCACTTTTCTTCAAGCTGTTTTGAAAGTTCAGCTGCTTCAACGACAGTTAAACTTGATAAGTCTTCAATAATTTTGTTTAGATCAGGCATATTTTTTTTTACTCTTTAGGTTGTTTTTTAAGAATTTTCTGGGCTCAAACTACTCATTTTTTCGGATCGTGCAAGTAAAATACTTACTAATTTTGATGCTGGTGTAGCCAAAATTCCGACAAGATTAGCTCTTGCTTCATCAAGTGTTGGTAAATTTGCTACATTTTGAACTGCAGCTTGGTCTAATACCTCATTACCCATAATTCCACCTAAAAGTTTCAAACTTTCGTTTGTTTTGGCAAATTTAGATAAAATTCTAGCTGATATTATCGCGTCATTAGAAAAAGCAACTGCAGTAGCGCCTGTAAATAAATTTGATAGCTCCTTACACTTAGTTTTTTCTAGTGCAATTTTTGTAATTCTATTTTTTGTTATAGTGAACTTAATGCCATGTTCTCTCATTTGCGCTCTAAGTTCATCAAGTTGAGACATTGTAAGTCCTTGGTAGTGAGTTACCATTACAGCTTCATTATTCTGAAACTGTGTTTCCATTTCACTAATATAATTCTTTTTTTGTTCCTTGTTCATCATAACTATATAGCTTTTCCTAATTTAACTTTATACGAAACACCCATGCTTGACGTTATAAAAGTATTTTTTATTAAGTCACCTTTTAAAGTTAGGTTTCCTTTTTCTTTTTCTAAAGTATCTAAAATAGCATGAAAATTTTTAAGTAATTGATCATCATGGAAAGATTTCTTGCCTATACTTACACCAATATTTCCATCTTTATCGTTTCTAATTTCTGCTTGTCCTGATTTAGCATTTGTTACAGCTTGCTTAATGTCCTCTGAAACTGATCCTAATTTTGGGTTAGGCATTAATCCTTTTGGACCTAAAACTTTTCCAAGCTTAGATAATTTAACCATCATACCTGGTGTACAAATTAATTTTTCAAAATTAAGTTCACCAGCTTTAATTTTATCAATAAATTCATCGCTACCAACTATATCAGCGCCAGCATCTTTGGCTTCTTTGGCTTTTGTATCCTCACAAACAACAGCTACTTTCACTTTCTTACCTGTTCCACCAGGTAAGTTAACTACAGTTCTAATATTTACTTCACCTTTTTTTTGTTTGTTGTTCACTTGAAAGCTCAAGTCAATTGATTCATCAAATTTTGTAGTACAATTTTTTTTAACAGTCGCTAATAAATTTTCAATAACATCAGCAGTTAAATCTTTTGTTTTTTCAGGTAATTGTTTAAATCTTTTTGATGGCATTAGTCTTTAACCTCTATCCCCATTGATCTTGCTGATCCTGCAATAATTTTTACCGCTTGCTCAAGATCGTGAGCATTAAGATCTTTCATCTTTTGGGTTGCAATTTCTTCTGCTTGTTTTTTTGTAATTGATCCAGCAATACTTCTGCCTGGCTCTTTAGATCCACCTTTAAGTTTAGCAGCTTCTTTAATAAAATGTGATGCTGGCGGTGATTTAATTTCAAAATCAAATTTTTTATCTTTATATACTGTGATAACTACTGGAATTGGTTTTCCAGCAAATGCTTTTGTTTTATCGTTAAAAGCTTTACAAAATTCCATTATATTAATTCCACGTTGACCTAACGCAGGACCAACTGGCGGTGCTGGATTGGCTTGGCCACCCATAATTTGTAACTTTATATATCCACTAATTTCTTTTGCCATTAACTTGCTTTCTCTACTTGGTTATATTCTAAATCAACTGGTGTTGGTCTTCCAAATATTGAAACTGAAACCTTAAGTCTTGATTTCTCTTCATCTATATCTTCAACCATACCGCTGAATGATGCAAAAGGACCGTCAACGACCTGAACTTTTTCACCAATGCTGTATTCTATACCAGATTTTGGCTGAGCTACACCATCTTTTATTTGTCCTAAAATCTTTTCTATTTCTTTATCTGAAACAGGAACAGGAATGCCCTTTGAACCTAAAAACCCACTCACACGCTTTAAGTTTTTAATTAAATGATAAAGATCATTATCCATTTCACTTTTAATCAAAACATAACCAGGAAAGTATTTCTTTTTTCTCTGAATTCTCTTTCCTCTTTTTACTTCTGTTACATCGTGTGTTGGAACAACAATTTCTTCAATTTTGTCAGAAATTTTTGCTTTTTCAGCTTCTTCCTTAATTAATCCAGCAACTTTATTCTCAAAATTTGAGTGTGATTGAACAATATACCAATTTTTCATTAAATACTTACCTTTAGTAAAGCTTCCAATAAAAATTTAAGTACTTGATCAAGAAGCAAAAAGAAAAGAGACATAATAACTGCCATAGCAAATACCATTAATGCACCTTGCATTGTCTCTTTTCCGGTAGGCCAAGAAACTTTAAAGGCTTCTTGTTTAACTTCTTGGATAAATTTTATCGGGTTTTTCATAATATACTGTTTAGCTTATTGGCAGGAGCGGAGGGAATCGAACCCTCAACCTCCGGTTTTGGAGACCGGCACTCTACCAATTGAGCTACACTCCTATAGAGTTTACTCTATAATTTTAGTTACTACTCCAGCTCCAACTGTTCTACCACCTTCACGAATAGCAAAGTTTAATTTTTCGCTCATCGCAATTGGAGTAATTAATGTAACAGTGAATTTAGCGTCATCACCAGGCATAACCATTTCAGTTCCAGCTGGTAATGTAACTTCTCCAGTTACATCAGTTGTTCTAAAGTAAAACTGAGGTCTGTATTTAGTAAAGAAAGGAGTGTGTCTTCCACCCTCATCTTTTTTAAGTACATAGGCCTGAGCTTCAAATTTAGTGTGTGGTGTAATTGAAGCAGGTTTACAAAGAACTTGTCCTCTTTGAATGTCATCACGTTCAACACCTCTTAATAGTATACCAACGTTATCCCCTGCTTCACCAGAATCTAAAAGTTTTCTGAACATTTCAACACCAGTACAAACTGATTTTTTAGTTGCAGTAACCCCTACAATTTCAACTTCTTCACCAGTTTTAATAACACCAGATTCAATTCTTCCAGTTGCAACAGTTCCTCTACCTGAAATTGAGAAAACATCCTCAACAGGCATTAGGAAAGGTTTGTCAATATCTCTAGTTGGTTGAGGAATAAATTCATCAACAGCTTTCATTAATTCTATAATAGAATTTTTTCCAATTTCTTCATCTCTACCTTCAACAGCAGCTAATGCAGATCCTTTAACGATAGGAGTTTTATCACCTGGATATTTGTATGAAGTTAAAAGTTCTCTAATTTCTTCTTCAACAAGTTCAATCATATCTTTATCATCAACTTGATCTACTTTATTTAAGTAAACAACAATTGCAGGAATACCAACTTGTCTTCCTAAAAGAATGTGTTCTCTAGTTTGAGGCATAGGACCATCAGCAGCATTAACCACTAAGATAGCTCCATCCATTTGAGCTGCACCGGTAATCATGTTTTTTACATAGTCAGCGTGACCTGGGCAATCAACGTGTGCGTAGTGTCTTTTTTCAGTTTCATATTCAACGTGAGCAGTTGAAATTGTAATCCCTCTTTCTTTTTCTTCAGGGGCTTTATCAATCTGATCGTAAGCAACAGCTTTTCCTCCACCAAGTTCTGCTAATGTAATTGTGATAGCAGCTGTTAATGTTGTCTTACCATGGTCGACATGACCAATTGTACCGATGTTACAGTGTGGTTTATTTCTTACGAACTTTTCTTTTGACATTACGTTTTTACCTCAGTTTTAGTTTTATTAATAATTTCTTTTTTTCTTGGAGCGGGTAAAGAGAATCGAACTCTTACATCCAGCTTGGAAGGCTAGCGTTCTACCATTGAACTACACCCGCACAACATCAAGAATAACACTCCATTGTTATAAAAAATTTTATTGATTGGTGGAGGGGGAAAGATTCGAACTTTCGAAGACCGAAGTCAACGGGTTTACAGCCCGCCCCATTTGACCGCTCTGGAACCCCTCCTTTTTGGGGAAGTGTCCCCTTGCTCAATAAAGCTTCAAACAACATGCGTTTTATATATTTTTATTATGCAATTGCAACACGAGATTTACTGTGAAAATGGAGGAAAATACGTATAAAACAAAGATAATTTTATGAATAAATCATCTTTTTTAATCGTTGGTCAACATGCTGTAATTGAGGCTTTAAGAAACCCAAAAAGAAAGGTTTTAAAAGTTTTTTTAACAGAAGAAAGTAAAAAAAATATTCATAGAAAAAACCCAAAGAAGAATGTCCTTGAAGACGTTAAAGTCTATTTTAAATCAAAAAAAGAATTAGATAAGTATACCTCTAAAGATCAAATTATGCACGGTGGGTACATTGCAGAAGTTGAGCATATCGATCAACCCGACTTAAAAGAATTTATAAAAGGAAAAAATGAATTAACATTTGTTTGCATAGATGAAGTAACAGATCCTAGAAATATTGGATCGTTAATTAGAAGTGCTTCTTCATTTCATATAGATGGATTAATAGTTAAAGAAAGACAATTCCCGTCTGATAGTAAGCTTATGTATAAAGCCGCAAGTGGATGCATGGAGCATATTAATATTTTTGAAGTATCAAACATAAATTCAACACTTAAAAATTTAAGAGAAAAGAATTTTTGGGTTTATGGGTTTGATGCAAGAGGAGAAAAAGACTTTACAGAAATTAAATGGGAAGGAAAGAATGTTCTTTTATTTGGATCTGAAGGTTTCGGTATGAGAGAACATACTGGAAAGTACACAGATTTTTTTGTGAAGATTGACATAAATAAGGATGTAGAAAGCTTAAATATCTCAAATAGTGCAGCGATTGTGTTTCATCATTTAAGTTATTTGAAAAAAAATTCTTGATTAGTCTAAGATTTCTTAATAGAAATCGTTTATGCCCTTGTAGCTCAGCTGGTAGAGCAATTGATTTGTAATCAATAGGTCCGCGGTTCGACTCCGTGCGGGGGCACCATCACTTAATTATTTGAAGTTTCTTTACGCGTTTGTTCAATCTTTATTTTTTTGTGAAGACTGTTATTTTTATCATATAATAATTCAAAGCTAATTTTTTTATTGGCTTGAATTTTAATTGTTTTTGCATTTCTAACCTCAAAATTATCTGCAACAGCGCTGATAGGTCTTTTATTTGTATCTAAATTTTTTATTAAAATTTTAGATTTATCACTAATAATTGTACCCTTCCATCTTCTAGGTCTAAAAGGACTAATCGGAGTTACTGCTAGCTTTCTTGAATCTAAATTTAGAATTGGTCCATGTGCTGATAAATTATAAGCCGTACTACCTGCAGGTGTTGAAACTAAAACGCCATCAGAGATTAGATTTTTAATAATATTTTTATTATTAGCAGTAATCGAAATTGATGATGCTTGCTTACTTTGTCTTAATATTGACACCTCATTGATAGCTATTGATTTTTTTGTTTGATTTTTTTTATTAGTCACAGTCATTTGTAGAGGATAAATTTTAACACTATTAGAGATATTCAAATTTTTAATAAAGTTTTCATTAGAAAACTTATTCATCAAAAAACCATAGTTTCCAGAATTAATTCCATAGAAAGGTTTTTTATATTTATGTAATTTTTTTAAAGTTTGAAGCATGAAACCATCTCCTCCTAGAACAATTATTATGTTGGATTTTCTTAAAGATGTAATGTTAACTTTTTTAATAAGAATTGATTTAATCTTAAGAGAGACTTTGGTTTTATCAAATACTAAATATACTTTATCTCTCATTTAGTGGTGCCCTCGGCCAGACTCGAACTGGCACTCCAAAAAGGCACGGATTTTAAGTCCGTTGTGTCTACCAATTTCACCACGAGGGCATGTACTATTTTCATTTGTTTAACTGTTTTTATTTATAACTCAACTTCTTTTTGTTAACAAATCATATCAATATTTTAATTAAGCTTTTAATGCTTTTTTAAGAATACGATTATCTAAATTACAATCTTTATAACCTCTCTTTACAACATTTAAATATCGTTCTGTTGGATATGCAAATAAAGTTTTTTTAGTCATGGTATAGGTCATTACTTTTTTACCATAATAAGTAAAATAATATTTTTTATATAGAACTGGATAATCTTCATAAACATCTAATTTTTTTTCATCACTTTTAGATATTTCAAATAAAGCACCAGGAACAATTGAGTTTTTTTTAGGTTCTATATCAGCAGCTCTATATTTGCTTCTAAAGGTTAGTTTAAAATTAGTTAAATTAATTTTTTTTAAAAAGACACTGTCCTTGCATCTTCTTTTCATTTGAAAATGATTAAGATTACTTCCGTAAGCAAAATAAAGCATTAAACTATCTAACAACTACTTCTATTTTTTTTTGATTAACAAACTCTAATACTTCAGAACTACACTTATCAATTTTAAGTTGGTCTTCAGATCTTATTACTATTGATACGCCTAATTTTCCTGCATGAAAAAATGGGTAACTTCCAATTTCAACATCTTTATTGTTGTCTTGAACATTGGTTAAAGAGTTTGCAATTTCACTTTCAACAGTTTTTAAACTTATTGTATGGCTTAATATTGGATCTCCCCCTACTATCTTGTTTTTTAATCCACCCAACATTGATTTTAAAATTGAAGGAACTCCTGGTAAGCAAAAAACGTTTTCTATATTAAATCCTGGAGCACCACTTGTTGGATTTAATATTAAATTAGCATTACGTGGCATCCATACCATTTTTTGTCGACCTTCATTAAATTCACCTACTTTGTAGTAAGCTTCTAATATTTTAAAAGCTTCTTTATGAATTTCATACTCAAGATTAAATGCTTTAGAAATAGACTGAGCAGTAATATCATCATGAGTTGGTCCTATACCACCAGTTGTAAATACATAATTATTAACTTTTCTTAAATGATTAACGGTCTCAATAATTGTATTTTCTATATCTGGAATAACCCTAACCTCGTTAACTTTTACACCAATTGAGTTTAACCATTGTGCAATTGTGCTGGTATTAGTGTCTTGCGTTCTTCCAGATAGGATCTCATTACCAATAATAAGTATTGCTGCATTAAATTTTGTATTTTGGGTCATTATTAAATATACAATTTAAATATGGAATTTACCAAAGCTTTAATAAAAGGCAAACTGATCAAACGTTATAAGAGGTTTTTTGCAGACGTTAAAATTGGCAAGGAAATTGTTACAGCGCATTGCCCTAATACTGGATCTATGAAGGGCTTATTAGATGAAGGAAATGAGGTTTATGTATCTAAAAATGATGACCCAAAAAGAAAATTAAAATATACTCTTGAAATAGTTAAAGTTAAAAAAAATTTAGTTGGTGTTAATACTCATTTTGCAAATAAAATTGCCTTCCATGGTTTAGTAAATAATCTAGTTAAAGAAGTTGCAAACAATGACAGTATCAAGGCTGAGGTATTTTTTGATAAAGAAACACGGTTTGATTTTTTAGTTGAAAAAAATAAACAAAAAATATTTGTAGAAGTTAAAAATGTTACTTTATTCAGAGAAGAAAAAACTGCAGAATTTCCAGATGCCGTTACCACTAGAGGGTCAAAGCATTTAAAAACACTTATAGAGGCAGTTAAAAAGGGCTATAAATCCTATCTATTATTTTTAGTCCAAATAGAGGGTGTGAATAATTTTAAAATAGCAAAAGACATTGATAAAGAATATTATAAAAATTATTTACTTGCAAAAAAAGCTGGAGTTAACTTTTTAGCTTATCAATGTAAAATAAATTCAAAAGAAATTAAAATAGATAAAAAAATTAAAATTAATAATGCCTGATTATTTAGAAAAATTTGAAAAGATGAGAGTTGCTGGAAATCTTGCAGCAAGAACTCTTGATATGCTTACAGATAATATTAAGCCAGGTGTAACTACAGAGTTTGTAGATAAACTAGGATATGAATTTATTAGGGACAACGGTGGTTACTCAGCTCCACTATTTTATAGAGGTTTTAAAAAATCATTATGCACTTCTTTAAATCATGTTGTCTGTCACGGTATACCTTCTGATAGAGTTTTAGTTGAAGGTGATGCCTTAAATGTTGATGTAACAGCTATAGTTGATGAACATTATGGTGATACAAGTCGAATGTTTTGTGTTGGAAAAACTCCTATTAAAGTTAATAACTTAATTGATGCTACATACGAGTCGATGATGAGAGCAATTAATTTATTAAAGCCAGGATTAAAATTGGGTGACATTGGATATGAAATACAATCTTTTGTTGAAAAAAAAGGCTACTCTGTTGTTAGAGATTTTTGTGGTCATGGAATAAGCACAACATTCCACGAACCACCTAATATTTTACATTATGGAAGAAGAAATACAGGGATGGAACTTAGACCTGGAATGACTTTTACAATTGAGCCTATGATAAATATCGGTGAATGGGATGTGAAGATGCTAAAAGATGGCTGGACAGCAGTTACAAAAGACAAATCTTTATCAGCACAATTTGAGCATACGCTAGGTATTACTCAAAATGGTTATGAAATCTTTACAGAATCTGTTAAAGGTTATTCTAAGCCCCCTTACTTATAATTAATGATTGAACGATATTCTAGAAAACAACTAACTGACATATGGTCAGAACAAAACAAATACCAAATTTGGCTCGATGTAGAGGTTGCAGCAGCAGAAGCCATGGAAAAATTAGGTCAAATTCCTAAAGGTGTTGCATCAGTTGTTAGAAAAAAAGCTAAAATAAACGTTAAAAGAATTCATCAAATTGAGAGTAAAGTTAAGCACGATGTAATAGCATTTTTAACCTCTATTACTGAAAAAGCAGGGATTAAAGCAAGATACCTTCACCAAGGTATGACCTCTTCTGATGTTTTGGATACCAGTTTAAATATTCAATTAGTTCAATCAGGTAAAATTCTACTCAGTGATATTGATCAAATTCTAAAAGTTTTAAAGAAACAAGCCAAAAAATACAAATACACTCCTTGCATGGGTAGAAGTCACGGAATTCACGCTGAACCTATAACTTTTGGTTTAAAATTAGCATCATTTTATGAGGAGTTTAAGAGAAATAGAAAAAGATTAGTTGATGCAATTGATGAAATTTCAACATGCGCAATCTCTGGTGCTGTTGGCACATTTGCAAATATTAATCCTAATGTTGAAAAACATGTAGCAAAAAAACTTGGATTAAAAGTTGAGCCTATATCAACACAGGTAATACCAAGAGATAGGCATGCTTTTTATTTTTCAATTCTTGGAATTATTGCAGGATCAGTTGAAAGAGTTGCAGTTGAGATTAGACATTTACAGAGAACTGAAGTTTATGAAGTGCAAGAGTTTTTTTCAAAGGATCAAAAAGGTTCTTCTGCAATGCCTCATAAAAAAAATCCAATCTTAAGTGAAAATTTAACAGGACTTGCTAGAATGGTTCGAAGTGCTGTTATCCCTGCTCTTGAAAATATTGCACTATGGCATGAAAGAGATATTTCTCACTCAAGTGTTGAAAGAAATATTGGTCCAGACGCAAATATTACCTTAGATTTTGCTTTAGCAAGACTAAGTAATATTTTAGATAAAATGATTGTCTATCCAAAAAAAATGATTGAAAATTTAAATATAACTAAAGGTTTAATTTTTTCACAAGAAGTAATGTTAGAGCTAACAAAATCAGGTTTAAGTAGAGAACAATCTTACAAAATGGTTCAAAATTATGCAAAAAAATGTTTTGCAGAAAATCTAAATTTATTTGATGTTATATCAGATGATAAATTCATAATGGCTAAAATTTCATCAAAAAGATTAAGGGCTATATTCAATTATTCATCGCATTTTAAAAACGTAGATTTAATTTTTAGAAGAGTATTCAAATAATGAAAAAAGGTAAAAAATTATACGAAGGTAAAGCTAAAATAATTTACGCAACATCTGATAAAAATTTGGTTATTCAATATTTCAAAGATGATGCAACTGCTTTTAATAATTTGAAAAAATCAACAATTGAAGGCAAAGGTGTTTTAAACAATAGAATTTCAGAACATATTTTATCAAACTTAACTCAAATTGGGATTAAAAATCATTTAGTAAAAAGACTAAATATGAGAGAACAAATTATCAAATTAGTTGAAATTATACCTATTGAATTCATTGTTCGTAATGTTGCAACAGGCTCTATTACTAAAAGATTAGGTATCGAGGATGGAACAGTTCTAAAACAGCCACTATTAGAGTATTGCCTTAAAGATGATAAATTAGGTGATCCACTTATTGCTGAAGAGCATATTTTAGCTTTTGATTGGGCTACAAAATCTGAATTAGAAAAAGTTAAAAAAATGATTCTTAGAATTAATGATTTTATGATTGGAATGTTTAGAGGAGTTGGGATTAAACTAATTGATTTCAAACTTGAATTTGGAAGACTTAAAGAAAATGGGAAAAATGAGGTTATTCTGGCTGATGAGATTAGTCCTGACACTTGCAGATTATGGGACAGTATTACTGATAAAAAACTAGATAAAGATAGATTTCGTAAAGATTTGGGTGATTTAATACCTGCATATACTGAAGTTGCAAAAAGACTTGGTATATTGCATGAGCAATCAAATTTAAGTGCTGTTAATGTTACAAAGTTAAGATCAGTTAAAAAAAGAAAATAATATGAAAATATCTGTAATTATAACACTTAAAAAAGATGTTTTAGATCCTCAAGGTAAAGTTATCCATCAAACCCTGGACGGTATGGGATTTGAAGGGATTAATGAAGTAAGACAAGGAAAATATTTTGAAATTGACACTAAAGAAGACGATAAGAAAAAAGCTGAAAAAAAAGTTGAAGAAATGTGTAAGAAACTTTTAGCAAACTTAGTGATAGAAGACTTTAAAATTATTGGATCACAATAATAAAAAATGCATTCATCTGTAATAACCTTTCCTGGATCTAATTGTGATAGAGACATGGATGTTGCTTTAAAGAAGTTTGGTTTTAAAAACAAAATGGTTTGGCATGACGATGTTGAGCTGCCAAAAAGTGATTTAGTAGTTTTACCAGGTGGTTTTTCATACGGGGATTACCTTAGATGTGGAAGTATGGCATCAAAATCAAAAATTATGAAATCGGTTCTAAACTTTGCTCAAGGGGGTGGTAAAGTTATGGGAGTTTGTAATGGGTTTCAAATTTTAGTTGAATCTGGATTACTGCCTGGTGTGCTGCTTAGAAATAAATATTTAGAATTTATTTGCAAAAATGTTTTTGTTAAAGCTAACAATAAAGATAACTCTTATTTTAAAGATGATAAAAAAAACATCTACGAGTTTCATATAGCTCATAATGAGGGAAATTACTTTTGCTCTAATGATCAAATTAAAGAAATTAATGACAATAACCAAATAGCTTTATTTTATTCAGATGAAAACGGAAATGTTAATGAACAATCTAATCCAAATGGTTCATTACAAAATATAGCTGGTGTGTTTAATAAACAAAAAAATGTTTTAGGAATGATGCCTCATCCAGAAAGAATGATAGACCCTGCTCTTTCAGGTGAAGATGGTTCAATTTTTTTTCAAAACTTAATTAATAATTTAAAATAATGATAGTTAACGAACAGCTTGCAATTGATCATGGTTTAAAAAAAGATGAATATAAAAAAATCTGTGATTTGTTAAAAAGAGTTCCCAATATTACTGAGCTTGGTATTTTCTCAGCAATGTGGAATGAGCATTGTTCTTATAAATCTTCAAGATTTCATCTTAAAAACTTACCTACTAAAGGAAAAAACGTAATTCAAGGTCCTGGTGAAAATGCTGGTGTTATTGATATTGGCGATGATGATGCAATAGTATTTAAAATTGAAAGTCATAATCACCCTTCATTTATTGAACCTTATCAAGGTGCCGCAACGGGTGTTGGTGGAATTATGAGAGATGTCTTTACAATGGGAGCAAGACCAATAGCTAATTTAAACTCAATTCATTTTGGCTCACCTCAGCATAAAAAAACTAAGAATTTATTACGTGGAGTTGTTCACGGTATAGGTGGATATGGTAATTGTATGGGGGTTCCAACAATTGCTGGTCAAACTAGTTTTGACGAATCTTATAATGGTAATATTTTAGTAAATGCTATGACCCTAGGTCATGTAAAAAAAGATAAAATTTTTTATTCAAAAGCTGCAGGTTTAGGGAAACCTGTGATCTATGTTGGTTCAAAAACAGGTCGAGATGGAATTCATGGTGCAAGCATGGCATCAGCTTCATTTGATGATAAAATTGAAGAAAAAAAACCGACTGTTCAAGTTGGTGATCCTTTTACAGAAAAACTATTATTAGAAGCTTGTTTAGAATTAATGGCAGGAGATTCGATTATTGCTATTCAGGATATGGGTGCTGCAGGATTAACTTCTTCAAGTATTGAAATGGCTTCAAAAGGAAATTTAGGAATTGAGATCAATTTAAGTAAAGTTCCTTGTAGAGAGGCAAACATGTCACCTTATGAAATTATGTTATCAGAAAGCCAAGAGCGAATGCTTATTGTTTTAGAAAATGGCAAAGAAGAAATGGCTAAAAAAATATTTGATAAATGGAATTTAGATTTTGCTGTAATTGGTCAAACAACAAAAAGTAAAAAAATTGAACTTTATTTTAATGAAGAAAAAGTAGCAGATATTCCTGTTAACACATTGGTTGAAAACTCACCTATGTATGATCGAAAATGGAAAAAAGCTAAATTACCTAAAAGAATTAAAGTTGATAAAGAACAATTTAAAACCTTAAAAGTAAAAAATGTTTTAAATAAAATATTATCTAATCCAAATGTTTGTAGCAAAGAGTGGATTTGGCAACAATACGATCATACCGTTATGGGTGATACTATTCAAAAACCTGGCGGAGATGCTGGTGTTGTTAGAGTTCATGGTACCAATAAAGCTGTTGCTGCATCTGTAGATTCATCTGCTGTATATTGTTGGGCTCATCCATTGAGTGGTGGAAAGCAAATTGTTTGTGAAAGCTGGAGAAACTTAATTTCAGTTGGTGCTAAACCAATTGCTATTACTAATTGCTTAAATTTTGGTAGTCCTGAAAATGAAGAAAATATGGGTGAGTTTGTTGAGTGTGTTCAAGGTTTAGGGGAAGCGAGTGCTTACTTAGAGTTTCCAGTAGTTTCTGGAAACGTTTCATTTTACAACCAAACTAAAGATATTGGGATTAAACCTACACCAGCAATTGGGGGGGTTGGTTTAATTAAAGATTACCAAAACATGGTTACAATGGATTTAAAAGAAGCTGATAATATACTTTTAGTTATTGGTAAAACTGAAGGTCACTTGGATCAAAGTTTATTTGCAAGAGATATTCTAAATGAAAAAAATGGACCTCCTCCTGAAATTAATCTTTTTA
This sequence comes from Candidatus Pelagibacter sp. PS_02, assembly GCF_059418065.1. Taxonomy (NCBI): domain Bacteria; kingdom Pseudomonadati; phylum Pseudomonadota; class Alphaproteobacteria; order Candidatus Pelagibacterales; family Candidatus Pelagibacteraceae; genus Candidatus Pelagibacter; species Candidatus Pelagibacter sp. PS_02. The sequence goes on from NZ_CM182079.1 coordinate 706,403, forward strand.
ATGAAAAAAATAATGGTGAAACAATTTTAAAGCTTATTGATAAAAAATTTATAAAATCTGCTCACGATGTTTCTTTAGGTGGAATAATTACTGCTCTTTCTAAAATGTGTATTAAAGGTAAAAAAGGTGCAACTCTTAAAAAATCTAATTACTTAATTAATCAATTTGAATACTTATTTGGTGAAGATCAAGGAAGATACATTATTGAAATTAGTAAAGATGATCTAGAAAATGCTACTAAAATACTTCAAGAAAACTCAGTACATTTTGATGAACTTGGGTTAGTAAATGAGGATAGTTTAATAATTGACGACAAGACAAAAGTATCAATTGACGATTTAATTAAATCACATACAAATTGGTTAACGAACTACATGGAAAATTAAAATGGCAATGGATATAAAAGAAGTTGAAACACTCATTAAAGAAGCTTTACCAGATGCTATAATAGAAATTCAAGATCTTGCTGGAGATAGCAATCACTACTCAGCAACGATAACGTCTAAAGAATTTTCAGGAAAAAGTAAAATTGAACAACACAAAATGGTATACAATTCTTTAAAAGGGAAAATGGGTAACGAACTTCATGCATTAGCAATTAAAACAAAGGAACAATAATGGACGATAGCACAAAAAATTTAATTCAAAGTCATATAGACACGAACGAAGTATGTTTATATATGAAAGGAACGCCAGATGCTCCTCAATGTGGATTTTCTATGGCTGTGTCAAATATGTTAAAAATTTTAGAAGTAAATTACAAAGGAATAAATGTTCTTGAGTCTCAGTCTTTGAGAGAAGGTATAAAAGAATTTAGTGACTGGCCTACTATTCCACAAGTTTATATTAAAGGTGAATTTGTTGGTGGCTGTGACATCGTTAAGGAAATGTATGAAAACGGTGAGCTCAAAAAAGTTCTTGAGGATAAAGGAATTAATTTTAAAAAATAATTTATTACTTATAAATATAATCTCTAGTATTAGGAGTTGACATATAGTTCTTTGTTAGTTGGAACTGATAAACAACTTGATCTCCCCATTTAAAAGCACTTTCACAGCTAGCTAAATAAAATTCCCACATCCTAAAAAACTTTTCATCAAACATATTAATTATTTGGATTTTATTTTTAATACAATTTTCTTTCCAGTGCCTTAGAGTGTGAGCATAATGTAATTTAAGAACCTCTATGTCAGATACTATTAATCCAGCTTTCTCAACAGGTGTTACCACCTCACTGAGACTAGGCGTATAACCACCTGGAAAAATATACTTAGTTATCCAAGGGTGTGGGTCTCTAGGAGGATTAACTGAGCCAATAGTGTGAACTAGTGAAACACCATCATCATTAAGCAAATTATTAATCTTCTTAAAAAAATTTTTATAAAACTTCCTACCCACATGTTCAAACATTCCAACACTTACAATTCTATCAAACTTTTCATCTAACTGACGATAATCTATTAATTTAAAGGTAACTTGGTTTTCTAAATTAAGCTTTTTGGCTTTTTTAACACAGTAGTTAAACTGATTTTCAGATAGAGTAATCCCTGTAACTTCACAATTATTACTTTTTGCAATATCAATAGCTAAAGATCCCCAGCCACAACCTATATCAAGAACTTTTTGATTTGGCTTTATATTAAGTTTTTTTATTATGTGTTGTATTTTATTATTTTGAGCATCTTCTAAAGTATCATTTTCATTTATAAAATACCCACACGAGTATTGTTTTTTAGGATCTAAAAATAAACTGTATAAATCATCTGAGAGATCATAATGATGTGCCACATTCATTTTTGATTTTTTTATAAAGTTAAAGTTTGTTAAATATCTATAAGATCCATAAAGCTTATTTATCAACATACTAAAAAAATTTAATTCACCTCTTCCTATATTCATAAGCGCTATATCTAAGAAATCAGTTAAACTTCCGTTTTCAATTTGTATATCTCCATTAGAATAAGCTTCTCCAAAATATAAATCTGGCCTAAAAAATAATTTATAATGGAGTTTCTTATCTAAAATCTTAACTGTAATTGGAGTTTTATTTTTTGGTGTGCCTATGATATATTTATTAGAATTTGCATCAATTAATAAAAAACCATCTTTCTGGAACAATTTATTTAGATATCTTGCCAGTTGCATTTAAAATCTCATAAAAATTTTATTTATAAGAAAAAATATATAATGAATTTATGTAAAATTCACTTAGGATTAATTCACAATTTTATTGGAATTTTAAGAACAATATTAAAAGAATTATTTAAAAAAAAGGATATTTATTATCTAGAGTAATATTCAATTACTAGATTAGGTTCCATTATTACTGGATAAGGAACTTCGTCGAACTTAGGTGTTCTAACAAAAGTAACTTTTTTATTTTTTTCATCTAAATTAATGTATTCAGGAGTTTCTCTTTCTTTACTAGCTAGAGCAATATCAATTATAGCCAACTGTTTAGATTTATCTCTAATTTCAATTATATCTTCTTCTTTAACAACGTAACTTCCAATGTTAACTTTTTTACCGTTAACTCTTACGTGACCATGGTTAATAAGTTGTCTCGCTGAAAATACTGTTGTTGAAAATCTTGCTCTATAAACAACAGAATCTAATCTTCTTTCAAGCAAACCAATTAAATTTTCACCGGTATCCCCTTTTAACATGGTAGCTTTTTTATAAATATTTCTGAATTGTCTTTCGTTAATGTTACCGTAGTAACCTTTTAATTTTTGTTTAGCTTGTAGCTGAATTCCGTAATCAGAAGGTTTTCCTTTTCTACCTTGTCCATGTTGTCCTGGACCATAATCCCTTTTATTAAAAGGACTTTTAGGTCTGCCCCATAGGTTAATTTTTAACCTTCTATCTATTTTATGTTTAGCGCTTATTCTTTTTGTCATTTGATAGGTGGGTTTATAAACTTACTCATTATTTTGTCAATCAACCTTTTTTGGACAAACTTGCAAATACACTGGATAAAATACGTGTTTCTTTCTCAGAAAGCTCCATTTTAGAAAAAATGCTTCTTAAGTTTTCAAGCATAATAGGTCTCTTCTCCAAGGGTTTAAAAAAGTGTTTTTCCTCTAGTTTTTTGATACACAAGTTAGTCATAGCTTGAATATCCTTTTTGCTAGCTAAGGTTACTTTTTTTGATTTAGAATATTTTGCACCTTTTAGATTAATGATGCTTGCTACTGTATGAGCAATAATAATAACACTATGTGACAGGTTTAAAGATTTAAAATCAGGGTTAGTTGGGATTTGCATGGTGAAATTAGCATAACTAATCTCATTATTAGATAAACCAGATGCCTCAGAGCCAAATAAAAAAGCTATCTTTTTATTAAAATCAATTTTTTTTAAATCGTCTAAATTAATATGTTTAATATTTTTATTTCTAAACCTTGCAGATGTTGCAATAACACAATCTACCTTTTTTACAGCAGATTCTAAAGTTTCATGTACTTTAGCATTAATAATTAGATCTTTTGCACCAACTGACGTTGCTAAAATTTTATCATTTGGGAAAATTGGTTTTGGTTTAACAATAACTAACTTTTTAAAGTTAAAGTTTTTAACAGCTCTAGCACAAGCTCCAATATTTTCAGATAATTGAGGTTGATGTAAGATAAATGAGATATTATTAAAAGACATTAAAGACTTGCAGGAGCTTTATCTTTAAATAATTTATAATCTAAACTATCCACCAATGCTTTAAATGAAGCATCAATTATATTTGCTGAAACACCAATGGTGAACCAATTTTTGCCTTTTGAATCTGTGCTTTCTATTGAAACTCTAGTGATTGCCTCAGTACCTGTATTTAAAATTCTAACTTTGTAATCAACTAATTTTAAATCTTTTAAATATTTAGAGTATTTGTTTAATCGATCTACATTTTGTCTAATAGCATTATCTAGTGCATTAACAGGACCATTTCCTTCACCCGTACACATAATTTTTTCACCATCAACTTCAAGCTGAGCTTTTGCAGAAGAAACAATTGTGCCTGATGAATCTTTTTTAACAGAAACATCGTATTCTTTAATCAATATATACCTTGGTATTTTGCTAATAATCCTTCTGGCCAATAATTCAAAAGATGCGTCAGCACCATCATAACTATAACCTATAAATTCTCTATCTTTTACTTCATCTAAAAGTTTTTTAATTTTTGGATCGCTCTCTTCTATTTCTATACCAATAGTTTTTAATCTTGAGATTATATTGGATTTTCCAGATTGATCTGAAACTACTATGTTTCGAGAATTTCCAACTTCTACTGGATCAATATGTTCGTAAGTTTTTGGATCTTTTTGAACCGCTGATACATGAAGGCCACCTTTATGAGAAAAAGCAGCAGCACCAACGTATGGAAGATGTTTGTTAGGTTTTCTATTTAAAATCTCATCTAACAATCTAGAGCATTCTGTTAATTTTTTAATATTGTCTGGTTTAATTTTTAATTCAAAATTAGTTGCAAAATCTTCTTTTAAAAAAAAAGTAGGAATTAGTGACATTAAATTAGCATTACCACACCTTTCACCTAAACCATTAATGGTTCCTTGCACCTGTCTAACTCCAGCCCAAACTGCAGCTAAAGAATTCGCAACTGCATTACCCGTATCATTGTGTGCATGTATCCCTAAATTTTTTCCAGGTATAGTTTTAGAAACTTCTGTAACTATTTTTGTAATTTCATGAGGTAAGGTTCCACCATTAGTGTCACATAAAACAATCCACCTTGCTCCCTCATCAAATGCTGCTTTAAGACATGATAAAGCATAATTTGGATTGGCTTTGTATCCATCAAAGAAATGTTCTGCATCAAACATGAATTCTTTATTCATTTTAACAAAGTGTTTTGCTGTCTCTTTAATGTTTTCTAAGTTTTCTTCATTAGAAATCCCAAGTGCTATATCAACATGAAAATCCCAAGATTTTCCTACAATACAAACTGCCGGTGTGTTTGAGTTTAAAAGTGCTGATAGTCCAGGATCATTATCGGCACTACGACCAGTTCTTTTGGTCATACCAAAAGATGTTAGTTTAGCATTATTAAATGAATGTTTTTTTTGAAAAAATTCAGTATCCGTAGGGTTGGCTCCTGGCCACCCACCCTCAATATAATCAACACCTAAATTATCTAAAGCTGAGGCAATTTTCAATTTATCATCTACAGAAAAGTCTACACCTTGTGTTTGTGCACCATCTCTTAGTGTTGTATCAAATATAAAAAGTTGTTGTTTGCTCATTTTAGTTTCCAAATTGTTTTACCATCTTTGTCTTCTATTAAAACCCCTTTATCTAAAAGCTTATCTCTAATGATATCAGCTTCTTTATAATTCTTATCTTCTCTTGCTTTGTTTCTAAGTGAAATCATTTCCAAAATATCATCTTCATTAATGGATAATTTTTTCTTTTTAAATTCCATCCACTCTTCTTTTGTTTTATTTAAAATACCAATAAAATTACAAGCTAATACAAATAAACTTTTCTCTTCATTTCCTCCTTTTAAGGCCTTATCATACAGTTGATGTAACTTTGCAATGTAGCCAGGTGTATTCAAATCATCGTATAATGGAGACAAAATATCTTCATCTAAAACTATTTTGTCTTTTGGGGGTAAATAAACTTCATACCATTTATCAATAGTATTTTTGCAATCTTCTAAGAGCTTTTCGTTCCAGTCTAATGGTTGTTTGTAGTGAGCACTCATAAGAGCAAGTTTTAAAACTTGTCCATCAACAGTATCTTTAAAATCTTTAATCTTAAGTATGTTGCCAGTTGATTTAGCCATTTTTTCATTGGACATAGTAATAAATGCGTTATGGATCCAATAATTTGCAAAAACTTTAGTATCATTCGCACATCTTGATTGTGCAATTTCATTTTCGTGATGTGGAAAAATTAAATCAATTCCACCTCCGTGAATATCGAATATGTTACCTAGATATTTTTTAGACATTGCAGAACATTCTAAATGCCAACCAGGTCTTCCTTTACCCCAAGGAGAATCCCAAGAAGGTTCATCATCCTTAGAGGGTTTCCATAATACAAAGTCTTCTGATTTTTTTTTATTCTCTGAAACTTCTACTCTAGATCCTGCAATTAAATCTTCTAGTTTTTTATTCGATAATTTTCCATAATCATCAAATTTGCTAACTTCAAAATAAACATGGTCGTTTACCACATAAGCAAAATCTTTTTCTATTAAAGTTGATATCATTTTAATCATGAGATCAATATGATCTGTTGCTTTTGGTTGTTGTGATGGATTATCTAAATTTAAGTAATTACAATCATCATTAAAATCTTTAATAACATTGTTTGTTAATTCTGATATTGAAAGATTTTTTTCTTTTGCTGATTTAATTATCTTATCATCAACGTCTGTAATATTTCTTATATAATTTATTTTATCATGACCATATTTTGATTTTAAAACTTTGAACAAAATATCAAAAATAACAAGAGGTCTTGCGTTCCCAATGTGTGGGTTGTCATAAACGGTTGGACCACAAACATACATTCCAATGTTTTCTTTATTTATTGGAACAAATTTTTCTTTTTTATTGTTTAGATTGTTTGTTAAAAAAATATCCTTGTTCATTATCTTAGAATTATACTTTAATTATAGATTTGTGAATCTATAAGATTAGTTGGGAATCTTGCAAACTGGGATTGGTTCCATTTTATGCAAGTTTATCTTTCTTATTTTTTCGTATTTTTCACGATTTATTGAATTAACATTGTTCATAGCTTCTTCTAATTCCTCGTATTTAAGACCTAACTGACCTTCATCAGTTCTACCATCATCCCATAATCCATCTGTTGGAGCAGCATCAATTATCTCTTGAAGAATATTAATAGATTTACCTATTTCCCATACTTCTGATTTATTGCAATCCGCAATAGGAGATATATCAACTCCACCATCTCCATATTTTGTATAAAACCCTACTCCAAAATCCTCAACTTTATTTCCAGTACCAACTACAATACCTTTGTTTGCAGCTGCTACTTGATAAAGAGTGGTCATTCTAATTCTTGCTCTAGAATTTGCCATTCCAAGTTCACTATCAAAATTAGATAGCGTACTCTCAAACGTTTCAAATAATTTATCTAAATTTATTGTGTGTGCTTCAACATTATCAAAATTTTTAACAAGCCATTCTTGATGTTTTAAGCTTAAGTCATGTTGTGATGATTTTTGTTTAATGGGCATTGATAAAACAATTGTTTTAATACCTGTCATTGCGCTCAATGTACTTGATACAGAAGAGTCTATTCCCCCAGAAATTCCAATGATTAAAGATTGAGCCTTACTTGGCATCTTGTTAACGTAATCTTTAATCCAATTGCTTATAAATTGTGCTTTTTCTAATGGTTTCATTTCCTAAAATTTAAACGAAATTGTATTCAATACAATGGTTTAAGATGCCGCTTTAATATTTTTTTTAGAATAAGCGGCATTTTTTTTAATCTCATCAGAAATTAAAAAAGCTAACTCTAATGCTTGGTTAGCATTAAGTCTTGGATCGCAATGAGTGTGGTAACGGCTAGATAAATCTTGGTCAGATATTTTCTGAGCACCACCTGTGCATTCCGTAACATTTTGACCAGTCATTTCAATGTGTAATCCACCTGCATAACTTCCTTCACTTTGGTGGCATTCAAAAACATTTTTTACTTCTTTGACAACACTATTAAAGGGTCTTGTTTTAAATCCAGTTGTAGCTTTAATTGTATTTCCATGACAAGGATCACATGACCATATTACATTTAAACCTTCTTTTTTAATTGCTCTTATTAATTTTGGTAAAAATTTAGAAACATTTTCATGACCAAATCTAGAAATTAAAGTTATTTTACCTTTTTCATTATTTGGATTAATTTTATTGCAAAGATTTATCAAGTCTTCAGCTTTTAATGTTGGTCCACATTTAATTCCAATTGGATTTTCAATTCCTCTACAAAACTCAACATGTCCACCATCTAGTTGTCTTGTTCTATCTCCTATCCAAACAAAGTGAGCTGAGGTATCATGATATTCACCTGTTGTTGAATCTACTCTCGTCATTGCTTGTTCAAAAGGAAGTAATAAAGCTTCATGTGAAGTCCAAAAGTTTACTGTTTTTAATCTTCTATTAAAGTCAGAATTAATTCCACAAGCATCCATAAATGCTAAGGCATCTGCAATTCTATCTTCTAAATCTTTAAATTTTTTTGCAGCTGGAGAGTTTTTAATAAACCCTAAGTTCCAAGTATGTACTTTTTTAAGATCAGCAAAACCTCCATGAGAGAAGGCTCTTATAAGGTTAAGCGTTGATGCAGATTGAGAATAAGCTTTAAAAAGTCTTTTTGGATCAGGAACTCTTGATTTTTCATTAAATTCCATTCCATTAATATTATCACCTAGGTAACTAGGCAGTTCAACACCATCAATATTTTCAACAGGAGAACTTCTTGGTTTTGAAAACTGTCCAGCAATTCTTCCAAGTTTAATAACAGGTAATGATGCCGAATAAGTAAGCACTAACGACATTTGCAGTATCAGTTTAAATGTATCTCTAATGTTGTCAGGATGAAATTCTGCAAAACTTTCTGCACAATCTCCACCTTGTAATAAAAAAGCTTTTCCATCGACAACATCAGCTAATTGTTCTTTTAAATGTCTCGTCTCACCAGCAAAAACTAATGGGGGAAAATCTTTAATTTTACTTAAAACACCATCCAATTCTTTTTGATCAGGATATTCAGGAATGTGTTTTACAGGATAATTTCTCCAGCTATTTATTTTCCAATTTTTCATGTTCAACCTAGGGGTGTTGTAGCAGAGTTTAATTATTATTCAACTGTGACTGATTTTGCTAAATTTCTAGGTTTATCAATGTCATACCCTTTTTTTAGAGCTGAATAATAAGCTAATTTTTGCAATGGAACAGTTAATAAAAAAGGTAACAAGTCATCATTGGCACTTTCAACTAATACCGTTTCCCAAATATTTTCTGAAAAAACTTCGTCTTTGCTCTTGTTAGTAATCAATAAAACTTTAGCTCCTCTTGCTATTACTTCCTGCATATTGGAAATTGTTTTTTTATAATAATTATCTCTTGGAGCTAAGACAACAACTGGCATTCCATCTTCAATTAAAGCTAAAGGACCATGTTTCATCTCACCTGCAGGGTACCCTTCAGCATGAACGTAAGCTAATTCTTTTAATTTTAACGCCCCTTCTAATGCAATTGGGTAAGAAAAGCCTCTGCCTAAAAACATCGAACCTTTTGCATCAGTAAATGAACTTGAAACTGTCTGGATTTTACTCTCTGTAAGTAAAGTTTGCTCAACTAATTTAGGTAATAACTTTAAGTCTTTAATTTTGTTTAAATATAAATCTTTGTCCAAGTCTTTTCTTAAAATTCCTAATTTTAATACCAAAATATATAAAACCAACATTTGACCCATAAAAGCTTTTGTGGATGCAACACCAATTTCTTGCCCACAATGAATGGGTAAAACAAAGTTAGAGTCCCTTGCAATAGAGCTTTCTATAACATTAACTACACTGCAAGTTTTCATGTTATTTTTATTACATAAATCTAGGGCCGCATAAGTGTCCGCTGTTTCACCAGACTGAGAAACAAAAATATATAAATTATCATCTTTAAATCTATTTTTTCGGTATCTAAACTCAGATGCAATATCAATTGTTACTTCAAGTGTAGTATTTTCTTCAAACCAATACTTTGCCATTAAACAAGAGTGATAAGCTGTACCACAACCAATTAAAGTAACTGAAGAAATTTCTTTAATATTCCAGGGAAAATTGTAGATGTTGATGTCGTTGTTAATCTTATCTACATACTCATTTATACAGTTCTTTAATGTTGTAGGCTGTTCTTCAATCTCTTTTGCCATAAAGTGTTTAAAATCACCTTTGTCATAATCCTGTTCTTTTGAAGATAATTCTAAAACTTTTTTATTAACCTTTAAGCCTTCTTCATCAAAAAACTCAACTTGGTCTTTTTTTATAATGCAAAACTCTCCATCATTTAAATATGAAATTTTATTAGTCATAGACTTTAAAGCGTAAGAGTCTGAACCTAAATAATTTTCATTAGGACCATAACCAACTGCAAGTGGAGACCCTCTTCTAGCACCCACTATAAGATCTGGTTGATCTTTAAAAATTATACCTAAAGCAAAACTTCCATGTAATTGTTTAAGGGTTTTAATAATTGCCTCTTTTAAATTTAGTTCTTTTAAATACTCTGTTATTAAATGTACAATTACCTCGGTATCTGTTTGAGATTTAAATACATGACCCTTGTTTATTAAATACTTTTTTAAAAGTGTAGAATTTTCAATAATCCCATTATGTACAACCGATACACTCTCTGAAGAATGAGGATGTGCGTTAATAGTATTTGGAATACCGTGCGTTGCCCATCTAACATGCCCAATTCCAATAGGGCCTGACATATTCTTAACAGCAAGGTTTTTTTCTAAAATATCAACTCTACCTTCTGATTTTGCTTCACTTACAATTCCATTTGATAATGTGGCAATTCCTGCAGAGTCGTATCCTCTATATTCTAATTTTCTAAGAGAATTAATAATTGTAGATGAAACCGGTTTATTACTAGCTATACCTATTATTCCACACATTTTATTTTGTTCTTCTTTTGTAGTTTTTAACTTCTGTTTGAGCGCTTCTAGTTAAAGCTAATGAATTTTTTTTAACTTTCTTTGTAATAACTGATCCTGCCCCAACAATACTATTTTTTTCAAGAGTAATTGGTGCAACTAATGATGAGTTAGATCCTATAAATACATTATCTCTAATTTTTGTTTTACTTTTTTTAACACCGTCATAATTGCAGGTAATTGTACCAGCTCCAACATTTACACCTTTACCCAATTCACTATCACCAATGTAGGATAAATGATTAATTTTTGATTTTTTCCCAACTGAACTTTTCTTAACTTCTACAAAATTTCCAATTTTTGATCCATCTTCAAGAATAGTTCCTGGTCTTAGTCGTGCATAAGGTCCGACTTCAACTTTATTTTTTATTTTACAGTCTTCTAAATGTGAAAATGAATTGATGGTTACATTGTTGCCAATTTTAACTTTTTTCCCAATGACTACATATGGATTAATAGTAACGTTTTTTCCAATCTTTGTGTCTTTAGAAAAAAAAATAGTTTCAGGACCAATCATCTTTACACCAGACTTGATAAAAAATTTACGAAGTTTTTCTTGTTCAATATTAGAATTTATTTGTTTCATCTGGAAATATTTTTATATTAAGTGTATAGATAGCTTAATTCACAATTTATTTCTTAAAAATACTTTATTAATGACTCAAAAATACTCAATATTATTTGACCTAGATGGAACATTAGTCGATACCGCACCTGATTTAATGAATGCTCATAATCATGTAATGAGAAAATATGGTTATCCTACCAAATCTACTGCTGACATTAGAAATTTAGTAGGTCAAGGCGCTGGAGCAATGATTGGTAGATCTATATGGGGACAAGCAAAAAAAGAATTTGGTAAAATTGATGATCAAAAAATTAAAGCTGAAATGGTTAAAGATTTTGTTAATTTTTATGGAAAAAATATCATTAAAGAAAGCACACTTATTAACGGGGTAAAAGAATTTCTAAAATGGTGTAAAGAAAAAGAAATTTCAATGGCAGTTTGTACTAATAAACAAGAACACTTAGCAATTGATCTTTTAAAAAAGATTGGAATTTATGATTACTTTGAGTACGTTGCTGGTTCAGATACTTTTGATTATTGCAAACCCGATCCTAGACACATAACAAGTATTATTGAAATCATCGGGGGTGATGTAAAAAAATCTCTAATGTTTGGTGATAGTGAAACTGATGCAAATGCAGCAAAGGCTGCCTCTGTTCCTGTTATTTTATTAGAAAATGGTTATACAGAAAAAAATTCTAATGAAATTTACCATAATCATTTAATAAAAGACTTTATTGGTGTTGAAAAAATAGTTTCAACTTACTTAAAAGATTGATTTAATTTTTTTTCTTACTATTAATAGGTTTGCACAATTAAGGAGGCCTAATGATTTCACATAAAGTTAAAGTTTACCCATCAAAAATTGATTTACCTAAAAAAAATCAATTAGCATGGAAAATTGCTGAAATTGCCTCTGATAATGCAAAATTAGATAAGGCAGCCATTGAGATGGTTATTAATAGAATAATTGATAATGCTTCAGTTGCCATTGCTTCTTTAAATAGGAGAGCGGTTATCTCTTCAAGAGAAATGGCCCTAAAGCATCCTAGAAAAAATGGTGCAAATTTATTTGGTATTGATTCAAAATTAAAATTTGATTGTGAATGGGCTGCTTGGTCCAATGGAACAGCTGTTAGAGAGCTTGATTTTCATGATACTTTTTTAGCAGAAGATTACAGTCACCCTGGAGATAACATTCCACCCATCTTAAGTGTTGCACAACAAACTAAAAAAAGTGGACTAGATTTGTTAAGAGGAATTATCACTGGTTATGAAGTTCAAGTTAATTTAGTTAAAGGAATTTGTTTGCATAAACATAAAATAGATCACATAGCACACTTAGGACCAAGTGTTGCTGCAGGTTTGGGTACAATGTTAAAGCTAAACACTGAAACAATTTATCAAGCAGTTCAACAAGCTCTACATACAACAGTTTCAACAAGACAATCTAGAAAAGGTGAAATCTCTAGTTGGAAAGCTTACGCCCCTGCTCATGCTGGTAAACTTGCAATTGAAGCAGTTGATAGAGCAATGCGTGGTGAAGGTGCGCCAAGTCCTATTTATGAAGGAGAAGACAGTGTTATAGCTAGAATATTAGATGGCAAGAAAGCTTTATACAGTGTTCCTCTTCCTAAGAAAAAAGAATCTAAGAAAGCGATACTTGAGACCTATACAAAAGAATATTCAGCTGAGTATCAGTCTCAAGCACTAATAGATATTGCTAAAAAACTTAATAAGAAAATTCCTAATTTAAATCAAATTAAAAAAATTGATATTCACACAAGTCATCACACTCATTACGTAATTGGAACTGGTGCAAATGATCCACAAAAAATGGATCCAAATGCAAGTAGAGAAACACTTGATCACTCTATTATGTACATTTTTGCAGTAGCACTTGAGGATGCTGATTGGCACCATGTTAAATCATATACTAAACAAAGAGCTAATAGAAAAAGCACTATAAAAATTTGGAAATCAATTACGACGTTTGAAGATAAAAAATGGACTAAAAAATATCACGATCCTAATCCAAAAAATAAATCATTTGGTGCAAGAGTTGTAGTTACTTTAAATAATGGTAAAAAAATTACAGAACAATTAGATAGAGCAGATGCTCATCCTTATGGAGCACGTCCGTTTAAAAGACAAAATTATATAAATAAGTTTTTAACGTTAACAGACGGTATCTTAGATAAAAAAGAGAGTGCACGTTTCTTAAAAGTTGTTCAAAATCTTAAAAACCTGAAAGCTGGAGAGTTAAATAAATTAAACATCCAGGTTAAAAGAAGTCAGATAAAGAAAAATACGAAACAAGGAATTTTTTAATGCATTTTGTAGAAAAAGAGCCCAGTCAAAAAAGAGCTGACTTTGTTAGTAAACTAAAATCAAATAAAATTTTAAGAGTTCCTGGTGCTTATAATCCACTAACAGCAAAACTAATTGAAGAAATTGGGTATGATGCAGTTTATGTATCAGGTGGAGTTATGGCTAATGATTTAGGTTTTCCAGATATAGGTTTAACTACGCTTCAAGATGTTAGTACTAGATCTTATTTAATATCTAGAGTTACAAGTTTACCTACCATCGTTGATATCGACACTGGCTTTAAGTCTTGTGAAGAAACTATTAAAACTTTTGAAGAATTTGGGGTGTCAGCAGTTCACTTAGAAGATCAAGTAGAACGAAAAAGATGTGGGCACTTAGATAACAAAGAATTAATTTCAACTGAAGCAATGGTTAAGAAAATTAAAGAATGTGTAGCCGCAAAACAAGATGAAAATTTTAAAATTATAGCAAGATCTGATGCTAAAGGAGTTGAGGGAATAGATAAGATGATTGATAGATGTAAGGCATATATTGATGCTGGAGCTGAAATTATTTTCCCAGAAGCTTTACAGGATGAAAAAGATTTTGAAAAAGTTAGAAAAGAATTATCATGTTACTTACTGGCTAATATGACAGAATTTGGAAAATCTAAGTTATTCAATTACAAAGAGTTAGAAAATTTTGGGTATAATATTGTGATTTATCCAGTAACCACACAAAGATTAGCTATGAAAAATGTAGAAGATGGTCTTAGAGACATTTTTGTGAATGGACATCAGAACAACATTATTGATAAAATGCAAACTAGAAAAAGACTTTACGAATTAGTAGAATATGAAAAGTACAATTCGTTAGATGAAAAAATTTATAACTTTAGTACGGAAGGACATGAATAATGAGTGATGATATTAAAAAAGGTTTACTAGGGATAGTTGTTGATGAAACAGAAATTTCAAAAGTTATGCCAGAAATCAACTCTCTTACTTATAGAGGTTATGCAGCTCAAGATTTATGTGCAAGATGTGATTTTGAAGAAGTTGCTTACTTAATTTTAAATAAAGAATTACCTAATAAAAAACAATTAAAGGAATTTAAGAAAGAATTATCTAAAGAAATAACTTTATCTAAAAATTTATTAAGTATTTTAAAAAAAATACCTAAAAATTCTCATCCAATGGATGTTGCAAGAACAGCTGTTAGTGTCATGGGTCTTGAAGACAAACAAACTAAAGATAGCTCACCAAAAGCAAATTTAAGAAAGGCTATTAGAATTCTTGCAAAAACACCTACTGCCCTAGCAGCTTTTTACAGACTTCGAAAAGGGAAAAAAATTATAGCTCCAAAAAAAAATCTTACTTTTTCTGAAAACTTTTTCCATATGTGTTTTGGAAAAGTTCCTGAAAAAGAAATTGTTAAAGCTTTCGATGTATCACTAATTTTATACGCTGAGCATAGTTTTAACGTATCCACATTTACTGCAAGAACTATTACCAGTAGTTTATCTGATATTCATGGAGCAATCACAGGTGCGATTGCTAGTTTAAAAGGTCCTCTTCATGGTGGTGCTAATGAAGAAGTAATGCACATGATGAAGAAAATTAAAAAACCTGAGAACGCTTTAAAATGGATTACGAAGGCTCTTAAAAACAAAGATGTGGTGATGGGATTTGGTCATAGAGTTTACAAAAGTGGAGATTCAAGAGTTCCAACCATGAGAGAATACTTTAAAAGAGTAGCTATTATTAAAAAAGATAAAACATTTGAAAAAATTTATGACATTGTTGAAAAGGTAATGATTAAAGAAAAGAATATTTATCCAAATGTTGATTATCCAACAGGTCCTACTTACCATTTAATGGGTTTTGATACTGATTTCTTTACCCCAATATTTGTAATTTCAAGAATTACAGGTTGGTCAGCTCATATTATGGAGCAGCATGCTGCTAATAAATTAATTAGACCGCTTGCAAGTTATAAAGGTAGTAAGCACAGAAAAGTAATACAGCTTAACCAAAGATAATTAATTTTTTTCTATTTTAGCAAATCTTTCGAAAATAATTTCTGATTTGAGATTGTTATCTCTAACAAATTCATCTATGGCTTGTTTGACCCCTGGTGCTTGACTTAAGTTGTAGTCATCACAAAGAATGGTTCCATTATTATCTAGAACTGGTTTTGAATAATGAAGGTCATTTTTAACCGTCTCATAAGCATGTCCTCCATCTAAAAAGACATAGTCAATTTGAGACATATCCATCTTTTTTAAAAGTAAATTTGAATTCCCTTTAATTAAATGAATATTTTCTTTAAATTTTTTTAAAAGATAGGTTACCGCCTCAACTGAGTATGGATCTTGTCTTAAGATATACTTGAAATATATTTGCTTTAACGGATTATTAAACTTAGTGTTTGGTATAACTTCATTAGCATTTTCAGCACTTTCACCAAACAAATCTAATCCTATATATTTGAAATCACTTCCATGAATGCTGTGTAATAACTCACAAACATTTCGTGCAGTAACACCATGAAACACACCAATCTCTAGGAAATTTTTAGGTTTCTTGGAGGCTATTTCATTAAGAAAATGCTCTCCAATACCTTCTTGTTTAAGGCTAGTTTTTCTAAAATATTTCTTATATTTCAAAAGATTAACTAAAAGCTTCTGTCCAAGTTCCTTGAGTTGCTGCTTTAGAATATTCAGTAGAACGACCTTCAAAGAAGTTCATATGCTCAACCGCATTCAACATAGAATCTAACCAAGTAAGTGGATTTTTGTCCACATCATAAATTGGCTCTAATCCAAGCTGAGATAATCTTCTGTTAGCAATAAATCTTATATAAAGTTTTACATCTTGTGCTGTAAGACCTTGCATAGGACCCATTTCAAAAGCTAAATCAATGAAAGCATCTTCATGCTCAATGATTGTTCTACATGCTTTGTAAAGTTCTGCTTTTAATTCAGGAGTCCAGATTTCTGGGTTCTCATGAATGAACTCTTTAAACAATCTAATCATAGAATTACAGTGCAACGTTTCATCTCTTACTGACCAAGTAACAATTTGGCCCATCCCTTTCATTTTATTATGTCTTGGGAAGTTAAGTAAGATTGCAAAACTTGCAAACAATTGTAAGCCTTCAGTGAACGCACTAAATACAGCTACCGTTAACGCAATATCTTTTTTTGAACTCATGTCAAAATTTTGCATGTAATCGTATTTATCTTTCATCTCTTTATATTTCATGAACGCTGAATATTCAGATTCAGGCATTCCAATCGTATCAAGTAAATGAGAGTAAGCAGCGATGTGAACTGTTTCCATCGAAGCAAAAGCAGTCATCATCATTAAAACTTCTGTAGGTTTAAACACAGTTGTATAATGTCTTAAATAACAATTTTGTACTTCAACATCAGCTTGAGTAAAAAATCTAAAAATTTGTGTTAATAAATTTTTTTCTGACTGAGTTAAATTTTTCTGCCAATCTCTAACATCATCACCAAGAGGCACTTCCTCTGGTAACCAATGGATTCTTTGTTGAGTTAACCAAGCATCATAACACCATGGGTATCTAAAAGGTTTGTAAACTGGGTTTTCAACTAGTAGTCCCATTTTTTGGGGTTTAACTATTTCCTCTTTTGGTGGTTGAATAATTTTAGTATTCATTTTTTCTACTGACATGATAGGCACTCCTCGTATTCTGGTTGTTCAGTTGTTTGTGGTTTTGATTTGTAAACATTTGCGTTAACATCTGTTGCTTTAGTGTCATTAACATTTTCCGCACGTTGAATTGATTTTGATCTACAGTAATAAAGGCTCTTTAAACCTTTTTTCCAAGCATCAAAATGAATTTTGTGTAATTCTCTTTTGTGAATATCAGCTGGTACAAATAAGTTAATTGATTGAGCTTGAGAAATATACGGTGTTCTATCTCCACTTAACTCAATAATCCATTTTTGATCCAACTCAAAAGCAGTTTTGAAAACATCTTTTTCTAAATCAGTTAAAAAATCTAAATGAGAAACGGACCCTTGATTTGTTGTAATACCAGACCAAACTTCATCAGTATTTTTCCCATGTTTTTCTAATAATTCTACTAAGTATCTGTTTCTAACATTAAATGAACCTGAAAGAGTTTTGTGCGTGTAACTATTTGCTGCAACTGGCTCTACTCCAGGGGATGCTCCACCACAGATAATAGAAATAGAAGCTGTTGGTGCAATTGCTGTTTTGTTAGAAAATCTTTCATTATAACCATAGTCAGCAGCATCTGGACAAGCTCCTCTTTCATCAGCTAAATCTTTTGAGGCTTGATCAACATGTTCTTGAATATGTTTGAATATCTTTTTATTCCAAGCTTTACTCATCACAGATTCAAGTGGAATACTATGCTTTTGCAAATAAGAATGGAAACCCATAACACCTAGGCCAACACTTCTTTCTTTTTCAGCAGAATATTTTGCATCATCAAATTGCTCTGGAGCTCTTTCAATAAAATCAGTTAATACGTTATCTAAAAATCTCATAACATCATTGATCATAACGTTATCGTCTTTCCACTCATCATACTTTTCTAAGTTTAAAGATGATAAACAACATACAGCAGTTCTATCTCTGCCATTTTTATCTATTCCAGTAGGTAATGTGATCTCACTACAAAGGTTAGAAGTTTTAACAGTTAGATTTGCTAACTTATGGTGTTGTGGAATTTGTCTGTTAACTGTATCGATATAGATAATATAAGGTTCACCCGTTTCAATTCTTGCAGTTAATAATCTAATCCATAAATTTCTTGCAGAGATCGTTTGTTGTACAGTTCCATCAGCAGGACTTTTTAGTGCCCACTGCCCATCTGTTTCAACCGCTCTCATAAATGCATCAGATACTAAAACGCCGTGATGAAGATTTAATGCTTTTCTATTTGGATCTCCACCTGTGGGTCTTCTCATTTCAATAAACTCTTCAATTTCAGGATGCTCAATTGGAAGATAACAAGCAGCAGATCCTCTTCTTAATGAACCTTGGCTAATCGCCATTGTTAACGAGTCCATTACTTTAATGAAAGGAATTATTCCAGATGTCTTTCCAACTTTACCAATTTTTTCTCCAATAGATCTAAGGTTACCCCAGTAACTTCCGATCCCACCACCTTTAGCAGCTAACCAAACGTTCTCACTCCATAAATCTAATATTCCATTTAAACTATCTGATGCTTCATTTAAAAAACATGAAATGGGTAAACCTCTTTTAGTTCCACCATTTGATAAAACTGGAGTTGCTGGCATGAACCATAAATTACTAATGTAGTTATAAATTCTTTGTGCATGTAAATTGTCATCTGCATATGAACTTGCAACACGAGCAAATAAATCTTGATAAGATTCGTTATGACCCAAGTATCTATCTTTTAAAGTTGCTCTACCAAAGTCAGTTAATTTACTATCTCTTGATCTATCAATTTTAATAATGATGCCTTTTTCATTTTGAAAAAGTTCAGTGTCATTACTAAGTGAAAATAAATCTGGTCCTTTATTTTTTGAAAGTTCGCTATTATCTGGGCTATACTCGGAGACAGCTTTCTTGAGTGCCTGTGATAGAATTTTGTTCATAAATTTTAAGTTTTTTAAGTTTTTTTTACAAAACAACTACATGTTGTATGCTGAAAGCATTGATACACCATATAAATCATTATTCAACAGAACATTTATAGAACATATAAAAAAAATATCAATAAAAAAATAAAATGAATGTAAGAAAGGTTAACAATGACAACAGAATTAAAAATAGATCCATATGGCTTTAGAGAGTATGACGCAAGGTGGCTGTATGAGAAGGACATAAACCAACTTGGAATAGAGAATCTAGGTAAAGGTTTAGGCACTCAAATTATAAAACATACAAAAAAAACTAACCCAAGAGTAATTGTTGGTCATGATTATAGATCTTACAGTGAAGAAATAAAATCTGCTCTTAAAAAAGGACTACTTTCAACGGGATGCAATATTGAAGATATAGGTTTGTCATTGTCCCCTACTGTTTATTTCGCGCAATTTAATTTAGATGCTGATGCTGTTGCAATGGTAACTGCTAGTCACAATGAAAATGGTTGGACTGGAGTTAAAATGGGTATCAAAAAAGGATTAACCCATGCACCAGAAGAGATGAAAGAATTAAAAGAAATAACTTTAAATGAAAATTTCACAAAAGGTGAAGGAGTTGAAAAACAAATAGAAGGTTTTCAACAAATTTATAAAGATGATTTAATAAATAAAAATAAAATCACAAAAAAAATTAAAGCAGTTGTTGCATGTGGTAATGGGACGGCTGGAATATTTGCCCCTGAAATTTTAAGAGGAATTGGTTGTGAAGTAATTGAGCTTGATTGTGATCTTGATTGGACTTTTCCAAAATATAATCCAAATCCAGAAGATTTAGAAATGTTACATGCAATCGCAAAAGCTGTAAAAGATAATAATGCTGATATTGGTTTTGGCTTTGATGGTGATGGTGACAGAGTTGGTGTGATAGACAACATTGGAGATGAAATCTTTTCAGATAAAATTGGATTATTGATTGCAAGAAACTTATCTAAAACTCATAAAAATTCGAAGTTTATTGTCGATGTTAAATCAACTGGACTGTACGCAACTGATAAAGTTTTAAGTAAGAATAACTGTCAAACCATTTATTGGAAGACGGGACATTCTCACATTAAAAGAAAAGTTAATACTGAAAAAGCTTTAGCTGGATTTGAGAAAAGTGGTCACTTTTTCTTTAACCAACCTTTAGGTTTTGGTTATGATGATGGAATTAATTCTGCAATTCATGTGTGTCATTTATTAGATAACGAAAACAAATCGATGAATGAGATTATAAAAGAACTGCCTAATACTTTTCAAACTCCAACCATGGCACCTTTTTGTAAAGATGAAGAAAAATATCAAGTAGTTGAAGAATTAGTTAAACAAGTAAATGAAATTAAAGTTAATAAAACTAAAATTGATGACCAGGAGATTAGTGAAGTACTAACCGTTAATGGTATCAGATTTTCTTTTAAAGATGGATCATGGGGATTAATTAGAGCCTCATCTAATAAACCATCTCTTGTAATTGTTACTGAAAGTCCAACATCGAATGAGAGAAAGAAAAAGATCTTTGATTTTATTGATGATCTTTTACAAAAAACTGGCAAAGTTGGCGAATATGATCAAAAAATATAAATATTTACTAATTTTTATCCTCCTGTTTACCTCTAAAAGTCACGCTTTAAGCCCTGAATATGAGAAGGAATTGTACATTGGCTGTTACTCTAACTCTAAAGCTTATATTGGCCCAGATGGCGCTAAAATATACTGTCAGTGTACCGTTGATAAATTAAGCGCAAAATTTAGTGATGAAGAGATGGATGAAGTCTTCAGCAAAGAGCCTGAAGAGATTATGGAGCAAACAGCATTTGCGACAGAAGATTGTGAAAAATAATAATTAAAGCTTTTAAAATAATCAAATAATTAATAGGTTTTGAAAATGGAAGATAAAAAAAACTTCGGTTTTGGAACACAGATTAGAAAATCCCCTTACTTTAATTCAACTGTTAAATGGGGTGCAACTGGCTTTTCAGTTTACAATCACATGTATATTCCTCGTGACTTTGGTTCTCCTGAACAAAACTTTTGGAATTTAGTCAATGAAGCAATTTTATGTGATGTTGCAGTGGAGCGACAGGTTGAAATTACAGGACCCGATGCTACAAAATTTATTCAACTGTTAACCCCTCGAGATTTATCAAAGCTTGCAGTGGGTCAATGTAAATATGTTTTAATAGTTAATAATGAAGGTGGAATTTTAAATGATCCAGTTTTATTAAGATTAAAAGAAAACCATTATTGGTTATCTCTTGCTGATAGTGATATTTTATTATGGGCACAAGGCGTTGCAGTCAATTCAGGTCTTAATGTTAAAATTTCTGAACCCGATGTCTCCCCTCTTCAATTACAAGGACCAAACTCTGGAAAAATTATGGAGGCTTTATTTGGTGAAAGTATTAATGATCTTAAATATTATTGGTTACGTGAATTAGATTTAGACGGCATTCCTTTAATTGTGTCCCGTACTGGTTGGTCTAGTGAACTAGGTTATGAGTTATATTTAAGAGATGGCTCTATGGGGGACAAACTTTGGGAAAAAATAATGGCAGCTGGTAAATCTTATGGTTTAAAACCAGGTCATACATCATCGATTAGACGTATTGAAGGTGGAATGTTATCGTACCATGCTGATGCTGATATAAACACCAACCCTTATGAGCTAAATTTAGGAAGACTTGTTAATTTAGATACTGATATAAACTTTATTGGAAAAGAAGCTTTACAAAAAATAAACAAGGATGGTGTTAAAAGAAAACAGGTTGGAGTGATCTTAGACTGTGATCCTTTAACTGGACCTAACACTACTTTTTGGGAAATCTTAAAAGACAAACAAATAGTTGGTAAAATTACATCTGCCGTTTATTCACCAAGACTAAAACAAAACATTGCCCTTGCAATGGTATCAATTAATAATTCAGAGATTGGAACAGTGCTCGATGTTAAAATGAATGACAAAATCATTAAAGCAACCGTTGTTGAAAAACCTTTCTATGATCCTAAAAAGAAGCTAGCAAGTTCGTAGCAATAAGAGTATTTATAAATCATGTTAACTCCAAAAGATTATATCTCCCTTTACTTACTAGTTATTATCTTAACAGTAGTCTCAGTTAACTTCATGTACCGTCTCTATTTCTAGTAATATTCCCTATCTATAATATGTCATTTATAGATGTGCTCCACATAGGATCTGAATGCTTATCCCAATAGAGTTTGTGAATTTTTCTTGTAATATCCCCTACCGTTCCTTGTTTAATATTTTCCCCACTTACTTTTGTTATTGGCATTACCCCTCCTGCTGTTGAAGTTGCAAATAATTCTTTAGATGATTTTAACATTTCAATCGTTATAGATTTTTTATTAACTTTGATATTTAGTTCTTTAGCTAAATCAATAACGGTTTGTCTTGTAATTCCTTCTAGTACTCCATGGTCTGGGGTATTAATTCCATTTTCATCAACAGAGAAAATATTAAAGCCTGGGCCTTCAGAGATATTATTATCCTCATCAACTAATAAAGCAGTATGATGTCCTCTCTCATAAGCATCAAGCATACCGGTGACTAAATCCATCCAATGATAATTTTTAATAGTTGGATCAACTGAACTTGGAGGGATTCTTGTTATATCGGTTAAATATACATCTAATCCTTTTTCAAAATCTTCTGGCTTAAGTATCCAACCAAAGGGTACTGCAAAAGCCATAAAACGTGGTGTCGCTTTACGAGGATCTCTAACAAAGTTTGGAGACATTCCTCTTGTTTGTATCATTTCAACATAAGAGTCTTCAAGATCAGCTTTTTTAACACAACCTGCTAATATTTTTTTTATTTCTTCACGACTAAGTCTGCATGGCATTCTCAGTTTTTCTGTTGATTTAAAGAAACGATCAATATGTTTATCTAATTGAAAAAATCTACCCTTCCAAACATGAACAACATCATATGTGGCATCAGATCTTAAAAAACCCCAATCTAAAATAGGAATTTTTGCTTCAGAAAGTTGAATGAACTCACTGTTCATCCATGCCGATCCTTTTGGAAAAATATCACTCACCAACAAACCCTACCAAAACTTAAATCAGGTGTCTAGGTGATGGAATTAGCTAATAGTAAATAGGAATAAAGAGATCTCGGGAATGGTTAATATTGTTATTTAATAATCCAAAAAATGATATTTATTATATAAACCAAAATACCATAAAATAAGAACATTAGAAATTTGTCTTTTCCTGACTTTTCTTTCCAATTTAAAGTAAATAACGCAGATGGTGATGCAACTAGTAAAATAACCCCAACAACAATTACCAATACTGATAAAATTATAAATACATTCATAAATTAACTTTTATCATATATTTTCTTAAATATTAAATCTGTCTTTAATTAATAAGTTTAACCAGATCTAGTTGTTTCGAAGCTTTGGAAAAACCAGCAAGGTTTGTGTCAATATTAATTACTTGTTTATTAGAAAAACCTTTAACGGACATTAGTAGTTTTTGACTTTTTATTAAACTTTCATAAACCTTATCATATTGAGCCTGCTCATCTTTTATTTCAGTATCTGTTTTTAATAAAACTAAACATCCAAAACTCTCACAATTAGCCCATTTTAACTCTATTATTTCGTTATCATCAAATTTTAATTGTAAATTACTTTGCAAATCTATTCCTAGTGGTGAAATTATTGTAATTATTTTATTCAGTTGGTTTTTTGAATTAGTAAATTTTGAATAAATAATTGAAAAATTAATATTAGAATTTTGAATTCTAACTGATTGTGAAACTTCACAATTTTTTTTATCAGTACTTTCTATACATTGATATGTCCAATTTTCATATTGTTGGGTGATTACTTTTGGTGGTAATTCTTCAGCTACTACTAAAGTTGAAACAAGTAAAAAAATAAAAAGATGTATAATTTTCATTAATAATTTTTTGTTAAACTAAAATATGCACGATTTCCTTTTGTAAGTCCATCTACATCTTTGGTTTCTGTATCTGATCCTGAATTATTACCAATTGTAAAAGCATAGGTAGCATTAAAATTAATATCTTTAAATATTGTAGCATCTAAAGCAAAACCCCATCCTCTTAAGATATAATTATTTTTTAGCTTTGGATTTGTTGAATTCCAATTTTCATAAAGATGTTTGTGAAGTTTTATTTTTCCATAATCATAAAAAAGTGTACCTTCAAATTTATCAAAATTTCTCTTAAGCTCTAAGTTTGTAACAAAGCCTAAATCACCAGATGCCTCACTGGATGGATATGCTCTAACACCATTAACTCCACCAAGTGAAAATTGATCAGACCCATCAAGATTATCTGCTGCATATTGACCATTAAATTTAATTAATAAATTTGTTTTTTGATTTAAATTTTGCAATCTATTTAAAATCAAATTACTCTTTAAATTTCTTCCATTGGTATCAGTGGTGGTTTGATCTGTTTCAAAATTTGTTTGATTATCTGTTAAATCAACATCTCCCAAAGAAAAAGATATCGAACCAAAATTTACACCCCCACCAAATGCATTGTCTGTTTTATCAAACCCCACATTTAGCAGAGCTTTTGTGGTGTCTTTATCACTATTATTTCCAGTATTGAGATTATTGACATAGTCGTTTCTTGAAAGTGATAAAGAGGTATTTAGATTAAATCTTAAAGTTTCAATTAATTTTTTACTTAAAGAAAAATTATATTCGGTTGAATAACCAGATGGCATGGTTGAATCAAATGGATCAGACAATTTATATTCCATTTTTGATGTTCTAAATGTTGCCTGGAGACCATTATGACCCAATGGAAAAATTGCACTTAAGGCATAGTAATTAGATTTTTCATACCGGTCTTCATTCAAGACATCTCCCGTCATTGTGCTAGAAAAAATAAATCGTTCTCCAAGATTAAAAAGACCGTCTATATTAATTGAGTTTGATAATCTTCCAGTTCCTGATGATCTGGATCCATGATTATTTGTGATTGTAGATCCTGAAAACATTGGTGTATTAAATATTTGAATTTTAATATCTGTTTCACCAAAGTTTTCTCCTTCTTGAAGTTCAGCTATAGCATTTATTCCATATAAACTATTAATTTGTCTAATATTTTTGTCTAACTGACCTATGTTTAAAACAGATTCTTTTTCTAATTTGTTATTAATAAATTTTTCAATTTTTTTATTTGATAGATTTATTTCAGATGATCCTGTGTCAATTATAATTTTACCTAATTTACCCTCTACAATCTTAATAATTATTATTCCTTCATTAATGTTTTGTTCTGGTAAATAGGCTGTAGCTAGAAAACCTCTTGTTCTATAATAATTTGATATAATGTTGGTTACATTAAGTAAATCATCATAGTTAAGTTCTTGAGAAATAAAATTTTCTATACTTTTTTTTAATTCATCACTTGAATATTTAATATTTCCATCAAATAAAATATCTGTAACTAAAATTTTTAAAAGCTGATCTTGATTATCTTGCTCAATATTAGTTTTGGGCTCAATTAAAGTTTGTTCCTCTTGTTGTTGAGGTAATTGTGGAAGTTCTTTATTAAGATCGTCTACTGTTGGAATAGTTTCAGCATGTAAAGAGCTACTGAATAAAATTAAAAACAAAACTTTTAAAGAAAAATTAAACATAATCTGTTTAACAACTTAGATTTTGATCTACTTCACATGCTCCTAAATCAGGGTTTTCTTTGCTTGTATTTGGATTTAAAAAACTAGCTTTTATTTTTCCACCAGGTCCTTTTAAAAATAATTCTTTAATGTCCCTTGGTGCTTTATTAAAATTATCATTTGAAAAATCATTTTTACTAGATGTGTTTGATTTTATCGTAGCTAAATTATTTCTTGCGCCTTCGAAATTGTTAAAAAATCCTTGAGTATTATTTCTTGGCTTAGGATTTATATCTTTTCCAAAATCAGAGCTATCTCCATAAACAATTTCTACAGATCTTTTAAAACCTATTGATCTATTTCCTGAAAATGAGATGTTTTTAAAAGTATCTAAAAAAGAATTTCTTAATATTTTTGTAATTTGATTTGCTCCTTTCTCGGCTTTTTTTGCTCTATCGTTTGAACTTGATGATGACCCCATAGTTTGTCCCAATCCTTTTTTAGTTCCAACTGGAACAGAGTTATTAATGGTTCCATAATTTCTGTTAATCACTTGATAACCAGTAAGACCATTATAGCCAGCAAGTGCAAGACTTCTTCCAACTGTTGAATTAAAATTTACCACAGGTATAGAATTTGCACCTCGATCAATTTCAATGGCTTTAGCAATCAAAGTGTGTTTTCCTTTAACAGTATCATTTACTGTGCCATTGAATTCAACTTTAGGATCCATTGATAAAAATGTTCTAGTGGTGCCATTCGTTGCTGTACTTCCAATTAATACATCACCATTATAAATTTGCTCTTCATAAGTCATTACATCGCCTTTGAGGGTAATTTCATTAGCATCTACCTCTAATTTATAAAAACTATCTGCTGTATTATTAATGTTTACAACTTCATCATTAAAAGCGTAACCAACTCTATCTCCAAATAAAACATTTCCTGTACCTGCATCAATGTTAAGAGATCTAGCTTTAGCATTACCTTCTCCTTTTAAAGTTCCTTTAAAACTAATATCAGAGTTTGTAGTTGAAATTTCAGCAGGTGTTGCTCTTGACCCCGCTTTTACTACAACGTTGTTATTATAAATCTGTGCACCGGTCGTTGTAATTCCTGAGTCTAATTGAACATTTCCAGAAACTGTTAATGAAGGTAAAGTTATACTTGAAGCTGTTGAAATTCTACCTCCAGAAGAGGTAATTGTTGCAGAACCAAATGAGTTTGCATGACCTGCTTTAAACCCACCGTCTGCAATATTTAATGCACCTGCAAAAGTATTATTGCCACTAAATGTTGAAGTACCTGTTCCACCTAATAATAAAGTACCTGCGCCAGATAGAACACCTGAGTAAGTATTATTTTGAGCAGTATCAATTTCTAAAGTAGCACCAGCAGCTATTGCAACAGTTCCTGCGGCTGTGTTACTTCGTCCCCAGTCTCCATTAAGAACTAATTTTCCAGCATCAATCTGTAAACCAATTGAGCTACTATTTAATTCTTGACCAGATGTTGCAGCAAAAGTTGTTGTGCCTGATCCTTTTTTAATTAAGTTACCTGCAGCAGCGTATCTTGAAATACCACCGGCTACAGAAGTGTTTGCGTTATTTGAACCAAATTCTATATTTCGACCACCCACAAGTCTCCAATCAGTCATATCTCCAGCTAGACCTCCAAGAATAATATTTCCACTTCCACTTGTTCTGCTAAAACCTCTACCAACGTTTGTCCTTGTTGGTGATAAATAAACTGTACTGTTTTGGAAAGCTTTTGGTGTTATTTCAATATTGTTATTACTTCCTGAAGTAAAATTAAATTTTGTATCTCCGGTATAGGTATTCTCTCCATAAAATCTTATTGTTTTTGAACCTGATCTTGTAAAAGTTATTCCACCGATGCCATTTACAACTCCTTGAATGTGTGCGGCGCCGCTTCCACCTGAGCCCGTTTCAATAAATTGCTGACCTGAGGTTGGTAGATTAATACCTCGATTAGCTGACCAGTATGTATGGCCCGCAGTGTTAGAGCTATTTTTACTTCCAAAGATTGCTTTACCACCGTTTTTTAAAATAATGTTATCTGGGTCTACTGATCCTGGTAATGCTCCCCAGTTTCTGTCAGTGAATGCTGCAATAATTCCACCATCAATTACCGTTCCACCTGTATAGGTATTGGTAGCTTTTGGTTCATAGGTTCCTGTTCCAGTAACTAAAACATTTCCAGATCCTGAAATTACACCAGTTGAAATTAAATTTGCACTTGTATCAAATTTAAAAACTCCACTATTTGCAATTGCTCCAGCATATGAACCAGCGCCTAAATTTCCTGAGCCACTTAATGTAAGTGTCCCTGCCGAAATAGTAGTGCTGCCTGTGTAAGTATTATTTCCTCTTAAAAGTAAATTACCATTTCCAGTTTTAGTTAAATTTTTACTGCTTCCACTAATTACTCCATCAATAATTAAATTATTATCAGCTTTGATAGTTGAGTGTGCTCCTAAAGTAATATTTCCATCCCAATACTGACCAAAACCATTTGTTCCACGAAGTGTTCCGCCATTTAAAGTTAGTGCATTAGTTAAAGCGCCATCATCACTTCGATCAATCCAAAGCGTTGCACCACTTGCAACTGAGATTGATCCTGTTCCAAAAACATTATTTGATCTACTTGCGGCACCACCAAATAATGTACCAGCGCTAACTGTTGTGCCTCCTGTATAGGTATTATTTGCTGAAGTGGTTAATCTTGAAGTTCCAGCTTTAACTAAAGCAGTATCTCCACTAATCACTCCTGAAATAGTTGAGCCACCAGAGTTTGTTACTGTCAAATCTCCACCAACTTCTATAGCTTGAGCGCTAAACTGATTTGCAGTTATAGATAAATTGTTTATTGCGGCACCTGCATCTACTGCTTCAATTGATATCGCATTCAAAATTGGATTAACGTCATTGCCATGTAATCTCCCTCCACTATTTTCAGCAGTTCTTCCTGATAATCTAAACATTACATTTGTTGACGCTGCCTCAAATTGATAGGTCAAATATCTTCCTCGATTAACACTGGTGCTTCCAGCATCTAAAGGTCTAAAATCATCTACAATTTTTGTTCCATCTACATAGACATCAAAATATCTATTATAATTTTGTTCTTTAAATAAAGCTTGAATCTTATATTTTTGGCCAGCTGTAGCATTTGTAAATTGGACATAAGGAGAATGTCCCGTTCCACCAGACCATCTAATACCCTTCATTATGTTATTCAAACCTGTGTTGCCATAATTTCTTGAATTCCAATTTTGGATTTCATGTTGGAATGACTCATTTGCATTTGAGGTATTATTAGATGCGCGACCATCTTGAAATGTCACATCACCTATAGTGGTTGCTGTTCCAGCTATGTTAATCGCGTTCAAGAAAGTACCACTAAAATCTAAATCACTTATTGATGTAAAATTACCTTGAGCAAATCCTGCAGAATAATCACCTACTTGTTTAACTACATTAGATGAAAAAGTGACATTTCCCGTGCCAGCATTAATTGTAAAATTATTACTATTTTCTCCAGTAACAGCTCGAATAACACCACTAATATCTACATTACCTCCGTTTGTGGTAAATGTCGTATTGGTTGCTCCAATTTCTAAAATTGTATTTATATCAATAGATAAAGTTCCATTAGAAGATGTAATATTTGCATTCAAAACCGTGGTTGTAGCATCAAATGTTAAAGTAGAATTTCTAGATCCTGAGTAAGAAATATTATTATTTAAAGTGATTGTGTTATCTGCTGTTAACGTTACATCCGTACTTGCTAAGTTAGAGGCATAAGTAGAGGCTTCTGATGATCCGATTGTTAAATCAGTTGGATCAACTAACCAATTTCCATAACTTCCGCTAACAGAACTGGTATTAACTCTAATTCCATTAATATCAAGATCTGCTCCAGAAGTTTCAATTTGACCACCACTGCCATCGATACCTTTAGCTTCTAATGTTCCGCTTACTGTTGTGAGTGAATTTGAATTTTTTATATCAGACCATGCTACAATTGTTCCACCTGATCCACTTGTTAAGGCGTTTGCTGTGATTTTAGAATTTGAATCAATATTTAGATATGTTGCTTGAAGTAAATCACCTGAACCTTGCCAATCTCCACCAATTAAAACTTTTCCTCCCCCTGTTTTACCATCAGCTGATATTGTTGCAGTATTGATATCAATTTCTTTTGCAGTTACTTCTACTGAGCCACTATTTGAAGTGTCAGAGTTAGAATTTAATGTACCTGAAATTGTTGAAGCACCATTTGAACCTGCATCAATTTTAATATCTTTGGCTGTAATTGCTCCAGTATTAGTAACTAATTTAACAATTCCATTCTCTGATATTAAACCATCTGCTTTGGCATTTTCAGTTTTAATTACTTGATCAACAACAGATTGAGCTACATCTGTTTTTAAAGTCACAATTCCATTTTGTGTTTTAATATTTCCCTCATTTTTAACTAAAGTTTTAAGTTTTGAAGGATTGACTGATACCGTTAAAAGATTGCTATCACTTATACTTAATTTTAGATTATCTCCAGCAGCAAGGCTTGTTGCAACATTTGTATTAATAGTTCCTTTATTAGTAATTATTGGAGAAAGCAAAGCAACATACTCACCCTCTATGTTACCTTCGTTTATTAAAGTTGAATTATTGTTAGTTGAAAAGTTATAAGTGCTATTTAAATAATTTTGATTAGTTAAATTTAAAGTTGATAAAATTGCACCCTCAGATCTAATTGCAGACGTAGGTCCAGTTAAAATTCCAGTTGGGTTTACTAAAATTAGACGACCATTAGAAAAAATAGATCCATTGATGATTGATTGACCACTTAATACATTATTTAAAATACTTGATCTTGAGGTTGGTTGATTAAAATGTACTGATGCACTTGAACCTACATTAAAAGTATCCCAATTCACTATTCCTTGATTAGATGTTTGATTTACATCCATCTTTCCAACTTCTGGTATTGAAATTGTTACGTTTCCACTAATTACATTTCCACCAGTTGGAAGTGTTGTTGCTGCAATATCGGCAAATGAATAGGTGTATGGATTTCCAATACTAAGGAGATAGATAAATAACCAAGTTAAAAAACTTTTTAGTCGTTTCATATTTTCTTAACTTGTATTTTGGGTGGGGCATGGTTTAAATTTGAAAACCAACCTTTTTGATTTCCCATGCCCATAGATGTGCACTTGGTTGTAGCACTTAACCAATATGACATAATTGCAGTTTGTTTCATTTTTTTTTGAATTTTATTAAGATTACAAATAATATTTTAAATTAATTTACCAAATGATGCAATTTAAGAAAAATTTCACGGAAATAAGTTTAATAAAAACTTATCGTTTAGTTTGTGATGATTAATAAATCAACTTGAGGTAGCAACAAAAGCTACCTTTAACAAATATTATTTAAAATAAATTTATAAATATAAAATGCTATTTTTTTTATCAGCTTCACTCATAGCGAGTTTCATAACTCAATATTGCGAAACCTCTAATCAGGTGTCTAGGTAATGGAATTAGTTAATATTAAATCTGTCTTTAATTATATAAAACCACACCGCTAATCTAAAATAAAATGTTCTTAACTTAGGGAAGATAAATTTCTTAGGCAATCCTTTATAAATTTTTGAAATATCTAACTCTTTACTGTTTGATAATACTAACTTAGACAATTGTTTTCCAGTCCAAGGAGCAGCACTCACTCCAACCCCATTATAGCCAAATCCATAATAAATCTCTTCATTATCAATTTTACCAATGGAGGGAGTTAATTTTTGAGATAAAGCAATTAATCCCCGCCAATTATAATCAATATTAATGTCTTTCCATTTAGGAAAAATATCTTTTAAAAACTTTTCCATTTTCTTAGACATATTTAAATTAGATTGATCACTGCCACTTAAATCCCCTCTAGTGCCAAATAAAATTCGGTTGTCAGGTAACTTTCGATAATAATATAAAAGATTTTTAGTATTAGCTATTGGTGAAAATGTTGTAAAATTATGTTGGTCAATTTCTTGCTTCGTTAAGACTCTGGTGACAATAATATTTGAAATTACTGGTAAAATTCTTGAATTCATCTCTGGGATTAAACCTTCTTGGTAGAACCCATTTGTTGCAACGACTATTTTTTTTGAACGAATAGATCCTTCTTTAGTCCTTAAAATATAAGCACCCTTATCTTTATCAATTTTATCAACTTTGGTGTGCTCGAAGATTTTTAATTGTTTAGATAAAGCGTATTTTGCAATGCCATTAACAAACTTAAGAGGATTGATTGCAAAACCAGGTTTATATGAAAAGGCTCCAAATTGCTCTGTGCCCCCATGGCCAATTTTATCAAAGTCTTCTTTTGAATAAATTTCAGTTTCAATGCCAAACTCTTCTTTGTAAGCTTTGGCTTGTTCTTTAATATCTTTAAACTTATTTGGATGATGGGCTACAACGTAATTACTATCCCCCGTTACATCACAATCAATATTATATTCTTGTATAATATCTTTTGTATAATTTGAGCCTTCAACAGAGTTTTTAAAGAACTTTTTAGTTTCATCATTGCCGTAAATAGATTGCATCTTTTTAAAAGACATCTTACTTGGCGGTAGAGAACAGAAACCTGCATTACGAGATGAAGCCCCCCAACCTATTTTTCCAGCTTCAACTAAAATGACCTCTAAATTATGATTTTCTATTAAATTAATTGCACAGGATAAACCTGTGTACCCTCCACCTATTACAACAATTTCTGAGCTGACATCTTTATTAAGTTTATCTAGATTTAAATTTTCGCTTGAATGATCTTCCCAATAACTACTAACTGGGGTGTTAAATTGATAAATATCAGAATGATAAATATTTTTCATTAACAAGACCCTAGCACGCAATTAATACTTAATTCTAGTCAAACTTCTAATTTTTTAGGATTTGAAATGAACTTAAAAGACTTAAGCCCTATTTTCATAGGGCTTAAATTAGATTAGTTAAGCAGCACTTGCTCTTTGCTCTATGTGCTCTTTATTATTAGAACTTGAAGAAACCTTTTGAAACAATTTAATAGGAACTCCTTTTGATAAAATATCTAATACCGGGCAATGTGTATTTACCGTATCAATCAATTTATCTATTTCTGCTTTAGGTGATGAAGATTTAATATCAACAGTACCAGAGATGGATTGAAAGCCAGGTCTAGTGTTTTTATTTAAAGCTAAAAAACCCTGAAGATCTAATTCACCTTTTAATTTAACACTAACACTCTCAATATTAATACCCGCTGCTGTAGCAAATGCTTTATAGGTTATCTCCTGACACGTTGCTAACGCTGCTAATATTAACTCTACTGGGCTGGGTCCCTCATCTTTTCCACCAAAACTTTTGGGTTCATCAACAACTAATTTATGCTCTCTAAGAGTGACTACAGATTGAAGTCCTTCCTTAAGAATTGAATTGCTTTCATATTGGACCAAAGCATTTTTGGGGTTGGCTGTAAAATCCTTCTGTAGATTACTGATTGTTTCTTTTAGATTGTTACTCATTTTTTTTCTCCTGTTTTAGTGCTTCGACATATGTCAGGCGCACAATTTAGTTAAATGCCCTTCTTAATTTATTTACGCTTTGTCTCCATATTCAGTCATATGTTTTGGAATTCTTTTATTTTTTCCATACATAAAATGATTTTCCATGTTCTCTCGATATTTACTTGCTGGAACAGTTAAACCAATTGATTCAGCAACTTCCCTAATCAACATTGGGTTTGCTCCACAACATACTCCAAGGTAATTAATGCCTAGGGCATAAGCGTCTTTTGCAAATTTACCTATTTCATATCTATTACAAAAATGTGGGTCCAATGCTGTTGGAAACGTTCTTCCATGAGGCGATGGACATGCACAATTACTTCTGTCCGGTAGATTAAAAAATGTTGGGTAATCTTCACTGGTTCTATAAGGAATAGGTAAAGCTCCAACATGGCATTTAACTGCTTTTCTAATTTCTTTTAAAAAAGGAAACATAGTAGCAGGTCCTCTAAAACAATTTAAACCAACAACATCAGCCCCTAATTGCTCTAGCTCTTTACAGGTATCAACAACGGATTTTCCATCTCTCATTTTATTTTCACCCATTGGAGATATGGTTAATACAGTTGGTAAACCTGTTTTTTTCATTATCTCTAAAGCTTTAAAAGCTTCTTCAGCATAATAAAAAGTTTCACCAATTAACATATCAGCACCTTCTTCAACGGCCCAACCAATCATTTCTGTAAACATTCCTTCAACTTCTTTTTGAGATTGTGGATCATTATGTTTCCAGATATTTGAATTTGAAATATTACCTGCCATCAAATTTGGTTTTGATCCTTTAGGAGTATCTAATGCTACTTTTTTAGCAATTTTTAATGCTGAACGATTTAGTGGTTCAAGAAGTTCTTCTTTACCAATAACACGCATTTTTTCTCTGTGTCCATTATAAGTAAAGGCCTCAACTACATCAGATCCTGCGTGTTGAAATTCTCTATGTAAGTTCTCTAAAACTTCAGGATGATCTAATGACACCATTGGAACAAATTCCCCTGATGACATGTAGCCACGTCTTTCTATCTCAAATAAAAAACCTTCTGCGCATATAACCGGTCCTTTATCTAATCTTTCTTTTAATTTATTTGTGCTCATTTTTTTTCCTCTTGTTTTGGGGAAAAAAGGTCACAAAATAATAAGAGGTTATATTCATAGGCCTCTTTTCTCCTTTTTAGTGCTTAAGCAAATGCAGGGCGCACAATATGGTTCAACTGCCCGGCTTAATTTTATGAAAGATAAAAAAAAACCACCTGTCTAAAGCGGTGGTTGAAGCGTCGCTTTAGCAGGATTTATAACGCGCTCTGCAATTTAACTTAAATCAGCGCAACCAAATATAATCAACTTTCTCTCAAAATGTCAAATGAAATAGATGATGGTTAGAATTAGAAGGATAATGACAATCCAAATAGTAAGATTAGTTAAAAACTGCTTTAATTTAGAATTAGATTGTAGAAAAGCTGGGAGTACTAATAAGAGTATCCCTAGCATATAAACAAAGGGTAATATCTGATCTGCCATTTATATCGATGATAGCTTCATCTTTTTGGAATACTTTTTCTGAGGTGAATTTTTTATAACTGCTTGAGCACAACGCATGACCCCTCTTTTTTTATCAAAAGTCATTTTGGGTTCACCATACAATTTCCATCCATTGGATATGGCCTCCGTTACACGATGGCAAAATTCTGAAGTGTCGTCACTTGTAATAAATCTATAACCTTTCATAATCAGACCTTAACAAGTCCTAAATCATGTGTCTATGTTCAGTTTATTATTATTATTTTAAGTCTTTATGCTTCTACAGTCATTACTAATTTAATGAATAGCCAGCTGATCTTACGGTTCTAATTAATTCTTTAAATCCATCAATATTAATACTTTGTCTAAGTCTTCTTATATGAACATCAACTGTTCTTGTTTCAACATTGATATTATCAGACCAAACATTCTCTAGAATTTGATCTCTTGAGTAAACACGTTTAGGGTTTTTAATAAAAAAATTGATTAAATCATATTCCTTGGGTCCCAAATGAATTTCTTTGTTTTTTCTAAAAACACGTCGTGTTAATCTATCCACCTTAAGGTCTTCGAATTCAACAATATCAGAAACTAATGAGGGCTTAGATCTTCGAAGTAGCGCTTTTATTCTTGCAAGTAATTCTGGGAAACTAAAGGGTTTGGTGATGTAATCATCTGCACCAGAGTTTAACCCTTTAATCTTATCTTCATCCTCACCCTTAGCAGTAAGCATTATGATTGGAATTTCTTTAAATTTTTTTTCTTTTTTTAAAATTTTACAAATTTCTACGCCAGAAAAATCAGGTAACATCCAGTCTAATAAAACAAGATCAGGAAATAATTTTTTAATATCTTCAATACCCTCATTGCCATTGTCTGATGATGAAACTTTATAACCTTCTTTTTCAAGGTTATATTTAACTAAAGTGATAATGGGTTGTTCGTCTTCTACAATATGAATGCTAACGCTCATTAGTTTGGATCAAAATCTTTACCTTTAGGTCTTGCTCCTTCAATATGCTCTCCCTCGATTAGATAAAATAAAGCTTCAGCAATATTAGTAATATGATCTCCTGCTCTTTCAATATTTTTAGTCACAAACAATAAGTGTGTTGCTAGATCTAAATTTTTTTTATCTTTGCTCAAGAAATTTGCAACTTCATTCATTGCGATATGTGTTAAATCATCTACTCTCTCATCTGATTTCCAAATTTTAACAGCAGCTTCTTTTGACTGGTTAAGATAAGCATCCAAAACATCTTTCAATTGTCTTTGAACTAACTCCCCTAATCTTTTTAAACTGGCAATTAACTCTTCTGGAAGAT
The DNA here is from genome assembly GCF_059418065.1 of Candidatus Pelagibacter sp. PS_02. Taxonomy (NCBI): domain Bacteria; kingdom Pseudomonadati; phylum Pseudomonadota; class Alphaproteobacteria; order Candidatus Pelagibacterales; family Candidatus Pelagibacteraceae; genus Candidatus Pelagibacter; species Candidatus Pelagibacter sp. PS_02. The sequence continues at coordinate 742,748 of NZ_CM182079.1, forward strand.
CGCGTGGTAAAGGTTTGATCTTTTTAGCAACACTTTTTGCTAAATCACCAATACGTTCAAGATCACTTGAAATTTTTAAAGTTGAAATAGTTAATCTTAAATCAATTGCCATCGGGGCTCTTTTAACGAGTACTGTTACAATCTGCTCTTCAATAGTTGCTCTTAACTCATTAATTTTTTCATCATTTTTAATAATGTTTTCAGCAGCTTCTTTATCAACTTTGATGATGGCCTCCATTGAGTCTGTCAACTGAGCTTCGACTAAGCTACCCATTTTAATTAAGTTATCATTTAAACTTTGTAATTCATCCTCGTAGGATTTAACAATATGTGTAATATCTGACATGATTAACCAAACCTCCCTGTAATATAATCCTGGGTCATTTTATTTCCAGGGTTTTTAAATATTTTCTCTGTTGTATCCACTTCAATTATTTTTCCTAAATGGAAAAAGCCAGTTCTTTGAGAAACTCTTACAGCTTGGGACATTGAATGAGTAACAATGACTATTGTATAACTTTTTTTAAGTTCATCAATTAATTCTTCAATTTTAGCAGTGGCAATAGGGTCTAGTGCCGAACACGGTTCATCCATTAAAATAACTTGAGGATTTACTGATATGGCTCTTGCAATACATAATCTTTGCTGCTGACCTCCAGATAAACCTGTGCCTGCTTCATTTAACCTGTCTTTAACTTCGTTCCATAAAGCTGCTTTTTTTAAACTATTCTCAACAATTTCATCCATATCTGTTTTATTTTCTGCTAAACCATGAATGGTTGGTCCATAAGAAATATTATCATAAATACTTTTTGGAAAAGGATTGGGTTTTTGAAAAACCATACCAATTTTCTCTCGAAGTCCTACAACATCCAGATTTTTGTCAATGATCTCTTCATCATCTATTGTAATTGATCCTTCAACTTTACAAATATCAATAACATCATTCATTCTGTTTATGCATCTTATGAAGGTTGATTTTCCACATCCAGAAGGACCGATTAAAGCTGTAACTTCTTTGTCATAGATATCCAAATCTACATCAAAGAGCGCTTGTTTTTCTCCATAATGCACATTTAAATTACTGCTTTTAATTTTTATTTTATTATTTTTCATTACCACTTCCTTTCAAATTTTTGTCGTAAGTAAACTGCTATAAAATTTAATGTAATTAAAAAACTTAAAAGAACCATAATAGTTGCTGATGTTTTTTCTACAAACCCTCTTTCTGCTTGTTCAGACCATAAATAAACCTGTACTGGCAACGAAGCTGATGGATCCGTTGGAATAGATGGAATATCGACCACAAAAGCAACCATACCAATCAATATTAAGGGCGCTGTTTCCCCAAGCGCTTGGGCCAAACCAATAATAGTTCCTGACAAAGTGCCTGGAATTGCTAAAGGCAGAACATGATGCGTAACTGATTGAACTTTAGATGCGCCAATTGCAAGCGCTCCTTCTCTAATTGAAGGAGGTACTGCTTTTAAGGAAGCTCTACATGGAATAATAATTCTTGGTAAAGTCATTAAGGCTAAAGTAATTCCTGCAACTAATGGAGTTGATCTTGGTAGATGAAAGGTCCCAAGCAAAATACCCAAACCTAATAATCCAAATACAATGGAAGGTACTGCTGCTAAATTATTTATATTAATTTCTATAAAATCAGTAATTTTATTTTTAGGAGCAAATTCCTCTAAATAAACTGAAGCTGCAATCGCGATTGGAAAAGATAATAATAAAGTAATTACAATGGTAAAAAATGAACCCACTAAGGCTCCACCAATTCCTGCAAGTTCAGGGTTTCTTGAATCTCCTTTAGTAAACAAATATGAGTTAAATATTTTATTAACTTTTCCTTCATTAACTAATTCGTCATAAAGATTTAATTGAAAATTATTAATCCGTCTTCGCTCTTCTGGAAGTTCTCTAGGGTAATTACCTTTATGCAATTGATCAAAATCATCTGATGCAGTTAGTTTTAATACAGTGGTTTGATTTAAAGCTTTTGGATTATCAAGTAAAAAGTTTCTTATTTCATATTCATAATCAGGACTAAATAAATTAATTAATAACTTTTCTTCAGTTAAACCATTAACTTTTTTTACTTTAAGAATACTATCAATTGCTAGTTCATAGTAATCTGTATTTTCTAAATCTTCGAGTGGAGGCGATTCACTTAATTCTAAAGTGTCAGCATCAAAATTTACCTCAACATCGATAGTTGTTTTTAAAAATGCGCCACTGCCTTTTGAAAAGATAGCATTTAATAAAAAGATTACAAAAAAAATTGCTAGTAAAATAGAAGTTAATCCATAGAGCTTAAATCTTTTTTCAGCATTATGTCGTTTTTTTAATCGTTGCTCTTTATTCATATTTTTCTCTATATTTTTTAACAAATCTTAAGGCTATGTAGTTTAAAATTAATGTTGCAAAGAAAAGTGTTAAGCCCAATGCAAAAGCAGATTGTGTTTTTGGACTATCGAACTCCTGATCGCCAATTAATAACATTACAATTTGAGTGGTGATGGTAGTGGTAGACTCAAGTGGATTAATGGTTAGATTTGCGGCTAAACCAGCAGCCATTACCACAATCATTGTTTCACCAATGGCTCTTGATACAGCTAATAAAACCGAGCCCACAATCCCTGGTAATGCAGCAGGAATTACAACATTTTTAATAGTTTCTGATTTGGTTGCTCCAATTGCATAAGATCCATCTCTTAAAGATTGAGGGACTGCATTAATCACGTCATCAGATAATGAAGACACATAAGGAATAATCATAACCCCCATTACCAATCCTGCAGCAAGAGCACTTTCAGAAGATACCTCTAAGTTTAACTTTTCACCTAATTCTCTAAAAAAGGGGCCAACAGTAAGCGCTGCAAAAAAGCCATATACAACTGTTGGAATTCCAGCCAGGATTTCAATAATTGGTTTAGAATATTTTCTAACTTTAGAACTTGCGTACTCTGCCATATAAATTCCAGAAAATAATCCAATAGGAACAGCTACAAGCATTGCAATCAGAGCTATAAATGCTGTACCAGCAAATAAAGGAACAGAACCAAAAGCACCTTTTAAATTTTCATATTCTAAAGCTGTAATTGCTGAGGCATCACTAACGAAAGCTCTTTGAGGACTCCAATTCATTCCAAACAAAAAATCAAAAATATTAATTGCTGAAAAAAATTTTAAACTTTCAAATAAAAGAGAGAAAATAATTCCCATTGTTGTTAATATAGCAACTAGAGAACATACAAAAAGTAACCCTGTTAAAATTTTTTCAACATCATGTCTTGCTTTATTATTTTTTGAAATTCTAAAAATCCCATATGAGATAGCAGCAATAAAAGTTGATAATAATAAAACAATTTTAGAATTTTGAGCAATTGTTTGTAAATTTTCATAATTCTTAACACCTATTTTAATTTCTTCAGTTAAGGTTCCTGAAAAATTACCCTCATAAAGTGATCTAATTTTTTGATAAAGTAAATTAAGTTGGTCACTGGAATAATTTAAATCGTTTTGAATTAAAGTTTGTGAGATCAAATATTTAATAATCGCTGGTTCAAATATAGACCAAAATAATAATATAATTAATGCTGGTAACGCGCACCATAAAGCTAGATAATAACCATAATAATTTGGTAGAGCGTTAATCTTTATAGATTGTGTTGATGTAATTTTTCTTATTCTAGAGCGACCATATAAAAATGATAGATAGCTAAATATTGTAACTAATAATAAAATTATAATATTCATGAGCTTATGTATTACAGTTTTAATGTTACAGATTTGTTACAATTTTAAACTACAAATTGTACTAATAAAAAAGGCCAGAAGTTTATTCTGGCCTTGATTGTGTTTGAGGAATTTAAATTACTTGATGCTAATAGTGTTTAATTCGACCGCTGCAGTTCTTACAACATCATATTTTGCTTTAGCTAAAGGTACTAAACCGATCTCAGCTAAGTAACCTCTTGGTCCCATTGCTTTTTTTGACGTAAAATCTTTAATAAATGCGTCAATTCCAGGAACTACTCCAATATGTGCTTTTTTTACATAAAAGAATAAAGGTCTAGCTATTGGATATGAGTAATCTTGAATACCTTCAAGACTAGGTTTAACTCCTTCTATAGCTGCAGCTTTCACCTTGTCTTTATTGCCAACTAAATAGCTATAACCAAAAAAGCCGTATGCGTCAGGATTTGATGCTAGTTTTTGAACAATTAGAGTATCGTTTTCACCTGCTTCTACTGCATAACCGTCTTCACGGATTTTAGTACATTCGCTACTAGCTTTGTCACCAAAAAGTGCTTTTGCCTCTTTAGAACAACCTTTGCTCATTACTAAAGAATTCCATGCATCTCTTGTACCTGATGTTGGTGGGGCAATAAGAATTTCTATCTTTTTAGAAGGAAGTGATGGATCAATGTCGCTCCATTGTTTATATGGATTAGCAACCAATTTACCATCTACATCTACTTCATTTGCTAGTGCTCTCCAAAGTTGTTCTTTAGTAAAATTTGAATCTGGAGAATCTACTGCGTGAGCTAAAGAAATACCGTCATTTCCTACAATAATTTCTATAATTTCAGTTACACCATTTTTTTCACATAATGCTTTTTCTTTAGATTTTATAGCTCTTGATGCATTAGTAATATCTGGGTGGTCAGTGCCAACACCAGCACAAAATAATTTCATACCACCACCCGTTCCAGTGCTTTCAATTACGGGCGTTTTAAATTTTCCTGTTTTACCAAAATTTTCAGCAACAACAGTTGCATATGGGTAAACAGTTGATGACCCCACTATCCGGATTTGATCTCTTGCTTGAACATTTGACGCAAATAGCATCACCGTCAAGATTGATAAAATAATTTTAACATTTTTCATTTTTATTTTTCCTTTGTTTATTTATATTTAATTCTTATAAAATTTCTTTGTTTCAATTTTATTACAAGTTTATGAAACTTTTATGACAAAGAATATTTTATTATCTTCTAAAATTTTATACTTTTGGAAATTCAATGGTAAATTCAGTACCTTTTCCTTCAGTACTGATAATATCCATAGTTGCACGGTGTTGATTTACTATATGTTTAACAATAGCCAAACCTAAACCAGTACCCCCTGCATCTTTGCTTCTTGCAGGATCTACTCTGAAAAAACGCTCAGTGATTCGGGATAAATATTTTTTAGGAATTCCAACCCCTTGGTCTTTAATAGAAAACAAAATAGTGTCCATTTTCTTAACCAAGGAAATTTTAATGACAGTATCACTATCGCTATACTTGCAAGCATTATCAATTAAATTAGTAAAAATTTCTATTAATCTATTTCTATCTCCAGAAATTTTATAAGCATCATCTGTAATATTGTTTTCTATTTTTATCTTTTTTTTCTTAACAAGCTCTGAATTCAATTTAATCACGTGAGTTATTATTTCTTTTAAATCTAACTCAGTGGTGGGTCTAATATGTTCTTGTAATTCGATTTTTGACAATGAAAGTAAATCATTAATCAAATTTTCCATACGCTCTGTTTGTTGCATCATAATGGGTAAAAATTTCTTTTGCATTTCAAAATCATTTGAAGCATGACCATCATTTATTGTCTCTAATCCTAACTTAATTGACTGCAAGGGTGTTCTTAACTCATGAGAAACATTAGCAACAAAATCTGATTTAAATTGTTGTGTCTTATATATTTCAGTTAAATCTTTTAAAAATATTATTACAGAATGTTCATCTTCAGATTCATTTAAAGACTCTGGGATAATATTTACATTATAGAATTGAAAAATAGGAAGTTTAATTTCCACATCTAAAACTTGTGAACTTTTATCCTGAATTGCAAGATCAATACTTTCTAATAAATTAGCATCTCTTAAAATTAATGAAATATTTTTACCAATAATATCATTACCAAATCCTGCAACAGCGCTTTTATTTGCAAAAAAAACATTTTTAAATTTATCAAGGATAATTACTTGATCCATCATCTCATCAAGAAATATCATTTTTTGATCTTTTATTTTAATATCAGAGCTCATAATTTTAAAACCAGAGGTAGTATTATAACTCTAAAAATAAATTTGTAATTAATAATTAATTATATAGAAAGTTTTAATGACTCTTACACTGTTTTATACAATCGTCGGCTTTGCTTTAGCGGGGTACAGTGTTATTGCAAATGACTCAATTCAAACATTGGGAACTTTTATCGCGTCAAAACAAAAATGGTTTAAATGGTACACTCTTGCTAGTGCAGCATCATTTGTAATGATACTTGCTATTACTTGGGGTTGGTACAGTAATAATGGAGATATCTCTTACGGTAGATTAACAAGAATACCTTTCCAAGAAATACAATGGTATCACGCTGTGGCACCAGGAATACTTCTTGTATTAACAAGAGTAGGTATACCTGTTTCAACAACCTTCTTAGTTTTATCAGCTTTTGCATCAACGGTAGTACTTGAAAAGATGCTTATGAAAAGTGTTGTCGGCTATGGTCTTGCTGCAGCTGCTGCTTATATTTGCTGGATCGTTATCTCTAAATTTATTAATGAAAAATTAGATGAAGTTAATGACAAATGGATTTCCTTTTGGCGTAACTCTGTTTGGATAACTTCAGGCTGGTTATGGTGGGTTTGGTTATCTCATGATGTAGCAAACATTGCTGTATACCTTCCAAGACAATTAGATGTTGCTCTTTTATTAGTTGTTCTGGGTTACTTTACAGCACTACTTTTTTATATCTTCTACATTCATGGAGGGGCTATTCAAAAGGTTGTCTTAGAGAAAACTGGAACAAGATATGCAAGATCAGCAACTATAATCAATATTATTTATGCAGCTGTACTTTACTACTTTAAAGAGCTTAATGATTTACCCATGTCAACAACCTGGGTATTTGTTGGTCTATTATGTGGAAGAGAGTTAGCAATCGCATCAATGAATAAAGACTATAAGTTCAAATATGTGTTTCCACTAATTGGTAAAGACTTTCTTAAAATGATATTCGGATTAAGTGTGTCAGTTGGAATTGTACTTGCAATTCACTACATCATAATTCCAAATAATTGGTTTTAAGTATTAATTATTTAAGCTTAAACCTTGAGCACAAAAACTTAAAGATAAAGTAATTAAATTTCCCAAGACCGTAGGAATTTGGTTCTATTTTTTTAGTCTTTAATTTTTTAGCTTTTTTCTTCTTCATAGCCAATATGGTTTTGTGTTTCGTTTGAATGTTTCAGGTTATAACAATCTGTGCAAAGTAAGATCACCTCTGGTCCTGAGCTTACTTGTGTTAAGATGGCTGTATCATCTCCACACTCACTACACCCTGATAAACGTTTCTTCATTTACGTTTATTACGTGTTATCTCATTAATTCTATCAATATAATTTTTTATCTCAGGGTTATCTTGAGCTTTATTATCTTGTTTGGGGTTTTTCTTCCTTTGGTAATAATAATAGATAGGCATAACAACAGATAAGGCAACGATAATAATTGCTAATATGATTTCAGAAGTTGTAACCATTTAATATTTAATGACAGGCTTGATTGAATTTTTTAAGTCTCCAATAATTATAAGGCCAGGGTGTTAAAAATCCCGCAGTTAACATAATAGGTACCACCCACCAAGTTAGCATCGCTCCACCGGTTAAAAAATAATCTGTAGCGTTCATAGAAATTTCCATACTAACCATTGAGATGAAACTCATTCCACAGGCGGTCTTTAAAGCATTAATTAATTTAAAATTTTGTCTCATTAAAATAAAAGTTTCAAGCATAATGCTGGTTAATAAACCATTTATGATTGCTAAAGTCATAATACCTAATACTGGAAAAGGAATTTTACTTAACTGAAAAAATAGTATGGTTCCAAAGTCACCAATTGCACAACCGATAACACACCACATCGTATTCTTAGCACTTTTTCTCCACGTGTGTTTACACGACCAATGAAATGTGTCTGTTGCCATTTAATTTATTTACTTAAATTTATTTGATGTTTGTAATAATCATCTGGCCAAAAACTTTTAATGTAGGCTAAAACTGAATCTATATCTTTGTCATTTAATTTATCTCCAAAGGCACCCATTTTTCCTTCATAGTCACTAATTATTCCAACTAAACCATATTTAATAATTTTATGTAATGTCTCATCATCATGGTGCCAAGTGTGACCTGTACCATTTAAAGGCGGCGCTTTTCTATGGCCGTCTTCATCAACACCCTTCCAATTTTCAGCACCTGACAAATTAACTTGATGACAGCTTACACAATTATTTTGGTAGGCAATTTTACCTCTAGCAATCATTAATTGAGAATCTCTTGTGATTGGATAATGATTATCAGAATAAGAAATGCTACTTAATGATATAAGTAGAGTTGAAATTAGAAGTATTTTTTTCATAACTTATAAATTTATATATTAAAAATTGTTAGATTAATCTTATATTTTTTTAAGATTGATTGATTATAGTCCTTAATAATGAACAATTTTTTCTTATTTATTGTCACACTTTTTTGCTGGTCCCCTACTTGGTATGTCATCAAGTTTCAATTAGGTTACGTTGATCCATTAGTATCGGTGTTTTATAGATTTTTGATAGCTGCAATAGTTATTTTTGTTTATTTAATTTATAAGAAGAAAAATCTTAAGTTTTCTTTAAATCAGCATCTTTGGTTTTTACTCTTTGGTGTTTGTCTTTATTCTCTAAACTATGTTTTCTTTTATCTATCAAATACTTACTTAATAAGCGCATTTCCAGCAGTTGTCTTTTCAACGGTAGTTATTATGAATATTTTAGGAGAAGGCTTTTATTTTAAAAAGAAACCTTCTTTAAAAACTTTACTTGGAGCAACTATTGGGATGATTGGAATTATAATCATTTTCAATGATGAGATTTTCAATTTCAGCTTTGCTAATGGAACTCATGTTGGATTATTTTTAGCCTTACTTGGTACATTTTCTGCATCAACAGGAAATATGGTTCATCAGAGAAACTTAAATAATAACTTTTCCTTAATACCAACACTTGCATATTCAATGCTTTATGGATCATTAGTTACTCTATTAATCACTCAAATAAAAGGTACTGAACTATTATTTGAATATAGCTTCAGTTATATCGCATCCCTTGCTTATCTATCAATAGTTGGCTCGATATTTGCTTTTATCTTTTATCTAAGATTATTAGAGAAAGTTGGAGCTGGACGAGCTGGTTATGTAGGAGTTGTTATGCCTGTACTTGCTTTATTAATCTCAACAATATTTGAAAACTTAGAATGGCAGCAAGATTTAATAATAGGGTTACCAATTTTGATAATTGGAGCAGTGCTAGTTATTAATCAGAAAATTAAACCAATAAAATAATTTCTAAGAATTTTTTATTTATTACATTTACCAATAGAACCTAGTAAACATTTAGTTCCATCTATCCAGGTAGCATTGTTTAGATTGGCACCCTCAAAGGTGGCATTTAAAATATTAGCACCTGTTAAATCAGCCTCAAAAAGATTGCTGTTAGTAAAATTGGTCTCAATTAATGATGAGCCTTTAAAGTTTACTCTTGTTAAGTTCGCACTTGAAAAGTTAGCTTTTTCAAAGATACCCCCTTCAAGATTTGCTTCATATAAATTAGTTCTAATAAAAGAAGATTCTACAAAATTACCATTAGCTAATGTTGCATTCATCATTACCCCTTTATCAAAGGTCACTTTAATAAAGCTAATAAATGATAGATTAGAGTTTGGTATATAAGCTCTACTTAGATCTTGGCCCTCTGAGAATTGGCAATTAGAATAATCTACTCCATCAGTTGGAGCATCATCACAACCAGCTTTAGCACCACTAGTTAATAATAAGCTTAAGACTAAAATGGTAAAAAGCTTGCTCATAAAACCTGCTCTTATTAATTTTATCATGTCAAATGCTAACAAATCATAGATTGAGAGTCTTCTATTAATTTAATTATAGATAAAATTAAGCTGCTATTATCGTTTTGGGAAGCCTTCTACTGTATAGAAGTTTCTTATCTTCTTTAGAGATACATAATAAGCGCTATCTCTAAATGATTTTTTAATTTGTTTTTTAGCATTATAAATTTCAATAAATGCATTTCTCATACTGTCTTCTAGACCTGAAAAAGCTAAATCTTCTTCGTCCGCTCCATGAATAATTTTTTTAATAGTATCAAAATCAGTTTTAGTATTAGTTTTTTTATCTATCAAATCAATAATGTCTAATATTTTTTGTTCTTGAAATCTTTTTTCAACTCTACCAAAACGTATGTGAGAAATATCTTTTACCCACTCGAAATAAGAAACTACTACCCCACCCGCATTGACATAGATATCAGGGATAATCATAACTCCTTTTTCAAATAATTTTTGATCCGCCTCAAATGAAACAGGACCATTAGCAGCCTCAATTATTAATTTTGTTTTAATTTTATCTACGTTATCAACCGTGATTGCATTTTCTAATGCAGCTGGAATTAAAATATCACAATCTAATTCTAAAAGTTCACTTGGATTGTTTTTAAATTTTCCAAGTTTAGGGTTATTGATAGTTTTATTTGTCTTATAAAATTCAATTAGTGCATTTATATCAATACCTTTTTTGTTATATAAATAACCATCATATTCTCCAATTGCTATAATCTTTGCATTATCTCTATTATATAAATGTTTGGCTAAATTACTTCCAACATTACCAAAGCCTTGAACTATAATTTCATTATCCTTTAATTCATTTTTCAATCCTGCTTCTTTAACAACATCTTCATGTCTAAATATTTCTCTAACTACTTCCTCAATACCTCTACCAGTTGCTTCTGTTCTGCCAGCAATACCTCCTCTGTGTAAGGGTTTACCTGTTACACAACCTCTATAATTTATATCATCAGGTTTAAGTGTTTTATAAGTCTCTAAAATCCATTCCATTTCTCTTTCAGACGTTCCGACATCTGGAGCTGGAACATTTAATGCTGGAGAAATAAAACCTTTATTAATTAATTTACTAGCAAACGCTTTAGTAATTTCTCTAAGTTGAGGCATTGTGTAATTTTTAGGATTAATTTTTAAACCCCCTTTAGCTCCTCCAAAAGGGATATTAACTATTGCACATTTGTAAGTCATCAAAGATGCTAGAGCTTCAGTATCATCTTGATCAACCGTTTCTGAATATCTTAGTCCACCTTTAGTTGGAAGAATGTGCTCTGAGTGAACAGCTCTCCATCCAGTAAAGTTATTAATTTTGCCATCTAAGACAACACCCACATTTACTTTAATTAATGAGTGAATAGATTTTAAATGTTCAAGTAAATCATCACTAAAGTTTAGTAATTTAGCTGATTTATCTACATGTAAATTGACGTTATCTTTAAAGCTCATTAATAATTATTATATCTTTAATTTATTTTTTTCCAATAACCATAAACACAACGTGTGCCCCGTCTAGAGCAATCATATGTATCATGCAAGACACCATCTTTGACAACCGTTATGTGCTTTGAACAAGATACAATTAAAGTCCCACTTGGAAGTTCATCTTTCTTTAAATGAACTTTACAACCTTGACCAATAAACATAGTTGGCGTCCACTGCCACCCAAGTTTTTCAAGATATTTTTTAACCACCACTCTATGAGTGCCTGATCTTGGGCTATCATTTTTTTGTTTTAGGCTTCTAGCAAGTTTTGTTCTTGATGTGGTTCTAAATTCTTCATTTGCTTTATAAAGATCATCATAAATTTTTTGATAAGGAAGATTTGTTACAATTGCAATAGATCTAACTACACAGTCTCCAGCTTTACCTTTATATCCAGCAGCAGCTCTGCCTCCATCATTGATTTCTAGTTCTAAATTGCTACTTGAAAATAATCTTTTAAAGAAATTCACGATTTAGTTTTATGATCTAAGATCTCGATCATACACTGGGTTGCATATTCACGCCATTCACTAGCAGTTTTGCCTTTAAGACTATCAAGCTGTTGTTTATTACTATTAATACTTTCTTGGTATTTAATTTTATCTGTTTCTTCTAGATTTTTTTCCATGTTAGTAAGATTGGTTTCCATGGCACTAATCCAACCATTACCAAGTTCAACACATTTAACATCATCTTTCTCATCACAAACTTGCTTGAAGAAATTGAAAATAACATCATCTGTTTTAATCTCTTTGCTCATCTTATCTGCCAAAAATACCTAATTTAACATCATAATCAACTGCAATTCCATAATCAGGATCATCATCACTATCAACTACTAGCTGACCTGCTTTACTTAATAATCTATGACAATCACGAGTTAGATGTCTAAGTTTAACTTTTTTTCCAAAACTATTATATTTATCAGCAATGTCTTCAATTGCTTTTAATGCTGATTGATCAATTACTTTTGATCCTGCAAAATCAATAATGATTACTTCAGGATCTTCTTCTGGTTTAAATAATTCTAAAAAGCTATCCGTTGAACTAAAAAATAATGGTCCTTCTATTTCATAAACCTTAGCACCTTTTTCTCTAACAGATGGTCTCTCTATGGCTCTAATTCTTGATGCAGATTTCCAGGCAAAAACTAACGCAGATACAATTACTCCAACAATTACAGCGACAGCTAAATCTTCTAAAACAGTTACAACGGTTACAAGGACAATTACTAACGCATCACTCTTTGGTACAAAAAATAATATTTTTAATGAGTTCCAGGCAAAGGTTCCAATCACTACCATAAACATTACACCAACTAGTGCTGCAATTGGGATCATCTCAATATAGTTTGATGTATATAAAATAAAAATTAATAAGAATACTGCTGCAGCTATTCCTGCAATTCTTGTTCTACCGCCTGATTTTACGTTAATCATAGATTGACCGATCATCGCACATCCACCCATACCCCCAAAAAAACCAGTAACCGTATTAGCTAAACCTTGCGCTAAACATTCCTGACTAGCCCCACCTCTTTTATTAGTGATTTCACCAACTAAGTTAAGAGTTAACAAGCTTTCAATTAAGCCAATTGCAGACAATATAAATGCATAAGGGAAAATAATCTTTAAAGTTTCAAAGTTTAAAGGAACACTTGGGATTGAGAATATTGGCAATCCTCCTTTAACACTTGCAAGATCTCCAACACTTGGAATATCAATCTTTAATACTAAAACTAATACGGATGTTGCTAAAATTGCAGCAAGAGTTGCTGGTACTGCTTTAGTAATCTTTGGTAATAACCAAATGATTAACATGGTTAAAACAACAAACCCTACTGAATAATATAAAGTGTTTCCTGAAATCCATACTGATTGTCCCATTGCATTAAGGGTTTTAAACTGACTAAGTTGTGAAATACCAATAACAATTGCAAGGCCATTAACAAAACCTAACATTACCGGTTGGGGTACCATTCTAATAAATTTTCCAAGCTTAAAGACACCCGCTAATAATTGTAAAATTCCCATCAAAACTACGGTTGCAAACAAATACTGTGCACCGTGATCCATAACAAGGGACACCATAACAACAGCTAAAGCACCGGTTGCTCCTGAAATCATTCCAGGTCTTCCACCAAACACAGCTGTAATTAAACCAACAATAAAAGCTGCATAAAGCCCTGATAAAGGTGCAACTCCTGCAACAAAAGCAAAGGCAATAGCTTCAGGGACTAACGCTAAAGCAACTGTTAAACCAGATAAAACTTCAATTCTAAATAAAGAAAAGGATGCCCCTTCTTTTGGAATATAATTTTGTGAATTAAAACCAATAGATTTTGCAAATGATGAGAGTGTGGTTTTAATCAATGTGTTTAAATTTTAATTATTTATGAGTCGGTGTGTTATCTATTTAGTAAAGCAAGCAGTTGATAAAGTCTAGTTTCAATTAATACGTGTTAACAAATTTGAGACGAATCATATATATAATGATTAAGAGGTAGTGGCGGGAGACTAAAACTACCTCTGTCTTTATCCCTTAAAATACTTTTTAATTTTTGAAATAGTTTTCGCTAATAGAACTTTTGAATAAGGTTTTCCTTTAATAACCCAAACTGAAAGTGGCCACGTACTGTCTTTAGTAGATCTTGCAATAATATGAATATGTAATTGAGGAACAATATTGCCAATTTTTTCAACATTAAGTTTTTTTGTTTTAAATATTTTTTTCATTAACTTGCTGCAATGAACAATTTCTTTCATTAATAACATTTGATCTTTTGAATTAAGTTCTGAGATATCGGTTATATTTTTTCGCTTTGGAATTAAAATGATCCAAGGAAATTTAGCATTATCAATTAAACGAATACTACATAATTTTAATTCAGTTATTAAATGAGAATCTTTTAGAAAACTTTTACTTACTTTATTTGCCATAACTACAGTTTGAAATATTCATATAAAAATTTTGCAGCAATGATAAGTAAAAATATTCCAAAATATTTACTAATTCTATTCTTATCAATTGTATGAACTGTTCTTGCACCAATTCTAGCCATAAAGGTTGTAATCGGTATAAAAATTAAAAAAGCAGGAATATTTAAAAAACCAATACTTAATGGAATATTTGTTTTTAAATAACTGCCAGTTATCAAAAATCCGATTGCGCCAAATAATGCTATTAAAAAACCAATAGCCGCAGCACTACCTATAGCTCTATTAATTGAGTAACCAAAAAACTTTAGAATTGGAACATTCATAACAGCCCCTCCAATACCCATGGGTGCCGAGATAAAACCTACTAAAAATCCTAAAATAATTTTCAAATGAAGCTTAATTTTAAGAGTTATATTTTTTTCCTTCTCTTTTAATAATAAAAGATAAATACTTAAAAAAAATATTACGATTGCAAAGAAAAGAACTAAGGTTTTAGTTTTAAGAGTTGCTGCAAAAATTGCTCCAAAAATAACACCAAGCACTACAAATATTCCATAACTTTTAACTATATCAAAATCCACTGCTTTAAATTTATGATGAGTTAAAACTGAGACGGTTGAGGTTGGAATTATGATTGCAAATGATGTTCCAACTGCAAGGTGCATGACATATTGTTGATCAATCCCTAAAGAATTAAAAATATAAAACAAAAATGGAACAGTAATTAAGCCACCTCCTATTCCAAATAAACCTGCAACAAATCCCACAGGAATAGCGGTTAAGGCCATTAGTAGACTAAAGTAGATATACTCGTTAGATAAAAGAGAACTAAGCAGATTGGATTACCGAAGTATCGAAATTATTATATTTAATCTTATCCATGATGTGATCAATCTTTTTAACATCAGCATCTCTAACACACATATTTTCACTTAAATATCTTTTCCAAAAGCTAGACCCTGTTTGACCATGAAATAACCCTAACGTATGTCTCATAATTTGATTTAAACGTGTTCCTTTTTTAATTTCTTCTCTGACATACGGTAGTAATTGTTCAATTACATCTTGCCGACTTGGTACATTTTCATTATTAAATATATCTCTTTCAATATCAGCTAATAAATAAGGAGTGTGGTAAGCAGCACGTCCTATCATAACTCCATCAACTTTATCTAAGTGATCTTTCATTTGATCGGTTGTGGTAATTCCACCGTTAATAATGATTTCTTCATTAGGGAAATCTTTTTTTAATCTATAGACAAAATCATACTTTAAAGGAGGAATGTTTAGATTTTGTTTAGGGGTAAATTTTCCAAGAATAGCTTTTCTTGCATGAATAATAAAAGTTTTAACACCAGTGCTTTTTAAAGTTGAAATAAAACGATGTAAGTTTTCATAGTCTTCAGTATCATCGTAACCAATTCTTGTTTTAATCGTGACCGGTAACTTTGTAACCGATTGCATTTTACTCAAGCAGTCTGCAACCAAATTTGGTTCTTTCATTAAACATGCACCAAATTTATTTTTCTCAACTTTTTTTGAAGGGCAACCAAGGTTTAAATTTATCTCATCATAACCAAAGTCTTCACCCACTTTCGTTGCCTCTGCAAGTAAAGTTGGAGACGATCCACCAATTTGAAGGGCTATTGGTTTTTCATTTATATTAAATTCTAATAGTTTTTTTTTATCCCCTCGATGAATAGCTTCAGAGACAACCATCTCACTATAGAGCAATGTATTTTTACTAATCAGTCTTAAAAAAAAACGTTCATGACGATCAGTGCAATCCATCATAGGTGCAACGGATACTTTCCTGTTCATACTAAACTTTTATATTATTTTTTTAGCTATTTGTAGTCTCTGAATCGTCAGAGTTTTCTTCAGTTGTTTCAGCTTCTGTTTCGGCTTCAGCTATTTGATCTAAAGAAACTGCTGTCTCTTCATCTCCCACTTCTAACTCTGCATCAACGTCAACTTCTGGCTCTGCCTTTGCAGTTAATTCTTCTAAATCATCAGAGGATACTTGAATTTTTTCAGGAATTTTTCTAGCTCTTTTAGATGGTAAAATAGGAGTTCCACTTTTAGAAATTTCACCTTTGTACATACTTTCAAAATCATCACCAATAATTTCATCATCATCAGTACCATCGTCAACTTGCTCAACGTGTTTTCTAAGTTTGTGAATAGCGCTATCTGTTAAGTCTGAAACTTTAACAGTTTCTTCGGCAATTTCTCTTAAAGATATAACTGTGTTTTTGTCATTATCCCTATCTAAAGTTGGTTCTAAACCAGAATTTAATTGAACTGCTCTTTCTTTAGCAACTAAAACTAATTCGTAAGGACTTTCTACTTTATCTATGCAATCTTCTACTGTTACTCTAGCCATGCGCAGTATCTATACAGTAGTTAAAAAAAAATCAAGGATAATTCTATAAATAATCAGGATTAAGCTTGTTCTTTACAAGGAATAACAACAATATTGCTATTAAAATATAAGATCCTGAAACAAGAGCAATTTGCTCAATAGAAAGGCTATTATCAATCAAAATTCCAAAGAGTGCTGTACCAAATGCAGTTGAAAATACCATTAACGCTGTGGTTAATGCTTTAATGGAACCAATATATCTCACTCCATAAATCTCAGCCCAAGTAGCAGAACCTAGAACATTTGCTAAACCATTTGAAATTCCAATTAAACCTAAAAATACAAATGATGAAATTGGTGAGTTAAAATAATAAAGCACAAACGTTGCAACTAATAAAGGAATGTTCATATAAATTATTAATTTTCGACTACTAAACTTATCAATTAAAAAGCCTGTTAAAAATAAAGTAATCACTGATAAAATTGAATACACCATAAAGGATTGGGCAATAACATATGGTCCCCAACCTTTAGATGACACTATAAAAGATTGATAAACAAATGTACCCGTTGCAATCCAAGGCATCGCTAACATGCTTAAACATATAATATAAAAGCGATAATCTTTTAAAACTTCACCTCTCGTCCATTGTTTTATATCTTTAGTTTTAATATTTGTAGCACTAGATGTTTCTCTTGAGTCTAATTTAACGTTTTTAACTAATGTAACAATGACAATAGGTAAAATGATAATAACTGAAATTGATATGGCTATCCAAATATTTCTCCAATCAATAAAAGTTAATAAAAAAATAATTAATAAGGGTAAAATAAATTCAGCTAACGATAAACCAAGCCAAGTTGTGCTTAATGCACGTCCCCTAGTCTTTTCAAAAAATCTTGATATTGTTGTGGTTGCAGTGTGAGACATTAGTCCTTGACCTGATAACCTCATTAAGAAAATTGATAAAAATAAGAAAGCGACTGATGAAATTTTAGAAAATAAAAAACAAGAGATCGCTAGTAACGCAATGACATAAGATGCAAATTTTAAAATATTAAAGTCATCTATTTTTTTACCAACCCAAACAAGTATAAAACTACTTAATAGAGTAGCAGATGCATAGATAGATCCAAACTGACCATGCGTGATAGAAAGCGCGTCTCTTATGCTTGAATTAAACAGTCCTAGAAAAAAACTCTGTCCAAAGCTTGAAAAAAATGTAAATATAAATCCAAATAAAATTACTTTAAAATTCAAACTTTTAAACATAGGAAATAGAAATTATGAGCAATGTTGCATTTATAGGTTTAGGTGTCATGGGTTATCCAATGGCAGGATATATATCAAAAGCAGGTCACAATGTAACTGTTTATAATAGAACAGCTGCAAAAGCTGATAAATGGGTTGCTGAATATAAAGGGTCAAAAGCAGATACTCCTGCAAAAGCTGCTGACGGTGCAGATTTTATATTTACCTGCGTTGGTAATGATAACGATTTACGAGAAGTAACTTTCGGTGACAACGGTATCTTTAAAACAATTAAAAAAGGCTCAGTTTACATTGATAACACAACCGCTTCTGCAACGATTGCTAGAGAAATTTATCAGCATTCATTAAAAAGTGAATTTGGTTTTTTAGATGCACCGGTATCAGGTGGACAAGCTGGTGCTGAAAATGGTGCTCTAACTGTTATGATTGGTGGTGACCAAGCAAACTTTGATAAAGCAAAAGACATTATTGATTGTTACAGCAAAAAGATGAAATTATTAGGTGGTGCTGGTAATGGTCAATTAGCAAAAATGGTTAACCAAATTTGTATTGCAGGTCTTGTTCAAGGTTTATCAGAAGCAATTAACTTTGGAAAAAAAGCAGGTTTAAATATGGAAGATGTAATTGAAGTTATATCTAAAGGTGCTGCTCAATCTTGGCAAATGGAAAACAGATATAAAACGATGATTGATGATCAGTTTGAATTTGGTTTTGCAGTTGATTGGATGAGAAAAGATTTAAAAATTGCTATGGATGAAGCTAAAAATAATGGCTCTCAACTTCCTGTAACTGAAATCGTTGATAAATATTACGGTGAAGTTCAAGAGATGGGTGGAAACCGTTGGGATACTTCCAGTTTAATTAGAAGACTAAGTAAATAATCTCGTATGCAACCAGCGTACTACGAAGATTTTGAGGAGATCAAAAATAAAATCTGGTCTATGCTGGATAATGCTATCAAAGATAGAGGGTCTCAATTTAGAATTCCTGTATTTATTTGTGGAAATCAAGATGACTTTGATGGAAGAATTGTAGTCCTTAGAAAATCGGATAGAGAAAATAATATTATCCAATACCATAGTGATATCAGATCAGATAAAATTGCTAAATTAAAAGCAAATAAGAATGCGGCAATGTTATTTTATGACAAAGATGAGAAAATCCAAGTTAGACTTAAAGTTGAGTGCATCATTAATCATGAAAATGATATTACAAAACAGTCTTGGTTAAAAACAGGACACATGAGTAGAAAATGTTATTTAGTTGATAACGGACCAGGAACATTATCTGAAACCCCTACTTCAGGGCTAAAGCCTGAACTAGATAATTTTGAATTTACAATGGAGCAAAGTGAAGTGGGATATAAAAATTTTACTGTTATTCAATGTAAAATTAAAAGTATGGAATGGCTTTATTTAGCAGCCAAAGGTCACCGTCGTGCTAAATTCGATTTAGAAAATAACAAGGATACCTGGTTAATTCCTTAAAAAACTGATTTAGAATATTTTTTCCAATTATCTTGGTAATGAATTGCATTTTCAGTAATTGACTTTGCCTCTTCTGTTGAGACTTGTCTTACAATTTTACCAGGGGATCCAATCACTAGAGAATTGTCGGGAATGACTTTGTTTTCTGTGATCAATGCATTAGCTCCTATGATGCAATTTTTTCCAATCTTTGCACCATTTAAAATTACAGCACCAATTCCAATTAAAGAATTGTCTTCAATCGTGCAGCCATGCAACATAACCAAGTGACCAATAGTTACATCTTTACCAATTTTTAAAGGGTAACCTGGATCGGTATGCAATACACTGCCATCTTGTATATTGGAGCCTTCACCGATATGAATATTTTCAACATCCCCTCTTAAAGTTACATTAAACCAAATGCTGGTATTTTTTTCTAGCGTGACATCACCAATGATGGATGCATTAGATGCAGACCAATTATCACCTAAATTTTTAACTTTTTTATCTTCCAAATCATAAAACATAACATATATATTATTATAACATGCCGTTAAAAACTCCAATATGTGATTTTGGACAAGCTGCTAAAAGCTTTGAATTAAAGTCCACTAATAACGAAATTATTAAATTAAATGATGTTAAAGGGACAAATGGAACTTTGGTTATGTTTATTTGTAACCACTGCCCTTATGTAAAAGCAATTATTAAAGACATTGTTGAAGATTGCAAAAATTTAGAAAAACATGGAGTAAAAGCTGTGGCTATTTCAGCAAACGATCCGATAAATTATCCTGAAGATAGTTTTGAAAATATGATCGAATTTGCAAGAAAACATCAATTTAATTTTCCATATTTATTTGATGAAACTCAAAATGTTGCAAAAAGTTATGATGCAGTATGCACTCCTGATTTTTTTGGATACAATAATAATTTAGAATTACAATACAGAGGTCGTATAAGAGAATTGGATAATTTAAAACCAGTAAGAGCTGGTGATAGTGATTTATATAGTGCAATGAAACAAATTGCAGAGACGGGCAAAGGTCCTGAAACGCAAATTCCAAGTGTTGGCTGTAGTATCAAATGGTTAGATAATTAATGTACTTAATAGTTACAAAAACGTTCCCTCCAGAAGTTGGAGGTATGCAGAATTTAATGTGGGGTTTAGCAAATGAACTTTCAAAACATTACATGATAAAAGTATTCGCTGATTATCATGAAAATCATAAATTATTTGATGAGCAAGTTTCTTTTTCAATAGAGCGTGTAGGTGGCATAAAACTTCTTAGAAAATATAGAAAAGCTCAATTGATTAATGAATTTATTAAAGAAAATAAGATTGATGGCATTATTGCTGATCATTGGAAAAGTTTAGAACATCTTAAAACTAATAAAAAAAAGATATGCTTGATCCATGGTAAAGAAATTAATCATGAAAAAGGTACCTCTCTTAATAAAAGAGTATTGGAGGTTTTAGATAGTGTTGAAACCATCGTTGCTAATTCTGAGTACACTAAAAATTTAGCTATTTCATTGGGAGTTCAGCAAGATAAAATTGTAGTTATAAATCCAGGTGTTGATCCTGTTGAAGAATTAGATAAAAAAACTTTAGATAAAGTAGAGAATTTATTAAAACATAAGTCTCCAAAATTAATTACTGTTTCTAGATTTGATAAAAGAAAAAACCATGAAAAAGTAATCATGGCGCTTCGAAATTTAAAACAAATCTACCCTAGTATTATTTACATTTGTGTGGGTTACGGCGATGAAGAGGAAAATATTAAAAAATTAGTAGCAGAATTGGGCCTTCAGCCACAAGTGATGTTTTTTAAAGATATTTCTAACGAATTAAAAAATGCACTAGTTGCTAAATCTAATATTTTTGTCATGCCATCTATTGTTCATAAAAAATCTGTTGAAGGATTTGGGATAGCTTATGTTGAAGCTGCTCAATATGGATTGCCCTCTCTTGGTGGAAAAGATGGAGGAGCAGCAGATGCAATCGAGCATGAAAAAACAGGTTTAATCTGTAATGGCAATGAATTAGATGAAGTTTATTCATCAATTAATTTAATGTTAGAAAATAATAAATTCCAAGAGTATGGAAAAGCTGCCAAAGAAAATTCTGCTAAATTTAAGTGGAGTACTATTATTGAAGAATATAAAAAAATTCTAAACTAAATCTTTTTACTCTTAATTGTTTTATAAATTTGCCACCCAACAATTAGAATTGTAACTCCTATTATTGCAGCAGTAAGAGGTCTGTCCCATAAAAAAGTCCAAGAACCATCACTTATTAATAAAGATCTTCTTAAATTTTCTTCCATTAATCCACCGAGGACAAAGGCTAATATAAGTGGTGGCATTGGAAAATCATATAAGCGCATAAACGTTGCAACAACTGCAATTCCAATCATTAAATAAATGTCAAAATTATTAAATGACATTACGTAAATTCCTGTAATTGAAAAAAATAAAATAAGTGGAATTAAATAATTTTTAGGTACAGCAAGTATTCTTGCTATGTAAGGTATTAAGGGCAAGTTTAGAATAAGTAATACTACCATTCCAATATACATCGACATAATAACTGACCAAAAGATTTCAGGATTAGTTATATAAAGTCTAGGGCCTGGTTGAATTCCAAATCCTAATAAAGCACCAAGCATTACAGCGGTTGTTCCACTTCCAGGTATTCCTAAAGTTAATAAAGGCACAAAAGCTCCAGAACATGCTGCATTGTTTGCAGTTTCTGGTGCAGTTAAGCCATGAACACTACCTTTACCAAATTTTTCTTTCTCTTCATCACTAACAAAATTTCTTTCCATTCCATAGGCTAGAAATGAAGCAATAGTTGCACCCGCACCTGGTAAAACTCCAATTAAAAAACCAATAACTGAGTTTCGAGGAATAGCTTTTAACATTTTGGTTCTTTCTTCCTTGTTAATTTTAATCGAACCAAGTTCTGTTAATGAAACTTGTTTGGCAACTGCAGATGGATCATTTCGTTTTAAAATAATTGTTAAAGCTTCACTCATAGCAAAAGTTGCCATTACAACTAAAACAAAACTTATCCCATCGGATAAATTCATATTGTTAAAAGTAAATCTTGAAATATCAGATAAAGAATCTTGACCAACTGATGCTAACATTAAACCTAAAACAACCATCATCATTGCTTTTAAAAATTGCCCCTTTGATGAAAAAGCTGCAATGGCTGTTAAACCTAAAATCATTAAAGCAAAATAATCTGGTGATCTGAAAGATAAGCTTACTTTAGATAAGCTTGGTGCAAGAAATAATAAATAAATTGAAGCAAGGGTTCCACCTGCAAAAGAACTCCAAGCAGCAATCGCTAATGCTTTTCCAGCTTTTCCTTGTTGAGCCATTGGATATCCATCAAATGATGTTGCAACAGTTCCAGGAACACCCGGGGCATTTAATAAAATTGATGAAGTTGATCCACCAAATACTGCACCATAATAAACACCTGCCATTAAAATTAATCCAGTAGCTGGATCAAAACCATAAGTAATAGGTATCATTAATGCAATTGCTGTCATTGGTCCAAGACCTGGTAGCATTCCAATGATGGTTCCAAAAAAACAACCAATCATAACCATAAATATGTTTTGAAATGTAAGAGCTGTTTTTAAACCAATTAAAATTCCTTCAATCATCCCATAACTCCAATTAGTTTTAAAAATGGATCTCTTAAATAAATTTCAAGTACTCCATGCAATAGATACATAAAAGCACCCACAAAAGGGAAAGAGAGTAAAAATATTAACTTCCACCTTCTCTCACCTAACGCATAATAAGAAGATGCTAGAAATAGAGAGGTCGTTAAAAAATAACCTACTTTTAATATAGTTACTCCATAAATAATTGCTATGAGCACAAGTATAGCTGTTTTTTTATACTCTAAGTTTTTATGATTAACTTTAATGGTATTGGGCTCTGGTAAAATAATTTTTAAACCAGAAAAAAATAAACCTGCATAACCTAAATAAATTGGAAACGTTCTGGCATTAAAAGGTGCGTTTTCATCAAATGAAAAAACTTGAATTTGATATGCGATATATAAATAGAATGCTGAAAAAATAAAAAAGAGCAGTGATATAATTTTAGTAGTATTTATATTCACTGCTCTAATTTTTAAATAATCCTAAAGGATTATATAACTCCTAATTTCTTCATAAGAGCTGTCATTTCTACAGTTTGTGCATCTAAGAATTTAACAAAATCCTTATCTGAGTTATAAATATTAACCCAAGCATTTCTTTTTCTAACAGCTTCCCATTCAGGAGTTTCCATCACTTTACCTAACATTGTAGATAAAGCTTTTTTATCTTTATTACTCATATTTGGAGGTCCAAAAAATCCTCTCCAGTTTACGAACTGAACATCATATCCTTGTTCTTTTAGAGTTGGTGCATCTGGTGCATCAGCTATTCTTGAAGGAGCAGTGATACCAATAATTCTTACTTGGTCTCTTGCACCCATAAGTTCACCTAAACCTGTAGAGATAATTTGAGTTTCTCCAGATAAAAGTCCAGCTAACGCTTTTCCACCAGCATCATAAGGAATGTAAGCAACATCATTTGGATTAGCACCAGCAGCTTGGAAAGCTAAAGCACCAATTAAATGGTCCATACTTCCTCTTACTGATCCACCAGCCATTTTGATAGAGCTTGGATTCTTTTTATATGCATCAACTACATCTTTAAAGTTTTTATAAGGTGAGTTTTTTGCAACCGCAATCGCACCGTAGTCACCAATTACACCAGCGATCGGTGTAACATCTTTATAAGATAAAACTCCAGATCCTGTAACATAACCTTCGTGTCTAGTAATAGATCTTAAAACTAGCGGTGTAGATTGTACTAAAATTGTATTTTTAGGCTTAGTGTTAATCATGAAAGCTAAAGCTTTTCCACCACCACCACCTGACATATTTTCAAATGATGCACTTTTTAACATTCCTGATTTTGTTAAAGCTTCTCCAGTACCTCTAGCAGTTCCATCCCATCCACCGCCAGCACCACCACCAATTACGAAATGAATTTTATCCATTGCGATTGAATTTGTTGCTGTTGCAGAGAATAATAGAATTGCTGAGAATAATACTGAAACTAATTTTTTAATGTTTTTCATTATATTCCTCTATTGTTAGTTTTTAATATTTGCAGTTAATTATACTATGGTCTTGAAAGCAAGTTTTTGAATAGAATGCAACTTAACGTTGATTTTCTTTCTTTAGGAAATAAGCAAGTGTTATCTCAAATATTTTATTAATAAAAAAAATAGATATCTTTAATTACGAAAGTTTCTTTTCTGCTATCTTTTTTAAAGTAAATGATAAAAGAATATTTGTTAATGAAAAATTCTTCTATTCAATTTAATTCCTTAAACATTAAAGAATTATTTTCTAAAAAATTTCTATTAGTTATTTTAATTTCTATTCCGAGCGCAATTGTAGCTGACTATTTTAATATCCCATTAGCGTGGATGCTTGGTCCTATGCTTGCAGTTTCAGTTGCAGCCTTAAGTGGATTAAAAATTAAAATGCCAAAACTAGCTTTAAGTTCAATTTTAATAGTTCTTGGTCTTCATATTGGAAATTATATAGATCAAAATTTAATCAATCAGATGACTGAATGGGTGTGGACTTCAATAATAATGTTTGTCTATATTTTAATAAGTATTTTAATTGTTTCAAAATATTTACAAAAATTTTCAGGTTATAATGTCAAAACATCTATTTTTTCAGCAGCCCCAGGTGCTTTAGGACCTTTGATGATATTGGCAGAACATGAAAAATCTGACTTATCGCAAGTTGCTACATCACATTTAATTAGGTTAATTATAATAATAACTGTCATTCCTTTTTTTGTTGTTAGCTATTCAACAAATGAAGCTCTAACAATTGAAAAATTTAATTATCTTGATCAAAACCATTTTCATCTTTTAATTCTCTTAATAGGTTCGATATTATTAATTTTCTTATTTGATAAAATTGGTGTTCCTGCTTCATTATTATCTGGGACATTAGTTGCAAGTGGAATTTTGCAAATAACTGAAGTTGCCTCCTACAAACTACCAGATGAAAGTATAAATTTTTGTTTGCTTATTTTAGGTGCTTCTGTGGGTTGTCGTTTTGCAGATAAATCACTAAAAGAAGTTGCGGGTAATTCATTTCATAGTTTAGTTGCAACTGTAATACTTGTAGCTCTTGGATTATTAGCTGCAATTGTTGCAACATATTTTGTTGATACCAATTTCTTAACTCTACTTTTATCTTTTTCTCCTGGGGGAATTTATGAAGTAGCAGTTATAGCAATTGCTTTTGATTTAGACCCTAACTTTGTAGCATTTCATCATATTATTAGATTACTGATGATACTCTTCACTGTTCCTGTAATATTGAAAATTATTGGTAATAAATTAAATTAATATTTTTTCTAAAACTTTAGCTGCACTTAATTTTTCTAAATCATCAACTTGTATTGCTTTAAAGTTTTCTCTATCAATACTAACCTTGTAAGCAGTTGTGTGTTTTCCAAATAAAGTCACACCTTTCACTCCAAGGTGGGCTGAAATATGAGCTGGACCAGTATCATTTGCAATAACAAATGAGCTTTCTTTAATCAAACTTGCAAGTTGAGAAATATCTAAAGCTTTACCTTTATCTAAAACTGAAATAGCATTAATGTTCTTTGCATCGTCAATTTCAGATGGTCCAGGTGCAACAATAATTTTAATTTGGTCTTTATATTTATTTTTAATTAACTCAATTAGCTCATTGTAATGAGGCCACTTTTTATGAGTTAGATGAGCTGAACAAAAAGGAAATAAAACAATATATTTATCTAAATTAAATTCTTGTTTAAGATTATCAATGTTAGTGACAGCCCAACTAAAATTTGGTTTCATGGTGTACTCTGTTTTAATTCCAGAGGTTTTAAGTTGATGATCAAATCTATTTAAAACTGGGTCTTTATCAAATTCATCTTTTGAAATATTACTTGGCAAAGTTGTTTCTGAGCTAGACCAAGTATTAAAATTTGCTTTTGGAAATAAAATATTTTTATAAAATTTTGTTCTAGATGAGTTTTGTAAATCATAAACTTTTCTAAAATTCTTCTTTTTCAAGTTTCTCATTAACATATATAGATAAATTAAATTAAATCTTGATTTACGTTTGTCTAAAATAACATTGTGTACGAATGGGTTTTTCCTAAATAATTCAAAATAAGGTTTTGTTGTTAAGATATGTATTTGATCTTCAGGGTGGTTTTCAGAAATATCTTGAATTGCCCCACAAGCTTGGGCTATATCTCCTAAAGAACCATGTTTGATAACTAAAATATTAGACATATTTCTAACAACTTAACATAGTATAAATTTTTATGAATAAAATTCTAGTTGAAGTATCAGTTGGTGAACTTTTAGATAAAATTTCTATTTTAGAGATTAAACAAGAAAAAATTAAAGATCCTGAAAAATTAAAATTTATTAATGATGAACACAGTATTTTAAAAAATCAATTAGATACCAATGTTAAATCTGACGAAAAACTTAATACACTTTTTAAGTCACTGAAAAATATTAATGCAAAATTATGGGTGATAGAAGATGACAAACGATTGTGTGAAAAAAATTCTGATTTTACTGAAAAATTTATAAAATTATCAAGGGATGTTCATTTTTTAAATGATGATCGTGCTAAAATAAAATTAGAGATGAATAATCACACTGGCTCTAAGATTAAAGAGATTAAAGAATACACTTCTTATTGAAAACTATATTTCTTTTCTAAATATTTTATCAAGTTGTGAAAAATAAAAGTCATAAATAAATAAATTCCACCTGCTAAAAGAAACACTTCTAAAGGTTTATAAGTCGTTGATACAATATGTTTTGCAACTCCTGTAATATCCATTAAGGTTACCGTGCTTGCAAGAGATGTGCCCTTCATCATTAATATAATCTCATTACCATAAGCTGGTAAAGATTGTCTGATCGCTACAGGAATTTGAATTTTATATAAAATAATTTTACTTGATATCCCTAAACTTTTACCCGCTTCAATTATTCCAGGTTTTATAGTTTGAAAAGCTGATCTTAAAATTTCTGAAGTATAAGCCCCTGTATTTAAGGCAAATGCAATAATTGCACACCAATAGGGTTCTTTTAAAATGACCCAAAGAAAAGTTGACCTTAACCACTCGATTTGTCCAAGACCATAATAAATTATAAATATCTGAACTAATAATGGAGTTCCTCTAAATAAATAAGAATATCCATAAGCAAATTTATTAATAAATGGGTTTTTGTTTAATCTTAAAACTGCAAATAAAAATCCAATAAATAAACCAATGATTAATGATGCTGATAACAATTTTAAAGTTATAACTGCAGCACTAAGTAGTTTTGGCAAACTTGTTATCATTAAATCAAAATCCATTAAAAGCCCCTGCTATATTTGACTTCAAGTCTGTTAATTAGTTTCATGCTTAAAAACGTAAGCATCAAATATAAAACTGCCGCAAAACAGTAAAAGAATAAGGGATCTCTAGTAGAACCTGCTGCAATATAAGATTGTCTCATAATCTCAACTAAACCTGTAACTGATATTAAAGATGTATCTTTTAAAGTGATTTGCCAAACATTACTTAAGTTTGGAATAGCAAGTCTTAACATTTGAGGTAGAATTATTTTATAAAATTGTACAAATTTACTAACCCCTAAAACTTTGGCAGCTTCAAATTGACCTTTATCTATTGATTGTATCGCTCCTCTAAATACTTCTGTTGAATAAGCGCCAGATATAATACCGATTGCAACTGAGCCCGTAATAAATGCATTAATCTCAATATATTCAAAGTATCCAAAAATTGAAGCAACGTACATTATGGCTCCACTTCCCCCAAAAAAGAAAAGGTAAATTACTAATAATTCTGGAACGCCCCTGATTACTGTAGTGTACGTATTACCAATAAAATTTAGAAATTTATTATTTGATAATTTAAGTGGCGTAAAGATTAATGAAAATAAAAAACCAATTAACATTGCAGTAACTGCCACTGCAATTGTCATTAGAGTTGCATAAAACAACTCGTCTCCCCAGCCTGTTTTTCCGAATGATAAAAGATCCATATCGAAAGGGCGACTAAATAAATAGTCGCCTTTTCAAAATATTATTTACATAGAAGCGTCAAAGCCAAAATGCTTGATCGCTAATTTGCTGATGATTCCTTGTTTTCTAGCAGTGTTAATTGCTTTGTTGAAATCTTTAAGAAGTTTTGCATCTCTTGTACCGATTGCATCATCTCCACCTTGTCTAATTCCAACACCAACACCATTACCAAAAGCACCACCTGAAAAAGTAGGTCCAACTAATACTACTGGTTTTCCTGATTTATCCGCATAATCAGTGAATGCAACAGCTGCAGCTAATGCAACATCACATCTACCAGAAGTTAAGTCTAAATTTACTTCATCTTGAGTTTTATAAGTTCTAACATTTACTTTGCCTACATCACCAGACTCTAAAAAGTTTTGGTGAATAGTTCCAGTTTGTGTACAAACAGTTTTTCCAGCAAGTGCAGCAGTTATAGTTTTAAGAGTTTTCTTAACAGCACTTCCACCTAAAGTTAAATTAATTCCTTCTGGTGTATCCATGCCTTCTAAACTTGAACCTTTCATTACTGCAAGGGCTGCAACTTCATCTGCATAACCTTGTGAAAAAGTAATTGTTTTTTGTCTTTCTGCAGTAATTGACATTCCTGCCATGATCGCATCAAACTTTCTCATTAACAAAGCTGGAATCATTCCATCCCAATCTTGTTCAACGATAGTACACTCGTGACCCATGATTTTGCATAGCTCTTCTGCTAACTCAACCTCAAAACCAATAAGAGCACCTGAAGCATCCTTAGAGTTCCATGGTGGGTAAGCACCTTCTGTTCCAATCTTTATTTTATCAGCGTAAACATTTCCGATTAATAATAAAGAAGCAAGAACACTTAATATTGTTTTTTTAAATATATTCATTTTTTCCTCCATATGATTATGAGGATTTATTTCACAAATTTGAGAATTTAAAAAGAAATTTTTAGTGATTAATTGATGATGAAAAGTTCCAAGAACAGTCAAAACTTGGGATGTAAACCCTATCCAAAGTTGTATTTCCAAAATTCTTATTGAAAACATCTAGCCATTTCTCCACTTGCTCTGGTTTTTTATCTTGGCTGCCTACTTGAGCAGTAATTACTCCATTTGGCTTTAATATTCTAATTAGCGAATCCATATTATTAGCTGCAAGATCTATGCAAAACTGATCGTCATTAAGATCTACAAAAATTTTATCATATTTATCATCTTCAACAGACTTTATACTTTCAAAAGCATCTCCCCAAATACATTTAACTGAATTTTTCTCAGTTGATTTATTGCCAATGCTTCCAAGGTGTTTATTACAAACCTCAACTACTTCTGGATCAAGTTCATACCAGTCTATAAAATCAAAACCTTTAGACGTACACTCTCTTGCAACTCCTCCATCACCTCCACCAATGATTGCAGCAGTTCCCATATCTTTATTCAATTTTAAAGCAGCGTTTACAAATGTTGAGCTATACAAAACTTCATCATTTGTTGCGACTTGAATTTCGTTATCAATAAATAATGATTTACCAAATTGTTCTAAATCTAATATTTCAATATGTTGACCTACTTTAGATTTAAAATCTTCTAAAACTTCATTTACAACATATGATTTTTGTAATCCAGGTGAACTGTAAATGTCATGATATAAAGACTTAGTATCTCTATCAAAAGCTTTTGTGACAATTCTCTTATGTTTAAATTCTTTTTTAACAATATCGAGGGCGATAGAAGGACTTACCTTCCCGCATGTGAAAAAATCAAAACTAATAATTCCTTTTTCTGGAAACGTATGAAAACTGATATGACTTTCCGCTAATAAGGCAAGGATAGTAAAACCTTGCGGTTCAAATTTATACTTTGAAATTTCAAGAATTGTAACTTCTGCAGCTTTTGCAATTTTACGAATTACGTTCTCGTAGATTGAAGGGTCATATTCTTGAGTAGTGCCAATGATATCTAAAGTTATATGCTCACCTACTTTAGTCATAAAAATTATTCCCTCTTATAATTTTTTATTAATATTAAGTTGCTCGGTTTTATATAGGTGTATTGATAATTTTCAACAATTAATCAATTTTTTGATATTTTACTTAATTAAATTAAAACTGAGCATTAATTAAACTAGCAAATGCACTAGCCCCTTTTGCTAGATTTTTGTTCCAATCATTATCAGCATTTTCATCTGCATTATCAGATATGTATTTAAAACATTTAAATTCAATTTTCTCTAACTTGCAAACTTTTGCAATAGCGTAGGCCTCCATATCAACTACATCAACTTCTATATCTATTTTTTTATTAACAAAACTATCTCCTGTTCCACAAGAATAACCTTCTTTTGATGTAATAATTTCTTTAATTTTATCAAAAGGTGTCTCACCTAATTCAAAATCTAACCCTCTAACATCCATATCTCTTTGATAAAATTTGGTGCATTCAACGATTCCTTTTAACTTAGTATTAATTGCACCTGCAGTACCATAATTGATAATTAGTTTTGGTTTGTAAATATTGATTAACTTTAATGTGTTATAAGTTGCATTAATTTTTCCAACTCCAACATGGTTAAAATAGTCTAATCCAATCGTTTCTTCTTTAATTGCTGCTAGGAATAATTTGTCCATAGATTTTTTTTACTAAAGATATAAATATATTAATATCATGATTTTAAAAGATTATATTAGATCTATTCCAGATTATCCAAAAAAAGGAATTTTATTTAGAGATATTACAACTTTAATTAAAGACGCAGATGCATTTGAAGAATGTATTAATCAAATAATTGAAAGATCAAAAAATTATAAAATAGATAAAATTGCTGCAATTGAGTCAAGAGGATTTGTATTTGCTTCTGCTGTTTCTTATCTTCTTAAAAAACCTTTTATTATGTTTAGAAAGAAAAACAAACTTCCGGCTGAAACTCATTCAGTTGATTTTGAATTGGAGTATGGAACTGCAACTATTGAAGTTCATAAAGATTCAATTGACAAAGATGATTCAGTTTTAATTATAGATGATTTAATAGCAACAGGTGGAACAGCTGAAGCAGCAGCTAAACTTGTGGAAATGTCTAATGCCAAAATTGCTGCATTTGTTTTTGCAATTAATCTTTTTGACCTAGGTGGATCTGATAATTTAGTTAAAAAAGGTTATAAGGTTGAAAACTTAATGGATTTTCCAGGGCATTAATTGGTAGCGGGAAGTGGAATCGAACCACTGACCTCAGGCTTATGAGTCCTGCGCCATGACCCTTGGAGCCAACGCATCCTGCAAGAACATCTTCAAAACTCCTTTGTCTCTGCTCTTTTCTTTCTAGACTCAGATTTACATAAACTTAGACTCTAGTCAACTTCTATTGGAGCATTGGAGCATGAGTGGAGCACAGATTTTATATCAATAGAGGTACCAAGTGGATTTCGAAAATTGAAAGTTGTTATGACCCCACCACCCTTTTTTATAAATGGGACTCCTTATATCTATACGTAAATAAGAATGTAAAAATATTATTGCTATTCTTGTAAGAGAAAGTGGTTTTTAAATATCATTAGTTTATTAAACCTAAAATGGACGTCTTTTGATATAAAAAGATACATCAAATCAATTATAATTTTAAAAATGAAAGTAATAAATAATAAAAAAGGTTTTACCTTAATTGAATTATTGGTGGTAGTTGCCATCATTGGTATTTTATCATCTGTCGGGGTTGTTGCTTATAATGGGTATACAGCTGGGGCTAAAGAATCAGCTTGCAAAGGTAATTTTAGAACCATAGTTAAAGCTGTTTATGAAAATATAATGTGGTGTGAGCTTAACCCAACAATTAATTTTTTGTGGAATAATGAACAATCTTGGGAATTTGATTGTGATACTATGTTCTATAACGGCATGTCAGTTGCGTCTCAGTGGGGGTACACGACAACTGAACAATTAGTCAGTCTTACTGTAAGAGATATTTCTAGTCAAGATAGTCATAGAAAACCAGACTCAAATATAGGTTCAAGAACAACACTTAAAACGATGACTAATCCCTACACTGGTTCTGGTGCTGTTTCTGGTGGTACTGCAAGGAGGGAAATTTATGATGGAGATAGATATGATATGAGAGGTAGTGTATCTCTTCTAAAAAGAGATAGTAGTGGAAATGAATTAAGCAATAATTGGCAGTCAGAGGGACAACTGTATCTAATAACTAAATGTCGTGATAAAGTGATAGAATACGAATTTGATATCTATTGAAAATTTATATGTTTTTTTAAAATGAAAGTAATAAATAATAAAAAAGGTTTTACCTTAATTGAATTATTAGTGGTAGTTGCCATCATTGGTATTCTTGCAAGTGTAGGTATTGTTAGTTTTCAAGGTTACACTAAAATGGCAAAGAACAGGGTGCTTGTTGCAAATTGGAAAACAATTTCAAAAGTAATTGAGTTAGAATTAGCTGCTGCAAACAATGGTCTTGATAGTTTTATTGCAGAATATGATGAAGATGGAAATATGGTTAGTGAAAAAATGGATGGAAATACAACTTGTAATAATTTTGCATTTTCAGTCCAACAACATTTTAGTCATTTTAAAAACCCATACAATCTAGAATGGGAGTCTGTAACAGTTGATACATTAGCGCAATCACAACATAGGAAAGGACAAATTCAATTAGTGTGCTATTCACATTTTGCAAGTTTCGGTGACGGTGGAGGATGTCCTATTTCATCTGATGCATGTAGATTGTTGTTGATTGCTTATAAAGAAGATAGAGGACGATGGAATACACCTGATGGAAAGTGTGATAATACAATTGTTTCAACCACTGGTGATGGCTGGCAACGTAATATGAGAGAATTTGTAAATGATTGTTATAATCAAATACTTGTAGGTGGAGACCAAAGAGAAAGTCAAGCTCAAGCACAATCTGATTGTGGTTGGGATTCAAGTATCCATGGCTCTTGGGCAGTAAATCAAAATAGTATCAGAGATGAAGCAGGTGGAAAATGTTCAGGTTCAAGTGGAACACCTTGTTCTTAAATTTTTAATTAATCTGTTATCTAACACGTGCTTCTCACTTGTTATTTCTTCTTCTAGATAACGCAATGACCAATTCTCATTGGAGCATGAGTGGAGCAATTAATATTTGAAAATGTTCAACCTTAAATAAGGCTTGTTAATTGGTAGCGGGAAGTGGAATCGAACCACTGACCTCAGGCTTATGAGTCCTGCGCTCTAACCGACTGAGCTACCCCGCCACTTAATTCTTGATGATTTATAATAGGTTTTTAATTTATTAACACTATGTAACTTTTTTTTGTCACAAACCTGTCACACACAGGAGTAAAGAATGTCAACAATAAGAAAACGAAACAATAAATATCAAGTACAAGTACGTACACAAGGACAACAAATAAGCAAAACATTCACCCAACTTAAAGATGCTAAAAAATGGAGTATGTTTTACGAAAGTAAGATTAATCTTGGTGTTGATTTAGAAGTTTTGGATAAAAATCTAACTCTTAAATATTTAATTAACAGATACCTATTAGAGATAACACCCACTAAGAAGGGCTTCATACAAGAAAGAGTAAGGTTGTTAAGGCTGTTAAAAGAACCCATCACTAATACCAAAGTTTATCTACTTAAAACTAAAGACTTTGTTAAATTTAAAGGTGTAAGAATAAAGGATGGCAATAGAACCTGTGCCTATGATTTAGTGTTGTTACATCATATATACAACACAGCTATCAAGCAGTGGTGTTATCCAATAACACATAATCCATTATCTAATATCCAAAAACCAAAGTGTAACCCACCAAGAGAAAGAAGATTAAGTGATAATGAGCTTAAATATATTCTTAATCATAAGTTTAAGAATAATAATATGGAACATGTAATAGAGCTTGCACTTGAAACAGGTATGAGAAGAGGTGAAATACTATCTATTACTAAGGATGATGTTAAGGATAACCACATCTATTTAGCTGACACTAAGAATGGTTCGCCTAGAAAAATACCATTAACTAATAAAGTAAAACAAATAATAGATAAGTCAGTGCTTCCCTACTCTATCAGCTCTAATGCTGTAAGACTTAGTTGGTATAGGATGATTAAGAGAGCTGGTATTGTTGATTTACATTTCCATGACTTAAGACATGAAGCAATATCAAGGTTCTTTGAAAAAGGATTATCTATTCCTGAAGTTAGTTTAATCTCAGGTCATAAAGATGTCAGGCAGTTAATGAGATACACTCACCTTAAGATTAACAATCTAATTAATAAACTTAATTAATAAGGGGTACGTATGCACCATGGGGGGGTATGGGGGGTATGTATATATTACTTACACAATATGACTAAGTTTAGAGTGTAAACTAGATTGAGAGCGGGGTGTTGAAGGGATTATTATTAGCTTGTTATATTGCTGGACTGCCCCAGAGAAGGTATATTTATAATCTATGTATATGTTTCACCCCCTGGAGAGTTACATATATATTATACACCCCATATTAACAGATGGGAACACTTATAAAAAATAAATATTATGTGTTGCAAAAGAATCACAAAACAATTTGAATGTAAACCAGACTCTGTAAACTAGTTTTAAGATTATATTTTAATTTCTATTCCCATTAAATCGCTTAGTTCTTTAATAAACTTTTTAAAGTTTTGTGGGAAAAAATAGTAGCCAGTACAATACTTTGCTTTATCATGATTAATTATTTTTAAAGACCAGTGAACTTGACATGTTGGAGCTGCATACTTTGGTTGTCTATGAGGATATTTGCTATGCCAATTCCAAACACCCAGTTCATCTATTTTTTTCCAAAAGTTTTGTTTTTTAAATTCATCTATCTTAACTTCAGTGATTTCTCCATGCTCATTAATAAAACCCTTATTATTATCTAAAGATATAAAAATTGGCCCTGTATCATATGACGCTTGCAATTCAATAACCTCATTCTCTATATTCAAATCTTCAATAGTCTCTATTTTTGAACCAAATAAATTATTTAAAGCTTTAATTAATTTATTAAAATTATGAGGATATTCTTCATGACCATTCACAACCTTTGCTTTTCCATCTTTATTTCTAAGACGTAGTTCCCAAACAAGACCATCACAAATTGAACCAATGGGTGAATAATCTTTTTCCCAACCCCATACATCTAGCTCATCCATCTTTTTCCAAAAGTTTTTAATCTTTCTTTCAGTTAATTGAATTTCTTGCATATAACCCATTCCACTAACGATTCCTTTGTTGCCTGCTTTTAGCTCTAGGGTGTTTCCATTCGACGGAAAGGCATTACCATCATAAAAAATTACTTCTTTTTTTTTCATTATATTTTTATCTCCGAAAATTCATCCTTAATAGAATTTAATAATTTTTCTGACATCTCATCATTATTAGATTTTAAATTTTCAATTAATGAATTTAGACTATCTATAAATTTAGAATTATTTATGATGTTATTATAATCATCAATTTGGTCTTTAAATTTTTCATAAGTAATTTCTTTTAATTTTGTAGAAAATAT
Organism: Candidatus Pelagibacter sp. PS_02; assembly: GCF_059418065.1. NCBI lineage: Bacteria > Pseudomonadati > Pseudomonadota > Alphaproteobacteria > Candidatus Pelagibacterales > Candidatus Pelagibacteraceae > Candidatus Pelagibacter > Candidatus Pelagibacter sp. PS_02. The sequence continues at coordinate 778,947 of NZ_CM182079.1, forward strand.
TTGAGTTAATTCACCTTTAGACTCGTGGCCTGAAAATGGGTCAAATAATTTTGGAATATAAACAATATTCCATGGTGCCATAAACATGAGTGCATTTTTCGTATGTCCAAAAATATGAGATACTTGATAATTGCTAATTAAATTCGAATTTTTTAATTTTCTTTTTGAAAATCCTGTTAAGTTTTCTAAAATTTTTGTTGGATGTGTATTGTTTGAAGGGTCTTTTTTTATATTTGAATTGCCAAAGAGACTTTTGTGAACTTCAAGCATATATTTTGTACCCGTAGCATCTCTACCCATGCCTCTAATATATGCTTCTTGATTGGAATAAACTTTATTTTTTAAAATCTCCCATTCATTATGAACTTTATCCTTTGAAATAAAGATTATATCTTTCAACCCGTATTCAATAAAATCATCATCTGAAATCTTAAACGTTTTTAAAAAGTTAATGTAAGAATCTCTGGTCATTTACGCTTTAAAATAAGTTTCATTTTTTTTTTGTTCTTTTTAAATTGAATATTCTTTCTTGCATTTGCCCCTGATGGATGAGGAAATCCTTCAAGAAAACATCTTAATTTAAGTTTGTATTTACTGTTTAAATATTCAATTGTAGATGAAACAGTATTGCCCAAAGGAACTATAATAGATTTCTTTAAAGTTTTTAATTCTTTTAAAAAATTTTTCTCAATAAAATCCAAGAGTATTTGCTTCTTTAAAATATTTGCACCTGAATAGTTTTTTCCTTTATCAAATACAGGGTATTTAACTAATGAGGTAGTGTGAAGATACTTATTGTCTTTATGAAATAAACTTTCACAAGATTTAATTTTGAGAGTTTTATTAATCTTTAATTCATCTAGATATTTAACTAAGGTGGTTCTCATACTGCCTTTAAAACTAGATAAATCTTTTACTTCTTTTAATGATTTACCTTCTTTAATTACTTCAAAGCTTTGCAACATTTGTTGAAGACCAGGAGTTATACCCACAATCATTATTTTTGCCTTAGGATTGATATATTCAAATGGTGCATAATATATTTTTATATTATCTTTCTTTGCAATTAAGAACGTACTTCCAGTAACTGTTGATTTACTTATCTTTTTTAATGATTTAATTTTTTTAAGATATTTTGACATTGTTTAAGATTAATAACTTCAACATAAAAATATGCAATTTATTGAGTGCTCATTTTGTATTTTATTAGTCATTAAAATTATTATTCTTAAATAAAATATATATAATGCTGGCAATGTTTGAGCAAACTTTCAAAAACATAGACGATATTCTTTGGAAAGACTCTGGCTGTAGTACTGAGCTTGATTATGCTGAACAATCATCATGGATACTATTTCTTAAATGGTTAGATGATTATGAAAAAGATAAAGAAACTAAAGCTAAATTAGAAAACAAAAAGTTTAAACCTACCCTAGATAAAGAATTTCAGTGGTCTACTTGGGCCATTGTTAAAGACAAAGATGGTAAAGTAGATTTCAACAAAACACTAACAGGGCCAGATTTAAAAAAGTTTGTTGATGATAAGTTGTTCCCTTATCTTTCTTCATTTAGAAGTAGTGCTGAAAGTTTTGATACACTCGAATATAAAATTGGTGAAATATTCTCTGAGCTTAAAAATAAACTTCAAGATGGATACACATTAAGAGATGTTGTTAATGAAGTAGATAATCTTCAGTTTCAAAGTAATGAACAAAAACATGAGCTGAGTGCTTTGTATGAAGAGAAGATTAAAAACATGGGTAATGCTGGTCGTAATGGTGGTGAATACTACACCCCAAGACCTTTAATTAAATCTATTATTAAAGTAATAGACCCTAAGGTTGGAGAAACTGTTTATGATGGTGCAGTTGGTAGTGCTGGTTTTTTAGTTGAAGCGTTTGAATATATGAGTCAATCAAAATCTTTAACAACTTCAGAGCTTAAAACACTTCAAACAAAATCATTTTATGGAGCTGAAAAGAAAACCTTAGCTTACATAATTGGTATTATGAATATGATACTTCATGGCATTGAAAGTCCAAATATCATTCATCAAAATACATTAGAAACTAATATTCAAGAGATACAAAACAAAGATAGAGTTGATGTTATACTTGCTAACCCCCCATTTGGAGGAAGTGAAAAAGAACAAATACAAGAAAATTTTCAAATAAAATCAAGTGAGACTGCATATTTATTTCTACAGCATTTCATAAAAAAACTTAAAGTAGGCGGAAGATGTGGGGTTGTTATTAAGAATACTTTCTTAAGCAATACAGATAATGCAAGCATAGCTCTAAGAAAATTATTGATTAAAGAAAACAATTTATTTGCTATTTTAGATATGCCAAGAGGAACTTTTTTAGGAGCAGGTGTTCAAACTGTTGTTTTATTTTTTAAAAAAGGAAATCAAACAAAAAAAATTTGGTATCACAAACCAAATATTGAACGAAATTTAGGCAAAAGATTTCCTCTTAATGAAAATGACTTATCTGAATTCAGAAATAATTTAAAAAACTTTGAAACTTCACAGAATAGTTGGTTTATTGAAGCTGATAAATTAAATCAAGATACTTATGACTTGAGTGTTGTTAATCCAAACATAGTTGAAAAAGTTGATGAGCGTTCTCCAAGCCAAATTATTAGTGAAATTGACAAGCTAAACAAAAACTTAGAGGAAAATCTTAGAGATATTAAAAAAATGTTATGATTTGGAAAACTTCTAAATTAGGAACTGAATGCAATATTATAACTGGAAACAGTATTAATCAAAAAACTAAAGATAAAAAATATACAAATATTAAAGATGGCACACCTTATATTGCAACTAAAGACATCAATTATAATGGTAATATAAATTATACTAATGGAATTTCTATTCCCCATAATGAAAGTGTAAATTTTAGAATTTCCCCAGCACATTCAGTATTAATATGTGTTGAAGGAGGTAGTGCTGGTCGTAAAATAGCTCTATCAAATCAAAAGTGTCATTATGGTAATAAACTCGCATCTATTACTCCTAATGAGGAGCTACTTGCAAAATATGTCTATTATTACACTTTTAGTAATTTGTTTCAAAAACAATTTAAAAAAGCTACTCATGGAGTTATAGGTGGAGTTTCTATTTCTAAACTTAGAAATTTTGAAATACACTTCCCTGAAGTAATTATCCAAAAAAAAATAGTTTCGAAAATTGAGTCTATTTTTTTTAAAATTGATAAATTAATTTCTTCATCTAAACTAAAACAAGAAAATATAAATACTCTTTATGAAAAGGCTGTCACTTCTATTTTTGTCAATATTAAGAATTTAAAAAAAAATAAACTATCAGAAGTTTGTGAAAAAATTACTGATGGAATACATCAAACACCTAAATATTCTGAAAGTGGTTATATTTTTTTGTCATCTACCAATGTTAAAAAAAGAGTAATTGATTGGAATAACGTTCGCTTTGTAGATGAAAAGCAACATATTGAAATGCAAAAAAGAGTTTCTCCTAAAAAGGGAGATGTGCTACTAGCTAAAAATGGTACTACTGGTATAGCGGCATTAGTTGATAGAGATTTAGAATTTGATATATATGTTAGTTTAGCATTGTTGAGAAGCAGCAAGAACGTTTTGCCTGAATACCTATTAGAATACATAAACTCAAAAAAGGCAAAAAACCAATTTAATTCTCGAACAAAAGGTATTGGAGTTCAAAATTTACATCTTCAAGAAATTAAAGAGGTTGTAATTGAATATCCCGACAACACTAACCAACAAAAAAAAGTAGTAGAAGGTTTAAAATCATTAGATAATACGTCTCAATATTGTCTTAATACAAATGCTAAAATAATAAATGAATTAGAAGCTCTAAAAGCATCTATAATTTCAAAAGAAATAACTAATAAAATCTCATGAACGAAGCAGAAACTAGAGCTGAATTAATTGACCCAAAGATAAAGGAAGCTGGCTGGGGCACTATTGAAGGAAGTGTTGTTAGAAGAGAGTTTAAAATTACTAATGGTGAAATAAAACCAGGTGGTATTAGAGCTAGCTTTGATAAAGCTGACTATGTTCTTGTTTATAAAAATAGAAAAATTGCAGTAATAGAGGCAAAATCAGATGAACTTGATGTTAGTGAAGGAGTGGGTCAGGCAAAAGATTATGCTCAAAAGTTAAGAATACCTACTACCTACTCTACTAATGGTAACAAAATTTATGAAATTAATTATTCTAAAAATGAAAAAGGTGAAATAAAGATTAATGAATATGGTGAAATGATTATCACTTCAGAAGCTGAAGTTGATAAATTTCCATCTCCCGAAGAACTATGGGCTAAAACTTTTAAAGATAAAAATGAATGGTCTAGTAAATTTGATGATGTTGATTTTAAAACATTCAAAGGTTTTAGGGAACCAAGATATTATCAAGAAATCGCTATAAATAACACGCTTGATGCTATTGCAAATAAACAAGATAGAATACTTTTAACTCTTGCAACAGGTACTGGTAAAACAGTAATTGCATTTCACATTGCTTGGAAGTTGTTTCATGCAAGATGGAATATGCAAAGAGATGGTAAAAGAGTTCCTAGAATATTATTTCTAGCTGATAGAAATATATTAGCCAATCAAGCCTTTAATTCATTTGGTGCTTTTGATGAGAATGCTTTAGTTAGAATTACTCCTAAGGATGTTAAAGACAAAGGACATGTTCCAACTAATGGTTCAGTATTCTTTACTATATTTCAGAGCTTTATGTCAGGGCCAGAAAATAAACCTTATTTTGGTCAATACCCTACTGACTTCTTTGATTTGGTTATTATTGATGAGTGTCATAGAGGTGGAGCTAACGATGAAAGTAATTGGAGAGATATTTTAAATCACTTCAAAACAGCAACTCAAATTGGTTTAACGGCTACACCAAGAAGAAAAATCAATGCTGATACTTATTCTTACTTTAATGAACCAGTTTATACATATTCTTTAAAGGATGGAATTAAAGATGGTTTTTTAACACCATTCAGAGTCAAAAGAATTCAAACCACTATTGACGAATACACCTACACAGGTGAGGACGAGGTTCTTTCAGGAAAACAAGAAGTTACTGAAGGAGAAGTTTTTGAAGAAAAAGATATGAATAGAAAAATTATAATCAAAGAGAGAGAGCGTAAGAGAGTACAATTAATGCTTAGCAGTATTAATCCTAAAGAAAAAACATTAGTTTTTTGTGCAAGTATTCCACACGCTGGCATGATAAGAGATTTGATTAACCAAGAGTCTGTTAATCCACCAGCTGATTATTGTGTAAGAGTAACAGCTGAAGATGCAAAAATAGGAGACACTTATCTTAGACAATTTCAAGATAATGACAAAACACTTCCAACAATATTAACAACCAGTCAAAAATTAAGTACTGGGGTTGATGCTTTAAACATTAGAAATATCGTTTTAATGAGACCAGTGAATAATATGATTGAATTTAAACAAATCATTGGGAGAGGCACTAGATTATTTGATGATAAGTTTTACTTTACTATTGTTGATTTTGTTGGTGCTTATAAAAATTTTTCAGACCCTGCTTGGGATGGAGACGAGCTGCCAGATGATGGAAATACTGGTGATGGAGGAGATACTGGTGATGGAGGAGATACTGGTGATGGAGGAGATACTGGTGATGGAGGAGATACAACTAAGCCTCCAACCAAAGAAAAGATAATAATTAAACTGGCTGAAGGCAAAGAATTATCAATTAAATCAATGTCGACAACTATGTTCTATTTTCATGGGATACCAGTTTCTGTAGAGGAATTTATTAAAAGATTATTTAATACAATAACTCTTCCAAATATTTTAAAAAATGAAGAAGAACTAAGAGAATTATGGTCATCCCCTATAACTAGGAATGAACTACTTAAAAAGCTTGAAGATAATGGCTTCACTAAACAAGATTTAAAATCTATCCAAACACTAATAGAGGCTGAAGATAGCGATATCTTTGATGTTTTAGAGCATGTTGCTTATAGCAAAAAACCTATTCAAAGAGCTACTAGAGTAGCTAATGCAGAGAATGAAATTTATAAAGATTTAAACGATAAACAAAAAGAGTTTATAGATTTTGTCTTAAGCAAATATGTAGAAGGTGGTGTTGAAGAGCTTGATATTAATAGATTAAGTAGTCTAGTTAAATTAAAGTACAAATCTCTATATGATGGTCAAAAAGCATTAGGTGATGCGGATAATATAAAAAATACTTTTATTAATTTTCAAAAATATTTGTATTAGGATATATTCTCTATATCTTTTCTTATCTCGATATATTCAATAGTTTCTTTGGTTGATAGTTTTTCATTAGATGGCCCTGTTCTTTTATAAAAATCAGTCTCATTTAAAAAAGCAGTTTCTTTTATGGGTAATTTTGTACAATTAACTATTAACAATGTTTTATCTTCAATAGTATAAAAGCTATATTTTATATAAGTTTCTAAATATTTTATACCAATATTAGATTTAATTTTATCTTTTAAAAATTTTGAGCAATCATCTTGATTCTTAAATCTATCCATTTCAATACCTAAAATATTTTTATCATCGTCTTGACCAACAATTAATGTACCACCTTCTGTATTTAAAAAAGCCACAATAGTTTTTAATACACTGTCAGCTAAAAAATTATTAATTTTTTTTTCTTTAATACTCCATCTCAAGGTTGATTTTCTTTCTAAAGAAATAGACTCATTCATATTAATTAAATTTCTAATTGAATAGTCGGGAAATTCCTCAAAAAGTTTATCTGGTTCAAATTCAAAATCATCATCTTCAACAGTGTTAGTTAATTTATCAATATATTTATTTAATTTTTCTTTAGCATCGGCTATTTTTTTTCTATTTTTAACTACAGTTATTTGTTCTGAAGTATTTTTCATTGGTATACAAACCCTACCAAGTGATTGTGAATTCAAATGTGGAATTATAGTGCTCACGGATAAAGACAATAATTGCTCCCTACCCTCATTTGAATTTAAAAAGTTCTGAACGTATTCATTTATAAAAAATTCAGAGTCAAATAAAAGGAGCCAATATCTACTAGCTTTTAAATCTTCAATGTTTATTTCCGTTTTGCTTGATTTCGAAGGTATCATTGGGGTAAATACAATGTTTTCACCAGCAAAGTTTTTTAACTCATTTAAAACATCATCTCTTTTTTTATTACTTTTTAATAAATCAACAGATTTAATTTTAAGTGCCACATCTTTTAAATATTTAGGTGTAAAATTTTTCTTTTTGAAATCTTCAATTTGATTATTTTGAGCAAACGACATTTTAGCACTATGAAAATATGCTTTAGGGGTTTTTATAATATTGAGATTATCAAGATTTTTATCTTCTTCATTTATTGCTCTAAAGTCTGTAGAATAAATACCTGACATCCATAAATCTCCAATAGGTCCCTTAATATACTCATACATGGAAAAGCTAATTGAAGTTTCTTTCTTATAAATATCACCTAAAATATTCTCTCTAAACCTAGTGAATTTAGGAAAGTAATTTTCTAATTTTACTGAAAAGTAATTCATTGTGGAAATATTCAATACAAAACCACCATTAACCAAATTTTTGTCTATTAATTTTTCAAGTGCAATTAGGGGGTCTGGTTTTCTTATTCCTACTGGTAGCTGAAGAAATATTAAATCATACTTATCTTCACCTAAATTACTTATGTCCTCTAAAACTTCGTTAAAATTGCCAGTTTTATTTGTAATATCACAACCTTCGTTAGCTAATTCTTTTTCAGGAAAAAAACTTTCAAAGAATACATAGTTAAAGTTTAGAATTTTTTTATTCTTACTCAGAGATTGTTTTAAAATTTCTTTTATCCTAATAGATATAGCCTTTTTCATAATTTATGTTTACGCATCATAAGAGACTGTTGCCTTTTTGAAAACATTTTTCTGGCAGATTAAAAACAAAAGTTAATGATTTAAATAGAATCATGCATTGGATTTCATTCCTTTTCACCCGTTTACGTTTCTTTTCATTGTTCTCCTCTTTACGTAGACCCCTTGACAAGAGAAGGGGTGAAACCATTACTAACATTAAACTACTCACCTTAAAAAAAACAACCAACATTAGGAGTTATGATATATGGAAATAAACGGTATTAATAAATACTGTCATGTAAGCGCTTACATTGCTTATGATAACTGCAGCCCAGTTTACAAACAAACCTTCAAGTTTGAACTCAGTCCAAGCACCCATAACAGCATCATTTGGGAGAAAATAATCAAAATACTCAAGAAAAACGGAATAAATGTGGAGCTTAAATCATGAAGCGGTTCTTAATTTTTGTCTCTGGTCATTTGTTTTTGTTTCTATTAGTTATTGCCTATCAAGCTCAAGCGGAAGAGGAAGAATGGAATATTAATAAATTTGAAAAACTAGTTTATGCAAGAGTTTCAGGTGAAGTTACCCACGGAGACTCGCTTAACTTTTTTATACACGTTAATGATGATTGTGACCGAGTTTGGAATTCTTTTACATTTTACACTTATGAAAAACCAGGTGATATCAAACAGTTAATAGGAAAGCACATCCCAATAAGAATTAATAACCAAGAAGAAACTGCAGAAGTTGAAGCAGTAACTCCTTTTTTAATGGGTTATAGAGTGTTGTTTTCTATAGGTACGTTTGATTTAAAAAAATATATCTACAAATTAAATGATTTTTACAACGAAGAAAAAAGGTTTGAAATTGAAATAGTTGATGGTGTTGGTTTTAAAGCAGCAAAATACTTTGACATCCCAAATAATAATTGGAAATTAGATAAACTTGTACCCTCTGTACTGGAAGCTCGTAAACTTTGTAAAACTATTGACCAGGTGGGTAGTTAGGCAATGGTAAGAATTATTTTATTTATCTTACTATTGTTACCAACAACAGCTAACGCCGACCAAGGTTTAAAAATTTCATGTCTCAATATGAAGGATGTAATCATTGGAAGAAAGCATGACTCTTTAAATTTTACAATGCAAGCAGTAGGACTTGAATACTTTGATAAAAAAAAAGGTGAGTTTGTAATGATTGAAGCTAATAAATTAGATATTGGTGAAAACCAAGTGACAGCAAGATTTGCTGATTATGAATTAGGATTTCAAATGATTGTATTTGATGGAGATACAAAACCTAGCATGACATTATCAAAGTACGATTATAAGAATAATAGGTTCTTAGAGCATTATAAGTGTGATGTTGAAACGGTAAATAATGCAACCAATTAAAACAACAAAGTTCATAAACAAATTTATTAAAAACAATAAATAATTGTGTTTGTTGGATACTGTTTTACTACTTAACAATTAGCAACTATGTATTTGTTATCAATGTTTTTAGTGTTGTTAATGAAGTGGTTAATTGTATGTAAACAATACTGTCTTTAGTGTTGTTAATGAAGTGGTTAATTGTATGTAAACAATACTGTCTTTAGTGTTGTTAATGAAGTGGTTAATTGTATGTAAACAATACTGTCTTTAGTGTTGTGAAGAATTAACCCTGAAGATTACTTCCCTTGGTCTCTATAAGGGATTTTACACACTTGTTTCAGATTGAACAACAGAACGTTTATAGAACCTGATAAATTATTTTGAGTCATAATGACTCATGTTATCTTGTTGTCACACTCATGTCACACTGTTGAGCTAATCTTGAAATTAATTACTAAATAATTAACAGTTACAGGTTCTGATAATTTAGTTAAAAAAGGTTATAAGGTTGAAAACTTAATGGATTTTCCAGGGCATTAATTGGTAGCGGGAAGTGGAATCGAACCACTGACCTCAGGCTTATGAGTCCTGCGCTCTAACCGACTGAGCTACCCCGCCACTTAATTCTTGATGATTTATAATAGGTTTTTAATTTAGATCAATCAACTTTTGATCAATATGATTATTTTATAACCACTATAAAAGTTGAAAAAAGAGTTAATGCTAAAATTACTGAACTATAAAAAACGATTTGTCTTTTAGTTTCGTTTTTCTTATCTATTTTTACTCGGTTCAATAATTTATTGATGTCTACAATTCTCTTTTGATCAATATACTGTACTGGAATAGTTTTTTTATGAACTTTTTTTTCACTGGTATGTTTTCTGTCGTGAAAATAAGTTTTTTGCATGAGATTATTTAACCATCAATTATTAAACTCGGCAACTAAAATTATAACAATCTAGCACGTTTATCTTTTAGGGGAGCGATCTCTACTAGTGCTGGGAATTTTTGTTTAGCAACTTCAATATATAGGTTCATTTTTGAAAGTTCTTCATTTGAATGTATTGAGCTTACATATCCAAAAGACAAGTTTTTTTTATAATTAAAGGAATAATTGCCAGATGTTGTTCTCCCAATAATCTTATCTTCTAGATAAATAGGCTCTTCGTGTAATAATAGAGGTGTGCCTGGCTTACTATCTTTAAGTGATAGCATAATAAATCTTCTATTTGGTTTTTGATCTTTTATTTTTAATAAGCTTTCTTTACCAATAAAGTTGATTTCTTTATTATAACTAATTGCAAAATTTAATCCTGCTTCATATTGATTTTCTTCTGGTGAAATATCATGACCCCAATGTAAAAACCCACTTTCCATTCTCATAATATCCATTGCGTGTGAACCACAATGAGATAAATTATAATTTTTTCCCTCATCTACAATTAATTGATAAATTTCTTTAGCATCTTTATTTTCGATATAAAGTTCAAATCCTAATTCACCCACATAAGATAATCTTTGGGCCCAAACTTTTTTTGAACCAAGCGTTACAAATTTGCCATAACCAAATTTAAATGTTTCATTGCTAAAATCATCATTTGAAATTTTTGAAATTAAATTTCTACTTTTTGGTCCAAAAATTCCCAAACAAACAAGATCATCAGTAATATCTTTAAATTCTAAATTAGGTGACAAATGTTTTAAAATATGTGCTTTATCGTGAGTTCTTGTTGCAGCTGAACTTATTATTCTAAAATTATTTTTATCAATACAAATAACCGTTAAGTCTGTTTCAATTCCTCCAGCCTCATTTAACATTTGTGTATATGTTGATCTTCCTATTTCATCTTTAATATTAGCTGTGCTTATTCTTTGCAATTCACTGTGTGCTTGCTCTCCTTTTATTTCATATTTGGAAAATGGAGAAAGTTCAAAGAGACCAACATTGGTAATTGTATTTTTTGTTTCAAATTCAACTGAAGGATACCAGTTTTGATAATCAAAGCTGTATTCATATTCTGCTTTTTCATTATTTAGTGCATACCACATAGGTCTTTCGTATTCGCCAGATACACCAAAGCACGCTCCTTCTTTTTTTAATTCTTCATGATACGGTAATAGTCTTTGATCTCTTGAAGTATTATGCTGTTTATAAGGCCAGTGCATTCCATATAAATCACCAAGTGTTTCCGTTACCCTTTCCATAATAAATTTTTTAGATGAATGAAATTTTTGAAATCTTTTAATATCGAGTGAAAATAAATCTTCATTCATATATCCATTAATCATCCATTCAGCAGTAACTCTGCCCGCACCCCCAGAACTTGCGATCCCAATACTATTAAATCCACAACACGTAAAAAGGTTATTCACTTCAGGAGTTTCTCCTAAAAGATATTGCGTGTCAGGGGTAAAAGATTCAGGCCCTGAAAAAAATTTTCTAATTCCAGCAGTTTCTAACATGGGTAATCTTTGAAATGATTTTTCAAGATAAGGCTCAAAGTGATCAAAATCATCTGGAAACTCTCCAAAAGAAAAGTCCAGTGGCACCACTCCTTTGTCTTTAAATGCAGGTTTTGCATTAGGTTCAAATATTCCAACTAACATTTTCCCAGCATCTTCTTTTAAATAAAGACAGGAATTATAGTCTCTCAAAACTGGTAAGTTTTTAGGTAATTTATCTAATGGTTCTGTGATTATGTAAAAGTGCTCATTTGGATATAATGGAATACTTACACCAATATCTTCTCCAATTTGCCTCGACCACATCCCAGTTGCAATTACAACGTATTCACAATCAATTTTGCCAAATTTAGTTTGAACACCAACAATTTTTTTGTCTTTAACCAATATTTTTTCAACAGGAGTTTTCTCAAATATCTGAGCCCCTTCCATCTTTGCAGCTTTAGCTAATACATTAGTAACCCCTATAGGATCTGCCTGACCATCTTCTGGCATATAAACTCCACCTAAAATGTCATCATCATTTATAACGGGATAGAGTTCTTTTATTCTTTGTTTATTAACGCTTTCAACATTAACATCAAACAACTGCGCAGCTGTTGCTTGTCTTAATAATTCTTGTAATCTTTCGGGTGTACTTGCAACTGTGATTGCACCATTTTGTTTTAATCCAGTTGATAATCCAGTTTTTTTTTCTAATTCTTTATAAAGATTTAAGGAATATTTTCTAAGCCGTGTAATAGTGGCTGATGCTCCTAATTGACCAACAAGTCCTGCTGCATGCCAAGTAGTTCCTGAAGTAAGTTGATCTCTTTCTAATAATATAGTGTCTTTCCAACCATATTTTGCAAGGTGATAGGCAACAGAACAGCCAGCAACACCCCCTCCAATAACTACTACTTTAGCTGATTTTGGTAATACCACTGACATTTATATTTAAACAATATTAAAATTTTTAAATACAAACAACTAAATCTTAATGTTCAGCTCTAAATTTTGAGTGACAAGCTTTACAGCTACTCCACATATATTTTCCAAGAGTTGCCTTCATATCTTCTGCCCCATCAATGACAGACGTTAACTCGATCATATTGCTTGAAGCTTTTGTCATTAATAAATTAAATTCATCTTTATTTTCCCAAATAGAAGGTAAAGCTTCTGTTTTAAATCCTACTTTTGAATTTTCAGGAAAAAGATCAATTAATCTTTTATAATTATCGCTCATTTCAATCATTAGTTTTTTTGCTTCGTCTAAACTTCCATTAGAAGCAAGACCTTGGACTCTTTTGGCAGTTTTGTAATTTTTACTAAAAATAGATTTTCTTTCTTTGATAATCTCTTCAACCGTTTGTTCTGAAAAAGCACTGAAGCTATAAAATAATATAAATATAAAAAATAAAGTGTTTTTAATTAATGTCATAATATGTTTAATTTAAACATGTCTATATTTAATAACATATCAAAATATGGATTACTTGCCAAATTAATCCATTGGCTAACTGCCGCAGGATTACTAATTCAAATACCTTTGGGGTTTTATTTGGTTGATTTAGACTTTGATCAATTTAGGGTTGATATAGAAAATTATCATATATTATTTGGATTAATCCTATTTTACACAACTCTAATAAGGCTAACTTTTAAACTATTATCTCCTACACCAAATTTCAATGACAATGCTTTTCCTGGTCAAAAAGTTTTAGCAAAGTTAAACCACTTTTTTTTATATTTAGCTTTATTAACAATAACTATATCGGGTATTTTTAAGAAATTATTTAATGGTGAAAGTTTAGTTATTTTTTTCAAAAAAGTTAATCTAACTTATAATTTTGAACTCTCAGAACAGTTTTATTCAATTCATGTATTAGCAAATTATGTATTAATTGGATTAATTGCATTACATATTTTAGCAGTACTGTTTCATAAATTTTTATTAAGGGAAAATATTTTAAAGAGAATTTTATAATTTTTAATTATCAAATGCACATCTAAAACCAACATAGATTGCATAAAAGTTCGAGGGTTTATATTGAGCTCCATTAATACTGGTCTTTGAACCTCCATACCACCAGGAGGCCCCTGCTGTTAAAGAATTATTTTTTTCTTGATCATCCACCCACTCCCAAACATTACCACCCATAGCAACTAATCCATTTACGCCTTCTGGCAATATTGTGACATCTACATGCTTGTCATAATTTAATAAACCTTGGGAGTTCATTTCTTTAGCTATATCTCCACTAGGGTATCTATAAGTTTTATTTTTATCAAATTTATTGGATGCAAATATTTGAGTGTAAGCTGCATAAGACCATTCCTCAAATGTAGGCAATCGGCCATTTATAAATTTGCAATAATTCTCAACTTCAAATCTACTTAGATGAACAGCGGGCTCTAATTCACTATCAGGTTTTTTTCCATAAGGTGTTTTATAATTCCAATTATCACGTTTAACCCAACCAGCACCCCATTCGTAACCTCCACCATTTTTTTCAGCTTCTGTAATGACTTCGTTTTTAATTGTATAATTATTAAACTCCATAATTGTTACTTCATATTTATTTAGTGAAAATTTTCCAAAGTTAATTTTCTCATTTTCAAAACTAAATACTTTAATTGGTAAGATTAATATAAATATCGAGAAATACTTTATACTTTTGTAAATATTATGCATTTAAGCTTATCGTTGAATAAAATATTTTTTTTATATTTTAGGTTAATTTCATTAATGCCATTTAAAATTTGAAGTGAACTAAACTTTAATAAAGTTGATATATAACGTTGTCTTATCATCTTTAAGTAAATATTTTTTTTGATATTAACTTTAAAATTAAATTTGATGATAGTTTTTTTAATATTAAGTTGAAGTAGTTTTTTCCAAATAAGATTGTCTCTTTTAAATGATTGAGTAAGTTTTTGTTTCATCAAAGAAAATGTGGGTATTTCATTATCTTTTGTATCTAAGGTTAAGATTAAAATAATTCCTCCAATGTTCAAACTAGAATATGAGTGGGCTAAAATCTTCTTAATATCCTTTAAATTAAATAAATGAATTGTTTGCTTGATCAGTATTAAATCAAATTTTTTTTTATTATTTTTGAGATATTTGATTGCATTTGTTTTTTTAAAAACGATTCTTTTGTCAAAATCTTTGTGATTTTCAATATCAAGTCCAACAGGCTTATTAATTAATTTGAGTTTAGAGGATAACGAACCCATTATCTTACCTCGGCCACAACCAATATCTAGAATTTTTGAGTGTTTAGTTAGTTTTTTTTGTTTTAATAAAAAATTATTGAATGATTGGATATATTTAGCTGATGAAATCCAAGTTTTATTATCCCAATTTTTTATACTTAACATTACCTAATTTAAAACATTTTAACTTATATTTAAATAAAGTATTAGTAACTCATGTTTAAAAAGTTGCATATATTTCTTGGCGCAACTGTTGCAGATGCAGCAGCCCGACCTTTGCACTGGGTGTATGATGAAAAAAAACTAAAATCTTATATTAAAGGAAAAAAAAATATTGCTTTCTTTAAACAAAATAGATCCCCATTCTACTCTATTAAAACAGGTGAAGTTTCAGGATATAATGATGTGGGTCAAGTAATGTTTAAAACATTAACTAAGACCACTAATCATAAAGAGGTTATTAAACTTTTTAAAAAGAATATTGTCAAAAATTTTGGACCAGGGTCAAAATATTGGAAAAATTTATCTTTAAGAAAAAAATACAAAAAGATTAAGTGGAAAACAGCCATGAAAGGTCCATGGATCCATCAAAATATTTTAGAAACTATCAAAAATATTAAATTAAAAAAAACTATCACAGGTGGGACTAAAGTTAACGAGTCTGATGGGTATTGTGCAAGCCTACCCTTTTATTTTTCAAATAATTCTGACCACAAAACAAAACAAATTATAAGAACGGTTGCTAATGGTAAAATTAGCGAACAATTTGCATTGGCAAAACTTAAGATTATTGATTTAGCTGATAAGGGGGACAAGGATCCAGTTAATAGCTTTTTAAGAAAAAATATAAAAAATAAATACTTTAAAAATGTCATTGAAAACATCAAAAAAGTTAAAAAGGTAAAATCAAAACCCCACAATTTTGTTGTAAAGAAATTTGGTAAAGCATGTAGTTATCCAGGTACTTTTAATGGAGGAATACATGCAATCATAACCTCTAAAAGTTTTAAAACTGCGGTTATTAAAACAATTAAAGCTGGTGGATGCAATTGTTCTCGTGCTAATTTTGTCGGTGCTTATTTTGCAGCTTATAAAGGTTTAAAAGGTATTCCTCAGGATTGGATAAAAAAAACAAATCCTGCAAAATCTATACTGAAATTTATTGCTTAAATGCAAAACCCATCCATTAAATACATTTTAAAATTATCTATTCCAATTTTCTTTGCAAATTTGGCTATTCCATTAGTTGGTATTATTGATACTGGTTTAATGGGTAACCTTGGTAACTTATCATATTTATCAGCAACTTCAGTGGCTGCTAATTTATTTTCTATGATTTTTTGGAGCTTTGGTTTTTTAAGAATGGGAACCGTTGGATTGGTTTCACAAGCCTATGGAAAAGAAGATTATACAGAAATATTTAATATTGTTATTCGAAATTTAGTTTTTGTTTTGCTAATTTCATTGATCTTAATTTTATTACAAAGTTTTATATTTAATCTAAGTGTGGGTATTTTTAATTTATCAGACACTACTAGGGAATTTTACCAGGATTACTTTCAAATAAGAATTTATTCAGCGCCTGGTGAGTTAACCCTTTACATTATAACTGGTTTATTTGTTGGATTACAGAAAACTAAAATTTCAAGTTTAGCTGTTGGTCTTTTTTCGATTCTAAATATAATTTTAAGTATTATTTTTGTTTCAAAATTTGATTTAAATATCAAAGGGGTTGCTTATGGGACTTTAGTCTCTGCACTTTTGATATCTACATCTTTTTTAATTTATACATTTTGGTATCTAAATAAAATGTCTAAAATCAATATCAATATTAATGAATTAATAGATCTAAATAAACTTAAAAACATTTTTAATATTAATCTAAATATATTTATTAGAACCATTTTACTAACTTTTTCATTTTTTTGGTTTACTTACCTTGGCAGTCAAATAGGTGAAGATTACATTGCAGCAAATGCAATTCTTATTAACCTGGTCTTTTTGTCTGCTTTCATTCTTGATGCTTATGCATTTTCAACCGAAGGTATGGTTGGTTATTCCTTAGGTAAAAAAGATATAAGCTTGTTTAAAAAAATTGTTAAAAACTCTTTTATTTTAAGCACCCTTACTGGATTAATTATTTCGATAATTTATTTTTTTATTAACAAACACGTCATTACACTAATGTCTGATATTGAAACTATTAGAAATCTAAGTTCTTCTTATGCAGTATGGCTAATACTAATGCCTTTAATTTCATCATTTTGTTATCAATTTGATGGAATATTTATTGGTGCATCACAAACAAAAGAGCTTAGAAATGCCATGATTTTTTCTGTATTTTCTTATCTATTAATGTCTTTATATTTAACAAAATTAATGGGTAATACAGGTATCTGGATATCTTTATGCTTGTTTATGGTGCTAAGGGCTTTATCTTTATTTTATTATTTAGACAAAATTTATTTAAGATTTCGTACTACTTAATAAATTCAACTACCCTCAATAAAATGATATTGTAAATCAATGTTATTTCGACAATTATTTGATAAAGTCTCAAGTACATTTACATACCTAATAGCTTCTGCAAAAGGAAGAGAGGCCTTAATCATTGATCCAGTGTTAGAAAATGTTGAACAATATATTAAGCTTCTTAAAGAACTAGATTTAAAGTTAGTAAAAGTTATTGATACTCATATCCATGCTGACCATATCTCAGGTATTGCCGAACTAAGAGATAAAACGAATTGCGTTACAGTAATGGGTGACAAAACCCCTGCTGATGTGGTTGCAATGCAAGTTGCCGATGAAGAGACAATTAAAATTGATGGCTTAGAATTACAGGCAATTTATACCCCAGGTCACACCATAGAAAGTTTTAGCTTCTTAATGAATGATAGGGTTTTCACTGGAGATGCATTATTAATTAGAGGAACCGGTAGAACAGATTTTCAAAATGGAAATGCAAGAGATTCGTATAATTCTATTTTTAATAAACTTTTAAAACTTCCAGATGAAACATTAATTTACCCTGCTCATGATTATAAAGGAGAGATGGTCAGTACCATAATAGAAGAAAAAAAATTCAACCCAAGACTGCAGGTAAGTTCTGCAGATCAATATATCGAAATTATGAATAATTTAAATTTGCCTAATCCAAGTATGATGGATGTTGCAGTTCCTAGTAATTTACAATTAGGAATAGATTTTAATAGACAAAAAGTAAATAACGGTGTCGAACCAGAAAAATTTAATGAAATTAAAAATGATGCTCAGTCAATTTTAATTGATCTTAGAGAGCAAAATGAAATAGATAAAGATGGTATGATTAAAAATAGTACAGTGGTTCGTTTTCCAGAAATTAACGAGTATCTACAACAAAACAAAAATACTTTAAAAGATAAAAGAATTTTATTTTATTGCGCACATGGTCATAGATCAACTCTAGCAGTTCAATTATCAAAATCTTATCAATTTACCAATTGTTTTCACTTAATTGGTGGTCTTAAGAATTGGAAAAAAGAAGGTTTAGATTTATAAAATTAGAATTTAATAACTTAACTTTAAATTTAATCTTTTAAATTTATTTCTAAAACTAAAAAATAATTTATTATGATTACCAGTATCTTTTTTAATTGTTTGTTGCCATAAGTGAACCATTTCATGTGACAAGGTATTTAAAAATTCCATTTTATTTTTATATTTAGGCATCATCTCAAGTACAAATTTATTTGTACCTTTTCTATAAGAGATATATTCAACACATTGCCCTGATCCTCTTACTATTCTTTTAATCATTACATCATTAAAAGGGTTGAGTTTATTATTAAATAAAGATTTATTAAAAATCTTAAAGTAATTTCTAATGTCTTTAAAATTAGTAGTATATTTTTTTTCTGTTTCTATTGTGTCTCTAAGTATTCTTTTTTTTGTTCTTACAATGTAGCTATCTTTAACAATTTTCTTTTTTTTCATTTTTATAGAGTGTGTAAATAAGTGTTATTAAATGGGTATAATTTCTGATTATCTACTACTAAAACTGTAATATACAAGATAATAAAATCTTTAAAATACGATTATTTTTAACTTTACTATGTTGATGTTGTTTAAAAATTAAAGAGATTTTATAGCAGAATAAATTTTGTCTTTATTCATTTGACCAATGCTTCTATAGACCTCTTTGTTATTTTGGTAAATTACAATTGTTGTCCAATAGTCAATTCCTAGCTGTTTTGCAATAGTCTTATGCTTTTCTTGCTCGAAGCTTAAAAAGAGGATGTCCTCGAAATCTTTTTCAGCTTGATTTAGGATCTTAATTTGAGCCTTACAGGTTGTGCATGTTTCATTCCAAGAATTTATAACAACTATTTTTCCATCAAGTTGCGCTTTTTCAAAAATTTCATTATTAAAAGTAGTACTTTTATCTACAGCAAATGAGTTAAATGAAATCAGTGTAAAAATTATGATGAATATTTTTTTCATAGTCTTAATGTATAAGATACATAGTTAATTAACAACTCATTGTTTTATTTTATAACCCCAATTTGTTTCTGTCTCGATATGATAATTAAACCACTAATTATAATAATTAATGCTCCAATATAACTATTAGTCGAAGGAACTTCATCAAATAAAAAATATCCATAAATAATGCCCCATAAAATCACTGAATATCTAAAAGTTGATGTAACAGACACAAGTGCAATCTTGATAGTTGCAATTGAAAAAATATAACCCATTGCTAAAAAAAAAGCAGAAATAAATAAAATAAAAATATCTTTTAACGTAAAATCATAAAATTTGTAAATACTTAATATTCCAAAAAAAATAGTCACAACAAAACATGTCATAAATGCAGTTTGAAGACTGTGATAATCTTTTTTAAAATTTTTTGTGTACATGTCTCTAATTGAAAGCATGATTGCTGCTAAGATTGGAAATATAAAATAATAACCAAACTCTAATTTCCCTGGATTAACAACTACTACCACTCCAATAAAACCTAAAATTACAGCACTCCATCTTCTCCATCTTACTTTTTCATTCATAAAGATTGCCCCAAATGCAGTTAAGATAATTGGTGCCATACTTAATAGAATATAAACTTTTGCAAACGGTAGTAAGGCAATACCAATAAAAAAAAATAATGCGGCTAAAGATTCAAGAAGCCCTCTTATCTTTAGTTCTGTCGAAGAAAAAATTAACTTAAAATTTAATTGTTTTTTTATGTAAAGAAATAATACTATAAATAGTAGTGTAAAAATCCCTCTTATAAAAATTATTTGATTTAAAACAAATATTTCATCGAAATGTTCATATATGTTTTTTACAAAAGCATCATTTGTTGCAAATGAAAACTGACATAAAAGCATATAAAGTATGCCCAATAACTCATTGTTAATTTTAACTTTAGGAAACATTTTGTGAGTAAATATAGGCTTTTTTATTGGTAATATACAAAAATCAAGAACCAATATGAGGCAAGTCCAACAAGAATAGTTACAATAATACTTCTACTAAAATATCCAATAATTATCGCAATTATAGCTGCTAGTATCTTGGGATTACTATCAATATCTATAGATCCTGTGGCATCAAGAAATATAGGAGGGAATATTATTGCCGGAAAAATGGCTGATGGAACGTAAGACAAAACTTTTTTTGTCTTTTCGTTTAGAATATCTTTTTTTAAGAAAAAAATCATAGAAAATCTAGTTAGGTAAGTCAAAATTCCACAATAAATAATTGTCGTCCAATGCATTACTTTTTCTTCCGGTCAATTAATGTGATTATAGTAGCAACCGATAAAGCTGACAGTGTTGCTATAATAATGTAAGCTTGAAATGGTATTGTATTATACCCAACAGTAGCAACAATTCCTGAGACTAACATTACAATAATATTTTTATACTTTCTAAAATCATCAATTAACAAAGCTAAAAATGTTAAAGAAATAGTAAAACTTAAACCTAACTCTTCAGGTACTACCGATCCAAGAACTATACCTAAAATTGTTGATATCTGCCAAATAGTCCAACAGGTAAAACCAGCTCCTAATAAATGGTAGTGTTTAAATTTATTTTCTTTATTTTTTTTAAAATAAATATTTGAAACAGCAAATGCTTGATCAATTAATACATAGGATAATATAATTTTCCATCTCAGTTTTAAGTGAGAAAGATATTCAGAAAAAACCGCACCATATAGTAAATGTCTAGAGTTTACTGCGGTAACTGATGTGATTGTAACTAATGATGATGCACCGCCAGAGAATAATTGTAATAAAACAATTTGAGAAGCTCCACCAAAAATTATAATAGACATACCAAATGTCATATAGGCACTCAAACCCACATCCATTCCAATAACGCCGTATATAATTCCAAACGGAACTACCGGTATCATTAAAGGGCTTACATCAATAATCCCCTTGGACAATGTTTTAAATCTTTTATTCATTTTAATTTAGGATTTTGTATTAGAAACAAACTATATGATCAATATTAATTGGTCTCTTTATACCAAATTTTTCGTCAACTTCATGCTGATGAATATGATGTGAATGAACAAAAACAGGTACTAATCTATTACTTGCAGTTTTAAGAGTATAGATAAAATTTGTTCCTCTAAATTTTCTATCCACAACTTCTAATTTTAAATTACTTTTGTCATCATGCTCAAGATCCTCAGGCTGTAATAAAAGCTGAACTTCAGATCCTTTTGGATAATGTTTTATAAAATCTCCAGTTATTGTTCCAAGATCATCATTTTCTAAACTATTTTCACCTGTAACTTTTGCTGGGATTAAGATCCCTCGATTTAGAAAATTAACCACCTCTATTGAGTTTGGAAAATGGTAAACATTATATGGGTCATCATATTGCTTAAGTTGACCATCTAAAATTATTCCACATTTAGTTCCCAAATAAAAAGCCTCATAAGAGTCGTGTGTTACAATAATTGTTGTAATCTTATGCTCTGTTAAAATTTGCTTTAATTTAACCTGTATTTCTTCTTTAAAGTTCTGATCTACATTTGAAAGAGGCTCGTCTAATAACAATAAATCAGGATTAGATAACAAAGACCTTGCTAATGAGGCTCTTTGAGCTTCTCCAGAACTTATCTGGTGTGGGTATTTATCAACAATGTGCTCGATATGAAGAAGCTTATTTATTTCATTTAAATTTAAACCTTTCTTCTTCTTTTTATTTCTATCTGCACCAAATTTTATATTTTCTAAAACTGTATAATGAGGAAAAAGGGAATTGTCCTGAAACCCCATAGAAATATTTCTATTTTCAGGTTCAATATGAGTATTATCAGATGACAAAATTTTATTTTTTAAGATAATTTTCCCAGACTGTACTTTTTCTAAACCTGCAATTGTTCTAAGTATAGTAGTTTTACCAATACCAGATGGTCCTAACAAACAAACAATGTCTCCTTGATTTTCAATCGTTAGAGAAACATTGTTCACTTTACTTTGTGCACTTGCTGCAAATGTTACATTATTTATTTCTAAGAAATTTTTTGTCATAAGTTTAATCTTTAAGGATATATCTAGATGTAATTAAAATAAAGCAACTTGCAATAAGTATAAGCAGTAATGATGGCGCTGCTGCAGCTTCAAGTAAATCTTGGGAAGCATAAATATACGCTTTTGTTGCAAAGGTTTCAAAGTTAAATGGTCTCATAATCAAGGTAATCGGTAATTCCTTGATTATTTCAATTGTTAACAAAATACCTATTAATAAAACTGAATTCTTTAAATAAGGAAGGTGAATATTTCTAAATGTTTTAAATTTTGAATAACCAAGAAGATATGCGCTCTCATCTATAGAATAATTAATTTTTAGATAGCCAGATTTAATTCCGTTATTAGCTAAGGAATAAAATCTTATAAAATAAATTATAACCAATCCTAAAATAGATCCAATGAAAATAGATTTTATCGATTCTGTTCCAAGGTAATTAATCATATTAAGATCTAGCCATGAAATAAATGTTATAAAAGCAACAGCTAAAATAATTCCAGGTATTGCATATCCGGAAATAGAAAATGTATTTAATGCTTCTAAAAATTTACTTTTTGAAACTCTGTTTCCATAGTTTGAAATAAAGGCTAATAATATTAATAAGCAACACGATAAAAAAACTAACAACATTGTATTTGAGAATAATTCAATTAAATTTAAATCTAAAAAGTGTTTTGGAAAAATAATTGTCCAATATAACATTTGAAAAACTGGAAATAAAAAGCTTAAGAAAAATACTAACGTACAAAATAAAAACGCTAAAATTGATTTATAATTATATAAATGAACTACAGATTTTGATTTAAACCCTCCTTTTGATGATGTGTGATATTGAGCTTTTTTTCTAGATAGATTTTCTATAACAAAAAGTCCAAGTATAAAAATTAACAAGTAAGATGATAACCTGTTTGCTAAAGTAAGATCGTCAAAAGATATCCATGCATTATAAATACCTGTTGTTAAAGTCGACACTCCAAAAAATGAAACAGAACCAAAATCTGATAAGGTCTCCATTGCAACCAAAGAAAGGCCAGCAACTATTGCAGGTCTTGCCGAAGGTAAGATTATCTTAAAAAATGATTTTTGCTTAGAAAAGCCAAGGTTTTTACCAAGTTCTATTAAGTTTTGTGACTGATAATGAAATGATGCTCTAGTTAATACGTAAATATAACCAAATAGTGAAAATGATATTGAAATTATTGCGCCTAACATTCCATCAAACTTTGGAATATGAGCGTTGTAATTTCCCTCGCCCAATAAGTTTTTTAAAATTGAAAAAGCCGTTCCATAGTTTTCAAAAAAAGCAGTTAATGAATATGCATAAATATAGGCTGGTACTGCAAAAGATAGGATTAAAGCCCATTTAAAGAAATTAACACCAGGAAATTTATAAAATGAAACTAAATAAGCACAACCAACTCCTATAATAAAAGTTAAGGTTAAAACACCTGTCAAAAGTATTAATGAATTATAAATATAATCTAAAAGAAAAGTATTTTTTAAAACTGAAACGTAGTCTCCAGTTGTTTCAAAGAAACTACTGAATACAGTTATAATGGGTACAGCTACAATTATGGATATGACAAAAGAACTAAAATACCAAATGTTAATCTTATTACCCATTTTTTAACAACGCACTAATAACATCAAGCAGGGTAATTAACTTAATATTAAAAGCGCGCTGTGTTATAACCTCTTTATTTCCACTTCGCGTTAAGCATTATCTCTAATGCGATAGCTTGATTTTTTCCGTAATTAGCTACTTTAGTTTTAAGGTCTTGTTTAAAATTAAACCCCATTTGTGTAATTAATCCATGAGGCTCAACACCTTCAATCATTGGATATTCATACGTATTATTAACAATATGTCGTTGAGCATCTTTAGTTAATAAAAACTCTAACAGTTTAATTGCGTTATCTTTATTTGGAGCATATTTTAATATTCCACCTCCACTAATATTCATATGTGTTCCTCTATCACCCTGATTTGGGAAAAATGGTAATACTTTTTTTGCAGCCTCTTGTTGCTCTGCACCTTTACTACCAGAAAGCATAAGTGCGTAATAATAAGTATTTGCAACAGCAATATCAGCTTCGCCAGCTGCTACAGCTAAAATCTGAGCTCTATCATTTCCCTTTGAGTCTCTAGCCATATTCTTAACCAAATTTTCTGCCCAAATAGTAGTGCTCTCTTTTCCATTATTATCTATTAATGAAGCTACTAGAGATTGATTATAAATATTATTAGATTGTCTTATAACAATTCTACCTTTCCACTTAGGATCAGCAAGACCTTCATAAGTCAATCCATTAAGATCATTGTCACTTACTCTCTCTGGAGAGTAATAAATTATTCGTGCTCTTTTAGCTATTCCTGTCCAATTTTTAGATCTAAAGTTTGCCGGTACTGCAGATTTAATTGCTGGCGACATAGAGTTTTGAAACATCCCTTTTAAATCGAAAAGTCCTAACTTTCCAGCATCAGCTGTAATATAAAGATCAGCTTTTGAATCTTTTCCTTCTTCTATAATTCTTTTTTGAAGAGATTTATCTTTGCCGGATATGACATTCACTTTAATTCCAGTTTGAGATGTAAATTTATTGTAAAGCTGGATATCTGAATCGTAATGTCTTGCACTAAAAACATTAACTTCATTAGCTAATGTCATGCTTTTAAAAAAACTCAAGGTTAATATAATAAGTATAATTTTTTTCATTTTTTCCTTTATTTTTTACCCTTGATTAGTTTAGAATGCTTATTATTAACATTGCGAATGATTATCAATCGCATTTATTGACGCAGTTTACAATGGTTAATTAAGTTAATATCCGGATAAGCAGATTACTTAGGAAAGACATGAATGCATAAAACCCTATAAAGAAATTGCAGTACATTATTGAGACAGCCCGGTTTCTAACTCTTCTTTTTCTTACAAATGGCTTATCATCAAGGTCTGAAACATCTCTTTCTCCAATTACTTGATAGTCATATGACCAACGCCATACAGAATTACCAAAACGTTCATCTGTATTATTGTAATAGATAATCCAAGCAACAATGTATCTGTGAGAAATATAGAGAATAATTAAAAGTAAACTACTTATAAACATCCAAATATATAATCATATTTAGAAAGCTTATTAAAGACTAATTAAAACTGTTCAGATTCTGTTGATCCTGCCATAGCAGTTGTAGAACTTTTTCCACTACTTATGGTATTTGAAACTGCATCAAAATAAGACGTTCCAACTTCTCGTTGGTGTTTAACACTTGTGTAACCATCTTTTTCTCTAGCAAATTCAAGCTCTTGGATTTTAGAATAAGCCGTCATTCCTTCTGTTTTATATCTTTCAGCAAGTTCAAAAATTGCAATATTTTGAGTATGAAATCCTGCAAGAGTTATAAACTGGAATTTATATCCCATCTCACTAATTTTTTGCTGAAATGTTGCAATCTCAGCATCTGATAAATGCTTTTTCCAATTGAACGAGGGAGAACAGTTGTAAGCTAATAATTTACCAGGAAACTTTTCATGAATTGCATCTGCAAACTTTTTTGCTTCCTCAAGATTTGGTGTTGCAGTTTCACACCAGATTAAATCTGAATAAGGAGCATAAGCTAAACCTCTGGAGATTGCTTGATCAATTCCATGTTTAACATAATAAAAACCTTCTGGTGATCTTTCACCAGTTAAAAATGGTTTATCATTTTCATCAAAATCATTCGTAATTAATTTTGCAGCATTAGCATCTGTTCTTGCTAAAATTATTAAGGGTACATCTGCAATATCCGCTGCAAGTCTTGCAGCTTTTAAGTTTTTAATCATAGTGCCAGTTGGAACTAAAACTTTTCCACCCATATGGCCACATTTTTTTTCGCTAGCTAATTGATCTTCAAAGTGAACTCCAGCCGCACCTGCTTTAATAAATTTTTTTGCTAATTCAAAAACATTTAATGGACCACCAAAACCTGCCTCACCATCTGCAATAATCGGCAACATATAATCTGTTCTATCTTTTGATTTCATTTCACCATCTTGTAATTCCATATGCTGAATTTGATCTGCTCTAATTAATGCATTATTCATAGACTCAACTAATTTTGGTGCACTATCATATGGATATAAAGATTGATCAGGATACATTTCACCAGCTGTATTTGCATCAGCTGCTACTTGCCATCCACTTAAATAAATTGCTTTTAATCCAGCTTTCGCATGTTGAATAGCATGGTTTCCCGATAGAGATCCCAATGTATTAATATAATTTTCTGAATTTAACAAATCCCATAATTTTTTGGATTGGTGTTTACACATAGAGTATTCAATTTTAAATGAACCTCTTAATCTCTCAACCTCTTCTGGGGTATAATCTCTTTTAATTCCTGCAAATCTTTTTAAATCGTATGAGATGTTCTCAGCACTCATTTAGTCCTTTACTGTTATGTTGTGAAAATATTTTAAGTGAACGAATTAATTACTGTCGTTGATTTGATCAACTAAAGCATCCATTCCACTTGAGCCCCAATCACAGTGATCATCTCTCATATAAATGCCTTTTGCATTATATTGAGAAATGTCTTCTTCTCTTATGATTTGAGCTTCATTTTCAGTATTTTTAATTTTATCGTCCATGTAAACTTTATAATTTACTAAATTTACAAATTCCAACAAAATCGTTAAAAACCTTGTAAAACAACATAATTTATTGTAAATTAAAATTTACAAAATTTACAAATAACTTATATGAGTCAATTAGATATTAAAATAGGTCCAAAAATAAAAGCTTTTAGAAGGCAGTTAGGACTGCAAGCTAATAAACTTTCAGAGGATCTAGGAATTTCTCCAAGCTATTTGAATTTAATTGAAAGTGGAAAAAGAAAAATAGATGGAGATTTATTACTTAAGGTTTGTGAAAAATTAAATATTCAACTTTCAGACTTAACTTCAAAATCAGATATTAATTTAGAAAATACAATTTCAGAAATTTTAGATGATAAATTATTTGAAGACTTAGATATTCTTGGTCCTGAAGTTAAAGACCTTGTTGGCACAAACCCAAAGATCGGTAGAGCCCTTGTTAGATTAGGAGATATTCTTAAAAAGAAAGATCACGAACTAATTGATAAAATAGAAAAAATTTCAGGTAAGATAGTGGATAATAGAAAAAACTCTTTTCCTGGCGAAGTAATATCTGATTTTCTTCAACAGCATAAAAACTATTTTCCAAAATTAGAAGAATTTGCAAATAAAGTTTTTGATAAAATTCAAAAAAATAATAGAACTCGATATATTGCGTTATGTGAGTATTTAAATAAAGAATATTCAATTACAGTAAAAGATATTTTACCTGAAGAAGGAAAGCCTTTTTCTAAAATCTATAATAAGAGCAAAAAAGAACTTTTGTTAAGTGATTATAGTTCCCTAGAAACAAAAAAACTTCATGCAGCAGCTCAGATAGCTCAAGAAGGAGCAATGAAAGATATTGATATTTATTTATCAAAATTTTCTTTTCCATCAGATGAGTCTAAAAAATTAACTAAAGTTGCATTATTGAATTATTGTGGTGCTGCAATTTTAATGCCTTACAAGCCCTTTCATGCTGAATGTAAAAAATTAAAATATGACTTGGAACTTTTACAAAATACATTTGCAACTTCTTTTGAGCAAGTTGCTCACCGTGTAACATGTTTACAAGACCCAAAATTACCTGGAATTCCTTTTCACATGTTAAGAGTTGATATGGCTGGAAATATTTCAAAAAGATTTTCATTATCAGGAATTGATATACCAAGATATGGTGGTGCATGTCCTAGATGGAATGTTTATTCAGCCTTCACAAGACCCGGTGTTATTCAAGCAGCAGTTAGTAAAATGACTAATGGTGAAAAATATGTGTGTATTGCAAGAACAGTTGAAAAAGGTGTCGGACGATTTGGTCAATCAAAAAGTATTTTATCAATTGGACTAGGTTGTGACGCAAAGTATGCAAAAGATTTTGTGTACACTGAAAACATTAATGTAAGTGATAAAACTACAGAAATTCCCATTGGTGTATCTTGCAGAACTTGTGATAGATTGGATTGTCCACAAAGAGCGTTTCCACCTTTACACAAAAAATTTGATGTAGATATCAATTCTAGAGGTGTTTCAGTTTATGTTAATGATAAGTCTAGTTAATTAAGACTTCCAATCACCAATTTTACTAAACAAAAAGTTCCTAAAAGCGGTTATTCTTGCTGTGTTTTTAAGTGATTGAGGATAGACAAAGTGAGCCTCTGTTATAGGTCCTTCCGAACTAGGAAGTACTTTTATTATATTATTTGAATTTGAAACTAAATACTCTGGAAGTGCTGCAAGACCTACACCAGCTTCAACTGCTAAAAGTAAACCCATAACACTATTAACTTTCATTACTGGTTTTCTTTTTTTACCATCTTTAATTCCAAGTTTTAAAACCCAATCTGGATCATAGACAGGAGATGGTGCTCCTTTTCCAAATGAAATGAATTTATGTTTATTAAGGTCTGAAATAGTTTTAGGCATCCCATGTTTTTCTAAATATTTATTAGAGCCATAAATATAATATTTTAAATCCACTAATTTTTTTTGAATATAATTAAGCTGCTTAGGTCTTCTCATGAAAATACCTATATCTGCCTGTCTCGTACTTAAGTCTAATTCCTTATCTTCAAAAATTAATTCAATTTCTATTTCAGGGTTTAAAGTCATAAATTCTTGAATACGAGGTGTTAACCAGTGGGTACCAAAACTTCTAACTGTTGTAATAGTTAATTTACCAGTTGGTTTATTTTTTTGATCTCCCAGGGTTGATTCAACCTCTTTTAATTTACTAATTACATCATGAGCTGTTTTAAATAAATATTCACCATTTTCAGTTAATGTAAGACCTCTTGCGTGTCTTTCAAAGAGTTGTACTTTAAGATCTTGTTCTAAAGATTGAATTTGTCTACTAATTGCTGACTGACTTAAGTTTAGGTTTATTGTTGCGTTAGTAAAGCTTCCCGCTTCTGCAACTGCATGAAATATTTTTAATTTATCCCAATCCATTATTTATTAAGGTCAACAATATATCGTCCAGATGTCTCACCTTTTAACATTTTTGGATATATGTCTATTAAATCTTCTAAGCTTACTGTTTTAATTGATTTTTCTAATTGTTCGAAATCAATAAGATCTTTAACTTCATTCCAAACAAACTCTCTTCTTTTAATTGATGCTGTAACAGAATTAATTCCCCAAAGTTTAACACCTCTAATAATAAAAGGCATAACTGTAGTATTTAATTTATAATCAGAAGCATTACCACAAGCTGCAACAATTCCATTGTCTCTAGTTTGTGCAAGTGCATTAGCAAGTATTTTTCCACCAACAGTATCAACAACACCGTCCCATAAACCTTTGTCTAATGGTCTAGCGTCTTTATCTAGATCTGCTTTATTTATTATGTTTTTTGCACCTAATGATCTTAAGTATTCTTCATTTTCAGCTTTTCCAGTAACAGCTGTAACATCATAACCAAATTTATTTAAAATCATCACTGCAATACTTCCAACACCACCGGATGCACCAGTAACTAAAACATCTTTTACTTTTTCACCTAACAAAAGTTCTTCTCTAGCTTTGATTGCAAAAGAACATAATAATGCTGTTAGTCCAGCAGTCCCTAAAATCATTGCTTGTTTAGATGAGATATCTTTTGGTTTTTTAACTAAGTAATCTCCATTAACTTTAGCAAACTGAGAATAACCACCAAAGTAAATTTCACCCACTCTCCAACCTGTAAGGATCACTTCATCTCCTTTTACAAATTTTGAATTATCACTTTCTAAAACAGTACCTGCAAAATCAATACCTGGTATATGCGGAAATTCTTTTACTAATTTTGCCCCATTATTTAAAATAAGTGCATCTTTATAGTTTAAGTCTGAATAATCTACTTGAACAAGTACATCACCATGTTTTAAAAATGATTTATCTATTGATTTTACTTCTCGTGTAAAATTTTCACCTTCTTGATTAAGAACTAGTGCTTTAAAATTATCCGACATGCTTTTCTCCCTTAGGAAGGTTACTTACTAATAAATCTTAAATATCTATTCTGAATACTTAAATCTTTTTTAAATTCTCCTAAGAAATAATTTGTAACTGTTGTTGCATTTTCTTTTTTAATGCCTCTCATTGTCATACATTGGTGTGCTGCATCAATTGTAACAGCAACTCCTTTTGCATCTAATGAATTCATTAAAGCTTGAGCAACCTGCATTGTTAATCTTTCTTGTGTCTGTAATCTTTTTGAAAAAACTTCTACTACTCTTGCAAGTTTACTTAAACCTACAACTCTTTCATTTGGAATATAAGCAACATGTGCTGTACCAACTATTGGAGCCATATGATGCTCACAATGACTTGATACTGAAATATTTTTTTCAACAACCATGTCGTCATAACCTTCAACATCACCAAAGGTTTTCTCTAAAATTTTTTCAGCATCTTCAGTATATCCACCAAAATATTCTTTAAATGCTTTAACAACTCTTTTGGGAGTTTCTAATAACCCTTCTCTACTAGGGTCTTCACCCATCCAAGTTAAAATAGTTTTAAAAGCCTCTTCAGCTTCTTTGTCAGAAACTTTTTTGGTATCTAAAATCTTGCTATCTGTGTCTTCGACTAATTTCATAAGGCAACTTTATACAGTAAATCATTGTTTTTAAAATATTTAATATATCTAACAATATGCTACATAATTACCTAATTATGTTTAAAAAAAGAGAAAATATAGTTGAAATCGAGGAGGGCAAACTCCTTTCACCAAAATTTGATAATGATGGATTAATTCCAGTTATTACAATGTGTTCAAAAACTAAAGATGTTTTGATGCATGGTTACATGAATGTTGAAGCTTTTAAAAAAACCATTGAGACTAAAGAAGCTCATTATTTTAGTAGATCTAGACAGCAAATTTGGCACAAAGGCAAAACTAGTGGCTTTACTCAAAAAGTAACTGAAATTAGAATTGATGATGATCAAGACTCAGTTTGGTTAACTGTCGATATTGGTGATGGTTCAAGTTGTCATGTTGGTTATCGATCATGTTTTTATAGATCAATTCCACTGGGACCAATTGAAAATGGTAGAGAAGTTGAAATGAAATTTGAAGAAAAAGAAAAATCTTTTGATCCTGAGGTTGTCTATAAAGGTCAACCCAATCCTACAAAAATTTAAATGAGTGACAATCAAAAAAATGTTCTAGGTGAGGATCTAGAAGAATGCTCTAACGATCCTTTAACAGGGTGGTATAGAGATGGCTGTTGTAGTACAGATGAAAATGATCACGGCGTTCATACGGTTTGTGCAAAAGTTACAACAGAATTTTTAGAGTGGTGTAAAGAAGCTGGGAATGATTTAATAACTCCTCATCCTGAATTTGGGTTTCCAGGTCTAAAAGCTGGAGATGGTTGGTGTGTATGTGCTAGTTGGTATGCAAGAGCTGCTGATGCTGGAAAACCATGCCCTGTTTATTTAAAAAGAACACATGAAAAAACTTTAAAACTTGTTTCAATGGAGGTTTTAAAGAAAAATGCTATTGATTTATCTTAATTAATTTAATTATCTTTCATTAAACTTAAATTATAAATACTTGTAGAAAATTTAGATAAGTTGTTTAGGGTATTTTTTTGTACGTCTAATATTTTTTTTTGGTGAACTCCTGTTATAGAATAATGTTTTTTACTATCTATTGTTAAAAATTTTTGTTTTAATAATATATTTAATTTTCTAATAACTGTAGCTCTTGGGATACCTGTAATATCTGAGATAGACATTGCGTTAACACCTACTTCATCCTTTTGCTCAGCAAAGAAGTACTTTTCTAAGTAAAATTCTTTATTCATTTCACTATTATCATTTTTTTTTGAGTGCAAAGCGTGATTGACTAAACAAATGCCATGAATATGAAAGGATTCTAGATCGCCATAAACTTTTTTATATCCTAATAACATAGGCATTTGCATTTCATAATAAAGTTTCCAAACAAATGAAAAATATTCCTTGCTTGTTTCTGTTAAACGTTCACTGCTGAATGGTTCTGATATTATCCCTTCTTCAACACATATATTTGAAAGAGTTGATAAAAATCTCGTCATTCTTTTTATTGTTTCTTCAGGTTTAATGCTTGGCCAAGTGTTTCTATCAATTATAATCTTTCTATTTACTCTTTTTATTACACCGATTTCTTCTAATTCATTAATTTTTCTTCTAGTAGTTTCTTTTGGTATATTAAGTGATTTGGATATCTCTATTACATTTATTGTTTCTATTTCAACCTCATTTTGATCAAAATACTCCTCATAATTTAACTTCACAAAATTCTTTGAATAAGCTTCAAATGTGTTCATTAATAAATGCATAATGATCATAAATTTTTCATAATCATGAAAAGTTCTGTAAACATTATTAACCCAAGCTAATTGTAGTGGTACCCAAACAGGCATTATCGAAACAAAGTTTTTCTCAATTACTTCTAGTATATCCTCACTGTGGATTTGCTTTGATACTTCGGGTAATAATTTCTTCATAAAATTATATTTCCACCCAAAATGGACATGATTTAAGCAAGAGTCAACCCAAAATGAACATCTAGTGATTTGTGTCGTTTGTATTTTGATGGTTTATTATCTGCATGAGTGCTGAAAAAATAAGTTCTACAGAGTTAAATGATCTTCCTCCTTTAGCAACCCCTGAAAAGAGTGAGGAAGTTTCATCATCTGGAAGAGTAGATATTAATATTCTTTTAAATAGAGCTAGAAAAGAAAAAGAAAAAGAAAATCTAACAAACCTAGTTTTTGTTGGATTAACGTCTTGCTTAATTATTGTTGCCGGTATTATCTTATCCTTTTAACTACATATTTCCATATTTAGGCCCACCACTTCCTTCGGGTGTTACCCAAGTAATATTTTGAGAAGGTTCTTTAATATCACAAGTTTTGCAATGAATACAATTTTGAGAATTTATAACAAATTTATTTACACCATTTTCATTTTGAACTTCATAAACGCCTGCGGGGCAATATCTTTGAGCAGGTTCATCAAATTTTTCTAAAGTATAATTTATCGGTAAGTTCGGATCTTTTAATTGTAAGTGTACAGGTTGATTATCAGTGTGATTGGTTCCTGTTAAATAAACAGAACTTGTTTTATCAAATGTAATCACATTATCTGGTTTAGGGTAATCAATTTTTGGCATTTCATTTGCTGGTTTTAATGTTTCATGGTCAGCATGCTTATGTCTTAAGGTAAAAGGTAATTTTCCTCTAAATAATATTTGATCAATTCCTGTAAATATTATTCCAAGAATTAAACCCCAGCTAAAACTTGGTTTAACATTTCGAGCTTGGTGGAGCTCCTCATAAATCCAACTTTTTTTAAATTTATCCTCATAAATTGATAAATCTTTATTTTCTTTTAAATGTTCGTTTATTGTTTCTGCAGCAATCATTCCACTTTTCATTGCAGTATGTGATCCTTTAATCTTAGGCATATTCAAAGTTCCCGCATCACAACCAATTAATAAAGCTCCAGGCATAAACATTTTTGGTAAACTCTGAAGTCCACCTTCAATTAAAGCCCTTGCTCCATATGAAATACGTTTTCCACCTTCAATTATCTTTTTAATTGCAGGGTGAGTTTTAAATCTTTGAAATTCATCAAACGGTGAAAGATGTGGGTTTTTATAATCAAGACCAATTACATATCCTAAAAAAACTTGTTTATTTTCTGCATGATACATAAAGCTACCACCATAAGTATTGTTATCAAGTGGCCAACCTGCAGTATGCATGACCATTCCCTCTTCATGATTTTTTTCACTGATTTCCCAGATTTCTTTAAAACCTATTCCATATTGTTGAGGATCTTTACCTTCTGATAAATTATATTTTTCTATTAATTGTTTTCCAAGATGCCCTCTACATCCTTCTGCAAACACAGTAACTTTTCCTAATAGTTCTATGCCTGGTTCAAAGCCATCTTTTTTATTTCCATTTTTATCAACTCCCATGTCTTGAGTTGCAACTCCCTTAACAGATCCATCTTCATTGTATAAAATTTCACTTGCGGGAAAACCTGGAAATATTTCAACACCTAAAGCTTCTGCTTGTTCTGCTAGCCATCTGCATAGATTTGCTAAACTAATTATGTAATTATTATGATTTTGTTGAACTGATGGAAGCAGCCATGTTGGCCAGCTTAATGATTTAGATTTTCCTAAAAATAAGAATTTTTCTTTAGAAACCTTAGTTTTTATAGGTGAATTAAGTTCTTTCCAGTTTGGTAATAACTCATCTAATGCTCTAGTTTCAAAAACATTGCCACTTAAAATATGAGCTCCTATTTCGGATGCTTTTTCTAGTAGGCAAATATTTAATTCTGGATCTAATTGTTTGAGTTTAATAGCAGTCGATAGTCCTGATGGGCCACCACCAACAATTACCACGTCATACTCCATTGCTTCTCTAGGCATATGGTAATTTTTTATATTATTTGTTATTTTTGTATAGTGTTTAATTTATTCAATTCTTCTAGGAATTTAGGAAGGGCTTCAAACAAATCAGCTTCTAAACCGTAATCAGCAACACTAAAAATAGGTGCCTCTCCATCTTTGTTTATTGCGACAATAATTTTACTTTCTTTCATACCAGCTAAATGTTGAATTGCTCCAGAAATACCAACTGCAATATATAGATCTGGCACTACAACTTTACCCGTTTGACCAACTTGATGTTCGTTACTTATGTAACCTGCATCAACAGCTGCACGCGAAGCTCCTATTGCAGCATTTAATTTATCTGCAATATCAGTAATTAATTTAAAATTGTCACCATTTTGCATACCTCTTCCACCTGAGATCACAATTCTTGCAGTTCCAAGTTCTGGTCTATCTGATTTAACTTCTTCTCTTTTAATAAATTTAGATAACGTAAACTCTTTTACCGAATCCATTTTTTCAATGGGTGCTGATCCACCTGAAGTTTCACAAGGTTCAAATGAAGTTGGTCTAATAGTTACACATTTTTTTGCATCAGTGCTTTTTACAGTTGCAAATGCATTTCCCGCATAAATAGGTCTGATAAATGTATCTGGAGATACCACTTTGATTATGTCACTAACTTGTGATGTGTCCATTAAAGCTGCTATTCTTGGCATTAAGTTTTTACCAAATGTATTAGCCGAACTAATTACATGGGAATAATTTTCAGAAACTTTAACAATCAATGGTGCAAAATTTTCCGGTAGAAAATTTTCGTAATGAGTGGCTTCAACTTGTATTACTTTTTTAACCAAGGGTATTTCAGATAAAACTTTTGCAACATCAGAGCAATTGTTTCCTATTAGTAATGCATGAACATCGCCATCAATTTGAGAGGCAGCTGTAATAGCGTTAAGAGTAAATGGTCTTAATTCTTTATTGTTATGTTCAACAATTAATAAAATTGACATTATATAACTTTCGCCTCATTTTTAAGCTTTTGCACAAGTTCAGCTACACTTGATACTTTAATTCCAGCTTTTCTTTTTGGTGGCTCTTCAACTTTAATTTGTTGAACTCTTGGTGTTGCATCAACACCTAAATCTGCAGCTGTCATTTGATCTATTGGTTTCTTCTTAGCTTTCATAATATTTGGTAGAGATGCATAACGCGGTTCATTTAATCTTAAATCACAAGTAACTACCGCTGGAACGTTAACTTCAATAGTTTCTAAGCCTTCATCAATTTCTCTAATTATTTCTAATTTATTGTCTTTAATGTCAATTTTTGATGCAAAAGTTGCTTGAGGCCAGTTCAATAAAGCACTCAACATTTGTCCTGTTTGGTTGCAATCATCATCAATTGCTTGTTTACCCATAAATACTAGATCAGGTTTTTCTTTATCAACAATTTTTTGTAATATTTTAGCTACTGCTAAGGGTTCGACTACGCCATCTACTTTAACATGAATTCCTCGATCAGCACCAACAGCTAATGCTTTTCTAACTGTTTCTTGTGCTTTTTCTTCACCAATAGTAACCGCAACTATTTCAGTTGCTTTACCTGCTTCTTTAATTTTTACAGCCTCTTCAATTGCATTATCATCAGGTGGGTTGGTTGACATCTTAACATTATCCGTAACAATTCCTGTGCCATCTTCTTTAACTCTGATTTGAACATTGTAATCAATAACTCTTTTTACAGCGACTAATATTTTCATTATGCTCTTAATAAGTTGTTTTCAGGATCATATGGGCTTTCTTCTAAAATTGTACAATCGTACATTTTACCAAGAATATCAATTTTCAATTTTTGCCCTGGTGTCGCAATCTCTGGTTTGACCATTCCTAATGCGATTGATTTTCCAAGTCTAAATCCAAAATCTCCACCAGTTGCACGTCCTATAACTTTTTCATTATCATAAATTGGATTATTCCCTAAAACATCTGCATCCTCTATATTGTGAACTTCCAAGGTAACCAATTGATTTGAAAATCCTTTTTCTCTCCATTTATTCAAAGCATCCAATCCTATAAAATTTCCTTTGTTGGGATGAACAAATCTATCTAACCCAGATTCGTAAGGTGAATATTCAATTGATAATTCTGTGCCAACAAGTTTATAAGATTTTTCAAGTCTCAAACTATTCATTGCTCTAATTCCATAAGGCTTAAGACCTAAATCTTTTCCAGCTTCCATTAATCTATCAAAGATGTGATTTTGATATTCAATTGGATGATGCAATTCCCAGCCAAGCTCACCTACAAAGTTTACTCTCATAGCGTTAACTGGTGCATTACCAACATCAATATTTTTTGCACTCAACCATTTAAAATTTTCATTTGAAAAATCATCTCTTGAAACTCTTTTCATTAGTTCTCTAGCTTTAGGACCAGATACAACTAGAACTCCCATACTGTTTGTTAAATTTTCAAATTGAACACTACCATCAGTTGGCATCCACTTTTGAATCCAGTCATGATCTAATCTTTGGTTTGCTCCTGCAGAAACTAAATAGTAACTTCCATCAGCTTCTTTCATGATTGTAAATTCAGAGTGCACTCCACCCTTAGTATTAAGTGCATGACATAATCCAATTCTTCCAATTTTTTTAGGAAGTTTGTTTGCAACTAAATAATCTAAAAACTCTTCAGCACCAGGTCCTTTAATTCTACATTTAGCAAATGCCGTCATATCTAAAAGACCAACATTCTCTTTTACATTTTTGCATTCTTGCTCAATTGCTTTAAACCATTTTGATCTTCTAAATGACCAATCATCTTTTTGCTCCATCCCATCGATTGCGAAGAAGTTAGGTCTTTCCCAACCAAATTTTTGACCAAATACTGCACCTAATGCTTTCATTCTATCATAACAAGGTGATGTTCTTAATTCTCTAGCAGCCTCTCTTTCTTCATCTGGGTAGTGAACTTTAAATACATGATTATAAGCTTCTTCGTTTTTTTCTTTTAAATAAGATTTTGTTGCATAATCACCAAACCTTCTTGGTTCAACTCCAAGCATATCTATTGTAGGCTCGCCATCAATTATCCATTCTGCAAGTTGCCAACCCGCTCCTCCTGCTGCAGTTATTCCAAAACTGTGTCCTTCATTAATCCAAAAATTTTTCAATCCCCATGCAGGTCCAACAATTGGGTTTCCATCTGGTGTATAACAAATTGCACCATTATAAACTTTCTTAACTCCAACTTCTCCAAAAGCTGGTACACGGTGAATAGCTCCTTCTATATGCGGTGCTAATCTATCTAAATCTTCTTGAAATAATTCATACTCTGAATCTTTTGATGGCCCATCAACATAACAAGCTGGTGCACCATCTTCGTATGGTCCTAATATTAATCCACCTGCTTCTTCTCTCATATACCATCTGCTGTCGCTATCTCTTAAAACTCCCATTTCAGGTAAGCCATCTTTTTTTCTTTTTACGATATCTGGATGAGGTTCTGTTACAATATATTGGTGTTCAACTGGTATTACTGGAATATCTAATCCAACCATTTTTCCAGTTTGTCTAGCAAAGTTTCCAGAACAAGAAATTACATGTTCGCATTCAATAGCACCTTTATCTGTTTCAACAATCCAGCCATCTTTAGTTTGTTTCATTCCAACTACAGCTGTGTTTCTATAAATCTCTGCACCCAAATTTCTAGCACCTGTTGCCATTGCTTGTGTTAAGTCAGCTGGTTGAATGTATCCATCTTCAGGGTGTTGGATTGCTCCAAGTAAATCTTCTGTACGGCACAATGGCCAAATTTCTTTTACTTGATCTGGTGTTAAAAATTTTACATCCACACCAATTGTTTGAGCAACACCTGCATATTGATGATACTCATCCATTCTA
Source organism: Candidatus Pelagibacter sp. PS_02 (assembly GCF_059418065.1). Classification (NCBI taxonomy): domain Bacteria; kingdom Pseudomonadati; phylum Pseudomonadota; class Alphaproteobacteria; order Candidatus Pelagibacterales; family Candidatus Pelagibacteraceae; genus Candidatus Pelagibacter; species Candidatus Pelagibacter sp. PS_02. Next base: position 817,798 of record NZ_CM182079.1, read on the forward strand.
TCTTTAGTGCTTGCTAAACGAATATTTGATACGACACTAAAACCAACATTTTGTCCTGTCTCTTCTTCTAATTTTTTATAAAGATCCACTGCATACTTATGAAGCTGTCCAACCGAATAACTCATATTAAATAATGGAAGTAGACCTGCTGCATGCCAAGTAGATCCAGATGTTAATTCTTTTCTCTCAATTAAAACAACATCAGACCAGCCTTTTTTTGCTAAGTGATAAAGAGCACTAACTCCTACTACACCACCACCAACTACAACAACTTTAGCTTTAGATTTCATTAACACGATTCCTACTAAATTTTCATTACGAACGAAACAAAATTCGTTTACCCTCTAAATTAAATTGAAGATCCTAGGGGCATTGGAGCGGACACCATTGTGGTCAACCAGCAGTCTTTGAAGGGACCATCTATTTTATACTTTTCAACCTGCCATTTAAATTTGTAATAGGATTTGTCTTTTCCAAGAACACTAACTTCAAACAAGGCTACTGAATTGTTAAGGTTTTCTTGAACAATTTCATGATCTAAATGATCTAATAATATTTTATATGACTTGCCCTTCAGCATGGTCTTAAATCTATCTAAAGGTCCTGTGCTTTTTCTATTACTAGGATGAGCAAATTCCCAGGTTTGTTCAATGCCATTATCTATAGTGGGAGAGTTGTTTTTTTGTAAACTTTTCAACTGAATTTCCACAACCTGGTATGGCTCAATATTACTATTAGGCTTTATTAATTCTGCTTGTGAAATTGTAAGACTTAGAAAGTAAATTAATAAGGTTTTATATATTATTTGCTGTCTTTTTAACGTCCTCAAGAAATTCTTTTCGTTTTTCATCTGTTACAAACGGTACTGCAAAATATCTTCTGTATACAATATTATAAATGCCACACATATGAAACACACCTCTTTTTAGCCTTCTAATAGGTAAATTTAAAAAAAATGTTGTAACCGCTAACCTTGGGGATCCATAGGTACAAAAGATTATAGCTTTTTTATCTTTTAAGTTTCCCATTGGATAACCATAATTTCCAACTAATTTTTTAAATGTGTAAGCCCATGGGGGTGACAAAACTTTATCTATCCAGCCTTCTACAATAGCTGGCATTCTAAAGTTCCAAATAGGTGCAATTAGAACAATAATATCACATTTCTCAATACGTCTTCTATGATCTAGAACGTCTTCTCCAGCTTGTTCACCTGCAAAAACTGGATTGAATTTATCTTTATATAAATCTACACAATCAACTGTATTACCGTTTTTTTCTGCTGTTTTAATAAATGTATCTCTAATAGCTGCATTAAAAGACTTTTCATTATAGTGCCCGTATAAAAGAAATATTTTTTTCATTACATTAAGGGTGTATAGACTAGAAAAATTAAAAATCTATGAAAAATTTTTACGTAGTTGCTGGTATTCATAAAGATCCAAATAAAATTGAAACTATCATTAAAGATACAGAAAAAAAATTTGGACCTTTTGAGGAGATTGAAGCTAATAATTTAGCTAAGAGTTTAATTCAAAAAAATATAGATGATTTTTATCATCGTGCTTGGATTGTTAAATCTAATAATTTAACCAAATAAAACCCAACAAACATAAAAATTACAAAGCTTACAGAATTTAAATTTAATAAAGCCAGTGAGGCTATTGCAGGTCCTGGACATAATCCAGCTAAGCCCCAGCCTGCACCAAAAAGTGATGAACCTATAATTAATTTCTTATTTAGTTCTTTATTATTTGAATAAGAAAATTTATCAGCAAAAATTGGTTTCTTATTATTTTTAAATAAATGAAAAAATGGTGAGGATATTATTAAAGCTCCAATCATAACAAATGCTAATGATGGGTCCCATTCTCCAAAAATATTTAAAAAACCTAAGACTTTAGCGGGATCTATCATCTGTGAAACAGTAAGACCTATTCCAAAAATTATTCCACAAATTAAAGATATAATCTTATTCATATTAAATTTTTTACCAAAACAGTTAAAATTCCAACAATCATAAATGTTACTGTTGCAATAATTGATCTTAAAGAAAATCTTCCAATACCACTGATGCCGTGTCCACTAGTACAGCCACCACCTATTCTTGTACCAGCTCCAACCAATAAGCCTGCAATTGCTAATAAATAAAATGAGTTTGAAATTGTGATATTGATTTCCTGTTGAGTAAATATTTTATAAACAATAGGTCCGATAATTAATCCAATTAAAAATAAAAAATTATCAAATCTATTATCTTTTGAAGTTAAAAAATTACTGGCAATTCCACTTATTCCAATTAATCGACCATTAAATACAAAAAAAATAATTACTGCTAAACCAATTAAGGATCCACCTAGAAATGCAGAGATTGGAGTAAAATTAACTATATTCATTTAACTTTGTAATACTGGAAAAGCAGGGTTTATATTTAAAAAAAGCTTTTGATATTCCATCTTTGTACATCTATTTTCAATATACTCAATATCATTACTCTCCACTAATTCTTTAGCATCAATGCTTCTAATTCCAAGTTGTAACCAAAGAACTTTAGCTCCAATTTTAACACTCTCTTCAGCATACTTGTTAGCTTCAGATGATGGTCTAAATACATCTACGATATCAATAGGTATATTAATATCTTCAAGTTTTTCAAAAACCTCTTCTCCTAAAATCTTTTGACCTTTGGCACTTGGATTAACTGGAATAACTTTAAAACCATATTTTTGCATATACTTCATCACTATTGTTGATGGCTTTTTATCATCTTTACTAACACCCACCATCGCTATTGTTTTATACTTTGAGAGAATTTCTTTTATTTTATCGTTCACTACTTATGTTTCCACTTAGGTTTTCTCTTTTGTAGAAACGCTGATATGCCTTCTTTAGCATCCATTGCCATCATATTTTTAGTCATCATTTTACTAGTGTATGCGTAAGCTTTTCTCAATGGCATTTCTAATTGATTATAAAAAGTTTGTTTTCCAATTTTAATTGTAAGACTTGATTTTGAAGCAATAGTTTTAGCAACTTTTAATACTTCATTGTTTAATTTTGATTTAGAAAAATGATTATTAATTAGTCCAATTTCTTTTGCGTAATCTGCTTTAATAGGCTCTCCCGTTAACAGCATATGCATCATTCTTTTTCTATTAACCTTTCTACTAACTGCAACCATTGGTGTACTACAAAATAAGCCAATATTCACTCCTGGTGTTGCAAAAATTGCATCATTAGAACTATAAGCAAGATCACAACTTGCAACTAACTGGCAACCTGCTGCAAATGCTGCTCCATGAACTTTTGCAATAACTGGCTTTTTTCCTTCAACTATTTGAAGCATCAACTTTGAGCAAAGATTAAAAAGTTTTTGATATTTTTCACTTTTCTTTAATCCACTTACTTCTTTTAAATTGTGACCCGCACTAAAACCTTTTCCAGACCCTTCAATAATTATTACCTTAATATTTTTGTCTTCATCTAATTTTTTAAAAGCTTTAATTAAATCTCCTAAATTTTTTAATGAAAGAGCGTTATATGTTTTTGGTTCATTAATGATGATTGAAGCAATATCTTTATTTAAAAGTTTAATTTTAATATTACTTAAGTTTGCCATCTTCTCTCATTTTGGCTCTAATTTTTGTTGCAGAAATTTGTTGAATTTCTTCTGACAAAACAACTTCTTCTATTTTGTAACCAACTCCTCTTCCGTAACAAATATTAGTAATATTAGGAACCATCATTATTTTAAATCTTCCTTCAAATTCCGGGTTTAACTTTTCTTCAATATTTTTTTTAACTGTATCAAAATCAAATGGATTATCGTCAACACCTTGAACATCTCTTATTTGAATGCAAACTTGTCCCGTTTTTTTAATAATTTCTTGAAATAAAGCGTAGTGACCATCATGAAATGGTTGCCATCTGCCAAGCATTTGTGCTGTTGGTTTTTTATTATCCCATTCGTAAGCCATTATTTTATCTCCTTTACTATTATTGGTGCCCAATGTTTAGCATCTTGAGTTGTAACCTGACAATCAAATTTTTCAGGCTTTACAAACATCTTGTTAGTATCGTCAAAACGTCCTTCTTTTATTGTATTTACCCAAACTATATAATCTGCAGGAAACAAGTTTCTTGCCTCCGGTGTTGGGCAAACAAAGTCTGCTACAACATAATTTCCATCATCTTTTAATTTTTTTGCAAAATCTGCCATTCTACTTGCTTGTCTTGTTCTGCCTTCTTTTGAAAAATCCCAATCATTAGCTTCTTTTCTAACTTCATCAGCATTAAGTCTTTTAGCATTTAGTAATGGAGCAATTTCATTTGCTAAAGTTGTTTTGCCAGATCCTGGAAGACCCATAATTAATATTATTTTCATTTTAAACTAAGTTTGTTGCAACCCATTTATGAAATTCATGTGTAGGGTTATCCATTATCGGTGAAAAATTCCCACCATTATATACTGGTGAATTTCTACCTTCTTGCATACCCTCAATAGCTTTTATATCCTCAATCATTACTTCCTTCCAAAATTCTGCATTTTTTTTTCTCATCTCAGTAAACTCAGAACCATTTGCACTATCATCACCAACATAATACATCGTTAAATGTTCTTTAGTCTCACTAAAAGACTTAGGTTCTAACCAAAAAACATAAAAATGGTCTACATGAAGACCAATCATTACATTTGGAAATAAAGCGATATACTCAGCTTTTTTGAATAAGTCTTTAGGCCAATTTGGAAAATTATTGAAACTTTGATTTCCTTTAACAGGTTGATCATATTTATTTGTTCCTTGGCCAGCAAATCTATTTGGTAAACCTTGAATATGGTAATGATCACTAATATTTGAAACTTTATTTAATTCAGGATGTATCCAAGGCAAGTGATAACTTTCACAGTAATTCTCTATTGCAAACTTCCAATTACACTTAACATCAAGACTGAAGTATCCATGATCTTTTGAGTGCTTAAGTAATTTTTGATCTTCCTTAGATATAAATTTTGACCATCTTTCTTCGAGAGGCTTGATATATTCATCAAACTCTAATTCATTACTATTTATATTGATAAATATTATATCCATCCAAATTTTGGTTTTAACCTCTTTTAAATTGCTCGATGATTTATCGAATTTTTCTGTCTCATGAACATTTAAGCCTCCTATGTGAGGTGTCGCAACCAACTTTCCATCAAAATCGTAGGACCAGGAGTGGTATGGACATCTTAAGACATTTTTCAAAGCACAAGCCTCATCTAAAAGCTTGAAGCCTCTATGGCTGCAGACATTGTGAAATACCCTTATTTTTTTCTCTTTATCTCTTAAAATAATAAGAGGGATGCCTAGTAAATTATAAGGTTGAGCATCTCCTACATTTGGCACAGAACTTCCAACGCCAATCACCGTCCATTTATCCTTGAAAATCCTCTCTCTTTCAATGCTTAGATAGTCAGAGCTAGTGTAGCACTCGTTTGGTAGGCCATGGGCTTTCTCGATGGGGTTCCCAACCACTCTAATTTTTTCCAAGTCCAAGATTTTTGAAAGTTGAAGATTTTTAAGATTTTCAGACATTAAAAAAAATTATCACCAGCACAATTTTTGGCAACAAATATTTTATCCACAAGATGAATTTCTTTGACAGCATATACAAAAAAGATAATCATCAGGAAAAATGAATTTTTCACTTGAGGTTGGACCTCAAACAGATCTTAATACACTGCCTCCCGTTAAGGATGTTTATGTAACTATGCTTCCAGGAGGAGACTATAAAGAGACAGCTAACCAAACAGCGGCGTTAGTTAAAAAAGGATTTAATCCAGTTCCACATTTTCCAGCACGATCAATTACGGATGATGCTCAGCTTAAAGATTACATTGTAAGATGTAAAGATGTGGGTGCTAAACAAGCTTTAGTTATTGGAGGAAGTAGAGAGCCAGTTGGAAAATTTGATAGTTCAATTCAAATTTTAGAAACAGGATTTTTTGATGGAATTAAAATAGGAATAGCAGGACATCCAGAGGGAAGTCAGGATATTTCTGATAAAGAATTAGAAAAAGCTATGATAGATAAAAAACCTTACGCCGACTATATAGTGACCCAGTGGTTATTAGAAAGTCAACCTATCGTAGATTTCATTTCTAAGCAGTCAGTACCAGTGCATGTAGGAATTACTGGGCCAATGAAAATAACTAGCTTAATTAAATTTGCTAATATTGTCGGGGCAAAAAATTCTATAAATTTTCTTAAATCTAATTTTAGTAAGGCATTAGATTTATTGAAACCTAAAGACCCTAATGAATTAATTGGGAAAGTGAAAGAGTTTACTGGTAACTTCCACATTTATACATTCGGCGGCTTGAAGGAAACAAACAAGTGGTTGAAGGAGAACGGTTATGTCTAATGAATTTGACTATACTAAACTAAATCATGTAACTTCAGTTGATCAATCAGATCGTGAAGTACCATACAACTTAAGACAGAGTGGGCCTACAAAAGTTGAAATGTTAATTTCAACAAGAGTAAGAAAATCTCCGTATTGGCATTTATCAATGCAAGCAGGTTGTTGGAGAGCAACTGTATACAATCGTATTTATCACCCAAGAGGATATGTAAAGCCCGAAGATGGTGGAGCGATGGTTGAATATGAGGCAATTAAAAATCACGTTACAATGTGGAACGTTGCTGTTGAAAGACAAATTAGAGTTAAAGGTCCGGATGCAGAAAAGTTTACTGACTACGTTATAACTAGAGATGCAACTAAAATCTCACCCATGAGAGCAAGATATGTAATTCTATGTAATGCTTATGGTGGCGTTTTAAATGATCCTATTCTTCTTAGAATTTCAAAAGATGAATTTTGGTTCTCTCTATCAGACTCTGATATTGGAATGTATCTTCAAGGTGTTAACGCTGATGGAAGATTTGATTGTACTATTGAGGAAATTGATGTTTGCCCAGTGCAAATTCAAGGACCTAAATCAAAAGCTTTAATGAAGGATCTTATTGGAGATCAAGTGGATCTAGATAACATGCCTTTCTATGGTTTAGCTGAAGCAAAAGTTGGTGGTAGAAGTTGTGTTATTTCACAATCTGGTTTCTCAGGTGAAGCTGGATATGAAATCTACTTAAGAGAGGCAACTAAATACGCTGATGATATGTGGAATGCTGTTCTTGAAGCTGGAAAAAAACATAGCCTAATGGTTATAGCCCCTGCTCACCACAGAAGAATTCAAGCTGGAATTCTTTCTTGGGGACAAGATATGGATCATCAACACAATCCTTTCCAGTGTAACCTTGGTTACCAAGTATCACTATCAGGTAAAGGCGAGTGGAATAAAAAAGCTGACTATGTTGGAAAAGCTGCATTAGAGAAAATGGGTGCAGATCTTAAGGCTGGTCAAAAACCTTATAAACTTCAGTTAGTAGGTCTTGAGTTGGGTGGAAAACCAATTGAAGAATATGCTCCTGACTTTTGGTTAGTGTCACCTGAGAGTGGTGGAGATCCTGTAGGATTTATCACATCACCTTGGTATCACCCTGAAAAAGGTCAAAATATAGCAATGGGATATGTGCCATTTGATGGAACATTAAATGCTAATGGTTTCCCTAAAGGTAAAGTTGGAACTAAGTACAAAGTTCACTTACCTGCTAAATATTCTGACACACCAGGAACGCCTGTTGATGCTGTGGTAGTGGATATTCCATTTACAGAATCGTTTAACGCAAACACAAGAGAAGTCGTTAAAGGTTAAATTAATTATTTGGGGGAGGTTAATTCTCCCCCACTAATAATGACAAAATCATTCCTAATCGTAATTTGCATAATAATAATAATTGCTTTAATACTCTTTCCACTATTTGTTTCTTATAAAGCGCAGAAAAATAGTAAAAAAAATAAATAATGTTTGGTCAATTTTTAAATATAGTTGTTCGGTCTATTAAATTAGATAAATCTCTTTACAAAGATAATAAGAACTTTGGTGAAGCTGCAATATATTTTGCAGGCCTTATCATGATACTAGACGGGTTAGCAGGAGCTGTTGCAGCAAACACTGTTATTAAAACTGCTGTTGCAATGTCTGGTTTAACTGCCATTCTTACTTGGTTTGTATGGGGACTATTTATTTATGTGATCGGTGTAAAATTATTTCCAGATAAAGATACTAAAGTTTCATTTAAAAAAGTTTTAACAGCTGTTGGGTTTGCTCATGCACCAGGGCTTTTAAGATTTTTTGCTGTAACACCAGATTTAATGATCCCAATTATATTTTTAACTCAGTTCTGGATATTTGCTGGATTAATCATTTCAACAAAACAAGTTTTAAATCTAAAGTCTAATTTTAAATCATTTGGAATAGTCTTTTTAGCTTTTTTAATAATTGCTTTTCTTTCAATATCTTTTGTAATGAGCAAAATGAATGCTTTGCCTATAAGCAATATCAGTTAAATTGGAAATATAGTTTTTGAAAGCTTACAAGAATTACAGGTTTTAAATCCTGTTAAAATTAAATTTTGAGAAACACTCGGGTCTTCTTTTTTACACTCTTCACAAAAATTATCTAATTGAAGAACTTCTTCATCACTATTATCTTGATCATTAAAGTCTTTAGTCATTATCAGTAAGGCCAGCTCCTGCTCCACCTTGTTTTAAGCTTTCATTTTCTTCAACAAACGTTTCTTCTGAAAGCTTATAAAGCTCATTCCATTCTTTTTCTTCAAACGAGTCTCTGTTTTCTAAAATTTTTAAATAAATATTTTCAGCAGATTCGATTATTTCGTTTTTAGTGTAATTAGAATAAATATTATTATTAAAGTTTAATAAAAACTCCCTGTCATCAATTTTTAAGAATATTCTTTTACCGATTACCTCAGCTGCTCTACTTACAAATGGTAAGAAAAGTAACGGATATGAGACTTTTTTAAATGTTATCTCGTTTAAAGTTTCTAAAGTTTTAATCTGATCTAAAAAATTTACCCCTGCAATTATTGGACAATATTCATTTTTATTAGCTTCATTGTCTTGCTTTATGATGCTGATATTCTCTAATCTTAATTCTTTTTTTTTCTTAAAAAAACTATTTAAGTTTTTAATTCCAGGTAGGCTAAAAATCTCAAGTAATCTTATATTTTTTCCAATCTCTTCCGCAATCCCCCATGAATATCCAGCAGCCCTGCTCGATCTTTTAGAAACTGTATCTATTTCACTTAATGATCTCATGTTGATTAATTATAAACCCAATGTTCATCATAGTTTTTTAATTGTTCTGGTAAGGGTGCTCCTTGAAACATACATATTCTTAACCATTTATCAGAACGTGGATCAAATTTTAAAGCTCCAAAAAATGATAACTTTAATCTCAGCATATCAATAGGCATTATTTTTTGGCCAATGGTATTGTCTTGTATTTCCGAATAAGGAAATTTCTCCACTATAAATGCTCTTCTTACAACGTGTCTTAACTCATTATTGGTTGATAAAAATTTAGCAATAGTCCAACTATTTTTAGTAACCGATAACGATTCATAAAGTTTTTTAATATCTCTTGCAATTGCTAAGGGTTGCTCTAACTCAGCACCCACTTCATCAAATCTATTTGCTAGTCTAGGTTCCTCTTTATTTTTTGAGATAAACCAAAAATTTAAATTATTTTCATCTTTGGTAAAATCTATTGTTAAGATATCTGGATATTTTTTTTCTAAAATTAGCTTTAAGTCTTCTACCGTTCGCTCAGTTGGAATATTGAAATATTTTTCTTCTTCAGAGCTCATTTCTTTAATTAACGGGGACGTTATATCATCATAAGGTTCCATCATCATTGAGACGACATATTCAATGCATTCTTCACAATATTTTTTTTCTAAATACAGATATAATTCGTTAAAGGCATAATCTTGCTTAAAATTAAATTCATTATCTAGATAGACAATAAATTCATTAAGATCTTTCAATAAAGATTTAATCTTATTTATTTGATATTCACTTTCAGTATTCCAAGAAGTGATATTCTTTATTGATTTTTTTAAACATTCTAAAAATAAGTTTTTATCTTTCTCTGATATTGTTTTTATCTCTCTTATTTTTTTTAAAGAAATTTCTCTTGCTGAAATCCAGTTATTTAAAAGAGTTGGATGATTAACAATAAATGGAGCCATTCCAAGACCTGTAGAATTTCCTATTCCTAAACCTTTACAAATATTTATATCAAGATTTACAGCTTTTTTTGGATTCTTACTTTTTGCAACGTGATTAACTTGATCAAAAGTAAATTGTCTTACCAGATAAACCAACATCATTTCCAATCTAAATGGACCATATATTTCTTCTCGGTCTTTAATTCTAAATCTGTCTGCTAAGCCAAATTTACCTGACCCATAAACTGCTGTGGTTCTATATAAATAACCAACACTAGTTAACAAATCATTATCAGGCTGCTTACCTTCGCTTAAACATTCAACCACATGATTGAAAACTCTTACTGATTTATTAGCTCTTGAAAGAGTTAATTCTTTATAAGAAAGTCTGCCAAATTCTTGTTTTGGTACTTCGTTTTTTAATCTTTCAATATCTTGTTTTTTTGGAACACCATCAAAAAGTGTGAAGGCTGCATCCCATTTGGTAGCTATAACTCTATCTGATCTTTCATTATCATCTAATTCATTTGCAAAACAAATTAATGAATACACTCTATTTTTTTTCTTAAATGAATAAACTGCAGTACCATAGCCATGTTCGTTTAATTCAAATAAATCTCTTTTGTAATTCCAATCCTTAAACTCTTTTAAAAAACTTCTTAAAAATGAAAGTTTAGATTGATGAAAAGACCCAAGTCTTGATAGCTTCATTACTACATTGGGATCTCTTAAAGAAATATTCATTGATTCATTTCTTTGTAAAAATTGTACCAGTTGTTTCCAAGAATTCCATTTACTTCACTTTCTGAAAAACCAACTTTTTTAAGTCCTATCTCTAAGTTTTCAAATCCTCTTGCATCTAAAAACCAATCAGGTTGTTTTGGAAAACCAGGTTTGTTTTTAGACCCTTCTCCATAATTTTTGCTTTTAGTCCAAGTACCATTTCTCATCCACTCAACAATAGTATCTGGTTGGTTTAAACAAAGATCTGAACCTATTCCAATTTTTTCAACTCCCATAATCTCAGCTGTCTTAGCTGTCATTTCACAAAAGCTTTCTAAAGAGCAATCTGTTCCATCTTTTAAATGATGAGGGTATAAAGAGAGGCCCAATATTCCTTTGTGTTCTGATAAAATTTTTAATAGTTCGTTTGATTTGTTTCTCTTAGCTGGGTGCCAAAATGATGGATTTGCATGAGTTATTGCAATTGGTTTTTCACTTATCTCAATTGCATCAATTGTACTTTTTTCTGCTGAATGAGACATGTCTATTACAAGACCTAATCTATTCATCTCTTTAATTACCTCTTTACCAAAATTAGTAACCCCACTATCTATTGCTTCATAACATCCAGTCGCTAGTAAGGACTGATTATTATAAGTAAGCTGCATAAACCTACATCCTAAATCATAAACTTTTTCAACCAATCCAATATCATCTTCTATAGGTGAACAATTTTGAAAACCAAAAAAAACTGCAGTTTTATTTTCAGATTTAGCTTTTTCAATATCTTTAAAACTTTTACCGTGAAAAATTAAGTCGGAATTTTCTGAAAAGTGATTTTCCCAATTTTTTAATACCGTTTTTAGCTCATCAAAATCTTCGTGGTAAACAATAGTTACATGGATTGCATCCAGTCCTGCTTGTTTATTGATCTGAAAAATTTCTCTAGACCAGTTACAATATTGTAAATTATCAATTTTAAAATTCATTGTGATCTTCTTTGTTTTAAAGAATACCAATAAGATAGATAAATTCTATTAATTTTATTGAAATTTTAGGCTTAATTTGAAATAACAATTTACGTTAGAATAAAATTACAACAAATGGCTAAAAATAAATTAAACAAAGTATCAATTGTTATGGGTAGTCAATCTGACTACAAAACCATGACATTTTGTCAAAATATTCTTAAAAAATTAAACATAAAATTTGAAACAAAAATAATATCAGCTCATAGAACCCCTAAAAGAATGTATGAATTTGCTATTAATGCTGAAAAAAATGGTATTGCAGTAATTATTGCTGGAGCTGGTGGATCTGCACATTTACCAGGAATGATTTCAGCCCTTACTTCTCTACCGGTACTAGGTGTTCCAATTGAAAGTAAAAAGCTGAAAGGTCTTGATAGTCTTCTATCCATTGCACAAATGCCAAAAGGAATACCTGTTGGAACATTAGCAATTGGAGAAGATGGTGCAATTAATGCTGCCTTATTAGCTGCATCTATTATTGGTCTTAGTGATTTAACTGTTAAGAGAAAATTAAATCAGTTTCGTTTAAATCAAAGCAAATCTGTTAAAAAAAAACCCAAATAGTTGTAAAATATGTCTAAACCAATTCTTGGAATTATAGGGGGAGGTCAGTTAGGTAGTATGCTTGCTATTGCTGCAAATAAACTTGAAATTAAAACAGTTATTTTTTGCAATGATATTGATGCTCCTGCCCAAAATTTTTCTAATGATTTTGTACAGGGTGAATATAATGATAAAAACAAGATTAATGAGTTTTTGAGTAAAGTTGATGTTGTAACTTATGAATTTGAAAATATTCCCTATGAAACATTAAATGAAATTAATAAAATAAAACCTGTTTTACCAAAACCTTCTGTAAATAGAATAATTCAGCATAGATTAGCAGAAAAAGATTTTATCAATAATCTAAATATAAGAACTACAAGATATGTATCTATTGAAAAAAAATCTGAAATAGATTCTGTTGAAGATTTATTACCTGGTATACTCAAAACTACTACATTAGGATATGATGGCAAAGGTCAACACCCTATTAACAGTTTAGAAAATTTAGACTCAATTGATGTTGATTATTCAAAAGGTTATATTTTAGAAAAATTAGTAAAATTAAAAAAAGAAATTTCAATAATCATTACTAGGTTTGGTATTCAAAAATATGAAATTTATGAACCCATTGAAAATGAACATGAAGATCAAATCTTAAGAAATTCTAAAATTCCAGCAGAGATTAGTGATAAAATATTAGAACAATCAAAACTATGGGCTACAACAATTGCAGAAGAATTAAAATATGTTGGAACTTTGTGTGTTGAGTTTTTCATTGACAGGAATGATAACCTTTATGTAAATGAAATTGCACCAAGAGTTCATAACTCAGGGCATCTAACAATTAATGCGTATAATGTAAGTCAATTTGAAAATCATGTAAGAGCAGTTTGTAAACTAGAGCAAATACCTCTTAAAAAAATATCCAATGCAATGATGACAAATATAATTGGAGATCAAATTACTAATTACAGAAATAAAGAACACAATGAAAATGAATTTTTCTTTGATTATCTTAAAAAAGAAATTAAACCAAAAAGAAAAATGGGGCACCTAACAACTCTTCTTAAGTAGATATTACTCATATGCTAAAATCAATCGAAGGAAATTTTGATAATCCAGAAGTTCATGAGCTACTTATAAAGCATTTCATTGAGTTAAGATCTGTGTCACCTGAAGGTAGTGCTCACGTACTTGATATAGCTGGATTAAAAGATCCAACTATTAAATTTTGGAGCCTGTGGGAAGAAAATAACCTAATGGGAAGTGGCGCATTAAAATTCCTAGATAATGAACATGGTGAATTCAAATCTATAAGGGTTAGTGACAACTTTAGAGGTAAAGGAAATGGTACAAAAGTCATAAATCATCTAATTAATGAGGCAAAAAAACTTAATATTAAAAGATTAAGTTTAGAAACAGGTGCTGGTGAGTTCTTTTTAAATGCCAGAAAACTATTTAGTAAGTGTGGTTTTGAGCCCTGCGAGCCCTTCTCTCATTATAAAAAAGATATCAACTCTATTTATATGACCATGCTAATAAGCAACAAATAAATCTTTAATTATTTATTCTTTTAAATTTAGTTGACAAAACCTCAATAAATCTAAACAAAGCGTGAATTACTTAATTATAAGTAATAAAAGTAACACAATAAAAAGTAAGAAGATAAATATGAGTCTACAAGGAAAAGTAAAATGGTTCAATCCAACTAAAGGTTTTGGTTTTATTGAAAGAGAAGATAAAGAAAAAGATGTATTCGTTCACGTTTCAGCTGTTAGAGATGCTGGTATGAACGGTTTAGATGAAGGTCAAGCTTTGACTTTTGAAGTTGAAGATGGTCCAAAAGGTCCTTCAGCGGTAAATTTAAAAACTGCATAATATTCACACTTTCTATTGGCTGCGATTTTTTAATTAAATTAATTTTTTAATTATTTAGCTAAATATTTCAGCCAATACCAATCAGTTTTTTTTAAGAAATTCACTCACTATTGTATTAAATTCATCTGGCTTCTCTAAATGAACATTGTGAGAGCAGCCATTAACTATTCTTAGATCACTATTTATAATATTTTCTTTTAAAGTTTCTACTTGGTTGAAGTTATAGGCTTTGTCTTGATCTCCCCAAATTATCAAAGTTTCGTTCTTAATATTTTTTAAATTTTCAATACCACTCCAATTTTTCATAGCAACAAGAGCATTGTCCGCAGCCTCTAAAGAAGTTTGTTTACCCGCTTCTTCACATAAATAAAAATATTTAGATTTATCCTCTTCAATGAACCATGTTTTTGCAATTCTATAAGCTGTATTATCCAGTCCATTAGTTTTTAGTTTGTCTCTGGAAGCATCTATGGTTTCAAACCTGCCAGGTATATTTCCTCTTGGTCCTGTGCCATAACAAATTAACTTTAATATTTTTTCACCTGCTAACTTTGCCATTTCTTGCACAATCATGCCACCCATTGAGTGACCTAATAAATAAAAACGTTCTATTTTCTTTTTTTCTAAACATGTCAATATAGATTTAGCCATACCTTCAATTGAATTATATGAGTTAACTTTATTACTTTTTCCAAAACCGGGTAATGCTGGTGCCAAAACTCTAAAATTCTTTTTAAAAAAGTCAGTTTGCAAAGTCCACATCTCAGATGATCCTAAAAAACCATGCACTAACACTAGTGGAGTGCCACTTCCCATATCTTCAATAAATATATCTTGCATATTTATATTTTATTAATAATCATCGAATATAACAATTTAATAATAAGTAACTAACAAGTATGACAAATAGAAAAATAACTGACCTTTATGATGTTGAATTCACTCCATTTGATAATTATGGGGTTGTTGTGCCTGGAATGAGTTGGCATAAAATTAGCTATAATAAAGAAAATGGTGGTAATGGAACTTATCTTTTAAAGATGGAACCAAATGCTAAAAGTTTGCCCCATGTGCATACAGGCTTTGAGGAATTTTTGATGTTAGAAGGTGAATTAACTGATCCAGATAATAAAGTTTTTAAAAAAGGTGATTTTGTTACTTTTGAACCAGGCTCTACACACTCATCCTTTACTAAAGATGGTTGCTTAATTTTAGTTTTTATGAGAGGTATCAACAAACCTCTTTAAGGAATTATTAAATAAATTTAATAGAAAATATATATTTATGATTGGAATTTTAGGCGGAATGGGAACTCAAGCGGGACTTGATTTTTGCAATAAACTCGCAATGTTAAATAGAGGAAAAAGTGATCAAGAATACCCTTTATTCATGCTTTATAACAAATCAAATATTCCTGGAAGACCAGAATCTATTGGTGTTCAAACTAAATCATTATCTACAATTCCAAGAAACTCAAAAAATACAAAAAAATATAATAGAGTTTTAAAAAGTTTGTTAGATGGATGTAAATCATTAGAAAAAAGTGGGTGCAAATTTATTGTTATACCCTGTAACACTGCACACTATTGGTATGAAGATTTAAAGAAAAAAATCAAGATACCGATCATTAACATGCCTAAAGAAGTTTTTATACAAACAAAAAAAAGTTGTAAAAAAAATTCTAAAATTGGACTTCTTGCAACAGAGGGAACTTTAAAAACTGAGATTTATGATAAAATTTTTAAAAAGGATTATGTATTGATTAAACCTTTAAGTAATTTACAAACAAGTTCAGTAAACAAAACAATCAAACATGTAAAAATGGGCAATATAAAACTAGCAGAAAAAACTATTAAGCCTGCAATTAAATATTTAATCAAACAAAAATGTAAAAAAATAATACTTGGCTGCACTGAGATACCTATTGCAATTTTTGCATATAAATCTTTACAAAATGCTAAAGTTTCAAAATTGTACCTTGATCCTAATTTAATATTAGCCAACTCCTGTATGGCAAAATATAAAAAATAGATGATGAATATAAAAGTCAAAAAACCATATGTTATATATATGGCTGAAATTATTTACTCCTACGTTTCTATTGAAAAAAATAAAGATCCGGAGCTTGATGTAAAACAAGCTATTAATAAATTCATGGAAACTAATGAATTTATAAAATTAAGTACTGGTGCATTACATGATGAATGGTTTGATGAATTAAAAAAAAATGAATATCTAGACAAAGATACTAGGAATAAAATACCAGATGAAACTATTAAACTTCTAGAAATTCAAAGAGATATGACTGTTAAAAATTTAATTAAAATTCCTAAACTTTACGAAACTGAAAATAATACTCTCATCGAAGCTTCTGATAGAGCACACCAATTCTTATGGCGTATGTGTGAAAGCTATGAGCTGTGGTGTAAAGAAACTGGGCAATCTGAACAGCTTTTATTAGGTATTACTGATTAGCTATTTGAATAATTTTACTTGTTTTTTCTATTCTACTTTTTACTAAAGCAAAAAACTCTTCCTGTTTTTCTTCTTCCTTAATTTTTTTCTTTTTATTGTCTACAAGATTTTGAATATTTTCAGTAGGAGACTTACCAGTAATTTTTTTAACTGCTTGATTAGAACCATATGAAAGGCCAGCTTGATAGATATTACCAGAACTAGCTAATGTATAGGCAGGTCCTAATAAAGCTGCACTTTGCACACAACCATTAAGAAAAAATAACAAAAATAATCCAGCAATTATTTTATTTAAAATCATTATACTCCTACCTAATCCTAAGTATTTATAAGTACAACTCAAGAGAGAAAGTGTTCATTTTGGATATTAATCTCTAATATTGATATAAAATATGACCTATAACTTCGGTATGGTTAAAATTTTTCCATTTATTTTTATCATTTTGTGGTCCTCAGCTTTTGTGACAACAAAACCAATAATAGACAATAGTGATCCTTTTGCTGCATTAGCCTTTAGATTTTTTGTTGTAGCTTTTGGTTTCTATATTTTTTCAATTTATACAAAACAAAAAATTTTGACAAATTTAAGAAACCTTCTGCAGTCACTTTTTAGTGGAGTACTTTTTCATGGTATTTATTTGGGGGGTGTTTTTTATTCAGTTTCAATAGGAATGCCTACAGGTATTGCTGCATTAATTGTAACTTTGCAGCCTATTTTAACTAATGCTTTAGCAGGAAAAATTTTAGGTGAAAAAGTTACTTTCAAACAATGGATTGGAGTGATCCTTGGATTTATTGGTGCTACTTTAGTTTTAGGTTTCGATATTGGATCAAGCCTTCCTGTTTTGGGAGTGATAGCTTCTTTTGTTGCTCTTCTAGCTATTACAACATCAACTTTATGGCAAAAGAAAATAAGTAATGATTTACCTTTGTCTGTAAGTAATATGTATCAAGCAATAGGTGGCTGTTCTTTTCATATAATAATTATTTTAATTTTTAGTGAACCTTATATTAATTTTACATCCACATTCTTAATAGCAATGAGTCATCAGATATTCCTTGTATCTTTTGGAGCTTTCACAATCTTAATGTTTTTAATTAAGAACAACTCAGCAAGTAAAACTGTTTCTATATTTTTTTTAATACCCCCTACTACTGCAATAATGGCCTGGATATTTTTGAATGAAAAATTGAATAATCTAGATTTAGTTGGTTTTGCTGTGGCAACTTTTGGTGTTTATATTGCAACAAGAAAGCAATAAATTTTTAAATTCCTTTATAACCAAATTCTAAGCAAGCATCAGTAATTGAATGATAAAAAGATTCTCCAAAACTTCTTAATGTAAATATTCTAACTTTATCTGGATTGTCATCTAGCATATCAATTGTAACTGACATTCCGTTATAAATTGAATTTAAACAAGTATTTTTTTTCAATTCATTAAAATTAAAAGGACATCCTTTTTTTAATATCTCTTTTGTATTTTTTCCCTCTATTTGAATTATCGCTCTGCTATGAGATATATTTGTTATGGCGAAATCTGTTTCTGGTAATTTTTCATTAATTTCTTTTAAAATTTCTTTCTTTGAAGAAACTAAAAGCCAGTTATTTGGTCCATTCCATAAAATTCTTGTATTGGTGTTACAGCTTATATTTTGAGTTTCATTTTTTAAGTTCAAATCATCTAACTTAATATTTTCAATAGTTATTGCTGAACTATTATACTTAACAATTTGAATGATTAGATAGTCGCTTAATTCGCTTATTTTTAACAGCTCTTTATCATTTTTTCCTTCATGATCACCAAATAAACCTTTGATATGAATATTCTTTAAAGCAGAAATTGAAGTCATGATCTTACTCTTTCACCTTTTGGATCAACATAATGCGATGAAACAATCTCAACTGGTATTGTTTTATTTTTTAAAGGAGACATTGCAAATAGTTTTTTCCCTATCATATTTTTTCCATCCTTAAGAATTGCTAGTGAAAATGGATTATCGTATTCAACACTCCAACAAGATGCTGAAATATATCCTAATTTAGGATTTGGTGTTGGAGCCATTGCATCTTTAACTAAATGAGACCCTTCCGGGATACTTGTTTTCTTATCAATTGGAACAACCCCTACTACTTTTTGTCTATCTTCAGCTATAAATGCTTCTCTTTCTAATGAGCGTTTCCCTATAAAATCTTTCTTTTTACTAACCAGTCCTTCTAAAGAGTTATCATAAGGAATGGTTCTGCCATCAAGTTCTGATCCTGCAATGTGACCCATTTCAATTCTTAGAGTTGATAATGCTTCAGTGCCATAAGGTTGAATTTTAAATTCTTGTCCTACTTCCATTATCTTCTCCCACATAAAGTTTCCATTATCAGATTCGACATTAACTTCATAAGCAAGCTCTCCTGAAAATGAAATTCTAAAAATTCGTGCGTGAACTCCAAATAAATCTGCTTCTAAATATCCCATAAAAGGTAATCCTTCATTTGAAGCATCAATATTTGGAAATAATTTTTGTAATAAGTCTCTAGATTTTGGCCCAGCAATTGCAGCTCCTGCCCATTGCTCTGTAGTTGAAACCACATTTACATTTAGTTCTGGCCATACAAGTTGTAGATAATATTCAAGATGAGATAAAACATTCGCTGCTTGTGCTGTTGTTGTTGTCATATGATAATGGTTTTCAGAAATTCTTGTTGTTGTTCCATCATCCATAACAATTCCATCTTCTCTTAACATTACACCATACCTTGCTTTACCAACTGGCAGTTTTAACCAAGCATTAGTGTAAACTCTATTTAGTAGCTCTGCTGCATCAGGTCCTTTAATGTCAATTTTACCTAAAGTAGTTACGTCACAAACACCTACATTTGTTCTAACGTTTTTAGCTTCTCTTTTTGAACCTTCAAATAAAGTTTCTTCTCCAATTTTATAATATCTTGGTCTCAACCAAACACCTGCATCTACAAACACAGCATTATTTTTTTCATGCCAAGTGTGCATTGGTGATTTTCTTGTTGGTTTTGAATGTTTGCCAACTTCTCTTCCAACAATTGCACCAATAGTAACTGGTGTATATGGAGGCCTAAAAGTTGTATGACCTACTTCTGGCACTATTTTATTTTCAATATTTGAAACTAGCTGCAAACCGTTGAGATTACTTGTTTTTCCTTGGTCTGTGGCCATTCCTAGTGTCGTGTATCTTTTTACATGTTCTATGGATCGATACCCTTCTTTTAGTGCAATTTCTACATCTGAAACAGCTACATCGTTTTGAAAATCTAAAAATCTTTTATATGTTTTTCCTTTAGGCAAAGGCACACACCAAAATTTATCATGGGTGGTAGATTTTTTTTCCATAACTGTTGGTGATGATGTTTTGTTATCATTATTAGTAATTTTTTTTGAAAGTTCATATCCAGTTTCAAATGAACTTTTTAAAGTTTCTTCTAATGTAAAAGTTCCATTAGCAGCGCCTAAAGTTGTTTCATTTTGTTTTGATAATCCAGGTACAAATGCATCTATATCCTTATTAAAAGTAGTTTTATTTCCTGATTGAGAAGCTAAATGTATTGTTGGTGTCCAAAAGCCTGAAACACAAATACAATCACAATTAATATTTTCTAAAGTTCCTAGTTCGTTTTTATCATCAGAAATTTTAGCAACTTCAGCTGATTTAACTTTTTTATACCCTTTAGCAGCAACTACTACGTAAGAAAATTTAATTTCAATATCTAGTTTTTTTGCTTCATCTATAATTTCTGACTTTGGTTCTTTTCTTGTATCTAAAATAATTGGATCAACACCATTTTTTTTAAACTCTATAGCCGTTTCATATCCGCTATCATTATTGGTAAATATTAAAGGTTTTTTACCAACTAACACTCCATAAACTTTTAAATATTCTTTTGCTGCAGAAGACAGCATCACACCTGGTGTATCATTATTTCCAAATACTAAAGGTCTTTCAATTGATCCTGATGAAATTAAAACTTCTTTTGCTCTAATATACCAAAGTCTTTGTTTTGGATTATATTTTTTAGTTTTAGGTAAGTGATCACTTAATTTTTCTGACATCACTAACATATTGTGATCATAGTAACCAAATACTTGAGATCTATTTTTAACAATAACATTAGGCATTTCTTTAAGTTCAGAAATAATATTTTCAGCCCATTCTTTTCCTGTTTGATTTCCAATATTAACCTCGCTAGTTAATAAAGTTCCACCAAATCTAGGCTTGTCTTCTGCTAAAATTACTCTTGCTCCATTTTTAGCAGCAGCATATGCACTTGCTAAACCAGAAGGTCCTGAACCTGCAATTAGTAAATCACAATACTCATATTTGTGTTCGTATCTTTCCTTATCATGTTCAATTGATGCAACTCCAAGTCCTGCTGCTTTTCTTATAAATGGTTCATAAACTTTGTACCAAAAACTTTTTGGCCACATAAAAGTTTTGTAATAAAATCCTGCTGGAAGAAATATTTTTAATAAATTATTGATAGCACCGATGTCAAAATTAACACTTGGCCAGCAATTAACGCTTGTTGCTTCCAAACCTTCAAAGAGCTCTTGTTCTGTAGCTTTTACATTTGGTTCAGTTTCATTATTTCTATATAGTTGAACAATTGCGTATGGTTCATCCACTCCTGCACCAAAAAAACCTCTGGGTCTGTGATATTTAAAGCTTCTTCCTATTAAATGAACTCCATTAGCAAGCAACGCTGAAGCTAAGGTATCTCCCTCATAACCAAAATAAGTCACGCCATTAAATTTAAATGAGATTTTTTTATCTCTATTTATTAATCCAACATTATCTAGTCTATAATTTTGAGTCATTTAAATATCTTCGTTAGCTTTAACGGTTTTAAATATTTCGTGAGTTGCAGTGTCTCTTTCTACTTTAATCCACTGTCTGCATCCTGATATATGTTGCCATAGCTCTTTGTGTTTTCCTCTTAAACTTTTTCTATTATAGACAAAATTATCCCAATCTTGATCTGAAACTTCTTTATTAAGTTCTGGTCTTTTAACGGTTGCATCACCACCGTATGAAAATTCATTTTGAGATCTCATCCCACAGTGAGGACATTTAATATGAAGCATTTATGAAATCCACGTTTTAGTTCCAAGTCCTTTTTCATCTAATAAGTGACCTGTGTGAAATCTATTTAAACTATATCCAGCATTTAATTTGTGAACTCTATCTTGTGCAATTGTATGTGCAAATGTCCATCCTGATGCTGGTGTTGCTTTAAATCCACCATAACACCATCCACAATTTAAATATAATCCTTCAATATGAGTTTTATCTATTATAGGCGAGCCGTCCATAGACATATCCATTATCCCACCCCAAGTTCTAAGCATTTTTAGTTTGCTAAGAAAAGGCATCATCGCAATTCCTTCAGTTAAAACATGTTGAAGGGTTGGAAGGTTTCCTCTTTGCGCATAGCTATTATAGCCATCCAAATCTCCTCCCATTACCATCTCACCTTTATCCGACTGACTAATATAAAAGTGTCCTGCACCAAAAGTTACAACTTTATCTAAAACAGGTTTAACTGGTTCTGAAACACAAGCTTGTAGAAGATGTGTTTCAATTGGTACTGTCATATTTAATTTCTCTGCTAAAACATTTGTACTACCTGCAACACACAGTCCAATTTTTTTAACTTTAATATCTCCTCGTGAAGTTCTAACTCCTTGAATTTTTCCACCTACAACATCAAAACCTGTTACTTCACAATTTTGAATAATATCTACACCCATTGAATCCGCTTGACGTGCATAACCCCAAGCAACAGCATCATGCCTTGCTGTTCCAGCGCTTGGTTGCATCAGTCCACCAAATATAGGAAACCTTACATTGTCTGAAAAGTCAGCCATTGGAATAATTTCTTTTACCTCTTCTCTATTTAATAAAACTGCATCGATACCATTTAATCGCATTGAGTTTCCTCTCCTTGCGAAAACATTCATCTGTGCATCCGAGTGAGCAAGGTTAATAATTCCTCTTGGGGAAAACATTACATTGTAGTTTAAATCCTGACTCATTTTTCTCCACAAATCCATTCCAAACTCACTGAACAATGCATTATCGTCATGCATGTAGTTCGATCTAATGATTGTGGTATTTCTTCCAACATTTCCACCCCCGATCCAACCTTTTTCAATGATAGCAACGTTTGTGATATTGTGTTCTTTAGCTAAATAATAAGCAGTTGCTAGGCCGTGACCACCTCCACCAATTATAACCACATCATATTCTTTTTTAGGAGTTGGATCTTTCCAAGCCAAATCCCAATTTTGATGACCAGAGAAGGCATTTTTGATCAAATTAAATATAGAATATTTTTGCATAAAATAATTTTATACAAAGGAATATAAATAGTTCTTATTTTTTTTATATATATTTTTTAGAAGTTTCCAAAAATTTAAAATAAGATATCAATTGGGCATTAAAAATTAATTTTATAGGAGTTTAAAATGAGCGAAGTTAAGTCAGACATTCAAATAGCTAGAGAAGCTAAAATGCAACCTATAAATGATATTTTAGCCAAGATAAATGTGCCCGATGAAAGCTCAGCTTTTAGTCCAATGGGAAGACACATTGCAAAGATTAATTTAGAATATTTAGACACTTTAAAAGATAAACCAAATGGAAAACTTGTATTAGTGACGGCAATCACTCCTACACCAGCTGGTGAAGGAAAAACCACAACTTCAGTTGGTTTAAATGATGGATTAAACAAAATTGGAAAAAAATCCATTGTTTGTTTAAGAGAACCAAGCCTTGGTCCCTCTTTTGGAATGAAAGGTGGAGCAGCAGGTGGTGGTTATGCTCAAGTAGTTCCAATGGAACAAATTAATTTACATTTTACTGGAGATTTTCATGCAATAACATCAGCTCATAATTTGTTGTCAGCCTTAATTGATAATCATATCTATTGGGGAAATAAACTTGATATAGATGTTAGAAGAATTGTCTGGAAAAGAGTAATCGATATGAACGATCGTTCTTTAAGATCTATAAATATAAACTTAGGTGGAGTTGCAAATGGTTTTCCAAGAGAAGATGGTTTTGATATTACTGTTGCATCTGAAATCATGGCAATCTTTTGCTTATCAAATGATTTAGAAGATTTAGAAAAGAGAATAGGAAATATTACAATTGCTTATACTAGAGATAAAAAACCTGTTTATGCTAAAGATTTAAAAGCACAAGGTCCAATGACAGTATTATTAAAAGATGCAATTCGACCTAACGTTACTCAAACTTTAGAAAATAATCCTGCAATTATTCATGGTGGCCCTTTTGCTAACATTGCTCATGGCTGTAATTCTGTAATTGCAACAAAGACTGGACTAAAACTTGCTGACTATGTTGTGACAGAAGCAGGATTTGGTGCAGACCTTGGTGCAGAAAAATTCCTTGATATTAAATGTAGAAAATCAGATTTAAAACCTAGTTGTGTTGTAATTGTTGCAACTATTAGAGCATTAAAAATGCATGGTGGTGTAGCAAAAGATGATCTTAAAACAGAAAATGTAGAAGCCTTAAAAAAAGGTCTAGTTAACCTTCAAAGACATGTAGAAAATGTAAAAAAATTTGGTTTACCAGTTGCAGTAGCTGTTAATCATTTTATTAAAGATACAGAGAATGAAGTAAAAGCTTTGATAGAATTTTGTGACACTATTGGAGTTAAAGCAAGTCTTTGTACTCATTGGGCAAATGGTGGCGAAGGTACAAAAGAACTTGCAAGTCATGTTGCTGAATTATGTGAGAAAAATGAGGATAAATTTAAATTCTTATATGAAAGTAAAACTCCTCTTTTTAAAAAAATAGAAACAATTGCAAAAGAAATTTATAGAGCAGATGAGGTTATTGCAGATACTAAAATTAGAGATCAATTAAAAAGCTTTGAAGATGCTGGATATGGTGACTTTCCAATTTGTATTGCAAAAACCCAATACAGCTTCTCAACAGATCCAAGCTTAAAAGGTGCACCAACAGGACACTCTTTACCAATTAGGGAGATTAAACTTTCTTCTGGAGCAGAGTTTATTGTTGTTATATGTGGAGCTGTTATGACGATGCCTGGGTTACCAAGAGTTCCAGCAGCAGATTCAATTAAGCTAAATAAAGATGGTGAAATTGAAGGTCTATTTTAGAAACTAGTTACGCAGATAATTAAGCCAGTTTCTAACTTCACATGTTCTGTCATTAAAATCTAATAGTTCGTTTTGAGATTTTATGTATGAGATATGACTTTCATACTCTTCTTCATTTAAAAAATTTTTATTTACAAATAGTCGTTCTTTACGACCTTCAATAAGTTTAAGCATCTGAAAGTACTCATAATCAGGATGATACTGTAAGCCAATAATTTCAGAGTTTCCCGCTCTAAAACTAACACCCATTACATTGTTAACTTTATCACTTGATAGAAGAATAGCATTTTCCGGTAATTCACTTACTTCATCAAAATTAAATGCGGGTGATGTAAAAATTTTTTTCTTATCTTTGTAAATAAAATGCTTCTCACCTTCATTATTAATAATTACATCTGATGCAATTCCAATGTGAGCACCATTTTTACCAGGGTTTACCTTGCCTCCAGCTGCTGTAGAACAAACTTGTAATCCCCAACAAATAGCTAAAATCTTCTTTTTTTGAGTAAAACAATTTGATGCAAAATTAATATGTTTCTTAATCACATCCGTCATATCATTTATTCGCATTGCACCACCCGTAAAGACAATACCATTATATTTACTCATGTCTTTTAGAACATTCGTAGTCTCATCATCATTACCAGGATTTATAATTTCAGTAATTGCAGATGGTTCTATTTTTAAGATTAAATTTTTTAAATTATCTGCTGCAGAAGCTCCAGCTGCTTTAATAAAAAACTCACTATCTTCTCTAATATTTCCTTCAACAATTAAAATATTTAAATCACTCATTTAAACAATTCACCCGTCATACTGTTCTGGTACATTATCCTCATATCATCCTCAGTTAATTTTTTTGGATTTCCTCCAGTAGATGGGTCTGCTAAAGCCATTTTTGATAATCTATCAATATCAAAATCTTTTTCATCAATCACTTCTGATAATTTATGAGGCATATCAAGTTTTTTTCTTAAATCTAAAACCCAGTTAACAAAACCATCAAAAGATCTGTCTTTAAGTTCTAAATAGTCACAAATTTTAATTATTTTCTTTTCAATTACATCTTTGTTAAAAGTTAACACGTAAGGCATAAATATTGCATTAGATAAACCGTGATGAATATTATTTAATGCATTGACAGGGTGACTTAGAGAATGAATTGCTCCTAGTCCTTTTTGAAATGCAGTTGAGCCCATACTAGCTGCTGTTAACATATTCATTCTTGCTTCAATATTAGATCCATTGCTAACAGCTTCTAATAGCCACTTATCAATTAATCTCATTCCTTCTAAAGCAATTCCATCTGCCATCGGATGATAGCCTGGTGCACAATAGGCTTCTAAATTATGTGCTAGTGCATCCATTCCAGTTGCTGCAGTCATTTTTGCTGGTAATCCAACTGTTAAAATTGGATCTAAAATAACTATTGATGGTAAAAATTTTGGATGAAAAATAATATTTTTCACGCCTGTTTCTTCATTTAATATTACTGATGCTCTGCCAGTTTCAGAACCAGTGCCCGCAGTAGTAGGTACTGCAATAATGGGAGCAATCTTATCAGAGTTTGCTTTAGTCCAATTATCTCCAACATCTTCGAAATCCCAAATAGGTAGATTTTGACCTGACATAAAAGCAACTGCTTTACCAACATCTAAACCACTACCACCTCCAAACGCAATAACACCATCACAATTGTTTTTTTTATAACTATCAACACCTTCATTAACATTCGTGCCAGTTGGGTTACCAACAACATTTGAATATAATGCAGCAATAATTCCACCCTCTTTTAAAATCGATAAAGTGTTTTTAACAATAACTGATTGAGCTAATCCATTATCAGTAACAAGCAGTGGCTTTTTAATGTTTAAATTTTTACATGCTGAAGCAACATCATTAATTCTATTTTCACCTACCCACATTGTAGTAGGATAATTCCAGTTGTATTTTTGCATATTATGTTTTAGTGTTTTATAAAGTTGGTTGATGTATATCACTTTCTAAAATAATTTTAACCGAAATATTTATGCAAAAAACTATTACACCTATTGATAATACCCTTTATATCGAAAGAAATTATGATGGAGCTAAAATAGAAGAAACTATTAATGGCTCAATGAAAGCTCAAAAAATGTGGGCCGATCTAGATATTAAAGAAAGAGTAAAACTATTAACAAGTTTTGTTGAAGATTTTTTATCAAGAAGCGATCTGATTTGTGAAGAACTAAGTAGACAAATTGGTAGACCTATTTCTCAAGCGGCTGGTGAATTAAAGGGCTTTAAAGAAAGAGCCGATTACATGCTATCTATTGCAGAAAAGAAATTATCAAATATTGATGTAGCAAAAGATGATAATTTTAAAAGTTATATAAAAAGAAAAGCTCTTGGTGTAGTTTTTGTAATAGCGCCATGGAACTATCCATACCTCGTTGCAGTAAACTCTATAATACCAGCTATGGCAGCAGGTAATTCTGTTATATTAAAACATTCTGCTCAAACCCCTTTATGTTCTGAGCAACTTTACCAATCAGCTAAAAAAATTCTGCCTAAGGATATTTTTAATTATTTACATTTAAACCATGAAGATAGTTTAAAAATTGTTTCTGATAAGCGAATTAATTTTGTCTCATTCACTGGATCAGTAAAAGCAGGTTACGATGTTCAAAGAGCAACTCAGAATAAATTTATTGATATGACTTTAGAATTGGGTGGTAAAGATCCAGCTTATGCCAGATATGATTGTGACTTAGAAAAAACAGTTGAAAATTTGGTTGATGGATCTTTTTTTAACTCAGGTCAATCATGTTGTGGAATAGAAAGAATTTATGTTGATGAAAAAATTTATAATAATTTTTTAGAATTGTTTGTTTCAAAAACTTATAATTACAAACTTGGAAATCCATTAGAAAAAGAAACCAACTTAGGTCCTGTGGTTAAACTATCAGCTGCTGATTTTATTTTACAACAAATAAACTCTGCAATTGATAAAGGTGCAAAAAAAATGATTGATGAAAGTAAATTTAACTTTTCAAAAGAACATAAAAATTATTTAATTCCTCAGGTTTTAACAAACGTGAACCATGATATGGCTTTTATGACTGAAGAAACTTTTGGACCCTGTGTTGGGATTATGAAGGTTAAAGATGATAATGAAGCAATTAAATTAATGAATGATAGTCCTTATGGATTAACAGCTTCAGTTTGGACAAAAGATCTTGATGTTGCTCAAAAAATTGGCAATCAAATTAATACAGGCACGTTTTATATGAATAGATGTGATTATCTAGATCCTGCATTATCATGGACTGGTGTTAATGAAACCGGAAAAGGTTGTTCGCTATCTGAGGTAGCTTATGAAAAATTAACTTCACCAAAAAGCTTTCACTTAAGAAAAGAACAATAAAATGAAATTAAATTTTAAAGGTAAAACTGCTGTAATCACTGGTGCAAGTGGTGGTATGGGTTTAGAGATGTCAAAAAAACTATCTCAAAACAATATTTCAGTTTTAATGTTAGATTTAAAAAGTCCTAGTAAAGAATTTTTAGATAATAATAAAAAATGTGAATTTAAAAAAGTTGATGTAACTAATTTTAATAAATTGAAAGTATATATCGATAATTTTTATAAAAAACACAAAAGATTGGACTACCTAGTTAATACAACTGGTGTTCTTTGGTTTGATAAAGATGTATCAGCGGTAAATATAGATTTTAATGTATGGGATAAAGTTTTTGAAATAAATTTAAAATCTATGATGTATCTTTCAAAAATTATTGTACCTAAAATGATTAAAAATAAATTTGGTTCAATGGTGCATATATCTTCCATTGATGCATTATCTGGTGATGACAAACCTCAAGACGCTTATGGTGCTTCAAAAGCAGCAATGATTAGACTTTCAAAGTCCTTTGCCATTCAATTTGCATCTAACAAAATTAGATCAAATATAATCTTACCTGGGCCAATAGATACGGGTATGCAGATTAGATGGAAAAAAAATCCTAATACAAAGAAAAATTTAGAAAAATTTATTCCTTTAAATAAAGTAGGTAAACCCGAAGATATTTCAAATGCTTCTTTATTCTTATTAAGTGATCAAGCAGATTATATTACTGGAACTGAATTGATTGTTGATGGGGGTCTTACGGCTAATCCGTAGTTATTAACTTTAGGCGCCTCTTTCTTGAGGCGCCTAAAAAATATTTATTATCTATAAGGGTATCCAGCTTTTTCCATTGTGTTTGCATATAACTTAAATGCATCCACAACTTTTTTAGCTCTTGGACTAATACTTGAAGTCTCATCCCAGAATGCTTTAGAGTCGTTTACGACTTTAGCCCATTCATTATCAGGAAGACTTGTTAGTTCCATTTTTTTCCCATTAACACGAAGATCAGCTTCTCCACCCCAATACCAAACTTGTCTATAATAATGAGAGTCATTAATAGACATTCTGTAAAGTGCTTGAAGTTTTGGACTTAATTTGTCCCAAGCTTTTTGATTAGCAAAGTAAGATCCAAACCATGCTCCTGTAACAGAGTTAGTTAATGCATACTTGCAGATATCAGCCCAACCCACTTCATATGCCTCAGTAAACCCGCACCAAGCAACACCATCTAGTTCTCCGGTTTGCATAGCAACTTCCACATCATCCCAAGGAACCGTAACTGGTATTAGACCGTATTGCGCCAAGAATTTTCCAGCAGTAGG
The DNA here is from genome assembly GCF_059418065.1 of Candidatus Pelagibacter sp. PS_02. Taxonomy (NCBI): domain Bacteria; kingdom Pseudomonadati; phylum Pseudomonadota; class Alphaproteobacteria; order Candidatus Pelagibacterales; family Candidatus Pelagibacteraceae; genus Candidatus Pelagibacter; species Candidatus Pelagibacter sp. PS_02. The sequence continues at coordinate 847,487 of NZ_CM182079.1, forward strand.
AACACCAAAAACTCTTAGGCCCTTCATATCTGCTAAAGAAGTAACTTTTTTGTTTACAGTGAAAAGATGACATGGATCCCAAGCACTTGTGCTCAACCATTTAACACCTTCAACCTCACTATAAGCTTCATCCCAAATTTCATTTAAACCATAATATTTAAATAAAGCTGGAACGTCTAAGCTGTATCTAGTTGCAAATGGAAAATATCCACCAAACACTGAGATATCAACTGGTGATCCCATTGTAGCATCATCACTTTGTACGGCATCTAGAGTTCCTGCTTGCATGGCTCTGAATAGTTCATCGGTAGGAACTAATTGATCCGCATAATACAGTTCAATTTCCATTTCACCATAAGCAGCTTTATTAAATGCTTCAATTTGTGGTTTGATAACATGTGCACCAAGCGGAGCTCCAGAATATGTTTGAAGCCTCCATTTAATTGGGTTTGATGCAGAATAAGCGTAAGGTGCTTTAACAACACTTGCTCCTGCTACACCAAAAGTTAACAAGCCAGCTTTCTTAATAAACGATCGCCTCTTACTTGTTATTATTTTTTTTTCTTTTTTCATTAACTCTCCCTATTAGTTAAAAAGTATTTTTAAACCCTATTATAAAAAAAATTATGATTAAACCAAAAAATGAAATTTTTTATTCCACTAAATGATAATTTTTTCAACTTTAAAACCTAAAGTTGTATTATTATTTTTTATAGGTACTTATTTGGAAGATAAGTTGCAATTTGAGGAAAAACCATAACCAAAATCAATGCTAAGAGCATCACTAAGAGAAACGGTGTAATAGATTTATAAATATCAGATAAAGTTATTTCTTTTGGTGCCATTGCTCTCATAAGAAATAAATTATAACCAAACGGAGGGGTCATATATGCAATCTGACATGTAATTGTGTAAAGAACGCCGTACCAGATTGGATCGAATCCCAATGAGATAATTAGAGGTACATAAAGTGGCGCCACTATAACTAACATCGCCGTATCATCTAAAAACATTCCCATAAATATATAGGAAAGTTGCATCATAATTAAAACTCCCCAAGGAGTTAAATGCCATCTTTCTATAAATAAAGTTTCAATTGCACGCGCAGCACCAAGACCATCAAATACCGCTCCAAAACATAGTGCAGCTAATATTATCCACATAAACATGCAAGAAACACCAAGAGTTTTTCTAAGTGTTGTATCAAGAACTTTTCGAGTAAATCTTTTTTTGTAAATGGATGCTAAAGTTGCAAGTAAAGCACCTACAGCAGAACACTCAACTAAACTTGCTATACCCATTAAGAATAATCCAGTCATGGACATAAATATTACAAATGGAATTATTCCAGCTGTTAAAAGTTTTAGTTTTTCTTTAAGTGGAATATTTCTTTCTTTTTCACTTAATACAGGACCTAATTCAGGTTGAAGACGACATCTTACATAAATATAAATTATAAATAAGGTAGCCATTAAAAGGCCTGGTAAAAGTCCTGCAAGCCAAAGTTTACTTACTGGTTGACGTGCGATCATACCATAAAGAACCATCACAACACTTGGAGGTATTAAAATTCCTAACGAACTTCCTGCTTGAACGACACCAGTAATCATTCTTTTATCATAATTACGTTTTAACATTTCAGGGAGAGCAATAGTTGCCCCTATAGCCATACCAGCAACACTTAATCCATTCATAGCTGAAATTCCAACCATCATGAACATTGTACCAATTGCTAAGCCTCCTTTTATTCCACCAAAAAATACATGGAACATTTTATATAAATCGCTAGCAATACCTGACTCTGAAATCATAAAACCCATGTAAATAAAAAGTGGAAGCGTAAGCATTGGATACCACTTAAAAAGTTTCCATGTAGCCGTATATGGCATTTCAATAGCTCCATTTCCCCAAACTAATAATGCTGAAATAACAGCCACAAATCCAATTGCACCAAACACTCTTTGACCAGTAAACATCATTGCCAACATCGTTATGAACATGAACAATGCAATAAATTCATAACTTAGATATTGAGCGAGCATTATATTTTAATACCTTTAATTTTTGCGATATCTTTAATTAACATTGAAAAAGCTTGTAATAACATCAAGAGTATACCCAGTAACATCAAAGATTTTATGGGCCAAAGATAAGGCGCCCAAGCAGTAAAAAGTTTTTGTTTGTATTCCAATGTATATTGTAAACTTGAAATAGAGCCATAAAGAAGAACTACCAAGAAAAAAATCAAGAAAATACTTGTAAAAACATCCATTTTAGCTTTACCTTTTGCAGATAGTTTCCCATAGAATAAATCCATTCTAACATGATCATCAGTAATCATCGAGTAACCACCCCCAAGTAAATAATACGCTGTAAGAGTAAATTGAGCCATCTCTATAATCCACATTAAAGGATAGTTAATAATGTTTCTCGTAACGAAAGATAATATTAAAAGAAACATCATAAAAAAAACACCGTACATTACAAATCTGCCAACTTTGACACAAATGTTGTCTATTATATTTACATAAATTGAAAATATTTTTGGCATAAATTTCTAATTTTTATTTTTTTTAATTTCTTCTTCACAAAATTTTTTAGCTTCCGCAAGATCAGTAATTTTAGATTTAGATAGTTTTTGGCTTCCAGCTAAACAGGCATCTACTGCTCTTTTAAGATTATGGTCGCTAAAATTTAAAATAACCACCATTCCAAGTATTATAAAAACAAATATTAATATATTTTTTACCATTGAATTTCTAATTTCTTATTATCGCATATAGTATTTAACATACTAAACATTAATGGAAAATGTTTAGAATTAAGATCTTGTAAAATTTTAGGACCAATTTCCAATGCAAGTTGTGCACCTTCAACTGTAATATTTTTCATAAATTTTTCTTTAGCTTCTTTATAAAGGTATCCTTCGCCTAAATATTTTCCCATCAAGCTATTTCTTCCTCCTATTGCACTAACATACAAATCACCTAAACCAGCTAGGCCATAAACAGTTTCAGGTCTTCCTCCATAGAAAGAAACAAACTCAACCATTTCAGATATTGATCTATGAATTAATGAGGCTGATGTATTTAAATAATATTTAGATTGAATTTCTTTAGGTGCTTTTGAATTACTTAACCCTTCTGAGGCTCCAATTAACATAGAATAAATATTTTTAATTGCACCTGATAATTCAATGCCAGTTAAGTCATCTGATACTTCTGTTGAATAGTAATCTGTTGATATAATTTTTTTTAATTTTTCAGTTTCTTTGATATCTGGGTTTGCAATAACTGTGCCTGTCCTCATTTTATATGCAAGACCTGCTGCCAAACAGGGTCCTTTAATCGCTGAAATATTTACTTGTGTATGACCTTCATCTTTGAGAAGTTTTTTAATTTTATCTGAAAGTGTTATTAATTCATTTCCCTCAATAGCCAGGCCTTTGGTTAATAAAATAATGGGAAGATTTTTTTTGTAGCTCTTTGTAATTTGCTTAACAAACCATTCAATTCCTACCGAGCTAACTCCAGCAACCATGATGTCTACTCCCTCTTCAAGTATTGATTGTAATTTTTCAAATTTTTCTACCTTCAATTTTGATGGTAATTCAATATTTAAAGCTGGATGAAGATTGTTATTAGATTTAATATTATTTATTAAATCATCTTCTAAATGCGTACCAACGAGTGTTACCTCATTTTGGTTTTCAAGACATGGTACAGCAAAAGCTGATCCCATTGCTCCAGCACCAATAATAATAATTTTTTTCATAATTTAGTATTTTTTTATATTAATTTTTAGCATTTTGTTGGTAAAGTACAGTTATAAATTTATAGAGAGAGATGATATTATGACAAAAGTAGCTATTATTGGCGCTGGCCCTTGTGGTTTGTCCGCTTTAAGATCCTTTGAACAAGCAGAAAAAAATGGTGAAAAAATACCTGAAATAGTTTGTTTTGATAAGCAAGAAGATTGGGGAGGATTATGGAACTACAGTTGGAGAACTGGATCTGATCAATACGGTGACCCTGTACCTAATAGTATGTATCGATATCTTTGGTCAAACGGCCCTAAAGAATGTTTAGAATTTGCTGACTACTCATTTGATGAACACTTTGGAAAACCAATTCCTTCTTTTCCACCTAGAGCAGTTTTATATGATTATATTTTAGGTAGAGTTAAAAAGGGAAATATAAAATCTAAAATAAAATTTAACACCTCTGTTACTAATATTTCTTATGTAAACAGTAACTTTGAGGTTACTTATCGAGATAAAAAAAATGACAAAATTTCGAAAGATATTTTTGATTACGTAATTGTATCTACTGGTCATTTTTCGGTTCCATTCATCCCAGAATATCCTGGAATGAAATCATTTCCTGGAAGAATAATGCATTCTCATGATTTTAGAGATGCAGAAGAATTTCGAGGCAAGAATGTTGTTGTTTTAGGAAGTAGTTATTCTGCTGAAGATGTTGCTCTTCAGTGTCATAAGTATGGGGCAAAAAGTGTTACTATTGGTTATAGACACAATCCGATGGGATTTAAATGGCCCAAAGGCATGAAAGAAGTTTTTCACTTAGATAGACTTGAGGGAAATAAGGCAATATTTAAAGATGGCCACGTGCAAGAAGCAGATGCTGTAATTTTATGTACTGGATATCTTCATCATTTCCCTTTTATATCTGAAGATCTTAAATTAAAAACTGGCAATAGATTGTATCCTCCGATGCTATACAAAGGTGTGGTTTGGCAAAATAATCACAAATTAATGTATTTAGGTATGCAAGATCAATTTCATACTTTTAATATGTTTGATTGTCAGGCTTGGTTTGCAAGGGATGTTATAATGGGGAAAATTAAAGTTCCAAATGAATCTGAAATTGAAAAAGATATTAATAAATGGGTATCAATGGAAGAAAAATTAGAAAATCCTGAACAAATGATAGATTTTCAAACTGAGTACACCAAAGAACTTCATGATTTATCTGATTATCCTAAAATTGATTTTGAATTAATTAGAAAAACTTTTAAAGAATGGGAACATCATAAAGTGGAAAATATAATGACTTATAGAAATAAATCATTTGCTTCACCAGTGACAGGCTCTGTTGGACCAATTCACCATACACCATGGGAAGAAGCTATGGACGACTCTTTAAAAACATTTTTAAATAAATAAAAAATTTATTAACTAGTTTAAGAAAATGTTAGCTATCCTATACCAAGGTGTTTTTTTCTTTTTCCAACCCACGTTCTGATTAAATGGTCAAATATTAGGCCAATAAAAGCAACACAAAGTCCCAATGTCAATCCTATACCTGCACCCTTTTTATCAGATAGAGCTTTTAGAATGTACTGTCCTAAATCTTCTGTTCCAATAAAAGCCCCGATAATTACCATGAACAAAGCAAATACAATTGTTTGATTTAAACCAAGCATCATATGAGGAAAAGCTAAAGGGAATTCAATTTTTAATAACCTTTGTACTTTAGTTACACCTGACATTGTGGCAGCGTCATGTAAAGCTTCTGGAACACTTCTTAAACCTTCAATAGTATACCTTGTTGCAGGTATAGTTGCATAAACTATTACAGCAATTAATACTGAAGTATCTGTAACTCCAAAAAGCATCATCACAGGAATTAAGTATACAAACGAAGGGAAGGTTTGAAAGATATCACAAACGCCCAGCATAAAATTTGCAGTATGCTTGTTTTGAAATGATATAATTCCAACTGTAAATCCAATTATAGTGGATATAAAAACTCCAAAAGTTGCCATGTACAATGTAACTAAAGCTCTATCCCACCAAGGACTCAATGCGATAAATAAAGTTAATCCACCCACAACAATAGCTGAACGAATTCCTCCAATTATATAACCCGCCCCAATGACTAAAACTAAAGTAGCAACTGCTGGCATTCTTAAATATAAAGCTCTCATGGGTTGCAACACATCTACTATCAACCAAGTATTAAAAATCTTTAAAGTATGAAAGAAAGTATCCCAAATCCAATCCACACCTTTATTCCAAAAATCTGCTGTTGATATTCCTTTATTGTGAGGAACTTCAAATAAATAATTAGACCCATCTTTAAAATAAAATGACCCCAGATATGAAAAAATAATTCCTAGAATTACAGCAGCTGCAAAAAATAATATATTTTTATTACGCTGAAAATAAGTCAAGTTACCAAAATAATCTATTTGCTTATTTGCCCAAGCTAAGGACATCTTATCCAAAAGTATTGCAATCAAACTAATACATAAACCAGCCTCTAATGCTAATCCAATATTTAGCTGGTTTAATGCTAATAATAAATTAAACCCTAAACCTTTTGCGCCTATAAATGCTGAAATAACTGCCATAGAAAAACACACCATTATGACCTGGTTAACTCCAATTAAAATGTCTCTTCTAGCAGTAGGAATTAACACTTTAGTCATAAGTTGCCAATTATTACACCCACTCATTCTACCGGCCTCAATAACTTCAGGGGGTATTCCTCTTAGACCCAACAAAGTTAATAATATCATTGGTGGAACAGCCACAACCATAGTTATGATAACAGCAGCATGGTCACCAATACCGAAAAGAACAATTGCAGGAACTAATACAGCATATTGAGGCATAGTCTGCATAACTAAAAGTATTGGATATAAAAGTTTTTCAACACGTTTGCTTTTGAATGCCATAACACCCAAAGTTAAACCAAAAATAAAAGAAAGTGGTGCGGCTACCAATATAAAAGAAAGAGTTTGCATTGATGGCTTCCATTGACCAAAAACAGAAATATAAATCATTACTAAACCTGCAAACAAAGCAAGACCCTTACCACTTAACTTGTAGCCTAATATAGCTGCTCCTGCCGCTACAATTGTCCATGGAAGTCCTGGTAATTCTGCCCAGGGATTAGCATCAATCCAATCCCAACTAGTGAACGCAACAATAGTTTCCATTCCACCTAATAAAATTTCTCTAATTAACTCTATGAGAAATGTCATAAATGAAGTTAAATTTCTTGTTATTTGTAAGACTAAGGGTTGAGTTCTAAATTCTTGAGTGTCTTCATTCCAAAATTCTATTGGCATCCAATCATTCATTAAAAAGAATAATGAATCGTTAATCCAAATAGGTAACCATCCTAATAAAGGAGGTAATCTCCATAAAACATCAAAAGCAAAATACCTTACCTCTGCACCAAACAATGTATAAGTACTTTGATTAGGATCTTTAATAAATTCAGCTTGGCCTCTTATAAAATTGTAAGTCTCAGGAACATCAATTGCAAAACATAAAGAAAAAAATACACCTAATAAAAAAAACCATTGAAAAAATTTTGGATATTTTTTTAATAATTCCATATTTTATCTCTATTTTTTCTCCCTCGAAAAAACAGTATGAATTATTTTTGAAGGGTGAACACATCCTACAATGTTATTATTTTTGTCGATAACAGGTACAGATTTTTCTTGTGTTAAAATTTTTTCAGCTACATTTTCAATTATTTCATCTTTTGAAACTTTAAAATCACTTAAATTTTTATTTTCTGATTTTTCCATTAGATCTTCTATTTTTAAAACCTTTCCTCGAGGAACTTCTTCTGTAAATTTTCTTACATATTCAGTTGCTGGATTTAATACAATATTGGCAGGAGTATCTAATTGTTCAATAATTCCATCTTTCATAATTGCAATGCGGTCAGCAAGTCTTAGAGCTTCATCAAAATCATGTGTAATAAACATAATTGTTTTTTGTAATTTTTCCTGAAGTCTTAAAAACTCATCCTGCATTTCTTTTCTAATTAATGGATCTAATGCTGAGAAAGGTTCATCTAAAAACCAAATATCAGGCTCTACAGCTAATGATCTAGCAATACCAACTCTTTGTTGTTGCCCACCAGAAAGTTCTCTTGGAAAATAGTTTTCTCTTCCCTCAAGACCTACAAGCTTGACCATTTCCATTGCTTTATTGATACTGTCTTGAGTTTTAATCCCTTTGATTTGTAGCGGAAAAGCAATATTTTCAACAACTGTTTTATGGGGCAGCAAAGCAAAGCTTTGAAAAACCATACCCATCTTATTCCTTCTAAGCTCAATTAATTCTTTGTTGTTTAATGAAAGCAAATCGTGGCCATCTATAAAAATTTTTCCACTTGTTGCATCTGTTAATCTAGAAATACATCTTAGTAATGTTGATTTTCCAGAACCAGACAGTCCCATCACAACTAGCATTTCACCTTTTGCAACTTCAAAAGAAGCGTTGTTTACACCAACTATGCATCCATTGTCTTGAAATGTTTTGGCATCTACATTTCCTTTTGCTTCATCAAGCATCTTCTTGGCATTAGCACCAAAAATTTTGTAAACAGACTCACATTTAATAACCGAATTGCTCATAATATATCAATAAGTTATACGAAATATAAATAAAATACACGGTATATTGTTTATATTTATTGTTTTTCCTCCTTAAAAATTTTTAATAAAATAAACTCTCGTATCAATTCCTGTGCTTAAAAAACTTAAAGCCTCACCTGTAACAGTAATTGTTTCATCTATCCCAACATTATTTCCACTTACTTTGTAACCGGCAAAACATTTGTTTTTTTCTTTGTCCCATTTAACAAATGTTTCATCAATTAGATTGCCATTCATTGTATAAATTTCATGTGCTTTAAAATTTAAAAAATTTGCACCCATAATTGCACGTTGTGGAATAATTTTTGTGGCATTACAAACTGCTTCATACAGTTCATCTGTTAACTTAAAGTGACTTGTTCCATCAAACGTTACTAAAATGCCAGATGGTAGACTTGCAGTTAGTTCGTTAAGTTTTCTTTCTTGTGCAATTCTTTCTTCTTCAATTTTCATTTTTTTAACTAATTCATCTCCTTGGCCAAAAAAAATATTCAAAATTACAAAAGATAGAATTACAGCTGCTGTAATAAAAATAAGACCAATAAATTGGTTTAGTTCGTCAGATAATTTTATTAGTTTATTTTTCATTATTATTTTAGCTATTCTTGTAATTTTCCATTTTTCCAAATTCCAATTTTTTCTTTACCATCAGACCAAGTAAACTTTCCTTCACCATTCATGAAACCTTTGTTCCATTGCCCCTCGTAAGTTGATCCGTCTGGAAAAGTTAAAATTCCCTGACCACTCCACTCACTATTTTTGAATTCACCTTTATAAATATATCCATTAGGCCAAGTTTCGGTTCCTTGACCATGTTTTTTTGTTTGAACCCATTGGCCTTCATAGGTTGTTTTATCTGTATAAACCCATTTACCAACACCATTTTCACAGTTTCCTTCCTTACATCCTGTGCTTCGTGCTAACGCTATAGATGTAATTAAAAAACTTAAAATTATATAAAGTAAATATTTTTTCATTGTTATATTTTACACAAAATTAAATTAAAAAAAATCAGACTTTTTTCTCATTTTCGCTACAAGAATAAAAAGAAATATCTTTTTCAGAGTTTTCACTTTTTAATTTTTTTGTAATTTCGTGAATTAATTCACCTGATTTTCTATCTATAATTCCGGACTCAGAGTAATTTTTTTCTTTATCGATAGCTTTAAATAAAACTATATCTTTATTTACAACTTTAACGATTAACCTTTCTTCTTTTGATAAAAATAAAGATAAGCCATTAATTAAAAGTGTTTTTGGCTGTTTTGCACTAATTTCAAATTTTTCTAAATCTTTAGCCTCTAAATCTTTTGCTAGAAAAGTTTGGTAATTATATTCAGAATTTTTAAGTATTTTTTTTTCTAATTCGCATACATAACTAAGGCTAACACTCTCTTCAATATTGATATCTTGTGCTAAAACAAAATTAAAAAAAAATAAATTTATAAAAATGTAAAAAAAACATTTAATAATTTTTGTAATTTTTTTCATTAAGATTGTAAGTATTTCTAGAAATATTATATGTAAAAAAATCCCCCCCAACAAAAGTTGGGAGAGATTTCAGATTATTTTTTTTATCCTTACTTAGTAAAAGGAGTCCAAACTGACTTATTGTCTGCAAGCCATTTTTTTGCTGCATCTTCATGAGTCATTTTGTCAACATCAACTAAAGCTGCCATTGCACCAATGTGACTTGTTGAGAATGACATTTTCTTAAATGCTGCAGCTGCAGCCGGATGAGTTTTTGGAAAATCTGCATTTACAGCTTTTTTCAAATAACCATCTGGAGAACCACATTTACCATCACCACCATCTTCTGGTCTGCAACCTGCAGAGTATGGAGGGAAGTCTATAAAAGTAAAACCAGCACCATCAGTGAAGTTTGGTGTCCAGTTAAAGATGATAGTTCCTCTTCCTTCTTTTTCAGCAGCTACTAATTCTGCCCAAAGTGCGTCTGCACTTCCAGCAAATTTAACTGTCCATAGATCTCCTAAGCCTAAAGCATCAACCCTTTGAGGTATCAAATCTCCATGCCAAGTTTGAGGTCCTTCTAACATTCTTCCTTTTCCACCTGAGTCAGGTGTTGTAAAGTTTTTAGCACAAGCTGGATTTTTTAAAGCAGTCCAATCTGGTAGACCTGGACATAATCCTTTTTCAGCAACCCAGTTTGGATATCCCATATCCTCTAGAGTTCTTGCTTCGTGATCACCCCAGTCAAGAATTCCACCTTTATCAAGTGCTGTAGTAAATGACTTACCAAAAGCAGATTCCCAAACTTCATGAGAAATTGATACATCACCAATTCTTATTGCTTCATAAACTGCTTGTGAATCGGCATTAACATATTTTACATTATTTCCCATACTTTCGAAAATTCCACCAATAACATGTGCCATTACAATTTGACTTGACCAGTTATGAGTTGGGATCACGATAGGCTTTTTACTATCCGCTGCATTAGATATTCCTGCAAAACTTACAACAGAAATAACAAGAGCAGATATTAATGATATTAACTTTTTCATTTTATTCTCTCCCTAATATTAAGTTATATAAGCATGTTCTCACTTATTAAATTTATAGTCAATCCCCTTTGATTATATTATGCTTCAAACAAATAAGTAAAATTTACAGTAACAATGCTACATACTAGTAACGATATAAGAAATCCTGGTTTAAGAACTTTGCCACCTGGAGTTGAGCGATACTTTGTAAAAGGTGGAGGTTTATCAATAATTGAAGTTTCACCAGAAGATAAAATAGAGATAATAAACGAAGAGGGAAAACAAATTTGTGAAATAATTGTTTTCAATTCAAAAGGCAAGTCTGATTTATCTATTTTAAATTTAAAAGAAAATGCCAATGGTGATTTTTCTAAAAAAACTATTTTTAATGATGAAAAAATTTCAAAACTACTTAAGAAAAAAAATCTTAATTTAAACAATGCGAAATCATCAATTATTTTTAATGATGATTGTGTGATGGGTGAAAAAATAACATTAACCTCTAAAGATAAATGCGTAGTTATGATTGCTGCACCTGGTAATGCAATGAATGTTCATGAACAAAATCCACCCACAGATTTAACAATTTTTTTAAATAAAGCTAAATTTATAGAAACAGATGAGCAATTCATTTTACCAGAACCACTTAGTGATCCAATTATAGAACAGCTTATAAAAAGAAGAACTGCTGAAACTTATCAGGTTAAAGCTGGTGAATATATTCAAATAATTGATCCAGGTGGAAGACAATGTTCAGATTTTTTGGCTTTTGATACACAAAAGTTAAATGATGGAATTGAAAGTATCATAGATGATAAGGCAACCAGAACTTTTATGGGTGGAGCTTATCCAGGGCCAGGATTATTTTCAAAGTTTTATGATGGTGATCATGAAGCTATGATTGAAGTTGTAAGAGATACAGTTGGTAGACACGACACTTTTAATCTTGCTTGCACATCAAAATATTATGAAGATATGGGATATATGGGGCACATAAATTGTACAGATAATTTTAATAATAAGCTTGGTAAATATGACGTCAATTCTAGAAAAGGTTGGTCGGCAATAAATCTTTTTTTTAATACAGGAATTGACGCTAACAATGTTGCATCTTTTGATGAACCTTGGTCAAGACCAGGAGATTATGTTTTATTTAGAGCTTTAAAGGATTTAACCTGCATATCATCTGCTTGCCCATGTGATGTTGATGCTGCAAATGGCTGGAATCCCACTGATATATTTGTTAGGACTTACTCAAAAGATAAAAAATATTCAAAAGCAATAGCATTTAGAATGAAAACAGACTCTGAACCAAAACTAACTCAAGAAACAGGTTTTCATAAAAAGACATCAGAGCTAACAAGAAATTTTGTTGAATATAAAGGGTTTTGGTTGGCTAATAACTTTACTAACTCTGGAACAATAAAAGAATATACAGCTTGTAGAGAAAGTGCGATAGCAACTGATCTTTCTCCTCTTAGAAAATTTGAAATTTTGGGTCCTGATGCTGAAAACCTAATGCAATACACATTAACTAGAAATGTTAAAAAATTATCTGTAGGCCAAGTTGTTTATACGGCTATGTGTTATGAAAATGGATGCATGCTGGATGATGGAACCTTATTTAAAATGGGGCAAGATAATTTTAGGTGGATAGGTGGAGATGAATACAGTGGTGAATGGTTAAAAGAACAAGCAAAGAAGAAAAATTATAAAGTTTGGATAAAATCTGCAACAGATCATATTCACAACATTGCTGTTCAAGGTCCAAATAGTAGAAAAATTTTAGAAAAGTTTGTATGGACGGCGCCAATCCAACCATCAATCACTGAACTTGAATGGTTTAAATTTAATATTGCAAGAATAGATCATGAAACAGGAACTCCAATTATGATTTCAAGAACAGGTTATACTGGTGAACTTGGATATGAAATATGGTGTCATCCAAAAGATGCTTCTGAAGTTTGGGATAAGGTTTGGGAAGCAGGAAAAGAATTTAATATTACTCCATTAGGTTTAGAAGCTTTAGATATGGTTCGTATTGAAGCTGGACTTATTTTTTATGGTTATGAGTTTGATGATCAAACAGATCCCTTTGAAGCAGGAATTGGTTTTACAGTTCCACTTAAAACTAAGGAAGATGATTTTATAGGTAAAGAAGAATTAATTAAAAGAAAAGCAAATCCACAAAAAAAATTAGTTGGTCTGGAATTAGTAGGTCATGAACCGGCAGTACATGGAGATTGTGTTCATGTAGGTCGTGGTCAGGTAGGTGTGATAACAAGTGGAATGCTATCACCTAAACTTGGGAAAAATATTGCGCTTTGTAGAATAGATGTAAAATATTCTGAGATTGGAACTGAAGTTGAAATTGGTAAACTTGATGGTCATCAAAAAAGAATTGGAGCGAAAGTTGTACCCTTTCCTTTCTACGATCCAACAAAATCAAGAGTTAGAGCGTAATAAATGCCAGATAGCAGTAAAGATCTTTTAAGTTTTTGGGAAGACCAGATGAAGCAATCCCATACTTCAAGTAACTATTTTTTTAGAAAATCCCCTTCTCATTATCATATGATGCTACTTGTAATGTCAGCTTACAAACATAATGAAAAGCTATCTGTTGAAGGGCTAAAGACAAAACTATTCAAAACTTCTAGACCAAAATCTGCATTGATTATTAATGAAGCTTGTGAAAAAGGATTCTTTCGTCTTGAAAAGACTTCAACTGACCAGCGAATAAAAAACATAATGCCTAGCGAGTCTTTTATTAATGAGTTTAAAGAATATTTAGATACGCTGAAAAAGATAAGTTATTAGTCACTTTTTAAAAAAAATCTATAATATATAATTTATATATATAATTTATAGATCTATAAAAAATTGTATTTTTTTTTATCCAGAAAAATAATGTTTGGGTATGTCAACTTTACCAAAAAAAGCAAAAGTAGTAATTATAGGTGGTGGAATTCATGGCTTAAGTACAGCATGGAAACTTTCTGAAACTTATAAAAATGAAAATGACATAGTTGTTCTAGAAAAAAAAGATATTGCAGCAGGTGCAAGTGGAATTGCTTGTGGTGTTGTTAGAAATAATTATTTTCAGCCTGCTATGAGAGAATTAATGGCTCACTCAGTATCGGTTTGGGAAAGTGATCCCAAAGCATTTAAATATAACTCTGTCGGTTATTTGCAAATTTCACCAGAGGTTATGCACGAAGATGTTGCTTCAATAGCTAAACAGCAAAAAGCAATAGGATACGATTCAGAATTTATAGAAGGTGAAGCAGACTGTATGAAGTATATGAAAAATATGTTTAGTGATTGGCAGGCTCAAGGAATAACTTCAGTTCTTCATGAAAAAAAAGGTGGTTACGCATTTAATAAAGATTCTATTAAAGCGCTTGAAGAAAAATCAACATCAAATGGGGTCAAGGTTGTTAAAGGGGTAACTGTTACAGGTTTTAAAAGAGGTAGTAACAGTAAAGCTGTTACAGGTGTTGAAACAGACAAAGGTATTATTGAGTGCGATCAAGTTGTTGTCGGGGCTGGCCCATGGGTGAGAGATTTTTGGAATATGTTAGAGCTTCCAAAAACTGCAAAAATTAAGGATAATGATGGTAAATTTCATGAAACTGAAATGTGGAAATACTGGATGTTGCAAGAAGGTGTAATTGGGGTTGATGCAGATTTTTTAAAAATGGACAATGGTGGTCAACCACCTGTAATTCATGTCGACTCTACGGCTCCTTTATATTCAGATAAAACAAAAAAATTAATTACAGATAAGATTTGGGGAATTTATTATAAACCTGATATTGAAGGTTTGGGAGTACAAGGCGGAACGTCACCCTACATAGTTGATAAACATTTTGATAAAGTTAATGTTGACCCCTATGGAATTGAATCTCCTGAATTTCAAACTACAGAAGAGTTTAATGATATGTGGTGCTCGGCTTTAGCTCATTGTCAAAAAAGATTTGAAGGAAAATCTGATCTTTATAGAAAAGGCCCTTCAGGTGGACTTGGTTGCATGACCCCTGACTCATTTCCAATTTTTGATAAATTTTTAGAAAATGTTTATATGATTGCTGATGCTAACCACGGTTACAAAATGATTGGTGTTGGTGAACTTGTTGCAAAAGAAATTCTTGGAACTGAAAGTGATTTATTAAAACCGTTTAGATTCAACCGTTACGAGAAAGGTGAACTTCACCCAACTTCTAACAGTCCGTTCCCTTGGAGTTAAACTTCAAGCCTAGACACTAATAAATTTTTCAGTTACGGTTCGTTAAATAAAAATTCATTAGAGGGAGAGATAATGACAGATTTAGATAGACACGTAAGACAACCTGGTAGAGACAAATTAGTAAAGCAAGTTAGAGCTAAGATTAATGAGCTAGGTGTTGAATATATTTTTTTTCAATTTATTTCAGTAACTGGAAGAGTTGTAGGTAAAGGTATTCCTACTGATCACTGGGAAAGAACTTGCGAAAAAGGTTTTCAATTAGTTTACGGTGCTACAGCTAACTTATTTGTTGATCGTCATGGAGATTATATTGGTTATGGTCCAGAAGCAAAAGAGCTAGTTGGTATTCCTGATCCTGAAACTTTTTGCCAACTCCCTTGGGATAAAAAAGTTGCAAGAGTGTTTGTTACTTGCTTTAGAAATAGAGAAGAAAGAGAAAACCCAGGTGCACACTTAACTTCAGACTGCCGTGGAAATTTAAGAATACACGCTCAAGAATTTAAAAAGAAACACGGCTACCAATTAAGAGTTGGAACAGAGCCTGAAATGATGTGGTTAACTAAAAATGAAGATGGTTCACCAACAGGTAAAGGTTTTTCTAAACCCTACTGCTATCATATTGATCAATTCGAGTCGTTAAGACCAGTATTTATGAAAGTTTTTGAATACGCTAGAGCAATGGGCTTTGACATGATTCAAGGTGATCATGAGGATGCACCAGGACAATTAGAATTAAACTGGATGTATGATGACGTATTAAGAAATGCAGATAGACTTTCAACTTATAGACAAATTTGTGCTCAAGTTGCAAGAGAGTTTAATTTGATAGCTTGCTTTATGACAAAACCTTTTATGGGAGTGTCAGCAAGTGGTTGTCATACTAATATGTCTTTGTGGAAAGGTGGAAAAGATAAAGTTAATAAATTATCCCACAAATCAATACCAGCGATGGATGAAGTTTTCACTTATGTTGAAGGTGGAACTAATTACTTTATGCCTGATACTAAAGATATTCAGTTACCAGGTAAGGTTGGATTAAAAGCAATTGGTGGAGTAATGAAACATTTAGGTGCATTAACTGCAATTGGATCATCAACTGTAAACTCTTATAGAAGATTATGGGATACAGGTTTTTGGGCTCCTGTTTATGCTGATTGGGGATTTCAAAACAGAACATGTGGATTAAGAGTTTCTGCACCAGGAAGATTTGAATATCGTTCAGTTGACTCAATGCATAATCCTTACTTGATGGGTTCAGGATTATTGAAATGTTTTGATGATGGGATAACAAATAATATTGATCCAGGAAAACCAGAATCTAGAAGTATGTACGATGCTCAGGCAGCTGGTAAAGAAGTTAAAAAATTACCTTTAAGTCTAGGTGAAGCTTTAGATCGTCTGGCAGAAGATGAAGTGATCAAAGCAGCTATGCCAGATGAAATGTATAAAGTTTTCCATTGGTATAAAAATGATGAATGGGAAAGATTTTTAGGGGCAACAACTCAGTGGGACTTAGATACTTATCTAGATTGTCTACCGTAATCTTTAATAAAATAGGGGAAATATATGTGTGGAATAGCAGGATTAATACATAGAGGAAAATCATCCAATGTAGGAAGTGAGCTACAAGGAATGCTTCAAGCTTTAAAACATAGAGGAGAAGATTCTACAGGTTATGCTTTGTATGGAGATACTGATGGTAAAAATTTTATCATGCGTTTTAAAGTTGGAGAAAATGTTGGTGAAGGAAGTTCATCCATAATGGAAGATGTTTCTGTTTATGACAAAAGAAAGAAAATTGTTGATCAATATTTATCTGAACTAGGTGCTAAAATAGTAAAAGAGGAAAGAATTTTACCCTACTCTTTGAGATATGAGCTTGATTATGATGTAAAAGATCTACTAGAATTTTCACAAAAGATTGAAAGTATTCCAGGTGTTGAAATTTTATCTATGGGAAAATCCTTAGAGGTAATTAAAGATTTAGGAAATGCTCAAATGGTTCTTGATAGGTATGATTTAGGTAAAGTAGTTGGAACTCATGCAATTGGCCATGCAAGAATGGCTACAGAATCTGGTGTAGATATTAAATCAGCCCACCCTTTTTGGGGTTATCCTTTCAGTGATGTATCAGTAGTTCATAACGGTCAGTTAACTAACTATTGGAACAATAGAAGAATGCTTGAAAATAAAGGCATGAGATTTATGTCTGAGTGCGATTCAGAATTAATAGCGGTTTATATTGCTCAAAAAATGAAAGAAGGAGCAAGCCTTGAAGAGGGCATGAAAGCTTCATTAACAGGTCTTGATGGAGTGTTTACATATTTTGTTGCAACTAAAGATTCTTTAGGAATGGCAAAAGATACTATGGCTGCAAAACCTTTGGTTCTTTATGAGTCAGATGATTTAGTGGCAATGGGCTCAGAAGAAATAGCAATCAGATCAGTTCTACCACAAGAGATAGATACATATGATCCATTTGATGGAGAGGTAAAAGTATGGCAAATTTAAAGAATACAGAGAAAAAAACTAAAGCCCAGTCAATGGGTATGCACTCAGAAGTTTTAACAGGAAGAACTCAACAAAAGTTTTTTAATCCTGATGAAGGTGAAAACCTTTATTATTTTGGAACTTACGATGTAGATTTTAATAAAAGAACAGAGCTAGATGTTAAAGATATGACAGCTCCAGAAGCTAATAAAGAAATTGATAACTTAATGAGCCAAGGATTTGGCACAATTGTTATTAAAAACCCTCAAGGTAAACATAGTTTAGGGGTTGGTATTTTAAATAAATTAAATTTAATTTTTGAGGGAAGTTTAGGTTATTTTGGTATGGGGTCGTGTGATGGACCTACTGTTAGAATTAATGGTAGAGTTGGTTGGTCTTGTGCAGAAAACTTAATGGCAGGAAAAGTTGTTATAGAGAAAAATGCAGGGTCTTGCTTTGGTGCCGCTATAAGAGGTGGTGATTTAATTTGCAAAGGAAGTGTTGGTGCAAGAACTGGAATTGACATGAAGGGTGGAACTATCATTGTTGGTGGTGATGCTGGAGCGTTCACTGGTTTTATGATGCAAAGAGGAAGAATAATTATTCTTGGTGATGTTGGAATAAACTTGGGTGACTCTATGTATGATGGCACAATCTTTATTGGTGGAAAAATAGGATCATTTGGAAGTGATGCTGTGCCTGCTGATCTAACTGCTAGTGATCAAGATTGGTTAAAACGAAAATTAAAAGTTGCAGAAATTGGTGAAAAATTTGATGTTAGTAAAATGACTAAAATTGTAGCTGGTAAAAAACTTTGGAACTATGACAATCTAGAACCTCATGAAAAGAAAGGAGCTATCTAATGGCTAAAAAGAAAACAAAAAAAAATGAAAAAAAATTAAAAAAAGCTAAAGGTAGTGTTGGTGGAAAAGCTGATGTTCATGCACATGAAGATGGTAAAAGAAATAAAAGTCTATTAGGTCACAATGCTATTTTTACTCCTGAAGTTATAGACGATATTCACATCAAAGCTCAACTTGGAAGATACAGAATGCGTGGAATGGCATTAATGAAAAAAATTCCAACATTTGATGATTTAGTATTCCTACCAGGAACTCTTACTAGATTTGTAATTGAAGGTTATAGAGAAAAATGTGAAACAAAAACTATTATCGGTCCTAATTGTGAGAACCCGATTGAACTAGATATACCAGTATATATTACAGGTATGAGTTTTGGTGCGCTTTCTTATGAAGCTAAAACTGCTTTAGCAAGAGGAGCAACAATGGCTGGAAGTGCTACTTGTTCAGGAGAGGGTGGAATGATTCCAGATGAAAGAAGATATTCTGAAAAATGGTACTATCAATGTATTCAATCAAGATACGGGTTTAACCCTCACCACGCTCAACTTGCTGATGCAATAGAAGTGTTTATTGGTCAAGGACAAAAAGTTGGAATGGGTGGACATTTAATGGGTCAAAAAGTTACTGATCAAGTTGCAGAAATGAGATCTTTACCATCTGGTATTGATCAAAGATCTCCAGCAAGACACCCCGACTGGCTAGGTCCAGATGATTTAGCTTTAAAAGTTGAAGAATTAAGACAACTTACAAAAAACAAAGTACCAATTCAGTTAAAACTAGGTGCATCAAAAGTTTATGATGATGTTCGTATGGCTGCAAAATGTAATCCTGACTCAATCTTTTTAGATGGTATGGAAGGTTCAACTGGAGCTGGTCCACATATAGCTGCTGCAAATACTGGTATCCCAGGAATTGCTGCAATCAGAGAAGCAAGAAGAGCTATTGATGATGTGGGTAAAACTGGACAGGTAACTTTAATTTATGCAGGTGGTATTAGAGATGGTGCTGATATGGCGAAGGCTTTAGCCTTAGGTGCTGATGCAATAGCAATTGGAACTGGTGCTTTAATAGCCTTAAACTGCAATAAAGATATTCCAGAAGCAAACTTTGAAAAAGAAATGGGTGTTAAGGCTGGTGACTGTTATCACTGCCACACTGGTCGTTGTCCAGTTGGTGTTGCAACCCAAGATCCTAAATTAAGAGCTAGATTAAATCCTGATGATGCTGCTTTAAGAGTTTATAATTACTTGCATGCAATGACATTAGAGGCTCAACTTTTAGCAAGAGCTTGTGGTAAAACTAATATTCACTCATTAGAACCAGAGGATTTAGCTGCACTAACAATGGAAGCTTCTGCACTAGCAAAAGTTCCTTTAACAGGAACCAACTTCACTGTTGGTGTTGATAACTATCACAAAATATAAGAGGTAAATATGGTTAAGAAAAAAACGAAAATAAAAGTAAAAAAAGAAAATCTAGGTGGAAAGTCTAAAGAAACTGCTAGAGAAAAAATGATTGGGCAACATATTGGTTATAGATATGATGTTAACTTACTCCCTGATTATAAAAAAATCACTCCATTCTTAAAAAAGTATATTGAAGCAATGGGATGGGATGATCTTAATTGGCTAGAAGATATACACATGGGTTATGAAGAAGATAGACCTGCTGTATTTTGTAGAAATGCAAATGGCTGGGTTACAATTCCAAAATCAATCAAATTGCCAAACAACCAACAAGACAGAGATATGATCGCAAGAGAGCTTTTAGTTAAGTTTCAAATGTCTAAAAAACACCCTCTTGTTGATTTGAAAAAAGCTTACCTTAAGTTTTAGTACCTCAATCAAAGGTTGATTATTTTTCAAAACTTGTAGTTATTACTTGCTTATTTAAGCAATGTATAGTTTGTCACGTCTCTATAAATTTTATAGTCTTTCTTAAAACTAATAGGAGAGAGATTATGGATGATCAATTAGGCGCTCTTACAGTTATATTTACAGAATTTTACTACTGGGTAACAGTGGTATTAATGTTCCTGATTCACGTCGGGTTTTGTATGTATGAAGTTGGAGCCTCACGATACAAGCATCACCAACATACTTTAATGAAAAATACCATGGTAATACCACTAGTAACGGTAACCTGGTTTTTCTTTGGTTGGTGGATTTACTGGGCATTCCCAACAGGACCGGGAATAGCACCTTCAATAATGAATGAGAGTTCAGCATTAATTACTGATGAAAGTACTTTTAGTGCGAAATGGTATGTGGCAAATACTGAATTTATGGCTGTCAACTTAGGTGACCGTATAAGTGGAGTATTCTGGGCTGCATTCTTACTATTTTCATGGACAGCTGCTTCAATTGTTTCTGGAGCAATCATTGAAAGAATTACAACTTTTGCATTTGGTATTTTAGCAATTGCAATTGGTTCGTGTTTCTGGGTAATTGATGCTGCTTGGGGATGGCACTTTGATGGATGGATGCTTAAAATTTTAGGGTATCATGACGCTTATGCATCAGGAGTAATTCACGCAATTGCGGGTGGATTTGCTTTAGGTGTTCTAATCGTACTAGGACCTAGAATTGGAAAATTCTCATCAAGTGGTGAACCAAGAAATATAGGACCAAGAAATCCATGGCTAGTTACAGTTGGATTATTTTTAATCTATACTGGTTTCTGGGGATTTTATGCGGCATGTAATATACCAATATTTGATCTTGGACCTGAGTATGGAATGGAAGGTGTCACATACTGGACAGCAACAAACATATATGTAACCCCAACCACACTGAGTGGAATAACCTATAACTTCTTGATGTCACTATCAGGTGGATTATTGGCTGGATACGTGGTCGCTAAAGGTGATCCATTCTGGACTTACTCAAGTGGACTGGCTGGTATCATCTGTGCATCTGCAGGTAATGATTTGTATCACCCGATACAAGCAATGCTTATTGGTGCGATCGGTGTAGTTATTGCATATAAAATGCATTACTGGGTTGAACGTAAGTTCAAAATCGATGATGCAGTTGGTGCAGTAGCAGTGCATGGTTATGCAGGGTTTGTTGGTCTTGTAATTTGTGGATTTGTTTTAAATGGCTATCCTTCATCTGGATACAGTGTTGGAGCTATGTGGGACGGATCAACTTATGCATCAATCAATCCACTGGGACAATTCCTTGGAGCAATTATAATGTTCGGAGTTCTTGGAATGTTACCAGGTTATGTTTTAGCTAAAATACTAAGTGCATTTGGTAAATTAAGAATACCACGTGAAGTTGAAATAGCTGGACTAGACTATGAAATAATGGAGGACGATAGAGAAGCTGAAAAAGCGGTCGCCTCTTCAACTAGGTAAAGGAGAAAAATATGGCTACAGTTACAAACTGGATAGATCATTTAAGTGCAGAAGAGGTTGTCGGAGCCATTTATCCGGGAGCTGGATCCACTGAAACTTTGCTAGTTATTCTTGGTGTAGTTTTTTGGATTGGGTGGCATGTCATCACAGCTAAATCTGAGAGTGAAAAACTCTCAAGATTAGCTAAGAAAAGACATGGTGCAAATGATCATAAAAGCAATATTACCGACTGGTAATATTAAATAAACTTTGGGCGCTGCTTAATTGTGGCGCCCTTTTTTTTATAAAAATTCTATATGAATGAGAATAATCAAGAAGATCAAAGACCAAGTAAGATGAGAGGTGTCGTTTTTCCAAAAGCAAAGTACGGAGTGATAGCAGCTATTATCATCATTGTAGTAGGAAATATTTTCTACTATAAGGAATTTTTAATATCTTTAATTAAATAAACTTAAAAATCTATGTGTGGAATAGTAGGAATTTATCTTAAAACAAAAAAATACGAAAAAGATCTTGGTAAATTTCTGTCTGGAATGCTTGATGGTATGGCGACTAGAGGCCCTGATAGTGCTGGATTTGCAATATATACAAAGCAAAATAAGAATAAATTTAAATACTCTATTTGTTTAAATCAATTAACAGATAAAGAATTTAAAAAAAAAATATCTAAATTTTTAAAAAAAATAACACTTAAAACTTTTTCAGATCATGTAGTGCTTGAAACAGATGAAAAACCAAAAAAAGTATTAGAAATCTTAGACTCTAAATTAAAAGAAGTTTCTTTGGTGGGTTATGGTAAAAGTATTAATATTTTTAAACAAACAGGTAACCCTAAAGACGTTGTTAGAAAATTTAAATTATCTTCTTTTTCAGGAACTCATGCAATAGGGCATACTAGAATGGCAACAGAAAGTGCAATTACAACTCAAGGTTCTCATCCCTACTCTACATCAGAGGATGAGTGCTTGGTTCATAATGGATCTCTTTCAAATCATAACAACATTCGAAGATCTTTAAAAAAAGAAGGTCAGAAATTTAATTCAGAAAATGATACTGAGGTTGCGGCTGGTTACATCTCTAATCAAATTTCAAAAGGAGAAAATCTAGAAGAAACCCTAAAGAATAGCCTAAAAGATTTGGATGGTTTTTACACCTTTATAGCTGGTACTAAAGATGGTTTTGCATTGTTGAGAGATGAAATAGCTTGCAAGCCAGCAGTTGTTGCAGAAACAAAAGATTATGTAGCGGTTGCTTCAGAATTTCAATGTATGGCGCACTTGCCAAATGTAAACACAGCTAAAATTTTTGAACCAAAACCTGGTATTGTTTATCACTGGTAAATTATGAATTTAGATCTAAATAAAAAAAAACTAAGAGAAATTAATCAACTACTACAAAATGTTAGTAGAGAAAAAAATAACAGAAGTTTCCAAATTTTAAACCCCCAAGGTCAACACGCTATTTGTGCAGGTTTAAAAGATGATATTGAAGTTTCAATAAAAGGACACACTGGCTATTATTGTGCTGGGATGAATAAAAATGCTTCTATTACCGTACACGGAAATGTTGGAACGGGTGTAGCTGAAAACATGATGTCTGGTAAAGTAATTATCAAAGGCAATGCTTCTCAATCTGCTGGTGCAACTGGTCATGGTGGTTCTTTAATTATTGAAGGAGACGCAAGTTCAAGATGTGGCATATCAATGAAAGGGATTAACATTATTGTAAAGGGATCTGTTGGTCATATGTCAGCATTTATGGCTCAAAAAGGTAATTTAATTATTTTGGGAGACGCTGATGCTGATTTAGGAGACTCAATTTATGAGGCTAAAATATTTGTTAAAGGTAAGGTTAAAAGTTTAGGTTCTGATTGTATAGAAAAAAAAATGGATGATAAAAATATAAAAGAATTAAATAAGATTTTTAAAGATTTGAATATATCTGAGGATGCTAAAAAATTTAAAAGATATGGATCTGCGAGAAATTTATATAATTTTAAAATTGATAATGTGAGCTCATATTAGTTATGAAAAAAGATTTAAAAGAATTTAAAACATTTCCATCTTCAACAATTAAAGAAATTCAAAGAGCTGCTAAGGAAGGAATTTACCAAATCAGAGGATTGGGTGCTAAAAGAAAAGTTCCAGACTTTGATGACTTGGTATTTTTAGGAGCTTCCATGTCTAGATATCCATTAGAAGGTTATAGAGAGAAATGTAATACCTCTGTAATACTTGGGGACCGTTTTGCAAAAAATCCTATTAAATTAGATATACCAATTACTATTGCTGGAATGAGTTTTGGAGCTTTAGGTGCCAATGCAAAGGAAGCTTTAGGCAGAGGTGCTTCTGCTATGGGAACTTCGACAACCACTGGAGATGGAGGCATGACAAAAGAAGAAAGAGGATCTTCTAAATATCTAGTATATCAATTATTACCTTCTCGATACGGTATGAATCCAGATGATTTAAGAAAAGCAGATGCTATAGAAATAGTTGTGGGACAAGGCGCAAAACCTGGAGGGGGTGGAATGCTTCTTGGACAAAAGATTAATAAAAGAGTTGCTGGTATGAGAACTTTACCTGAGGGCATAGATCAAAGAAGTGCTTGTCGACATCCAGATTGGACAGGACCTGACGATTTAGAAATAAAAATTCAAGAATTGAGAGAGATTACAAATTGGGAAAAACCAATTTATATAAAAGTTGGAGCAGCAAGGCCATACTATGATACGACTTTAGCAGTAAAAGCTGGTGCTGATGTTGTTGTGTTAGATGGAATGCAAGGTGGAACAGCTGCAACACAAGATGTTTTTATAGAACATGTGGGAATACCAACTCTTGGTGCCTTAAGAGAATCTGTAGATGCTTTAAAAGAATTGAACATGCATAGAAAAGTTCAATTAATTGTTTCTGGTGGAATTAGAACTGGTGCTGATGTTGCAAAAGCAATTGCAATGGGAGCAGATGCTGTATCAATAGGATCTGCTGCTATGATGGCTTTAAATTGTAATGCAGATCTTTATAGAAAAGATTACGAAAAACTTGGAACAGAGCCAGGTTACTGTCATCACTGTCATACAGGAAAATGTCCTGTAGGTGTTGCTACACAAGATCCTATACTAGAAAAAAGACTCAATCCTATAGAGGGGGGTAAAAGATTAAAAAATTATTTATCCACATTAACCCTAGAGTTGCAAACATTAGCAAGAGCAAATGGAAAATCAGATGTAAGAAATTTAGAACCTGAAGATTTAGCAGCTTTAACAGTAGAAGCTGCAGCTATGGCAAGAGTTCCGCTGGCTGGAACAGATTGGATACCAGGACTAAAAAATAAAAAATAGTATTGTGAAGACTAATTAACAGTTGTAAATTAAGAAATAAAATATGCCTATTAATTTATCTAAAATTGCTAAAGCTAAAAAAATAAAATATTTTTTGATTAGTTTTGTAGATTTTTTTGGTGTCTTGAGATCAAAATTAGTACCAGCACAAGCGATTGCAGACATGCAAAAGAATGGGGCGGGTTTTGCGGGTTTTGCAACTTGGCTAGATATGTCTCCTGCAGATGGGGATATGTTTGCTCTACCAGATCCTAAAAGTTTAATTCAATTGCCTTGGAACAAAGAAATTGGCTGGTTAGCTTCTGATTTATATATGTATGGTAAACCAGTTAAGGCTTCACCTAGAGTAATGCTCAAAGAGCAAATTAATAAATTACATAAAAAAGATTTAGTCATGAAGTCAGGTGTAGAGTGTGAATATTTTTTGATCTCAGAAGATGGGAGTAAAATTGCTGATGCAAGAGACACTCAATCAAAACCTTGTTACGATCAGTCTGCTTTAATGAGGAGATATGATTTAATCAAAGAAATATGCGATAGCATGATTACTATGGGTTGGAACCCATACCAAAATGATCATGAGGACGCTAATGGCCAGTTTGAAATGAATTGGGATTATACAGATTGTTTAACTACAGCTGATAGACATGTATTCTTTAAATATATGGTGAAATCATTAGCTGAAAAACATGGTTTGAGAGCAACATTTATGCCAAAACCTTTTAGCAATTTAACAGGAAATGGCTGTCATGCTCACATCTCTTTATGGAATGGAAAAATTAATAAATTTCTAGATAATGGAGACAAATTAGGTTTGAGCAAATTAGCATATAATTTTCTAGGTGGAATTATGAAACTTACTCAGCCTTTGACAGCATTTTTTAATCCGACAATTAATAGTTATAGAAGAATAAATGCACCACCAACAAAATCGGGAGCTACATGGTCACCTAGTAGTATTTCTTATACAGGAAATAATAGAACTCATATGATAAGAATTCCAGATAAAGGTAGATTTGAACTAAGGTTAATGGACGGAGCAGTAAATCCTTATTTGCTTCAAGCTGGAGTAATAGCTGCTGGTTTACATGGAATAAATAATAAAATAGATCCTGGTGAACCTTTATCTTGTAATATGTACACTGATCATAAAAATTACCCTCACCTAAAAAAATTACCTGACATAATTGAAGATGCATTAGATCAACTAGAAAATAGTAAAGAAATTAAGGAAGCATTTGGCGGTGATACTATTAAAAGCTATCTAAAGTTAAAAAGGTCTGAAATTAATGATTTTAATCAAGAAGAAAAATTTGATAAAAAAAGCTCGGTAACTCACTGGGAAAAAAATAGCACTCTTGATTGTTAATAAATGAAATCAATCATGCAGAAAGACCTTTGGTCTATTACATCATTTTTAGAGAATAAAAATTATAAATTTAATAAAGAAAATATACTTACGCAACTTCCAGAAAAATTTATAGATGAAGCAATTAAGGCTATATCTAGTTGGGATAATTATGCCCCCACTCCATTGGTTAAATTAAATAAACTAAATGATGAATTAAAGTTTAAAAATATTTACTACAAAGATGAGGATAAACGGTTTGATCTAAAATCTTTTAAAGCTTTAGGTGGAGCTTTTGCTGTTTACAAGATTGCCAGTGAAAAAAAGAATATAACTGTATCAACAGCAACAGCTGGAAATCATGGTCGATCTGTAGCCTGGGGAGCTCAAAGACTTGGATTAAAATGTAAAATATTTATAAGTGAATTTGTTAGTGAATCTAGAGCTGAAGCAATGCGTAAATTGGATGCTGAAGTGATTAGAGTTAAAGGTAATTATGATAATTCATTAAAAGAATGCATAAAACAATCTAAAGAAAATAATTGGGAAATTGTGCAAGATGTGTCTTGGGAAGGTTACAAGGAAGTACCAAAATTAATTATGGCTGGATACACCATAATGATTAAAGAAATTTTAGATGAAGTAAAATCTAATTCAATATCACACGTATTTCTTCAAGCTGGAGTTGGTGGAATGGCTGCAGCAATGATTGCTGGCTTTGCAAAATTATCACAAAACATTCCAAAATTTATTATTGTTGAACCAGAAAATGCAGACTGTGTATTTCAAAGTATTAAGAATAATAAACCCACAAGTGTTGATATTAAAAAGGAAACAGTAATGGGTGGAATGTCATGTGGTGATGTATCAAGTATTGCCTGGGAAATTTTAAAAAATTCTTCGAATTATTGTTTAACTATATCTGATGAAGCAATCTCAACTACTGTAGCATTGCTAACAGAAAAGTGTTTATCCGATGAAAAAATAATAGCTGGTGAATGTGCGGTCCCAGGTATAATCGCGTTAATAAGCTCATTTAACAATAAAGAATACCTAGATAAGCTAGAGTTAAATGAACAATCAAATGTACTTTTATTTGGTTGTGAAGGTTTAACTGATAGTGCAATGTATCAAAAACTACTAAGTGATGGATTGCAAAAAATCTGAGTAAATATGACAAAAAAAGCCATTGTTTGGATTAGAGAAGATTTTAGAATTGAATATAACGAAGCCTTAGCGACAGCAACTCAAAATCATGAGTATGTAAGTGCTCTTTATATATATAACCCAAAAAACTTTGATAAAAAAAGAGAGGCTCAAAAATGGTGGCTGTCCAAATCATTAGAAAATTTAAGTATAGATCTAAAGAAATTAAATATCACATTGGAAGTTCAGTTAGGTGATGAACTAGAGGTATTATCAATTTTAAAAAAGAAAGATGATGTTACTGTCTATTGGAGTAAAGTTTATGAGCCAGATGTAATTAATAAAGGCAAAAAGATAAGAGATCTATTTATTAAAAATGAGATTCAATATAAATATTTTAAAGGAAACATTCTTGTAGAATTTCAAGAAATGACTAAAGACGATGGCACTCCCTATAAAGTATTCACTCCATTTTGGAAAAAAACTGAACAGCATTATATTTCAAAAGCACCTTCAAAATTAATACAAGTTAAATCAAAAACTAAAAAGATAAACATATTTAAAAATTCAATTTCTATAAAAGAAATTTTACCTAAAAAAAATTGGTATAAAAAATTTGAGAAATACTGGAACCCATCAGAAAAAGAAGCTAAAAAATATTTACAAGAATTAATAAATAATAAAATTGAGGACTATGGTGATGCACGAGATGTTCCAGGTGTTAATGGAACCTCCAAGTTATCTCCTTTCTTAAAATTTGGTCAAATACATGTAGAAACAATTTGGAAGAAATGCCAAGACATTAAAATTAAAAAAATTGGATATAGAAAGTATATTAATGAATTAGGATGGAGAGAATTTTCTCATAGTTTAATTAATTACTTTCCACAAATGTTAAAAGGCAATCTTAGAAAAGATTTTGACAATTTTCCTTGGGTTAAAAATGATAAATTTCTTAAAGCTTGGAAAGCAGGCATGACAGGATACCCTATTGTAGATGCTGGAATGAGAGAACTATACGAAACAGGATGGATGCACAATAGAGTTCGAATGATTGTTGCTTCTTTTCTTGTTAAGCATTTAAGAATTCATTGGATGGAGGGTGAAAAACATTTTAAAAATTGTTTAGTTGATTATAATGAAGCTAGTAACGTTGCTCAATGGCAATGGGTTGCAGGATGTGGTGCAGATGCAGCTCCATACTTTAGAATCTTCAATCCTATTCTCCAGGGTGAAAAATTTGACAAAGATGGGATTTATACAAAAAAGTGGGTTCCTGAACTTAAAAACATGCCTAATAAATTTTTATACAAGCCATGGGAACTTGAAACCAAATACCAAGAACAGATTAAATTAATTGTTGGTATCAACTATCCAAAACCAATTGTAGATCACGTTGAAGCAAGAAATGCTGCTCTAGATGCTTTTAAAACAATTAAAAAAAACTAATCTCCTAAATAATGAAGAATAATCAATCTTTTTTGCTTCTCAATTCTGTGCTCAAAAAGATATAAACCCTGCCAGGTACCAAGTAATAACTCATTGTTTTTAACGCTTAAAGAGATTTGATTATTAGTTAACGCAGATTTTATATGTGCAGGCATGTCATCTTTTCCCTCAGCTGTATGGATGTAAAGGGAATTGTCCATAGGTACGAGCTTATTAAAAAAATTTACTAAATCACTCTGAACATCTGGATCAGCATTCTCTTGAATTATTAAAGAAGCACTGGTGTGTTGAATACTTATATTGATAATTCCATTATTAAATTCATTATCCTTGATCCATTTATTAGTTTCGCTTGTAAATTCATAGAGACTCTGGCCATTAGTACTCAATTCTAAATTAAAAAACTCTTGTCTCATAACTTCGTATACTTAATAGATGTTAATTCATACAACCTACTAATGGTTCTTTTAAATATCTTTTTTAAATCTTCAGAAGAGCTTAATAAATCTAATTGTAGTTGAGAAGTTATCATAAGTGGTATATTTTTTTCATAAAGAATATCAATTAAAGTAATAAATCTTTGTTGTTGATTAGAATTATCACTATTAAAAATTGGAATATTTTCTATAACAATAAAATTGCATACTTCAGTTATTTTAATGTAATCTTCAGCTCCAATATTTTTAGAACATAACTCTTTAAAATCAAAACGTGCTATTCCATTAAAGTAATTCTTAATAGTAAGCTTTCTACCTTTAATACTTAAGATCATTTCTTGATTAGTAAGATTTTTTGTTATTTTTCTAAAAAATTTATTAAGTTTAAAATTAGTTGATTCATTTAATGGATAAAAATATCTTTCATTTCTGTTTTTTACAGACTTCCTATAATCATCTTGGATAATTAATTGTGTCTCATAAGATCTTTCCTTCATTATTTTAATAAAGGGAAGAAATTGATCTCTTTGTAATCCATCTTTGTAAAGATCATTTATTTTAGTATTTGATGAAAATAAAACTTTAATATTCTCATCAAATATTTTTTTGAATAAGCTACCTAAAATCATAGCATCTACAATATTTGTAACCTGAAACTCATCAAAATAAATTAATTTAGATTTATTTTTTAGTTTTTGAACAAATTTATCTATAATATTTTCTTGTTTATTTTCTTTGTTTTTAAATACAAAGTCATGAAAACTAATCATAAACTCGTTAAAGTGAAATCTTTGTTTAGTTTTATCAAATTTATTATAAAAAAAATTTAGTATCATGGTTTTACCCACACCCACATCCCCTTGTAAATAAAACCCTGTTTTATAATTTTGTTTAGTAAATATTTTTTTTAGAAGTGATTTATTAAAGTTTTGATTATAGAATAAATTCAGCTCATCGATTGAGCCTAATTGATTGGGATTAATTTCTAAATTGTTAATTTTACAATAACTAAGAAATAATTTATTTAAATTCATTTGTTGTTTTAAAATCTATACCATATTCTGATCTAGGCCCTTTTCTTAATCCAAAAGGACCAGATAAAAATAATGTAAGAGGTCTTGTTCCTGGTTTAAGATCAACTCTGTGTAAATTATTTGCTGATCTAAAACCAATATATCCAGGCGGTCTCCAAAATCTTCCATTTTTTAACGTTTCCCAATACCCCCCTCTTAATATAACAGTTATGTAAGGAAATGTGTGATTATGAACCCCTTCCCCATGATCGTCTGCTAACATTTCATGTAATAAAATATTAAATGGAAACCATTTAGGCCTATGTCTTAATAAAACATAATATCTATTCATCCAGGGTTTAGCTTCATTAAATTTGGGGTGGGAAGGTCCACGATCTAAAACAACTTTTTTTCTTCCTAATTTATCGAGTAACTTAAGAAACATTACTAATTAAATTTGATAATAGAACCGTTGCTTATTAAAAAAAGATTATTTTCATTTATAAATGGCTGCAAAATTTTACTTCCTGAAACTTTTACTACATTCAAGATGTTACCTTCATTACTATTTACAATAATTAATTTTCCGTCACTATTAGTTAAATATATTTTATTCAAAGCTACGATAAAACCAGTAGGTTTTATTTGGTTTCTTTTTTTATCTTTATAGTTTTTATATAAATCGTTAATTCTTATTATATTCCCTGATTTTTTGTCAATAATATATAAATATCCTTTTTCAGATATGGTTATTATAAGTTTGCCAATAACAACAGGTTTAAGATCTGAGCTAATCTCAGTTTTCCAATTAATTAATCCTGTAGCACTATCAATAGAATAAAATTCATTTTTATTATTAGAGAAAAATATTGTGTTTTCATTGATAACTAATTCTGAATTAGATAATTGAAATGCATTTTGACTAATATTATTATTTTGTGTGGGTAGTTGCCACACCAGTTGACCAGATTTTATATCTACCGCTGTGATGTCTCCAATTGAATTATTAAAATAAATATTTTTATCATCGATCGCAATTGATATTTGGGTATTTGATTTTGTTAAAGACTCTTCAGTTTTTAAATTCCATATTTCTGATCCATCCTTTATTGATATTGATCTTAGAATATTTTTATAATCGACCACATAAAAAACATCATTTTTTATTTTAATGTTAGAGTTAAAAGGAACTATGTTTGTTTTTGTCCATAATAGCTCTCCTGTATCAATATTAATTGCATAATATTTTGCCACATCATCTGTTACAATTAATATATTGTTTTTTAATGCAAAATTTAGTCTTGGCCTAATTTTTTTTTCACTTTTATTGTAAAAATTATTTTTCCATAAAGTTTTTTGGTTTTCATCGTAAAAAGTTATTTCACCTTTGTTGTCATAAAAAACTAAATTATTATTATAAAATAAAGGGCTGGGACTTATAAAATCAAAATCATTAAATTTAGAAAAGTTATATTTTCCAATTTTTTCTAAGACCCCTTCATAAGTTAGTTCGCCAGTATCATTTTGATCATTCAAGCTGTTTTGATTTAGCTTGCCATTTGATATTTTAACATAAAGATTTGAATTAAATTCTTCTTCAGGTCTTATTTGTTTGGTTAAAATAGTTTTGTTATTTTCAATTTGCTGTTGATTTTTGTCATCTTTATTCCAAAAACCTGCTTTTTTACTAGTTGAGCAATTGTTTAAAATTAAGAGGATTAGGACTGATAATAGTACTTTATTCACCAAGGTCTCTGTTTAGTCTCTTTTGTGACTCAGTTTTAATTGTGTTGTTAGCATTAGGTAAAATTATAATTTGGTTAAAAAATTCTTTAGCTTTTTGTTTTTCATCTTTTGAATAAAAAAATTCTGCAAGTAAGTATAATGCATGAGACTTCCAGATACTTTCAGAATTAATTACTGGATTAAGTATTTTCAATAATTCATTTTCACTAACAAAGTCTGAATTAAATAATGCTTTTTTATATATAATCAAATTCTTAATTTCATTATCAAGTTTTGTATTTTCAATTAACTCATTAAATAATATATTTATCTCATCATTGTTCTCTAATAAATTATTGTCTAGTAGATGGTATAAAGCTAATGGAGAATAAGTTGCATCATTACTTTTTACAACATTAACCATTTCATCAATTGTTTTTTGTTTATTTTCAGGATTAAGATCTATTAATGCTAAGTTGTATTGATTAGCTAATTTAATTTTATTTTTTTCTTTAGAATTTTCAAATGATAGATAGCCAATTATAATTACTAATATTATTGAAATAATTATTATAAGTTTTTTTTTATTATCTATAAAAAAATTTTTTATTCTCTCATTTCTTGCGTTTGTATCTATGATTGTAATTTCTTCGTCCATTTCTATATCATATTCCTTAATACATACTGAAGTATTCCACCATTTTTATAATACTCTAATTCGTTTTTAGTGTCTATTCTACATAGCGTTTTGATCTTTTTAATGTCTCCCGAGGCATATTTTATTTCAACTTGAACATGATCTGATGCATTTATACCCTCTTCAATTTGAAGAACTGTTATCAACTCTGAACCAATTAATTTTAAGTTTACCCTATCGTGTCCTTCGGTAAATTGTAGAGGTAAAACACCCATTCCAATTAAATTAGATCTATGAATTCTTTCAAAACTTTCTGCTATTACAACTTTAACACCTAATAGTTTTGTTCCTTTGGCAGCCCAATCTCTTGACGATCCTGTTCCATATTCTTTTCCACCTATAACAACAAGGTCTGTGCCTCTTTTTTTATATTCCTCAACAGCATTATAAACTGGCATTACTTTTTCTTCTGGATATAATTTTGTAAACCCACCTTCTGTTCCTGGTGCCATTTCATTTCTTATTCTAATATTTGCAAAAGTTCCTCTCATCATTACCTCATGGTTTCCTCTTCTTGATCCATAAGAGTTATAATCTGTTGGAAGTATTTGATGTTCCATAAAATACTCACCTGTTGGGCTTTCTTTTTGAATATTTCCTGCTGGAGAAATATGATCAGTTGTAACCATATCCCCTAAAATCAAAAGTGGTCTTGCCTCTTTAATAGGTTTAAAACCCTCAGGTTGATCAGATAAATTTTCAAAAAATGGCGGTTTCTTCACATAAGTTGAACTTGAATCCCAATTGTAAATACTGGTATTTTCAGTTTTAATTTCTTGCCACTGTTTAGGGCCTTCTGAAACATTTGAATATCTTTTAACAAACATCTCTGCATTTAGAGATTCTCTTAATGTGTCTTCAATTTCCTTATTAGATGGCCAAATATCTTTTAAAAATACATCTTTACCATCTTTACTTTTTCCTAAAGGCTCTTTGTATAAATCAAATTCCATGTGACCAGCAAGTGCATAAGCTACTACAAGTGGTGGTGATGCTAAGTAATTAGCTTTTATATGTGGAGAAATTCTTCCTTCAAAATTTCTATTTCCAGATAAAACTGACACAGCGTAGATGTTTTCCTTGTCTATTGCTTTAACAATTTCCTCTGGTAAAGGGCCTGAATTTCCTATGCAAGTCGTGCAACCATATCCAACCAAATTGAAACCAAGTTTATCTAAAAATACATTCAGTCCTGCTTTTGCTAAATAATCTGTAACTACTTGTGAGCCTGGTGCTAATGATGTTTTAACCCAAGGTTTGGTTTCTAAACCAAGTTCAACTGCTTTTTTTGCTAATAACCCAGCACCAATTAATACATTTGGATTGGATGTATTTGTACATGAAGTAATAGCTGCAATTAATATTGAGCCATCTTTAATTTCATAATCTGTTCCTGATACTTTTGAAATATGCTGTTCTTTTCTATTAGTTGCATCTTCAAAAACTTTTTTAAATCCGGTAGATGCATCTGTTAATAAAACTTTGTCCTGAGGTCTTTTAGGTCCTGAAATAGTTGGAACAACTGTAGACATATCTAACGATAAGGTATCAGTAAATTCAACTTGGTCATTAGCCCATAAACCTTGTTCTTTTGCATATTTCTCAACTATATTTACTGTGTTCTCATCTCTACCTGAGAATCTTAAATACTTTAATGTCTCTTCATCAATTGGGAAAAAGCCACATGTTGCTCCATATTCTGGTGCCATATTTGCAATTGTTGCTCTATCAGCAAGAGTTAAATTCTTTAAACCTTCACCATAAAATTCAACAAATTTTCCAACAACTCCTTTATCTCTTAACATTTTTACAACTGTTAAAACTAAATCTGTCGCAGTAGTACCTTCTGGCATTTTATTTTTAACTTCAAATCCTATTACTTCTGGAATTAACATTGAAATTGGCTGACCTAACATTCCAGCTTCAGCTTCTATTCCACCAACACCCCAACCAAGAACTGATAAACCATTAACCATAGTAGTGTGACTATCAGTACCAACTAACGTGTCAGGAAATAAATAGTCTTCGTTTTGAAATTTTTCAGACCAGACTACTTTTGATAAATATTCTAAATTGACCTGGTGACAAATCCCAGTTCCAGGGGGAACAATTCTAAAGTTATTAAAAGCTTGTTGTCCCCATTTTAAAAAAGAATATCTCTCACCATTTCTTTTAAATTCAATATCAACATTTTTTTCAAATGAATCTGAGTTTGCAGATTTATCTACTTGTACAGAGTGATCAATAACTAGATCAACTGCAGAAAGTGGGTTGATTGTATTGGGATCTTTATTTTTTTCTTTAACCGCTTCTCTCATAGCTGCAAGATCAGCAACTGCTGGTATTCCCGTGTAGTCCTGTAACAAAACTCTAGCTGGTCTATAAGCTATCTCAGTTAATGATTTTTTTGTCTTTAGCCATTCTTTAATTGCTTCTATTTGACTTTTAGTAACTGACAGATCGTCCTCGTATCTTAAAAGATTTTCTAACAAAACTTTTAATGACTTTGGAAGTTTTGAAATTCCATCTAAACCGTTCTTTTCTGCTTCTACTAAAGCATAATATTTGTAGTCCCTATCATTAATACTGATAGTTTTTAGGGAGTTATAAGAATTTTGATTTCCTGGTTTCATTTAATTTAGATATAGAACCCTATTATACAAACAATAAGTAGCAAGGACATAGCATAATTAAATCGTTTAATAAAATTATTATTTGTCGCAAAATTCCTTAAAAACTTACCTAAAAAAGCCCATGCTGTAATACTTGTTAGAGCTGTCAAAGAGCAAACGATAATAACTGTTAAAGAACTATTTAAGTAATCGTTTTCTAATACAAATTTTGAGATCAATGTAATAGCTGCC
This sequence comes from Candidatus Pelagibacter sp. PS_02, assembly GCF_059418065.1. Classification (NCBI taxonomy): domain Bacteria; kingdom Pseudomonadati; phylum Pseudomonadota; class Alphaproteobacteria; order Candidatus Pelagibacterales; family Candidatus Pelagibacteraceae; genus Candidatus Pelagibacter; species Candidatus Pelagibacter sp. PS_02. Next base: position 883,400 of record NZ_CM182079.1, read on the forward strand.
ATTACTCCTTTAGGGTTTAAAAACTGGAATGTAAAAGTATCGATAAATTTTACTGGATTAATTTTTTTACCCTCTTTGGATGTTTCAGAAAATGAAATTTTATAAGCTAAATATATGAGGAATAAAGTTCCTAATATTCTGATCACTTCCTGGATTAGTGGATATTTAATAAAAGTTGATATCAATACAAAATTGATCAAAATTACTAACACAGTATAACCCAACCAAACTCCCATTATCAATGGAATTGTTTTTTTTATACCAAAATTAAAACCTGAGTAAGAAGCAACAGCATTATTAGGTCCTGGTGTAAAACCTAATGAACAAGAAATTCCAATCAATAAAAATAATTCAGGATGCATAAAGTTTAAGCTATTGGAAGCCCATTCTCTGATTGTTGAGATGGGTGAACTAGTATAACTTTGCCTTCATTATCAATCGAACCTAAAATAAGAACTTGTGAAACTACACCTGCAATATTTTTTTCTGGAAAGTTACAAACACCAATAACTTGTTTACCTTTTAAATTTTCTTCATTGTAATAATGCGTAATTTGTGCGGATGATTGTTTAACACCTATATCTTTTCCAAAATCCACTTCAATTACTAGTGAGGGTTTTCTAGCTTTTTCATTTTTTTTAACTGATATTACAGTGCCTACTCTAATGTCTATTTTATCAAAAATATCATAGGTTATTTGTTCTTTCATAAATTTAATATATAATACAACTATATTATGAGTACAGAAAATAGTTCAGATCAATTATTCAACAACTCTGTTAAAATCTTAACTGATTTAATTAGTTTCAAAACTATATCTGGAGAAGACAATAGTTCATTAATTAACTATTGTGATGAAATTCTAAACAAACTAGGTGCTACTTCATTTAAAACTTTTGACGATGAAAAAAAAAGAGTTAATCTTTTTGCTACACTTAAAGCAAAGAAACCTAGTAATAAAAAACCTATAATTTTATCAGGTCATACTGATGTTGTTCCAGTTTCTAAGGGATGGAGTACCGATCCATTTGTTGCAACAATAAAAGATGACAAACTTTTTGGTAGAGGTTCTTGTGATATGAAAGGTTTTATAGCTTGCACGTTAGCTTTTGCTCCTATTTATGCAAAAGCTAATTTAGATAGAGATATTCATTTCTCATATACGTTTGATGAAGAAACTGCCTGTATAGGAGCTCCAATTTTAATTGAAGAGTTAAAAAAAAGAGGTGTTAAAGATGGAATTTGTATAATTGGTGAGCCTACTAATATGAAAATAATAGATGCACACAAAGGATGTTATGAATACACAACTTATTTTGAGGGTTTAGCAGGTCATAGTTCTGCTCCACACAAGGGAGTTAGTGCTGTTGAATACGCATCAAGATATGTGAATAAACTAATTGAATTAAGAGAAGAATTAAAAGAAAGATCACCTAAAGACTCTATTTTTGACCCTCCTCACTCTACTTTATCAATTGGAGGGATTTTTGGCGGTATAGCACACAATGTAATAGCGGATAAATGTCATGTGAATTGGGAAACAAGACCTGTCGTCAAAGAAGATGGTGTTTTTTTAAATGCAAAAATAGATAAATATGCAAATGAAATACTTTTACCAGATATGAAAAAAGTTTTTCCTAACGCATCAATTAAAAAAAAAATTATTGGTGAAGTCACTGGTTTTGATAGAGATGAAAAATCGAATGCTTGTGAACTAGTTTCAAGTTTAACAGGAGACAACACAAGAGAAGTTGTGTCATTTGGAACTGAAGCTGGTTTATTTCAAGAAATAGGAATAAGCACAGTTGTGTGTGGACCAGGCTCGATTGAGCAAGCTCACAAAATTGATGAATTTATAATTCTTGATGAGCTTAAAAAATGTTTAAGCTTGCTTGATGGCATTAAAGAAAAATCTGTAATAAATTAACAAATTGTTAATTTAGTTAAATTAATCGTTCCAACCACTAACTACCTTAACTTCTAAATATTCTTCTAAACCTAATTTACCAGCTTCACGGCCAATACCTGAATGTTTGTATCCACCAAAAGGGGCATCAGGAGCTAAGCCTGCACCATTAATATCGACCATTCCTGATCTTAATTTTCTAGCAACTCTATTCGCTTTTTCTTGATCTTGAGTTTGAATAAAATTTAATAATCCATACGGAGTGTCATTAGCTATAGCAATAGCTTCTTCTTCAGTTTCAAAAGGTATAATTGACAAAACAGGACCAAATATTTCTGTTCTTGCAATCTGCATTTGGTTATTAACATCCGCAAATGCTGTAGGTTTAACAAAATAACCTTTATCAAGGCCATCTGGTTTGCCTGTTCCACCAGCAACTAATTTTGCACCTTCGTCAATTCCAATCTGTATTAATGTTTGAATTTTTTCAAATTGAGTTTTTGAAACAACAGGACCAATATGATCACCATTTTTTGTTGCAACATCAACTTTCATTGAGTTAGCAAAATTTTTAACTCTTTCCACTGCATCTGCATAGATTGATTTTTCAACTAACATTCTTGTTGGAGCATTACATGATTGCCCTGAATTTCTAAAACATCTTAAAGCACCTCTTTCAACTGCTTCAGCGTCAGCATCTTTAAATATGATATTTGCACCTTTCCCTCCAAGTTCAAGACTAATTCTTTTAAAATCACTTGCAGCATTTTGAGAAATTAAAGCACCTGCTCTAGTTGATCCTGTAAATGAAACCATGTTTACATCTGGATGACTAGTAAGTGCATTACCAGCAACAGCACCATCTCCGTTAATAAGATTAAAAACGCCTTTTGGTAGTTTAATTTCGTCAATCATTTCTGCTAAAATTATTGATGATAATGGAGCTATCTCAGATGGTTTAAGAACCATTGTACATCCAGCTGCTATAGCAGGAATCACTTTCAAGCAAACCTGATTCATTGGCCAATTCCATGGAGTAATTAATGCACAAACTCCTTTTGGTTCATGCAAAATATTATTATTAAGAGCATGTTCTCCTAATTTTGCTTCAAATGTGTATTCTTTTAAAACTTTTATATAGGATTTTATGTGGCTAGCTCCAGTTCCCGCTTGTAATTGTGTTGAAAAATCTATCGGCGATCCCATTTCAAGTGAGATTGCCTCAGCCATATCATTCCATCTTTTTTTATAAACTTCATAAAGGGCTTCTAAATACTTTAATCTTTCTTCTTTAGTGGAAAAGGCCCAAGTTTCAAATGCTCTAGTTGCAGCACTTACAGCATCATTTACATCATCAACTCCAGCTAAAGATATAACTGCGCATTCCTCTTCAGTTGAAGGGTCAATTACTTTGAAATCATTTGATTTTTTTGGAGAAACCCATTCTCCATTTATATAAAATTTTTTTTTATCTAGCATTTCTAAAAATTATATTATCTTTTAACTTTTGCAAACAAATTAGTTAATTCATAAACAATTGTAGCTGCTGCTAAAGATGTAACTTCTGCATGGTCATATGCTGGAGACACTTCAACTACATCCGCAGAAATTAAATTTAAACCTGAAAGGCCTCTTATAACATTAACCATTTCTCTTGTAGTCATTCCTGCAATTTCGGGTGTACCCGTTCCTGGTGCAAAAGCAGGATCCAAAACATCTATGTCAATAGATAAATAAAGTGGATTGTTCCCAACTCTTTTTCTTATTCTTTCAGCAATTTTATCTGTACCTTGTGTTTGAAATTCATCACAGTGAATGATTTTAAAACCAAACTCTTCATCATTTTTAATATCATCTCTACTGTAAAGAGGACCTCTAATCCCAACATGCATTGAAGCATCATCTAAAAATAAATTTTCTTCTCTTGCTCTTCTAAAAGGAGTTCCATGAGTATAGGGCGCTCCAAAATATGTGTCCCATGTATCTAGGTGAGCATCAAAATGTACTAAAGCAACTGGCCCATTATTCATTTTATTAATAGCTCTTAGCAAAGGAAGAGCAATTGTATGATCACCTCCTAAACTAATAATGCCACCTACTTTATTTAAAAGTTCCGTAGCGCCCTCTTCTATTTGTTTAATGGCTTCATCAATGTTAAATGGGTTACATGTGATGTCGCCTGCATCAGCAACTTGCTGAACTTTAAATGGTTCAACATCGTAACTTGGATGATAATTAGTTCTTAAATGTCTTGACGCCTGTCTAATACTCATAGGTCCAAATCTCGCACCAGGTCTGTAACTAGTACCTGCATCAAATGGGATTCCAACAATTGCTACGTCACAACTCTCAACATCTCTTAATTCTGGTAATCTTGCAAAAGTAGATGGCCCAGCAAATCTTGGAACTTTAGTTCCACTTATTGGTTGTACTGGATTTTTGTTTCTTTCTTTTTTCATTTATAAATAAAATGTACCACATTCCTTAAGAATGGAATATCTTCTATCTTTAAAATTATGAACTTAATAAGAGCTATTTTACTATTAATTTTTTTAATTACACCTCTAAAGGCAAATACTATTTATGATTTAATTAAGATACCTAACTTAGAGATTTATGAAATAAATACCAAAAATAAACTTAGATATTTTTATGCAGCAAGACCCTTCCAACTAGGCACTCAAAAAAACATTGTTTGTTCAAATCCGAATAAGAAAGATTTAGAATTAAAATATAAGATTATTCATAAAAATCTTAATAGATACTCTTATGACTATCTAAAAAAAATTAATCTCAAATATATTGTAATGTGTCAAAATTTATCTATCTCAGAACTATATACAGCTGGTATTCCAGATAATATAATGAAAACATTAATACTAGATATCAAATTTAATGAGAAATATTTTGAAAGAGTAATTCATCATGAAGTTTTTCATGTAATGCATCTTCAGTACCAAAATATTTTTAATGAAGAAGAATGGGCTAAATTTAATAATTTTGAATTTAAATACGCTGAATGTTCTACATGCACAAAGAATATATCTTTAGAAAAATATCAAGAGACTGATGGGTTTTTTACAGAATACTCTAAATCAACAGCCTCAGAAGATATGGCAGAAGTTTATTCGCATATGATCTTCTTAGAGAAAAAAGAAATTAATCAAATTCGTAAATTAGATCCTATTTTAAATAATAAAATTTCGTATATTGAAAATAAAATAAAAGAAATAGATAATTCTTTTACTTTCTAATGATAAAAAAAATTAAAGCTTCCACATCAGAAAAATTTATTTTTGTTTTTTTAATTTTATTAGGTATCGCAACTTTCTGCACATATTTTATAGTTAAAAATAAATGTTTATTTATCGAAGATATTAATCCAAAGGATATTGTCTTTAAGGAACCAAATAATATAGCAATTTTAAATGCACCTTGTGGAAATGTAATTATAGAACTTTATCCCAATATCTCACCTAATGCCGTTCAAAGATTTGTAACTTTAATTAGATCTAACGCTTATGAAAATATTGCTTTTCATAGGGTAATTGAAAATAAACTTATTCAGGCTGGTGACTTAGAGTTTGGTAAGAAGGGAAACTTAGATTATGGAAAAATTGGTACTGGAAAATCAGGTTTAGGTACAATTAAATCAGAAATTGATAATAACTTTAATTACACAAAAGGTAGTGTGGGATTAGCTCGAACATTTAAGAACGATACTGAAGACAGTCAATTTTTTATTATCTTACAGGATGAACCATTATTTGAAGGTGAATATACACCTGTTGGTAAAGTTCTTTACGGTCTAGAAGTCTTAAAAAAAATAAAATATGAAAAACGCTCAGAATATATTTTAAGACCAGATTTTATTAATTCCTTTAAAATGCTTAATTAATTAAAGGTTTTCCTGTTGCTAGTGTGTGTTTAATTCTATCTTGTGTTTCTTTTGTTTCGATTAATCTCATAAACGCATCTAATTCTAGCTTAAATAAATCATCTTCCGATAAAGTCTTATGAATAGTTGTGTCTCCCCCACTCAAGACATGGGCCAATTCCTTTGCAACTGTAACACCGTGCTCACGAATAATTTTTTCTTTATAAAGTTTTTCTATAATTTTATTCATTTCTATTAAAATTTCTTTTCCTGGTAATTTAAATTCAGTCTCTGTTGGAGTTTTAAATTCTTTATTGTCGTCTAAGATCTTTTTTGAAACTTCTAGTAAACTATTTCTATTCATTATTTTTTTATCTTCTGGTCTTAAGTATTTTAATGGTTCTGCCTCAATTGGTGAAGTTGCTGTTTTTCCATAACCAATAATATCAAATACTTTAAGTGGTGCATAATGAGGGTCTTTTTTAGCCTCGTCTGTATCAAGCCATCTTGCCAACATTTCCTTACATCCACCTCCAGCTGGTATCAGTCCAACTATTGTTTCCACTAATCCAACTACAATATTTGTATGTGAAGCAACAAAATTACTTTGGACCATTACTTCAAATCCACCTCCAAGAGTTAAACCTGATGGTGCAGATATCACCGGGTGATTAGAATACTTAAGATGCTTGCAGGTTTCTTGAAAATATCTAATAAATTTTTCTATGGATTTAAAATCATTTTTGTTCGCAAAATCCATTGTATAACTCAAGTTTACTCCAGCAGAAAACTGCATGCTTTCATTTATTATAATTAAAGGTTTGTCTGTGGCTTTTTTTAAAGCATCCATTGAATCATAATCTAGAGCATTTGCTTTAGTGGTAAACTCAACAATATTATAATCATTAAATCTATATATCTGTGCTGAACTGTTTCCATCTACACTTAATGCTTTCTTTTTAGCTTTTCCAAACGTTTCAATGTCAGTGTATTTTTGTCTAGATCCATAAAAATCTTGATTTCTGTTTTTAGATAAATTTTCTAAAAAAGCATTTCCTTTAACGTCATCAATCTTACCAAAAAAAGTTTCAACTCTGATTTCTTCTAACATTTCAAATGGACCTTTAGTCCAATTAAAACCTAATCTCATTGCTTCATCAATATCATTGAAATCTTTTGTAATTGATGGAACTAAAGAAGAAGCATATTTGATAATCTTAGAAATAACAGACCAAGCATACTCACCATACTTATCCTCTCTAGAAATTAATTCTTTAAGGTCTATTTTGTCTGATTTAATATTAATTTTTTTACTTGCAGAGTATTCTCCAGTTTCAAGATTAATTGCTTCCATAACCTTAACTTCACCAGTTTTGTTAACTCTATAGAATCCACCCTTGCCTTTTCGGCCGGTATATCCTGTTTCAATTAATTTTTTTACTAAAGGAATTTCTTTTGCAACTACTTGAAAAGGGTCATTTTCTGATAATTCTTTAATAAAACTTTTTAAAACATCGGCCATTAAATCAATACCAATTAAGTCATAAAGACCAAACACACCTGTTTTTGGTATACCCATTGGTCTTCCAAAAATTGCATCAGCTTCTTCTATGCTAAGTTTCATTTTAAAAGCTTCAGTCATTGCAACTTGCATTGCATAAACACCTATTCTATTTCCTAAAAAGCCTGGCGTGTCATTACAAATAATTGCACCTTTTCCAAGTTCTGTTTCACAAAAAGCTTTTAGAGAGTTTATTTTATCTAAATCATTATTTTCATTTTTAACTATCTCTAATAATCCCATGTATCTGACTGGATTAAAAAAGTGAGTAATACAAAAATCTTTTTTTTCTTCCTCTGATAAGTGTTGAGATAATATTTTGATAGGAATAGATGATGTGTTTGAAGATACTATCGCACCTTTTTTTCTTTCTTTGAATATTTTTTTATAGATATCATGTTTAATATCTATTCTTTCAACAACAGCTTCTACTACCCAGTCAGCTTCTTTTACTTCATCAAAATTATCTAAAATGTTTCCTACTTTAATGTTTTTTATTTTGGACTTATCTAACAAAAGTGGTGGTCTCGATTTGTAAATTTTATCCCGTGCTTGCTCACTTATTTCAGTTTTTAAATCCAATAAAGTTACTGGAATATTTGCATTACACAAATGCGCTGCAATTCCACTACCCATAGTTCCTGAACCTATAACTACTACTTTTTTAATTTCCATAAGATTTAAAAATTGAAGAATTGTTTATAATAAAAAAAATGATCTTAGTAAATCAATTACCTATTAATTCCTCTTAGTCTTTCAGACCTTCTTCTTAAAAGTTCTGCACTAACAAGAATTAATGTGGACATTATAATTAAACAAGTTGCCACTGCCATTATTGTTGGGCTTAGCTGTTCCCTTAGACCAACCCACATTTGAATTGGAATAGTAGTGTTTTCAAGTCCTGCTAAGAATAACACAACAACAACTTCATCAAATGAAGTTACAAAGGCAAATAATGCACCAGAAATAACACCAGGTAAAATTAATGGTAATGTTATTTTCATAAAAGTATTAACTGGATTACTCCCCAAACTTGATGCAGCACGTGTTACACTATGATCAAAACCTGTTAAAGTTGCTGTAACTGTAATAACTACAAACGGTGTACCCAAAATAATATGAGATAAAATTATTCCTGTATGTGTTGCAGCTAAACCTACTTTTGCCATAAAGAAGAATATTGCTGTTCCTGAGATAATTAATGGCACAATCATTGGAGATATTAATAAAGCCATGAACGCTGCTTTATATGGCATATGCCTACTACTTAACCCTAGAGCAGCTACCGTTCCAAGTACTGTAGATCCAATTGTAGCAAAGAAAGCTATTATTAAACTGTTTTTTGTCGCAAGTCCCCAAGGATTTTTAGTCCCATAGATCATGTCTTCGTACCATCTTAATGAAAATGCGTCTGGGTCAAGGGCTATCATTCCCTTGGAAAAGTGAATGTATTGTTCTGCATTAAATGAAAGTGGTAAAATTACAAATAGCGGTGCTATTAAAAAGAAAAATACCAACCCACAAATTGTTAAATAAGTATAATGCCAAATTCTATAATTCCAGGATGTGTAAGTTGGTAATGCCATAATTTATCCTAGTTTAATATTATCAATTCCCACTAATTTATTATAGATCCAGTAGATTGTTAACACTCCAACTAACAGCATAGAACCTAATGCTGCAGCAAACGACCAATCTAAAGAACTCTTCATATGATACGCAATCGTATTACTAATCAATGATCCACTCGCTCCACCAACTAATGCTGGAGTGATATAGTAACCTATAGCTAAAATAAAAACTAATAAACAGCCTGCACCAATTCCTGGAATTGTTAATGGAAAATAAATTTGTCTAAATGCAGTAAATGGAGTTCCACCTAATGATTTTCCAGCTCTCATTAAGCTTGGAGATATTGTTTTCATCACACTGTAAAGTGGCAAAACCATAAAAGGTAATAAAATTTGTGTCATTGCAACAAAAGTGCCAACAACATTATACATTAACTCAGGTCTATTATCATCAGCAGCCCAACCTAGCCAAACAATTAGGTCGTTTATAGGGCCCTGTTGTTGAAGTAAAACCATCCAGCTAGAAGTTCTAACTAATAGTGATGTCCAAAAGGGCAACAACACACATATCATCAATAAATTACTATATTTCATTGGTAGTGTGGCCAATAAATGTGAAATTGGGTAAGCAAGCAAAAAGCAGAATACAGTTACCCAGAATGCAACTTTTATAGTTCTTAACCAGAGGATTTTATGAATTCTCCTGTCTTCATCTTGTTGAATAATATTTCTGTCTTGATCAAATTTTAAATCAAGACCTTTTAGATATTTTGCATAAGACCAATTTGGAGCAGTATTCTTTAAAGCAATCCAATAATCCACGTCTTTCCATATTTTATGGGTTGCCATAAATTGTTCTTTATAATTAGCTTTTTCAAATTTTTTAATTGTTCTATTTGTTTTTTTTAATCCACTACTAAAACCAGATTTTTCATAGTTTAATCTCTGATATAATTTTCCAGCTTCTTTGTTTATAGCCAATGGATAGAAATCTTTATAAAACGCCTCATAAGTTGCTTCATCAGGCAATTCTTTTCCATCCCATTTTTCTAAAGCAGCAAATGTGTTAGGTAATTTTTGTGTGATCATACGATCATCTACACTTCTAAATAGCATGTCTCCTATTGGAAATATGTATGTAATTATAAGGAATAAAAATAACGGACCTACAAGCATTAAAGCCTTTAGCTTATTTTTTCTCTCAGCTTTTTTTAGGCTTATCTCTAGAGGTATCCCGTCTGATGATAATATTTTTTCTGTACTCATATTTAAAATTCTTAAAAAAAAAGGGCGGTTATTTTATAACCGCCCTAATATTTTATAACAAAAACTTAATCTATAAAACTAAATTATAGACCAGCTTTCATTGCTTCCCATTTTTCACCGATTTCATCTTGGTTATCTGCCCAGAAATCAGGGTTCATAAGAATGTATCTTTTTGTGTTAGCAGGTGCTGTTGGCATATGTGGTACCATACTTGTTTTACCATCTTTAAACCAAGGCTCTCCAGCTTCCATAACAGCAATTGAAGATTTTCTCCAAGGTGCGTATGCAATATACTTAGCACTTCCAGCTAAACCTTCTGAGCTAGTCATTTCTCTAAGTACTTTCATAGCGCTACCGTCAGCATAACCTGGACCATCTTTAACTAATGCAAAATATTCATAGTCAAGAATTTGTCCATCCCATACTTGTACAAGTGGAGTTCCTTCCATTTGCGCATTAAAGAATCTACCGTTCCAACCAGTTGCCATTACTACTTCACCATTAGCTAGTAGTTCTGGTGGTTGAGCTCCAGCATTCCAGAATACACATCCACCATTTGGATCTGTACAAAGTGCTTTAAGCTTGTTCATAGCTCTATCAATACCGCCATCTGCTTCAAGTTTTCTGTAAGTTAAGTCAGAACCTTTACCAGGGTTTACACCGTCTGCAGTGATAGCAATCTCTAAGTTAGACATTGCACCTTTGTAAATTGCTCTTTTACCAGGGAAGTTTTTAGTATCAAAAAAGTCTTTCAATGAGTTAGGCTTTTTAGCACCGATTGTTGCATCGTTATAAGCATAGTTCCAAGAGTACAGAATGTTTCCAACTGCACATTTTGAAGGCATGCTTGTAAAGAAGTCCTGACTTGCAGGTGTTCCATCTGGAGCAGGTGCAAAGTCTTTATCAAAATCGAATTCATGGAAAATTCCTTCGTCACATCCAACGATAGTGTCTTTTGCGTAAACATCGATGATGTCCCAAGTGATTTTTCCAGCTTCTTTTTGAGCTTTAATCTCTGATAATCCACCAGTGTAGTCTACCCAGTTTACAGGTATACCTAATTTAGCAGCAGTAGGATCACCATACCCTAATTTTTGACTTTCAGTATAAGCACCACCCCAAGACACTACAGTAACTGCAAATGCTGAAGTCGTGATAGAAAGTACAAAAGATAGAGCAAGTAATAATTTACTTAATTTTTTCATTTTCTCTCCTATTTAACGTTAACGTTTGTTATTTTATAAAGTGAAAGTAAAACAATATAGGATACTTTAGTCAACAGGCAATTATGGCTAATTTGCCTTTATTTTATTTATATTTTATTAGGATAGTTTTTAAATTATTTTGGATCTAAGGCTCTACAGTCAATACTATTCCAGCCTATATCTAGTACATTACCCTTTTTAAGGTCTAATCTTGCAGTACTATTTGGTACTTTAAGGATAAAATCTTTATTACCTAGTAAGTCAACTCTAAGTCTTGTGTGATCGCCGTGATAAATTATTTCTTCTATTTTTCCTTTATGATTATTATCCATCTTATCTGAAGGATCTATAATTGCTCTTTCAGGTCTTAGTGAAACTTTAGTCTTATCTCCTTTTGCTTTTACAGCAACTGGATTTGCTAAAATTTCTGTACCATCTTCTAATTTTACTTTGCATTTATCTCCTGAAATATCTAAAACTTGTCCTGAAAATTTATTATTTTCTCCAATGAACTCAGCAACAAAAGAATTAACTGGTTTTTCATATAATTCATCAGGGCTTGATAACTGTTGAACTTTACCATCATTGAAAACTGCAATTCGATTTGACATTGTTAACGCCTCGGTTTGATCATGTGTTACATAAACAACTGTTACACCAATACTTTCGTGAATATGTTTAATTTCATATTGCATGCTTTCTCTTAAATTTTTATCTAATGCTCCAAGTGGTTCATCCATTAATACCACTTGTGGATCAAAAACTAATGATCTTGCAACAGCAACACGCTGTTGTTGTCCACCTGATAATTGCATCGGCATTCTTGCTTCAAAACCATGAAGTGAAACCATGGATAAAGCTTTATCTATTTTTTTATCAGCTTCATCTTTTGGAATTTTTCTAACTCTTAATGGAAAAGCTAAATTTTCATAAACAGTCATGTGTGGAAATAAAGCATAGTTCTGGAATACCATTCCTATTCCTCTTTTGTGAGGTGGAATATTTGAAATAACCTTACCATCTAAATAAATTTCTCCATGAGTTGGTGTTTCAAAACCAGCCAGCATCATAAGACAAGTTGTTTTACCAGAACCAGAGGGTCCTAGCATAGTTACAAACTCACCTTCTTCAATGTCTAGATTTAATCCTTTAACGACCAATACTTTGCCATCATAGCTTTTGTCTACATTGTCAAATTTTACAAATTCTTTGTTTTTAGTCATATTTTCTAAATGGATTTAAAACATTTGTGAGCTTATTTATCAAGTTTTTTTATTTTAATTATTTAATGTGAAGATCTTTTGAAAAATTACAAAATAGCTCACTTCCTTGATCCGTAACTCTTATTGCTTCAGAAGCTTCAACTCCCCAATTTCCAAATTGCATAACAGCAATCATATGAAAAGTAATATTTGGCTCTAAAATTGTCATATCTCCTTTTGATATATTTAAAGTGTGTTCCCCCCAATCAGGTGGGTAACCAATTCCGATAGAATATCCAGTACGAGAGGTTTTCTCTATACCGTACTTATCTAGAACCTTCCAAAATGCCTGAGCCACATCATCTGCAGTTTTTCCTGGTTTGATAGCATCAATACCTGCCTGCAAGGCTTCGTTTGTTTTTTTCATTGTATCAATTTTAAGCTGGTCAGCTTTTCCAAGAAGCACTGTTCTTGCCATAGGACAATGGTATTTTTTATGAGAACCTGAAAGTTCAATAATTGTTGCTTCGCCTTCTACAAATTTATCTTCTGTCCATGTTAAATGAGATGCTGATGTACCTTTGCCAGTTGGAAGCATTGGAACAATAGACGCATAATCTCCACCAAACTCAGGAGTTCCCTTTATTAGAGCCGCTTGTATTTCTGATACAGCATCACATTGTCTTACCCCAGGATTGATTACTTCAAAAGCTTTCTTCATTCCTGTTTGAACGATTAATGATGCAGCTTTCATTAAATTAATTTCAGTATCTGATTTTACAACTCTAACCCAGTTGACTAATCTTTCACAATCTGAAATTTTTGCATTGGGTAAACCTGATTTTATTTTTTCATAACAGTAGGCAGTAAAATAATGACTGTCCATTTCAACTCCAATAGAAAGTTTATCCCATTTTCTTTCTTTAATAATATCTGTTAAAGCTTCATAAGGGTGAAGCGGCCAATTATGAATATATTTTTCACCATACTTTATAATATTTTCATCTTTCAAATAAGTTTTAATATATGCTCCACCAGCATCTTGGTCTCTAACAAAACATAAGGGCTCATCTGCATTAATATGAACTATGACACATTGGGCATAATAAAACGACCAAGCATCATAACCTGTTAAATAATTCATATTCGATGGATCCTGAGAGATTAATACATCAATGCCTTTATCTTGCATTGATTTTTGAACCTTCTTTAATCTATTTTTGTATTCTTCTTTTGTAAAATTCATTTAGTTAAATTTAAATAGTTTTCCAAAACCTTCAATACTATTTTTATAGCCAATAGCATTTAGACTTTCCCAAATTAATGTTTGATTGCTAGATAAAATGACTTTATTCATTTTTTTTTCAAGCTTATCGATTATCGATAATACTGGTAATGCCGTACAAGACACAAATAATGCCTCACTATCTTCTAAATTAATTTTTGACAAAACTTCAAATAAATATTCTTCATCTACTTTTCCAATATCTAAATCAGACTCAATATCAAAATATGTTAATCCATTAACTGCAATATTTTCTTTATTAAAATAATTTATAACTGAGTCGTTTATACTTTTTGTATAAGGGGTAAAAACCGATACTTTGTTAATGTTAAAAGCTTTTAAAGCCTTAATAGCAGATGTAATTGGGGTGGTAACTTTTGCTTCAGGCTTGGCTAACTTCACATTTTTTTCAATCACATCATAACCTGCTGCAATTGTTCCTGATGTACATCCATAAGCAACACAATCTATTTTTTGATCTGGTAAAATATCTTTAGTGACATCGGTAATATCATCTGCCATTTTAGCTAACGTTTCGTTGGTCAAGGGATTGTAACAATGTATTCGATTAACATACAGATCTACATCTCTTCCATAGATCACATTATTAAAGTCCTTTTCAATTCTAAAATCGCTACCAAGCGTTATAAGTCCAATTCTTGGGTTAGATTTTGAAATGTATTTTGGTTCAACCTTGTTTAATTTCATAAATTACCAGCAATACTTTGATTAAATATATATTGAATTAGGAGTCTAGTTAAAATAGAGTTTAATAAAAGCGCACATAACTCGTCGTTACTTAAGGTTTAAACGGTACTAAAGAATACGAAAGTGGGATCAGTCGTCTTTAAATTTAATTATTTAAGGAGGTTTGAATGAAATTTGGATATTTTTGTAACACTACTAATTGGAATCATAAACCATACAATCAATTATTAAACGAAACTAAAGAGATCACTACTTACTGTGATGAAAATAATTGGGACTCTATTTGGTATACAGAACATCACTTCAATCATGAAGGAATGGAGTCTTGTACCAACCCATTAATGATGGGAGTTGATGCTGCCGCCAGAACAAAAAAAATTAGAATAGGTCAAGCTTGCAATGTAATTACCTTTCATAATCCAATCCGTCTTGCTGAAGACATAGCTTTGCTAGATCAATTGTCTGGAGGGAGAGTTGATGTTGGTATTGGAAGAGGAATTTATGGAAGAGAAGCTATCAATATGAACAAAGAAGCTGACCTAAAAGATCAAGCTAAAAATTTTAGGTTGTTTGATGAGACTTTAACAATAATGAAAAAGGCTTGGACAGAAGAATTTTTTAGTCACAAGGGTGAATTTTATACCTATCCATCACCAAATTTTACTTGGCAACACGACATGAGTCCTCCTAGTAAAAAATTTTTAGATACAACAACAAATGAAATAAAAAAAATAAGTGTTGTACCAAAACCAAAACAACAACCTCATCCACCAATATGGCAAGTTGTTGATGGTGCACGATCAATTGAATGGGCAGCACAAAATGGATTAAATACAATAATGTGGATACCTACTGTTAAAGCGTTAAAGAAAAGGTTTGAAATTTATAGAGACGCAAAATCTAAAGCAGAAGATAGAGATGTTCCACTTGGCGAAGGTGTATCTTTAGTTAGAGATATGTTTGTTGCTGAAACTATGCAAGAAGCTGAAAAAATGGCTGGTGAGCATATTATCAATTATATGAAATGGGTTTGTCATTGGAGAGGTTTGGGTAATCATATGGATCCAGGAGAAGAACTACCAGAAACAAAACATAAATTAGACTTACTTAATTATGATTTTTTACATAAAAGAAATTTATTATTTGGAACACCAGAATATGTTGTTAATAAAATAAATGAATTAAAATCAGAATTAAATTTACAAAATCTTCAAGTTTGGTCTAATTTTCCTGGAATAGATCATGAGGCTTGCATGAGAAGTATAAAACTGTTTAATGATGAGGTTATACCAAAGATTAATTTAGACAATTCAAGTATCGAAAAGGCAAGTTAATGAAATTAGAGCTTAGAAAGTTTACAAAATTTGTAGATAAAACTTTTATCGAAGGTGGTAAGGAAGCTAAAGAGCCTGTTTTGATGGTTTCTGTTGCAGCTGTATTTAAAAATCCATGGCATGGAAAAGGCTTTGTTGAAGATTTAAAACCAATTATTTTAGATTTAGCACCTAAATTAGGTGATATTTTAGTTCCAGAGTTAATAAAGGAGATTGGATCACCTGAAAAAATTTTGGCGTATGGAAAAGCTGGTACGGTCGGACTTGATGGTGAAATTGAGCATGCCTCAGCATTTATTCACACTTTAAGATTTGGAAATAAATTTAGAGATGCGGTTGGGGGAACATCTTATTTAAGCTTTACCAATACCAGAGGTCCAGCTGGATCCAAAATGTCTATTCCAATGATGCATAAAACAGATTCAGGTCTAAGGCCTTATTATTTAACTCATGAATTTACGATTCATGATGCTCCTTTTGATGATGAAATTGTTATAGCAATTGGTGGAGCCTCCACAGGTAGAGCTCATGCTAGAACGGGTGATCGTTATCAAGACATGAAAGAAATGGGAATAGATCCCAAATAAATTAATGTTTCAAAATTTTGATCCAAATCAAAATTATTATTCATTTAATGATAAAAATACAGTTCCTGTAGTTTTTATTCATGGTGTCGGACTTGATCAGCGGATGTGGGAACCTCAAATTGAAGCTTTCAAAGAATATTCATTAATTACATATGATTTATTAGGGCATGGAAAAACTATTCTCAATAAAGAAGATGTAACATTAAATGATTTTTCAAACCAACTAAAATCGATATTAGAATATTTAAAAGTGGATAAGATTAATCTTGTTGGTTTTTCTTTAGGTTCTTTAATTGCACTAAATTTTGCCTCTAAATTTCAAGACAAACTAAACAGCCTTGTTGTAATGGGTACAACATATAAAAGAACTTCAGAACAAAGGTCTTTGGTTATAGAAAGATTTGAACAGGCTAAATTAAACAAACCTATTTCAAAACAAGCCCTAAAAAGATGGTTTACCAATCAATACTTAAATGACCATCCAGAAACTTATAATCAATTTATAAAAATTTTGACAAAAAATAAAAAAGATCATTTAAATTTTTTAAAAGCTTACAAATTATTTGCTTATCATGAGGACAATACAGATATAATTAAAAATATTAAAACTAGGACTCTTGTGATGACAGGTTCAAATGATTCAGGATCTACTGTCGAGATGTCAAAATCTTTATGTGAAGATTTAATAAACTCAAGTTTTATTGAGATAAATAATGGAAAACATCTTTGTAGTATAGAGTGTGCAGATGATGTTAATATCAATCTTAAAAATTTTATTAATAGATAAATGACAAAAATTCAAAACTTTAAAATGTATATAAATGGACTGTGGGTTAATTCAGAGTCTGGAAAAACAATAGAAACTGTAAACCCAGAAAACAACGAAGTTTGGGCAACTGTTCCTGAAGCTAACGAGAAGGATGTAGATAAAGCAGTTAAGGCCGCACAAAATGCTTTTGAAAAATCTTGGTCAAATTTACACCCAAGAGAAAGAGCTAAATACTTAAGGTCTCTTGCAGATCAATTAAGACAAAATGCTGAACATCTTGGAACTATAGAAACAATTGATACAGGAAAAATTTTTAGAGAAACAAAAACACAAGCTAACTATATTGCTGAGTATTACGATTATTTTGCAGGACTAGCCGATAAAGTTGAAGGAACAGTTGTACCAATTGATAAGCCAGACATGCAAGTAACAACTACTAGAATACCTATTGGTGTTGTTGCTGCGATAATTCCTTGGAACTCCCAAATGTTATTAACTGCAGTAAAATTAGCACCCGCATTAGCAATGGGTAATACAGTTGTAATAAAAGCTTCTGAACTAGCGCCTGTAACATTATTAGAATTTGCAAAACTAGTTGAAAAATCAGGTATACCTAAAGGTGTTGTAAATATAATTACTGGTCTAGGTGAGCCTTGTGGTAAAGCTCTAACTACACATGACCTTGTAGAAAGAATTGCTTTTACAGGTGGTCCTGAAACCGCAAAACATATTGTTAAAAATTCAGCAGAAAATTTATCGCAAGTAAGCTTAGAACTTGGTGGAAAAAGTCCTGTTGTCGTATTCGATGATGCCGAGCAAGAGAACGCACTAAATGGAATTACTGCTGGTATCTTTGGTGCAAGTGGTCAAAGCTGTATTGCAGGATCACGACTTTACATCCAATCTAAAATTTATGATGACTTCTTAAATAAGCTAATAGCCAAGGCTGAAAAAATAAAATTAGGAGCTCCTATGGATAATGAAACTCAAATGGGACCTTTAAATAGTTATAAACAACTAGAAAATATAGAAAAAAATATCAAAGCTACAATTGAGCAAGGTGGAAAAATTAGATGCGGTGGAAAAAGGTCCAATATATCTAGTAAAGCTTATTATTTTCCAGCTACAATTATTGAGTGTGAAAATCATAATTTGCCTACAGCAGAGAATGAATTATTTGGTCCAGTTTTATCTGTTATGAAATTTGAAACAGAAGAGGATGTGATTAAATTAATGAATGATAATAAATATGGCTTATCTTCTGGAGTTTATACCTCAAACTTCGGAAGAGGTTTGAGAGTATCAAAAGCAATTAGAGCTGGAATTACTTTTGTAAATACTTATAGGTTAATTTCACCCATGGCCCCGTTTGGAGGAATTAAAGATAGTGGATATGGAAAAGAAGCAGGAATTGAGTCAATTAAAGAATACACAAGAATAAAAACCACATGGTTAAATTCATCGGATAAACCAATGACTGATCCATTTACAATGGGTTAATTTTTTGACTGTCAGACATTATTTTTTAGTTTTATTTATCATGTTTCTTTTTGGTAGTTCTTATCCAATTAATAAACTTGCATTAAACACATCCCTCACCCCTGTATTGGCAGCCTCATTGAGAATGTTTATACTTTTTGTTTGTCTTGTTCCTTTTTGTAAATTTAAAATCCCAAACAAAAAATACTATCTGCCTTTAGCAGGTTTTTCTTTTTCAATGGGCTTTGGTGTTTTTATTTTTTTAAATTTATCTCTGCAAAAAGCAACTATGGTTGCTCCTATAATTATTGGAGCTCAACTAGCAATACCCTTTGCAATTCTGGCAAGCTCTTTATTTTTAGGTGAAAAGGTAACTCCTAAAATGTGGGTATTAATATTTATTTCTTTTTTTGGAATTTTTTTAATTGGTTATGATCCAAATTTAAAAAGTGAAATTTTTGCAATTTTTCTTTGTGCAATTTCTGCTTTTTTCTATGGTGTTGCGAATGTGTTTTCTAGATATATTAAAGATATAGATGTTAAATTAACCAACACAGTTATGGGCTTTACTGGTTTTATACTGCTTTTTCTTTTTTCCATTTTTTTTGAAGGAAACACAGTTTATCAATTACTAAATATTGATTTTTATACTTGGCTTTTATTACTCCATAATGGGGTGATGGTTTCTGTAATTGCACACACCTCATTATTTTATTTATATAAATTTTATTCAGTAAATAAAATTATGCCCTTTTATTCTTTATTTCCAGTATTTGGCCTAATCCTAACGTTCTTTATATTCGGAGAAATCCCAACTCTACTTAGTGCGATTGGCGGTTTAATTATAATAT
This sequence comes from Candidatus Pelagibacter sp. PS_02, assembly GCF_059418065.1. Classification (NCBI taxonomy): domain Bacteria; kingdom Pseudomonadati; phylum Pseudomonadota; class Alphaproteobacteria; order Candidatus Pelagibacterales; family Candidatus Pelagibacteraceae; genus Candidatus Pelagibacter; species Candidatus Pelagibacter sp. PS_02. The sequence continues at coordinate 903,001 of NZ_CM182079.1, forward strand.
TTTCTGTATATAGGCTTCAAAAAATTAGATAATTCTCCTATTGAAAATTCGTTTAAATAGTCTTTAATTTGATTTTTATAAATTGTTAACAATCAAAGAGGAAAATAATGAAAAAACTATTTATTGCTGCTTTTATATTCGTTTCTACTTTTACAACGAATACATTCGCAGAAGTTAAAATGGGAATCATTTTAGGATTTACTGGTCCTATTGAATCTCTAACACCAGCTATGGCTGCATCTGCAGAGCTTGCATTTAAAGAAGCTTCTGACTCAGGTTCACTATTAGGTGGAGAAACTATTTCAGTAGTAAGAGCAGATTCAACTTGCGTTGATTCTGCAGCAGCAACAGCAGCAGCAGAAGGTGTTATTGCACAAGGTGTTGCAGCAATTATGGGTGCTGACTGTTCAGGTGTAACTGGTGCTATTGCATCTAATGTTGCTGTACCAAATGGTGTAGTAATGATTTCACCTTCAGCAACTTCTCCAGGACTTACAGCTTTAGATGATAAAGGCTTCTTTTTTAGAACAGCCCCATCTGATGCTAGAGGTGGTCAGATTTTAGCTGATATTACTAAAGACAGAAAAATCAAAAGTGTAGCAATTACTTACACTAACAATGACTATGGAAAAGGTTTGGCTGATGTTTATGAAGCAGCTGTAAAAGCTCATGGTATTAAAGTAACAACTGTATCTGCACACGAAGATGGTAAAGCAGATTACTCATCTGAAGTAGCAACTTTAGCTTCAGCAGGTGGTGATGCCGTAGCAGTAATTGGTTACCTAGACCAAGGTGGAAAAGGAATTATTCAAGGTTCTTTAGACTCTGGTGCATTTGATAAATTTATTTTATCTGATGGTATGATCGGTGACTCATTAACTGAAGCTTTTGGAAAAGATTTAAATAAATCTTTTGGTTCAATTCCTGGTTCAATGAATAAAAAAACAGCAGGTACTTTTGCCTCTGTTGCTAAAGCAGCGGGTATCGACTCATCTGGACCTTACACTGGTGAATCTTATGATGCAGCAGCTTTAATCGTCCTTGCGATGCAAGCAGGTGGATCAGCAGATAGAGCTTCTATTGCAAAAAATGTAATGGATGTTGCTAATGCCCCTGGTACTAAGATTTACCCAGGTGAACTTAAAAAAGGTTTAGACTTACTAGCTAAAGGTAAAAAAGTTGACTACGAAGGTGCAACTGGTGTTACTTTTACTAACGTAGGTGAAGCTGAAGGTTCTTTCCTAGAAAAAGAAATCAAAGGTGGAAAATTCAAAAATAAAAAACAAAGATAATTAAAATTTTAATTTTAAAACCCTCAGCAGTGAAAATTGCTGGGGGTTTTTTTTATTTAAAAATTACTAATAATCCTAAAAAAACCAAATATCGAAATTAATATAAGAAAATAAAAAACAACTTTTCTATAAGTTTTCTCTTTGCTTTTAACAAAAAATTTATCACCAATATAAACACCTATTGGTAAAATAATAATCAGTGGAATAGTTCTATAAATAGTTGTCAGATCTACAATTCCTGCAAAAAAACTTAGAGTAAATGCATAAATATCTGTTAAAAAGAATAAGGCTGCTAATGAACCTCTAATTACTGCTGGTTGAATACTTGTAACTAATAAAAAAAGTGCCACAGGCATTCCACCTAATGTGGTTAATCCATTTAATGTTCCAGAGACTATTCCAGTAATAAGTTTTCCATAATTATTATTAATTTTTTTATTCTCATATCCTTTCATTAATAAAAATGAAAAAAATATAACTAATGCGCAAACTGACAGGTGTGTTGTATCTGGAGATAAATACTTCAATAAATAAAGCCCAATAGGTGACCCAATGATTATTCCTATCAATAATTTTAAAACAAAATTCCAGTCTATTTTGTTCCATATATATGGAACCATAAAAATACTAATAATAACCTCAAGTATTAGAATAATTGGGACTATCTCTATTGCTGGAAGAATAAAAGAAAAGCCAGAAATACATATTGCAGAAAAGCCAAAGCCATTAAAACCTCTTATAATAGATGCAATAAATACGGTAAATATTACAAAATAGATTTCAATTAAACTCAGTTGAAGATTAGATAAAAAATCCACTCTATTTTCTTTTTTTAAAGTCTGCTCTTAATGTTGATAAAACAATTATTACTAAAAATATTATACAAACTAAATTCATTGTTTTCCAACTTGTTAAGGTTAAAAAAACTCCAGCCGATAAGCTTGCTACTGCCTGAATTGAATAAACAATTAAATCATTAAAGCCTTGTGCTTTAAATTTTTCATCCTCTCTATAAGATAAAACTAGTAAACTTGTTCCAGATATAAATAAAAAGTTCCAACCAAATCCTAAAAATATTAATGCAATTAAATAATTAATAAAATTTTGCTCAAATAAACTAGTCAAAATTGTTATAAAAAATAAAACAACACCAGCGTACATAATTTTACTATGTCCAAATTTTTTTATCAAATTACCTGTTATCAATGAAGGTAAAAACATAGCTGCGATATGAAGTTGAATTACAAAACCTGTTTTAGTTAAACTTATTTTTTCCATTACATGCATACTTATTGGAGTTGCAGTCATTAAAAATGACATCACTGCATAAGCAAATGCCGAAGCCACTAATGCTTGTAGAAATCTTGGTTGAGAAATTAACTCCAAATAACTACGTTTGATTTTCTTGTTAACATGATTGGGTTTATGTCCATCCTCATAAAATAATAGAAAAATTGTTGAAGTAAGAGTTAAAGCAGCAAGCGCAATATAAGATCCGGCATATAAATGTTCGGCTATAAAACCTTTTGTTATATTAGCAACATTTGGTCCTATAAAAGCCGAACCTATTCCTGCTAATAATATTATTGAAATAGCTTTTGGTGCCATATCTTTTTTAACAGTCTCAACTGCTGCAAAACGATATTGATGACTAAAGGCTACTCCTGCACCAAGTAAAAAACATGAAAAATTAAAAAGGATAAAGCTTTCAATAATTATTGCGTACGCCGCTAGAACAGATGATAAGGAGCTCACTACAGAAGCAAACATAAAGCCTGCTCTTCGACCAATTATACTCATAACCTTTGCTGCAAAGATTGCAAAAATTGCAATACCAACAATTGATAAAGCCATCGGTAAAGTTGCTAAAGATTTTACTGGACTAAACTGAGAGCCAATTATTCCACTTAAGAAAACTGTTACGGGTGCTGCTGTAAAAGCAAAAATTTGACTTAAAATTAGCAGCCATAAATTTTTATTCATTAAAAAATGTATTTATCACTAAGATAAAGAGCAAAACCTAGAGCCATCCCTAATAAAATATATTTCATAATAAAGTTTATTTTATTTCTATTTTTTCAGGAAGTATACCTTTAGGTCTATACCTCATGATCAACAGAAGACCCATCCCCATCATTAAATATCTAAAGTAAGGAACGCTTTCAATTAAATGAATTTTTAATGAATGTGTATCTGCTAAACCTGCTGTAAATAAATTAATCAAGAATAATGCAATTGGCGCTGCCTCAATCCATAGAAACCAGACTGCAAAACCTCCTAAAATTGCTCCAAAATTATTCCCACTTCCTCCAACAATAACCATAACCCAGATTAAAAAAGTATATCTCATAGGTTGGTAACTACCTGGAGTAAATAAACCATCTTGAGTGACTAACATAGCGCCAGCAATTCCAACTATAGCTGAGCCTAAAATAAAGATTAATAAATGTTGCTTGACGACATTTTTTCCCATTGCATTAGCAGCTTCTTCATTGTCTCTTATCGCACGCATCATTCTTCCCCATGGAGAGTAAAGAGCTTTTTGAGTTACTATTAACAAGGCTATAACAACAATTAAAAATAAACCTGAATAACAAAGTTTTACAAAAACTGATGATCCCTCAATTACTAATTGGTTAAGAGCTGATTGTTTATCAGTAATACTGGAGATTAAATCTAATTTCCCAGAATTAAATTTTGCAACTAAATTTATAAACCATTCTTTAGTTTGGAGTTCAATTTCATAAGGCACTGGTCGATCCAGTCCAATTACATTTTTAACACCTCTTGTTAACCAATCTTCATGCTTGATTATGGCTATAACTATTTCTGATATTAATAGTGTGGCAATAGCTAAATAGTCTGCACGTAAACCTAAAGCAACTTTACCAACTATAAATGCTAGACCTGCTGCAAAAAATGCACCTACGATCCAAGAAAACATAATTGGCAATCCTAATCCACCAAGAAATCCTGTTGTTGCTGGGTTAACATTTTCAATAGCTTCAATACTTGTCTCTGATGTAACTCTTATAATTATAATTCCAGCAATAATAATTGTAGCAATACCATAAGTTCTAATTTTAGATTTTTCAAAATTTTTTAATACAAAACGTATTGCAAGGACCATTGCAACAATTAACCATAAAGACATTAGAATACTAAAACCTCCCGCAACCCATGCTTCTTGTACAGGTTCAACAGAAATTAAAACTGCAGCTAATCCACCTAATGCCGCATATCCCATTAGACCAAAATTGATTAACCCTGCATACCCCCATTGAATATTTGCCCCCATAGTCATTACAGCAGAAATTAAACACATGTTAAAAATTGATAGAGCTACATTCCAAGATTGAAATATTCCAACTAAAATAATAAGCCCCAACATGATTGCGTAAGCTATAATTACATTTAAGTGCTTTCTCACAGTACCTTCCCTTTGAATATTCCATTAGGTCTATAAAGTAAGACAATCACCAGTATAGAAAATGAGACAGCAAATTTATAATCTGTTGATAATAACTGAACTAACGTTTCTGGCTCCATGCTTGCTGGCAAAACATACATAAAGAATTTTTTATAAGCATAAGTTAGGAATATTTCTGAAAATGCTATGACATATCCTCCTAAAAATGCTCCAAAGGGGTTTCCAATACCTCCAACAATTGCTGCAGCAAAAATTGGCAACATGTTATTAAAGTAGGTAAATGGCTTAAAACTTTTGTCCAATCCATATAAAGCTCCACCAATTGTCGCTAAAATTCCTGCAATAATCCAAGTAATCATAACTACTCTTTTAGGATCAATTCCAGACAATAAAGCTAAATCCTCATTATCAGAATAAGCACGCATGCTTTTTCCTGTCTTAGTTTTGTTTAAAAACCAAAATAAAATAGAAACCAATACAATTGTTACAAATATAGTTAATACCTGACTAGATTTAATTGCTAAACCTTCATTAAGTCCTGTCATTTCTTTAAACTCACCTGCTTTGATAATAAATTTTTCTCCATCAAAAAACCTCTGATCTGATGGACCGATTATTATTCTAACAACAGCTTGAGTTACAAACATTACACCAATACTAACCATTGCAAGTTGAACAGGAGGACTTTTGCTCACTCTATAATATCTAAAAACAAATTTATCAATTAGGAGCATATATCCAATTGTTAAAACAATTGCAAAAGGGATGGCAAGTAACGCTGTTGGTAAAACACCTAAAGAAATTCCAAGTGATTGAAAATACCAAGTAAATAATATGGTGACCATCGTACCAAAAGCCATCATGTCCCCAGTTGCAAAATTAGCAAACCTTAAAATTCCATAAATTAAAGTTACAAATATTGCACCTAGTGCTAGTTGAGAGCCATACGTAAGAGCTGGCATAAAAATATAATTTAATAATAATATAATTGCGTTTAAGAATTCCATACTATCCACCTAAAAAAGAGCTTCTTACTCTTGGGTCGTTTAATAATTCTTTTCCTGTTCCTGAATACTTATTTTCACCTGTAACTAGTACATATCCACGATCAGAAATATTAAGCGCTTGTTTAGCATTTTGCTCAACCATTAAAATTGCAACATTAGTTCTTTTTACTTTGATGATATGATCAAATAATTCATCCATTACTATTGGAGAAACACCAGCAGTGGGTTCATCTAACATTAATACAGATGGTTTTATCATTAATGCTCTTCCAAGAGCCACTTGTTGTCTTTGACCTCCAGATAATTCACCAACTAATTGGTTTCTTTTTTCTCTAAGTATTGGAAATAGTTCATAAATTTCTTCTATAATATTTTGATAATTGTCATCTCTTAAATAAGCTCCCATCTCTAAATTTTCTTCAACACTCATTCCAGAAAATACATTTTTTGTCTGTGGTACAAATGAAATACCTTCTCTCACCCTATCTTGTGGTGAAAGTTTTGAAATATCTTTGCCATCAATTATAACTGAACCAGATTTTAAATTTAAAAGACCAAGCATTGCTTTCATGGCTGTTGATTTACCAGCACCATTAGGTCCAAGAATTGAAACTATTTCGCCTCTGTTTACATTAACTGAACAAGAGTTGATGATATCAGGTCCATTACCGTAACCACCTGTCATTTTTAAACCTTCAAAAAAAGCCATTAGTTCTCATCCTTTATCTTTGATCCTCTGCCTAAATAGCTTTCTATAACTTTTTCATCTTTCTTAGCTTCTTCAGCGGTCCCTTCAAATAAAACTGAACCTTCTGCCATAACAATAACAGGGTTACATAATCTACTTATAAACTCCATATCATGTTCGATCATACAGAATGTATAACCTTCTTCCTTATTTAACTTAAGAATAGCAGTTCCTAAATCTTTAAGCAGTGTTCTATTAACACCAGCACCTACTTCATCAAGTAATACTAATTTTGCATCAACCATCATGGTTCTTCCAAGTTCTAATAATTTTTTTTGGCCTCCAGATAAATTCCCAGCTAATTCATTTGATAAATGAGTCAGATTTAAAAAATCAACTACGTCTTGGGCTTTTTGTTTAACTTTAAGTTCTTCCGTTCTAACTAAACTTGGTTTTAATAAAGCAGTCATTAAATTTTCACCTGACTGATTTGCAGGAACCATCATTAAATTTTCAAGCACAGAAAGATTAGTAAACTCATGTGCTATTTGAAAAGTTCTTAAAATTCCTTTAGAAAATAATTCATATGAAGGAACGTCAGTAACATCCTCATTATTAAACAATACTTTTCCTTGTGAGGATTTTAAATTTCCAGCTATTAGATTGAACAAGGTGGTCTTGCCTGAGCCATTAGGTCCTATAATTCCTGTAATAGATCCTTTCTTAATCTTTAATGAACAATCTGACACTGCAGCCAAACCTCCAAAATATTTAGATAGATTTTCAATTTGTAAGATGCTCTGTTCTTGATCCATGAAATTTATTTATTTAATCTTCTATGTATACTGTTGAGTGTCTTTTCTAAAGATTTATAAAAACCTGCTTTGCTTAATTCTTTAACTCCTTGTTCATTCAATCCTTTAGGTGTTTGAGACTCTTTTACTAAAAATTTTAAATCTTTTTTAGAGTTTACAACTGCATCTTCTGATAATGCTAAAAATAAAGATGTTATATATTTTTGTGCATTATTTCGTTTAACTCCTCTTTTCACTAACCAGTCTGTCATTACTCTTAGTAATTCATAAAAGGGTGCCATCATTCCAGAGGTTGACCAAAAATTGATTGAAGATTTTTCATTTTTAATTTCAACGGTTGTGCCAATTTTATTAAAAAAATCTTTAACTTTTTTATTGGGTGGACAAATGGGTACTGGTCCTTTTTTTAAAGATATAGGAGGTAATGGTATCGCTCTTATAATTTTTGCTTTAACTTTGATTGCTTTTTTAAGTTGAGCTAAAGTAATTGTTGATATGAAACTAATTACAGTTTGATTTGATCTAAACTTTAAATTTTTAATAATTTTTTCACCCACTGTTGGAGTTACTGATAAAAATATCCAATCACAAGAATTAATAATTTCCTGGTTATCTTTACTAACAGTTATCTTTTTAAACTTTTTTTTTAAAATACTAGATGTAGATTTATTTCTCTCAGAGATGATTATTTTGTTATACGAAATACTGGAACTGCAAATACCAGTGATAACGGCAGACGTAATTTTACCTGTTCCTATAAAGCCTAATTTCATAAATATAGTTACTTTATAGTGATATTAGTGAATTAATTAATAAAAAAAGAACCTCTAATTCTCAATAGTTCTCTGCTTAAATCTTTATTTTCTTTGAAAGGTTTTCTTCCGTGTAACCAAAAATAATTATTAGCCACAATGGTTGATCCAGGTACTAATTTAGTGATTACTTTATTCTTACTCTCCTCTAAAGCATCTGATAATTTTTGTAAGAAAATTCCTTGATCCATATTTTTTGGTTCAGGGAATTGATCAATATAAGAAATATTTGGCTTACCGTTATCATCTGTTGTGAAAACTGGATGTTCAACTTTATATTCTATATTTTTACTTTTAGGAGACCCCCATACAAAATTTTGTTTTCCAATGGGGTCATTGAATAAATCCTCACAATGTTCCCAGTCATCAAGATGCAACATTGCTGTTTCTCCTCCTTGGACATTTTGTTCTTCAATTTTAGTCATCAAAAGCCAATCTGTGATCTCTTTAACATATGTCCCATCCGTATGAAGATCCATATTTGTGTAAGCTTTTCTTAAGTACGAGTCACTTTTATCTTCATGCTTTACAAAAAATCTTGCATAATATTTTCCAGCCATGGCATCATAATTTGGATTACCAATTAAATAGGCAATTGCTGTTGATAGCTTTACTAAAAAGATATCATTAATTTTTGCACTTACTTTTTTTGGTCCAATTATAAAACAACCTGTTTCTCTATCTCTTACTATTGAATTAAGTAATTTGCTTAATTTATTAGAAGTTAAATCATCTAAACTTTTAGCAATAGTAAATCTGGTAAATGGTTTGTACTCTAAGGCAGTGATATCAAATTTATTGAATGGAAATATTAATTTATCTAAAATTTCATCTTCAATTCTAATGTCAATTATTCTTTTTGAATTTTGATGTTCTGTTATTGTTATTCCAGAGATATTTTCCATTAGAAATAATTACTTAGTACCGCCATCATGATAGCAGAAATAACAGTAGGATAAACAAAATTTCTTTTAGATATAAAAAATATAAATAAACAAAATAAAACAACAGTTACTCTACTTAAGTAACTAGCATCAGACAAAACACCTACCGGAAATATAATTGTTCTTGCTATTAATGCAGCTAGTGTTGAGTAGGCAAGACAATTAAACCATTTAAATAATTTTGAAGTTACTTTTATTCCTTGTGAAGAAATTGCACCTAAAAACCTTGAAGAGAAAGTTGCAAGGGACGTGACTAAGATTGCAAGAAATACACTAGTTGACATTTAGCTCTCCTATAAAATAAGCAATTGTTCCACCAACAAGTCCTCCCAATAAAATTGACCACTCTGGAGATAGAAAATAAAAAATTGGTCCTAATATCAGACCTAAAATTACTGCAGTTGTAATTTGAATAGTTTTCATTGCCCCAACCATCATGCATAAAAAATAAATTGGGTTTAAAATTGCTAAGCCCATCATCATATTCTTATCCAAATAATCAGATGCATAAAATCCTATAAAAGTTCCTATTACTGCTGTAGTCCAAGTAGCACAACCAATTCCAATCCAAAAATCAATTCTATGTTTTTTTTCAATACTTTTGTAATTACTTTTCATAATTAGCCATGCAGATACTGCTATAAAATGACATGAAAAGTAATATTTCCATTTTGGTTGGCTTTTGTGCATCATTAATGGAAATAAAGAAACAGCCATTGGATAAAGACGAGCATTAACAAACCAAACAGCTAAAAAAATATTTAATAATGAAGCTCCAACTAATAACGACTCTGCCATAACTAATGATCCAGGCAAAGCATAAGTAAGCATAGTTGAAAAAATACTTTCTTGAATATTAAATCCTAAATTTTTAAGAAGTGCCCCAATTGCTATAAAACAACATCCAAGTGCAAGGGCTGGGCTATCTGGAGCTAAAATAGATTTGAAACCTTTAAAGAAAAATTCTTTATTAATCATTAACCACCAAGGAATAATCTACCAACGTCAGGATTTTTTAATAAATCGTCCCCTTTGCCAGCAATAGCAGTTTGTCCTGATACTAAAACATAACCTATATCAGCAAACTCTAATCCTTTTTTAGCATTTTGTTCCACTAGGATAATAGTTTTCTTTTCTGTTTGTTGAAGGTCTCTTAATATTTCAAAAACCATATCTATATATCTCGGTTCTAAACCAATTGAAGGTTCATCAACAAGTAATACAGAAGGTTTCATAACTAGTGCTCTAGAAATTTCTAATAATCTTCTTTCCCCACCAGATAAAACTTTTGCAGGTTGGTTTCTTCTGTTTCTTAATCTTTCATATTTTTCAAAAATTCTTTCAGCTTCTTGATAAGATTCGTCTGTGTTTTCTTTAGTATAACCACCCATTAGTAAATTTTCTTCAACCGTCATATCTGGAAAGACTGAATTATCTTGTAAGATATATGCTATTCCACACGACTTAAGTTTTTCTGCTGGGGTTAGATGCGTAATTTCTTTACCATCAATTTCTATTTGCCCTGAAAAGATATTTGTAAATCCATAAATAGAGTGAAGAATTGTAGATTTTCCAGCACCATTTGGACCAATTAAACATAGAGATTGAGCTTTACTTACACACAAATCAAAATCATGTAGAATTTCCATCTTACCATAACCAGCAGATAAATTTTTAATCGTTACATGGTTATTGCCTGGAGATAGTTTTTTTAATTCTTCAGGTCCTGGTGCTTTTCCTAATACATCATATTGATTTGACATTATTGTGCTCCCAAGTAAGCGTCTAGCACACGCTTATCATTTTTAATTTCATCTGGAGTTCCGTTTGCCAACATTTGACCATGTGCTAAACAAAAAACTCTTTGTGCTAAATTCATAACTACTTTCATATTATGCTCTATAACTAACAGGGTAATCCCATAATCTTTATTAACACTAATTAAACGATCAATAATTCCATTAATTAATGTTGGATTAATTCCAGCTGTTGGCTCATCTAACAAGAGCATTTTGGGCTCATTCATTAATGCCATTGCTAGTTCTAATAATTTTTGCTGACCAAAAGAAAGATCTCCTGCTCTAAGTTTTCTTTTTTGATGAAGTCCTACAAACTTTAATAATGTTTCTGCTTTATCAGTTAAACCTGAAGGTATTTTTTGGAAAACTGTTAAAATTCCATCATTTTCAGGTTTGTGGCTGATTAGCATATTTTGAATACAGTTTAATTTTCCATAAATTCGGGTTTGTTGAAAAGTTCTAAGTAATCCAAGTTTAGCAATAACAGGTACTGGTAACTCAGAGACTTCTCTGTTGTTAAATTTAATTGAACCCCCATCAATTGGATAAGTTCCAACTATTGAGTTAAATAAAGTAGTTTTTCCAGAACCATTTGGCCCAATTAATCCAACTATTGAACCTTGTTCAACTGACATAGAGATATCTACGTTGGCTTTAACACCGCCAAAAGATTTACTTACATTTGATATATCTAATATAGCCATTATTTTAATTCTACCTGTGCTTTTCGGTCAGCTTCATCAATTACTTCTCCAAATCTTTCAGGATATTTCTCTCTTAACCATCCCATTAAACCTTCAGGAAAATAAACAACGATTACAATAATTAAAACTCCAAGAGCTACATACTGCCATCCTAAAAAGTAAGTCCAAAATCCTTCTTTAAATAAATGAAATAAAACAGCACCAACTAGTGGTCCCCATAAAGTTCCTTTACCACCAAGAATTGCCATTAACACCATAAACACTCCAAATGTAGGTCCAGCAAATGCAATTTCATTAGGTTCAATGTAACCATTAATATGACCCATTAGTCCTCCTGCAATTCCAACAAAGAACGCTGATACCATCCAACCTATAATTTTATACCTCATAGTGTGAATGCCCATTGCTTCAGCTTTATCTTCGTTATCTCTTATTGCATTTAAAACTAATCCAAATCTTGTACTGTAGGCCCACTTTAAAGTAATAAAAGTTATAACTGCTAAACCAAAACTTAAATAGTACATAAACTGTGATGATGATGCGTTAGATCCTAAATCTTTTGGCCAAACAGGAACCGTCATACCTTGTCCTGCTCCAATAATTTCAATTCCACCTGCAATTTCGCCAGCAGCAATTCCTAAAGCTAAAGTACAAATTGCAAAGTAATGCCCTCTTAAACCTAAAATTCCATAACCAATTACTCCTGCAATTATTGTTGGAATAATTCCTGCTAACAATATTCCAACTCCAAACCCTTGAAAAAATTGTGGAACCGTATGAACAAAAGTTTTTTCTCCACCAGCATCCGTCCACTCAGCTAATGAAAAAAACATTGCTATTTGTGTACTTGAAGCAACATACATTCCAACTCCAAAAAATAAAATATTTCCAAATGTATTGTAGCCCATTTGTCCACCTTGAACGTCCCAAGTCATCGCAAGAACGATTAAAATATAAAGAAACGACATCTGAAGTTTGTAAGCAGGAAATATAAATGCACCAGCTAAGCCAAAAATTATTAGACCCATGTATAAAAGAGTATTTTTATTCATTATTTTAGATATTCTCTTTTTCTTGATAATTTAAATCTTCTGTAAACAAGAATTAATACGAGTAGCGAGAATACAGCTGCTATTCTAAATTCTGTTCCAAGTAGATAATCTGCCCATTCTTCAAATATACCAAGACCCATACCAGATATTGCAACAGCTGGTAAATTTCCAAGTCCAGCAATGATTACAATCATGAATGATCTTACCGTGTAAGGTAATCCTGTGTATGGATGAAGTGTAAATGTGATCGCAACACAAGCTCCTGCTATTCCACATAATGCTGCATTTATTCCAAATGTTGCAGCATAAACTTTTTCTGTATCTACACCTAAAATTTTAGCAGCTCTTGCATTTTGTGCGGTTGCTCTAATTGCTCTACCTAATTTTGATTTTCTCATATAGATCACCAAAATAAATGCAGATATGACACAAACAGCTCCTGAAAATAACTTAGCATTAGGAATTGTAACCATATCGTTAAATAACATTGTTGTTCCAAAATCTGATTGAGCAACAACTACGTCTGCGCCAAATGCAAAATTCATTAACTGTTGTGCTAAAATACTAATTCCAAAAGTTGCAAGAATTGATGTAAATAAATCTTTATCTACCACTTTATTAATAACCAGCTTGTACATTCCCCATCCAACACAATACATTACAATTGGAGATACAATTATACCAAAGGCTGGATGAATTCCTGAGAGATACATAAAGTAAGCAATGTAACCACCCATAATTACTAATTCTCCTTGAGCAATGTTTATTATATTCATTACTCCCCACTGCAGAGCCATTCCATAAGCAATTAATGCAAATAAAATACCTAGAAGTATTCCATCCATTGAGGCTTGGACCATTAGTATTGGTGCTTGAAAAATTAGAAAATCCATAAATTATTTAAATGTTTATAAAAAAATGCCCCCTATTTCTAGGGAGCATTTTACATATTAGGTATTATCTTTTTGACCAAGATGGAATTGGGTGTACCAACTCAGCTGATGCCCATTTTGTAGGAGCAACAACTTTGTTTTCACACTTACTACCATCATCGTTACATGATACTTGGAAAAGTACCATTGGTTTTGATACGTTCTGCCCACCTTCTGCAAATTTTATGTTCCCATAAAAAGTTTGCATATCAGTTGCAGCTAAAGCGTCTCTAACTTTTTTAGTGTCAAATGATTGCGCTCTTTCGAATGCATCTTTAAATACTAATAAAGCAGCTGACGACTCTGCAGCTTGGTATGGCGGTGCATAACCAAATGCTTTTGTAAAATCTGCATCATAGGTAGTTCCATCTTTAAAGAAATCATCTTTGTAAGATAATGATTTATGCCATTGAGAAGCACAAAGTGCATACTCAGAAGCTTTACCATGCATCTTAGATAATTTAGCGGCATCACAGTGAGTCATTGCTAACATAGGAACATCAACTTTCATTTCTGAAATTTGCCTAACAGCTGTTAAAGCTCCTTTTGTGTGACCTGAAACCACAAGAACATCTGGTTTTACAGCTTTTACTTTAGATAAAGTAGCAGCCATATCATTAAGTTCTTTCGGTAACTTGTCATCAATTATGATTTTAGAACCTGTTCTTTTAGCAGCATCAAGAATACCTAATCTCACATCTTGAGAGAAAGCATCTTGTTCAAATGCCATTGCAATCTTAACTGGTTTTCCACCGTTTTTTTCAACTGCAAGATCAATTGCTACATCAAGATATAAGTTCGCAGGAGCTAGTACTGCAAATAAATATTTATAACCCTTAGTGAATAACGATCTAGACGCACCGTTTGCTTCAACCATAGGAATTCCATATTTTTCAGTTACAGGAGCCATAGCTTTAGTCAAACCTGAGCTATAAGGCCCAAGCATGTATTGAACACCATCTTGTTGAATTAATCTTTCTGCAAGTTGTGCTGCCCTTCCAGAGTTTGACTCGTCATCGTAATAAATGATTTCAAACTTGTAAGTTTTTCCACCAACCTTAATACCACCCATGTCATTTATTCTGTCAACTGCTAAGTTATAGCCGTTTTGAGTATGAACACCATTTGATGAGTATTTTCCAGTCAATGAAATAGCTGCACCTAAAATAATTTTATCCCCAACAACCTTCGCGAAAGATATTGTTGAAGCTGAAATTAAAAGAGCAATTGCAGAAACTAAAGTAATAATTATATTTCTGATTTTCATTTTTATTTCCCTCTATTAGTTTTTTAAATTTAAATAAATATTTAACCCTTAAATGTAATTACACGCAAGTCCTTAAGACAAAAGTGTGACCTAATAGTTTTGAATAAATGCTATGATTAAAGCGATTAATATCAATACACACGCTGAAATTGTATTAATAACTTTTGGGTTTGCTTTTATCCAAACAATTAATTTTCTAGCAAGAACAGCATAAGCAATTAAAGATAAAAAATCTAAAACTGCATATGTTGTAATTAAAATTATAAATTGGACAATATAATTTGAATTAAAATCTATAAACTGTGGGAATATTAAAGGAAAAAACATCCAAGCTTTTGGACTTGTTCCTGCAACTAAAAAACCATCTTTAAAAAAAGAAAAAAAGCTTTTTGACGAAATATTATTTGAATTTATATCTTTTGGTCTTGAATTATAAATATCATAAGCAAGATAAAGTAAGTAAGCTATACCAATCCACTTAAAAGTATTTAGAAAGTTTGGATTATCGACAAAAAAAGATCCTAAAACAAAAATTACTAAAGTGGCTTGAATAATATTTGCCGTAACATCTCCAAGACCTGTCCAGATACATTTTTGAACTCCATAATTCATGGAATACGAAATGATTACAATTCTAGGTGTGCCAGGAGTGATAAATAAAAATAAAATAATCTGTAAAAAAAGAAAATAATTTAAGGGAAGCATTTTGTTGTTTGGATAGTCCTAAATAAAACCGGGAGCTAAAGATGGCTAAATAGGACTATCTTAGGAATGATAATATCATGAGCTGAAATAAAATGCATTAACCATTTTTTTCAAATATAAGGTATTTATGAAAAAAAAAGGTCACACCCCTATAACTAGGGTTAAAAATCCAGAGCCTCATGTATCAGATCCTGAATGGATCATCTGGGCTGCTTGGGCTGACCGGATTACCTTTGAAGAAATAGAGCAAAAAACTGGAAAGACAGAAGGTGAAGTAATCAAGATTATGAGGCGTTCTATAAAGCCTGTTTCTTTTAGATTGTGGAGAAAAAGAGTTAATCAAAAAAGTATTAAACATAGAAAAAAATTTGAATACTCTAGAAAAGAAATTACTAGTAAAATTAAAAAGAATGATTATTTATAAGATATGAAAAATGTAACTATTTATACAGGTCCACTTTGTAATTTTTGTGATGCAGCAAAAAGATTATTAGCTAGAAACAACGTTGAATATAAAGAAATTAATATTGCAACAGTAGATGGAGCAATGGATGAAATGATTACTAAAGCTAATGGAAAAAGAACTATTCCACAAATCTTTTTTGATGATAATCATATTGGTGGTTACGATGATGTTAGAGCTCTTGAAAAAGAAAATAAATTACTAGAACTTTTAAAATAAACTAGTTTTTAGGTTTAAAAGTCAGACAAACACCATTATTACAATATCTTTTACCAGTTGGTTTAGGTCCATCTTCAAAGATATGACCATGATGTCCACCACATTTTTTGCAATGATATTCTACCCGCTCATAACCTAATAGAGTATCTGTTTTAGTTTCAAATGCATCCGGTAACGATTGATAAAATGAAGGCCAACCTGAACCACTTTCATATTTGGCATTTGAGTCAAATAATTTTTCACCACAATTAGCACAATGATAGCTTCCTTCTCTCTTCTCGTGATTTAATTCACTTGTACCAGGCGCTTCTGTACCATCTTCAAATAGAACTAATTTTTGTTCAGCTGTAAGGTCTTTGTTAATTTTTTTTGTCATGGTTTATTCTAATACTCTTAAGGGTTTACCTGCAACACATGCCTCTAATCCTTCAATCATCTGTGTATAAAATATACTATAATTTTCTGCTGTTACATAGCCAACATGTGGCATCAACAATGCATTTGGTAAAAATCTTAATTTATTTCCTTCTGGTAGAGGTTCTTTTTCATAAACATCAAGTCCTGCTCCAGCAATAACATTGGTTGATAATGCTATAATTAAATCATCTTCATTAATAATTGATCCTCTAGATGTATTAATTAAAAAAGCAGTTTTTTTCATTGAGTCTAATTCTTTTAGTTTTATTAACTCTTTATATCTTTCTCCACCTTGCACATGGATCGATAAAAAATCAGAATTTTGAAATAGATCTTCTTTACTGCATGGAAGGACACCAAGTTCTTTACAGGTATCCAAGTTTAAATTTTCACTCCAAGCCATAACTTCCATGCCAAAAGCTTTAGCAATTTTAGCAACTTGTGAACCAACTCTTCCAAGTCCAACTAACCCCAAAATCTTTCCTTTAAGCTCAAACCCAATAGTGGTTTGCCAGTAACCTTGGTACATGTTGTCAATTTCTTCTTTAAAATTTCTAGCTAACCCTAAGATTAAACCCCAGGTTAATTCTGTTGTGCCTGCAAAATCAATGTCAGTACCACACACAGTAATTTTTCTCTTTTTAGCAGCAGCTAAGTCTATTGCTTTATTTCTTGAACCACTGGTAATGATATATTTAAGGTCATTTAAATTATCGATTAAATTTTTAGTAATAGGAGTTCGCTCTCTCATTATCAATAATGCTTCAAAGTCTGATAATTGCTCTATGGCATCTGCTTCATCTTCAAAGGGTTTACTGAATATTTTAAATTCATATTTGCCAGATAATTTTTTTAAATCAACAAATTCGTGAGACACGTTTTGGTAATCATCTAAGATAGCAACTTTAAGCATTTTTAATCTTTCTGTTTGATAAAAGAATTCCTGTTAAAATAAATATTGCGCCCAACATATGATAAAACATAAATTTTTCATTAAAAATAATCATTGCCATAATTGCACTTAAAATAGGCATCATATGTAAAAAAACACCTGCTCTGTTAGCACCAATTAAAGCAACTCCCTTTATCCAAAAAATAAAAGAAGCAAGACCTGGAAATAGAACTACATAAAATAAAATCATGTAAAAGTTTTGATTTAAAACAATTCTAAAGCCCATTTGATACTCTATAAAGTAAATTGGTATTAAAAAAATAAAGCCAAATGAAATTACTACTTCTAGTAAACCTAGTTGAGATAGTTCGTGTTTTTTTTTCTTTAAAAGAGCTGAATAAGTAGCCCAAGAAAGCATTCCAAAAACCATCGTGATGTCACCCTTGTTGAAGTCTAAATTCATTAATATTCCAAGATTTGCTTTGGTTATAATTAAAACAACTCCAATAAAAGAACATGTAACGCCCATTATTTGAAAAGTATTAGTTTTTTCAATTTTTAAAATTGAAGAAATGAAAATGATCATCACTGGTATTGTTGATATCATCAACACTCCACTGATTACTTGCGTAAAGTTTAAAGAATAATAGACAATTGAATTAAAGATAGTGACGCTCGTTATTCCAAGAATTGTGTAATATTTATAATTTTCTAAAATATAACTTCTTTTGTTAAATAGTTCTTGAATTGTAAATGGAGCTAAGATCAACCAAGCAAAAAGCCATCTATAAAAATTTAATGAAAATGGAGGTACTTGATATTGACTAGCAAATTTTCCAACTAAAAAATTTCCTGACCAAAATAAAGCTGCTAAAAATAAAAAAATATAAGCAACATTATTTTTATTTATCACTTAGCTAAACCTAAGAGAGCTATATGGCTTTAAGTCTAAGTTTGTATTTTCTTCAGCAATCATTCCAGAGATTATTTTCCCTGAAATAGGTCCTAATGTCCATCCTAAATGATGATGACCAAAGCAATAAAAAACATTTTTATATTTTTTTGAAGGTCCTATTACAGGCAAGTAGTCTGGTAATGTAGGTCTAAAACCAAGCCACTCATCTTCATGTTCGGGTAAATCACCCATCATGTATTTTGCATTATTAATTAAATTTTTAACTCTTGATTTTGATAATGGGTTGTCTAATCCACCAAATTCAACCGTACCTACAACTCTAAGTCCCTGTTCCATGGGTGTAATACCAAATCCTCTATTTTGGAAAATTACGGGTCTACTTAAAAGATGATCGCAATTTTTAAAATGCACATGATACCCTCTTTCAGTATCTAGAGGTATTTTTTCATCTAAATTATCTGTTAATTTTTTTGAAAATGAACCGCAGGCAATAACAATTTTATCAAATAGAAAACTTTGTGTTTCAGCTTTTATAACTGGCTTTTCATCATTAAAATTTATGTCTTTAATATTCATTTTTAAAAACTTACCCCCCTTTTTCAAAAAAAGATCATAAAGTTTTAAAAGAATTTTCTTAGGGTTTCTCGCATGTCTGCCATATTGATAATAAACACCTCCATGATAGATAGGTTTTATATTCGGTTCTAAGTCATGAATTTCTTTTGGAGTAATTACTTGTTGATCAACCCCCAGTTCATTTCTAACTTTAATCTCTAGTTCTCTACTTTTTAAACTTTGATCGTTCCAAATATATAAAATACCTTTTTTTTCAACCAATCCTCCAAGCTCTACTTCATCAAATAATTCATCATAAGCAGGTAATGCTAAATCTAAAATTTGATGCATGTTTTTAGCAGTATGCATCATTCTTTTTGTAGTACAGTTTCTTATAAATTGTAAAAACCAAGGCATCATTTTTGGAACATAGTTCCATTTTAAAGCAAGTGGACCTGTAGAACTTAAAAGCATTGCAGGTACATCAGTTAATACATCAGGTCTATTTATAGGAACAGATGCATATGGAGAAAAGTGACCTGCATTACCGTAGGATGCAGCAGGACTTCCCGGTTCATCTCTATCAAAAATTGTTACACTAAAACCTTTTTTTTGTAAAAATAAAGCATTTGAAATACCTTGTATACCAGCACCAACAATTCCAATTTTTAAATTTTTTTCCATGACACTTTATATAATTCTTAAAATTAAATATTCTCGCGACAAATTCGACAAGTAAAACATTAAAATACTTACGCTATTAGCTGTTTATGATTAATTTTAGCACTCATAACAATTGCAAATCCAATCATGGTTGCAAGCATTGAAGACCCTCCATATGACATAATTGGCAGTGGAGATCCAACGATAGGCAGTAAACCTAAAACCATTGACATATTTACTGTTACATAAAAAAATATTGCAGACCCATAGCCGTAGCAAAAAAGTTTAGCAAAATAACTCCTCGAGATTGCACCAATTCTTAATACTCTATAAATAATGATTATATAAATTAACAATAAAACTAGAGAACCTAAAAAACCTTGCTCCTCAGCAAATAAAGTGAAAATGAAATCTGTATGTTTTTCTGGTAAAAATTCTAAATAACTTTGAGTTCCTTTTAAAAAACCTTTGCCAGTTAAACCTCCAGATCCAACTGCTATTTTAGATTGAATAATTTGGTAACCTGCACCTAGAGGATCCCTATCTGGATTAAGAAAAGTCAAAATTCTAAGCTTTTGATAAGGTTGTAAAAAAGCAATGGCAAAAGGCATTGAAATTAATAAAGTTATAAATGAATAAACAAAATATTTAATATTAATTCCTGCAAGCCATATGACAACTAATCCACTTAAAGCAATTAAAATTGAAGTTCCCAAATCAGGTTGAGTAATAACAAGCATGATTGGTAAAATTAAAATTACCAAAGCAACAAACATAACTTGAAAACTATTAACTTTATTCAATTGTATACGGTGATAATATTTAGCAAGGCATACTATTATTGCAATTTTCATTAATTCAGATGGCTGTAAATTAATAAAATATAAATTGATCCATCTTTGTGATCCTGAAGCTTTAATGCCATACAAGGAAGCCCAGACTAGAAAAAATAAAACTACAATATAAAAAAAGTAAGCAAAGTAATGCCAAAATTTAATATTAAAAAATGACATAAAAATCATCATTGTGAAAAAAATTAAAAATTTTGAAATATGACTTTTGCTATGAAATAAGATTTGCCCCCCATCGGTTGAGTACATGGACAAAGCACTAATTAACCCAAGCAATAAAATACAAATTAACAAAATGTAATCAAAATTTCTTAATTTTTGAAAAAAAGTGGGTTGTGTATTAAATGAATTGTATTGCATTTATATTTTTAAATCATTTTGTTTAGTTTGTTTCTCTCTTAGCTCATGTCTATCTATAATTAATTTAAACAGTTTTTTTGCAATCGGTGCAGCAGCTGAACTACCTGATCCACCATGCTCTATAACAATACTTAATGCGTATCTTGGATTCTTATATGGACCAAACGCTATATATAAAGCGTGATCCCTCTCATTATATGGAATTTCAGAGGTACTTAAATCAAGTTCTCTTGCAGCTTCAGTTATTCTTTTAACTTGTGATGTTCCTGTCTTTCCAGCAAATTGGTATTTGGGATCTTCGATACGTGAATTGTAAGAAGTCCCTCTGACTTCATTTGTAGATGCAAATATCGCTTCACAAACTAAGTTTATATTTTTAGAACTTTTAAATAAAGTTTCATGTTCCTTTTTATCTAAAAACCCTAAAAGTTCTTCTGTTGTATCTTTTAATCCACTGTCTTTTTTATTTAATTGTCTTCTATTTTCATTCATTATGAATCTAATTTCATCTGCAGTTTTACTATCCTCTTCTACTATTATTTTTGGATAAATCTTAAATCCTCCATTTGCAAGCTGAGCTGTCATTTGACATAATTGTAGAGGTGTTGTTTGAGTATAGCCTTGTCCAATACCTGTGATTAATGTTTCACCTATAACCCAACCTTTTCCTAAATTATTTTTTTTCCATTTGGTGTCAGGAATTAACCCTTTTTTCTCAATACTAAATGTTTCATTTAAAACTTTTTCACCAAGGCCAAATTTTATAGATGTTTCTTTTAATCGATCTACACCAAGTTTTCTCGCAATCTCATAAAAATATGTATCACAAGACTGCTTCATTGCGTCCTTTAAATCTACAATGCCATGTCCTCTTTTTTTCCAGCAATGATAAGTTTGTCCATACATTTCAATTTTTCCTGTACAGTTAACTTTGAAATTTTCATCAATAATTTTATTTTCTAGTGCTGATAAAGCTACCATTGGTTTGAATGTTGAGCCTGGTGAATACAAACCAGATAAAGTTTTATTAACTAATGGTTTTAATGGATTGTTTCTAATTAACTGCCAGTCATCTTGATTAATTCCAAAAAGAAATAAATTAGGGTCAAATGATGGTGATGACTGCATAGCAATTATATCACCCGTATAAATATCCATTACACTTATTGAGCCAGCTACACCTTTTAAAAGCTCATTACAAAACTTTTGAATTTCTGTATCTACTGTCAGTTTAATTGTTTTGCCATTTAATCCATCGGTATGATCAAGTTGGCTAATTCTTTTTCCATAGGCATTAACTTCATACCTTTGGATACCATTCGTACCAATTAATTCATCTTCAAAAGTTTTTTCTAAACCATTTTTTCCCACTTTGAGACCTGGTACATGTGTACTTCTTATAATTTCATTATTTAGAATATCTTTTTCACTCGCTTCACTAACATAGCCCAAGACATGTGTATAACTTTCACTAAAGGGATAGTTTCGTGATACAGATAGAACTGGTTTGGCTCCTACTAAATCGTGCAAGTAATAATTGACTTTTGTAAACTGCTCCCATGTTAAATTTTTAGAAATGATTATAGTTTCCCAAGGTTTTTGTTTATTTTTTTGGTCTATTATTTTTTTAAAATCATTATTACTAATATTTAAAATTTCTTTTAACCTTACCATCAAATATTTAAAATCTTCTACTTCTTCAGGAGTAACATGAAGTTGATATACTTTTAAATTACCGGCAATAACATTTTCAAAATAATCTAAAAACTCACCTCTAATTGGAGGTAATTTCCATTCACGTAATCTATTTTTGTCAGATAGAGTTAAATATTTTTTATTCTCTGTAATTTGTAATGAAAATAATCGAGCTATTATTCCAGTAAATACAATAATCTTAGCAGCACCAATAATAAACATTCTTCTATTAATGGTTTGAACTTTTTTTACACCAAAATCTTCACCCAGCATTATTATTTCTCACTACATAATTTTCAAAAAAATTAAATAAATTTGAAAATAAAAAATAAAACAAAAAAGTGAATACCATATTTATTATTTGGTCAAAATAATTTAACTCATAATTAAAAATAAATTTTAAAGATAAAAACAATAATGAATTTATAATTAAAATTGTTAAAAGAAAAAATATACCATCTTTTAGTAAACTTGGTCTTAAAGTGATATTTCTAAGATAGGATGCTGCTACACAAAGTATTAGATACATTAAGCTGCTTAATCCAATTGGAGTTCCTATCACAACATCGTTAAACAAACCTGCAATAAAAATATAAGTATATCCTAAACTTTCAGTTTTTTTTAAACTATAATAAAAAATTAAAATATATGAAAAATTAAATGAAAAATATTTTAAACCTGAATAATTAAAATCATAATCATTTAAAACAGATACAAAAAGTAAAATTACGGGTACTTTTAATAATATTATTCTAATAAAATTTTTATTTCTTAACCCTGTCATTTGTTCTCACTTTTTTTAAATGAAACAACTTTTACAAATTTTAATTGAGAAAAATCTGAAAAAAAATCTACTTTTTTTTCATCACTCAAGTTATTAATATTCATTCTTCCTATAGGTATTCCAGCCTTGAATAAGCTGCCTGCTCCAGAAGTGTAAATAACAGACTCATTTTTGATATCCTCATATTTTTTGCTATACTGAATTACCCCATAATCTTTACCCGTCCCTGAAAGTATAGAAATTACTGTATTCGGTTCTACTATGACTGGAATTTTACTATTCAAATCTGAAAGTAATAATACCCTAGATGATGAATAGTTAACCTCAACAATTTTTCCAACAAGATATTCACCATCTATTACAACCATTCCAAGGTTTACTTTATGTTTACTGCCTTTGTTAATGATGATTGATCTTAAGTAAGGACTACTTTTATCACTTAAAACTTTAGCAATTATAGTGTCTGATTTAACCAAATGATCATCAACAATATTTTTTAATCTTTGGTTTTCTGAAATTATAAATTCATTTAATAAATCTTTGGCTTTTAAAATCTCTAGTTCAGACTTAATTTTTTCATTTTCCTTATAAAGTTTTTTATGATTTTGGATTGTAAGATAACTATCTTTTAATAAATTTTCTGGCACAGAAACTATAAAAGACGATCTATAAACTACTTCCTTAATGCCTGCTTTTACATAGTTTATAATTTTAAAGTTAAAACTGCCCAAAATTAAAAAAACTATAGAAAAAAATATTAAACTTAATAATGAGAATCTTTGCTGTGTTCCTTTTTTTAAAAAAGCAGATCTTAATGCAATTACAAAATCATCTCTGCTTGGTTCCATTATTTCTAATATTCAGATAGCATAGTAGAGAATGTTTCTTCTTGCTCTAGAGCTTTTCCAGTACCAATAGCAACACATGCTAAAGGATCATCTGCTATAAAAACTGGCAATCCAGTTTCTTTTGAGAATCTTTTATCAATATTTTTTAATAAAGCTCCACCGCCTGTTAACGTTAAACCCATATCTACTAAATCAGCTGACAACTCAGGAGGAGTATTTTCCAGAGCATCTTTTATCCCATTTACCATTTCTTTTAAAATATCATTTAAAGCTTCCGCTGTATCTTCTTCAGTAATATTTACTTCTTTAGGTGTTCCTGATCTTAAATCTCTACCTTTAACAGCATAAGTATTGCTGTTCGATGGTATAGCAGTACCAATTTCTTTTTTTATTTTTTCAGCAGTACTATCTCCAATCATTAAATTATATTCTTTTCTCATATAATTAACTAATGCTGTATCCATTGCATCTCCAGCAACTCTTAAAGATCTAGAATAAACAAGACCACCTAGTGACATAACGGCTATCTCCGTAGTACCTCCACCTATATCAACAACCATTGATCCTGTTGCTTCTGAGATTGGAAGACCTGCACCAATTGCTGCAGCGATAGGTTCCTCAATTAATTGTACTCTTCTCGCACCTGCTGCTAACGCACTATCTTGAATGGCTTTTCTTTCAACTGGTGTTGACCCTGTAGGAACGCAGATCAAAATTCTTGGGTTTGCAAAAGTTTTATTTTTGTGAACTTTTTTTATAAAATGTTTAATCATTTCCTCTGTAACTATAAAGTCTGCAATCACTCCATCTCTCAAAGGTCTAATAGCACTAATGTTACCAGGTGTTCTTCCAAGCATCGTCTTTGCTTCATCACCTACAGCTAACACAGTTTTTTTTCCATTATTATCAGCAATGGCTACTACAGAGGGTTCATTTAAAACTACTCCTTGCCCTTTTAAAACAACAAGTGTGTTAGCAGTTCCAAGATCAATCGCCATATCTTGACTCCAAATACTACTTAAATTTTTAAACCAATTAGCCATCTTAGTTATATACCTTTCACTTTTTGAGTTTCATGCTCCATTGGAGCAGTTTTTTTTCTTTTAATAATCATTTTATTTAAAGCACTTAAATAAGCATTAGCTGATGCTACCAATGTGTCAGTATCCGCAGCTTGTCCAACTGCAGTCTTTCCTTCTTCTTCAATTCTAACACTTACTGTAGCTTGTGCATCAGTTCCTTCAGTAACTGCATGAACTTGATACAATAACAATTTTACATCATGAGGATATAATACTTTGATGCATTTAAAAATAGCATCTACAGGTCCATCTCCTGTTTCAGATGTTTTTTTAACTTCTCCATAAACATCTAGTGTCATTTCTGCTTTTTGAGGTTCACCTGTTCCTGCAAAAACTTTCAATGATTTTAAATTAATCATATATTTATCTAAAACCAAACTATCATCAACTAGTGCTGCAATATCATCATCATAAACATGTTTTTTCTTATCAGCTAAAATCTTAAATTTTCCAAAAGCTGTTTGAATTACATCATCAGTTACATCTGCATAACCAAGATCATTTAATTTTTCTTTAAATGCATGTCGTCCTGAATGTTTTCCCATAACAAGAGATGTTTTTTTAACTCCTACACTTTCAGGCGTCATAATTTCATATGTTTCTCTATTTTTAAGCATTCCATCTTGATGAATGCCTGCTTCGTGTGCAAAAGCATTTTTTCCAACAATTGCTTTATTAAACTGAACAGGAAAGGTTGCATTTGAAACAACTTTAGAAGCTTTACTTAACAATTCAGTTTTAATTCCAGTTGAATAAGGCATTAGATCATTTCTTGTTCTTATTGCCATTACAATTTCTTCAAGTGCTGCATTACCCGCTCTCTCACCAATACCATTTATAGTGCACTCTACTTGTCTTGCTCCTGCTGCAACCCCTGCAAGTGAATTTGCAACTGCTAACCCTAAATCATTATGACAGTGAACGGATAAAATTGCTTTATCAATATTTGGAACTTTGTTTTTTAATGTTGTAATTATTTTTGTAAATTCAGCTGGAATTGTATAACCAACAGTATCTGGAATATTTATTGTTTTAGCGCCACAACTGATTGCAAGCTCAACTGACTTACACATATAATCCATATCTGTTCTTGTGCCATCCTCGCATGACCACTCAACATCATCTGTTAAATTTCTTGCATAAGTTACACTTTCTTTAATTGCATCTAAAACTTGTTCTGGTGATTTATTCAACTTGTGCTTCATGTGTAATGGACTTGTTGAAATAAAAGTATGAATTCTAAATCTAGGGGAAGCTTTTAATGCTTCATGGCATACATCTATATCTTTTTTACTTGCTCTTGATAATCCACAGGGAATAGAATTTTTTAGAATTTTACTTATCGCAGTTACCGCTTCAAAGTCACCAGGGGATGCAATTGGAAAACCAGCTTCAATTACATCTATACCTAATTCATCAAAAATTCTTGCAATTTGAATTTTTTCTTCAAGACTCATTGATGCACCAGGTGATTGCTCACCATCTCGCATCGTAGTATCAAATATAAAAATTTTATCTTTGTTGCTCATAACCAATAATTTTAGAAAATCTATAATACAATCTATAATAGAGATTGCAAAATAAATGTTATATTTTGGCTATAATTTATGATCGATTGAGGTTTTTAGTAAAAATTAACTCTTATCACTATCTATTAATTTTTTCTTACCAATCCAAGGCATCATGGCTCTAAGTTCAGCACCAACCTTTTCAATTGGATGATCCGCAAGATCTTTTCTCATTTTTAAAAAGTTCTTTTGGCCGCCTTCACACTCTTTCATCCAGTCTTTTGTGAACTTACCAGATTGAATATCAGCTAGAACTTCCTTCATTCTTTTCTTGCTCTCACTATCAACAACCTTTTTACCAGATACATACTCTCCATACTCTGCTGTATTGGAAATTGAGTAATTCATATTAGCAATTCCACCTTCGTAAATTAAGTCTACTATCAACTTTACTTCATGTAGACATTCAAAGTATGCCATTTCTGGTTCATAACCAGCTTCAGTTAGGGTTTCAAAGCCATTTTTAATAAGCTCAACTAATCCACCACATAAAACTGATTGTTCACCAAATAAATCTGTTTCACACTCATCTTTAAAGGTAGTTTCAATAATACCAGATTTTCCCCCACCTATTGCTGAGGCATATGATAATGCAAGGTCTCTTGCTTTACCTGTTCCATCTTGATGAACTGCAAATAAACATGGAACTCCACCACCTCTTTCAAACTCACTTCTAACCAAGTGACCTGGTCCTTTTGGAGCAACCATAAATACATCTAAATCTTTTCTAGCATCAATCAGCTTGTAATGAATATTTAACCCATGAGCGAAAGCTAAACTTGTTCCTTGTTTAATTCTTTGCTCAATATGATTTTTATAAATTGAAGCTTGTAATTCATCAGGTGTTAAGATCATTGCAACTTCTGCCCATTCAGCAGCATCTGACATATTCATAACTCTTAATCCTTTTGACTCAGCTTTGGCTTTACTCGCTGATCCATCTCTAAGTGCTACAACAACTTCTTTGGCTCCACTATCTTTTAAATTTAGTGCATGTGCATGACCTTGGCTTCCATAACCAAAAATTGCTATTTTTTTACTTTTAATTAAATCTACATCTGCATCTTTTTCATAAAACATTTTCATTTTTTTTCTCCTATTGGTAATTAATTTAAAATTTCTGCACCTCTAGTCATTGCTACCGCTCCAGTTCTTGAGGCGCTGACAAGACCAAGTGGTTTTAAATTCTTTATCATACTATCTATTTCTCTTCTTAATGCTGTAATTTGAATTACAGCAGATTTATTTGTCTGATCTAATATAACTGGATTATACTTTTTACAAGCATTTAAAGCTTTCTTAATTTTGATAGAATTTGCAACAATTTTTAATAGAGCCATTTCTTTAAATATCACTTTTTTATCTTCTCTTTTAAAATTAACAACATTATGCACTGGAACTAATTTTTTAAGCTGCAATACAATTTGTTCTATAACTTGTGGTGTCCCTGTTGTGACAATAGTAATTCTAGAAAGGTTTTTTTTATGATCAATTTCAGCAACTGCTAAAGATTCAATATTATATCCTCTACCTGAAAATAGCCCTACTACTCTGGATAAAACACTTGCTTCGTTATCAACCCATACAACAATAATGTGTGTATCAATTTTTCCAGATTTACTAGGTGTGCTATATGCGGATTTAGATTTTACCATTTAAACTAACGCTTTTCCTTTTCCTGTAATTTTATTTGCATCCTGATCCTTTGGACCTAAAAGCATTTGGTTGTGAGGTTTTCCCGATGGGATCATTGGAAAACAATTTTCTCCTTGATCTACAAGACAGTCAAAAATAACAGGTCTATCTGTGTTAATCATTTCTTCAATTTTTTCATCTAATTCACTTGGATCTTTTGCTCTAATACCAACACATCCATAAGCTTCTGCTAATTTAACAAAATCTGGTAAAGCTTTTGAATAACTTTCAGAATAATTTTTTTCGTGTAGTAGCTCCTGCCACTGTCTAACCATTCCCATATATTGGTTATTTAAAATAAATATCTTTATTGGCAAATTATACTGAACTGCTGTTGATATCTCCTGCATATTCATAAGAATTGAGGCTTCACCTGCTATATCTACCACTAGTTTTTTTGGATGAGCTACCTGAACACCAATAGCTGCTGGTAATCCATAGCCCATTGTTCCAAGGCCCCCAGATGTCATCCATCTATTAGGTTTATCAAATTTATAATGCTGTGCTGCCCACATTTGATGCTGTCCGACTTCAGTTGTAATATAAGTGTCACTATTTTTTGTTAATTCGTACAATCGTTGAACTGCATACTGAGGTTTAATAATTGTATCACTGTTCACAAAACTTAAAGATTGTTTAGTCCGCCATTTTTCAATTTGTAGCCACCAGTTTGAAATTTTTTGTTTATTAGATTTTTCTAGATTTAATTTTTTCTTTTTTAATGTTTTAGTCGTTGAACTGATTACATCCGATACATCACCAACTATTGATAAATCAACTTTAACTATCTTATTGATTGAAGATGGATCTATATCAATATGAACCTTTTTTGATTTAGGGGAGAACTCATCTATTTTTCCTGTGATCCTATCATCAAACCTTGCACCAATATTAATTAATAAGTCACAGTCATGCATTGCATTATTAGCTTCATAAGTTCCGTGCATTCCAAGCATTCCTAAAAATTGATTATCATTTCCAGGATAAGCACCTAGGCCTTGTAAAGTTGAGGTTATAGGAAACCCTGTTAAAGAAACTAACTCTCTTAACAATTCACTTGCTTTGGGTCCTGAGTTAATTACTCCACCACCAGTATAAAATATTGGTTTTTTAGACTCACTCATTAAATCAATAAGTTGATCTATGTCTTTTTGATTAAATCTATTTAAATTTTTAGTAACAACTTTTTTATCTTTATTTGGTTTTGAGTATTTTGTTTTTGCAAATTGAATATCTTTTGGAATATCAACTAATACTGGTCCTGGTCTTCCTGTTGTTGCAACCTCAAAGGCTTCATGCATAATTCTTGGCAAATCATATATATCTTTAACTAACCAGTTATGTTTGGTGCAAGGTCTTGTAATTCCTGTAGTATCGCATTCTTGAAAAGCATCTGTTCCAATTAAGTGTGTAGGTACTTGTCCTGAAATACAAACTAAAGGAACTGAATCCATATACGCGTCGGTTAATGCGGTTACAACATTTGTTGCACCCGGTCCTGAAGTAACCAATACAACACCTGGTTTTCCAGTTGATCTTGCATAACCTTCTGCAGCATGACCCGCTCCTTGTTCATGCCTAACTAAAATATGTTTTATAGTTGGGTGATTTTTTAGTTCATCATAGATAGGAAGAACTGCTCCACCTGGATATCCAAAAATATGTTCAACTTTTTGGTCTTCAAGACACTTGAATACTATCTCTGCTCCTGAATATAATTTTGGCATCCAGGCAATCTATCGGACTTTATGTTAATTGGTCAAGTTTAAGAGAAGATTTTTTTAATTTTTTTATATAACCATTTAATTTGATTGGATCAATTTTAATCCAAGATGTCATCCTAGTTCTTGCCCAAGTCGCTTGTCTTTTAGCGTATTGTCTTGTTTTAATTGATATTAACTCTTCTGCTTCATCCAAGGTAATTTCATGATTTAGATACTGTGTCAATTCGGCAATCCCAATTACCTTGTTTACACTCTGATCTTTTTTAATTTTAAGTTTAAGAAACTTTTTAACTTCAGAAATGGCTCCACTATTTACCATGCTAGAAGTTCTTAAATTAATTCTTTCAATAAGCTTTTCTCTTTTTGTTTCAATATGCAGTTTTAAAAAATCACTATTTTTAAATTCTGATTTAGTCTTAGCTAACCAATCATACATAGATATATTTGTAAAAGATTTAATCTCATAAGCTCTTATGGATCTTTGAGTATCATTTGGATCAAATTTGTCTTTAATTTTAGGATCAAGTTTTAAAAGTTTTTTATAAAATTTTTTTTGTCCTTCTTTTTTAGACATTAGTCTAACTTTGTTTCTAAACTTAAGAGGTATCTCTGGAATTTTAACTAGTCCATTGATTAATGATTGAAAATATAGACCTGTTCCACCAACCAAAATTGGAATTTTTTTCTTTTTTTGAATATTTTTAATTTTTTTAATTGTGAGTTCTAACCATTGTCCAGTTGAAAATTTTTCATTTAAATCAACAAATCCATATAGATGATGTTTAATATTTTTTTGTTCTTGCCTGTTGGGTCTTGCAGTTAATATTTTTAATTTTTTGTAAACCTGCATGCTGTCAGCATTGATGATTTCTCCTTCAATTTTTTTTGCAATCTTAACAGCAAAATTTGATTTACCTGATGCAGTCGGTCCTGAAATTAAGATAATTTTGGACTGTTTGTCCATTATTAATCTAGCTTAACACCAATATATCTTCTTTGGTTTTGATTATTGTAAATTACAATCAAAATAGTTTTTTGATTAGATTTTAAAACAGTGCTTACAATATCTTCAAGATCTTTAGTAGATTTTATTTTTTTCTTTTGAGCTTCAACAATAACATCTCCAACATTTAAGTAATCTATTGGGCTATTTTTTCCAATATTTGTTATAACTAAACCTGTTGTTTGATTAGGTAATTTTCTTTGCTCAATATCTTCATCATTCAATGGTCTTACAATTATTTTTAAAGATTTAATTTCAGAAATTTCAGGTGTTTCTTCTTTAGTTTCTTTTTTTTCTACTTTAAAATCCTCTGAAGTTTCAAGTCTTCCTAGTTTAATTTTTTTTGTAATCTCTCTTTTATTTCTCCAGATTTTAACATCTACAGTTTTACCAACTTCTGTTTGTGCAACAATTATTGGTAATTCTTTCATCTCTTTAATCTTAGTGTTATTAAACTCTAATATAATGTCTCCTGCTTTAATTCCTGCTTTGTCAGATGGGCTATTTTCTGCAACACTAGCAACTAATGCTCCTCTAGGTTCATCTAATTTTTCAACTTCAGCAATTTCTTCAGAAACTACCTGAATTCTAACACCCAGCCATCCTCTTTTAGTTTCACCAAATTCTATCAATTGATTTACAACTCTTTTTGCATCGTTCGATGGTATCGAAAAACCTATCCCAATAGAGCCACCTTTACCCAAAATTGCTGTGTTAATTCCAATTACATCACCATTCATATCAAATAAAGGTCCGCCTGAGTTTCCTGAGTTTATTGATGCATCAGTTTGAATGTAATCTTCATAACGAGACAGACCAATTGATCTATTTCTTGCTGATATTATTCCTGCAGTAACCGTTCCTCCTAAGCCAAAGGGATTACCGATTGCAATAACCCAATCACCAATTCTTGCTTGATCAGAATTTCCAAATTTAACTGGTATAAATTTTTCTTTTGAATCTATTTGAAGGACTGCAATATCAGATAAGGGATCAGCACCAACAACCGTCGCTTTATATTCTTTATCACCATCAACTCGAACTAAAATATCTTCTGCATTTTGAATAACATGATTGTTAGTGATTACAATTCCACTCTCTTCTATTATAAATCCTGAACCTAGTGCAGCAGACTTCCTTGTTTGAGGTGTTCCAAATTCTTTGAACATATCTTCAAAAGGTGATCCAGGGGGAAACTGAAAACCAGGAAATGGATTTGAATTTGTAGTAACTGTTGTCGTTGTAGAAATGTTTACAACAGATGGCATTAATTTTTCTGCCAGATCCGCAAATGATGCTGGTGCATCTTTTGCAAACCCTTGTGATGCAAAACTTATTGCAAAAAATATAATAAATAATTTTTTAATTCTGTTCATTTTAACTTTTTATATACCAAATAATTATAAAACCTATAACTGCAAAAATTAATCCACCACTTCTTAATTGTGAATCTTTTATCATCTCCATTTTTTTTAACATACTTTTCATTTTTGATGGAAATAAGGCATATAAAATTCCTTCTATAAAAAGAAAAAGTCCAAAAGCTATAATTAGCTCTTTCATTATTTTAGATTAATTTTTTGGTTTTATGTTACCAAAAAATTTAAAGAATTCACTGTCAGGTGATAAAATTAAAGATGTCTGTCCACCAATTAAAGCAGTTTCATAGGCTTGCATCGCTCTGTAGAAAGCAAAAAATTCTGCATCTCTTCCAAAGGCTTCTGCAAAGATCTTATTTCTTTCACCATCTCCTTGACCCTTCATGATTTCAGAATCTTTATTAGCATTTGCTAAAATTACAGAAACATCTTTGTCTGCAGTTGAAGTAATTGTAACCGCCATCTCAGCACCTCTTGCTCTAAATTCTTTTGCTTCTCTTTCCCTTTCAGTCTGCATTCTTCTATAAATTGCATCACTGTTTGCTTGTGGAAGGTCCGCTCTTTTAATTCTAACATCTACTATTTTAATTCCAAAACTTTCAGCTTCAGTATTTACGCCTTCTTGTATCAAAGCCATTTGTTTAGTTCTATCTTTTGAAAGTAAAGTTTGTAATTCTTGCTGACCGAGTACATTTCTCAGTCTTGAGTTAATAATCGTTGCTAGTCTTGATCTTGCAACTCTTTCATTGCCAACTGAAATATAAAATTTTAAAGGATCTACAATTCTAAATCTTGCAAATGCATCAACAATTAAACGCTTTTGATCTGATGCAATAACTTCTTCTGGTGGTGTATCTAAATTTAAAATTCTTGTATCTAGAAAAACTACGTTTTGAATAAAAGGAATTTTAAAATTTAAACCTGGTTTTGTAATAATTCTTTTAGGATCACCAAATTGGAGAACAATCGCTTGGTTTGTCTCTTTAACTATAAACATAGATAGAAACGCTAATGCTCCTACTGCAATAATTATTGGTAATAAAATTTTTTGTACTTTCATTAGTTACTTGCCTTTTTTTTACCTAGCTCTGGTAATGGTAAATACGGCACCACACCTGAACCTGCATTTTTTTCTATAATTACTTTATCAATATCAGCCAAAACTTTTTCCATAGTCTCTAGGTACATTCTTTCTTGAGTAACTTCTTTTGCTTTCGCATACTCTTCATAGATAGATACGAATCTGCTAGCTTCACCTTCTGCTTGAGCAACCACTTGTTGTTTATAAGCTTCAGCTGCTTGCATAATTTTTGCAGCTTCTCCTCTAGCTCTTGGGATCACATCGTTTGCATAAGCTTCAGCTTCATTTTTTGATCTTTCCATATCCGCTCTTGCAGCTTGCACGTCTCTAAAAGAATCAATTACCTGATTAGGTGGGTCTGCTTTTTGCGTTTGTACTTGAGTTACCTGAATACCACTATTGTATTCATCTAATATCTTTTGAATAATTTCTTGTGTTTCAATTTCAATTTTAGCTCTTCCTTCAGTTAAAATTGATTGAATATTACTTTTAGCAACAACTTCTCTCATTGCAGTTTCTGCAGCAGCTTTCACTGTACTTTCTGGGTCTTGGACCTCAAATAAGAATTTTCCTGCATCTTTAATTATCCAGAATACTGAAAAATCGATATTAACAATATTTTCATCCCCTGTTAACATTAAACTTTCTTGAGGGATGTCTGCCACTCCTCCACCTTGTGAAAAGCCACTTTCTCTTTCAGATCTAAAACCAATATCCATTCTATTAACTTTTGTAACTTTTGGTGTTTCAACAGCCTCTACTGGAAAAGGAATATGATAATTTAATCCTGGTTGTGTAGTTTTAATAAACTTACCAAATCTAAGAACAACACCTTGCTCATCTGGAAGTACTCTATATAGGCCACTTGCTAACCACACGAAGGCTAAAATAATTAGAACTAATATAATTGGTTTTCCTCCTGATGAGCTTCCACCAGGTAAAAATTTATTTATTTTACTTTGAATATCTCTAATGATTGCATCTATATCAGGTGGTGTAGGTCCTTTTCCCGAACCATTTCCTCCTCCTGGAGGTGTTCCCCATGGGCTTCCGCCTCTACCTTGAAAATCATCTGACATATGACAAAGTATATAATGTCTTTCTTACAAAAAACAAGTAATGATAAAAATATGACAGATAAAAAGCCAGAACTAAGTGACGCAATGAAAAAAAAACTGGAACCTAGAAAGTTCACAAAGAACCCAATTTTAGGAACAAAATTTACAATAGCTGTTTCAAGTGCAAAAGGAGGAGTTGGAAAATCAACTTTTGCAACCAACCTTGCTTTAGCATTAAAACAAATTGGCTGCAAAGTTGGTTTACTTGACGCTGATATTTATGGTCCTTCAATTCCAAAGATGTTTGATATTAATGAAAAACCAAAAAGTGATGGTCAAACCTTAACTCCAATTACAAAATATGACATTCAATGTATGTCCATTGGTTTTCTTGCAGATCAACAAACTCCAATGATTTGGCGTGGACCTATGGTTACTAGTGCAATTAAAACATTTACACAAAAAGTTGGTTGGAAAGATTTAGATTTTATCATTGTTGATATGCCTCCAGGAACTGGAGATACCCAATTAACTTTTTCTCAAGAAATTAAGATGGATGGAGCAATCATTGTCTCAACTCCTCAAGAAGTAGCTCTTCTTGATGTTAAAAGAGGGATTAAAATGTTTGACAAGCTTGGAGTTAAGATTTTAGGTTTAGTTGATAACATGAGCTATTTCACTGGTGATGATGGTAAAAAATATAAAATATTTGGTGAAGGTGGAGTTAAGCGAACTGCAGAAGAATTTGAAAAAGAATTTTTAGGAGAAATTCCAATAAATCCTGAGGTTGGAAAATGTGGAGATGAAGGAAAGCCAATTGTTGAAGCAAATCCTGAACACGAAATTTCTAAAATATATTTAGACTTTGCTAGAAAAATTAAATCAACTTATCTTTAAGATCAAAAGAAACCATAAGTTCATTCCATTCTCTTTTGGATAAGCCTGAACTATCTGGATTAACATCCTCACCTTTAATAAGTTTTTGAATGATAATTTTTCCTTTAGCTGAAACTTCTGTGCCCCCTACTCTATAATCCATGAACGCATCATAAGTTATGGGCACCCATTTCTTAACAGTATCCAACATGATGTCGGCATAAACTCTTATTTCATACTGAGCATGACTATCAGCTCTTAATCTTAAAAAATTCATTAAGTTTAATAAATCAGTTTTCCAATACCACTGGGTATAAGTGTTTAAAGTTAAATTCATTCTTGCAAGTTCTCTTGCTAACCCTTTTTTATTTTCATCAATCGTTGATCCATCAAATCTTTGATTGAGCATCATCTCATAATTATCATAAGTTTGTTCAGCATCATTTTTTAAAAGTTCTAAAACTTCTTTTGCTTGCTCACCTTCAATAACATCACCTCTACCTTGTCTGTTGCTTGAAGATTGAGCTGCTAAATTTTCTGCAGATGGCAAATAAAATTCTTTATCTAAAATTGAATACCTAGCTGAGTACTCATTAACATTTGCTGTTCTATGTCTTATCCATTGACGAGCAATAAAAATTGGAAGCTTCACATGATATTTGATTTCACACATTTCAAATGGAGTGCTGTGCCAATGTCTCATTAAATATTTAATTAAACCTGCATCTGTTGAAACTTGTTTGGTTCCTTTTCCATATGAAACTCTAGCTGACTGAACAATTGAAGTGTCATCTCCCATGTAATCAATAACTCTTACAAAACCATGGTCTAATGCTGGCATTGCCTCATACAAAATATTTTCAAGCGCTGGGGCAGTAACCCTTTTCGTTTGATTTTGCTGACCTTGTTGATCTTTGATCTCTTGTGATTGTTCTTTAGTTAATTTCATGATTTTTATTGAATCTCTCTCAAATGCTTTTATAGTAATAGTGTTGGCTTGCCAACTACGACGATAAACGAATTTCGTAATAACCATTACGGACGTGGGGGCAGTACCCACCACCTCCACCATTTACAACTTACGGGGGTGAAATAGGATCGACGGGTGACTAAAGGCTATTCTTTCGTTCGGGATTGTTCCACCGTAACGGGCTAAACTTTAAATGCTGACGAAAGTTACGCACTTGCTGCATAATTAACTTAGGTTAATTATAGAAGCACGGTCTGGGGCACCGGGTAACAGAACGCCCCTACTAATTTACAAATTTAGTTAGATCAGGTTTAAAATATTTAGGGCCCTTCATAACTTTTCCAGATTCGTTATAGATTGGTTTACCATCTTCACCTAACTTACTCATATTTGAGTTTTGCACTTCCTCAAAGCACTTATCAAGGTCAATACCAAACGCATGTCCAGCCCCATAAGTGACATACAATATGTCTGTTAAAGCATCTGCAACTTCTAAAAGATCTTTATTTTCCATTGCTTCTTTAAGCTCTTCTAATTCCTCTTTTATTAAATCATATCTAAGACTATTGATCTTATCAGTGCTAAAAGATGGCTTAGTTTTGACTTCTTGACCAAAGGTTTCCATAAAAGTTTTTACTTTGTTAAAATTTGACATTTAGCTCCTGTAAGTTTTTAATAATTAATATATAAGTATATTAAATTACTAATTATATATTAATCAATGAAATTAAGAAAAGAGTTTGACAGTATTGGAAGCATCAACGTACCTAGTGATAAGTATTGGGGTGCATCAACTCAAAGATCTAATAAGTTTTTTAATATTGGAAAAATTTTAGTTAATATTTCTATAATAAAATCTATTGCGATCATTAAAAGATCTGCTGCTTTAGTGCATTATAAAGAAAAGCAAATAAATAAAAAAATTACTAATTCAATAATTAAAGCTTCAGATGAAGTTATAAAAGGAAAACTAGATGAAAATTTTCCTTTAAAGGTTTGGCAAACAGGATCTGGCACACAAACAAATATGAATGTTAATGAGGTAATTGCAAACAGAGCAATTGAAATATTGGGTGGAAAAAAAGGTTCAAAAAAACCAGTTCATCCAAATGATCATGTAAATAAATCTCAATCAACAAATGATGTTTTTCCAACAGCTATGCATATATCCGTTGCTCAAGAGACTATATCAAAACTATTACCTAACTTAAAAATTTTAGAAAAAGAGTTAGCGAAAAAATCTAAAGAATTTAAAAATATTATTAAAATTGGCAGAACCCATTTACAAGATGCAACACCATTATCACTTGGGCAAGAATTTTCAGGCTACCAGGTACAGCTAAAAAAATGCATTGAAAGAGTAGAGCTTTCACTTAAAGAAATATATTTTTTAGCGCAAGGCGGGACGGCTGTTGGAACAGGTATTAACTCTAAAAAAGGTTTTGATAAAAAAATTGTTAAAGAGATTGCTAAATACACAAAAATCCCCTTTAAACCAGCTCCAAATAAATTTGCAGAACTTGCAGCTCACGACTCTATTGTAAATTTTTCAGGCACACTAAATACCTGTGCTGTTGCATTAATGAAAATATCCAATGATGTGAGATTTTTAGGTTCAGGGCCTCGTGCTGGATATGGTGAATTAATATTGCCAGAAAATGAACCTGGTTCATCTATTATGCCAGGTAAAGTTAACCCTACTCAATGTGAGGCAGTAACAATGGTTTGTGCGAAAGTAATAGGCAATCATACTGGAATTACAATTGCTGGATCACATGGGCATTTTGAATTGAATGTATTTAAGCCAATGATTGCTCATAATATCCTTCAATCGATAGATCTTATTGCAGATAGTACTAAAAATTTTGCAATTTATTGTGTTAAAGGAATAAAAGCTAACAAGAAAAGAATTAAAGAGCATCTGGATAATTCTTTAATGCTAGTAACAGCGTTAGCTCCACACATTGGATATGATAATGCAGCAAAAATTGCAAAGACTGCTTTAAAAAATGGGACAACACTAAAGTATGAAACACTTAAAACAGGTCTTGTTGATGAGAAAGATTATGAGAAAATAGTAGATCCTAAAAAAATGATTTACCCATCATAAAGGTTAATTAATTCGTTCAGCAACTTTCTGCTTTTAGTTAAATTATTAGAATTAATATCAATAAAACCTTCGGCTATATTGTTAAATTGAGAACTCACATCATTATCGTTTATCTTAATATTATTAAGTTCAATTTGATTACTCAAGAAATCATAAATTATATTTAACTTAATATTTCTAATGTTTTTTCTTGAATTTTTACTGGTGTTTAAAAAAGAGTATAATTTATCAATATCTTTAATGTCTATTGATAAATTAGAACTTAAAAATAACTTATCATTGTATAAAAATAAATCGCTATTAGAGATTTCCATTAAACCAATGTTATTGTTGATAAATACTGAATTATCAAAGCTGATTTTGCCATTTAAAATTCTTAACTCTAGTTTAACTTCATTAAAAATTTCATCTTTTTTAGTAGACTTAATATTTACTAAAGTTTGTACACTAATATTTTCATTAAATAATAAACCTGATTTAATAAATTCATTGATTATAGAGTTTGGTGTAAATAAATTTGAAATTCTATAATCGTATAAATTAATTTTTAGATTTAGATCAAATGGATTTATTGCAAGTTGTCCATTGTAATCTATTTTAGAATTATAAATTCTAGAACCATCTGATTGAAATATTGCTATTTGATCTTTAATATTAAATTTTGTATTAATAGATGAACCTAAAATAGAAATATTACTTATTCCACTACTTAAGTTTTCATCTTTTTTAAAAAAATTATTTATAACTTTTAGTTTAAGATCGGGAGCATTTATCTCAATTTGTTTTCGTAAATTAAGTGCATTTTCATATTTTAGTTTGAAAGGTATATTAAAAATTTCTCCATTTAAATCAAAAAGGTTAAATAAATTTTTTTCATCAAACAATAAAAATGCATTGGAGATTTTTATAATTGAAATTACTTCATTTAAATTGTTCTTAAAAAAAACATTACTATCATTAATTTTAATTTTTTTTTTAGAAAATTTATTTTCACTTTCTTTATAAAGTGGTTTTAAATCATTGCTTAATAAAGAAAAATTTGCTTCTTCAATAACTACTTCGTTTATTCTAATACTATCCTTATTGAAAAAATTATTTTGACTAATAAAAACATTTAATGTTTTAATCTCCGCTAAAGGAGTTTTGCCGTCTCTAATTAAATAATGAGGTTTTGGTAAAATACGATAAGAAAAATCAAATGAATTGCCTGGATTTATATTAAATTCATTACCTAATTCAGTTACAATTTTATTTTGTATCCAATTTTTGTCATATAAAAGGGGTATTGATAAATAAAAAATGTAAATAAATAATACAACTATTGCAGATATTAAATATTTACTAAATTTGCTGACATGAAACTTATCATTTGTTTTATTCTCAACTTTGAATATTGTCTTTTTAATTAAGTTATTAAAATTTTTAACAATTTGTTTCATAAATTACATTGAAAGTTTAACAGCTTATAATCAAATTTAAAAAATGATAAACTCTGAATATTTAAACAACCTGAATAATGCTCAAAAAGAAGCTGTTTTATATCTTGATGGACCGTTACTAATTGTTGCAGGAGCTGGATCAGGAAAAACGAAAGTTCTCACTTCAAGAATTGCTCATATAATCAACGAAAAAAAAGCTTTTCCAAACCAAATCTTATCAGTGACTTTTACTAATAAGGCTGCAAAAGAAATGCAAAACAGAGTAAGCTCAATATTAAATTCTGAGGCTATAGGACTTTCTTGGCTTGGAACCTTTCACTCTATATGTGCAAAACTACTTAGAAAGCACGCACCAGCAGCTGGATTAACTTCAAACTTTACAATTATTGATACAGATGACCAGGTAAGATTAATCAAAAATATATGTAAAGCTGAAAATATAGACATAAAACAATTAGCCCCAAAATTTATTCTTTCAATAATTGATAGGTGGAAAAATAAAGGCTTCCATCCAGATGAAGTCGTTATCAATAAAAATGATATTTTTGAAAGAACTATACGTCCTCTATATAAAATTTATCAACAAAAGTTATTAGATTTAAATGCATGTGACTTTGGAGATTTAATTTTACACGTGGTTAAAATTTTAGAAAAAAATCATGACATTAGAAATATTTATTCAAATAATTTTAAATATATACTTGTGGATGAATACCAAGATACTAATTATATACAAAGTAGATGGCTAAACTTGCTCTCAGAAAAGCATAAAAATTTATGCTGCGTTGGAGATGATGATCAATCCATTTATAGTTGGCGTGGAGCAGAGATAAAAAATTTCTTAGAGTTTGATCAAGTATATAAAAATTCAAAAGTAATAAGATTAGAAGAAAATTATCGTTCCTCACAAAATATATTATCTGTTGCTTCAAATCTTATAGCTAACAATCAAAACAGAGTTGGAAAAACTTTAAAGACAACTATGGAGGAAGGAGATCTTGTTAAGCTTAATTGTTTTAAGAATGGAAAAGATGAAGCAATAGGGGTTTCTGATGAAATTGAAAAAAAACTTAAAAAAAAATATTCTTTTAATAATATTGCTATTCTAGTTAGAGCTATTTTTCAGACAAGAGAATTTGAGGAAAGATTTTTAAAAATTGGCTTACCCTACAGAATTCTTGGTGGGACAAAATTTTATGAAAGAGCAGAAATTAAAGATTGTGTTGCCTATTTAAGATTGAT
The DNA here is from genome assembly GCF_059418065.1 of Candidatus Pelagibacter sp. PS_02. Classification (NCBI taxonomy): domain Bacteria; kingdom Pseudomonadati; phylum Pseudomonadota; class Alphaproteobacteria; order Candidatus Pelagibacterales; family Candidatus Pelagibacteraceae; genus Candidatus Pelagibacter; species Candidatus Pelagibacter sp. PS_02. Next base: position 944,338 of record NZ_CM182079.1, read on the forward strand.
TCACCAGCCAAAAGATGATTTAGCTTTTGATAGAATAGTCAATAATCCCAAAAGAGCAATTGGAGAAAGTACTATAAAATTAATTCATGAGTTTTCAAAAACAAACGCTGTTAGTTTAGAAATTGCTTCTAAAAAATTAATTGAAGAAAATTTAATTAAACCCAAAACTAAAATTGGTCTAAGCTCTTTTTTATTCTTAATGGATAAGTGGAGGAATGACATTAATATTAAAAAAATTAACCATGTTAAATTATTACAACTAGTTTTAGATGAATCTGGTTATTCAAGTATGTTAAAAAACAAAAAAGATTTGGAAAATGAAAACAGACTTGAAAATATTAAAGAGCTTTTAAGTGCGATGAAAGATTTTGATAATTTAGAAAATTTTCTAGAACATGTGGCTCTTGCCACCTCAGTTGATCAGGATTGGGATGGAGAAAAAGTTAACATGATGACAATGCATGGATCTAAAGGACTTGAATTTGATGTGGTTTTCTTACCCGGTTGGGAAGAAGGTCTTTTCCCACACCAAAAATCTATTGAAGAGAAAGGCCAAAATGGGCTTGAAGAAGAAAGGCGATTGGCATATGTGGGAATAACAAGGGCAAAAAAAAAAGCGCTAATATCTTTTGCTATGAATAGGTTTTATCAAGGAAATTGGATAGACAGTATGGCTTCAAGATTTATTGAGGAATTACCAGAAAAATTTTTAGAAAAGAATTCTTTTTTTGACGACTCTAAAGATAATGAAGAAGATTTTGAATTTAATCAAGATTTTGAAATTGAAGAAGGAACTAGAAGTCCTGGATGGATAAGATATCAAAAAAGAATTAAATGATTTTAAAAAAAATAAAAATTCTAAGAAAAAAATTTAAACAATATAACATTGATGGTTATATTATTCCAAAAAATGATGAATATTTTTCTGAATATGCAAAAAATGATAGGTTAAAGAATATTACAGGATTTTCAGGTTCTGCAGGTTTTGCTGTAGTTTTAAAAAAACAAAATTATTTATTTGTCGATGGAAGGTATACTATTCAAGCACATCAACAATCATCTAAAAATTTTAAGATTATTGAAATTCATAAAAAACTACCTCATACAATTATTAAAAATTTTAATTTAGGTTATGACCCAACACTATTTACATCAAAATTACTTAATAAATATTTCAAGAATAATAACTTAATTTCAATTGACCAAAACTTAATTGACCAAATATTTAAATTCAAAAAAAAACCTACTAAGCCATTCTACTCTTTAGACACAAAAATTGTAAGTGAGCCATATAGTTCTAAAATTTCTAAAGTAGTGCGATTTCTTAAAAACAACAAAGCAGATTATTGTTTCATTTCTGCACCTGAAAATGTGGCATGGCTTTTAAATATTCGTGGATATGATAATCCAAATAGCCCAATTGCGAATGCAAGATTGATACTAAATAAAAAAAAAGAATTTTTTTTAATAACAAATGAAAAAAAATTAAAGAATCTTCTATTAGATAAAAAGATTAAAAAGAAACAAATTTTACCAATCAAATCACTTCCACAATTTTTAGATAATTTAAAAGGTAAAAATTTTATTATTGATAATAAAACCTGCTCAATTTTTTATGAAAAAATAATTAAATCAAATTTTAATATACTTAAATTTGATGATCCTGTTTATGAATTAAAATCAATGAAAAATTCTAATGAAATAAAACATATGATCGAAGCCCATAAAAAAGATGGCTTAGCGTTAACAAGATTTATTTATTGGATTAAAAATGTTAATAAAAAAAAAATTACAGAAGTGTATGCACAAAACAAATTAGAAAAATTCAGAAAACTAAATAAAGATTATTTATTTCCAAGTTTTGATACTATTGCTGGCGCTGGCTCAAATGGGGCAATTGTTCATTATAGGGCTAATAAAAAAACAACTAAAAAAATTGAACAGAATGATATTTTATTGGTAGATTCGGGTGGACAATATCATTACGGTACTACAGATGTTACGAGGACTATTTCATTCTCAAAACAAAACAAATTTATCAAAAATGCTTATACGAACGTATTAAAAGGACATATTGCAGTTGCCTTAACAAATTTGAATAAAGATGACACTGGAAAAAGAATCGACATAAGAGCTAGAAAATATTTAAAAAAAGAAGGTCAAGATTATGCTCACGGAACAGGCCATGGAGTTGGTTTTTTTTTAAACGTCCATGAAGGACCTCAATCTATCTCAAAACATAATTCGATAAAGATAAAAAATGGAATGATCCTGAGTAATGAACCAGGTTTTTATAAAAAAAACCACTTTGGTATTAGGATCGAAAACTTAATCTATGCCAAAAAAACCAAAAGAAGCTTTAATTTTGAAAACCTTACACTTGCTCCTTTAGAAAAAGATTTAATTAACTACGAGTTATTAAATAAAATAGAAAAAGATTACTTATTTAAATATCATTTAAATATTTATTCAGAATTTTCTGGTTTGCTTAATAAAAAAGAAAGAAAGTGGTTAGCCACTCTTATTTAACATTTTTAACCATTCTGTCTGATTAATAATTTTTATATTCCACTCTTTAGCTGTGTTTATTTTTTTTAGAGTTGGTTTGTCTCCAGCAATTAAATAATCAAGTTTTTTATTAACGTTACTAATTATTTTTCCTGAATTTTGCTCTATCAATGATTTTGCTTCCGCCCTGCTTATTCCATTTAACTTCCCAGTTAACATAAAAGTTTTATTTTTTAATAATCCATTATTATTTATTAAAATTATATCTTTGATTAATAAATTTTTTTCTAACTCAGACAACACTTTAAGATTAGTTTTATTTAGGAAAAATTTTTTAATGGATTGAATTTGAGTTATTCCAATTCCATCAATATTAGATAAACTTTCAATATTCTTTTCACCTGATAATCTAAAAAAATTAGATGCTGTTTTAAGGTGTCTTGCAATAAGCTTAGCATTTTCTTGTCCAATATGTCTTATTCCTAATGAATAAATAAATCGCTCTAGAGAAATATTTTTTTTTTCTTCAATTGAGAATCTTAAATTAGCAACTGATAATTTTCCCCATCCTTCGAGTTCTTCTATTTTATTATAATTAAGCTTAAATATATCCTGTGGAAGTCTTACTAATTTTAGATTCCAAAAATTTTCAACAATTTTCTTGCCAAATCCGTCTATGTTAAATGCGTCCTTAGAAACAAAATGTTTAATTCTCTCTATGGCAATTTTTTCACATTCAAACCCCTCACTAGCACACCTTCTTACAGCATCTTGTCTTTTAGTTGTCTCATTATAATCTTTAATTGTTTTGCTTCCACACGATGGGCACTTTAATGGAAAAATAAATTTCTTTGAATTTTGTTTTCTTTTTTTTAAATCTACTGAAACTACATGTGGAATTACATCTCCAGCTCTTTCAACAGTGACCGTATCCCCTACTCTTATATCTTTTCTAACAATTTCATCTTCATTGTGAAGCGTTGCATTTGAAACTATTACTCCCCCTATATTAACTGGTTTAATTTTTGCAACCGGGGTAAGTGCCCCCGTTCTACCAATTTGTATTTCAATATTCATTATTTCTGAAATTGAGCTATTAGCTGAAAACTTATGTGCTATCGCCCATCTTGGTGCATTAGCAGCAAAACCCAGTCTTTTTTGTAAATCAAAATCATTAACTTTATAAACAATTCCATCTATATCAAATGCCAGCTCTTTTCTTTTTTCCTCTAATTCTTTATGATTTAACATTAAATTTTTAACCCCAATAATTTTTTTATTAAATGGGTTTGTTTTAAACCCCCATAATTTTAAATTTTCTAAGAAACTTGTTTGATTTTTGATATTCATTTTTTTTTCATAACCATATGTGTAAGCAATAAATTTTAATGGAATTTTTTCAGTTATTAATGAATTTTTTTGTCTTAATGATCCAGAAGCAGCATTTCTAGGGTTTGCAAACTTGTCTTTAATTTTTTTAAAATCATTATTTTCTATAAAAACTTCACCTCTAATATCTATTTCTTTAGGGAAGTTACTCTTAGTAATCTCCAAAGGTATATCCTTAATAGTTTTTAAATTTTGTGTAATATCCTCTCCTTCATTACCATCTCCTCTAGAAAGTCCTTTGGTTAATTTTCCATTAATATAAATTAGAGATGCAGATATTCCATCAATTTTTGGTTCAGCACTATATTCGATAGTATTTACATCTTTTAAACTTAAGAAATTAATTATTTTTTTTTCAAAATTTTTTAAGTCTTCTTCATTAAAAGCATTTCCAAGTGACAACATTGGAACTTTATGTTTTATTTTTTGAAAGTTTTTTGATGGTTTAAATCCTATGGATTTAGTGGGAGAATATTCACTTTTTAAAAATTTATATTTACTCTCTAAATCTATTATATCTTTTTTTAAAAGATCAAATTCTTGGTCTGATACAATAGGTTTGTTTTTATCATAATAATGCTTGTTATGTGTCTGAAATAAATCAATTTTTTTTAAGTATTCAATTTCAAGATCTTTATCATTCATTTTACTCGAACAATCCCTTAAATCTTTTTATTAAGCCTATCTTTTTCTTTTTATCTTTTTGTAATTCTTTTACACCATCTCTATAATCTTTATTAAATACTTTGTAAGAATTTTTATACCAATCAGAAGATTGGTAATTGTATCCTAAAGTGCTTGCATATTTTTTTGACTCATTAATTAATCCAAGTCTATAATTAATTTCAACCAGTCTATGAAGAGCTTCCTCTGTATAAATGGTTGTATTGTAATCTTTAACAACTGTTTTAAATCGATTAAGTGCTGGGATCCACTTAGTTTTTTTTAGATAATATCTAGCTATATACATCTCTTTTGCTGCCAAAATTTCATTAATTAAATCTATTTTAAATTTAGCATCCATGGCAAATTCTGTACTAGGATAATCTCTAATTAAAGTTTCAAATTGCTCCTTAGAATCTAATATTGATTTTAAGTCTTTTTTTTCATCAACTATTTGTTCATAAAAACTCATGCCTAGAAGAAAATGTGCATAAACTTTATCTTTATGATTTGGATATGTTACTAAATATCTTTCTAACTCAAAAATTGCATCACCGTAATAATCTTGAGTATAGTATGCATAAGCTGCCATAATTGCAGATTTTGCAGCCCAGGGTGACTGTGGAAATAACAACTCAGCCTCATTAAATTTTTTAGCTGCTAATAAAACATCTCCTCTTTGAAGTTCAAAATAACCCTCTTTGTATGCATCAGACATCTGCATTTCCATATCCACTTCTATAATTTCAGATATTTGTTTTGTTTTATCTCCACAAGACCAAATAAAGATAAAAGTGATTAAAAGAAGTATAATTTTTAATTTTGAAAGCATGGTCTTATTCTAACAGATTATGAATAAAACTCTATTTTTTAAGCAATAGATCTTAGGTGACTCTTATTTATGAAGGTATTTGGCAAATGTTTTTCTGTAATCTCTATTAATGAAAAATTTTCGTCTTGTTGAAAAACTTTTCTCAATAATTGGTTAGTTAATTTATGCCCTCCTTGAGAACAAATAATTTTTCCAATTATTTTATAACCTGCTAGATATAAATCTCCCATACAATCTAAAATCTTATGGTTTACAAATTCTTTTTTATTTCTAAGACCTTTTTCATTTAAAATTTCATTGTCCTTAACAACTATTGCATTTTCAAGACTCCCTCCTTGAGCTAATCCCATTTCTTTTAGCTTTGCAATATCCTCAAAAAGACAGAAGGTTCTTGAATTATAAATATCAGTCAAATCTGACTCGAATACACTTACTAAATTTCTTTGCGTTCCAATTAAATTATTTTCATATTTTAGTTCAAAATCTATATCCAAACTAACTTTGCTTGGCTCTATAGAAATTGTTTTTTTACCATCATTAAATTTAATTCTTTTTTCAATTTTAATAATCTTTATTGGTGCTTCACAATTTTTTATTCCAGCTTTTGATATTTCTTCAATAAAAATTTTTGCTGACCCGTCAAGAATTGGTACTTCCTGATTATCAATCTCTACTAGGGCGTTATCAATTCCTAAACCATATAATGCTCCCATTAAATGCTCTATTGTTGATATACTAACCCCACTTTCATTAGCTATGGTTGTACAAAATACTGCACTACTAACATTAAAAATGTTTGGAACTACTATATTATTTTCTTTTAAATCAACTCTTTTAAAAAGGATTCCAGAATTTGGTTTTGCTGGCTTAACCGTCATAGTTACATTTGCTCCACTATGAAGCCCAACGCCTTTAAAGATAATATCTCTATTGATAGTTTTTTGTTTAAGAACAGACATTATTATTCTTATAAATAATAGGTTTAAATTTAGAAAAACAACAAATGTTACGAGAAAATACTAGTCTATTTGAAAAAATGAAAAAGTTTTTCAAAAAAACCTTGTTTTATTTGTTTTTTTGGCACAACTACAACCTCTTGTTTGTCATACATTTTTCTTAGTTTGTACCCAGATTGACAAACATCACCTAGGGTTTCCTCTAAAAAATCAATATCTTTAGAAAATGAAATTTTATCTTTAAATTTATTATCTAAAATTTTTGATCCTTCTCCCATCAGTATCATCTTAGATTGGGTCTTTACCTTTGCATTTGAGACAAGAGATTTATCACATAATTCAAGAATCTCTTCCGTTCTAGCAAAAGCTATTTTTTGTAGCATTTCCAAAGAAAAATTTGGATTATCAGTATGTTCGTTATTTTTTTCAAAATTTAATTTAAGGTTTTCTGCTTCATTAATATCAATTTTTAAAAGTAGAGAAATATCTTTAGTAATATGGTTTCCACCTATCGGCAGAACGTCCAAAAAGATTAATTTATCATTATAAAAGGAAATAATTGATGTTTTTTTAAAAGCAATATCAATGAAAGATACCTCTCCTGATAAATTTAAATTATTTTTATAATTGATTGATTTTGCATAACTAGAGCAAATTATTTGATTAATTGATATATTTAATTCTGAAAAAATATTTTTAAAGCTAAAGACTAATTCACTTGGAAGACAGATAAAAATAATGTCTAGTGATATAAATTGGCAATCGATTTCATCTGGTAACTCAGAATAATCAACATTATCAATTTTATAATTATTTATAATTATGTGTGCAATATTATAATCTGAATAATATTTTTTTATTTGCTGCTTTGCTTCTTGAATTAAAAATATGATATCATCTTGTCTTAATTTCAGTTCTTCAATTTTTTTAAATACAGAAATTGCAACAGAAATCGTTTTTGAACTATCTATCATCAAATCTATATTATCAATATATTCATTTGTGGATTTTTCTAGCGATGCAATAATTTTTTGGATATCTGGTTTAAGATTAAATTGCTCTGTATAAAAATTACTCTCAATAAAAAAAGGATTATTCTTACTTTCCTCATTAAATGCACCTGCTCTTATTTTTGAAGAACCACAATCAATTATTATTTGAAATTTTTTATCACTCATTACTTAGCAACTAAATGATTTTTAATTCTCAAATCAATAAATTTAAAATCTTTAAAATTATCATTATTGATAAGTTCCTTAGATAAGTTTAATGACGCTACAATATGTTCTTGTGGTAGCTTAATCAAAATATCTTTATCAGTTAAAATATCCCATCTACCTGATGGGAAAAAAGATAATTCTTTTAAATTTGAAAAAGACCACATAGATTTTTCAATATTTTTTTTAAATGATAAAAAATCTTGAGAATTAAATTCACCAAAAATGTATGGGAGTAGTTCATTGTTACTTTTATCTTCAATTAGCTTACCATTGGCACCTACTAGATATTGACTATTATTAGAAACTCGAGCAATTAATTTAGTTGGTTTAATTTCAATGTTAAGTGTTGATGGGTAAATTTTTTTTATATTAAAGTCTTGTATAATATTATGTTTTTCTAAAATTTTTATTATTTCTTCCTCATTAATGATAAATATACTTTTGTATAAAAGGTTATTAAGGTTATTTAAGATCTCCAAATTTTTTCTCTCAGAAAGACCTGTAATGTTTATTTTAGTTATTGATGAAGATAATTTTTTTTGATCGTTTATAAATTTTGCACTAGTAGTGCTTAAAATGAATAAAAATAATAAATAAATTATTATTTTATTTTTTTTACCTATTGATTGATGCATCTTTTAAAATCCATTCAATTAATTTTATAAAACTTATACCCTTATGTTTTGCAATCTCAGGGACTAATGAAAGTTTAGTCATTCCAGGCTGAGTATTAATCTCTAATAAATAAAACTTTCCGTTAAAAAATTTAAAGTCAGATCTTGTAACACCTTTGCAGCCTATAATTTTATGAGCTGCTCTTGCTATGCCAGTAATTTTAGCTTGATTATTTTTACTCAAATCTACAGGAATTAAGTGCTTTGTCTTAGCACTAGAATTATATTTTGCCTCATAATCATAAAACTTTCTTTTAGGCTCAAGTTCAATTGCACCAAGTGATTTATTATTCATTATTGCAACTTGGATTTCTCTACCTGGTATAAATTCCTCAATTAATATTTCATTATAACTTTTTAATGCTTTTAAGTTTTTTATTATATTGGTCTTGTCACAAATATATACATGGACGCTAGACCCTTCATTTATAGGTTTTACTACTACAGGGAATTTTAAAATTTTTTCAATTAATTTTATAATGTTAAGTTTATTTTTTTTATGATTAAATTTAATATATCTTGGAGTTAGTATTTTATTTTTTATAAAAATTTTTTTTGAAATTTCTTTATCCATTGCTATTGATGATGCAATTACACCTGAGTGTGTGTATGGAATTTTTTTAGTCTCTAAAATTGCTTGAATGTATCCATCTTCACCAAATTGTCCATGTAGCGCATTAAAAATAACATCTGGTTTAAATGAAGTGATATTCTTTGAAAGATTTTTATCAGGTTCACTAATTAAAACCTTATATCCATTTTTAATTAACTCTTTGGCAACTTGCTTTCCAGTATCTAAGCTAATTAACCTTTCCTTAGATATACCACCAGATAATATTAAGATTTTTTTTGTCATTTTATTTTAAAATTTTAATTTCTTTTTCTAGCACTATTCCAGTTTTTTTTTCCACACTTGTCTTAACAAATTCAATCAATTTATTCATATCCTCAAAACTAGCATTATTTTTATTTACAAAAAAATTACAGTGCTTATTTGAAATATGAGCATCCCCAAAGCTTATATCTAGTGGTACAGAATCTTTTATCAGCTCCCAGACTTTTTTATCAGTTTGATCAATTGGATTCTTGAATGTGCTACCACTTGTTTTTAATTTTGTTGGTTGTGCTTTATCTTTCTTTTTCTTTAATTCTAAAACTTCGTTTTCTATTTCTTCTTTATTTTTTTTTGTTCCTTTAAAAGATGCACTTAAAAAAATTAAGTCCTCTTTTAAATCATTGCTTCGGTATTTAAATATAACTTTACTCGCTGGTATTGTAAAAACCTGTCCATTTTTATCAATTGCTTGGATTGATACTAGCACATCTTTAAACTCTTTATTAAAGCATCCAGCATTCATCTTTAATCCACCACCTATAGTACCAGGTATGCATGCTAAAAATTCAAATCCACCTATTCCATTATTCAGTGCAAAATCAGAAAGCTTTTTATCAAGACAGGCACTGCCAGCTATAATGACATCATTTGGTAATATAGAGATGTTGGAAAAATTTTTTCCTAGTTTGATAACAACACCTTCAAATTTTTCATCACTTATAAGAGTATTCGAGCCTGCACCTAAAATATGTATTTTTTCTTTTTCTCCAAATTTTTTTAAAAACAAAATTAAGTCAGGTAAATTATCTGGTCTAAAGTAAACTTTAGTTTGTCCACCAATATTAAACCAATTGCTCTTTTTTAAATCATAATCAAAGTTAATTTTACTACTAATTTCATTAGAAAATTTTCTTATTTCTTCAATGCTCATTAGATCAATTCTGGTAATTGTCTCATCCATGCTGAAATTGTACCAGCACCCATACCAACAACTATCTTTTTGCCAAAAATAGTATTTTTAATAAATTTTGCTAACTGGTACTGATCTTCAACCATAAACAATCTTACTTTTGAATTTTTAATAATATCTTTTGCAAAATTATTATATTTAAAACCTAATTTTATTTTTTCTCCAGCGGTATAAATAGGGCATAATATTACAACATCAGCTTTTTTAAATGATAAGCTGAATTCTTTTTTAAGATCTTTTAATCTGGAAATTCTGTGTGGTTGAAATATGCAAATCACTTCTTCCTTTTTATAAGCAGCTCGCACACCATTTAATACTTCTCTAATTTCAGTTGGATGATGGGCATAATCATCATAAAAATTAGTTTCTCTATGTGTAAAAATTTTATTAAATCTTCTTTGAACACCCTTAAATTCTTTTAATCCTTTTTTGATTATATTTTGTGATATTCCTATTGTTACTGCCACAGCAATTGCTGCTGTAGAGTTTCTAATATTGTGAATTCCTAATAATGGTAATTTAATTTTTCTTATAGTTAAATTCTTTTTTCCTGGCAAATTTATAGCTAAATCATATTGAGAATATTCTTTTTCTTGTTTTATATTCTTAATATAGAAATTTGATTTATTATCAGTTCCATATGTATAATAATTCTTCATTTTTAATTTACTTAATAAATCTTTATTGTTCTTGTCATCTATACAAATAAAAGACTTCCCAAACGAAGGGACCTTATTGATAAATTTTATAAATAATTCTTTAAGATCTTTCATTGAATTATAAAAATCCATATGCTCACGATCAATATTTGTTACTATAGAATAAGTTGGTGGCACATGTATAAAACTACCATCTGACTCATCAGCTTCTAATATACACCAATCACTTTTACCTAGTTTTGCAGAATTTTTTATTGCATTAAGGACACCTCCATTAATAATTGTTGGGTCCAATTTTGTCTTTGAAAATATTGAGGCTAATAAAGATGTAGTTGTTGTTTTTCCATGTGAACCGGTAACAACTATATTTTTTGTTAAAGAGACTATATTTGCCAACATCTCTCCTCTTTTATAAATAGGTAATTGTTTTAGTTTGGCTTCAATTAATTCAGGGTTATTATTTTTAATAGCTGACGAAATGACAACAATTGTTGCTTTTGCTATATTTTTTTTAGTATGACTAATTGTAATTTTGATCTTATCTTTTTTTAATCTTTCAATATTTTTATTTCCAAGGACGTCACTCCCTTGAACATTAAATCCCATCCTTTTCATAATGAGTGCAAGGCCACTCATTCCAATACCCCCTATACCAACAAAATGTATAATTTCAGTTTTAGCTAATTCAATTTTCATTAATAACAGATATAATTTTCAGATTTATATTATTCCATGTGTTTTCATAGTTAAAATCCTTCATGTTCTTTTTTTTAACAAGATATTCTTCTTTATTATCAATAATATTAATTAGTTTATTGAGTAATGTTTTCTCATCTATTTCTTTTTGATTTAACAACCAATTAAAGCCAAGTTTATTATAAAAATGTGCATTTTCAAATTGATGGTTATCTTTCGCAGTTGGCAAAGGTATTGCTAAATATGGAGTCTCAGTAAAATTTAACTCAGCTAATGTTGATGCTCCTGCTCTAGTAATACACAGGTCTGTTTTTTGCATAAAATTTATGACATCATCGTTAAAATTGAATAATTCACATTGAATATTCTTATCTTCGTAAGTTTTTTTAAAACTTTCAAAGTTAATAGAACTAGTTTGTTGGTAAATTTTTAGTTTATATTTTTTAGCTAATTCAATAATTGCATTTTTAACTAAATCATCAAATATTTTAGCTCCTTGACTACCGCCTATTATAAGTAAATTAATTGTATCTAAGGATTTATTGTAATCTCTCTTATTATAAAAATTTTTTCTTAATAATGCTGGAATTACTTTAATTTTATTTTTAAATTTAATAGGAAATTTTTTGATATTATTAGAATAACAAAATATTTTTTGACAGTAACTTAAAAAAAATTTGTTTGATCTACCTAAAACCATATTTGGTTCAAATAATAACAGCTTAATATTTAAAATTCTAGCTCCTAAGCATAAGGGTAGTGACATGTATCCACCTGTTGAAATTAATGTATCAATTTTATTTTTTCTAAAAAAAGAAATTGATTTAAAAATCAAAAATATCATAAAAATAAAATCAAGTGGTATGATTAATAAGTTTTTTGAAATTGGCCTCACATTAAATATTTTTAAATTGTACTCATCTTTGTTTAAAAATTTGACACCCCTAAAGTCAGATGTCATTGAAACATCAAAATTGTCCTCTAAATGTTTATATATTATGGTTGCGGGTATAACGTGACCTCCTGATCCACCAGTACTAATTAGTATTTTTTTATTCATTTAATTAATTTTTCTTTTTGTTAAATTTAAAATTATTCCAGATAATATAGAAACTCCTATAATTGAAGAACCTCCATAACTTAAAAATGGCAATGTCATTCCAGTTGTAGGAAATAGTCTTATATTCACCCCAAGATGTATTAATGCTTGAAAAATTATTAGACTTATTGATCCAGTTAGCACTAGTTTATTTTTATCACTTTTTTCTAAATAAATTTTTTTAAAAACAGAATAAATAAAAAATAAAAATAAAATTAATAAAAATATTATTGCAATAACACCAAACTCCTCTGAAATAACTGAAACTATATAGTCGGTATGAGCCTCTGGAACTCTTGTTTTTAAGGTACCTTCTCCTATTCCTTTACCAAAAAAACCACCACTACTAATTGCTTCTATAGCTTTATCAGATTGAAAATTATGGGTTCCACCATCAGGGTTGAAGAAAGAAAGTATACGACTTTTAATATAAATAAATTTTGGGATAAAAAAAACTACATATAGCAGGCTTATAATAGAAAGACTTATAAATAATAAAATGAATAATAAGTTTATGCCAGATACAAAAACTAATATTACCCAGGATAAAAACACCAAAAGTGTTTGTCCGATGTCAGGCTGCATTATTAATAGTAACCCAGTTGGGATAATAGAAATGATAGTCAATAAGTATTTGATATAAATATTATAATTTTTTTCACTACATAAAATTGTTGCCACAAAAATAATTATAAATGGTTTTAGTAATTCAATTGGTTGAAATTGAGGAAGAAAAAAAAGATTTAACCATCTTTTTGATCCTTTAACTTCAGTACCAAAAATTGGCACTAAAAATAAAAAAAATAAAGTAATAAAAAAAAGATAAATAGAGAATCTAAAAAGATTCTTTTCACTTAGAGAAGAGAAAAACACTAAGGTCAACAAGCCAATGAAAATATATACCAAATGTTTAAAAAAGAAAAAATAATTATTTGTATCTAATTTATCAGAAGCAATTAATGAAGTTGAAACTAAAGAAAAAAATAAACCCAAACTAAACAAAATTATTATCAATAAAAAAATTGTTTTATCTATATTTTTCCACCAGTTATAATATATTGAGTTGAGCGAACTATTATTTATCATTTTATATAATTTTTAATAAGTTTATTAAAATATCTACCTCTTTGTTCAAAGTTTTTAAAAGTATCAAATGATGCAGAGGCTGGACTAAAAAGAATTGTCTTTTTAATAAAATTATTTTCATTTTTAATATCTAAAAAAACCTTAGCAATTAGACTCTTTAAATTTAAAAATGATTTAAACGCCATCTTATTTTTTAATTCATTAATAAAAAATTTTTGATTTTTACCAAAAATGTATAATTTGATCTTTTTACAATCGTTTTTTTTAAGTAGAAATTTATCTCGTTTTTTAGGTAAACCACCTACTATCCAATAAATATTTTTTAATGATTTCAATAATTTTTCTGATGAAGAAAAGCTTGTTGCTTTAGAATCATTAATAATTTTTAAAAATTTAGAATTATGAATTATTTCTTGTCTAAAACTTAGTCCTTTAAAATTTTTTAATGATTTTAATAGCAAGTTATTCTTTAACTTTAATATCTTTGAAACCTTCAGCACAAATGTCAAATTTTCTTTATTACCATCTGTATCAAAATAATGATTATCAATTTTTTTAATAAACCTATCACTTATATATTTTTCTATTTTCAAAATTGTTGGTGCAAATTTTTTTTGCTTTAATTTTCTTTTAATGTAAAAATTTTTTGTATTTAAAATTGCAATATCATTTTTAGATTGATTTTTTATTAATTTAAATTTAGCACTTACATATTTATTTATAGTCTTGTGTCTTTCGAGGTGATCTGGTGAAATGTTTAAGATTAAAGATATATTTGTTTTAAATAACTTGCTGTATTCTAGTTGATAGGATGAAGCTTCTATTACAAACAAAGTGTCTTTTTTGATCTTTTTTTCAAGTAAAACTGGATTTCCTATATTGCCAACTAAACGAACATCTTTTTTTTGATCCTTTAATATATCGTACAAAAGCTTAGCGGTAGTTGATTTTCCGTTTGTTCCTGTAATAGTTATTTTTTGATTAAAAGCATATCGACTATAAAAAATGTCTAAATCTGTATAAATTTTTTTATGGTTTTTTTTTAAAAATCTACTTAATTTACAATTATTAATATCTATTCCTGGACTAATTATAATACAGTCAAATTCTTTTTTAATTATTTCTTTGTATGTTGTGTGAGTATCTTTTATATTTTTTTTAGTAATTATTTGATCATCATATAAACTAATAATATTATTTTTTTTTAAATAACTATAAGTGGATAGACCACTTTTACCCAGACCATAAATCAGTATTTTTTTTTTAAAAAGTTTTTTTCTAGATTTAACATTATCTAAGTTTTAATGTCGCTAATCCAATCATTGCTAAAATTATTGATATAATCCAAAACCTAATTACAACTGTTGATTCTGCCCAACCTTTTTTTTCAAAATGATGATGTATAGGTGCCATTCTAAAAATTCTTTTACCTGTAAGTTTGAATGAAAATACTTGGATTATAACTGATACAGCTTCTAGTACAAATAACCCTCCTGTTATTGCTAAAACAATCTCATGTTTAGTAATAATACTAATTGCCCCTAAAGATCCACCTAATGCTAATGAACCAGTGTCACCCATAAATATTTTAGCAGGTGGAGCATTGAACCATAAAAATCCTAAACAAGCTCCTATAATTGATCCACAAAAAACTGAAACTTCCCCCATACCTTCAAGATAGGGAATATTTAAATATTCAGAAAATACAATATTGCCCGTTACGTAACTAATAAATGCAAAACATGCTGCAACTAATATCACTGGCACCGTTGCTAAGCCATCTAAACCATCTGTTAAATTAACTGCGTTGGAGGATCCAACAATTATAAAAATTGAAAATGGAATAAAAAACCATCCAAGATTAATAATTAAATTTTTAAAAAAAGGAAAATATAAATTGGTAAGTTCAGTGTTTTGAGATAATTGAGTTAAACCATAAATTCCAACAATGGCTATTAAAATTTGAGAAATAATCTTAAATTTAAATGAAACGCCAGATGAATTTTTAAACTTAATTTTTTTATAATCATCATATGCACCTAATAGCCCAAACCCCGAAACAATAAATAACAAAAACCATATATGGTAATTTGATAAATCACCCCAAAGTAATATTCCTGAAAAAAGTCCAAGTAAAATTAAAACACCTCCCATTGTTGGTGTTCCAATTTTCTTAACGATATGTTCAGTAGGACCATCATCTCTTATTGGATTTAATATTTTTCTTGCTGAAAAAAATTTAATAAAAGGAGTGCCAATTAATAAAACTACAAACATTGATGTAAACATTGAAAGGCCCGTTCTAAATGTTAAATACTTAAATACATTTAGAAAACTATATTGATCAATTAATTGCGTAATAAGACTATAAAGCATTAAACTTTCCAGTTTTTAATTTGTTAACTAGATTGTTAAGTCCAGTAGAGTTTGAGCCCTTAATCATTAAATAATCATTATTATTTAAATCATTTTTAATCAAATCAATTATTTTAGACTTATCTTTCAAAATGACCCCTCTTCGGTGCTTATCAAGGTTTTTATAAGTATGTAAAATATGTTTACCCACTACATTAATATTTTTAAGAGAAGTTTTATTAATTTCTTTGCCAGCCTCTAAGTGTAGTTTCTTTGAATAATTTCCTAACTCCAACATGTCACTCAGTATTAATTTTTTTTTAGAATTATCAATTTTTAATTCATCAAAATTTTTTATAGCAGACTTTAATGATAATGGATTAGAGTTATAACTCTCATCTACAATGTAAATACTCTTTTTTTTTAATTTAACTTTTATAATATCACCACGGCCTTTTGTCATCTCATAATCAAGAAATATATTTTTTTCTAATTTTTGTGTATCTTTAAAAATTGATATAATTGCAATTGAGGCTAATAAGTTTTTTAAATTATTTTCAAAAATTAATCTTACATAAAAATAAATTTGTTTTTTATTAACATTTACAAATATTTTGTATTTAGATCTTTCTTTAACTATTTTTTCTAGATAAATATTTGCTGATTTATTTTTTAAACTAAATGTAAAAATATTTATGTTTTTTTTCTTGGCAATTTTTTTATGTAAATTATAAAATCTGTCATCTTGGTTTAAAACAAGAATTCCATTTGTTTTTATATTATTAATAATTTCTGACTTTGCTAAAGCTACTTGATGAATGTTTTTAAAATTTTTAATATGTGCGTAGGAAATATTTGTAATAACACCCACATCAGGCTTGATAATTTTTGATAGATAATCAATCTCACCTTTTTTATCCATTCCAATCTCAAAAATACCAAATTCATCATTTTTTTTTAGATTAAATAAACTTAATGGTACACCAAATTTATTATTAAAAGATTTTGGTGAATAAGTTACATTACTAATCTTACTTAAAGTTTTTCCTAATAATTCTTTAAGAGAAGTTTTTCCACAACTGCCTGTTATAGATATAATTTTACTAGATAAATTTTCTCTTAATTTTGATGAAGCCTCTGTTAAAAGTTGCAATGTATCATCTACTACAATTTTTTTTTTAGATTTTTTTTGATTGTTAGCTATTACTAATGATGCACCATTTTGGAAAGCTTCATTAACATATAGATTTCCATCTTTATTATTTCCTTTTATTGCAAAAAATATGTCATTTTTTTTTATTGTTTTTGAATTAATTGATGCATTTTTTATTTTTATATTTGAATTAATTTGGGGAGAGTTGCTGATTTCTTTTAAAATATTTATTTTAATATTAGTTGAAAGAATTTTATTTTTTAATTTAATATTCTTAAGTATTTCTAATCTGTCAGAAAATTTGTTTACAAAATTTCCATAATCTTGTGTCTGTTCATGACCTTTGCCTGCAATAACTAAGATATCACCAGTTTTTAAGTCTAATATAGCCTTATGAATAGCTTTAGACCTGCTTGAAATCTCAAAAACTTTTGATTTATCAATAGTTTTTTTAATAGCTAGTCTTATTTTTTTTGGATTTTCGTCTCTTGGATTGTCGTCAGTTAAATAAACTCTGTCACAATATTGATTGGCTATTTTTCCCATTATGGGTCTCTTGTCTTTATCTCTATTACCACCACATCCAAATACAATGAAAATTCTTTTATTTTCAAATTGTTCTTTCAAATTAGTCAAACAAGTTTTTAATGCATCAGGTGTATGAGCATAATCTAAAATAACCTTTGAATTATTTTTTAAAGTTCCAATTTTTTCAAACCTACCAATTACTGATTTTACTCTTGAAGCTAATTTTACTATTTGATCAAATTTTAAATTACTTTTTTTAGCAGCAAGCATTGCCATAAATAAGTTTTTTAATTGAATTTTACCAATTAAGTTTATTTTTAATTTATAATGTTTCTGATTATATTTAATTTCGACTATTTGTTTATCATCCCTAAATTGATGAGAATAAATATCTATTCCATTATTACTTTTTGATAAAGCCTGAAGATCCAATTTATTATTTAGCGATATTCTTTTTAAATTTTTATATTCGGGAATTTTACTATCGGTGATGATAGTTCCTCTAGGTTTTAATAGCTTCTCAAAAAGATATAACTTTGATTTGAGATAATCATTAAATGTTTTGTGATAATCTAAATGATCATGAGACAAATTTGTAAAAATTGTAGTATTAAATTTTAAACCATCAAGTCTATTTTGCTTAAGACCATGACTAGAAGCTTCCATTATAACATTGTCAATTTTTTGTTTTTTTAAATCATTTAATATTTTGCTTAATTTAATTGGATCTAATGTTGTATTAGAAACTTTCTTTAAACTATTTTTTGTCTTAACTCCTAATGTTCCAATAGAAGCTACTTTTTTATTACCTAAGTTGAGTAGCTGAAAATAAAAATCTGCAATTGATGACTTTCCATTTGTTCCTGTCACAGCAATTAAATTTTTAGGTATATTTTTTTTTGTCTTATATGATAATTCTGATAATACTTTTCTTACATTTTTTGATCTTAAAAATAACACTTTATTTTTAATACCTTCAAATTTTTGCTCTGAAATAATAACTGTTGCACCCTTTTTAATTGCATGGTCTATGAATTTAGTTCCATCTGATTTTGTTCCCTGGATTGCAAAAAAAATATAATTCTTTTTACAATCTTCACTGTTAAAACTAAGACCAGCAAACTGATGATTTTTAAATTCTTTTTTAATATTTTTAAGGAAGTTGCCAATCAACATATAAGTATTAATTTTCTATATGTTTTGTGGCCAAAATAGGCCCAATTTTTTCTATGATTTTTCCAGCTACTTCAACAGATGTCCACCCTGCTGTATTAAATGGGGTTCCTTTATATGAACCTTTTTTATTTTTATATTCATATACGTAGTCTGATGAAGTTTTTGGCTCATCAAGTAGAACTATCAGCACATATTTAGGTTTAGAAGTGGGGAAAATACCTGCAAATGTATTTACTTTTGCTTTAGAATAACCTCCTACTATTGTTTTTTGAGCAGTTCCTGTTTTTCCACCAACTTCATAACCTTCAATGTTTACAAGTCCTGCTGTACCTTCTTTAGTATTTACAATTTTTCTAAGTATTGGATTTATCTTCTCTGAAATACCAGCTTTGATTATTCTTCTTTCTTTTTCAGGATCTTTTAATTCTTTTTTTATTAAGCTGGGCTCAATAGCAAAACCACCATTTGAAATTATTGCATAAGCTTTTGCTAATTGTAATGGAGTGGTAGTTATTCCATGTCCAAAAGACACTGTCGCAAGTTTACATTTTCCCCACTTAAATGGAATAGGCTCTCCAACCTCCTCTATGTCAAAATTTATTTTACTTAAGATTCCAATTTTTTCTAAAAAAGCTTTTAATTTAATAATTTCTAATTTTTGTCCAATTCTTACAGATCCTATATTTCCAGACCTAATTAAAATTTGTTCTACAGTAAGATGTGATGGTATTTTATTGTCATATTCAGAAATACTACTTTTTCCACATTGTAGTTTTTTTTCTAAATTTAAAAATTCTGTGTCAGTATCAATTAAGCCTTCCTCTAATCCAGCTGCTACTGTAAAAGTTTTAAATACCGAGCCCAGCTCATACACTCCTTTTGTTGCTCTATTAATAAAGTTGAGATCAACTATCTTCTCTCTTTTATTTAGATCAAAATCTGGATATGAAACCATAGATATAATTTCTCCATTATTAACATTCATCAAAATTGCTGTACTACCTTTACTTCTAAATATAGATTGAAACTTTACTAACTCTTCTCTAATTAAAAATTGTATGTCAGTATCTACTGTTAATTTAAGTGGTTTATTTGTTTGTTTTAATTTTTCATTAAAGGATTTTTCAAGTCCTGATATACCTTTATTGTCATCATCTATTTGACCAATGATGTGACTAAAGAGATTTTTTTGAGGATAAATTCTAGTTAATTTTTCTTCTGACTTAATTGATTTATCTCCAAGTAACATAATTTTTTCATAATTGTCAGAAGATATTTTTTTTTCCAAATAAAAGAATTTATTTTTTTCAAGCTTCTTAGTAATCTCTTCATAGTTTTTATCTGGGAATATTAACTGTAAATTAATTAATAGTTTTTTTTTATCAATTACTTCAATAGGGTTAATACCAATATCTATCGACTTAACTGTTTTAACTAAATAATTTCCATTTCTATCAAGTATGTCTGCTCTATAGTTTTTATTTATAGTTGAGAATTCCTTGCTATTTTCTTCTTTTAACGAGCCTAAATGAAGCAATTGTATTGAATAAATTACTGAAATCACCAAAAAAACAAAAAAAATAAACGCTATTCTATTAAATTGTATGTCTAAATTAGTTTTACTTTTTTTATATGAAAATTCATTTTCATATTCTTCTAGAATAATATTCTTTTTATTATTCATTTCCATTTTTGCTGATTAAGTCTTTTATTTCTAAAGTTTCATTATTTTTAAAGATTTCCTTAATATTCATAATTTCAATTTTGATTAAATCTTTTTCAAAATATTGCGTTTGATACTGAACTAGTTTTTCAGGAGAGCTCAAATAGTTAAACTCAAGCAATACATCTTCAAGTTCCGATTTTAAAGGTCTTATATTTTCTTTAACTATAAAAATTTGATCTTCTATTTCTTTTGTAGAATTTTTAATAAGTGATGTAATTAATATTAATACTAAAATAACAGCTACCACTAATTGTTTCATAGTTTTTTTGACAAATTTTCAATGTCAATTAAATGTTTAAATTTATCCAAGATATCTGTTTCAAAATCGAAAAAATCTTCTTTTTTAATTACATAACGTAACTTGGCTGATCTAGAAGGTGGATTTTCTCTAATTTCTTTATCACTTGGTACTATTGGTTTTTTTATAACAGATTTAAATAAATTTAATTTTTCTTCTGTTTTTGGCATATGTCTTGAGATGCTTTTATTTTCAGATAAACTTTTAAAAAAGTATTTAACAATTTTATCTTCTAAAGAATGAAATGTTACAACTGCAATAACTCCATCCTTTTTAACAACTTTAGCAGCATTAATTAATCCATAAATTAGTTCACTAATTTCTTTATTTACAAATATTCTTAATGCTTGGAAAATTTTAGTTGCACTATGTGTCTTATAATTTCTTTTTCTTTTCGAAGATTCTATAATCCTAACTAGCTCTTCTGTTGTGATCTCTCTTTTAGATCTGTCTTCAACAATATTGTGTGCTATTCTTTTACTGTCTGCTTCATCCCCAAAATATTTAAATATTTTGGTAAGTTCTTTTTCATCTAATTGATTAATTGCTTCTTTTGCTGAAAATTCATTTATACCCATTTTCATATTAAGTTCACCAATGCTATCGAATGAAAGACCTTTTTTTGGGTCTTTAATCTGGTTCAAGGAATACCCTAAATCAAAAATTACAGCTTTTATATTTTCATGTTTTAACTTTAGATTGTTTAATTGACTGAATTTTATATTTTTAAATAATAGCCTATCCTCAAAACTATTTTGAAGTTCTTGAGCTTTTATAGAGCTCTCAGAATCTCTATCTAATGCAATTACTTTTGTTTCAGGAAAGTTTAATATTCTTTTTGTGTATCCGCCTTGACCAAACGTACAGTCAATAAATGTGCCACCATATTGAGGGGTAATAATGCTAATTATTTCACTTAGCAATACCGGATAATGATTTCTCACATCTGGTATTATGGTGGCTATCATTTATTTTTTTGAAGACCATTAATTCTTTTGTCTTCTTAAAAATGCTGGAATTTCTAGATCATCATCTTCTGAGGTATTTTCCGAAGTTTCAGTTGATAAAAATCCTTCTGTCTCTGAAGTTGCACTATCCGAACTAAATAGATCTGGCGCGTCTTCACCTTCTACACCAAAGTTTTCAAGTCCATTAGAAACATGCTCCTCCTCCATTGGGCTATTTTCTTCAGGCTTTGCAGTTGTAAGTGCCTCCTCTGAAAAAGATTGCTCATAATCATTTGATTGATTGTTTTCAACAATACTTTCAACTTCTTGATTGCTAACAGTTTGCTCATTCATCATTTCTGATGATGTAGTATTTGTAACTGGTTCTGCAATTATTTCATTTTCTAACTTTAATGCATTTGCTCCATGAGAAATAGGGCTAGTCATTGTAGGTGAAAAATTAAACGATTGAGCAGAACTAGCACTGTTAAAATCTGAATAACCAGGATTTCTATTTTGTATTCTGTGAACCATATTGATTACAGATTTACTTTCTGGTTGTTGTCCATCTAGTGCCGTTGCAACTATTGATACTCTAATTTTTCCATCAAGGTCGCCAGATGTAATAGCACCAATAATCACCTCTGCTTCAGGATCTACTTCAGCTCTTATTTTATTAACCACTTCATCAACCTCAAAAAGTTTAAGATCCTTACCACCGGTAATATTTACTAGTAATCCTTTCGCACCTTTTAACGTATAATCATCAATCAATGGGTTGCTAATTGCCATGTCTGCTGCTTTAGCTGCTCTACCTTCTCCTTCAGCTTCACCAGTTCCCATCATTGCTTTACCCATTGAAGCCATTACAGTTTCAACATCAGCAAAATCTAGATTAACTATACCTGGTCTAACCATAAGATCGGTCACACTCTGTACACCTTGCATTAAAACATTATTTGAAAGATTAAAAGATTCTTCAAATGTAGTTTGTTCATTTGCAACCTTAAATAGGTTTTGATTTGGAATTACAATAATTGTATCCACATGTTTTCTTAATTCTTCTAGGCCTACCTGAGCTCTTCTCATTCTTGATGGCCCTTCATATAAAAAAGGAAGTGTTACAACACCTACTGTTAAAATATTTAATTCTTTAGCAGCTCTTGCAATAACGTGTGCAGCACCTGTGCCAGTTCCACCACCCATACCAGCAGTTATAAAAACCATGTTTGCACCCTGAAGAGTATTTACAATTTCATTTAAAGATTCATCTGCAGCTGCTTGACCAATGTCATGTTTTGCTCCAGCACCTAAACCTTTTGTTAAACTTAGGCCAATTTGAATTCTTGCTTTAGCTTTACTTAACTTTAAATCTTGAGCATCTGTATTTACTGCTATGAACTCTACTCCTTGAAGTCCATTATCAATCATTTCATTAAGTGCATTTCCACCTGCTCCGCCAACTCCCACTACTAATAATCTTGGTTGTAATTCTTTTATTTCTGGTGATTTAAAGTTAATTGTCATTTTTATTTCCCCTCATTGTTATTAAAATGTTTTTCCCATTTAAGACTTGCACGATTTAGATTTGCTTTTTTTCTTGCGTTGATCTTAAATTTTTCAAATGCTGCTGGTTCCCATATTTGGAATGTTTGACCTTGACCAACAAACAACATGCTATTTTTTATTTTTGCATGTTTTAATAATTTTGTTGATAATGAAATTCTACCTTCACTATCAAATTGTAAATTCATACTCTCAGATAAAATTGATGTTGCAAAATAATCTCTTTTTTCTTCAAATGGACTTAATGAATCTATACTTGCAGAAAGTTTTTCAATTCTATCTTGTGAGCAAGCTTCTATAGACTGATTATTAAATGAGGGATAACAGATAACACCATTGTATCCTAAGTTAGAAAGGTGAGATCTAAAACTAGCAGGCACAGATACCCTTCCCTTTTTGTCTATTTTGTTCTCGTAAGTAGATAAAAACATATTTTTTATATTTCATAAATTCCATATTTGGGAATATATGGGACAATATGGGTTTTTAAAGATAGAGTCAATATGTTCATTTTAGGCTTAATTGGCAATGATTGTAGATAACTTTTATGTATCTACATAAAGTCAAAAATCAATTTTTAGTTTTAACTCAATACAATTCTAAGACTAAAAATAAGAACAGAAATGATTCAATTATGAATCAAAAGGTGAACATCTAAAGTTAATTAAAATTGAACTGTGGATAAGTTTGCTAGACAAACTATAAGCCGGGTTCTGTCATTTAAACCTATCATTTCTCTAGGCTTAAGATCACTCTTAAGCTCATGCAACTAACCCTGATGACTAGCCAAAGACGGCTTTTAGTTTTGCAACAATGTCATCTCTACTTAGTCTTGCTCCCAGTGGGGTTTTCCAGCGTTCATTGTTACCAATAGAACCGGTGCGCTCTTACCACACCTTTTCACCCTTGCCATGTTATGGCGGTATATTTTCTGTGGCACTATCCCTAGGGTTTCCCCCGCCAGGTATTATCTGGCACTGTGTCTTTGCGGAGCCCGGACTTTCCTCTTTAATAAATTAAAGCGATAAGTCGTTCATCTAGCAAATGTAATTTATTACTTAATTATAGAACTTCAAGAAAAATTTAATTGTATGCTTTGATGAGGCTTTTATTGATTAATAAGGACTCTTGATCAATTTTTCCATCAACCAACTCTTGTCTAAATCTTCTTTGAAAAGATTTTATTAATTCTATTAAATATTTATTCCTACCAATATTTTTTGGAAATGTTTTTGAATATCCAATCTTAAACAGGTTTCTAAAAAAAATATTCTCTTCTACCTTGCTTATTTTTAGCTTTCTATTCTTTAGTAAATCTTGCTTATTTAATGTGTGCCATATCCCTATTTTATTTTTAGCCAAATATTCCCATGGGAACTTTTCACCTGGATCTTTTTTTCTAAGTACTGCTATGTCTGAGTGTCCCAAAATATTCTTAGGATTAATTTTATATTTTTTTATTAAAAACTTACTTAACTTTACAAGAGTAGTAATTTGTTTTTGTGTAAAATTTTTATAACCGTACTCATGTCCTGGGTTTGTAATTTCAATACCAATAGAATTTTGATTTAAAGACTTATAATTTTTCCAAGAAGATTTTCCTGCATGCCATGCAATATATAAATCAGGTACTATTTTTACAATTTCTCCATTATTTTTGATTAAATAATGACAGCTAACCTCAGATTGTATTTCTGTTAATCTTTTCAAAGCATCAGATTCGCTTTTCATACCCGTATAATGAAAGATAATAAATTTGATTTGCTTAGAGGTTCTTTTTTTAGGATTAAAATTTGGGGAATAGTTTAATATTGTTTTTAAAGCCATTTTTGCGTCATATTTAGAGCTAAATCTAGATTTACATTGATATTATATACATTATATAATCATAGGATAATGAAAAAAATTTTAATAACTTCACTAATAAGTTTAATGTTAGCAACAAATGTGAGTGCTGATACAGACGGTGAAAACAACTTATCTAAAAAAAATTCTGGTGAAGTTAAAGACTGTTTTGAAAATGTAAATAGAGCAACTTTTAAATTTAACCAAGTGTTAGATGGTGTTATTTTTGAACCTGTTGCAAAAGCTTATAGAATTTTACCCTCTCCAGTTAGAGCTGGGACAGGTAATGCTTTAGACAATCTCTCTACACTTGTAACAATACCTAATAATATTCTCCAAGGAGAATTTAAAAAAGCTGGAGTTAACACAGGTAGATTTATTGTTAATACAACAGTTGGAGTTGTTGGAATATTTGATGTGGCTGAAAAAATTGGTTTTCCAGAGTATGAAAAAGAAGATTATGGCCAAACACTTGGTGTAATGGGTGTTGGTCCAGGATGTTATCTTGTTCTACCTGTTTTAGGACCATCCACTGTTAGAGACACAGCTGGATCATTTGCAAATATATTAGGCGGAGATGCTTGGTATAACGTTACTGTAGCTAATGATACTCAGCATTTTTCTGACTTTGATTATTATGCATCAAGAGCAAGTTCTGGGATAGATTTTAGAGCAAAAAATATAGACTCGTTTGAAAACTTGGAAAAAAATTCAATAGATTTTTATGCTTCAGTTAGAAGTTTATATTTGCAAGATAGACAACAAAAAATAGCTAACTCTAATGCAATAACTGAAACCCAAAACGATAGTGATTGGGAAGAAATAGAAGCTCAATAAATTATAAAACTTAATGAGATTAAAAAAGTTTTTAATATTTACCTTCGTCATAATTAACTTTGTTGGTATTAATCAATCATATTCAATTGAACCAGATGTATTTGTTCAATCAACTGTGAATAGAGCCTCTGAGGCCTTAAATAACAAATATTCAAAAGAAGAAAAAATAGAAAAGCTAAAACAAATTGCAAGTGAAACAGTTGATATCAATGGTATTGGTTATTACACTTTAGGAGCTTATAGAAAAAATATAAGTGACAATGAAATAAATCAATATGAGATGCTTTTTGAACAATATTTTCTAAAAAGTTTTTCTAGTCGACTGGCTGAATACTCAAATCCAGAGATTGAAGTTGTATCTAAAGAGAAATTAAATGAAAATTATACAATGGTATCTAGTATTTTAGTTGGAACAGAACAAAGGCCTGAGGTTAAAATTGATTGGAGAATTTATACAAAAAATCCAGAAAATCCTTTAATCAGAGATTTAATTATTGAGGGCTTAAGTCTAGCAAGAACTCAAAAGGAAGAATTTTCTTCTATCATTCAAAGTAATGATGGGGATATCAACGCTCTTTTTTCTATTTTAAAAGAGTTTATTAAATAATCATCTATAAAAATAATTTTTGGTGGGCCCGCCAGGACTCGAACCTGGGACCAATACATTATGAGTGTACTGCTCTAACCAACTGAGCTACAGGCCCTAAAAATTAAGCTTTAATTATATTATAATGTAACCGATGTCTAGCATAGGTAAAAGATAATGAAAATGGTGGGACTGGTTGGTTACGCTCCAACTACCCCTGCAATGTCAATGCAGTACTCTACTATTGAGCTACAGTCCCTTTGAATTTTAACTTTCTAAAAAGCTTTTTAACTGTTTGGATCTGCTTGGGTGTTTTAATTTTCTTAAAGCTTTAGCTTCTATCTGTCTAATACGCTCTCTTGTTACAGAAAACTGAAGACCCACTTCTTCAAGAGTATGGTCTGTATTCATTCCAACACCAAATCTCATTCTAAGAACTCTTTCTTCTCTTGGTGTTAAAGTTGATAAAATTTTAGTCGTAGCTTCACTTAGATTAGATTTAATAGCTTGTTCTAAAGGTGCTAATGCTTTTGTATCTTCGATAAAATCACCTAAACTACTATCCTCTTCATCTCCAACTGGTTTTTCAAGAGATACTGGTTCTTTTGATATTTTTAAAACTTTTCTAACTTTATCTAAAGGCATTCTTAATTTTTGTGCTAGTTCTTCAGGCGTAGCCTCTCTACCAAACTCACTTAAAATTAATCTTTGGGTTCTTACAATTTTATTTATAGTTTCAATCATATGAACTGGAATTCTAATCGTTCGAGCTTGGTCAGCAATAGATCTAGTGATTGCTTGTCTAATCCACCAAGTGGCATATGTTGAAAATTTATAGCCCCTTCTGTATTCAAATTTATCTACAGCTTTCATAAGACCGATATTTCCTTCTTGAATAAGATCTAGAAACTGAAGTCCTCTATTTGTATATTTTTTTGCAATTGAAATTACCAATCTTAAGTTTGCTTCAACCATTTCTTTTTTTGCAATTCTAGATTCTTTTTCACCTTTTTGAACTCTGCTAACTATTTTTTTATAATCAGTTACTGAAATTCCAAGTTTATGACTAATCTCAATTAATCTCTCTCTTATGTTTTTAAATTCATCTTTATTTTTTGAAAAAAACTGTTTCCACATGGGGTTAGTATCCAAGAACTTTTTAAGATTTGGGTTAATTTCATTGCCAATATAAAACTTAATAAATTCATTTCTTGGAATTTTTTGATCCATTGCCAACCTTAGAAGATTTCCTTCTAGTGAAACAATTTTTTTATTTTCCACATAGTGTTTTTGAACCAATTCCTCTAATACAGAGGGTGACAATTGTAATGATTTAATATTTTCTAAAATATCACTTACAATTTTATCATGTCCTTTTTCTTTAGCAGCTGAGAAACTTACTGCATTTAAAATACAATCAAGTTTTTCTTTTTGATACTTGATTAATTTTGCATATTCTTTTGTTAAAGTATTAACAGTTTTTAAAACTTTTGGTTTAATTTCAGTTTCCATTGCTGCAAGCGTTGGATTAAACTCATCATCGTCTCCATTATTCTCTTCATTTTTATCAGTTTCCCCAGAATTTCTTTGTTTAGCACTTGGCCCTGTATTTTCATCTTCCATGTAGTTAGTATCAATATCAATAATTTCTCTAACTAATATTTCATCACTTTGAAGTTTTTCATCCCACTCTACAAATTGTTGTGCAGTAATTGGACTTTGTGCTAATGCGATAAGCATTACATCTTTTCCAGCTTCTATTCTTTTTGCAATTGCAATTTCACCTTCACGAGACAAGAGCTCTACTCCACCCATCTCTCTTAAATACATTCTTATAGGGTCATCACTTTTTTCAATTGTCTTGCCTTCTTCTTTAGATGAATTTTCTTTTTTTCTTAAAACTTTAAAGTCAGATTTTTTTTCAACCAATGCTACACTCTCATCAAGAATGTGCATGAAGGCTTGTTCTAAATTTTCGTCTGAAAGATTTCTTTTACCTAATGATTTATTTAGCTCATCAAAAGTTATAAATCCTCTATGGGTTCCACGACCCATAAGTCTAGCAAATGATTTTGTAATTATTCTTTCCACAATAGTATATTTGAGAAGACTTATATAAGCCCAATTTGAGAAAAATCCACGTATTTTTTGAAGGATTTAATTGATGTTTTTTTGTTTTTTTAGCTCTCTTATTTCGTTGAAAGTGCTTTCACTTAAATCTTTAGAGAACTTCGACTCGAGCTCTTCAATCCTAAACTCTAAATCGTAGTTTTTGAGGTCTCTAGAAACTTCGTCTAATAATTCAAACATTTTATTCTGATCATTTTGGTGATTATTTAGAATATGTTTTATTGAGGCAAATTTGAAGATTTTTTCAGTTAATTGAGGGTCAATTGGAATTTGATCTAAGGTAAGTTTTTCTCCACTCTTTAGTTTAATTATCAAAGTTTCAAGGATTAATTTATTTTCTTCGCTAAATAGATTTATATTTTCAATCATGTGAATATTTTCTTGAAATAAATCTAAGTTATTCATTATTAAATAAAGCAATGAAAATTCTTTAAGCTCAACACCACTCAATAATTTACTTTCATTAAAGTGTTTTTGAGTAGACTGTAATGATTTAACTTTTTTGGTATAAAATTGTTTTTTTCCGATATTGCTATGTGGGGTTAAAGATGAAATTTTCTCCAAAAAAAACTCTAGTACATATTTTTTTATGAAATCATCTTTAATAGTTGCGGCAATAGTTCTTAATTTTTTTTCAAAAATAGCCATTGATGAAGGATTGTTATCAGTTTGTTGTTTATAATGGTTAAATATAAACTGATGAATTGAAATTTTTGCCTGTTTTGTAAAATCAATAAAATTTGCTTTACCATTTTTATTTGCATAACTATCAGGGTCTTCTCCATCTGGTAAAAAAAGGAACGAGATTTGTTTTTCTGGTTGTAACTCTTTAATTGAATTTTCTGCTGCTCTAAGAGCTGCTTTGTATCCACTTTCATCACCATCAAAACAAATAATAATATCTTCAAAGAATTGGTTAAGCATTAAAATTTGACGATCCGTTAAAGAAGTTCCAAGATTTGCCACAACATTTTCAATTCCATTTTTACTTAAACCAACTACATCCATATATCCCTCAACTAAATATACATGATCTATTTTATTAGATAATCTTCTAGCTAAGTCTAAATTATATAAATTAGAACCCTTTTTAAAAAAAGGTGTTTCGGGAGAATTAATATATTTTGCTGAATAACTATTTTCCTGGATGGTTCTTCCTCCTAATCCAATAGGTTGGCCTGAAATATTATTAATTGGAAATATTATTCTATCTCGAAATCTTTCAACGTATGTATTCTTTTTTTCATCTAAATAAAAAAGACCACTTTCAACCAAAACTTTTTCACTAAATTCATCTTTTAATTTTTCATAAAAATTTGAGTTTCTTTCAATAAAACCTATTTTAAAATTTTTAACCTCTTCTTTACTAAGGTTTCTTTTTTTTAAATAATCTCTTGCAATAGTTAAACTTTCATTTTTTAAAATTTCATCATGATAAAATTGAACATATTGATTGTAGATTGAGCAATATTCTTGCCAATTTTTTTCACGTTCTTCATCTTGCTTTGAAAATGTGTAAGGTCTCATACCTGCAAGATTTGCTAATGATTTTACCGCTTCTCCAAATTTCAAATTTTGAGTTTTCATTACAAAATCAAAAATATTTCCATGTTCCGATGTTGCAAAACAATGATAAAATTCTTTTTCATCATTAACTGTAAATGAAGGCGTTTTTTCAGTTTTAAAGGGTGATAAACCTACAAATTCTTTGCCTCTTTTTTTAGACTGACAGACTTTGATACAACTGTCGAAACCTTTAAACGAGTTTTAATTTCGTCCAAATACTCTTTTGGGTATTTCATTATTTATTTAATAGTTCTTTTAGCAAAGGTCCAGCTTTAGCAAAATCTAGATTGTCAGGGTATGACTTCTTTAATTCACCCATTACTTTACCCATGTCTTTAATTGATGCAGCACCCAATTTACTTATTGTATCTACACATATTTTTTTAGTTTCTTCATCACTTAACTGCTGTGGTAAAAAACTAGATAAAAGATCAAATTCATTTTGCTCAACTTCTAACAAATCCAATCTTTCATTCTTTTTATAGATCTCTATTGATTCGGTTCTTTGCTTAATCATTTTCTTTAAAAGTTTTTTTATATCATCATCGTCTGTTTCTTTTATGTTGGCTCCAGATCGATTGACAATATCAAGATCTTTTATTCCAGATAAAATTAACCTGTAGGTTGAGATTTCAACCTTATTTTTTGATTTTAGAGAATTTTTATAGTTAGTTTCTATTTTTTCTTTCAATGTCATAATATTTTTTAATCTACTGCAAAGTGAAAATTCTTCAAAAGAAAAATTGTTTTTTTATAATTTTATAATACATCTCTGTTGCGATAATTAGGGTTTTATTGTATTAACCTTTAACTCATGAGTTGTAATTGATCAAAAAAGCAAAAAAGATTAGCTCTAACAAAATCTCACAGATTCACACAGGCGTTTTAGTTCTTGAAAATAAAACTATCTTTAAAGGAGTTGGTATTGGCTATCAAGGAACAGCAACGGGTGAAGTATGTTTCAATACTTCTCTAACTGGTTATCAAGAAATTATTTCAGACCCCTCTTACGCTGGACAAATTATCAATTTTACCTTCCCTCACGTTGGTAACGTTGGAACTAATAAAGAAGATTTAGAGTCTGATAAAGTTTGGACCAAAGGTGTAATTTTTAACTCTGAAATAACAAGTCCTTCTAACTATAGATCTTTAGCTAATTTAGACCTGTGGTTAAAAAAAAATAAAATTGTTGGGATCACTGGTTTAGATACAAGAGGCTTGACTAATTATATTAGAGATAAAGGAGCCCCTAAAGGTACTATTTCTTTTTCTAGTAAAAGAAATTTCAATATTAGTAAATTAGCAAATATCACAGCGAAATGGAGTGGATTAAATAATTTAGATTTAGCAGAACAAGTAACTACTAAAAAAAATTATATTTGGTCAGGTTTTAAAACTTGGAAAAAAGAAACTGGTTATTTAAAAAATAAGAAAAGTTCATTACATGTTGTTGCTATTGACTATGGGATAAAGAAAAATATTCTAAGATATTTCTCAGATCTTAATTGTAAAGTAACAGTGGTTTCGTGCAAAACGAGTGCAAAAGACATACTTAAATTAAAGCCAAATGGGATCTTTTTATCTAATGGTCCTGGTGACCCTGCAGCAACTGGTAAATATGCAATTGGAATCATTAAAGAATTAATAAAAAATAATTTACCTATTTTTGGTATTTGTCTTGGTCATCAAATTCTAGCTCTAACACTAGGTGCAAAAACTAAAAAAATGAAACTAGGTCATAGAGGCGCTAACCATCCAGTTAAAAATTTAATTAAAGACAATGTTGAAATCACCAGTCAAAACCATGGCTTTGAAATTGTAAGAGCATCATTGCCAAAAAATATTGAAGTCACTCACAAATCTTTATTTGATAATTGTATTGAAGGAATTAGATTAAAAAATAAACCTGTTTTTTCTGTTCAATATCACCCTGAATCAAATCCAGGACCACAAGATAGTGTTTACTTATTTGAAGAATTTATTAACAACATAAAAAAAAATGCCAAAAAGAAAAGATCTTAAAACTATATTAGTCGTTGGTGCTGGACCCATTATCATAGGTCAAGCATGTGAGTTTGACTACTCAGGGACACAAGCCTGTAAAGCCCTTAAAGATGAAGGTTATAAAGTTATTTTAATTAACTCTAACCCAGCAACGATCATGACAGATCCTGGTGTTGCAGATAAAACTTATATCGAGCCAATAACGTTAGAAGTATTAGAAAAAATTCTAAAAAAAGAAAAACCAGATGCAATTTTACCAACAATGGGTGGTCAAACTGCTTTGAATTTAGCAATGGAAGCAGAAAAAAAGGGAATTCTTAAAAAATATAAAATTGAGTTAATTGGAGCTAATTCTAAAGCGATCTCTAATGCAGAGGACAGAAAAAAATTCAGAAAAAATATGTTAGATATTGGTTTGGACTTACCAAAATCTAAAGTGGTATCTCATATTAGAGATGCTGCAAAAGCTTTAAAACAAATTGGGTTGCCTGCAATCATTAGACCTGCTTTTACTTTGGGTGGTTTGGGTGGAGGAATTGCTAAAACTGAAAAAGAATATCTTAAAATAGTTAAAGATGGATTGCACGAATCCCCTGTTAACCAAATTTTAATTGAAGAATGCCTTGAGGGTTGGAAAGAATTTGAAATGGAGGTTGTCAGGGATAAAAAAGACAACTGTATTATTATTTGTTCTATTGAAAACATTGATCCAATGGGAATTCACACGGGAGATTCGATTACCGTTGCACCCGCTCTAACACTCACAGATAAAGAATATCAAGTTATGAGAAATGCCTCAATTGCTTGTCTTAGAAAAATTGGAGTAGAAACAGGTGGATCAAATGTTCAATTTGCAATCAATCCTAAAGATGGCAGAATGGTTATTATTGAAATGAACCCAAGAGTGTCACGTTCATCTGCCCTTGCATCTAAAGCAACTGGATTTCCAATTGCAAAAGTTGCAGCAAAACTAGCAGTTGGTTACACTCTTGATGAATTAAAAAATGAAATTACTAAAACAACGCCTGCTTCTTTTGAACCTAGTATTGATTATGTGGTAACAAAAATACCAAGGTTTACCTTTGAAAAATTCTCTTCTTCTGAGGCGGTTCTTGGAACATCAATGAAGTCAGTTGGTGAAGCAATGGCAATTGGGAGAAAC
This sequence comes from Candidatus Pelagibacter sp. PS_02, assembly GCF_059418065.1. NCBI lineage: Bacteria > Pseudomonadati > Pseudomonadota > Alphaproteobacteria > Candidatus Pelagibacterales > Candidatus Pelagibacteraceae > Candidatus Pelagibacter > Candidatus Pelagibacter sp. PS_02. The sequence goes on from NZ_CM182079.1 coordinate 977,804, forward strand.
TTTAAAGAATCTCTTCAAAAAGCATTGGTTTCTCTTGAAATTGGCTTTTCAGGCTTAGATCGTATTTTTCTATTAAACAAAAAACAAATTGAAAAAGAATTGAAAAAAAATATTCCAAACAGAATATTATTAGCTGCTGAAGCGTTTAGAAAAAAAATAAATCTTAAAAGAATTCACCAACTTTGCAAAATAGACCCTTGGTTTTTACAGCAAATAAAGGAAATTGTTGATGAAGAAAATAAAATACAAAAAAAAGGTCTTCCTAAAGACTATAATGAGTTTAACAGAATTAAATCAATAGGTTTTTCTGATAAAAAATTATCTGAAATCACTAAAATTCCTGAAGACCTTGTTAGAAAAAAAAGAACTGCTTTAAAAGTATTACCCGTTTACAAAAAAGTAGATACCTGTGCTGCTGAATTTAAATCATTCACTCCTTATATGTACTCAACCTACCAAAGAAATTATGCTTTAAACTCAGAATGTGAGGCAGAACCTTCTTCAAGAAAAAAAATTATAATCTTGGGTGGTGGACCAAACCGTATAGGCCAAGGTATTGAGTTTGATTATTGTTGTTGCCAAGCGAGTTATGCTCTTAAAGATAGTGGTTTTGAAACTATAATGATTAACTGTAATCCAGAGACGGTTTCAACAGACTACGACACAAGTGACCGACTTTATTTTGAACCTCTTAAAGAAGAGTATGTTTATAATATTATTAAAAAAGAACAGCAGAAAGGAAACCTTGTAGGTATCATTGCTCAGTTCGGTGGGCAAACCCCTATAAGACTTGCAAAGTTTTTACACGATAACAAACTTCCAATTTTAGGTACGCAGTACACTTCAATAGATTTAGCTGAAGATAGAGATAGATTTAGAAAATTACTTGATAGATTAAAATTAAAACAAGCAGAAAGTGGTATTGCTAAAACTTACAAGCAAGCCATTCAAATTGCTGAAAAAATTGGACTACCCTTAATGGTAAGACCTTCTTATGTATTAGGTGGAAGAGCAATGGAAATTGTTCATGAGAAAAGCCAATTAAAAAATTTTGTAGAAGAAGCATTTAAAGCTGCGGAAGATAATCCGATATTAATAGATAAGTTTATTAGTCATGCTATGGAAGTTGATGTTGATGCGATATCTGATGGTAAGCAAGTATTTGTTGCAGGTATCATGCAGCATATTGAAGAAGCGGGTATTCACTCAGGAGATTCTGCTTGTTGTCTGCCTCCTGTATCTATTAAACCTAAACTAATTTCTGAAATAGAAATTCAAACTAAAAAATTAGCTCTAGCATTAAATGTTAAAGGTTTTATGAATATTCAATTTGCTATTAAAAATGATGAAATTTATGTAATTGAAGTTAATCCAAGAGCAAGTAGAACGGTTCCTTTTGTGTCTAAAGCAAAAGGTCTTCCTCTTGCTAAAATTGCATCACGTGTAATGGCTGGTGAAAAACTATCAAAGTTCAATTTAAAAAATAAAAACAAAAACCTATTTGCAGTTAAAGAGGCTGTATTTCCTTTTAATAAATTTCCAAATAGTGATCTATTGTTAGGGCCTGAGATGAAATCAACAGGTGAAGTTATGGGATTTGATAAAGACTTTGGTATGGCTTACGCAAAAAGCCAAATTGCTGCTTCAAACTCATTGCCCACTAAAGGTCTAGCATTTATCTCTCTAAAAGATGGTCATAAAGATGAAGGTGTAGATCTTGCAAAACAATTAATAAAATTAAATTTCACTTTATGTGGCACTGGTGGAACTGCTGATTACATTCGTAAACATGGAATAAAGTGTAAAACAATAAACAAGGTAAGCGGAGGCTCTCCTCACATTGTTGATGTACTAAATTCTAAAAAAATTGCTTTAGTTATTAATACGGGTGGTGGAAATAGTGAGCATCGTCTTCATGATGCAATGGCTTTAAGAAGAGCAACCCTAGGGAATAAAGTTCCTTATTGTACAAACATGTCTACTGCTCAAGCTTGCTTAATGGGGATTAGATCTTTAAAGACAAAAGAGATTACAGTAACTGCGCTTCAAGATATTTAATGTGAAGACAAGCCAGTTTTCTTAAAATAAATTCCATAATGGAAAATAGCCTATAAAATTTATTTTAATACTTAGCCTACCTTTGTTAGTGCTCAAACCGAGTGGGTTTAACTAACATTTATACTGAATTTACTGAGCTTTAAAAGTTTGTCTGAAAAATATTAAATTAAAAGATTTTCTTTAAATTAATCGTTGCTTCATCAAAAGTATTTGGTTTTAAGGCATCTTGATTATTTAATTTAAAATCAATTTCAAAATCATCGATATTTTTACTTATCTTATACTCAGATCCTAAATTTTCTGAGCCTACTAATTTAAAAGCATAGTTAGTTTTTCTGTTAGGTAAATATCCTATCGCTAAATGTATTTTATCAGTATGACCCGTGCCTAATGCTTGATTTCTCTCATAAATTAAAAAGATACTAAAACTATCAGGTAAAATTATATCTATACCTAATTCACCATTTAAATTATGCAAAGCACCTGAATTTAGTTTGGTATCAAATTCACCACTTGTTGCATCAGAGACATAAGAATATTTTATATTAGAAGAGCGATTTAAGTTTGCTTTGTATTCTAATTTTCCATGCTTTCTGATTTTATAATTATCATTTTCTAATTCATCAATTGCAGCAATTGAAAGCCTTGCATTTCTTGATTGAATGCCTTGCTTTTTAAATTTCATAGCAGTGTTACCACTTTCTTGATAGCTATCTAACCGGGTATAACCAAGGTCTATTTGTCCAGAAGGAATTAGAATTAAATTATTTTTCTTAATCTCATCTTTTAATTTAATTGTTCCATATATTTGTCTACCTTTTCTATCAGCGGTTACACGTTTACCATCAAGTACTGACAAAATATCCGAGTTAAGAACGCCCACTCCAAAAACAGTGTCTATAAATTTTGTGTCATCTTCAATTGGTGATGAGGTATAATGGGTTAAATTATAAGTATCCGTGTCTAAATTGCTTCCAGCTGAGCCAACTTTAACATCATTTTTACCAAACCTAAAAGCAAGCCCCCTTATGCCATTATTTTTAGTAAATTTATCTGCTCCAACTGTAATTACGTTAGTTTTAATCTTTTTAAATGAAGAAACTTTTGTGTCTCCAACTCTACCCACAGCAATACTTCCTTCGCTCCAATAAAATACATCTTGTTGTTTTTCCTCTTTTTTCTTTGTAGTAGCTGAGGTTTTTACAACTTTAGTAAGAGAGGCAAGCATTTGATTGGTAAAATTAAAATCTAAATTAAGATTAGTTAAGTTTTGACTATCTTTATTTCTTCTAATCCACTTCAATCTATTTAAAGCAGTGTCCGTTGAGTGTTCAATGGTTCTTGTTGCAACTTCTATTTGTGCAATAGCTATTCCCGTTCTGACACTATTTTCTGTAACTGGAGGACATTTTCCTGCAATAATATTAAAGGGACAAACTAAATCAAATTCGTGAATTGTATCACTCCCACCAACAGTTTTGTCATTACCTATATACATTTTTAAACCACTTGCACTGAATGCAATTCCTCTTGGTTGAGTTACGGTACTTTTTAAAGAATCTAAAGAGACTGTACCATCTATAGTAAATCCTGATGTATCGTATGCCGATGTAAGTGAAATTTGAGTCACATCTTGTGAACCAAGATTATGGTCAACAGAAAAAATCCTTTTTCCATTTGCGCTAAATCTAATAGAGTAAGGATTTGCTGTTTCACCCTCTAGCTCAATTCCTGCAGTGGTAACAAGTGATATAGTAGTTAAGTCATATGGAGTTGAAAGTTGGTACTCCAAAAGTCTGGTATTAGGTGCGAAGGTTGAGCTAAAGCCATGAAAGATTAAAAATAATTTTGTTCCATCATCATTAATTTCCAAACCTTGAAGACGATTTTTGCCTTTACCGGAAGTTACATCTCCAGCATTACTACCATTTTGTAAGGCATCACTGTCAAGATTTGAAGTTGCATTATTTGCATATAAACATGTTGAAATATCATAGGCTGTAGTTAAATCAAATCTAAATACTTTGTCAAAATCTGCACCATCACTGGATTTACCCTCTGCAAAAAATAGTTTCATTCCATCACTACTAAATTCTAAATCATATGAACCGTTGTTGTCCCCCCCGTGATCTAATTCGCATCTTTCATTGGCCCCCGCATAAATTCGTGTGGAGATATCAAATGGTGTAGATAGGGTGTATTCATTTATATGTGTATAAGTTTCTCCATCAGTTGTATTATTAAGTGTGAACATTTTTGTCCCATTTTTATTAAACTGAATACCTTGTATATGGTTAGCTCCCCCATCACTGACTGTTGCTGACTGTATATGGGTAACCATAGCTCCAAATGAATTAGAGATGGGAAGTATAAATAATAAAATTAAAATAAAGTTTTTTATAAATTTCATAAGATTAAAATGTTGCTGGCAATTTAATACTCAAGTCTTTAAATTGTTTATTTACCAGTTCAACTATTCCAGCTTGTGATTGCATCAAAATAAAAAATGATGACAAAAATAGACCAACAGCTAATTTTCTTAAAAAAAATACCATAATGAAAAATACTATATAAAATTTAATTTAGCGGTTTTTCAGTTCTTTTAAGTGCTCAAAACGGGCAGAAATTCTGATATTGAGTGCGTTTTATCGAGGATAAAATAATCTTCATCAAAAATTCAAATATATAAATTTTAATAAATCAAGATGCTTAATTTAATAAAAAAAAGTAAAAAATTAATTATAAAAGGTGCTCTTAAACTAAAGGTATTTTTAGTTTTATTTAGTTTATTTTTTTCATCACTAGCTTTAGCTGAACCTACATTTATTGCTAATCTTGATATCAGCGACGATGAAGGAAGCGCTACTGGGATAACATTTAAACCTGATGGTACCAAAATGTATATTACAGGAATTGGTGCTGATAAAATATTACAATATAATCTAACGACAGCTTTTGATATTACTTCAGCAGCTTTAGAAAAGTCAGTGCTTATAAGAACAGTAGAGGGTGCACCAGAAGATGTAAAATTTAATTCAGATGGAACTGTAATTTTTATTTTAGGAACTGGAGGTAATGGGATTGATAGATGGTCTTTAAGTACACCATATGATATTGGATCGATCACTGCAGCAGATACCACTTTTACTTCTATTGGTGGTGATCCAAGAGGACTTGCTTTTAATAATGATGGAACAAAAATGTTTGTTTTGAATCAGACAAATACGCGGGTAGAAGAATATAATCTTTCAACACCATATAACCCTGATACTAAAACTTTAACCAACACACTTACTAATGCAACAAGTAGTAATTTTCATCAAGGACTAGGCTTCAATGCTGATGGATCAAAAATGTTTGTAGTAAAATCAAGAGGTGGCTCTAACACTGATAATAAAATTGATGAATACGCTTTATCTACTGCTTTCGATATATCAAGCTCAAGCGCAACATTAACTGGTACATTCTCACCAACTCATTCCAGTGATGAATACTTAAGTGGCATGGCTTTCAATGGTTCTGGAACAAAAATGTATCACATAAATTGGCGTGATGATGAAGTTCGAGAGTATAGCTTAAGCTGTCCTTTTAAAGTCACTAGTTCATCAACATGTGATGCACCACAAAAAAATAAAGATGTAAGGGGTGTAGTTGATGCACAAATTAATACTGCTAAAAATTTTGCAAAAGATTCAAGTCAGTCTGCTTTAAAAAGACTATCTATTTTAAGAGCGAATAAATACTACAACGCAAGTGCACAAAATATAGAGTTAAACTTTCAAAATGAATTATTAAAGAAAGTATCCAATAATGTTTTAAGTTCCGCACAAGCTAAACTAAATCCACTTCAAAAATTAGATCAAATTTTACCTAATGATTGGGAGGTATGGTCTGAAGGTAGTATTAGTTTTGGAAAAATTGGTGAGAGTTCCTTAAGTTCTGCTCAAGATATTGATAGCCTTGGTATAACTGTGGGTGTTGATACAAAAATGGATAATGACCAAATATTAGGAGTTGCTTTAAGAGTAGGTAACACTGATGTTGATGTTGGAACCTTTGGTTCTAAAGTTGATACAAATGCATTAAGTTTATCTCTTTATGGAATTAACAGTTTAGAAAACAGTAATTTTTTAAAACACGTTTTTGGAGTTAGTTATTTAGATAGTGATATTGTAAGAAAATATGAAGGAAATACCGACATAAATACGGGTGACCGTGAAGGTAAGCAGGTTTTTGGTTCACTTAATTTTGGAAGAGAGTATGAAAATGGTGATTTAATTATTACTCCAACAGGTCGTATCGATGGAAGTTATACAGCACTTAATGGTTATACAGAAAGTGGCAGCGCTGCAGCACTTAGTTATAATGATCAAGACATTAAATCTTTAATGGCTTCTTTAGGAGTATTAATAGACCAAGATGTTGATCTAGAAAATTCAACTGTAAGATCTAGAATTAATCTTGAATACAGTAAAGAGTTTGCCTCAAGCTCTAAGGTGGTAACAAGCTACGTATCAAACAGTGAAAGTTTTGAATATCAAGCTGATAACAAAAATAGAGATATATACACAGCAGGACTTGGTTTAGATTTTAAGCATGACCAAGGGTTAATAATTAGTACTGATTACGAAAGACAGCAAATCAAGGGTCATGGTTATATTAATAAATTTACATTATCAGCAGGCTTTTTATATAGAAAAGAAACAGAGTTTGCACTTGGTCTTGATGAAGAAATGACTTCGAGCTTTAAAATTTCTAAAGCACTAGGTGTATTTGATTTAGAATTTGATTTAGAAAATAATTTTTCAAATCAAGAAAATCATAATGCTAACTTATCTATATTAAGTAAATTTTAATGAGTAAAATAAAAATAGTTTTCTACTTAGCTTTAGCTTTTATTTTTTATAAAGGCTTTGTTGCATTTCAAAATTTTGAAATTGGTGTTGATGACAGGGTTGCATCTATAGAAGAAAAAGCAGATTTTGAAAAAGAAGGTGAAGTAATTGGTCTCATGATGTATTTAGGTGACCCACCAGAGTTATATGAACATTTATTAACTAAGAATAAATCTAGGTGTTTAGAAATGAGACAAACAGCAGAAGAGAGCTCCTCTGCATACTATGAATGCGCAAGAGTGAACGCCGTCCTTAAAGGTGGAAAAATTGTAAGCATTATTAATGAAATTGAAGTTATAGAATAATTATTAAATTAAAATTTATTTGAAATTTCTATATTTGCACCATAGTCAGGTACATCACTTATAAAATTATAATTAGAGCTCATCTTTAAATCAAAACCATTTATGTTATTCTTATATGAGAAACTAGTATTTTCAAAATTATTCAAATCAAATACAAATTTCATTGCGTCTATTGGAACATACCCTACAGATAAATAAATGTCATTACTATAACCTTTTCCATTAGATTGAAGTCTCTCAAAATTTCCAACGAATGACCATCCTGTTATGGAAGTGACATCAAAACCATAACCAATTCTAAGATTATGCTTTGATTTATTTTCTACATTATAATTGTAAACTGTACTTTGACTATTAAGATAATAAAATTCTGCATCTGATGATGGGCTTAGATCTGCAATATATTCTAATCGACCATGGTGATTAATAATTTCATCTTCTTCTTTATCTGTATCTGTTTTATCTAAAAGGACACCAAGTGTTATTAATGCTGATTTAATATTTTGCTCTTTATAAAGTAGTGCATCAGCTAAACTATCTCCAACAATAGTTCTTTCTCTAAATGCTTTTAGTTTTGTGTACCCTAAATCTAATTTAATACCTGGATTGAGATTTAAATCTTCATCAACTATTCTTTTTCCAAAATTAAATGATCCATATATCTGTTGACCTTCTCGGTTTCCCTCTAAAATGTTACCATAAATAACCCTTTTTTGATTTATATCTAGTAAACTAACTCCAATTAATGCATCTGTAAAAAAATGATCATCTCTAAGTTTGGTATCATATAAGGCAAAACTATATGCATCTGTCTCTAATTTTGTTCCACTACTTCCAATATCAACATTATCGTTTGCATACTGAAAAACGTATCCATGCATAGCATCTCTATCATCATCTTTAATTTTATCTGCACCAACTGAGATACCATAACTGTGAAAGTCTCTTGATGATGAATTTATAGATTTATTTTTACCTAAGCTAATTCTACCTTCACTCCATTTAAACCAATCCTCACTATCATAACTTCTATCATTTTCTTTTTTAGAATTTTTAAGAGCACTAACTAATTTTGATATTTTTTCATTTGTAAAATCAATTTCTGCATTAAGATTTGATAAATTATCTTTATTTTTATGTCTTCTTAACCACTCAATTCGATGAAAGATTGGAAGCGTATTATTCTTAATTATACGTTTTGATAATTCTACATTAGCTTCTATGATTGCTTTAACATCATTATTATTTGAGGCATCAATACAAGTAATGGTACCAGCGCAAGCTAAACTATATTCAAAAATTTTATTTGTTGAAGCAGTAGAGCCAGCATCATTAGTAACAAACAACTTCGTAAAATTTGCTGTGAAAATAAAGCCTCTCATATGACTAACTCTGCTACCTAGCTCGTATTCAGTAGAAGTAGAAGAAATAGTTGTGATATCCCAAGGTGTACTTAGAGTGTATTTATGTATATTATTATTACCATCACCTGCGACATACAAAATTGACCCATCCGAATGCAATTGAATATTTCTCATTCCTCCGTCAGAAGAGCTGGCTAGACTGGCTGATAAAGAACCCACTGAAACTCCAGATCGAAGATCAAAAGGAGTTGTTAATATATATTCTCTTATTTTATCTTGAGTTTTTCCACCCACAAACATACGTGTTCCGTCAGGTTTAAATGTTAAAGTTCTTACTTGATCTTCATTGCCAACACCCGTTATGTCTACTTCAAATATTTTCTCACAATCCAATGTAGAAGTATCCCAAGCAGTTGTTAATTTAAATTGATAGACTGCAACTCCAGGATTTCCAGAGTGATCTTTGTTGGTAGTTATAAACATTCTTGTTCCATCAGGTTTAAATTCAATAGCGTGTGGTAACTGCATATCTGTACTACATGTTAATTTTGTTCCAGCTCCATCAACAAATGTTCTTGTTGCTGTACTTATATCGAATGGAGTGCTGAGCGAATATTGAACTATGTAGGCATCATGATTTGCAACACGATTTGTTATATACATTATGCTTCCGTCTGGTTTAAAGTTTATTCCTCTAACACCAGGTACATCTGTGGATAGTATTTTTTCTTTTTGAAATTCTAAAAAAGCAAAAGCATTAGAATAAAATAATGCTAAAAAGCTAAATACAAAAAATGATGTTTTGAGAATTTTTTTCACCTTAGCAGATTAATGAAATTAGGATAAATACAACCGTGTTGGTGCCCAAATCGAATTAAATTTGTTAGCTATAATATCATTTTAGAGTTTTCTCACATGTCGTGTTGACAACTGATCAAAATGGGTGGAAAAAACAACTTGTAAGACTTTAATAGAAATCATGATTAAAATTACAAATAAAACTAATGAAGAACAAATCTTCAAAATTATTAATGAAAATTTTAGTCAGTTAGCACCCTCATATTATTCGTTGGTAACTCATTGGTTTATTAATGCTTATAAAAATTTTAAAGGTATCGATAAGTATATAATTTTAATTTATCTGATTAATAAAGACTTTATTCACTATAGAAAAAATGGACTAATGGTTGATTATGATACGTTTTATAAGGATAAAACACTAGAAATTCCAAATATTAATATTTCAGATATTGCAAGAGACCTTCTTATACCTAAGGAAAATGTAAGAAGAAAAATATCTGAATTAGAGAAAAAAGGTATTATTAAAAGAGCAGGAAAAAAGATCTTTATTGAAAGACCTGGCTTTATACAAACAAAAGCTAATATAACTTTAAAAGATTTTAGTAGTTTGGTTTCTACGTTTAGTGAAATTTTAAAAGATAAAAAAATAATTAAAGAACCTTTAAACACAGATCAAATTTCAAATTTAATTAAAGAAAATTTTTCTTTTTGTTGGTATCAATTTTACAAATTTTTATTCATATTTTCTAACCGTTGGAAAACAGATACTAAAACTCAGGATTTAGAAACAATATGTGTGGGATTAATTGTAATGATTAATACTGTTCAAAATAGGGGTTTCAAAGACAAGAATTTAGATAGACAAAAATATTTTAAAGCAGTTCAAAAATCTAATCACATTGGTATTAACGCATTTTCTATAGCTGATATTACGGGAATTCCAAGGGCTACCGTTGTAAGAAAATTACAATTTTTAATCGAAAACAAATTTTTAAATATTAGTGAAAAAAAACTTTATAACTTTGCTATGGGGACACAAACTAAACAATTTAAAGTGCTCACTAAATTACAAGATAAAAATATGAAAGCTTTGGGTAAATTTTTGTATAAGGTTTTTAATCAGATTAAAATAATAAACACTAATTAGATTTTCTTAAAATAAAAACAAAGATTACGGAGGTTGCCATCATTACTAATGCATAGGCAGCTGTGGGTACCATATAAATAATATTATCAAATAATTGAGTAGCAACAAAAACTGCTAGGGTTCCATTTTGCAAACCACATTCTAAAGAGATAGCTCTTTGTTGAGGTGTCCCTGATGCAAAAAATTTAGCAACATAAAATCCTATCACCATCATAGTTACATTTAATATTAAGGCTATTAAACCTGCTCGAGTTAAAAAGCTTACAATTTTATCCCACTCTTCAATATATATTGCAGCAAAAACAAGTAAAAATAATGCAATAGAAAATCTTTGAATAAACTTCAAATTTTTTATGACAAGGTCACCAGTAAAATGCCTGATAGTCATTCCAATTATTACTGGAACCGTAACTACAAAAAACATTTTTAAAGAAATGGATACCATTGTTATTTCTCTCTCAACATAGGTGATATCAAACAGATTAATTGAATTGATCACAATGAATGGCACTGTTACTATACTTAATAAGCTCATAACTGCTGTCAGTGATATTGATAGCGCTACATCACCCTCTGCAAATTTTGTAAGAACATTGGAGGTTACACCCCCTGGAGCAGCTGCAATTAGCATTACTCCTAAGGCCATTTCAATCGGCACACCTAAGGTAATGATAAGTAGATAGGCAACGATTGGTAAAACAATTAACTGACAAATAAAACCAATAAAAAAATCTTTAGGGTTTTTTGCAACTCTTAAAAAGTCATCTACTGTTAAAGAAGCTCCTAGTCCAAGCATAATAATAGCTAGAGCGATTGGAGCGATGTTGGTTACTATTTCCATTAATTTAATTTAAAATTTCATGCATAGTTCCACCCATTTTGATCATTTGTCAACCCATTTTGGTCGGTTGTAAACAGGACAAGATAAATCCTAAAAAAAAACTACAAATATTAAAGTTAATTCGATTAAAGAACTAATAAAGATTTATTCTAAATACACTAAGATGCTTAAGAAATTATAAGATTTTTATCTTTTAAAAGATGGTGTTTAAAAAAAGCAAAAACTATCCAATTGATATTAAAGTAAGATCATCACTTAATTTTCCAGATTTAGAGCTGTCAATTATTTTTTTACTAATATCTGATAAGTGTTTCTTCGAATCTTTTGTGTAGTTATCTTCAATTATTTCAATTGAACCTTCAATACCTATTTCTTGTCCTTCAGCATTTAAACTTTCAGACAATCCATCTGTAAAAACATAAAATTTGTTTCCATTTAAAACTTGTTTATTAATTTTATAAATTGATTTATTTTTTTGGTGAATAACCCCCATCGGCGGCGCTTCACTATCAAAATTTTGGTATTTACCATTTTTGTCTCTAATGATAGCTGGTTGATGTCCCGCATTTACCCATGAAACTTCTTTGGTAATTAAATCATATTTTCCAAGAACACATGTCACAAACATGCCTGATGTTTTGGTGAGAAATAAATCGTTATTCATATGAAGCATCATTTCATCTGGATCTACCTGATCTCTTGACATGACTTCAAATAAAGTAGAGGCTTTTGCCATCACCATTCCAGCATGAACTCCCTTACCTGCTACATCTGCAATTATAAAATTAATACTATCATTATGGGGATAAAAACTAAAAAAATCACCTGAAACTTCTCTCGAAGCAATATTAATTCCTTGCACAGGATAATTTTGTAAATCTCTTTTTGGTAAAAAATTTTCTTGAACTTTTACAGCCAAATTTATTTCTTTGGAAATTCTACTTCGCCACTTTTCTTTTTCATTTTCGCTAACCTCAAGCTTGTTCATCAATTTATTATAATAAAGTCCTATTACCCCTCCTGCAGTGAAAGGATCTTGTGGGCCTCTAACAGAGAGATCTCCACTTTCAGACTGTTTTTCAAGGATTGAAATTAAATCATGTTCTACTGAAACTGCATTATGTTCAGCAATATTTAATCCTAATTCCTCTTGTAAAGGAGTTACTCTTAATGGATAAAAATAATTTAAAATTTTTAAAATAATATAAGATCCAAAAAATGCGAAAGCACCAATTGCTAATATTCCTATAACCTGGACTTCAATTTGCTCTAACCTTGTAAGTCCTGTTCCTAATTTTTCTAAATCACTGAACAAACCAACTGAAATAGTTCCCCATACACCTGCTCCTAAATGAACTGGCACTGCACCTACGACATCATCTATCTCATATTTGTTTAACAGTTCATTTATAAAAATTGCTACGATTGCACCAATAATACCAACAAAAATTGCCGTAACTGATGTCATTGAATTACAACCAGCTGTTATAGCAACCAATCCTGCAAGAGGACCTAATATTACATAAAATGGATCTGGTTTTTTAAATAATAAAAATGAAATACCTAGTCCAGTTAACAACCCAAAAGCAGCAGAAAGAAATGTATTTATCAATATTAATGGCACTGTTTCATCCATTGCTCCATTACTTCCGCCATTAAAACCAAACCAACCAAACCATAAAATTAAGGTTCCTAAAACGGCTAACGGAAAACTAGAGCCAGTAAATTTACCTTTATTAGACTCAGAATATTTACCAATTCTTGGCCCTAAAATTAATACAGCAGCAAGTGCAATCCATCCTCCAACAGAATGAACAATAGTGCTACCAGCAAAATCAACAAAACCAAGTTCTGTTAACCATCCAGTATTTTTAATTTCTCCCGTAACAGCCGATAACTGCATTACAGTATCATTCATATTATTTAGATAACTGGATGACCAGGCCCAATGACCAACAATTGGATAAATTATGCCAGTTGCAATTATCGTTATTATTAAATATCCATTAAATTTCATTCTTTCAGCCACAGCTCCAGAAACTATTGTTGCAGCAGTTGCAACAAACATGGCTTGGAACACAAAATATGTCATGTAATCAGCTTTTTCGGTTTTAAAGAAAAAAAGATCTGTTCCAAAAAAACCATTATAACTTGTCCCAAACATTAAGCCGAAACCAAAAATCCAAAAAACTACAACTGATAAACCAAAATCAGCAGCATTCTTAAGAGCAACGTTAATACTATTTTTGTGTCGTGAAAGACCAGTTTCCATACACATGAAACCAGCTTGCATGATGAAAACTAATATCGCACAATCAATAACCCAAAGAGTATCAACAAACGATTTTACAGATTCCAAACTAATACTTTCCATTTTCTATCAATTTATAAATATCATCTTTAAATTTATTTTAAAATTTATCAATCGTTATAGATGCGATTAATTAGCTAAAATTAATAATAACTCTTAAAATTTCTTATTTACCAATTGCAATAATTGTTAAATCATCATCAAGAATATCGTTATCTTTTTTAACACCATCTTCCACAATTTCTTTTTTTAAACTTTTTAAACGAATTTCTTCTGTCGCACTTGTTAATTCTTTTTGTAATGAAGAGTTTGTGTGTTTTAAAATTAATTCTTTTACACCATCAATTCCAATTTCTTGTTTATTTTCATCCAAGCATTCTGAAAATCCATCTGTAAAACAGTAAATTCGTCCACCATTTAATTTAAAGCTTTCTAATTGATAAACACTTTCATCTTTGTGCTTAATCACTGCCAAAGGCATTGAGCTTGAAGGATATTCTTTAAAATCTTTACCCACTTTTAATAAAGTTGGCTGATGTCCAGCATTTGCAATTTCAACTAAATCTGTTTTCAAATTATATCTTCCAACAATTGAAGTAATAAAGGTACCAACAGGATTAGTTTCTTTCAAATCATTATTCATCTCTAATAAAATTTCGTTAGGCTTAAATTTTTGCTTAGCGAAGATCTTAAATAAAGTAATAGCTTTTGCCATAACCATTCCTGCATTCACCCCTTTTCCTGAAACATCAGATAGGGTGAAATACACCTCATCATCATGAAGGTAAAAATCATAAAAATCTCCCGAGATTTCTCTTGCAGGAATATTTAATCCAAATATTGGATAGTTTTCTATATCTCTTTTTGGCATTAATCGTTGCTGAACATTCATTGCAAGTTTAATTTCTTTAGAAACTCTATTCTTCCATTTGTTTTTTTGCTTTTCACTTTGTTCCAATTTGTTCATTATGACATTATATTGCGTGCCAATAATTCCACTTTCAGTAAAAGGATCTTGTGGTGCGCGGCTTGAATAATTGTCTGATTTTGCTTGATTAGTTAATACCTCAAGTAATTCGTGCGTGTCCGTTGATGCATTGTGTTCTGAAATATTTAAACCAAGTTCTTCATGAATTTTACTTACTCTTAGAGGGAAAAATGAATTAATAGTTTTTAATATTAAATAAGAACCAATGAAACAAAAAGCACCAATTGAACTTATGCCAATTAGTTGAATATATATTTGTTCTAATCTTGTTTTTTCAACACCCATCAATTCAAAATTTGCAAACAAAGCAACTGCAATAGTTCCCCAAATTCCACATGCTAAGTGAACTGGTATTGCACTAACCACATCATCAATTTTAATTTTTTCAAGTAATACAATTGTTGAGCCTGAAATAATTCCACCAATACTTCCTATTATAATTGCATGAGTGGGATCAACATAAGCACAAGAAGCAGTTATTGAAACTAGTCCAGCAAGGGGACCCGTGATCATAAATAATGGCTCTGGTTTTTTTAAAACAATGATACCCATAACACTTGAGAAAATAAGTCCAAAGGATGCTGATAAAAAAGTATTAATTAAAATTAATGGAATTTTTAAATCCATTGCACCATTAGCACCTCCATTAAATCCAAACCAACCAAACCACAAAATTAAAGCACCTAAAGCTGCCATTGGTGTATTGCTTCCTTGAAAAGATTTTTTTTTATCATCTTCTCTAAATCTTCCAGTACGGTTACCAACTACCAGTAATACTGATAAAGCAATCCATCCTCCTACAGAGTGTACAACGGATGCACCTGCAAAATCTAAATATCCTAATTGACCTAACCAACCAAATTTTTGATCAGGATTTTCAAAATTAAATGCCCAAGACCAGTGACCTACAATTGGATAAAAGAGGCCAGAAACTAATAATGTAATAATTATATATGAGAAAAACTTTAATCTTTCTGCAACTGCACCTGAGATAATAGTTGCAGCTGTTGCAACAAACATTGCTTGGAAGACAAAATATGTTTGATAGCCTGCAACCTTAGTGGTGAAGAAAAAAAATTTGGTACCAAACAGTCCTGATACACTGGTTCCATACATTAATGCGAAACCAAACGCCCAAAAAACTACAACAGATATTCCAAAGTCTGAAACATTTTTAAGGGCAACGTTAATACTGTTCTTGTTCCGAGACAAACCAGTCTCTAAACACATAAAGCCTGCCTGCATTAAAAAAACAAGGATTGCACAAATTAAAAGCCAAAAGGTATCTAAATTTGCTTGTAAGATTGCATCTAAGCGAAATTCTAATGCATTTAAAGCTCCCTTATTAGTAAGCTCTAATTGATTTATGTTGGACTGCAGCTTATTGAGCAATATCTGAGTATCAGCTGCAGTCATAATTTTATTTTAATTAATCTACTAATTTTCTAGCTTCACCAGCATCAGTAATAATCTTATCAACACTCACCACTTTAATAACTTCAAAGCCGGTTCCAAGGATTGCTTTTTTATAATCTTCATTAGATAAATCAGATTTATCAGGGTAAGATGATACCGCAACACCTTCTGGCCATGAGACTTTAACAGTAGCAGATGGGCTAGCTGCTTGAAGTGCTTTAGTTACCATTTTTTGGCATTTAATACACATCATTCCATTTACTTGGGCAATTTGAGTTTGAGCTGCAAATAAATTGGTTGAAAATAAAACAAAACCTAAAAATAGTATATATTTTTTGAACATAGTTTTTCCTATTGTTAATTATAAGTCAAAGCTATCACGCATCAATTCATTTTAAAATTCGTCAATCGCCCAAAATGAGCCTTTTTGATTAAGATGAACTCAAATATCTATATTTCTTGAATAATTTATATATTATCTATGAATACTCATTGGATCAAAATAACAATCCATATGATCTATAGTTTCAAAAAAAATTTCATTTAACTCACTAGAATGAACCGTTGGACAAATTTTTTCTACATTTAATTCATTAATATAATCTTTTTTAAATTTTTTCATTGTTGAGGAGCCAGCATAAGATGCTGAAGCTTGTAAAATACTTCCAGAGTTAACTAGAGTTAAGCTTGGCCCAAGTGCTGCAGAATATGGACCGCAATTATTTAATAACGGTATAAGCAAGAATATTAAAATAATTTTTTTCACATCATCAATTTATACAAGAATATTTAATTTGAAACTGTAAAACTATCCATTATGGGTGGTTAGCTAATTTTTTTAGCAATCATCGCCTCTAGTAAAATTGCCGTTACGACTAAGGATTAATTGGCAAGCTCCATCGATTTCTTTAGCAATTATATTAAAATTTGAAGAACCTATGCTTGCAACACAAATTTCATAACCCATATCTTTACCAATTTGATCTCCTCCACCAAACAAAATTGTTTCAATATCATTTGATGTTGATGAGGTAGGTGTGCAGCTATCATTATCCTGCGTGTAATAATTTCCACTATTTGAATATTCTTCTGTTTGAGCTAGTGATATTTGTAGCATCACATTTTTTGCAGATTTTTCTTTAGTGCCTGAAATATAACCGCTGTAAGTAATAACTCCTACAGAAGCTAAAATACCAATTATTGCTACCACAACTAAAAGCTCAACCAGGGAAAACCCTAGTGAGCTTTTAATTTTTATTTTTTTTGTTTCTTGCAATCGAGATGATTATTCTATTGCAACAGCATTAGTTAGTACGTCAACAGTTGCGTCGTCACCATACTGTGTTGAAACGGTAATAGTTCCAGCATCATCCCCTGTTATTGTTGTAACACCTTTTCCTGATGCTAGACATGTTGTACTACCATCTGAAGCCGTTGGCACAGTACTACCGTCTGTTACTCCTTTACAAACTGGCGTGTATGTGTTTTTAAAATCTGCTAGTGCAGCAACAGCACCACTCATGATTAAAGCTTCTGTTCTGCCTGAACATGTTAAGTTTCCACTCATTGCAGTAGACTCTGTACCCATGTTACATTTTTGAATTTCAGCAGCTAAATATTTTGTTACTGCCCCTTGGTTTGATTTAGAAGCATTAATTTTTGCACTCTTAGTGTAACCATTGTAAGCAACAACACCTACCGCAGCTAAAATACCTATAATTGCTACAACAACTAGCAATTCAATAAGTGTAAAACCTTTATTATTTTTCATAATTTCCTCTGTTATTAGTTATTATTATTAAATTTATTATAATTATTGATGATGTAAACTAAAAATCTTATTATATTAAATAATAATCAAAGATAATTGACCATATTGGGTTTACTTGTTTCTTATTTTTGTTAATAGCTATAAATAGTAAATAAAATATGAAATATAAAGTTACAGATAATGAAAATGTAAGCACTGTTTTTCTTACTGGAGAAATAGATATGGATGTTGCAGATGAGGTAAGAGAAATTGTTTTTCCTTTAATTGATGCTGGAAAAGAAGTTCATTTAAATTTAAAAGATGTACCCTACATGGACTCTTCTGGTATATCGATAATTATAGAAAGCAATCAAAGAGCTCGAGAGAAAAATACTAAAGTTGAACTTAAAGAGGTTAGTCAACCTGTTGAAAAAGTTCTAGCAATGGCAAGAAAGTTTTTATGACATACAAAATTACAGAAGAAGACAATATAAGCACCATATTTTTAGATGGTGAAATAGACATGGATAAAACGGATGAAGTTAAGGGAGTTATCTTTCCTGTTATCGACTCTGGTAAAAATGTTGCTTTAAATCTAAGTAATGTTCAATACATGGATTCTTCTGGTATTTCAGTTTTAATAGAAAGTCATCAAAAAGCCCTTGAGAAGGGAACCAAGCTTGTCATTAAAGATGTGAGTAAATCTGTTTTAAAAGTAATCATGATGGCAAAGTTAGAACAAATTTTAAATTTGGAGTAAATAAATTATGAGTTTAGAAAACTTTAATCGTTCAGAAAAAAAAGATTTTTTAGTTAGCTCAGCAAGTTTGAAAGATGTCAGAGCTTTTTCTAGAGATGTTTTTGAAAAATTTAAAATTGATGAAGATTTAAGAGAAGAGTTAGTTTTAGCGATTGCTGAAGCTGCGCAAAATATAGTTAAACATGCATATAAAGATATGCCTGACACTCAAGATAAAATGGTTGTAAGAATATCTTGTAGTGATGATGTTCTAGAGATTTCTTTCTTTGATAAAGGTAAACCAGTAGAAAAAAGCAAAGTTAAGCATAGAGCAATCGATGATATTAAACCAGGTGGACTAGGAACATTTTTTATTCAACAAATTATGGATTCAATTAATTTTGAACCAGGAAAAGAACCCTGGATTAATAATTTAGTTTTAACCAAAAAATTAAAAATTAGTTAATTAAAGCACCCACGTTAAATATTGGTGAGTACATGGCTATCATTAAACCACCAATCATTACTCCCATGAAAACAATCATGATAGGTTCAATTAAAGCAGACATGTTATCGACTGTCGTATCAAATTCTTCTTCATAATAAGCAGATACTGAATTAAACATTTCATCTAATTGACCTGTTTGTTCTCCGACAGAAATTAATTGACTAAAAGTTGGTGGGAAGAGTGGTTCTTTTAAAAAAAGTTTTGTTAAGGTATCACCAGAGAACACACCTTTTTTTACACTCTCTAGTGCATCAGTTATCACATCATTATTACTAACTGATTTTGCAATTTCTAAACTCTCTAATAAATTTACACCTGCTGCACTTAAATTACCCAAAATCAATGCAATTCTTGCCAGTAGAGATTTTAAGATCATATCTCCAAAAATAGGTAATTTTAAAATTTGTTTATGCCATCTAAAACGAATTGCAGCATTTCTTTTTACAATAAAATTAAACCCGAAATATCCGCCTATTCCACCAAACAGGATTACTTTTCCACCTGTACCACTTAAAAAATCACTCATTGCCATGATGGTTGCTGTTGCAGCGGGTAATTCTAAGCCCATTCCATCGTACATTTTTGCAAATACTGGAACTACTTTAATCAACATAAAAGCACTTACAGTAATCGCTACTGTAAACATTATCGCTGGATACATTAAAGCTCCCTTAATTTTTTTCTTAATCTTTTCTTTTTTCTCTAAAGAATCTACTATTTTAAGTAAAAATACATCTAGCTTACCACTTGCTTCACCAGCCTTAATCAAGTTGACATAAATATTATCAAAGTATTGCGGATACTTTTCAAAACATTTTGATAGGTTCACACCCCCTTCTAAACTTTTTCTAATATCTTCTATAATGTCTTTAAGAGCAGGACTTTCTAATTGGTCCCTTAACATTATTAAAACCTGCAAAATAGGTAAGCCCGCCTTAACCATGGTTGCAAATTGCTTTGAGAATATAAGAATTTCTTCTACTTTAACTTTTTTTTTCCCAAAAAGAGATGAGCCACCTGATTTTTTTTTTGCTTCACCTTTTTTTTCTTAGACTTAATTATGTTGGTGATTATTACTTTTTTTTCTTTTAATAAATGAGAAGCTTCATCAAGGTTGATTGCCTCAATATCTCCTTCTACATATTTACCTTCGGATATTCCTTTATAAGTAAAAGCTTCCATTTTTATTCGCTTGAAAGAATTCTCTCATACTCTCTAAAATTAAGCTCACCAGATGCAATCATTCTTCTACCCATATCTTGCATCGTTCTAAATCCTTCCTTAATAGCTATTTCTCTTAATTCAGGAGTGGTTGCTTGTTTTAAAATAGCTTCTTTAATTGGTTTTGAGACCACTAAGATTTCATAAATACCTTGTCGACCTTTGTATCCTGAGTCACTACATTTTGCACAACCTTTACCTTTGATGGCTTTTACTTTTGAAGCGTCTTCATCACTAAACCCCATATCTTTAAGAACCTTAGGATTAACATCATCATCAGGCACTCTACAATCTTTACAATTTTTTCTAGCTAGTCTTTGGGCTACAACAAGTTGGCAGGCAGCACTTATTAAATAATCTGGCGTTCCCATGTTTTGTAATCTAGTAATAGTACTTGGAGCGTCATTAGTGTGTAGAGTACTAAATACTAAGTGACCTGTAAGGGCAGCCTTTAATCCGATATCAACTGTTTCTTTATCCCTCATCTCACCAACTAGAATAATTTCAGGGTCTTGTCTTAAAAAAGATCTTAAAGCTTTAGCAAAGGTAAAACCGATATCATCTTTAATTTGTACTTGTCCTACACCATCTAATTCATATTCCACAGGATCTTCAGCTGTTAAAATATTTAAATGGGGCTTACTTACTTCTTTTAAAATACTATATAACGTTGTTGATTTCCCAGATCCTGTTGGTCCAGTTACCAAAATTAATCCCTGACTACCGTGAATTCCTTTTCTTAGACTTTCTAAATCTTGCTTTTCAAAATTTAATTGTTCAAGGGTAATATCTCCCGCGTCTTTGTTAAGAATACGCATAACAATTCTCTCATTATTTGCAGTAGGTAAAATTGATAAACGTAAGTCAACTACTTTATTACCAATTTTAAAATTAATAGCTCCATCTTGTGGTAATCTTCTTTCTGCAATATCTAATTTACCCATAATTTTAAATCGAGTAACTACTGCCCCGTAATTGTCATGCAGAAACTGTCTATAGGTTTCTTGTTCTTGAAGCATACCGTCTAATCGATATCTTACTCTTGAACTAAATCGGTAAGGCTCTATATGAATATCACTAACACCCATTTTAATTGCATCTGCTACCACCGCTGTACTAAATTTGATTACCTCTGACTCATTTTCAATTGCTTCAATATCTTCTTCTGGTTTATTGTCTAAAACTTCCCCTGCATCTCCTAAATCTGTTTCAAAAGTTTTTGTTTTTCTCCTATTCTCATTTCGAATTGACGCAATAGTTACTTCATCTGTTTCACTTGATAATCTTTCAATATATTCAGAAATATCACCTATTTTTGCAGCATGAAGTTCTATGTTTTTTTTTGTAATAGCTTTTAAATTTCGCATCAATCCCAATTTTGAACTATCTGGGATTGCCATGTGTAAAGTTTTTCCATCAATTTTAAATGGTGCTACAAAATTCATCTTAATATAGTTTGATGGTAAAACTGTTTTTACTTCTTCAGTAATTTCAACTGACTTTAGATCAATTATTTCTAGATTTTGTTCTTTAATTAATAAATCAATTATTTTTTTTTCATCAGTAAGCTTTAATTCAAATATTGCATCAATTTGAGATTTATTGTTTTCAGTGCTTACTTTTTTAATATCTATTAAATCTTTTCCAGAAATAATGTCATTATCAATTAAGACATTAACTAAATTAATTTCACTCTCTCTACTTATTTTAAACATTATAAAATTCTTGGAGCGATAAATACCAATAACTCGTTCATTGTATCAGAATTTGATTTTCCACTAAGTACTTTTCCTAGAATTGGTACTTTTGACGTTCCTGGAACACCTTGTCTATTATTCGCTACGTTATTTTTTTTAATACCACCAATTACAACTATATCCCCATCAGCTACTAATAATTTTGTATTTATCTCCATTTTATTTACACCTACCGATGCTGCATTTGCTCTATTTGGAGTATCATTGTTTACTTGAATTGAAAGCATAACGTTTCCATCACCTATGATATTAGGAGTAACTATCAGTTTTAATGATGCATCAACTGGTTTATCTTCCCCTTCTCCACCATCAATATAAATTGTTTCACCCTGATTAATACTTGCTTGTTGATTATCTAATGTAAATAATTTTGGATTAGATACTGTTTTTGATAAGCCTTGAGCTTCTAAAAAATCAAGTTCAAGTTTTAAAACAGCAGAACCTGTTTTTTTCAATATTCCAATTCCACTTGTTGCAGCAGCTGACCCAAAATTTACTAAATTATCTGTTCCAGCACCGCTTGTAAAAGCACCTGTTGAATCAGATAATGCAGCCCCTGTTCCTGATGCAGCTCCTACACTGCTACCTCCTTGTGTACCACCCATTCTTAAACTTTTTCTTGTGTAAGCAGCTCCAAGTCTTTTTCCTAAACTTTGCTCAAATGTTGAAGTAGCTTCAACTATAAAAGCTTCTATTAAAACTTGTTTTGTTCTTTTATCAATTTCTCGAATAACTTTATCAACGATATCTAAATCTTTCTCTTTACCTCTAACAATAATTGATCTTGTGGTTGCTTCTTCCGTTACTTGTATTGGTATAAAATTCCCATTCGTTCCAACAGATGTAAATAATTCTGTGATTGTGGCTTTAGCTTCTGATGGGGTTATATAATAAAGTCTAAAAATTTCTGAAATAATTGGTTCTACTGAATCTTCTAATTCAACTTTTTTCTTAACTGCTGAAGCTCTCGCTGATTTATAACCTTCTTGTGACGTTAGATTAGCAGGAGTTGAAACTCTAATAATATTACTTGCTACATCTATGTCTGCTGCATAATTTTTTAAATCTAATAATGCATTAAATGCTTTATCCCATGGAACATTATCTAACTCTGCACTTATTGATCCTGCCACATCGTCACCTACTAAAATATTAATTTGACCAACTTCAGACATTAATTTCATTGCTTCTTTAAAATCTAAAGCTTGAAATTTAAAAGAAACATTTTGTTTTAAAGATTTGAAATCTTCCGAAATTAATAAATAATTTCTCTCTTTAACAGATGATATTTGTTTTCTTTTTTTAAGCTTTATGACATCACCTTCAGCAGGAGTTGGTCCCATTTCTACACTTTTTTCAACCTCTAGTTTTCCAGTTTTCTTGATATCAGTTTTTATTAGTGGGGTGTCGTGTTTAAAAGAACCAGTGTTTTTAGCAAATTTTTCAGCACAACCTGTTAAAAAAATAAATAAAAAAGGTAAAATTAAAAATAATATTTTGTTTTTAAATTTCATAATTATTTTGTTCTTTCTGTAATTTTATTATTAAAATTTATCACTAAGAGAGAGTTTTCATTTTTTTCAAAAACTGCTTCTCTATTATTTAATCCAACTAATTTTACTCCAGGGCTTAATTCTTCAAACCTAGCTAAAGTAATTATATTTCCACTTGAATTAATTAAAGATACGAACCCATCATCATTTGCAGAGGTCATTATCCCAACTAATTTAAACTTATATAAGCTCATTTCATTTTGTGCCTCTTCTGGATTACTTGATAAAATTGTATTACCACCAGTTAATGAACTATCTCCAGCAAAAGGATCGTTTAATGGAAGAGGCTCTTCATCTTTAATTTCTGATGAAATATTCGATTGTGAATTTGCCTGTTTTTCTTTGATCTTTTTATTTATCTCTTTAGCTTTATCAATAATGTTTTGCTCTTTATCATGACTATCAGCCATGGAAACTTTTGATAGCAACATAAAAAACACTGAAATAATGATTATTTTAAAAAAATTCATTTGGTAACCCCACTATTGTTAACGTACCTTTTACTTTTATCGCTCCAGTTGTATTCCCTTTTACCACCTGAATAGACTCTTTGTCAAAGTTTAACATTTTGTTAGAAAGCGATAGAGCTCTTTTAAATTTTATGTAACCAATAAAATTACCATCAATTTCAAAATCAACAGGGATCAAATAATAGGCAATATTTGCAACATTTTTAACTTGGTTGTTTTTCTTTTTTTTCGTTTTTTTACCGTCTGCTTGGGCTAAGGCTTGTGCTTTTAATACTTCTTGAATTACCTTTTTTTCAATTCTAGTGATTACTAGATCATTTTGTCCGGCGTATTCACTTAATGTTTGATAAAGACCCTCTACTTCAGCTTTAGAATGAAACAAGCTAGAGTATTTTTCATAATCAGGCTTAAGTTTTTTAATTCTTGCTCTCATTGAATAAATTTCAGAAGTAAATTTTGCAGTTTCTTGTATTTTCAAATTCATGTCGTCCAATTTAGCTTTTCTAGACTCAACCATTGGATTTAAAATTGCGTAATAAATTATTAAGAAAAAAACAATTGCACCAAAGATTATTCCTATTTTTATAAGAGTTTTTTTATCAGCTAATTTTGTAATCTGATCCTTGATATCAGACATGTTAATATTTTTTAAATCTATATCCATTGCTATATTTTACCTGTTTTAATTTTTACAAACACTCTAAAACCTTTCATTGTAGCACCACCTGCTGTAGATTTTGGTAATCGCATTGATGATAATGATGCTTGCTCAACCAATTTTTGATTTCCTAAATTTTCTATAAATTTCAAAATATCTTGATCACTTGCAGCTATTCCTTGAATAGTTAATCTTCTAGATCCATTAAATTCAACTTGATCAAATTTTACACGGTTTGGAACACTTGAGGCTACTTGAGCTAAAATTCTATAAGTTAATTCTTTATTTGATTTAAGTGTTCTACTTAATTTTAAAGACGTATTAATTACACTAAGTTCTTTTGAAACTATATTTTTCTGTTTAATAATTTTAGCATGATCTATTTTTACAGTTTCATATTGTTTTAATTTATTATTATAGGAAACAATATTCCAAAAAGATAAACCAAATAATACCACATAAATTGCAACTACAGCAGCAGTAATACCCTTGAATGCAAAACCTGAAATTGCTTTCATCTTCTTTTGCTTCATTACATTTGATCTATCTGGAAGAAGATTTATATTTTTAACTGCAGTAACAAATTTATAATAACCAAAGACATCAAGTTTTCTAAAGGCTAAGCCAACAGAAGTAGATAGATAAGATCTATTTAACTTATTATCTAAAATTTGTTGATACTGACTTGGAATTTTTAATCCTTCTGTGGGATCAAAAGTGTTAAATCCAACATTCATTAAAATTTTTCTAAAACTTCCTAAATATTCATCGACATTTTTAATATCTGAAACAACTTTTATGTTTCGAATTCTCTTTTCATATTTAGTCTCAAAATCTTGAATTGCTTGCTTAACTTGAGTAACATATCTTCTAACTAATCCTTCTTTTTCTTCAGTATCTTGGGAATCTTGTAAAATTTTTCTATCTTGCCCTCTAATAAAAATATCAGTTATTATTGGGTTATTATTATAGAGGATCATTAAATAATTTTCATCTAATCCAAATTCTAAAACAGCAGTTAAATTGGCATCCTCAGTTTTATTTGTTATTTGATTAACTTGATCAACTGATGACTTTAAAGCAAAACATTTAACATCTATGATTACAGGATTTAAACCTGCATTTTTAATTATTGAAGTATAACTATTTATATCAGTTAATTTTGATGCAACGAATAAAATATCCATTGTATTTTCTTTATCATTTCTATTTATGACTTGATGAAAAATAGAATAATCTTCCAAACTATCTGTTAGTTGAACTAGGTTTTCCCACAATGAATTAGTTTCGATTGCTTTATTTAATTCATCTTCTTTCATTAAAGGTGCGGTGACTACTCTTATGATTGCACTAGTTACCGGAATAGCAATTGCTGCATTTGGTGAAGTTATTTTGTATTTTTGAATTGCTAATACTAATTCTTCTGAAAATTTATCCGCATTATCAATTGGAGTACTATCATCTGTAATGTCGACGGGGTGAATATGTAATTTTTCTAACACCCATTGATTAGCTTTGTTACTAGAAACTTGGACTATTCTTATTTCTTTATTTGCTAACTCAATACCAATTATTTCTTCGCCTTGAACACTAGATTTACCTAATTTGGATTTGAAAAAATTTTGTATTTTTGATTTATAATTTCCAACTTTAGAATTATTAAAAGATGATTTTTTTATATTTTTAGCAAAATCTGGTTTTTTAATTTTAATTTCCTTAATTTTTCCAAAAATATTTGATAATTTACTTTTTACCTGATCTTGGGTAGATATTTCTGAGTTTTCATTTAATGGAACACTTGAAGTTTGTGGTTGTGCTTCATTATTACTTTGATTGGTTGTTGAAATATCAATTTGTGAAGATTCACCCTCTTCTGGCTTAATATTTTCTTCAATTTTTAATTTTTTACTTTCTTCATGAACATCATCAAACCATTTTTCCAAAATTGGTATTGCATCATCTAAATTTGTTGTTCCAGAAGATGAAATTTTTTGTTTACCATCAATATAAAGTCTACCTACCCAGTTTCTTGATTTAAGTTCACCTTTATATTTATCTTGCCTTACATATATATGTAGTCTTCCATCTTTTTTATGAATTACCTCATGCTCTTTTTTTTGTTCCTCATTATTAGTATTTGATGCACTTACATTTTGCTCAACAGATTCATCTTGAGATTGTAAAGTTTCTGAATTTTCAGTTAAATTATCATTTTCATTGGATTTTTCTGATTCATTATTATCAGTTTCTTGAGGATTTAAAGTATCAGTTGAATCGTTTTCAGATTGGTTTTCCTGATCACTCTTTAAAGTCTCTTCATCATTATTAGTATTTGATGCACTTACATTTTGCTCAACAGATTCATCTTGAGATTGTAAAGTTTCTGAATTTTCAGTTAAATTATCATTTTCATTGGATTTTTCTGATTCATTATTATCAGTTTCTTGAGGATTTAAAGTATCAGTTGAATCGTTTTCAGATTGGTTTTCCTGATCACTCTTGAGAGTATCTTCCTCTTTATAATCAAATTTATCTTTATTATCTTCGTCCATAAAACTTATAAATAAAAATTAATATTTAAATTGTTAATTGATTCTCTAACACAAAATTAATAAAATTCTAACACAAGATTATAATCATTATGTTCAAAATGGGTTGAATTTAATAATGAAATACAAAATATTCAATTAAATCAACAGTTTATTAAAATCATTGAAAAAAATTAAATTTAAGATATTTTTTTCTAAATAATATTTTCTCTAACACATTTATCATAATTTTATCTTTTTATATTGTGTTAGAAATTTAATATTTTTTTCTATTTTTAAAAAATAAGTAAAATAGCTATTTTTTATTAAAACAACTTTTAATTGTTTTTTGTGTGAGAGAAAATTTTTTTTGTGTGAGAGAAAAATTTATTTGTGTTATAATTTTTTTAATTTTTTTTGTTTAGAATTATTCTAATATATTTTTTTTTCCTACATTAGAAATATTCCAAACTATTTTTTTTCTCTTTAGAAAGATTCTAATATATTTTTATTTTACTTTAGAAAGATTCTAATATATTTTTTGCAAATTTTAGAATTATTCTAATTTATAAAAAAAAAAATTATTTTTTTTTCTCTAACACAAAAATTTTATTCTAACACATTTAAAAAAAAAAATTATTTCATTTTGTGTTAGAAAATTAACATAATATTCTTTTTTAAAAAAGTAAGCAAAATCAACGTTTTTAATATTATGAATATAAAACATAAAATGTGTTAGAGCTATATTTATTTTGTGTTATAATTATTAATATTATCATATTTTTAAAAAAGTCAATAAAATCAACATTTTTTATATTTTCAATAAATTTATTGATTTGTGTTAGAGATAATTTTAATTTTTATCCTATGTGTTAGAGATAATTTATATTTTTTATGCTGTGTGTTAGAGATAAATATGAATATTAACAAAAGCTCAAACAGCCTTACATCACTCATCCCTTTGGGATAATATATATAAATTTTAACATTGATCCATCAAATTGTTGATTATTGCGGATGGCAATATTAGATTTTGATACAATTTATATTATGGTTAAAGCCTAAATCTGGGGACTAAACTCAAATTAACTAATTAAATCTGATTTGTGGCAAATTATGAGAGATTTCACTCTAAATTAGAGATTTGACTACCAGTATAGGATTTATAGCAAATTATGAGAGATTTCACTCTAAATTAGAGATTTGACTAGGATTGCAGGATTTATTTCTAATTATCAGATATTTGACCCAAAATTAGAATTATTACATGAAACTGGGGGTAATTACTCTTATTAACTGGAAACTATCCCATAAACATTTTTACTCTATCTTAAAGAGTGTAAATAAAAACATCTATCCATAATTATTAACCATCAACCGTTACAATTGTTAAATCATCCTTTTGTATTCGACCAGATTTAATTATATCCTCGATAATCTTGTTTAATCTTTCATGGTTTGGAATTTGTTGATACTTTTTTATATAATCTTTAAATCCTTCTGCCTCTAACATACTTCCTTTAGCATCTCTTATTTCCGTAATACCATCAGTAAAAATATACATTGAGCTGTTTGAAAAATTAATTTTGGTTTCTTTAAATTTAAACTTAGGAGCAATGCCTAAAGGAGGTCCTGCTTCTTCAAAATTAGAAAAGTTTCCATCTTTAGAATAAATTAACGGAGGTTCATGACCAGCGTTTGATAAAGTTAATTCTTTTTTGTTACTATCGTAAATTCCAACCAGCATTGTTACAAACATTCCTCTTGAAGTAGTTTCACAAATTTCTGTATTTAAAATATCTAAAAGACCTGCTGCAGAAAAATTTGTTTTACTTAAACATCTATAAAGACTAGATGCTTTAGACATTAGTAATGAAGATTTAATTCCTTTACCTGAAACATCTGCAACTCCAAATCCGTAAACTCCATTAGATAATTCTGAAAAATTATAAAAGTCTCCAGAAACAACTTTGGCAGGAATATTTATTCCAGCAATAGGAAAATTTTCTTTAATGTTTTGAGATAGTAATGTTTTTTGAATCTCTCCAACAATTTCTATTTCTTTTTCTATTCTATTTTTAACAATCAAATCTTTTGCCATCTTAGCATTTCTAATTGCTAATGCAGCAGGACCAGATAAAGTTTCTAAAAGTTTTCTATCGCTTTCTTCAAAAAGTTTGTTGTCTGTTTTTTTATTTAAACAATGAATAACACCAATACATTCATCTGAAACAATTAATGGTGAACATAAAACAGAATAAGTTGTAAAATTTGTTTTATTATCTAAATCAAAATAAAATTCTGCAATTTCTCTTACATCCTTTCTAACATCTCCAACTCTTATACATTGTTTCATGAGTGCTGCTTTTCCCATGACACCTTGAGTAATTGGAATTTCAAAATCTTCTAGATATGCTTGGTGTTTTGATGCAATACATTGAAAGTTTTGCTTATCATTATCTATTAAAAAAATGTTAGCAGCTTGAGCATTAATTCTTTTAATAATTAGCTCTAATGAAGTTTGTAGTGTTTCTTTTAAATCAAGAGTTTTAGCAAACTCCTGGCCCATTTTTGTAACCAATTCTAAGTCTTTAACGCTTGTATTGTCGACTTTTATTGTTTCTGTTTTTTTAGCACCAAAGAACATGTTATTTATAAATTGATATTCATTAAATTTTTGATAGTTTTGAGACTGATGGAACTCATTATTCATAGTCCTAACTTCTACTTACACCTTACAGACGCAATGATGCTTGTACAATATTGCATTGATGGTTTCATAGAACTGTCCTCCAAAATTAAATTATAAGTTGTGTTATATCTTATAGCATTTATCTTTGGAAGTATATGGGGCAGCTTTAGTAACGTTTGTATCCATAGAATTCCTGACGATATAAGCGTTGTAACAGGAAGATCCCACTGTCCATCCTGTAAAACCCTAATTAAATGGCACGATAACATTCCATTATTTTCATATTTGTTTTTAAAAGCAAAATGCAGAGGTTGTTCGGCTAAAATTAATATTAAATATTTTTTAGTAGAATTAATATCAGCAATAAATTTTGTAGTAATTTTTCATTTCTTTGGAGTTTCATTAACTACTCTTCTTTTTTTTATTTTAAGCATCTGTTTTGTGATTATTTTTTTTATTGATTTAAAACATTTCATAATTCCAAATGAGTTAACATACCCTCTTATGATAATTGGTTTATTAAAATCATTTGATCCAAATTTAAATACCACTCTGTTTCCAAATTTAGTTAACTCTTTAATAGGTGGTTTGTTTGGTTACATAATCATTTGGTTAATAATTTTTACTTATAAAAAATTAAGAAACAAAGAAGGAATGGGTTTGGGTGATGCTAAATTACTTTCTGTAATTGGTTTTTGGTTTGGATGGGCTTCAATTCCTTTTGTAATATTTTTTTCATCTCTCATTGCACTTTTAAGTGTTGTCCCAGATATAATTAAAAATAAAAAAGATCTTTCGTCTCAAATTCCTTTTGGTCCTTATTTAATTATAGGAAACTTAGTTTTTCTTATTTTTAATGAACAGATAAGATTATTTTTGAATTAAGAATATAACCCAGAGTGGTCGATTAACCATTAGAATTATTTTTTAAATTAATATAGATCAGTGTGTATGAAAAAATTTCTTTCCATAATAACCATATTCACTTTATCTTTTTATATATTGGTTGAATTTATAGGAGACAGATTAATTAAAAATATATTAGAAGATAATATTTCAAGTTCATTAAATAGAGAAGTATCAATTAAAAAATTAAGTATTGATTATTTAAGTGGTGAAGCTCGTGCAAATAACATTAAGATACTTAACAAAAAGTTTGATGGTAATTTAGCAGAAGTAGATTTTGTTAAAGTAAATTTAGATACATTCTCAATTTTTTCTAATGATATATTGATTAACGATGTTCAATTAAACAATATAAATTTAAATTATTATTTTAAATTTTCTGACAGAATTACTTCAGACAATCTAAGAAATCTTCAACAAGATCTTGAATTTAAAAATACCGACTCTCAATCAAGCAAATACTTTAATATTAAAAACCTAGATGCTAAAAATATTAATTTAGCCGTATTATCTTCTGATTTTGATTTTGAAAAAACCTTTACAATTAATGATATGAATTTTAAAGATATTGGTAATACTAAGGATAGTAAAAACTACAAAGATATTTTAAAAAAAGTATTTAAAGACATGGTGGTTGATGTACGAGAAAAAATAATGAGTAATAATTTATTAGATGCTGTTAAAAATTTGGATATCAAGCAAATAGAGGATACAGTAAAAGACAAATTAAAGAACAAGCTGAAAGGTTTGATTAACTAAATGAATACTTTTTTATTTATCAACATTATTATTGCATCATTAAATATATTCATTTTAGTTTATGCATATTCTTTAAATTTTTTTCCAATCAAATGGAGAAAAAAAATAAAACAAGATTCAATTGTTGGTTTGGCAATTATATTTATAACTATGCTTGATATGTTTGTGTGGGTTATATATTCCTATTTTAGGTTGTTTTCAGCTTCTTAGATCCACTTGTGAGAGTGTTATAACTTGAATTAATATCCTGTATCTCTCCAACCACCTGTATTTGACAAGATCTCACCAGGAACAGCTATAACAGAATATAAAGTATCACTGTCTTCACTAGGCCCTGCAACGTTTGCGTAAAGTTTGTCACCAAATATTACTAATTCAGATAAAACCCCTTCTCTAATGAATGTACAGTTGCTTCCGTTAGCTTCTGCGCCTTTAACAAGTTTATGTGAATTATTAGTTCCACATTCATCATCTGCTACACAAATATATGCATTTCCAATATTACATCGATTTGATCCTGGAGGCGGTTCATAAACTGGAAAATATACTTGTCCTTTAAATAAAGTTGGTGGGGCAGATGCTTTTCTGTGTGAATTATTATCACCTTGTGTATCTAAATGGATTACCCAGGCACTTTCTGCAGAATCTGGGCAAAGACTAGCATCAGTATCTCCTGTAACATCTGAGCAAACAGTTGCATCATCAATCGATTTAGCATTATCAGCTCCTTGATGAGCTGTGGATGTAAAAGCTTGATCATCAAATGAAGGAATAGTCACTCCATTTAAATGTTTAAAATAAGGATAATCAAAATCTCTAATCCCATATAAAATATTATCCATATTTCTATCTATATCTCCAAGTTTATTAAAGTCTCCAGTACCACCAAACAACCAAAAATCTTTTGTGGTAACTCCTACACCTGCATCCATTGAGAAAAAAGTATATCTTTTATTGGTAGTACTTGCGTTTAATCTAAATAAGGTTGTTTGATCAAATAATTTAGCATCATTTTTTGTAGAGTCTGTTAAATTTATTTTAGTAATTTTTCCTTCTCTATCATTAATA
Organism: Candidatus Pelagibacter sp. PS_02; assembly: GCF_059418065.1. Classification (NCBI taxonomy): domain Bacteria; kingdom Pseudomonadati; phylum Pseudomonadota; class Alphaproteobacteria; order Candidatus Pelagibacterales; family Candidatus Pelagibacteraceae; genus Candidatus Pelagibacter; species Candidatus Pelagibacter sp. PS_02. The sequence goes on from NZ_CM182079.1 coordinate 1,010,539, forward strand.
TAAACCATTGCCCCACGCCAAGGAATTCCAAATCCAGTATCAGGAGTGATCACAAGTGGGGACGTTGGAACCGCATTATTAATATTGCTACCGTTAGGTGTTTCAATTATATCATTTCCAAGAGCCACGCCTGATGGCGATGTATCAACAATTGTAATTGGTCCACCGTTTTGATCTCCACCGTAAAGTTTTCCTGGCTCATCCATATTGTCTAATTCAACCATAAACAAAGCAGAGCCCGCACATAAATTATTATTAGCCATTCCTGCACCCATAATTGCAACATATTTATCATTTGCTGGGTCTTCTCTCTCTGCTTCAATGTCTGATGGTAATCTTACAATTCTTGGTGTTGACCAAGTTTCACCTAATTTACTATAGTCAAAGAATGGATCAATTCCAGAAGATGATGTGCATGAGGTTTGAACAAATATATTTGTTGTTTCTCTTGTTTCATTTACACTTCCACCTGGATTATAAATTTTATCTTCATCAAAAGTAATTACAAATTGGCCATCGATCATTCTTGCATCTGAAAATTCTACTGGCAAAAATTCACCATCAACCATTTCTGAAACATTTATCATGTTTTCAGGTATGGATTGATTATTTGGGGTATTAAAAGATATATCACTAAAAGTGAAAGTTCTTCCTATGTAACAAGAAGCAGTTCCAGCAGTTTTAAATTCTCCAGTCACATCTGCATCAGACTGACATACAGCAATTGCATCTTGATTAGTAGTCGTCTCCGAGTCGATGGCTTCATCAGCAGTAACAGCTTCATTAAAATTTGATTGCGCTTTTAGGGCTTCATCTGAAGCAGATATTTCTGCAGAGCTTGAAAAATACTCTAATTCTCTAACTTCTCCTTCGTTGTCCATGATATATACAACATTATTAATATAATCATTATATACACTGAACATATGCATTGGTCCTAAACCATCTCTTACTAGTGGAGTGGTTACATCTAATACTGAAAAACCAGATCCACCTCTTCCAAACGGTTGGAATAATATGGTATGCCAACTAGCGGAACCTTCGACATCACCCTCTGGAGTTAAGCCTTTCATAAACACATCATGGACAACTGGAGAGCCGTCTACTCCAAACACTGCATTACTACCTCCCTTAAATCCATCAATTGCTCCATCAAGTCTGGAGTTAATTAATGTAGGTAATTTTCCAATTAAAAAGGGTGGTAAGAATGCCCATTCTTCATTTCCTGTTTCAGCAGAAAAAGCATGGAGTAATCCACTGTTAGAACCTGCATATAAAATATTTCTTCTACTTTGTTGTGAAGCTTTAAAGGCTTGATAATTATTTATAGTTCTAAAGTAAGCTTCTTGGTTATTATCAGTAAATTGGGTATTTCCATCTGGTGCGCCAATTTCAATTAATTGAGAATGATATATATCTCCAAGAACATGGCTTCTTAATTCTGTAGTGTCACAATCTCCATCATAATCAAAAAAATCTTGACCAGCTAAAAAACGTAGAATTCCATCTCGCTCATCATCTGTGGTATCATCTCCACCACATTTTGATGTTGAGGAATGATAATTTCTAAGAACATATCCTAGTCTTTCCATCTCAGGTTCTAAAGTTGGTGCAGTAGCCTCATTAACGTTATCCCAATTTCCTAAATAATCTAAACTTTGATCTGCAATGGGTGTCCATATATTTCTGCTATCAGCTGTACCAGGATCTGTAGGCCCGCCAGCTGCTTGCGTTCTTACTCGAGCTGCTGCATCCCAGTTTCCTGGTGCGTTAGGATCATGTTCAACTGTTCCATCTGCATTTAAAGTTTTCCTCAATATGGTTCCTTTCCACTCTCCAAATTGTTCATAAGCAAATTGCGCTTGGTATAATGAACCCCCTTGTTGAATGGTTGCTGTAATGGATGGTGCGGTAAATGCTAATCGCTCAGCTAAAATTTGTCTAATTTTCTGCTGAAGCTCAGTCTGAAGTTCCAGAGGTGTAGTGGCTACAATAGTTTGTTCACAATCTTCACCACCTGCTGCATCACATGAACCAACTAAAGCTAATTCATTAAATCTATTCATGCCACTAGCTTTTATTCCATCTCCATAAGCAACCATCAAAGTTTTAATTCCTAATTCTTCTCTCATTCTCGTAAGTCTGCCTGCCGTCCGCCCTTGAAAACTAGTTGAAGCAGTTCCTGTACCAGACATCTCACCATCACCAATAACAATTACATAATTTAACTGACAGTCAGAGTTTGGGTCATGAGGAGAAACTGGACCAAAAAAATAATCATGAGCAATCTGAGAAAATGCTTCAGAGTCTGTGCCCCACTCCACTCCTAATCTCTCAACAACAGGAATAGCGTTACCAGCACCCTCTGGACCAATTCCAACATTTAAACAAGAATTACCAGTACATATTCTGCTTTGACCAGCAGGATGATTGCCGGACCAACCTCCATAATAATTGCAAGAAGTACCACTACCATGGCAATATTTGCCACCTCTTCTATCAGTTTTTCCCTGACTACCTTCGCCAGCGTTCCAGTGACCAAAACCAAAATTAGCACCACTAGTTAAAGTACTATCTGTCAAAACGGCAATAATTGCTGCTTTTGCTCCGTCTAGTCTTGTTATTTTTGGCCCACCATATTGAATTTGCCAAGCTGTATTTCTATTTGCAGATGTAAAATTAGCTTCTGTTAATTCATCAACATAACTATTATGACTAAATAAAATTCTCCCACCAGATTTACTTATAGCAGTTAGTGCATTTGTAACTCTAACGCTATCAGCAGCTAAATTTCCAGCAGCTTGACCAGCGTTTGAAAGTGAACTAGCGGTTCCTAGACCGGTAATACGTGTACAAATGTTGTACCCAGCAGTCCATTGTACTCTTACAAGTTCTCTTCCGCTACCTCCTACAAAAAAAATATCATCGTCATTGCTAGATAACTCAAATTGTGTAATTTGGTTTATAGTTGAGTTACGGCTAGCACGACACTCCTTTTTTTCACCCCAGGCATATGAAATTACATTTTGTCCTCCAACATTTCTTGTTGCATATTCATAAAGATTCCCATCATCAGAAATATACATTCTTGTAGAGTCGCTATTTAATCTATAACGGTTTCCGTCATATATTCTGCCAAACACATCCGTTTGACCTTTACCTCTACCTGTAATTTCTTCGCAATCAGCTTGATTTAGATTACAGGTCATTTGAAAAGCATTTTTTCTACCCGATCTACCAAAAACTCCTACAATAATATGTCCTGCTGCATTAGCACTAATGTCCATACCGCGAATATGTTTTACACTATTTACCGTTAGTGCAAGTCTACATCTATATTGTGTATCAAGGGCAATAACTGCAACAGAAGAGGACCCATCATCAAATTGAACAGCAAATAAAAGATTTTCGTTACTGATATTAGTTCCTGGAACAGTTACTCCTGTTACATAGCGAGCTTCATGATATTTTCTAGTTGTAGAAATAAGATGATTAGTTGTTCTGGATCCATCCCTTAAACGGTAATCACATCGTTGATCAGTATTACTTCCTGCCCACCAAGTATCTCTTGTATAAGATCCGCCTGATTGATTGGTTCCAGTAAAGTTAATTCTCTCACCGGCAGAATTAAAAAGATATAATCCTCCCAGCGATTTATCGGCACTTGTTAAAACCCTATTTCCATTTCCATCGATTGCAGCAGAGCTTATAACAGGAATACCATCTCCTAATGTACGTCTCATACTAGCGGAGCTATCTAATAAAATTAAAATATTAGCTGGTACATCCCCTTCACCTGATCCAGGTGGCAATGGTTTTGCATAAGATGTTTGATTAAAATTAATAATTAAAATTAATAAACTAAATAATTTAAATAATATTTTCATAAATTAAAAAAACTTTATGACATTAGGTCCGAACAAAAATGAATCAAACTCTGGCTTTGTAATAATTAACATTTCATAAATTCCACTTGAATCACTAACTCTACCATAAATGACGTCATCACCAAAAGATGACAAAGATATAGCCCCTGTCCACTCTTCATCAAAATCTACTTCACTTTTGTACCCTAAATGTGTTTTTGCAAAGTCTATAATTTTGTTATTTTTTGCTTCACCCAAAGCACCTTCAATTTCAGTTCCAATGAGTTTTCCTTCTTTAATAAATACTTTTAAAACACTATTTTCTAATTGAGAATTTTCACATAAATTTAAACTGTCATATTCTTTAACGTAGGTAGCAGTTGGATCACCACCACCCGGAGGCTCGTCTAAATTATCATATTTTTCAATGATGCTTGAAACTGGGGTACCAATTTGTTCTTTTAAAAATTCACACGCCCCGCTCATGCTTAATGAACTGAAATATAAAAAAAGTGATAAAAATCCAATAAAGATATTTTTCATTATCATTAATAATAGCCCGTATTTTAAAAGATTGTAATTAAGATTGTAATTAAAGTAATGATTATGGTGTTCATTTTGTGTTTAACTAGATAAAATAATTAAAGTTTCTAAAGGAATTAAAATTTCAGGATCCTCAAATTCGCCTAATTCTGCGCCCTTAGGCATTAAATATCCACAACCATATATTCTATAAGCTGTTCCTTGTCTTTGAGCGTTAGTAGAGGTTTTTTTAAGACTAGCCCCCGCTCCTTTAAAGGTAGAGGAACCAACATTAATTGAAAAAAACTCATATCTATACCTTTTTAAATATTCTTTTTCTTTTTCTGCATCATCTGCCTCTAATCCTACATCACTTGGGGTATTTAAAATTGGCTCAATTAAACTTCCAAAATTTTGATTAGTAAAATGATCTGTAACTAAAGATAAATTTCCCCCACTATCATTTCTGATTAAATTTCTAAAACTTTTAAAACAAGGAGTTTCTACAGGAGTAAGAGTATTTCTAGGAGTATCTCTTCCATCTGTGTTTCTTGCAAAGCCATCAATTGCTGTGGCTGTAAGTTGCTCAATATAATTATTGTGAGCAGTGATCTCTGTAGGTGTAGATCCAACTGGTGGTGTGGTAATCGTACTCACTTCTGTCCAAGGTCCAATCATTCTATTAATTATTCTTTTCTCTGCTTCAATTAAGGCATGTTCAGCAACATAAAAAGTTTGTTGATATTGATCACTAGTATTATTGCTTTGATGATCCCCTGAAGAAATTACAATTAAAGCGCCTCCCATCAACGACATTACTAATAACATCACAAGTGATAAAATTAGTGTAAATCCATTTTGATTATTTTTTTTCATTAAAATATATCCTGTCCAACAATATTTCTTGTGTATACGGTCACCACTACATTATCCCTTAAGTTTCTATCTGAAAAAGATCTTATCGCTCTAGAAAATCCACTTAATTGTCTTTCATTTCCTGTCCTACTTTCAAATCTAAAGAAAGGCTTTTCAGAAATAAATGCGATCCTAATATCTACTGCTCTAATTTTATATAAATTTCCCCTCGAAGCTTCAGAATTTGTATTTGGGTAAGGACTTAAAACTTTTCCATTTTGATCTAATGCAATAAATTCCATATCTTCAACATAATCTCTTACTAATTCATTGTGATAACACTCGGAACAATCTGAAACCCAACTTCCAGTTTCTTGACCAATATTTTGTTGCCAACTAATTTTGGATTTGTATATGCCGTATCTTGGATTTATAGGGCCATCAGCATTAGAACCATCTGATAATGGATTTGCAAAATAAGTTAGCTTATATCTTTTGTAAGGTTGAGTAGCATCATTTTGATTAAAATCATCATAAACAATATGAATTTTATCACAGCAAGTATCATCTAAGTTATGTTTTGGAGTTGGAGTAGCAATAGCATCACTTAGTGAATGTCCAAGTTCATTTGGAATTATCACAATTGGATCATGGCTATCTTTCACCGTAGTAGCACCACCAACAAATTCTAAATAACTTTCTACTGGAAAACCCAAATCATTATCACCTAAATAATATTTAAATCCTGCCATTCGTGTATCACGAATTAATAACTCGATTAAATCTCTAGAAGATCTGCTTACTTTAGCTTTTTCTAACACTTGAGTATAAGTTGAATTTACAATTGAATAAGTTGTATAAATTGCAGCCATCATTATCGATGACACCACCACACTAATTAAAATCTCAATTAATGTAAGACCAGCAATAGATTTTAAATTTTTTTTATTCATTGTTTAAGTTTATAGTCTGACTGAAAATATATAAATTTTCTTTTTTTACCTTCATTTAATTTCATCTCCACTCTACCAATGTACAAAGGCTCATCTGTTATAGAATCTAATTTATAATCACAAGCATCCCACTTACATATTTCAAATACTTGCAATTTTTTTTCTTCAGTTGTGCTTTTACATTTTAAAAATCTATTTTCTTCAAATATAGTATTCCACTTAGCTTGTTTATTTCGAGGAGCATCCACTTGTTGAGTTTCATAGATGTTTTGTTTATTCTCAACTGGTGTAGTGGTATTAGAACTGCTTCCACCACAGCTCAGATCTGCACTCCAACTATTGTCACTTAGATGCTTTGAAAATGTATTTAATGTATCTCCATCTAGTGATGCGGTCCCATCAGTACTATAAATTATATTTTCATTATCAGAATTTACTCCATAGAAAGAATTTTTACTTCCAATGACGTCTTCTACTATCATCTCAGTTAAAAAATTTGCCTTAGTTCTATCTCCTGAATTATCTATTGATTGAACAGAAAAATTTGTCATTTGTAAAATTGAAACAAATCCAATTCCAATAATCACTACTGAGACAAGTGCTTCTATTAAAGAAAGTCCAGAAATATTATGTTTTTGTTTTTTCATCTTGTTATTGTTTAACCCAATCAGAATTTCTTGTATCCCATTTTTCAAGTATCACATTGCCAAATCTTGACCATTCAATAACATATAAATGATCATGCTCTGAAGCAGGTATTCCATTGCTATCAACATCACAACTTGATCGATCATTTGTTCTTCTGCAAATAAATAAAGTATTATCTACAGATCTTGCTACATCTCCCTCTTCAGGCAAGGATGATTGTAATTTACCTGCACCACTGTACCATTTCTCATTTTTACTGAAACAAATAGCTCCATCATCCCCTTCCCAAGAGGTTGCCATATTATCATAAGTAATTTGTCTTACCTCAACATTATCAGCACCTTGATCTGGATCATCATCCCAATATGCATCGTCTGTTATATTACATCGATCACCAATTTTTGCCCACCAGTCACTAGTTCCATCATTTAACAAACTTGCTAGTTTTTCTGGTTTCATTCCTTTTGATGTAACAATTAAATTTCTTTCTGCGCCATTCACTTCTTCTAATATATGTACTTGAACAAATGCATATTGACCTCTTTGAACTTGTGAATTTATTCCTTCGATTAAAGATTTTATGCTAAGTACTGCGCTTCTAGTCTCTCTATCTTTTCGCCATTCAGAAAAATTGGGATAACCTATGGCTGAGATGACGCCAATAAGTACAACGACAACAATTAATTCAAGGACGTTAAATCCTTTAATCTTCTCGTCCTGCACTCGCATCTATCTTACCTGCCTTAACTAATTCTTCTAATGATTTAGTCATAGTAATCATACCATCTCTCACAGAAGTTTGCATGATGCTAGGTATTTGATGAATTTTAGCTTCTCTAATTAAGTTTTGAATTGGAGGCGTACACTTCATCACTTCAAACGCTGCACAACGGCCTTGACCATCTTTTGTTTTAAGAAGTCTTTGAGTAACCACCATCTTTAAAGAAGAAGATATCTGTGCTCTTATTTGAGCTTGTTGCTCAGGTGGAAAAACGTCAATAATTCTATTGATGGTATTAGGAGCACCACTAGTGTGAAGGGTTCCAAAAACTAGGTGTCCTGTTTCAGCAGCAGTTAATGCAAGTGAAACTGTTTCTAAATCTCTCATCTCCCCAACTAGAATTACATCTGGGTCTTCTCTAAGTGCAGCTTTTAATGCACTAGAAAATGTTTTGGTTTGCTTTCCTACTTCTCGATGAGACACAATACTTTTTAAATCTTTATGAATAAATTCAACTGGATCTTCAACTGTAATAATATTTGAAGTTCTAGTTTTATTAATCTCATTTACAATTGCCGCAAGTGTTGTAGACTTACCAGACCCTGTTGGTCCAGTTACTAAAACTAATCCTTTATGCATATCGACAATATCATAAAGAACTTGGGGTAAATCAAATTGATCCATTTCAGGAATAACGCTCTCTACTCTTCTTAATACAGCAGCTGGTCCTTGAATAGTTTTATAAAAATTAGCTCTAAATCTTAATCCACTTAATGTAACTGATGAATCTAACTCATGAGTTTCACTAAACTTTTTCATTTCAGTTTCGTTACAATTAGTAGATATTAGATCTTGAAGATCTTGTTCTTTAACAACAATTTCTTGAATTTTGTGTATTTCTCCAGTTTGCCTAAACGCTAATGGCCAACCAGTTCTAATATGAAAATCTGAAATTTTTTTATTATTTTTTGCTAATTCTTCTAATTTTTCAAACATGATGAATTTTTACATACAAATATTAACAAAAACAATGTTTACTTAGTCATCTGTGTTCAAAATAAGTTTTTTCTTTTATTTGGAGGTAATGAAGCAATCAGAATGGGGACTAATAGATGTTATTGTTAATAATGAAAGAGTTTTAATTTAATTACAGAACTTTCCAATCTGTTTCAAAAGTAACATAGTTAACCTGAATGCATCGTCTTTCCTTAACTATTTTTTTCTTTTCCATACCATGCCAAGTGTTGGGCCCACTAGTAAACATGTAGCCATAGTTATTTTTGTAAGGAACTGTTTTAACTTTTTCTAATTTTTCATTATAAAAATCTGTTCCAAGATCTTCAGACTCGTTAGCATTATTTATAAAAATTAATCCAGACATCAGTTTTTCTTTGATATCGCAGTGGGGCTTTAACCAAAAACCCTCCCTATCACAAATAACTTCAACTCTAACATATGAGTTCGATAAATCTCTATCGATCATTTTTGAAATAGTTCCATGAACTTCCTTGGATTGAAGTTCTTTAATAAATTTTACTAAGTTTGGAAATTTTTTTTCATTTTCTTTTGTTACAAAACATCTAAATTTAATTGCCTCACCGCCCGAAGCTATTCCCTCTCTAAACTCTGCAGCACCACCATCAATTGCTCTGGTGCCATCATAATTAAGATTGTGCTTACTGACATCTGGAATATCAGCTTTAATAATTTCCTCAATGGCCCCGTCAGATAGTGCATTATTATATTCCCAGTGATCAAAAGGAAATTCATGTTTTTTTGCCTGATTTTGAATTGAATTTAAGAATGACATTAAGAATTAATTTTTTGTTTAATAATATTTGCTACTCTATTCGTTTCATCCAATTTTTGATAGTTCCAATTCTCTACTTCTTCACCTAAATTTCTAGTAATATTTAATTCTTTAAATAAATTTCTAAATCTTTGAAATCTTTTGTCATTTTTTTTAGGTGAAATATTAGCTACGTAGATTGGTTTTCCAGTTAAAGCAGCTTCTGATATCATGGAGCTAGAGTCACATGTTACTACAATTTTTTCTGAAATTGCTAAAGCTGATAGATAAGCTTTCTTATCAATAGTTTCAATAACTGTATGATTTTCACCAAAATAATCTTTTACATATTGAATTATATTTTTTGGTGTTCTCATTGAAGGGATCACAACTAGTTGAAAGTTGTTCTGTTTATTTAAGTTGTTTAAATTTTCAAAAATAGCTTTAATATTTTCTCTTGAATATTCATAATACTTTGTAGGACCACCCATTATTAAAGCCCAAATTTTTCTTTCATCTTTTTTTATAAATGAATTTAAATAATCTTTATTTTCATTTATTTCACTTTCAGTAAGGTAATGAATTGCACCTTTTGTACTGATAACATTTTGGCCTTCAATTCCATCATGTTCTGGTGCCACAATGAAATCAAAATTTTTAAAATTAACTTTTGGATTTTGAATATGAATATTAATAACTCTTTTATTAGAATTCTTTTTTAAATGAATAGATGGAATTACACTTTTTCTTCCACATGAAATGATTACATCAAAATCAGAAGATTCTACTTTTTTATAAACATTACTTGAAACTGGCGTTAGCTTTGGGGGAAATAATTTCCAAAAATTATTAAGTTCAATCTTCTCGTGTATAAAATCTAAATCTAGGGCCTTTGCTAAACCTTCTACTTGGCTGATCATGCCGTGCATACCCTCAGTCAATAATATCCCTTTTAATTTTGTCATTTATCCTTATATAACTTCTGCATGAGTGAAAATCCAATTAAACACACAAAAGTGTTAATAATAGGGTCAGGTCCAGCTGGCTATACAGCCGCTGTATATGCTGCCCGAGCAATGCTAAATCCTATTCTAGTTTATGGAGTTCAGCCTGGTGGGCAATTAACGACAACAACCGATGTAGAAAATTATCCTGGGTTTTCAGATGTAATTCAGGGTCCATGGTTAATGGATCAAATGAGAGATCAAGCAAAAGCAGTTGGAACAGATCTAATTGAAGATCATATTTCTTCAGTTAATTTAAAATCTACACCCTTTGAAGCTATTGGAGATAGTGGACAAAAATATACAGCTGACAGCATAATTATTTCAACTGGTGCTCAAGCAAGATGGTTAAACTTAGAATCAGAACAAGCTTATAGAGGCTTTGGAGTTTCAGCATGCGCAACATGTGATGGTTTTTTCTTTAAAGAAAAAGTTGTAGCAGTTGTTGGTGGTGGAAACGCTGCAGTTGAAGAGGCAATGTTTCTTACAAAATTTGCATCAAAAGTAAAATTAATTCATAGAAGAGATACTTTAAGAGCAGAAAAATTACTTCAGAAAAAATTAATGGAAAATAAAAAAATTGAAATAATTTGGGATAGTGCTGTTGAAGAGGTTATTGGGGATAGCGAACCTAAAAATGTTAAAGCTATTAAGATTAAAAATTTAAAAACTAATAAAATTGAAGAAATGAAAATAGATGGCTTATTTATTGCAATTGGTCACGACCCAGCAACAGCTTTATTTAAAGAACAGTTAGAAATGGATAAAGAAGGTTATTTATTGACCAAACCAGATTCAACAGAGACGAATATCCCTGGAGTTTATGCTGCGGGTGATGTTAAAGACAAAACGTTTAGACAAGCAGTTACAGCTGCTGGAATGGGTTGTATGGCTGCGCTTGAAGCTGAAAAATTTTTATCTCACTGATAAGAACCATTAAAACTTAATACAAACTAAAGGGAAACAAAATGACTGACAAAGTACTACTAACTGGAATAAGTGGCTGGATAGCAAAACATATAGCAATTGAATTATTAAATTCTGGATATGAAGTTTTAGGAACTGTTAGAAGTCAAAATTCATTAGATGAAACAAAGAAAACTCTAAGTGAATATATTTCAACAGATAAATTATCATTTGTTGAATTGGACCTATTAAAAGATGATGGTTGGGTTGAGGCTGCTAAAGATTGTAAATATATTATACATACTGCTTCTCCCTACCCTATGAAAAGTTCAAGAAATAGAGAAGCTTTAGTTCCAGCTGCTAAAGGTGGGGCGTTAAGAGTTTTAAATGCTGGTATAGAAGCTAATGTTGAAAAAATAATTCTTACTTCGTCAATAGTAGCAATGTTTAAAAAACCTAACAGAACAAACCCATATACTTTTGGGGAAAGTGATTGGACAGATACTGATTGGAGTGGGTCGAATGACTACACTATATCAAAGGCAAAAGCTGAACAAGCTGCATGGGAATTAATGGAAAGCAAAGGATTAAAAGATAAATTAACTGTAATTAATCCAGGAGGAGTTTTTGGTGATGCTTTAGATAAAAAAACAAACACTTCAACTAGCTATGTTGAACTTTTCCTTAAAGGAAAATATCCTATGGCGCCAAATTTTGGAATATTAATTTCTGATGTAAAAGATGTAGCAAGAGCTCATGTTTTATCTATAAAAAATCCCAAGGTTAATGGAAGACGATTGATTATTGGTTCAGAAGTAAAAAAAATGCTCGAAGTTTCTAAAATTATGGCTGAAGCATTTCCAAAGTATGCAAAAAAACTTCCAAAAAAAGAAATGCCAAATTTCGTGGTTAAATTGATCAGTTACTTAGATTCTTCTGTAAAGATTATGTTGCCTGATCTTGGAATTTTAATGCAGACAGACACTTCATATTCTGAAGATTTATTGGGTATGAAATTTAAACCTGCAAAAGAAAGTATTGTAGATGCTGGGAACTCAGTAATTAGACTTGGGTTAGTCTAAAGACCCTTCCAATATATATTTCAATATACGAAAGGCTTGTTTTTGATCTGATGCAACAGCAGCAGCTGAACCATCCACTTCTTTAAGAGCATGTTGATGATCGTCGTTATGAATAACAATCATAGATTTATTAAGTGCAGTAGCATAACCTGCATCAAAAGCTGCATTCCATTGTTTAAATTTTTCACCAAACTTAACAATAATTACATCACAATCTTGAATAGATTTTTTGGTTCTAATTGAATTAATATTAGCGCCTTTTCTATCTTTCCAAAAATTTTTTTCTTCAGCTCCTAGAATTTCTACACCACAATTGTCAGAGGCTTCATGGTCAGTGACAGGAGAGGTAAATTTAACATCTAATTTCTCTTTTTCACAAAGTTGAATAATTTCTTCTCTCCAATTACTGTGAATTTCACCTGCTAAATATACGTTTAACATTAGTTTAAGCTTTTACAAAAAGTAGATATTTTTTCTAAAGCTTTTTTAAGATTGTCCATTGAAGTTGCATATGAAATTCTAAAAAAACCTTCTAACCCAAATGCAGAGCCCTGAACAACTGCTACACCACTATTCTCTAATAAAGACTGAACAAAATCAGTATCTGTCTTAAGTTCTTTGCCACTTGTATCTTTTTTCCCCATTAATCCTTTGCAACTTGGAAAAACATAAAATGCTCCATCTGGATTTAAACATTCAATTCCATCAATTTCATTTAGTGCTTTAACAACAAAATTTCTTCTTTCTTGAAAAGATATTGCTCTTTCTTTTATAAAATCTTGAGTTCCATTTAATGCTTCAACAGCTGCAGCTTGACTAATTGAAGATGGATTTGTTGTTGATTGCGATTGTATTTTAGCAATTGCTTTAATAATTTCTTTAGGACCAGCCGCATACCCTATTCTCCAGCCAGTCATTGAGTAAGCTTTACTTACACCATTCATTGTTAGAACTCTTTCTTTCAAGCTATCAATTTGGGCAATGGTGAAAAATTTAAATCCTTCATATGTTACGTGCTCATAAATATCATCACTTAAAATATGAACATGAGGATGTTTTGCTAAAACATATGCAATTTCTTTAATGTCACTTTCAGTATAACAAGCACCCGTTGGATTTGATGGTGAATTTAATATTATCCACTTTGTTTTTGGTGTTATAGATTTTTCTAATTTAGCTGGATTAATTTTAAATCCTTGTTTTTCATTACACTCTAAAATAATTGGAGTTCCACCGGCTAATAAAACCATGTCAGGATACGAAACCCAATAAGGCGCAGGAACTATAACTTCGTCTCCTTCATTTAGAGTTGCCATCATGGCATTATAAATTACATGTTTTCCGCCAGCACCAACTGTAATTTGATCAGTTGTATAATCTAGATTGTTTTCTCTTTTAAATTTTTTAACAATGGCATCTTTTAAAGCAGCAGTTCCATCAACTGCTGTATATTTAGTATCACCATCATTAATGGCTTTTATAGCCGCTTGTTTGATATTATCTGGTGTATCAAAGTCAGGCTCTCCTGCTCCAAGACCTATAACGTCTTTTCCAGCAGCCTTTAACTCCCTTGCCTTTTGAGTTACAGCAATAGTTGGTGATGGTTTAATTTTTTTTAGACTGTCTGATATAATGCTCATTGAAATATAATTTTATTCTAATAGTTTTATAGATAATGCAAAATACTTATCAAGATTTAATTACTGAAATCCAAAGTAAAAACCCAGAAATTCACCAAAAACTGGAAGGTGGGCAAAAGTTTAAACTTGTAACAGATTTTAAACCGGCAGGTGATCAACCTGAGGCAATTAAAAAATTAGTTAAAGGTGCAAATAAAGAAGAGTTAAGTCAGGTTTTACTTGGTGTAACTGGTTCTGGAAAAACTTTTACAATGGCTCAAGTTATTGAACGAACTAATAGACCTGCCCTTATACTTGCTCCCAATAAAACATTAGCAGCTCAACTTTATGGAGAGATGAAATCATTTTTTCCAGAAAATGCTGTTGAATATTTTGTCTCTTACTATGATTACTACACACCAGAAGCATACGTTCCAAGATCAGACACTTATATAGAAAAAGAGGCCTCTATTAATGAACAAATAGATCGAATGCGTCACTCAGCAACGAGGTCGCTACTGGAGAGAGATGACGTAATTATTGTATCCAGTGTTTCTTGTATTTATGGACTAGGCTCAGTTGAAGCTTACAGTAAAATGACTTTAAGTTTAAAGAAAGATTACGACTACAATAGAGAACAATTAATAAAAACTTTAGTACACCTACAATACAAAAGAAATGATCAAAGTTTTTATAGAGGTACCTTTAGAGCACGAGGTGAATATATCGAAATATTTCCATCACACCTTGAGGATAGAGCATGGAGGTTAAGTTTATTTGGAGATAAACTAGAAAAAATCGAAGAATTTGATCCTTTAACAGGAGATCTATTAAAAGATTTAGATGTTATAAAAGTTTATGCGAATAGTCACTACATCACTCCAAAACCTACTATCGAACAAGCAGTAATAAAAATTAAAAGAGAGCTTGAGGTTACTCTTAAGAAATTTAAAGAACAAAATAAACTTCTTGAGGCTCAACGATTAGAAGAGAGAACAAAATTTGATTTAGAGATGATTGAGGCTACTGGTTCTTGTGCTGGTATTGAAAACTATTCTAGATTTTTATCAGGACGAAAACCTGGAGAGCCACCTCCTACTCTATTTGAATATTTTCCAGACAACACACTTATATTTGTAGATGAATGTCACGTTACTGTTCCACAATTAAATGGAATGTACAAAGGGGACAGATCAAGGAAAAGTAATCTTGCAGAATATGGTTTTAGACTACCCTCTTGTATGGATAACAGGCCACTTAAATTTGAAGAGTGGGACGCAATGAGAACGCAGACAGTTTTTGTATCAGCAACACCTGGTCCATGGGAGTTAGAACAGACTAAAGGTAAGTTCGTTGAACAAATAATAAGGCCTACTGGCTTAATTGATCCACCAGTTGAAATCAAACCAGCTAAAAACCAAGTCGATGACGTAATGCATGAGTGTAAGAAAACAATCGATAAAAATTTTAGAGTATTGATTACAACTTTAACTAAAAAAATGGCTGAAGACTTAACTGAATATTTTCACGAAAATGGTATTAGAGTTAGATATTTGCATTCTGACATTGATACACTTGAGAGAATAGAAATTATGAGAGATCTAAGACTAGGAGTTTTCGACGTCTTGGTTGGTATAAATCTTTTAAGAGAGGGGCTTGATATACCTGAGTGTGCATTAGTTGCAATTCTAGACGCTGATAAAGAGGGATTTCTAAGATCTGAAACATCACTAATCCAAACCATAGGAAGAGCAGCAAGAAATTTAGATGGTAGAGTCATTCTTTATGCTGACAAAGAAACTAAAAGTATAAAAAAAGCAATTCAAGAAACTGATAGAAGAAGAACAATTCAGGTAGCCTATAACAAAAAACATAACATTGATGCAACCTCAATTAAAAAAGAAATTAGCGATGTTTTAGAAAGTGTTTATGAAAAAGACTACCTAAAAGTTGGAACAGGTGACAATATTGGTGGCAATTTAAAGAAACATTTAAAACAATTAAATAAAAGAATGAAAGATGCTGCAACAAACCTTGAATTTGAAGAAGCTGCAAAAATTAGAGATGAAATAAGAAACCTTGAAGCGTCAGAGTTAGAAATTGTATTAAATCCAAAAGTAAAACACTATAATCAAGAAAATAGAGTGTATCCAAAAGGTAGATCAAAGATGGGCTTACCTGGTACAAGAGCACAAAAAGGTAAGAAAAAATGGAAGCAAACAAAATAATTATCACAGGAGCCGCAACAAGAATGGGCGCTGCTATTGCAAAGAAACTCTCAGGTCCAGGAGTTGAAATGGTTATTCATTACAATAGCTCTAAATCTGAAGCTGAAAAATTACAAAAAGAATTATCAAAAAATAAAACAAAAGTTTACTTGGTAAAAGGTAATCTTGCAAAAGAACAAGATTTAAAAAAAATTATAAAATTCTCAAAGTTAAAATTAAAATATTTTGATTGTTTAATTAATAATGCTTCATTATTTGAAAATGATAGTCTTAAAAATTTTTCTTCTAAAAGCTGGAACCAACATATTGATGTAAATTTAAAAGCACCCGCATATCTTACAAAAGAATTTTCAAAAAACGTTAAGGGTAAAAATAACAATATTATAAATATAATTGATCAAAGAGTTTTTAAGTTAACTCCCTTTTTCTTTTCTTATACTTTAAGTAAAACAGGGCTTTATACTCTAACAAAAACTAGCGCCATGGAATTAGCTCCAAATATAAGAGTTAATGGAATAGCTCCTGGTCCTACTATTAAAAATAAAAGACAGAGTGATAAACATTTTAAAAAGCAGTACTTGGCAACTCCTTTAAAACAGCAGGTAAATGTACAGGATATATGTTCTGCTGTTGACTTTTTTATCAAAAACAGTTCAATTACAGGTCAAGTAATAGCAATAGATAGTGGACAAAGTTTAAACTGGCAAACACCAGATGCAATCGGAAAAGAATGAAAAAAACTAATTTAAATATTATTAAAATAGATAAAAATAAAAGTTTATTTAATTACGAAAAAAAAATTCTTATTAAAGAGTTAACTCTAGATTTAAAGCTTGGTTATTATGATTTTGAAAAAGAAAAAACTCAAAAAGTAAAATTTAGCTTAGAGATTGATTATGAAGATAGAAAACCAACAAATGACAAAGATATTAAATCAATTGTTAATTATGGTCAGGTTGTGAAATTAATTACAAAACTTGCAAAAAATAAACATTATAATTTTTTAGAAACACTTGCTGAAGATGTTTTTGATGTATTATTTAAAGACAAACGAATTGGAAAAATTATGCTTCAGATTGAAAAATTAGAAATTATAAAAGAGTGTGCCTCTGTTGGTATCCAAATTACCAAAAAAAGAAGTCATGAAGAGCTCTGAATTAGGTAAAGACGTAATTAGAAAAGAGCTCCCATTAATTCCTAAAAGCCCTGGAGTTTATCGAATGCTTGATCATAAAGATGTGATTTTGTATGTAGGTAAAGCAAAAAACCTACCCAATAGATTAAAAAGCTATGTAGCTGAAAAAAACCACATTATTAGAACAGCAAGAATGCTCTCTCAAACTTTTAAGCTAGAGATAACAACTACTGCCAATGAAAGTGAAGCTCTACTTTTAGAGGCTAATTTAATAAAAAAACATAAACCTAAATTCAATATATTACTCAAAGATGACAAGTCATTTCCCTTTGTTTTCATCAGCAATAAAGACCAATGGGCACAAGTTACAAAACATAGAGGCAAAAAGGATAAAGAAGGATTTTACTTTGGACCGTTTGCTTCAGCAGGAACTGCAAATTGGACTATTAAGATGCTTCAAAAAATATTTCAAATTCGAGTTTGTGATGATAGCACGTTCAAGAATAGAAAAAGACCCTGCATTCTTTATCAGATAAAAAGATGTTCTGGTCCTTGTGTCGATTATATTGATAAAGAAGATTATAAAAAATCAGTAGATCAAGCAATTCAGTTTGTATCGGGTAAATCAAGAGATATACAAAAAAATCTATCTAAACAAATGGAGGAAGCTAGTGAAAAGCTAGATTTTGAAAGAGCTTCTATTTTTAGAGATAGAATTAAATCTTTAAATATAATTCAATCTTCACAAAGAATTAATGAAGCAAATTTAATTGATGCAGATGTAATTGCTGCATACAAAGAATCTGGTAAAACGTGTATTCAAGTATTTTTTTATAGGTCTAAACAAAATTGGGGCAACCAAGCTTATTTTCCAAAACATGATCCTGATCAAAGCTTATCTGAAATAATGTCTTCGTTCTTGATGCAGTTTTATGAAAATAAAAATGTTCCAAAATTAATAATCATTAATACAGAAATAGAAGACAAAAAATTAATTGAAGAAACTTTAAGCAAAAAAGAAAATAGTGCGATTTCTATTAATGTAGCAAAAAAAGGCACTAAAGCTAAAGTAATTGCTATGGCAGAAAAAAATGCCAAAGAGTCACTTAATAGAAAAATTTATGAAACAAATAATAATAAAAATTTATTTGAGGGTGTTGCTAAAAAATTTGATCTTAAAAATGGCCTAAACTTAGTTGAGGTTTATGATAATAGTCACATCTCAGGAACAAATAGTGTGGGTGCTATGATTACATTTGGAAATGAAGGATTTGTTAAAAAAAGATATAGAAAATTTGATATTAAGACAAAAGGTAATGAACAAGACGATTTTGCAATGTTAAAAGAAGTACTTACGAGAAGATTTAAAAGAGCAATGTTAGAAAAAGGAAATTATTTAACTCTTCCTGATTTAATTTTAATTGATGGTGGTAAAGGTCAATATTCATCTGCCAAAGAAGTGTTAGATGAATTTGGTTTACATGATCTTCCTATGATAGCCATTGCTAAAGGTAAACTAAGAAATAGTGGAGATGAAACTTTTTTTTACAAAGGAAAATCATTTAAATTTGATAAGAATGACCCCACTCTATTTTTTATGCAGAGACTACGTGATGAAGCACATAGATTTGCTATCACCTCTCATAGAGCAAAAAGAGCAAAAGGAATTACAAAATCCTTGCTGGATCAAATTGATGGTATTGGATCGATTAGAAAAAGAGCACTATTGAACCATTTTGGCTCTGCTAGAGCAGTAGAATCTGCAAGTTTTGATGAAATTAAATCAGTTGAAGGTGTTGAGGAAAAAGTTGCAAAAAAGATATATAACTTTTTTCACGAATAATTATGCTTAAAAAAATTCCAAATATTTTAACAATAGGTAGGATAATAATTGTACCTTTTTTTGTTCTAGCATTTTATTTACCTGGTTTTTATGGTGATTTAACTGCATGCGTATTGTTTGTAATTGCTTCATTTACTGATTTTTTGGATGGAATGTTGGCAAGAATGATGAGTGAAGAGTCTAAGTTGGGTGAATTACTTGATCCTATAGCAGATAAAATTATTGTTGCTACTGCACTTATATTGCTTGTCATGAGTGGAACAATTAAACATTACGAGGTTATTGCAGCAATTATAATACTTACACGAGAAATACTAATTTCAGGCTTAAGAGAGTTTTTAGCTAGAGGACAAATTAAATTACCAGTAACTAACTTAGCAAAATTAAAAACTTTTTTACAAATGGTTGCTATAGCTCTTTTACTAACTGGTGAAACTGGTAATAAAATTTTAAATTTTCAAGATTATAATGCTCAAACTATTGGCATAATCCTGCTTTGGCTTTCTGCATTTTTAACTTTGTATACTGGTTATGAATATTTAAGAAAAGGCATTGACCATGCAATATCTGAAGATAACAAAAACTAAGCTGCTTTTCTTTTTCTAACTAATGCTTGGTAACTTTCATTTAAGTCAATTATAGTTTCGCAAACTTTAAATTTATTTTCAGCAATACATGAAACTGGCGTAACTTCTGCTGCTGTACCTGTTAAAAAACAGCCTACAAAATTTGATAATTCAGCTGGTGCAATTTTTCGTTCATTGACTTTTATTCCTTTAGATTTTGCAATTTCAATTACCGTTCTTCTTGTAATGCCGTCTAAAAAAGAATCTGGAATGGGTGTGTGAATTTCTCCATTTTTATCTTTAAAAAAAATGTTAGCACCTGTTGCTTCCGCAACATTTCCTTCATGATCAAGCATTAGAGAATCTGTATAGCCTTGTTGTTCAGCTTCATGTTTTGATAAAGTACAAATCATATATAATCCAGAAGCTTTTGTATCCCAAGGTATCGTATTAGGCGCAGGTCTTCTCCAATTTGATATATTCAATTTAATACCTTCTATTTTTAGTTTTGGATCAAAATATGAACCCCACTCCCAAGTTGCTATGGCAACATGAATTTTTGTTTGTTGAGCAGATATAGCCATCATCTCGCTACCTCTCCATATTGTTGGTCTAACATATCCATCTTTGACACCCTGAACTGAAATTATTTTTTTTGATGCTAAATTTATTTCTTCTTCAGTATAAGGAATTTTAATACCCATTCTTTTTGCAGAATAAAAAAGTCTAGATGTGTGTTCTTCTAATTTGAAAATTGAATTATCATAGACTCTTTCACCTTCAAAAACACAACTAGCATAGTGAAGGCCATGATTTAAAACATGAATTTTAGCATCAGCCCAATCAACGAGCTCGCCATTAAACCAAATTTTACCTGATCTTTTATCGTATGGTATCATGAATGAAATAATTTAAATTTTATCTAAAATTATCTTTGTATCTATAATATGTCAATATAACTTACCCATAATGAAAGAACTTTTATATTTAAAGGATACTCAGTTAAAGCAGCTGATTGAAAAGTTATTTACAAGTTACCGTGAGTCTTTTTCAGATGCCAAGAAAACATTAGATAAATACTCTATAGGTATAGCTCACCACAAAGTTTTACATCTTTTATCAATGTATAAAGGGATTACAATTTCTGATCTATTAAAG
This sequence comes from Candidatus Pelagibacter sp. PS_02, assembly GCF_059418065.1. Taxonomy (NCBI): domain Bacteria; kingdom Pseudomonadati; phylum Pseudomonadota; class Alphaproteobacteria; order Candidatus Pelagibacterales; family Candidatus Pelagibacteraceae; genus Candidatus Pelagibacter; species Candidatus Pelagibacter sp. PS_02. The sequence continues at coordinate 1,031,434 of NZ_CM182079.1, forward strand.
AAGTTAAAGGTTACCAAGCAGAGTTTAAATAGAGTTTTAAAAGATTTAATTAAACTTGATGTGGTTTTTTTTGAAAAAGACCAACAAGACACAAGAGTAAAACACATTTTTTTAAATGAAAAAGGAGAAAAAATTTTTGACGAAATATTTTCGATACAAAAAAAAAGAATTTATAATGCTCTTTTAAATTCAAGTTCAGATCAAGTCTTAAACTTTGACAATGTTTTAAAGAAAATAATTAATGAATGATTTTGTAGCCCATATTTTAGTTGTAGATGATGATGAGGGAATTAGATCCCTAATTAAACAATATTTAAATGAAAATAATTTTCTGGTTACTACATCAAATAGTGCAGAAAATGCAGAAGAAAAAATTTCAATAATTAAATTTGATTTAATCGTTTTGGATATAATGATGACAGGCAAAAGTGGGTTGGATTTTATCAAACAAAATAAATCTAAAATTGATACCCCTATAATTTTATTAACGGCTAAAGGAGAAGCTGAAAATAGGGTTGAAGGTTTAGAGATAGGTGCTGATGATTATTTACCAAAACCTTTTGAGCCAAAAGAACTTATTTTAAGAATAAAAAATATTTTAAATAAAACAAAAAGAAATGATGAAAAAAGAATTATAACCTTTGATAATATTAAAATTGATCTTAACAAACTTTTAATCATAAAAAATGATATTGAATATAAAATAAATAGTACTGAAAAAATTATATTAGAAAAAATGATTAACAATCCTGGCAAAACCTTTTCAAGAGAGGATATTGGCAAACTAACTGATCTTGATAAAGAAAGGTCAATAGATGTGATAATTACAAGACTTAGAAAAAAAATTGAAATGGACCCAAAAAATCCAAAATACTTACAAACTTTAAGAGGTGCTGGCTATGTTTTATGGATTGAATAATTTTGTAAAAAATTTACTACCAAAAAGATTATTTTATAGAGCTTTATTAATCGTAGCAGTTCCAATAATTGTTCTTCAAGTAGTCATATCGATTGTTTTTTTTGATAGTCTTTGGATTAAAACAAATAAAGGTATGACAAGAGCATTAATCGGTGAGATGAAAACATTCATAACAGCTTACGATAATGGAAAATATAATAATAACGACCTTTCAGGCTTATTCTCAATTTATTTAGATCTTAATGTTCAGTTTAAAAAAGATGATTTATTTGAAAAAGCTCAAAAAGAAAGATGGTTTAGTCCAATAGATAGAACACTTAGAAGAGAACTGAAATCTAATATGGGCACTCAAAATTTCTGGTTCGATACAACAAGTTATAAAGAGCTTATTCATATAAATATTAAACATAACGAGGGTTACTTTGAATTTTTTATTCCAAAAGACAGGGTTGCAAGCTCAACTGCTAGAATATTTGCGTTATGGATCACTATACCAGCTCTACTAATGATAACCATAGCTATACTATTTCTAAAAAATCAAACTAGACCAATTATAAACCTGGCTAAAGCTGCAGAAAGATTTGGTAAAGGAGAAAACATTGATGAGTACAGGCCATCAGGTGCCTTAGAGATCAGACAAGCAGGTTTGGAATTTGATAAAATGAGAAAAAGAATAATGAGACACCTCAATCAAAGATCTGAAATGTTATCTGGCATAAGCCATGATTTAAGAACACCCTTAACAAGACTAAAACTTCAGCTATCTTTTATGAAAGATAAAGATTTATCAAAAAAAATGTCTTTAGATATAGATGAAATGGAAAAAATGCTTAATGAATATCTGCAGTTTACAAGTTCATCTTATTTAGAAAAAGATGAAACCTTTGATATTTCAGAATTAATCGAAACTACAATAAATAATTATAATAATGATAAAATAACTAAAGAAATAATTCCAAGAATTTACATGAATGGAAGAAAAAATTTAATACAAAGATCTATAAATAATTTAATTGATAATTCAATTAAATATGCTGAAAATATAAATTTTCATCTATCAAAAAAAGATAGTAACATAATAATTACTATTGATGATGATGGAGTCGGTATTCCTAAAGAAGAGTTCGAGAATGTTTTCAAACCATTTTATAAAGTAGATAAAAGTAGAGGGGATTCTAAATCTAGTGTTGGTCTTGGATTGTCAATTACATCTGACATAATCAAATCCCATGGAGGAAATATTTTATTAGATAAGTCTCCTTTAAACGGCCTTAGAGTTAAGATTTTTTTACCTTTATAGGTTTTTTATTTGGACTTTTTTTTTCAAATTTATTGATTTTTTTTTCTAAATTTTCAACTCTTTTAATTAATATATCCATTTCTTCTTTGCTAGTTAATTTCATTTTAAAAATGATCTCTTCTCTTTTAGATCTTAAAACATTTATTATTTCAGAGTTTAAATCTTTATAAGAAATTAGCCCTTGTTCAAATAGCTTTGTTAATTTATCAATTACAAATTTTGATTTTGTCATATATTCGCTTATAAAATTAATATACTTTATACGTAGTTTTTTAAAAATGTTTATTAATAATTTTGACCCAGTTGCGTTTCAAATATTTTCATTAGAAATCAGATGGTATTCTTTGGCTTATATTGTGGGTATTGCACTTGGTTGGCTGTATTGTAAAAAAAAATTAATAAAAGACTCTCATATTCTTCAGCTATTTGATGACTTTATAACCTATCTCATTTTAGGTATGATTTTGGGAGGTCGGCTTGGTTATACTTTATTTTATAATCTAAAATATTATTTAGATAACCCTATAGAAATATTGATGGTTTGGAATGGAGGAATGTCATTTCATGGTGCTTTAATTGGAATTATAATTGCATCAATATTGTTCTCAAAAAAACACAATACAAATTCGTTTATATTTTTAGACTTGGTTGCCCTATCTGCTCCAATTGGAATCTTTTTTGGTAGAATTGCCAATTTTATAAACTCAGAGCTTTATGGAAGAGCTACAGACCTTCCTTGGTCAGTTCAATTTGTTCTAATAGATAATATCAAAAGGCATCCTTCACAATTATATGAGGCTTTTTTTGAGGGAATAATTCTTTTCTTTGTACTTGGGTATTTCTTTAAAAAAGATTATTTAAAAGTACCTGGAAAAATCTCTGCTTTATTCCTGATCTTTTATTCTCTATTTAGATTTTTTATAGAGTTTTTCAGATCTCCGGATCCACAAATTGGTTACTTAGTTTTAAATCTAACATTAGGTCAATTGATAAGTGTTCTTTTTTTTCTGACTGGGGTTTACCTTTTATCTTCAAAAAATGAAAATTAAGAATAATCAGTCGTTTACCCTAGATAAATTTATAGAGGAGTCTCTTTATAATAAAACATCAGGCTACTACATGAAAAAAAATCCCTTTGGCAAAAAGGGTGATTTCATAACTTCACCCAACATATCTGTACTATTTTCAGAAATGATTGCAATTTGGGTGGTTTCATTTTGGCAAAATCTAGGTTGCCCTAAAAAATTTAATTTAATCGAATTAGGGGCCGGTAATGGTGAAATGATGAAAGTTTTAGTCAATACCTTTGAAAAATTTCAAATATTTAAAAATTCTTGTCACATTAAGATTTTAGAAAGAAGCAAATTGCTTCGAAAAAAACAAAAAATTAATATCAATAAAAAAAATATTCAATGGTTAAATGATTTAAGCGAATTAGATAATTCGCCATGTATTTTTTTGGCAAACGAATTTTTTGACGCTTTACCTATTAAGCAATTCATAAAGAAAGAAAGAAAATGGTTTGAAAGACATGTCAGATTTTTTAACAATAAATTTGAGTATTTTGATGTTCCTTTTGATATGGAAAAATTTGAAAATAAAATTAAATTTAAAATTACAAATCAGCAGAACTTTATCGAGTATTCACCACAATCAACCGAATACCTAAAAATTATCTTCAATAAGATTAAACGTAATAATGGTGGAATTTTAATAATAGATTATGCGTATACTGATAAAAAAATGAAAAATACCCTGCAAGCTGTATCCAAACATAAATATTGTGATGTACTAAAAGGGTTTGGTAATTCTGATATTACCTACAATTTAAGTTTTAGTTTATTAAATAGAATAGTTAAAGAATTAAGCTCACTTACCTCAATGAATACTACTCAAGGTGAATTTTTAACAAAACTTGGTATTCTTGAAAGAGCAGAAATATTGTCCAAGAAAATGTTATTTAGTGAAAAAGCTGATATTTATTTTAGAATAAAAAGACTTATAGATAAAAATCAAATGGGTGAATTGTTTAAGGTAATGCTAATAACAGCAAATAAAAATAAATTTAAATTGGGATTTTAAACTGATTAAGTCAAAGAAACTCAGTAAATTTAAAAACTTACAGCATGCTTTCTTTAATAGAAAGGGCGGAAAATCTCTAGGTATTTTTAAGAGCTTAAATTGTGGCCCTGGGTCCTCAGACAATAAAAAAAATGTTTTAAAAAATCTTCAAATCGTTCAAAGGAAAATTAAAACTAAGCTTAAAAAAATTATTTTACTAAAGCAAATTCACAGCAATAAATTTCATTTTATAGATAAAAATCTAAAACTTAAAAATTATAATTTTGAAGGAGATGCACTAGTCACAAATAAAAAGGAATTTCCTATAGCTATATTAACTGCAGATTGTGCTCCAATACTTGTTTATGATGAGAAAGAAAAGATGATTGCTGCAATCCATGCTGGCTGGAAGGGTGCTTTCAAAGGGATAATTAAAAAAACCTTAAATTTTATGATAAAAAAAGGATGTGATCCTAAAAATGTTACTGCAGTAATTGGACCATGTATTTCAGTAAAAAATTATGAGGTAAAAAAAGATTTTATTAAAAAACTCATTAAAAAAGATGGAAAAAATAAAAAATTTTTTAAAAAAATTCAAAATAAAGATTTCTTTGATTTAAAGAAATACGTCCTTTCTCAATTAAAAGCCTTAAATATAAAGAAAATTGATATAATTAATAAGAATACATTTAATCCTAAAAATAATTTTTTTAGTGCACGAAGATCTATTAGCCGCAATGAGAATGATTATGGTAGAAATATTTCTGTAATTATGATTAATTCATAATATCTCATGAAATTATTAACTGGAAACAGCAATAAACCTCTAAGTAAAAATATTGCAAAATATTTAAAAACTAAGCTTGTAAACTCAAGTATAAAAAAGTTTTCTGATGGAGAAATTTATATAGAAATTAATGAAAATATTAGAGGTAATAGTATCTTTATAATTCAGTCTATTTCATCACCTGCAAACGACAACCTAATGGAATTACTACTTTGCATTGATGCTTTAAAAAGATCTTCAGCAAAAAATATTACTGCCGTCATTCCTTATTTTGGATATGCACGACAAGACAGAAAAGTAGTGCCTAGAACTTCTATTTCTGCAAAACTGGTTTCTAATTTAATTACTAAAGCAGGTGCTGACAGAGTTGTTACTGTAGACCTTCATGCAGGACAAATTCAGGGCTTTTTTGACATTCCTGTAGATAATTTATTTGCTACACCAATTTTTGCAAGACATGCTAAAAAAAATATTAAAAGTAAAAATATTATTTGTGTTGCACCAGACGTTGGTGGAACTGAAAGAGCGAGAGCACTTGGTAAAATTTTAAATGTGGAACTTGCTATTGTGGATAAAAGAAGACCTAAACCAGGACAATCCAAAGTTATGAATGTTATAGGAAATGTTAAAGGGAAAACCTGTATTATAGTTGATGATATAATTGATTCAGGTGGAACTATAGTAAACGCTGCGAAAGCTTTAAAGGATAGAGGCGCTAAAGAGGTTTATGTTTATATTACTCACGGAGTCTTAAGTGGAGAAGCAGTAGATAAAATTAAAAAATCAGTTATTAGAAAATTAGTAATAACGGATACAATTGATAATCACGATAAAATTAAAAATGTTAAAAATATAGAAGTTTTGCCTATTTCAGTACTTATGGGTGAGGCAATTAAAAGGATCTCTAACTCAACATCTGTATCCGATTTATTTAAATAATTATCTTGAGTTATTAAGAAACTTGGGCTAAAAGCCATCTTTTTATGAATTCACTTGATGCAAATACTAGAAATACTAAGTCAAAAGGAGATGTCCGTTCTCTTAGATCGGCTGGAAATATCCCTGGCATAATCTATGGGGGACCAGATCAAAATCAAAAAGTTACTGTATTAAAAAAAACATTAAAATCTTTAATAGATAAAGGAAGTTTCTTATCAAACATAATAACTCTTAATTTAGATGGCAAACCTCAAAATGTTTTACCAAGAGAAATTACTTATAACGTAATATCTGACGAGCCAACTCATATTGATTTTCTAAGAGTTGTACCAGGTGTAAAAATTAGAATAGAAGTGCCTGTGGTATTTATTAATCATGAAACTTCACCAGGCCTAAAAAGAGGTGGAGTACTAAACATTGTGAGAAGAAAAATAGAATTAAAATGTCCAAGTGAAAAAATTCCATCTGCAATAACTATTGATTTAGATGGGGTGGATATTGGGGAAAGTTTCAAAATATCTTCAGTAAAATTAGAAGAAGGTGTTACACCAACTATTATTGGAAGAGATTTTGTAATTGCAACTTTAGCAGCACCTACAGTGATGAAAGAGCCAGAAAAACCAGCTGAAGCTGAAGCAGAAGCAGCAGAAGATGGTAAAGAAGCAGCACCAGCAGCTGAGGGTGATAAAAAAGATGACGGCGAAAAAAAAGCCACTGAAGAAAAAAAATAATCAACTTATCATAGTGAAGACTCCTAGATACGATTTAAAAAAAATATGCTTTTATTTGTAGGCTTAGGAAATCCAACACCCGATAGCGAAAACAACAGACACAATATTGGTTTCAAATTAATTGATGCTCTTAATCAAAAGTTTGGTTTGTCTAAACAAAAACCAAAATTTAAAGGATTATTAACTACAGGTAATATTGAAGATAAAAAGGTTTATGCAATAAAACCATTAACCTTTATGAATAATTCTGGAATTTGTATAAGGGAATTAATTGAATACTTCAAAATTGATGCTGAAGATGTGATTGTCTTCCATGATGACCTTGACCTTGAATTTGGAAAAGTGAAAGCAAAATTTGCAGGATCAAGTGCAGGACATAATGGAATTGAATCTATAGATAAATTTATTGGTAAAGATTATTCAAGAGTTAGAATAGGAATTGGAAGACCCAAAACTAAGGCTGATGTTGCAGATCATGTATTAAAAGATTTTGATGAAGATGAAATGATACAACTAGAAAAAATTACTAAAAATATTATTGATTCAATGGCTATATTAATTGATAAAAAATTAGATTTATTCTCAAGCACTGTAAATAATAAATAATGAGTTTTAAGTGTGGAATTGTTGGCTTACCTAATGTTGGTAAATCTACACTATTTAATGCACTTACAAATTCTAGTAAGGCACAAGCAGCAAACTTCCCTTTTTGTACGATAGAGCCAAATGTTGGTGTGGTTCCTGTGCCAGATGAAAGACTAGACAAATTGGTAGAAATATCAAAATCAAAAAAAAAAATTAATACTACTATTGAGTTTGTGGATATAGCCGGACTGGTAGCGGGCGCCTCTAAAGGTGAAGGCTTAGGAAATAAATTCTTATCTCATATAAGAGAAGTCGATGCAGTCATTCATATGATCAGATGTTTTGACTCTGATGATATTCAAAATGTGAACCCAACTGTTGATCCAATTAGAGATTTGGAAATTATTGAAACAGAAATGATGTTGGCTGACCTTGAGTCAATACAAAAAAGATTAGAAAAAAATAATAAGAAAAATGTAGATGAGGAGCAATTAAAAATATTAGAAATTGCTTCTGACTGCATAAATAATTCCAAAGATATTCAAATACTTTATGAACAATTTGATAAAAAATTAATAAGCCAAAGTGGTTTATTATCTTTAAAGCCTAAAATTTTTGTATGTAATGTTGATGAGGCAAGTGTTCAAAATGGAAATAAATACACTCAAGCATTTATTGATAAATATGGTGAAAAAAATACCTTAATAGTTTCAGCTGATATTGAGAACCAAATAAATCAATTAGAAAATGAAGAAAAAGAGAATTATATGGAGATGATTGGATTAAAAAGAACTGGTTTAAATATGTTAATTCAAAAAGGTTACAATATTTTAGAGCTAGACACTTATTTTACATCTGGGCCTGAAGAAACTAGAGCTTGGACTATCCAAAAAAATTGTACTGCACCAAAAGCAGCTGGTGAAATACACACTGATTTTGAAAAAGGTTTTATAAGAGCTGAAACAATTGCTTATGAAGACTTCATAGCTAATGATGGTTGGGTCAATTCAAAGACAAATGGAAAAATGAGACTTGAAGGAAAAGATTATATTGTCAAAGATGGTGATATATTAAACTTCAGATTCAATACGTGACCAAATTTTCTTCATACTAAAGTAAACTAGAATAGTTAAAATAATTAAATACAAGATAGCCTTAAAGCCCATCTTGTGTCTGCTTTCTAAATGAGGTTCAGCTGCCCACATTAAAAATGTTGTAACATCTTTTGCCATTTGCTCTTTAGATGCTGTAGTTCCATCACTATATTCTACCAAACCATCTGATAATGGTTCTGCCATCTTAATATTATTTCCATACATAAACTTGTTATAGTAAACACCATCATCAAGCGTTACACCACTCGGTGGATCTTCGTAACCAAGTAGCAATGAGTAAATATAATCAACCCCACCAGTTCTAGCTTTTGCTAGCACAGACATATCAGGAGGATAAGCTCCTCCATTTGCTGCTTGAGCTGCTTTAACATTTTCATAAGGCATGACAAATTTATCAGATAACTTAGCAGGTCTTACAAACATTTCTCCATCATTATTGGGTCCATCTGTAATTTCAAAACTTGCAGCTATTGCTTTAGCCTGCTCTTCAGTAAACTCTGGTCCACCTGGCTCAAATAAGTTTCTATAACTTACATATTTCATTGAATGGCACGACGCACAAACCTCAGTATAAACTTGATATCCTCTTTGAAGTGAACCTCTGTCAAATTTTCCAAATAATCCCTTAAAACTCCAATCTGTTTTTAAAAGATCTACTTTTTCTGCAGCATTAACTGTAAGAGTTCCTACTAATAAAAAAATAATTGAATAACTAATTTTTAAAATATTTTTCACTTAATTAATCTAAACTTTCTTTTTTTTTAACAGCTGATGCCATTGGCATCCCTCCAAGTACTGGTTCTGTAATACTTAAGGGTAAAGGTATGGTTTTTTCTTTAAATCCTAATACCGGTAAGATTATTAAAAAGTGAATAAAGTAGTAAGCTGTGGCAACCCTGGCAATCAATAAGTAAAGCCCCTCAGCTGGCATCGCACCTACGTAACCTAGAACTAATACATCCACTACTAGTATCCAATAAAATTGTTTGTAAAGAGGTCTAAATACTGCTGATCTAATTTTTGAAGTATCTAACCAAGGCAGTGCAGCTAAAATTAAAATTGCTGATAACATTGCAACTACTCCCATTAATTTATCAGGAACTGATCTTAGGATTGCATAAAATGGTAATAGATACCACTCAGGAACGATATGGGCTGGTGTTACCATTGGGTTTGCTTCTATATAATTATCTGCATGCCCTAAAATATTTGGTGAATAAAAAACAAAAAATGCAAATACAATCATAAACATTAATAATGCAAAGCCATCCTTGATCACAATATATGGATGGAATGGTACTGTATCCTTAGAAGGTTTTTTAACATCAATCCCCACTGGGTTATTGTTTCCAGGAACATGCAACGCCCAAATATGAAGAACGACTAAGCCCAAGATTAAAAATGGTATTAAGTAATGTAATGTGAAAAACCTTGTTAAAGTTGGGTTATCTACAGAATAACCTCCCCACAACCAATTAACTATTCCCTCACCCACTAAAGGTATGGCGCTAAAAAGATTTGTAATAACTGTTGCTCCCCAAAAACTCATCTGACCCCATGGTAAAACATAACCCATAAATGCTGCTGCCATCATTAAAAGGTAAATTATTATTCCAATAATCCAAATAATTTCTCTTGGAGATTTATATGATCCATAAAACAAAGATCTAAATATGTGAATATAAACTGCTAAGAAAAACATTGAAGCACCGTTTGCATGAATATATCTTATTAACCAACCATAGTTAACGTCCCGCATGATATGTTCAACACTTTCAAAAGCCATGTCAGCATGAGCAATGTAGTGCATAGCCAAAGTTAAACCGGTAACGATTTGTGTAATTAAACAAAAAGTTAAAATTCCACCAAATGTCCACCAATAATTTAAATTCTTAGGTGTTGGATAATCAGTTAAATGACTAGCGAGTGATAAAAGTGGAAGCCTATCATTAAACCATTTTCCAAATTTTGAACTAGGAACGTACTCGTGATCACTCATAATTATTTATTATCCAATTTTAATAGTGTTGCTGTTAACAAATTCATATTTTGGAACTTCCATGTTTGTTGGAGCAGGACCTTTTCTAATTCTTCCAGAGATATCATAATGTGAACCATGACAAGGACAAAACCAACCATTGTAGTCTCCTTTATCATTTAAAGGGACGCATCCTAAATGCGTACAGACACCTAACATAACTAACCATTCTGGATCTTTTGCTCTGTCCTCATCTTTTTGAGGGTCTTTTAAATCTTCCATTTTAACAGCTCTTGCTTCAGCTACTTCCTCGGGTGTTCTTCTTTTAATAAAAACTGGTTTTCCTCTCCAGAGTACAGTGATTGTTTTTCCAGGCTGAACTGAACTTACATCAACTTCTGTGCTAGCTAATGCTTTAACAGATGCATCTGGGTTCATTTGATCAATAAGTGGCCAAACAACAGCTCCTACCCCAACAGCACCTACCGCATATGAGGCTGTAAATAAAAATTCTCTTCTTTCAGGTTTTTTTTCAGACATCTTTAATTTTTTGTATATTGTTATCTAATATATGATTTCATATAAGAAAAAAGTTTTTTTTCCACTGAAACAATGACACATAAAACATGAATTTGAGACCTAAAATAGCCTTATATGAACCTGATATTCCTCAAAATACAGCTGCTATTATCAGAACATGTGCGTGTCTAGGGGCTGATTTAGAAATAATTGAACCATGTGGTTTTTTATTCAGCGATAAAAGATTTAAAAGAGTTGTGATGGATTATATGGATGAAAAAATGATAAGATTTTATCAAAGTTCAGATGAATTTTTTAAATCAAAAAAGAATGAGAGAGTAATATTATTAACAACTAAATCAGCAGATTCTTATACTGACTTCAAATTTGAGAGTAATGATACACTTTTATTTGGAAGAGAAAGTGCTGGCGTACCAGACCATGTTCATAATTTAATTAAGTATAGGTTAAAAATACCCATGATGGACAATAAAAGATCTTTAAATATAGCCTCTTCAGTTGCTATAATTCTTTCAGAAAATTTAAGGCAAACTAACTTTAATAAATAATGGACAAAGAAATTAAAAAAAAACTTGCTTCTAATTGGTTTAAGTTGCTGCAAAACACAATTTGTAATGACATTGAAAAACTAGAAGGTAAGAAATCTAAGTTTAAATCTAAAACTTGGAATAGAAGTGAAATTAAGGATGAAGGTGGTGGAGAGTTTAGAATTTTAAAAAATGGTAAGATTTTTGAAAAAGTTGGTGTAAATTTTTCAGAAGTGCATGGAAAGTTTTCAAAAAAAATGAGTAAAAAAATCCCAGGTGCCTCTAAAAATCCAAATTTTTGGGCATCAGGAATTTCTATTGTAATGCATATGAAAAATCCTCATGTTCCAGCAATTCATTTTAACACTAGATTTATCTACACAACACATGGATGGTTTGGTGGTGGTATGGACGTAACCCCTTGCATCCAAGATCTTAAAGAAAAAAGCTTCCTTCATACTGAATTAAAAAAAATGTGTGATCGACATGATAAAAAATTTTATAAAAAATATAAAAAGTGGTGTGATGAATATTTTTATTTACCCCATAGAAAAGAAACAAGGGGAATTGGTGGTATTTTTTTTGATTACAAAAAAAAAGATTGGGAGAAAGACTTTAAATTTGTAACAGATCTTGGAGTTACCTTTCAAATGTTATTTAACTCGATAATACAATTGAAACACAAAAAGAAATGGACTGTAAAACAAAAGGAGATACAATATATTAAAAGAGGTAGATATGCTGAGTTTAACTTACTATATGATAGAGGAACAAAATTTGGCCTACAAACAGGTGGTAATGTTGAGGCAATATTAATGTCTTTACCTCCAATAGCAAAATGGAATTAAAATGGATAAAGAACCAATAACAGCAGATGGTCTTGAAAGTTTAAAGGAAGAGTTAATTTTTTTAAAAGAAAAAAAAAGACCTCAAATAGTTGCTGCGATATCTGAAGCAAGATCTCATGGAGATCTGAAAGAGAATGCTGAATATCATGCTGCAAAAGAAGAACAATCTCATAACGAAGGAAGGATTACAGAAATAAATGATATTATTGCAAGAGCAAATGTTATTGATGTAACCAAAATGAGTAATGATGGCAAAGTCATCTTTGGCTCAACTGTAGATTTAGAAAATTTGGATACTGGAGAAAAAATTACCTATAAAATAGTTGGAAAAGACGAGGCTGACCTTCAAAAAAAACTGATATTTTTTCAATCACCTATAGGTAGAGGTTTAATTGGAAAAAACAAAAATGATTTAGTTGAAATTAAAACTCCCGCAGGTGTAAAAAACTTTGAAATTAAAGATGTAAAGTACGTTTAATTACTTACTATTTTTTGAAGCTCTTTATCTGAAATTTTAAAATCATTACTAGTCCAGACTTCTTCTATTGCTTTTAACTTCTGTCCCAGCTCCCTTCCCTCAGGAATTTGATATTTTTCCATCAAAGTACTAGCTTTAAATGGCATAACAGGCATTTCTTTTTTTTTAAAAATTTCAATCATTTTAATTAACTTATTGTCTACTTTTTTGGATTTAAAAATTTTAAAATAAAGAACATCTAATAATGCCTCCCTGCCATTAAAATAAAAAATTTTATTTAGATTTTTTTCTGAAAAGGTTTGGTTCGTATTTTTTTCTAAATTAAACTTATTTAAAAATATAAGTCTTTTTTGATCTTTTTTGGATAAATTAAATTTATAAATAAAGTAATCTACATTATCAGTTCCATCAATAATCATTAAAGATAATAAGAAAATAAAGTCCATTTCAAGAAAGTTTTTTTTTGCAAAACTATTCATTTTATTGAATAGAGAAATATTTTTTATTTGTGGAAAAATAAGATTTATAATCTCTAAACAATCCTTATCCTTAGTTAACTTTAGAAAACCATTTGATTTTAATAATTTTTGAAATTCATCTATTAATCTTTCTGAGGAAATACTTGAAACACCGCTTAGGTTTTTTTTAATTGCTTTAATGACTTGTGGGTCATGACTATGCTTAGAATAACTAAGAAAAAATCTGACATATCTTAATACCCTCAAATAATCTTCTTTAATTCTGGTTTCTACATTTCCAATAAAATTAATTTTTCCACTTTCTAAATCTTTTTTTCCATCAAATGGGTCAAATAAACTTCCTTCAATATCCGCGTATATAGAATTGATAGTAAAATCTCTTCTAGAAGCATCTTCTTTCCAGCTATCAGAGAACTCTACTTTTGCATGTCGTCCATCTGTATCAATGTCTTTTCTCAATGATGTAATCTCAAACTTTATATCATTAATTAACGCTGTAATTGTTCCATGTTCTATTCCACTCGCGTAATATTTTATGTCCTTTTTAGTAAGAGCCTCACAAACCTCTTTTGGATTTAAATTAACTGCTAAATCTATGTCATCATATGCTTCTTTATTAATAATCTTTCTTACACATCCACCTACATACCGGATTTCACTATTGCTAGAGTATGAATGAATTGCTTCAAATATTTTTGAAACCTCTGTTTCCTTTTTAATATTTTTGAAGCCTAAATTTATGTGATTAAGGTTTTGAGATCTAAAAAAAATTTTATCTAATAAATTATTCATATATGGCTGGCCCACAAGGATTCGAACCTCGGATCTCTGTACCAAAAACAGATGTGATACCACTTCACCATGGGCCAATATTAGTTGCATATATCACAAAAAAAAAAAATTATATAGTTTTTGATTCAATACACCAGTGGTTATTAAATTTTTGTTTATATTGGCTGCATGCTTTTTTGCAGGCCTTTTTGGAATGAAAATAAGCCACTATTGAGGATCCTGATCCGGACATTCTAACAAATAGGGTGTTAGGTAAACCATTGAGGTAGGATTTAATTCTTTTAAGTTCTGGATATTTATTTAAGGCAACCTTTTCAAGATCATTGTCTAAATTTTTTAAATATTTTGCTTCAAATAGTTTCTGTTTAGGAGGGTTAAATTGAGGTTTAGAGAATGAATTAACTTTAGAATAAATATATTTTGTAGAACATCCAAAGTTAGGTTTCGTAATTAATATATGAAATTTAATTTTATTTTTGAACTTTTTAATATCTCCATTAGATAAAAGAATAGCAAGTGATGGCTTTATACCTAAAATCACATCTGATCCTATTTCATTACTTATTTTTTTTGAGTCATTTTTTTTTATTTTAATTAATTTTTTTTCAATAAAAAAATTTAATAGACTGGCAGCATTCATAGACCCACCTCCCATTCCAGCTTTTTGAGGTATATTTTTTATAACTTTAATTTCAAATTTTTTATTATTCAAAAGTTTTTTGTTATCTAAAATTTTTAATAATTTTGAAATAGTATTAATTTTACTGATATTTTTAGAAAATCTTCCAATAAAATTGATTTTATGCTGTTTTGTATTGCTTTCTGTTATTGTAATTGAATCATGTAAATCAATAAAAGAAATTAAACTTTCGATATTATGAAGCTTTGATTTCTTTCCTGTAACGTTTAGAGCTAAATTTATCTTTGCATAAGACTTTATCTTAAAACTATTCATAATTTAGGAATTTTTTAATCCCTCTAATAATTTATTTTTAATAATTTTTTTCATGGCATCTTCAGTCTCATCTAAATTTAAAACAGCTTGCCAAAAATATCTTGCTTGAATTTTTCTATCAAGCTGCCAAAGAATATCACCGTAATGATCATTAACTACTGGATCCTGAGGCATTAATTCAACTGCTCTTTTAAGAAAATTTTCTGCCTTTTCATATTCGTCAACTAAGTAATATGCCCAACCGATTGAATCAATAATGTATGGATCGTTACTTCTGGCTTCATAAGCTTTTTCAAGCATTTTAAGAGCAGTATCAATTTTATGCTCTCTTTCCAACCATGAGTAAGCTAAATAATTTAAAACATAAGCATCATCTGGGTTGGCTTCTAGAGACTTTAATAAATCTTTATCTGCTTTTACATAATCTCCAGATCTCTCGTAACTTCCTCCACGCCGATATAATATTTCAGCGTATAAGTCAGAATTAGCGTTCATTTTTAAAAGTATTTGATCATAAAAATTTATTGCTTCAATATATTTTTTTGCATTTTTATGCATATTTGCAATATCAAATATAATTTTTTTATTTGGGTTTTTAATTTCTTTAAATTTTTCATTGATAAATTTTAGAGATGCTTCTTTATTATTTTTTTTTAAAATAATTTGAGACTCTTTTTTTAACTTAAACCAATAATAAAATTCATGCTTTTTATCAAATGCTTCAAGAGTTTTTAATGTATTGGAATAATCATCACTCAAATAATAATTTTCAGCTAATAAAGACAAATTGAAAATAAATTTAGGATTTAAATAGTTAGCTATATTTAAATAAAAATTTGATTTCTCATAATCATTCTGAGAGGAATAGAGATTTGCTATTAGAAAAAATAGTTCACTAACAATGTCATTCGAATTTGTACATGAAAAAATTTCTTGAAAATTATCTAAGTTTTTATCTTCTATCCATTTTTTACCTTGAGAAATTAATACTGATGAATTTAAATAATCAAAATTATTAGTAACTTTTTTTGCCTTATCGTAATTATCTTTCTTGATTAAATAACTGATCAAAAAAAATACATACCTTGAATAATCAGCATCGTTTTGTGAATTAATTAATGTATTAAAATATCTCTCTGTATCTTTATCATTTAAATAACATCTTTGAAAAACTTCGTTAATAAATGAAAAATTTCCAAACGTATTAGTTTGTTTCACTAATTTTTTTTCTTCAAAAACTGATAAATATTGCTTGAAGGTTTCTGCAATGATTAATGAAAGTCTATCATTGTTAATAAATTCATATGATCTATCAATATAAACTTTACTTTTTTTAAAGTTTTTTTTCTTTAAACTATCAACTGCCAGCAACAGATTAGCCTGAAAAAAGTCAGAGTTGTTTTTTGTTGAGTTCTGTTTAACTTGATTAATTGCTTCCTTAACTTTGCCATCAAGTACTAAGGAAAATACATACCTCTCAAGATAGGCATCATGCTGTTTTATTAATATTTTTGATGAATTAAAAAATTTTAAAGCTTCTGTATTATCTAGATTTTCATAAGCTACAATTCCTGAAAAATAATTAGACAAATACCTTGCATTAAAATCATTTAAACTGGTATTTTTTGAGTATAATGGACTCTGATAAAGTATTAATATTAAAAAGAATTTAAAAAACTTTACCAACATTTGGCCATTCTATGTCTAAAAAAGTAATAAATCAAAAAACGAATTTTGACTCTGAGTTCTTAAACTCTACTGGATCTGACTTTATTTTTGATGAAAAACCAATCAATAGACTAAAAAATACTAGTAATGATTTAAAAAAAGATCTGAGTATTCAAAAAATAGATAAAGTTAAAGAGCTTGAGAATCTTAAAGAACAAATAAACTCAATTAGTGATTGTAACTTAAAGAATAATTCAAAAAAAATAATTTTAGGAGATGGGAATATTAATAGCTTAATAATGATAATTGGTGAAGCCCCAGGCATTGAAGAAGATAACGCCGGATTAACTTTTATGGGTGAAGTAGGAGATCTTTTAAAAAAAATGCTGATTGCAATAAACATAAAAAAACAAAATATTTACGCAACTTATGCTGTAAACTTTAGACCTCCTGAGGATCGAAAACCAAATTCTACAGAAATTAAAAGATATTCCCAATTTTTACAAAAACATATTTCAATAATAAATCCTAAAATAATAATTCTTATGTGTAGTACTGCTATGGAATCTTTAACAGGTTTAAATAGTAAAATTTCTATTGAGCGAGGAAAATGGAAGGAAGTAATTATCAAAAATACAAGTTACAACGTTATCATAACTTTTAATCCCTCTTATCTTTTAAGAGCTCCTGAAAATAAAAAACATTCATGGGATGACTTAAAAAAGATTAAACAAAAAATCTTAGATCTAAAACTATCCATTTAATGAAAATTTTAGCAGGTGTTGATGAAGTTGGCAGAGGAAGTTTAATCGGGCCTGTTTATGCAGCAGCTATCATATTAAATAATTCTATTGATAAAAAATTATTGAAAGATTCAAAAACTCTAACAAAGGACAAAAGAGAAGAGCTTGAAAAATATATTAAAAAAAATTCTATATGGGCTATAGGCCAGGCATCGACTAAAGAAATTGAAAAAATTAATATATTGCAGGCAAGTTTACTTGCAATGAAAAGAGCTATTCTTAAATTGAAAACAAAACCTTCACTTGTTTTAATTGATGGCAACAAACTGCCTGATCTTAAAAACTATAAATTAAAATATGTAATTAAAGGAGATCAAAAAATTCCAAGCATTTCTGCTGCATCAATTGTTGCAAAAGTCAGTAGAGATAAATTTATTACAAAACTTTCAAAAAAGTTTAATAATTATGGATGGGACACAAACTCTGGTTATGGAACCAAAGAACATTTAAACGCAATTAAGAAATTTGGTATTACTAAATATCATCGAAAAACTTTCTCACCTATTTGTGATCTTTTATAATTTTCACGTGTAACAGCACAACATCTAGTTCTCTTAAAAATTTAGACACAATTTGAATCTAGTTATTTCAATCTCAGGTTGACGCAAGAATCCGTATGGAGTCTAATTGTTTTATACAAAATGGAAAACAATTTTAAAAATAAGATTATTAATGGTGACAGTCTTGAGGAATTAAAAAAAATTCCAAGCGAAACCTTTGATCTTGTTTTCGCTGATCCACCATACAATTTACAATTAAAAAATTCACTTACTAGACCAGACAGAAGCAAAGTCAGTGCTGTTAACGATAAATGGGATCAGTTTGAAAGCTTTAAAAAATATGATGACTTTACGGTTGCTTGGCTTTCTGAATGTAGAAGAATATTAAAAAAAGATGGAGCCATCTGGGTCATAGGAAGTTATCATAATATTTTTAGAGTAGGCACTGCAATACAAAATTTGGGTTTTTGGATTTTAAATGATGTTATCTGGAATAAGAATAACCCAATGCCTAATTTCAGAGGAACAAGGTTTACAAACGCTCATGAAACTTTAATTTGGGCTTCTAAAAGTGAGAAGTCAAAATATACTTTTAACTATCAATCTTTGAAATGTTTAAATGACGATCTTCAAATGAGATCTAATTGGAATTTACCTATTTGTAATGGTGCAGAAAGACTTAAAAAAAATGGTAAAAAAGTTCACTCTACTCAAAAACCAGAATCTTTATTACATAGAGTTTTATTGGCATCATCAAACAAGGACGATTTAATTCTAGACCCATTCTTAGGATCTGGAACAACTGCAACGGTTGCAAAAAAATTAGGTAGAAAATATTATGGTATAGAGAAAGAGAAGACTTATTTTAAAGCAGCAGAAGAAAGGTTAAAAAATACAAAACCTTTAGAGGATAATTTCTTAGACACTTTAAAAAATAATCGATCTAAGCCTAGAATACCTTTTGGATCACTAGTAGAGCTTGGAATAATAAAGCCTGGAACAAGTATTTTTGATCAAAAGAAAAAAATAGTTGCTAAGATTATGGCAGATGGAAGTATCAAGCATAATCAAGCTGAAGGATCAATTCATAAAGTTGCAGCAACAATACTTGGTTCTGAAAGCTGTAATGGATGGACTTACTGGCATTGTACAGTGAATGGCGTTTCTGTGCCAATTGATAATTTAAGACAAAGATTAATTTCTAAAAATTAGTCTTTATAAATTTTACCAAGATAACTGTTAATAAATTTTTCATTTTTAACTAATTTTTTTATTACTAAGTTTCTAATCCAAATTATTAATGGATTAGATAAATGAAAAGCAAAATAATTAAGTTTTGATTTCATATCAATCATCCTTACTCTTTTAACTCTTTCAGAATTAAATTGAGTGTTTTCATTTTCTAAATTTTTATAAAGTTCATTGGCAACCTCTATTGATTGAGAGGCGCCTTGAGCAAAGGTTGGGGGTAAAGCAAAAAAGGCATCTCCAATGATAAAAGTATCTTTATTTTTTGGTTCATTGACATCAGAACTCACAAATATTGGAAAACATTTAATACTTTTTAGATTGTTCATTGTTTCGGGGGGTACTTGCTTTGATATTTCAGATATAATAGATGCAGCAAAATCTTTGTTCTCAAATAAAGAATAATCAGATAACTCTTTAGTGCTAAGCTTTTTTCTAAAAATGGTAATAAAATTAAACTGTCCTTTGCTATTAACTGGATAAAGAACTGAGTGTAAATTAGACCCTAAAAACAAAGATATATTCTCTGGGTTAATGCCCTTAAGGGCATCCTGGTCAATTGTTGCTCTTAAGGCAATAGAGTTAAAATACTTTGGCTTAGTTTCTTTATTGGCAATTAATGATTTTGTCTTTGAAAAAGTTCCATCGGAGATAATTAAGTAATCACATTTAACTGATAAACCATCCTCAAAAGAAACTTCTTTACTTTCTGCTTCTTCATTAATTTTTATAACTTTTTTATTATAATGAATAATATTTTCATGAAGCCCATCTTTTAAGAAATTAATTAAAGTAGAGCGTTGTAAGGTAGTATATTTTGTATCAGTGCTGTTAAACATGGATATATCTAAATCACATATTTTTTTATTATTTTTTAAAGAATAAAAATCTAGTTTATTGGGGTGAAATTTATCTTCTATCCTGATTTTTTGAAAATTTATTTGATTTAATAGTTTGATGCTATTAACTGAAAGTTGAATTCCATATCCTTTTTCCAAATTAACAGAAGCATTTTTCTCATAAATTGTCACTTGGTAATTAGAGTTTTGACTTAAAAGATTTGCAATATACAGGCCTGAAATACCAGCTCCTATTATTGCTATATTTTTCATTAAATCTTTTTTAAATAATTAAAAATTTTTTTAGTAAATGTGGGCAAAGTATAATCTTCAAGCTTAGAGCTATCAATCCAAGAAGAGTTAGAAATTTCACCTTTTAACTTGGAAAACTTGATTATTACATTCATATTCATATTGGATATCTTGAAGTTTAAAGCTTTTGCTAAATTATCAGGTTTGGATATTTGCTTCATGGGAAATATTTGCAAATTCTTTAAAAAATTAAATTTAGTATTTTTGATTAACAAAAATTTATTATTCTTTTTATAAACTTCTAATAAATAAAATTTATCAATCTTCTTTTTTCTTTCTTTTATTATTTCAAAATCTTTTTTTTTAAAAGACTTACAATTTTTAATTAAAGGACATTGGTGACATAAGGGATTTTTAGGTCGACAAATCAATGCACCTAGCTCCATTAGCGCTTGAGCATAATCGCTTGCTCTAGTTGAATTACCTAATATTTTTTTATTCTTAACAAGATTATCTTTTGTAATTTCTTTGGGTAATTTTAAATTTAATAATCTTTTAATTACTCTTTCAATATTTCCATCTAAGGGAATAAATGGCTTGTTAAAGGCAATTGCCATTATTGCATTAGAAGTGTAGTCACCTATTCCAGGTAATAATTTTAATTCATCAATCGTGTTTGGTAACCTTCTATTAAAATTTTTTTCTAATATTTGTGCAGTCTTTTTTAAGTTTTTTACTCTTGAATAATAACCAAGGCCCTCCCAATATTTTAAAAGCTTATGTTCCTTAATTTTTGATAGAGATTTAATATCTGGAATATCTTTTATAAAATTATTAAAGTATGGAATTACAGTTGCAACCTGCGTTTGCTGTAACATAAATTCACTTACTAACGTGAAATATTCTCGCTTAACTTGTGATAACTCTTTTCTCCATGGGAGTGATCTTTTATTATTATCGTACCAATAAAGAATTTTTTTTGTTAGTATGGATTTGGTCATATGCAATTTAAAAATAATACTAAGCAGAGGTTTAAAACTATTCAAGGCTTAAGGTCTTTTAAAGACACTTTGCCAAAAAACATTAAAAAAATAATCAAAAAAAAGGGTCATATATTTTCTGAAACACTTAATAACTGGAAGTACATAGTTGGGGGTGATCTTTTTCAAATATGCTATCCCAAATCCTTTAAAAATTCGAATAAATTTGGAGTAAGCACTCTTCAAATAATGGTAAAGAGAGGACATGAGATTGATTTAGAGTATTCTAAAAAAGTAATAATGGATAAAATGAATAGTTTTTTTGGCTATGCCGTTGTTGAGAAATTGAAATTCATAAGCTTTGATGACGCCCAAACAAAGTTCAAAAAATTAGACTCTAATGAAAATCATGTGACAAATATTAAATATGCAGATAGGATAAATAGTATTAAGAATGATAAAATTAAAAAATCATTACTTGAATTAACAAAACTATTTAAACAACGATGAAAAAATTCACCTCAACATTATTTATAATATTTTTAATCTTCTCCGCTAAAGCGCTTGCTGCAGATAATGAAATGGTCAAAAGAATTTCTGAAGGAGAAGAAAGTGCTAAAATAACAATAATTGCATACGAGTCATTGACTTGTGGTCACTGTGCAAATTTTCATAAAGATGTATATCCTGAACTTAAAAAAGACTTCATTGATAAAGGATTAGTAAAAATAGAATTTAGACATTTTCCATTAGATTTAGCAGCTTTTAATGCATCAAAAATTGCTCAGTGTAATAACGATGGTAATTCAAATATTTTGAATATTTTATACTCTGGGCAAAAAAAATGGGCTAGAGGAAAAACTCCAGAAGAAGCAACGGGTTATTTAAAAAAATTCTTAGAAAGTGAAAGTGTAAACTTAGATTTTGAAAAATGCTTAAGTGATAAAGCTATAGAAGATTACGTTTTAAATGATCGAATCGATGGGGTAAAAAAATTTGAAGTTAATGCTACTCCTACGATAATAATTAATGATAAAAAGTTTGATAAAGCCCTAAATTATAAGAATTTAAAAAAATATCTGGAAAAACTGATATAAGTTAGTCCATGGAGTTTAAAAAAATCCAATTAAACGGATTTAAATCATTTGCTGAAAAAACAAATTTTCTTATAGAGCACGGCTTAACCGGCATCGTTGGTCCAAACGGTTGTGGGAAATCTAATATTGTGGAATCCTTAAGATGGGTTATGGGTGAAACCTCAGCTAAGAGTATGCGTGGTTCAGGTATGGAAGATGTTATCTTTAATGGTACATCTAATAAATCTTCTAAAAATATAGCAGAAGTTTCTATTAGTGTAGATAATGCAAGTCATGATGGTCCAATGCAATATAAAGATTTAGATCATATTGAAGTTAGAAGAAAGATTGAAAAAGATAAGGGTTCAAAATTTTATATAAATGACAAAGAAGTTAGAGCTAGAGACGCTCAAATGTTTTTTGCAGATTTATCTACGGGTGCTCATTCACCATCAATGATTAGTCAGGGACGAATTGGAGCTTTAGTAACTGCTAAGCCTACTGACAGGCGTGCAATCTTGGAGGAAGCAGCTAATATTTCAGGGTTACATGTGAGAAGGCATGAGGCTGAACTTAGATTAAATGCTGCAGAGACAAACTTAAAAAGAGCTGATGAATTAAGAAGACAACAAGAAAAACAATTAGCAAACCTTCAGAAACAAGCTGAAGAGGCAACGAAATATAAACTTATATCTGAAGAAATAAAAAAAATTGAAGCAGGGCTATATTATTTAAAATTATTAGACATTGATAATGAGATTAGAATAGAAAATGAAATTAACAATGAAGCTGAAGGAGAGGTAAGTAACTTCAATCAACAGATTGCTCAATTTGAAAATTTAATTAAAACTGAAACAGATAAAGTTTCTCCCTTAAGAGAAAAAAATATAGAAAATCTATCCAAAATTCAAAGATTAAATTTAGAGCTACAAAATTTAGATGAAGAAAATGTTAGAACTCAAGATGAAATTGAAAATATTAAAAAATCCCTAAAAACTATCGAGGAAGATATAGACAGAGAAAAGGGGATTGTAATTGATGCTAACTCAAATGAAAGACGCCTAAAAGAAGAGAAAGCTGAATTAATAGAAATAGATTCTAAATATTTTGAAACAGAAAAATTATCAAACGAAGATCTTGAGAAGGCAAAAAACCTATTAAAAGATGAACAAAAATCTGTTGATGAAATTATTAATATTTTTGCTGATGGAAATATAAATATTGCTATTGGGCCAATTAAAAATGTTAAAAATACAATCACCAGAGCTAAAGAATTGATTAATAACAATGAAATTAATCAAGCACTTACTTTACTTGATAGATGTCAAATTGAAATAGATGGTTTTTTAGATAATCTTGAAGATGAAGAGAGTAAGAAAAAGCTTTCTAATATTAATGAAAAAAATGAAAATATAAAATTATTGCAAGAAAAATATGCTGATAGTTTTAGTAAAAATCAATCAATAAAAAAAGAGTCTGTAAAAAGAAATGAAAGAATTAAAGCTATAGAATCAGAAGTTGAAAGTTGGAAAAACTTACTCTCTAATTCTGAAAAAATGGTTTCTGAGCTAACTGAAAGAAAAAATAAATTACTATCACAGTTAAATGAGCGTGACCAACAACCCAAAGCCCAAGCAGAAAGAAAAGGGCAAATTACTGAGGGTCTAAGAATTTCACAAAATGAAAAAATTGAAAATGAAAAAATAATTGAAGAAACAGATAAAAAGATAAACTCTTTAAGACTTGAGTTAAATGACGTTCAAGAAAGATCTATTCAAATCAGAGAAAGAAAAGCAAGCTCAGGAGCAACTGTCGAAGGTTTAAAAAAACGTAAAGAAGATCTGTTAGAAAGAGTTAGTTCTGAACTTAATCTTGAAGAAAATGATATTCTAGAAAATTCTAATTTAAATGGTGTTGAAGAGCTACCTGACTCTGTTGCGCAAGAAGATGCTCTTGATGAGAAAAAAAGAGAAAGAGAAAAATTGGGATCAGTTAACCTTAGAGCTGATGAAGAAACCAGTAAATATGAAATAGAAATTAAAAAGATGGAACAAGATAGAGAAGATCTTGTATCTGCTATTATAAAATTAAAAGAAAGTATTAATGAATTAAATCAAAAAGGAAGAGAAAGACTGTTAGAAGCTTTTGAAAAAGTTAATAGAAAATTTAATGAAGTTTATACAAAACTATTTAACGGTGGAAATGCAAAACTAGAGTTAGTAGATTCTGATGACCCACTTGAAGCTGGTTTAGAAATGCTGGTAAGTCCTCCTGGTAAAAGACTTCAGTCTATAACTTTATTATCTGGTGGTGAACAAGCTTTAACAGCCTTGTCTCTTATTTTTGCAGTGTTCCTTACTAACCCATCTCCAATCTGTGTTTTAGATGAGGTTGATGCTCCACTAGATGATGCTAACGTAACAAGATTTTGTGGACTTCTTGATGATTTAACTAAAATAACTGACACTAAATTTATTATCGTAACTCACCATGCTCTAACTATGTCAAAAATGAATAGACTTTATGGAGTTACAATGCCTGAAAAAGGTATTAGCCAACTTGTTGCTGTTGATTTACAAAAAGCAGAGAGCATGGTTGCTTAATAATTTGAATGCCAAAAGATAGCCTTAAAACTCGCTTGGAGATTGCAAAAAATAAGCTTTCTAAGAAAAATCTGTATAAAAATGAAGAGGCACCCTCTTCTATTGGAACTGCCTTTAAATTAAGTACAGAATTAGTGTCCGCAGTAGCAGTTGGGACAATTATAGGGTTTATTTTAGACAAGACCTTTGGTACTAAGCCCTGGTTAATATTAATATTTTTTTTTGTAGGTGTTGTTGCTGGAATTATAAACGTATTCAGATCTGCAAAAAATATGCAAAAATAGACTTAAAAAATTATGGCTACAAACCCAATGAACCAATTCGAAGTTTATAGAATTGGACCAGAAATTAAATTAGGCGCAATAGATATTTCTTTCACAAATGCAAGCTTGTTTATGGTGATTAGTTCTCTTGCAATCTTACTAATTTTTAATTTAGGGTCAAAAAAAAATTCTTTACTACCAAGCAAGATGCAACTTCTTTCTGAATTAAGTTACACTTTTGTTTCCAAAATGATTAGTGATACCGCAGGATCAAAAGCAAAACCTTACTTTGCGTTTATCTTCTCAATATTTATGTTTGTGCTATTCTGTAACATGTTTGGGATGATCCCTTATGCCTTTACAGTAACTAGCCATATCATTGTTACTTTTATCTTGGCTTCATTTATTTTTGTGGGTGTAACAATTATTGGATTTATGAAACATGGATTAGGATATTTAAAACTATTTGTACCTAGCGGAGTACCTGCAGTACTATTACCACTAATAGTTGTTATAGAAATAATTTCTTACTTAAGTAGACCGGTTAGTCTTTCAGTTCGTTTATTTGCAAACATGATGGCTGGTCATACAATGATGAAAGTTTTCGGAGGCTTTGTAATAAGCCTTGGAATAGTTGGTGGATGGCTTCCACTGAGTTTTTCGGTTGCATTAACTGGCTTGGAAATACTAGTTGCTTTTCTTCAAGCATATGTTTTCGCAATCTTAACCTGCATCTACTTGAATGATGCATTAAATTTACACCATTAACTAACATAAGGAGGATATAATGGAATTAGAAGCAGCAAAAATGATCGGAGCAGGACTAGCAGCAATAGCTCTAGCGGGTGCCGGTGTTGGGATCGGAATTATCTTTGGTAATTACCTTTCTGGCGCGATGAGAAACCCATCTGCAGCTCAAAAACAATTTCCTAATCTTTTATTAGGTTTTGCTTTAGCTGAAGCAACGGGCCTATTTGGATTAGTTGTAGCGTTAATTATTTTATTTGCATTTTAAATTTAATGATTAAAAAAATATTTTTTCAGTCGATATTTTTAAGCTTCCTGTTTTTTATGGAAGCTTTTGCAGCTGAAAGCGGTGGAATGCCTCAATTAAATTCAGAGTTTTGGGTTTCTCAAATTTTTTGGTTAATTATTACTTTTGGAATTTTATATGTTGTTTTATCTAAACTTATACTTCCAAAAATAAGTGCCAATCTAGAAACTAGAAAATCTCAAATTTTAGAAAATATTGAGGCTGCAGAAAAGCAAAGAGAAGAAAGTGAACAAAAAATTGAAGAATACGAAAAGATAGTACAATCGAGCAAGAATGAAGCAAAAAACTACTTTAAACAAGCTAGAGAAAAAGTACTGAAAGATATTGGTGTAAAGAAGGAAATACTAGAAAAAGAGCTTGATGAAGAAGTTAATAAAGCTGAGATTGAGATAAAAACTTTTAGAGATAATGCACCAGAAAAAATCAAAAAAATTGCTGTAGAGACCTCTTCGGACTTACTACAGGAGCTAATAGGAGCTGAAGTTAACAGTAGTAGTATTTCTGCAATAGTAGAAGATCTTTCAAGAAAAAAAATGGATGAATATTATGGTAATTGATGCAACTTTTTGGGTAGCTATATCCTTTTTAATATTTATTGGAGCTTTAGTTTATTTAAAAATACCTCAAAAGATTAATGAACTTTTAAATAAGCTTATCCTTGATATTAAAAATGAAATAGATGAAAGTGAAAAACTAAGACAAGAGGCAAAGGTTTTATTGGATAACGCTCAAAATAAACTTGATACCGCACAAACTGTGAGCAATGATATTTTACAACAAGCCAAAAAAGATAGCGATCATCTTATAATCGAAATGAATGATAAATTTCATAAATCTTCAGAAATTAAAAAAAGTTTAGCAGAAAATAAAATTTCACAAATGAAAGAAGCTGCACTTAAAGAAATAAAAGATGTTTCAATTAAAATTGCTGTTGATTCTGTTAAAAAAATTATTAACACATCTGTTGATAAATCAAAACTTGATGGTCTTTTTGAAAAAAACCTTGAAGAAACAAAAATAGCTTTAAAAAAAATAAGCTCATAATTACCTTACAATTTTTTAAAAAAACTATAAATTAACCCAATGAAATCTATTGTCATTGGTTCTGGATTTGGTGGTATAGCTGCAGCATTAAGATTAAGAGCCAAAAATCATAAAGTAACTTTAATAGAAAAACACCCTGACTTGGGTGGAAGAGCTAGAGTGTTTAAAAAAAATGGTTTTACTTTTGACGCTGGTCCAACAGTAATTACTGCGCCATATCTAATTGAAGAGCTTTTCACTTTATTTAATAAGAAGTCTCAAGATTACATAAAACTCACTCCCTTAAAAATTTGGTATAGATTTATTTATGAAGATGGAGGTGTATTTGATTACTCTGGTGATGAAGATCAAATGAAAAAACAAATTGAAGAAATAAACAAAGATGATGTCAAAGGATATGAACAACTTGTAAAATTTACAAAAAAAATATTTGATAAAGGCTTCACAGAACTAGCTGATGTTCCATTTGATAAACCTCTTGTGATGATGAAACAATTACCTTCTTTACTAAAACTTAAAAGCTATAAATCAGTTTATTCATTAGTTTCTTCATATATAAAAAATGAAAAATTAAGACGTATGCTAAGTATGCATCCTCTATTAGTTGGCGGAAACCCCTTTACTACAACATCAATATACGGATTAATTCTATATCTCGAAAAAAAATGGGGCATACATTACTCAATGGGTGGAACTGGGAACATAATCAGTGGCTTAGAAAAATTAATGATTGAACAAGAAATTGAATTAATCAAGGGACATGAAGTAACAGAAATAATTTCAAGTAATGGAAAAATTAGTGGAGTAAAATTAGACAATCAAAAAGAAATACTTTCAAATAATGTAATATGTAATGCTGATCCTCCTGCTGTATATGAAAAACTTCTAAGTCTAAATAAAACAAGCCCTCTATTTAAATGGAAACAAAATCGAATGCAGTATTCTATGGGTCTATTTGTTTACTATTTTGGAACAAAAAAAACATACCCAGATGTTGAGCATCACACAATCAAATTTGGTGATAAATATAAAGAACACCTGTGTGATATTTTTGATAATAAAAAATTAAATGATGACATAAGCTATTACCTTCATAGACCATCAGCTACAGACAAATCAATGGCGCCTGAAGGAAATGATTGCTTTTATGTTCTTGTGCCCGTCCCAAACAATCAATCCAAAATTGATTGGAAAATTGAAGGTGAAAAAATGAAGAATTTAGTAATAGATAAAATGGAAAAAGCATTACTACCGAATCTTAGAAAAAATATTATTGAAGATTTCTACTTAACGCCAGATTATTTTGAAAATAAATTGAATACCAAATTTGGATCAGGTTTTTCGATCCAGCCAAAATTTACTCAATCTGCATATTTTAGATTTCATAATAAATCAGAAATTTATGATGGATTATACTTTGTTGGAGCAGGAACGCACCCCGG
The DNA here is from genome assembly GCF_059418065.1 of Candidatus Pelagibacter sp. PS_02. Taxonomy (NCBI): domain Bacteria; kingdom Pseudomonadati; phylum Pseudomonadota; class Alphaproteobacteria; order Candidatus Pelagibacterales; family Candidatus Pelagibacteraceae; genus Candidatus Pelagibacter; species Candidatus Pelagibacter sp. PS_02. The sequence continues at coordinate 1,060,240 of NZ_CM182079.1, forward strand.
TGCAGGGGTTCCAGGTGTACTCTCTTCAGCAAAGGTTTTAGATAAAATATTATAATGTCAAAAAATAATTATTTATCTATTTATGCCAAGTCGTTTAACTGGGCAGGTTTTTTTTTACCAAAAAATATTTATGAAAAATGCTCATCTCTTTATGATTTTTGTCGAACAATAGATAATATTGCTGATGATAAAAATGAACTAAGTATTAAAAAGAAAAATTTATTAATTTTTAAGAATAATTTTATAAATAAAAATTTTGATAATTTGATAATAAAAAATATGTGGATCCTTATGGAGGAAAATAAAATTTCAATCAAGATTGTTGAAGATTTATTTGATGGTATTGAGTCTGATTTAAATGAGGTAGTTAAATTTAACAAAAAAAAAGAATTGTTAATATACTCTTATAGGGTTGCTGGTACTGTAGGCTTAATGATGGCAAAAATTTTAGGTGTACAAAATAAAAACTCCATGAAATCAGCAATAGATCTTGGTATTGCAATGCAATTAACAAATATTTCAAGAGATGTAATTGAGGATATGAATAATAATAGATTTTATATTAATCATGACTTCGAGACTATAAAGAATACATTAAGTATGGCTGATTTGTTCTACGAAAGCTCCTTTGCCTCTATAAAAGAAATTCCTTTTAGGTTTAGGTTTGCAATACTTGTTGCTAGAAGAATTTATAGAAAAATTGGTGCTAAAATTTTACATAAAGAAAATATATACAATTACAATAGAAGCGGAAAAATATATGTAGCTAATTTAGGTAAGTTGTACCAAACATTTCTATCTATATTAGACTTGATAAAACTCATATTTATAAATGAAAAAAACCACCTTAGAAATAAAGAGCATCTTTTAATCAATGAAGAAATAGATTTAAATGAAAGAATTTGATTATATCATAATTGGAGGTGGATGTGCAGGATTGTCACTTGCGTATGAGTTGGACCTTCATAACAAGCTAAAAGATGCAACCTTAGCAATCATAGAGCCACGATTAGAATACAAAAGAGATAAGACTTGGTCTTATTGGAAGACCATAGATCATAACTTTCAAGATTGTGTTCAGAAAACTTGGAATAATTTTTCAATAAATATACCTGGAAAAACAAAATTTTTAGAGTGCAACGGATTACCTTATGAAGCTATAGATAGTGGTTTATTTTATGAAAAAATAAATACACGATTAAAAAAAAATAAAAATATTAGCTTTTACAAAAATACTAATGAAATAGACCTAAATAGTGCTTTTATCTTTAATAGCGTTCCCCTACTGGATTCTAAAGAGGATAAGCTCTGGCAACATTTTAAAGGTATTGAAATTGAAACTAAAAAAAACGTATTTGATGATGAAATTTTTAATTTGATGGATTTTGATTGTGATCAACGTGATAGTGTTCATTTTTTTTACACATTACCTTATACAGAAAATAAAGCTTTAATTGAAACTACTTGGTTATCTAAGATAAAAAATGATTCTTTAAAAGATTATGATGAACAATTAAAAAATTATATAAGAAATCATCTTAATATCAGAGATTATAAAGTTAACTATAGCGAAGTAGGTGCAATCCCATTATTTCATCCCACAATTTCTAATGAAAGAAATAAAATGAACATTGGTACTGCTGGGGGAATGACTCGATTGAGTACTGGTTATACCTTTTTAAATATACAAGAGCACAGCAAATACATAAGAAAAAATATTCACACTATCAAAGAGAGTAAAAGATATGAAATTAATAAAAAATATAAATTTTTGGACGAAATATTTTTAAAAGTTCTTAATTACCATCCTGAAAAAATGGCAAATATATTTTTTGATATGTTTAACAATTCGCCTGAGACAATTATTAAATTTTTGTCTAATAAAAGTACTTTATTACAAGATTTATTTATAATACTTAAAATGCCTAAATGGCTTTTTATCAAAATATTTTTTAAAAATGATAAATAATCAAATTAAAAAAATTAATTTCTTTCATTCTATTATTTTTTTATTTTTTTCTACTTCACTTGCTCTTATTTTTGATCAATTTAAAAGTCTGTCTATATCTCCAATTATTTGTCTATTACTAATCCTATCAATTGGAATCTCACATGGTGCATTGGATAATCAAAAAGGTAAAAGGCTGATAAAATTATATAATATTAATAATATTTATTATTTTTACTTAATTTATTTAATAATTGCTGCTACTATAATTATTATTTGGCTGCTTGCGCCAACTTTATCACTGATTATTTTTTTAGTTGTTGCTGCCTATCATTTTGGTAAAGAAGATACAGAATTTCTAATAACTAAAAAATCTAACATAGATATAATTCTTTATTTTCTAAAAGGAATATTAATTATTATTGCACCCTTAATGTTTCATTTTGTTGAAACAATCAATATTTTTAAATTATTATTAATACAAAATGAAAGTTTTTATTTATTTTTAAATTTTATAGAAAATAATTATATAATTTCTTTTATTTTTTTAATCTCCTTACTCACAAATATTTATTTTTTTTTGAAAGGTTTCAAACTAGTTAACTTATTGATATTTTTTGACTTCACATCAATTTTAATTTTAAATTACTTCTTTGCACCTTTGGTAGCCTTCACATTATATTTTTGCTTTTTGCATTCTTTTAGGCACTCTCTTTCATTAATTACTGAATTAGATAAGTATAATTTTAAAAATGGGCTATTAATTTTTATCAAAAAAGCTGCGCCCTTGACCATTTTGACTGCTATTTTCTATTTGCTAAGCTTATATTATCTTTCAAATCACTACCTAGTAAACGAGGCAATATATAAAGTTATATTTATTGGTTTGGCGTCCTTAACCTTTCCACATATATTGCTTGAATACTTTCTAGAAAAAAATGAAAAATAAAGAAATTAAAATATTATTATCAGCACCACGTGGCTTTTGCGCTGGTGTTGAGCGAGCTATAGAAATTGTCAAAAAAAGTATTACAAAATATGGAGCTCCAGTTTATGTGCGTCATGAAATAGTTCATAACAAATATGTTGTGGATAGTCTTAAGACAATTGGTGCAATATTTGTAGAAGAACTTGATGAGATTAAAGATAAAAGTAGGCCTGTAATATTTTCTGCTCATGGTGTTCCAAAATCAGTACCAGAACAAGCAAATGGCTATAAAATGGAATATATAGATGCTACTTGTCCACTTGTATCCAAAGTACATAGAGAAGCAGAAAATCTTTATAAAGCTGGATACCATATTGTCCTTATAGGACATATTAATCATCCCGAAGTTATAGGAACTATGGGGCAATTGCCTGAAGGCTCAATTGATTTAATTCAGGATGAACATGATGTTGAGACTTATGAACTAGATGACAATAAAAAAATTGCTTATGTTACCCAGACAACACTCTCAGTTGATGACACAAAAAATATAATTAAAGCTTTAAAAAAAAAGTTTCCTAAAATTAAAGAACCATTTAAAGAGGATATTTGTTACGCAACTACTAATCGTCAATCTGCTGTAAAAAATATAGCTAAAAAATGTGACATGTTTTTTGTTTTAGGAAGCAGAAATTCTTCAAATTCTGTGCGCCTAGTTGAGGTAGCTGAACAATCAGGGTGTCCTCATTCTGAATTGATACACTCCGATAGTGAAATTCCATTTGAAAAATTAGAAAATTGCAAAGTTATTGGTATTTCCTCTGGAGCCTCTGCACCAGAAATTTTAGTTGAAAACTTTATTAACGAAATTAAAAGTAAATTTAAAGTAAAAATCGAAATAGCTGAGATCATAAAAGAAAACATTGTATTTAAAGTTCCAGGAAAATTGAATTAAATGGCTGTATACACGAAGTTAATTAAAAAAGATATTTCATCATTAATTAACAATTATCAAATTAATAAAATAGAAAAATTCCAAGGTATAAAAAAAGGAATTGAAAATACAAATTATTTATTAAAAACAAAACAGAATAAATTTATTTTAACAATTTTTGAAAAGCGGGTTAAAAAAAAGGATCTACCTTTTTTTATGAATTTAATGGAGAAGTTAAATCATAAAAAAATTATTTGTCCTAAACCTTTAAGAGCTAAAAAGGGAACGCATATAACCAATATTAAAACAAAATCAGCCTGTATTGTAAGTTTTTTAGAAGGCAAAGATAAAAAAATCCTTAACAATAAAAACTGTTTTGATGTAGGAAAAAATATTGCAAAATTTCATAAAGTTACTACAAAATTAAAATTATATAGGCAAAATTCTATGTCGATACATAGACTTAATGGTTTGTTGAAAACTATAAAATTTAAATCTAATCAAATTACACCTAATCTTAAAAACACGCTCAACCTGTGTCTAAAAGATATCAAAAATAAATGGCCCAAAAATCTACCTCAAGGAATTATTCATGGTGATCTTTTTATAGATAATATTTTTTTTAATAAAAATAAATTTTCAGGTTTTATTGATTTTTATTTTTCATCTAATGACTATTTGATATATGAAATTGCAATCTGCATTAATGCTTTATGCTTTGATAAAAAAAAAATATGTTTGTAATGAATAGTAGTAAAATTAAAAACTTAATTAATGGATATGAAAGTATAAGAACTTTATCTAAAAAAGAAAAAGATGCACTAAATGTAATGTGTAGAGGTGCTGCATTACGATATCTTTTAACAAGGATATATGATTATTTTAACACTCCAAAAACTGCTTTGATTAAAATAAAAGACCCTATGGAATATCTACAAAAATTAATTATTCACAATAATCTTAGTCACTATAAAGATTATTATAAGTAATGATTAAAATTTATACAGATGGATCATGTTTAAATAACCCCGGTAATGGTGGTTGGGCTGCAATTATAAACCAAAATGGTGAAGTCAAAGAAATTAGTGGGAGCGTAAAAGACACTACTAATAATAAAATGGAATTGATGGCTCCTATTATGGCTCTAAAACAAATTAAACAAAATGATCAAATTGAAATCTATACAGACTCACAATATGTAAGATTAGGAATTACTGAATGGGTGCATAAATGGATAAAAAATAATTGGCAAACTTCAAAGAAAGAACCTGTTAAGAATAAAGAACTTTGGATACAACTATACGAGCTAACAAATCAATTTGAAATAAAATGGATTTGGGTTAAAGCACATGCAGGTAATGCCCTAAATGAAGAAGTAGATTTACTCGCAAAAAAAGCTGCTGAATTAAACTAATGATAGAAAATTTTGTGCTGCTGAAATTTCACAAGCACCAACGTCTTCCTCTTCTTGTAATTTAATAACTTTAAGATTATCAATTAACATTGTGTATCTATTAGATCTAATTCCCAATCCTCTGGCACTTTTATCTACATCTGCACCTATTGCTTTTGTAAATTCTAAGAAAGGATCTGCCATCATTATAATTTTATTTTCTACATTTTGGCTTTTCCCCCAAGAGTCCATTACAAACGGATCATTTACAGAAATACAGACGATGTGATCTATGCCTTTTTCTTTATATTTTTCATAGTTATTTACGTATCCAGGCAAGTGTTTAGCTGAACAAACGGATGTATATGCTCCTGGTAAACCAAAAAGAACAATTTTTTTATCCTTATAAAATTCATGCGTATTTTTTTTAGTAGGATTACCATCTTCCATAATAAAAAATTCTGAATTTGGTATGTTATCGTTCTCTTTTAATTTCATTATAATTTTTCCTTAATATATTTTTGAGTTTCATTTATATTATTAGAAATTATATCATAATTTTCTTTTTCATTCATTATATATTGTAATTCATTTGGAAGACTTGACTTGATACCAATTGATTTATCAATTGCGTCTGGAAACTTACAGGGGTGTGCTGTTGCTAAAACAATATTGTTACCTTCTGGGTTAATTTTTTTTAATGCACCAAAGCCTATTGCACTGTGGGGGTCTAATATAACATTATATCTATTATGAACATCTTTAATAATATTTAAAACTTCAGTTTCACTCATATTTTCTGAAAGAAAATCTTTACTAATTTTTTGTAATTTATCTTTTGGAATAATATATTTTCCCTCTTCTTTAATTTTTTTCATAACATTGCCAGTTTCAACATCATTAAAATCATTTAAATCATAAATTAATCTTTCAAAATTACTTGCAATTTGAATATCCATACTTGGCGAATTTGTTTCAATCACTGTTTCAGCTTCATATTTTCCATTTGTGATTGCTCTATGCAAAATATCATTTTGATTTGTCGCTACTATAAGTTTATTTATTGGTAGACCCATTTTTTTAGAAAGATAACCAGCATAAACATCGCCAAAATTACCAGTTGGAACTGAAAAATTAACAAGCCTGTCATCCCGTATTTGAAAATATGTATAAAAATAATAAACAGCTTGTGCAATAATTCTTGCCCAATTTATTGAATTTACACCAGACATGTTTATTGAATTAGAGAATTCTTTATCTGCAAACATTGCCTTAACTAAATTTTGACAATCATCAAAATTACCATTTATAGCAATATTAAATACATTTTTTTCTTTAACTGTAGACATTATTTTTCTCTGAACCTGTGAAACTTTATTGTGTGGGTGTAGAACAAATATATTTATATTCTCTTTACCCTTAATTGCATCTATAGCAGCAGCACCAGTATCTCCTGATGTTGCAACTATAATATTAATTTGTTTACTATTTTTACTTAGATAATATTCATAAAAATTACCAAGTAACTGCATTGCTATATCCTTAAAAGCAAGTGTTGGACCATGAAATAATTCTAAAATCTTAGCATCACCAATTTTTATCAAATCTACGACGTTATCTTTTCGAAATGAAGAATATGACTTGTCTACAATTAATGACAGCTCTGCTTCTGTCATGAAATCACCAATAAATGGGAAAATTATTTTTTTTGCTAAGTCTTGATAGCTTAAATTACTTAAAGAGTTTAATTCTTCAGTAGTGTATTTTTTTATTTTTTTTGGGATAAATAGACCACCATCATCTGCTAGTCCTTTGATAAATACCTCCTCAAAACTGTACTCTTTTGAGTTATCTCTAGTGCTTATATATTTCATCTAATAATTTTTTTTTCTCAAATATAAATATATTAAAAGAATTGAAATCGCTAACGAAAACCAAGTTAATGCATATTTTTTATGATTATTTGAAATATTTGCTGTAATTGATTTTGGTTTAGGAAATTCATTATTTCCAGAAAGATAAATTACATAAGGAGAAAAATTTTTACCTGTGAATTTAAAAATATCATCTCTATCTAATGTAAACCAGTAATTTTCAGATAGATCGTTTTCAGGCTTAAATATATTGGGTTTGATTTGTTTTCTCAAAACTCCATTAATATAGTTTTCATCTATTACGTTTATAGTTTCATCTTCTTTTTTATTAAATGGTATCCAGCCTCTATTTAATAAATAGTTATTATTGCCAACTTTTAATGGGTTAATAACTTCAAAGCCCGGTTTCCCTTTTTCATTTAAGTTATAAAGATAAATTTGTTTTTCAAAATCAATTGATCCTCTAGTTTTAACTCTAAGATAATTTTTATGTTTACTGTTTGATAAATTGACAGGTATGTCTTTCAGAGATGTCTCTATTTGATTAATTAATTCTAATTTCCAATTAAGTCTAATAATTTGCCAACTCCCTAATGCTAGAAAGACAGAAATGAAGAAAAATACAAAAATAGAAAATGAAAATTTATATCTCAAGAGCTAAAAATTAACTTCCCCAAATATAAATGGCAGCAAATAAAAATAGCCACACAACATCTACAAAGTGCCAATACCAAGCAGCTGCTTCAAATCCAAAGTGATGCTCTTCAGTAAAGTGACCTTTTCTTGCTCTCATTAAACATACCGCTAAAAATATAGTACCAATGATAACGTGAAAACCATGAAAGCCTGTTGCCATATAAAATACTGAGCCATATATATTTCCTGCAAAATCAAAAGTTGCATGCTGATATTCATAAACTTGCAGTAGTGAAAAAGAAAAACCAAGTATCACTGTTAGAACTAGTCCTTGAATAAAGCTTTTTCTATCACCTTCTAGCAATGCGTGGTGTGACCATGTTACTGTCGTTCCTGATAATAATAAAATTAATGTATTGATTAGTGGGATATCCCATGGATCAAAAGTTACAATATCTTTAGGTGGCCATATTCCTCCTATTGCTAAAGATGGAAATAAACTTGCATCAAAATAAGCCCAAAACCATGCAACAAAGAACATAACTTCTGAAGCAATGAACAATGTCATTCCATATCTGTGGTGAATTTGTACTACTGGTGTGTGATGACCTTGGTGCTCTGCTTCGATAACAACATCTCTAAACCACATGTATGTTCCATATAATAGTAGTGCTAATCCCAAATACATTCCCCAAGAAACTTCGCTATGTAGATAATAAACTGAACCTATTGCTAAAATTAAGCATGAAAATGAAACGTAGATAGGCCATGGACTTGGGTCTACTAAATGATAGTCATGTTTTTTTTCTGCGGACATTTTTATAATTTTGATTGGTTATAGTAATCTGATGAAAAAAAAGTATAGGACATAGTTACATCTTTAATATTTTTAGTATTGGGATCATTTACCATTTCTGGATCCAAATAAAAAGTCATAATATAAGTGGCCTTTTCGCCTGCTTTTAAGGCCTGTTTTTCAAAACAAAAACATCCCAATTTGCTATAATATTTACCAAATGATGATGGAGAAACATTGAAAGATGCAACTCCATAAGTCGTTTCATTGCCATAGTTTTCAACTTCAAATTCGATTCGGTTCACTTGACCAATTTTAACATCCATAACATTTGTTTTTGCTTTAAAATTCCAAGGAAGTTTATTTACATTTGTATCAAAACGAACGCTAACTTTTTGGTTTAAAATTATATCTGGCGCTTCTCTTGATATTTGTGTTGTTCCACCAAACCCAGTTACTCTACAAAATAAATCATACAAGGGTACTGCAGCAAATGAGAGTCCTAACATTAAAAAAAATATTCCAGCTAAAAGAATTGGAGTTAAGGTTTTATTTTTCACTATATTGATCTATCAAAAACACCCGTATTATAAAGTGTAAAAAAAAACAGAAATATCATAAATCCTATTATTGCTACTGCTGTTAAAATATTTTTTCGCTTAGTTTTTTTGTCTGGTATCATCATAATATCTTATCTATCAAAAAAATAACGAATATCAAAAACAAATATAAAATTGAATATCCAAATATTGTTTTTGCTTTCTTGGGGTTAAATTTATTTTTTTTAAACTTATAAAGCTCAAAACATAAAATGTTATAATACAATGTAAGCATTAGGGCTGGTACTAGAAATACTAATCCAACAAAATCTATTGCGTAGGGTAAAATAACCATTGGCAACATTAATAATGAATAAACTAAAATATTTATTTTAGTGCTCTCTATCCCATTAGTTAATGGAAGCATTGGAATTTTTGCCTTTTTATAATCATCTGATTTATAAAGACTTAACGCCCAAAAATGCGATGGTGTCCAAAAAAATATAATCAGAAAAAAGGTTATTGGCTCAAGAGATAATGAGTTAGTTGCTATAGTCCATCCAATTACTGGCGGTAATGCTCCTGCAGCACCTCCAATGACAATGTTTTGTGGAGTTTTTCTCTTTAACCAGATTGTATAAACAAAAACATAAAATAAAATTGTAAACAGCAGTAATACTGCTGAAATTGTATTAGCAAAATAATCTAATGCGATTACTGAAAAAAATGAAAGTGATGTTCCAAAAATTAAGGCTTGGTTTTTATTAACCTTTCCCATTGGAATTGGTCTCAAGCAAGTTCTTGTCATTAATGCATCAAGATCAGATTCGTACCACATATTTAGAGCACCAGCGGCTCCTGCACCAATTGATACTAAAAGAATTGCAATCATTGCATCTTTTGTAGAAACTGTAGAAGGCGCCATTAATAAACCCACAGCACACGTGAAGATTACCAAAGACATTACCCTTGGTTTCATTAGCTTGAATAATTCAGAAAAATTAAACACATTCACTTGGTTTAAATTTCTATTTTTTAATTTAGAGTTAATCATCAATATTTAATATAGAAAAAGCTGTAACTTTATTAACTAGATACTTTTTCAGCACCATCTGGATCTTCAAATTTTGGTAATTCCTCAAAAGTATGAAAATTTGGTGGTGATGGTACAGTCCATTCTAGAGTTGTAGCTCCTTCTCCCCAAGGGCTCTGAGCTGCAGCTTTTTTCTTAGAAAAAGAATAAATTAAGTTAGCAAAAAATACTAGTAAGCCAGCAACCGCTATGTATGAGCCGATTGACGAAACATAATTCCATCCAGCAAATGCATCAGGGTAATCAGCATATCTTCTTGGCATTCCAGCTAAACCTAAAAAATGTTGAGGGAAAAATACTAAGTTCACTCCAATGAATGTTAACCAAAAATGTAATTGTCCCATCCATTCTGAATACTCATACCCAGACATTTTACCAAACCAATAATAAAATCCTGCAAAGATTGCAAATACTGCACCTAAAGATAATACATAATGAAAGTGAGCAACTACATAATAAGTATCATGCATTGCAGTATCAACACCTGCATTTGCAAGAACAACACCTGTTACACCACCTACTGTAAATAAAAATATAAAACCTAATGCCCACATCATGGGAGTTTTAAATGAAATTGATCCACCCCACATTGTTGCAATCCATGAAAATATTTTAATCCCTGTTGGGACCGCAATAATCATTGTTGCAGCTAAAAAATATGCTTTAGTGTCTGTACTTAAACCTACCGTATACATGTGGTGAGCCCAAACAACAAACCCAACAACCCCAATTGAAACCATCGCATAAGCCATTCCTAAATATCCAAATACAGGTTTCTTAGAAAATGTTGAAACGATATGACTGATCATTCCAAAGCCAGGTAAAATTAAAATATAAACTTCAGGGTGACCAAAGAACCAAAATAAGTGTTGGTATAAAACTGGATCTCCTCCAGTTTGAGCATCAAAAAATGCTGTTCCAAAATTTCTATCTGTTAAAAGCATTGTGATAGCACCAGCTAAAACAGGTAGTGATAGTAATAATAAAAATGCTGTAACTAAAACAGACCAAGCAAATAAAGGCATTTTATGCAAAGTCATGCCTGGCGTTCTCATATTTAAAATTGTTGTAATAAAGTTAACTGCTCCTAAAATTGAAGAAGCTCCAGCTAAGTGTAAGCTTAAAATAGCAAAATCCATAGCAGGTCCTGGTTGTCCAGCTTTTGACGATAAAGGTGGATATAAAGTCCATCCTCCACCAACACCTTGCTGACCTGGAGGGCCATCTACAAATATTGAAAGTAATAGTAAAATAAATGAAGCTGGTAATAACCAAAATGAAATATTATTCATTCTTGGAAAAGCCATATCAGGTGCACCGATCATAATTGGGACAAACCAATTACCAAATCCACCAATCATTGCAGGCATTACCATAAAGAAAATCATTATTAATCCATGGCCTGTAACCAACACATTATATAAGTGATAGTTGCCACCTAAAATTCCATCACCTGGATGCATCAATTCAATTCTCATTAATACTGAAAAAGCTGTACCAATAATTCCTGCAACAATTGCAAAAATTAAATACATTGTACCAATGTCTTTGTGGTTAGTTGAGTAAGCCCAACGTTTCCAACCTGTTGGTGTGTGATGATCGTCGTGTGATGCTGTTTTTGTGTACATTTTTATTTACTCGCTAGTTTTTTATATTCATTTACTGCAATTGGCTCTTTTGCAAATTTCATTTTAGCCTCTGCTAACCATATTGCATATTCTTCATCTGTCACAACTTTTACTGTGATAGGCATAAAAGCATGCTCAATTCCACAAAGTTCAGAACATTGACCATAGTACGTTCCAACTTTTTCAGCTTTAAACCAAGTTTCGTTTATTCTTCCAGGAACTGCGTCTCTCTTAACTCCAAATGATGGTAATGCCCAAGCATGCAAAACATCGTTGGCTGTAATTAAAACTTTAACCACTTTATTAACTGGAACAATAACTTCATTATCAACAGTTAATAATCTAGGTTGGTTTTCTTTTAATTCAGCTTCTTTAATCATATACGATTCAAAAATAATATTTTCATCAGGATACTCGTAGCCCCAGTACCACTGGTAACCAACAGCTTTAATTGTTAGGTCAGCTTTTGGAATAGTATCTTGTTTATACAAAATTTTAAAAGATGGAACTGCCATCACTATCAAAATTAAACATGGAATCAGTGTCCACAAAACCTCTACAGCAACATTGTGAGTAGTTTTTGATGGGTTAGGATTTTTTGACGCTCTAAATCTTATACAAACATAAATCATAAGAAATAAAACAAAAACACTAATAGCAATAATTACAGGAAGGAGAATGTTGTTATGAAAACTAACAATCTCAGTCATACTTTGAGAGGCAGAATCTTGAAAGCCTAGCTGCCAGTTTTTAGGCTGATCCGCCCAGGCGCTAGTTATTAACATTGTAGTTATAATTGTTATTAAAAATTTTTTCATTTGTTACACACTATATAAAGTGTCTTTTAAAAAATTACACTTTAGTTTTCGCGACAAAATATCAATTAATTAGGTAATTAACAATTGATAAGGCTGAAATTACAGCAGTTTCTGATCTAAGTATATTTTCGTTTATTTTAATTGGCTGAACCCCTTTAAAGGCAAGAATCTCCCCCCTTTCTTCTTCAGAAAAATCTCCCTCTGGACCAATAATTACACAAGTTGGATTATGAGCTAATTTATTAAAATCTAATTTTTTATTTTCAGAATTTAAATCTGTGAATATTAGGTCCATCTTTTCATGATTTAAAAAACTTTTTAATGATTGGGGATCTTCAATAAGCGGAACATTAATACGATTAGATTGCTCAGCAGCTTCTATGATTACTTTTTCTAATCTTTCTTTATTTATTTTTCTAACAATTGTTCTATCAAATATTATTGGTAAAAATTTTGTAACACCAAGCTCTGTTGCTTTTTGAATCATAAAATTAAAATAATTTGATTTAATGGGTGAAAAAGCTAACCACAAATCTTTTACATTTTCTTTTTGTCTTAATTGTTTTGTAATATTAAATTCAACTATACTTTTTGAAATAGTTAAAATTTTTGCTTCCCACTCTCCACTGTTATTAAATAAAGAAAAAACCTCGCCCACTTTGATTCTCATTACTTTATTCACATAGTGAGATTGAGATTTATCAAGCTTAGCAGTTAAATTAAGTGATAAACTTTCTTTAAAAAATAATCTAATATTACTCATTAATGTTAAGTTAATTTATGAAAAATATTAAAGCAATAATTTTTGATGCATATGGCACTTTATTTGATGTCAATTCAGCAGCAGAAAAATGTAAAGATAAAATTGGTGATAAATGGGAAGGCTTTGCTAATTATTGGCGAACTACTCAATTAGAATACACTTGGCTTAGAAGTCTAATGAATAGACATAAAGACTTTTGGCAGGTGACAGAAGATAGTTTGGATAAATCTATGAAGGCTTACGAAATAGATTTATCAATGAAAAATGAATTATTAAATCTTTATAAGGTGCTCTCACCTTTTCCTGAAGTACCTGAAATTTTAAAAAGATTAAAAGAAAAAAATTATAAATTAGGTATTCTTTCAAATGGAACACCCTCTCTTCTTAACGAATTAGTTAAGAGTAATAATTTAGATAATATATTTGATGATATTTTTTCAATTGAAGAAGTTGGAATTTATAAACCAGACTCAAAAGTTTATGACATGCCAATTAAAAAATACAAAATACAAAAAGAAGAAGTCGCATTTTTAAGTGCTAATACTTGGGATGTTTCTGGTGGTGGAAATTATGGTTACAGTTCTATTTGGGTAAACAGAAATAATAATATTTTTGATAATCTTGATTATAAACCTAAAGAAGAGGTTAAAAACTTAAAACAATTGCTTGATATTATCTAATTCTATTTTCTTCAAAATTCTTATTTAGTTTTACTGAAATAGTTCGAGTATTTCTTTTATTCCACTCTGAAAAGGATCTTAAGATAGGCATAACCGAAAGCCCAAATTCTGTAAGTGAATACTCAACTTTTGGGGGCATTATTCGAATTACTTTTCTATTAATTATTCCATCTCCTTCTAGTTCCTTAAGCTGCTTGGATAACATTTGTTGTGTAATGGTTTTTAATCCTTTTTTGAGCTCACCAAATCTAATTTTTTTACTTTGCAGCAAACTAAACAAAATTCTAATTTTCCATTTACCTCCAAGAAAGTAAACGGCTCTTTCAGCTGGACAATCTATTAAATTTTTCATGGTATGTTTTTGTATACTAGTATGTTTACTTTGCGTTATTGCTTTATTAATACCAAAGCACTAAATAGAAGTCAAATAAATTGAAAGGATCAATATGACTAAAGGACAAAACGCAGGTAACGGACCAATTGCAGTAGATGTAGAGAAAGATAAATCTTACTACTGGTGTTCATGTGGAAAGAGTTCAAAGCAACCATTTTGTGATGGATCTCATCAAGGTTCAGAATTCACTCCTCTAGCTTACAAAGCAGAAGAAACAAAAAAAGTATTTTTTTGTGCTTGTAAACAAACTAACAACCAGCCTCTTTGCGATGGTTCACACAGCAAGTAATGATTAAAGCAAGTAAAAGAACTAAAAATATGAACAATATCTTAGATCTGACTGGTAGAATACTTATCTCTCTAATTTTTTTGTTAAGTGGAATTAATAAAATTGGAAACTATGAAGGAACAGTTGGTTGGATGGAGTCTTTAGGTGTGCCTGGCATTTTTTTAATACCCGCAATCATACTTGAGATAGGTGCACCAATATTAATTATGATTGGATATAAAGTAAAAGTTTCAGCAGCTTTATTAAGTATATTTTGCATCGCTACAGCAGTTATTTTTCATAATAATCTTTCTGATCAAATGCAGTTTATATCTTTTATGAAAAATATTGCTCTTGCTGGGGGTTTTTTATTCTTAGTTGTTAATGAAACAAAAGATTTCAGTCTAGATAAAAAATTAAATAATCGTTAATTAACTAAATATATAAGTGTCTTGATGCTTTAAATTAAGACACTTATAAAAAATTACATATTATTTTAAGATTTAATTTATTAGAGTAAGGGTATTAATGGACAAGCCGACTATAGCAGATAACAAACCTAAAAAAGTAGAACTAGTACAAAATGAAGAATACATGTTTTGTACTTGTGGAAAATCTAAAAACCAACCATTTTGTGATTGGTCTCATGCTGGTACTTCATTTGAGCCTATAAATTTTAAAGCTGAAGAAACTGGTGATGCTTATCTTTGTATGTGTAAACATAGTAGCACCAAACCTTATTGTGATGGTACGCATAAAAATTTTACCTCTGATCAAATTAATAAATCAGAAGAAGTTTCAAGCACTAATGAAATAACGAGTACAGAAGAAGAGCCACATCTTGCATACATCCATGAGCTTGCAAAAAATGGTTTAACAAAACTTGGTCATCATGGAGAAATGGGAGCAATGGGTGTTCCCTCTAAAGACCTACCAAGATGGGAAGATATTCAAATACTTACAGCCCAACTAGCAAAAAAACCTCTTCTAGATAATGATAAAGTTGGGACTGATATAATTATAGGTAAAAACTCAAAAAAACCTCTAACGTTAAATATTCCAATTTTTGTATCTGACATGAGTTTTGGTGCACTTTCAGAGGAGGCAAAAATTGCTTTAGCAAAAGGTGCAGAGGGAGCTGGCACAGGAATTTGTTCAGGAGAAGGAGGAATGCTTCTAGAAGAACAAAATAATAATTCAAAGTATTTTTATGAGCTTGCCTCAGCTAAATTTGGTTATTCAGAAGATAAGTTAAAAAACATTCAAGCTTTTCATTTTAAAGGTGGTCAAGCTGCAAAAACTGGAACAGGTGGACATTTACCAGGGAACAAAGTTAAAGGTAAAATATCTGAGGTAAGACAAATTCCAGAAGGTGAAGATGCTATCTCTCCTTCTACTTTCAAAGACCTAACAACTGTTGATGATTTTTTAAAATTTTCAAACAGAGTTAGAGAGTTAACTGGTGGTATTCCAATAGGATTTAAATTATCTGCTCAACATATAGAAGATGACATTGAATTTGCAGTAAGTGCTAGTGCTGATTATATTATTCTTGATGGGCGTGGTGGTGGAACCGGGGCTGCTCCTTTAATATTTAGAGATAATATTTCTGTTCCTACAATTCCAGCCTTAGCAAGAGCTAGAATCTATTTAGATAAAAAAGGTTATGACCATGTATCATTAATTGTAACAGGTGGATTAAGAACTTCCGCAGATTTTGTAAAAGCACTTGCTCTTGGAGCAGACGGTATTGCAATCTCTAACTCAGCTATGCAAGCAATAGGATGCGTAGGTGCTAGAATGTGTAATACAAATAATTGCCCCGCTGGTATTGCCACTCAAAAACCAGAACTTAGAAAAAAATTAAATATTGACGAATCTTCTGCAAGATTAACTAGATTTTTTAATGCATCTGTAGATCTAATGAAAATATTAGCAAGAGCATGCGGACATGATCATCTTAATAAACTTTATATAAACGACTTAACAACGTGGAAAAAGGAAATGAGCGAGCTATCTGGTGTGTCATTTGGTGGAGTTATAAATAATAAGCAAAACAATAAATAGAGGATAGAAATGAATAATATTGAAGTAGAAAAAATAATAGAGCCAGTTGCGGCATCAGATGGTGCTGGTGTTAAATTAAAGAGAAGTATTGGCACTCACCTTATTGATTACCATGATCCCTTTTTAATGTTAGATGAATTTGGTTCTGAAAATAAAGATGATTATATTGGAGGCTTTCCTCCTCACCCTCATAGAGGAATTGAAACAGTAACGTATATGCTTGCTGGCGACTTTGAACATAAAGACAGTACAGGTGGCGAAGGAATAATGACTGCTGGAGATGTTCAGTGGATGAAAACTGGAAGTGGTATCATTCATTCAGAAATGCCTGCAATGAAAGAAGGTAAGCTTCATGGATTTCAATTATGGGTAAACATGCCTGCTAAATTGAAAATGACTAAACCTGAATATATTTATATTGATGCAGATAAAATGAGCACTCATAAAGATGATGATAAAACTGTCAAAGTGATTGCTGGAAAATTTCAAGATGCAGAAGGACCTGTTAAAGGTCACAATGTTGAACCTGTTTATTTTGATGTAGAGCTTGAAAAAGGAAAAGAATTTAATTTTGATCTTCCCTCAACTCACAATTCATTAATATATTTAGTTGAGGGTGAAATTAAAGTTGGCAATCAAGATCATGATGCCGTTAAAGATTCTACTTTAATTATTCTAACTAGAGGTGAAAAATTAAAAGTATCTAGCTTAACTAAAGCCAAGTTTTTATTGATATCTGGAAAGCCAATTGGTGAGCCTATTGCTAGAGGGGGTCCATTTGTAATGAATACTAAAGCAGAGATCTTGCAAGCAGTTCAAGATTATCATAATGATACATTTGTAAAATAATGAAAACTATTAAAATAGAAAAATTTGGTGGTCCTGAAGTCTTAGAAGTTAAAGATATTGAAATCGGTAAACCAGGTCCAAAAGAAGTTCTTATAAAAAATCTATCAATTGGTCTTAACTATATTGATGTTTATCATCGAACAGGTTTGTATCCTATTCCTCTTCCAAGTGGAATTGGCCTAGAGGCATGTGGAATAATTGAAGAAGTTGGTTCTGAAGTTGATCTGTTTAAAGTTGGAGATAGAGTGGCTCACTCTTCAATGCCAATTGGAAGTTATTCAGAAAAACAATTGTTTCCTCAAGAAAAATTAGTTTTAGTTCCAGAGGGTATCTCAGATGAAATTGCATCTTGTATTATGCTTAAAGGGATTACTGCTGAATATTTATTACACAGAGCTTATCCAATTAAAAAAGGGGATAAAGTATTATACCACGCAGCCGCTGGTGGTGTGGGTCAAATTTTATGTCAGTGGGCTAATGCATTAGGAGCTGAAGTCATTGGAACTGTTGGCTCTAAAGAAAAAGAAGCTATTGCTAAAAAAAATGGTTGTCATCATGTAATAAATTATACAGATACAAACTTTGTTGAAGAGGTGGAAAAAATTGCAGGTAAAAATGGAGTTGATGTTGTCTATGATGGTGTTGGTATTAAAACATTTGATGGATCGATTGAAACCTTAAAGGTTAGAGGCATGATGGTCGCTTTTGGTAACGCATCAGGTTACGTTGATACGATAGATGTTAAAAAACATATTAATGCAAAAGGATTATTTTTTACTCGTCCTTCTATTGCACATTATACAATGACAAGGGAAGAATTAGTTGAGTCAGCTAAAAAAGTTTTTGATGCAATTTTGTCTAGAAAATTTAAAGTTGAAATTTCAAAAAAATACTCACTTGATGATGCTAAAAAAGCTCATGAAGAATTAGAAGCAAGACTATTAACCGGTCCTGCAGTTATTATTCCTAATTAATCTAAATTAACATCCATATCAGACATATGCAATTTTAATGCATTTGTTGATACTTGAATTTCTCTCATAAAAACAACGATTGAAATCATCATCGATAAACAACAAGATCCAAAGATTAATCTTGCAGCAAAAATTTCATTCAAATAAAGGGCAAACACAGTCAACATATTAAATAAGAAACCAAATGCAGCAAACATAATAGTCCATTTTAAAAGAACAATTCTTCCACTTAAATTTATAAACTGTTTTTTCCACTCAGGAGGAATATGATTTTCATACACATGTTCATCATGAAGCTGCCTAATAAGCTTGCTCAAAGAATGAAATCTGTTGCTATATACACTCATCAATAAAGGAATGGCTGGAAACATCAATGCTGTAACTGTGTAATCTATATTCATACGAATCAGTTTGATTATGAAACTAGCCTTTGTTATTTACAAGTAAATTATTATGAAACAATTAAATCTCTTTATTGAACTAACAAGATTGAAAAGACCTATTGGCTATATGTTATTATTTTGGCCTTGTGCATGGGGACTAACTCTTGCTTATGATTTCTCAAAAAACTTAAATGATTATTTTTTTTACTTATTATTATTTTTTTTAGGATCAGTTCTAATGCGTTCTGCAGGATGCATTGTAAATGATATTTCCGACAAAGAATTTGATAAAAAAGTTTCAAGAACAAAAAATAGACCTATTGCATCTAATCAAGTTTCCATAAAATTAGGAATATTTTATACTTTGATTTTATGTCTACTTGCACTTTTGGTTTTAATTAACTTTAATAACTTAACAATCTTACTTGCTCTTGGGTCTATGCCTCTAGCCTTCACTTACCCTTTAATGAAAAGATTTACTTATTGGCCTCAATTATTTTTAGGAATAACATTTAATTATGGTCTAATTTTAGGATGGACTGCAATTCAGGGTGAAATAAATGCTATTGCTATTATCTTTTACTTTGGAGCCATATTTTGGACACTAGGATACGACACAATTTATGGGTTTCAAGATATTAAAGATGACGAAATTATAGGTGTAAAATCAACTTCAATAAAATTCAAAAATAAACCAAAAAACTTTGTATCTACATGTTATGTTTTTCTAATTTTTTCTATTTTAATTGTGGGCTATATGATGAATTATAATTACTTTTTTTATGCAAGCTTGTTGATAACAATTGCTCACTTATTTTTTTACCAAATTAAATCTTTTAACCCTAAAATCCCATCTATGTGCTTAAAAGTTTTTAAAAGTAATAATTTAATTGGTCTTCTTATTTTTTGTAATATTGTAATCGGGAAATTTTAATGAATAATTCAGAGATTTATAAAAGACTTTATAAAGATTACTCAAAAAAATATATTAATAAGATATTAATATCAGTTTTTTTTGGAGTTCTTGTTGCAGCAAGCACTTCTGCTATAGCTTGGCTTTTGGATCCTGCTATTAAAAAAATATTTGTTGAAAAAGACCAATCTTTAATAATTGTAATTCCTCTATTAATAATTGTAGCATTTACAATCAAAGGTTTTGCACTCTATTTTGCAAAAGCAATTATGATTAAGGTTGCAGAAGAAATTAAAAAAATTCTCCAATCACAAATGGTAAAATCTCTAATTAAAGCAGATACTCAATTAATTGATCAAAAACATTCTGGAAAATTCATCTCAAACCTAACATATGATGTAACTCATATTACAACATTGCTTAGTACTGCCGTTTTAAATTTATTTAAGGATAGCTTAACTCTATTTGGGTTGTTATTTGTGATGTTTTATCAGAACTGGAAATTATCATTGATTGCAATAATAATGATTCCTATTGCTGGTTTAGCTTCAAAAACTCTTGGTAAAAGAATGGGGAAAGTCGTTACTGAGGCTCAAGAAAAATCAGGTTTTTTAAACACACACTTAATTGAATTATTTAAAAACCACAAATTAGTAAAAATATTTCAAAGAGAAGAATATGAAAGCAAAAGGACTGACGAACATTTGGACCAATTAAAGGATAAAAATATAAAAATAAATACAGTATTTGTTAGAATGTCTCCAATCATGGAAACCTTAACAGGAATAATGATCGCAATTTTAATATTCTATTCAGGAAAATTGGCTCTTAAGAGTGAAATTGAAATAGGTAATTTTTTTTCTTTTCTAGCAGCAATGATGCTCGCTTATCAGCCAGTTAGAGCTTTATCAACAATCAATTTAACTTTAAAACAAGGGTTATCAGCAGCCAATAGAATTCTACCTATTATTGATCATAAAAATACAATTATAGATCTCGACGATTCTAAGGATTTAAATATCACCGATGCCTCCATTAAATTTAATAAATTAAACTTTAAATACAATTCTAATGAAGAAAATGTCTTAAAGAATATTAATATTGATATAGCCGGTGGTAAAATGACATCTTTAGTTGGACACAGTGGTTCTGGAAAATCAACAATTTTAAACTTAATACCTAGATTTTATGATGCACAATCAGGAGATATCGTGATTGATAATCAATCTATATACAAAGTAAAAATTAAATCTCTAAGAGATAAAATCTCACTTGTAAGTCAAGATACAACTTTGTTTGATGATACGATAAAAAATAATATCAAATATGCAAAAGATAATGTCTCTGATGAAGAGGTAATTTCAGCAGCAAAATTTTCTTATGCGAATGAATTTATAGAACAATTGCCCAACAAGTATGAAACTATAATAGGTGAAAATGGAATTAGGCTATCCGGGGGGGAGAAGCAAAGGTTATCAATTGCGAGAGCCATGATCAAGAAAAGTCCAATAATTCTCTTAGATGAAGCAACTTCATCATTAGATTCTGAAACTGAAAGTAAAATTCAAGATGCCTTAAAAATATTAACTAAAGATAAGACAACCATTGTAATAGCCCATAGACTGTCAACAATTTTAAGCTCTGATCAAATTTACATTATTGACTCTGGAAATGTTGTTGCGAACGGTAAACATGATGAATTATTAAATAATTCAGAACTTTATAAAAATTTCTATGAGAAGCAAATTCGTAAAGAATAATGTTTTTTTTATATCAAATAATAATTACCCTTACTCTAATATTCTCTCCATTAATTATATTTTTTAGAATTTTAAAAAAAAAGAAGATAAAAAAAGATATAAAGAAAAATTTTGCTTTCCATCAAAAAAACGTATTAGTGGTAATTTAATTTGGTTTCATGGATCAAGTGTGGGTGAACTTTTAAGTATTTTACCTCTAGTTCAAGAGCTTGAAAAAAATAAGTCTATAAACCAAATTTTAATAACTACTTCAACTTTGAGTTCTGCTCAAATATTTAAAAAATTTAATTTTAAAAAAACTGTTCATCAATTTTTTCCAATAGACTCGATATTCTTTTCTTATAAATTTTTGAATTACTGGAAGCCAACTATTGCAATATTTATTGAGTCTGAGATTTGGCCTAGCATCTTTAAGATTATTAATAAAAAAAAAATTCCATTAACACTTCTTAATGCAAGAATTACAAAAAAGACTTTTGATAAATGGAGGGGTGTAAAAAAATTTTCAAACTCAGTATTTCAAAATATTTCAATTGCCTACCCTCAAAATGAAGAAACATTTAATTATCTTAAAAAATTAAACGTCTCAAAAGTAAAAAAAATAGGAAATCTTAAGTTTTTCAATAATCAACAATCTAAATTTACTAAACTAGACAAAATTTTTTTAAAAAATATAAATCCTAAAAAAGTTTGGTGTGCTTCAAGCACACATCCAGGTGAAGAAATCATTTGTGCAAATACTCACATAAAACTAAAGAAAAAATATAAAAATTTATTAACAATAATAATACCAAGACATATTCATCGTGTTAGTAAAATAGTTGATGAAATTAAAGGTTTAGATTTGAATATAGTTTTACACAGTTCAAAACCAAAAAAATTAAATAATACAGACATTTATTTGGTGGACACATATGGTGAGACAAAGAAATTTTATCAATCTTCTAATATAGTTTTTATGGGTAAATCAATATCGGGAAATGGTGGTCAAAACCCTCTTGAACCTACCAACTTAGGTTCTACTGTTTTGTATGGGCCACACGTAGATAACTTTAAAGATACCTACAAATTACTCAATAAACTAAAGATTGCTTATAAAGTTAATGGAGTAAAAAGCTTAACTCAATCAATAGACAAATTAATTACTAATCCCAATAACAAAAAAAACTATTTAAAAATTGCAAAAATAGGAAAAAAAATACTTAATGAAACTAAAGATGAGATAAATAGTTTATTTAATAATGAAATTAAAAAAACCTAAATTCTGGGATCATAAAAAACCATCCTTTTTTTCATATCTACTATTACCTTTTTCAATAATTTTAGGCTTAATCACTAAAATAAAATCAAAACCTAAATTTTCTAATTCAAAAATTAAAACAATCTGTGTTGGAAACATCTATATTGGGGGAACAGGCAAGACATCACTGGCCATCAAGATAAAAGAAATTTTAGATAAAAATAATATCAGAGCTTGTTTTATTAAAAAATTTTATCCCAATCAAACTGATGAGCAAAAACTACTTAGTAAAAACGGAGTTTTGTTTAGCAATTTGAAAAGAATTACTGCACTTAATGAAGCCATTTCAGAAGGTTTTGAAGTTGCTATCTTTGATGATGGACTACAAGATAGCACTATCAAATATGACTTAGAAATTGTTTGTTTTAATAATCTAAATTGGATCGGAAATGGACTTACACTACCATCAGGACCTTTAAGAGAAAATATTAATAATCTGAAATCTTATGAAAATGTTTTTTTAAATGGAAATGAAGAAAGTCTAATTGCCATCAAAGAACAAATTAAAAGAATTAACCCAAATATTAATATTAATTCTGGAAAATATATACCGTTAAACATAGATGAATTTGATAAAGATCAAAATTACTTGGTTTTTTCTGGTATTGGTAATCACAAAACTTTTGTAGAGATGTTAAAAAATAATAAATTAAAAATTGTAAGTGATTTAGAATATCCAGATCATTACCAGTATTCAAAAAAAGATTTTGATGAAATAATAATCAATGCAAAAAAATTCAACGCACATATTATAACTACTGAAAAAGATTATTTAAGGCTAGAAAACTTAAATAAAAATGAAATTTTTTATGTTAAATCAAGTCTTGATATATCAGATGAGAAAAATCTCACAAACAAACTAATTAAATTAAATGAAAAAAATTAAATATTTTTTTGAATTTTTAATTATATCTTCTCTTTTTATTATTTATAAATTTTTAGGATTAAAAATTTCATCTCACTTCAGTGGAAAATTATTTGAAACATTTGGTCCAATTTTCAGATCAAAAAACCTCATTAAAACTAATATTCAAAGAGCTATTCCTAAAATTAATACCTCAAAAATTAAGAGTATTACAAAAGATATGTGGAATAATTATGGAAGGACATTGTCTGAATATATGTTTCTTAAAGGTTTTAGAAATGATCAATTTAGATCAAATATTAATATTACAGGTAAAGAAATTCTTCAAAAAATAAAGTTTGAAAAAACCCCAGTAATTTTTGTTTCTGGTCATTTTAGTAATTTTGAATTAATGGCGATGGAAATTGAAAAATCTGGTGTAAATCTATCAGCAATATATCGACCATTAAACAATATTTTCTTAAATATATTAATGGAAAGAATTAGAAAAAAATATATTTGCAAAAATCAAATTAAAAAAGGAACTAGTGGAGTTAGAGAATTATTAAAATTATATAAAAAAGGCTACTCTATAGCCTTAATGATTGATCAGAGAGTCTCTCAAGGAATAAAATCTAAATTCTTTAATCAAGAAGCATTCACCACAACAATTCCCGCACAATTTATAAAAAAATTTAATTGTAAAGTAGTACCAATTTCTATTAAAAGGCATAATGGTGTAAATTTTAATATTAAAGTTGAAAAACCTATTGAGTTTTCAAAAAACTCCTCTACTGAAAAAATTACTAGAGAGCTAAACATTTGGCTGGAGAAAACAATTTTAAAAAATCCAGGGGAATGGATATGGTCTCATGATAGATGGAAGTAAGAATTTAGTGTGTCTCTTTTTTTTTATGAGCTTCTACATATGAAAAATATGGTTCTTGAAGCTCAACATTCCAATAATTAAGATTTTCTAAACTAATTGATTTTCCTGATACAGCACAAACGACATGATCACCATTTTCAATAATTTCAAAGTTATTTGGTAAATATTTTAATTTTGCTAATTTTTTATTCATTTTTAGTTTATATACATCTATATGAAAGTTGGAATAATTGGAAGTGGTGGAAGAGAGCACGCTCTATGTCTGTCCATCAAAAAATCACCTAGAGTTAACAAGATATACTGCTTTCCTGGTAATGCAGGAACTTCTGATATAGCTGAGAATATTGAAATTGATTTATCAGACTTTAACAAGATTAAAGAATTTTCAATCAAAAATGAAATTAGTTTATTAATTGTTGGACCAGAAAAACCATTAGTTGATGGAATAGTGGATTTCTTTAAAGATACTGAAATAAGTATTTTTGGTCCTGATAAAATTTCTTCTCAGTTAGAAGGATCAAAAATATTTACAAAAAAAATATGTGAAAAGCACAATATACCAACTGCTAAATTTGGTATTTTTGAAAATGCCAATGATGCAATATCTTTTTTAGATAAAACTCAGTTTCCACTTGTTGTCAAAGCTGATGGTCTTGCATCTGGAAAAGGTGTTTATATTTGTGAAAATAAAGATGATGCAAATTTAGCAATAAAAGAAGTTTTTGATGGAAAGTTTGGATTAGCAAAAAATATATTAATTGAGGAATTTCTTGTTGGTGAAGAAATGAGCTATTTTATTATAAGTGATGGTAAAGAAATCAAGGGTTTTGAAACTGCACAAGATCATAAAAGAGTTCTAGAAGGTGATAAAGGAGCGAATACAGGCGGAATGGGTGCTTATTCACCTTCAAGACTACTCAATCAACCTTTGGAAGAAAAAATATTAAATAAAATAATCAAACCTACCATTAACGCTCTAGAAGAAATGGGATCTAATTATAAAGGATTCTTATACGCTGGCTTAATGATAGTTAAAGATGAACCTTATTTGATTGAATACAATGTACGAATGGGAGATCCAGAGTGTCAGACTATTTTACCAAAATTAAAAACAGATTTATTTGAAATTATCAATGCGTGCTGCAATGAAAACCTAAAAGATATAAATTTAGAGTGGCATGAAAAAAAAAGTCTATGTATTGTTTTATGTTCAAAGGGCTACCCAGATAAATATAATAATCAAATTTTAATAGATAATATTGGAAATCTAAAGCTTGATGAGGATGATTATTTTTTTCACGCTGGTACAAAAAAAATAAACGATCAGGTTTATTCAAATGGTGGAAGAGTAATTAATTTTGTTAGTCTGTCATCAAATTTTAAAAATAGTAGAGATAAAGCAATAAATTTAATTAAAAACCTAAATTGGAAAGATGGTTTCTATAGAAAAGATATTGGTCATAAGGTGATTGATGAATGAGAATTATTTCAGGAAATTTTAAAGGCAAAAAAATTCTTCTACCTAAAGATAAACTAACAAGACCTCTCAAAGATTTAACAAAAGAGTCAATTTTTAATATATTAAAACATTCTAAATTATTAAATGTAGAGTTAGAAAATTCTAATATTTTAGATTTATTTTCAGGTGTTGGATCATTTGGTCTCGAATGTTTATCAAGAGGAGCTAGAAATATTACCTTCTTGGAGAGTTACACAGAAGTATTAAATATTTTAAAAAAAAATATAGATAATTTAAATCAACAAAATCAAACAAAAATAATTGAAAAAGATATTTTTTCTGAAAATACACTTAAACTATTAAATGACAAATTTGATATTATTTTTATGGACCCTCCCTATAAGGAAAAAAAATTACCTTTTCTGCTGAATGCAATAACTAAATTAGAATTGCTTAACACAGATGGCATCATAATTATTCACAGACATAAAAAAGAAGATGACGACCTACCAAAGGAATTCAACCTAATTCTAGAAAAAAATTATGGTATTTCAAAAATTATATTTGGAAATGTTTTAACTTAATATTTTTTTTGTTTCTATTTTTATCAACTCAACAGAAGGTTGATCAAATGGATTAACATTTAAAGCTCGACCAAGTAAAATAGTCTCTAATATAAAGAAACAGAACAATTCACCTAGAGACTGTTCATTTCTTTTTAAAATTCTAAAGCTTCTAAAAGGTATTTTTTTTGAAATAAAAACTTTCTCTGTGGCAATCATTTGAGATTGTTTTATTTTTTCTATTGATAGGTTTTTTAAAAACTTATGAGTATTTAACACACTATCATTCTTAATTTTAACATTTCTATTTTCTAGAACATTAAAAAATGTATAAAAATATTTATTTGGGCCATCTAAATAAAGTTGCATTAAACTATGATTATCTTTTGGCATTGAAGAAACAACGGGTAATAATCCAAGTGATTTTTTTCCTAAACTTTCAGCTATTAGTTGCTGATACCATTTAAATAAATTTTCAGATTGCTCATCATAATTTAAAATTATTGACGTTTGTTTTCCACTCTTAATTAAGTTTAACGTAGTTGACACGTTGCTTACTAAATTATTAATAAAATTTTTATTTTTAATAAGATTATTAAATTGCTTAAATTTCTTTTCATTCAAATTCATTAATTCTGCAGGTAGCATTCCAACTTCTGACAACACAGAATACCTGCCTCCTACGTAATTTTTATGCTCAAATATTTCTGCCTTTAGTTTTGCTGCTAAGTTAGTTAGATAGCTATTTTTTGACTCAGTAATAATAATATTTTTTTCTTTTTTGGTAATTAATGCATTAGCATTCGCTATTGTCTCCAATGTATTTCCTGATTTAGAAATAATTAAATTTAAATTTATATTTTTATTATTAAAATAATCTGCATTGCTGTTTAAATTATTTACAAAAGTAATTTTTTTTTTTATTTTAGGTTTTAAAAAATCATAAATAGCTTCAGAGCCAAGAACAGATCCACCCATACCAATTATTCTTAAATTTGATAATTTTTTATATTTTTTAATCATTTTTTTTGAATAGCTATATTTATACGTGGGTTTTAAAGTTTCAAACAATGCTGGCTGATTTTTTAGTAGTTTTAAAAAATCTTTTTTTATTATTTTAGAACTTTTGATATTTAAAAAATTTTTAAATATCATTTCTTTAATGCTCTAGATTATTGAATTTATTTTTTAGTTTTTTAAAAAAACCTTTTTTTTTTGGTTCTTCATTATCTTCTATAACTTTATCTAAATTTATTTCTGTAGTTTCTATTAAATTAACTTTTTTTTCATTAATCTTTTTAATAATAGATTGCTCAATAGAATTTTTTGCATCATCACTTTTTTCACTTGTGCTTATAGAAGAGCTTTGATTTATTATATCTTCAATATCTGATGTATCTTTTTTATCTGATATTATGTTTTCTTCAGGTTGCTTTCCAGGTTCTGGCAACTCTCCAAAGCTAGGTGGTAGTACTAATGGTGACTTTTTTTCAACCAAAAATTCGTCACTTCCTTTTTTTTTGCTTCCTCCCAATCCTTCAGCAATTGTGCCACAAGAGTTTAAAAAGAGAATTATTAAAAAAGAAGCTATTAATGGATTAGTTTTTTTCATTTGTTTTTTTATTATTAAAGAAAAGTTCTACTAAAATAAGGCAAAAAACTCCAATGGTAATAAATATGTCAGCTACATTAAAAACAAACCAATGAAAGCCATAAAAATGTAAATCAATAAAATCTGGAACGGCTGTATAAACTATCCTGTCATAAAAGTTCCCAAAAGCGCCACCTGCAATTAAAGCAAAAAAGTAACGCTGAATATTATCATTTTTTAACATCATAAATATAATAGCAATAATGATAAGACCAATTAAGATTGTAATAGAATTATAAATAACACTTCCATCTATAGAAAATAATCCAAAAGCTATTCCTTTGTTCCAGATTAAAAATAAGTTTAAAAAAGGAGTGATATAAATATCAACTGATGTTTCTACTTCTGCAAGTTTTAAGATATATAGCTTTGTTGTACGATCAAATATAAAAACTACTAATATAATTACTAAATTTAAATAAAAGTTTTTTAAGTTAATTTTGTTCATCAACCTTTTTAGTTAATCTGAATGTCTCTCACATTTAACTTTATTGATCTTCCAACAAACTGGGCATTTATTTCCTTCGGCTTTAATCGTTTTAATAATTATTTCATCAGTGTTTGATTGATGAACTAAAGCAGAGGATGTGATGCATATTTCTGAAAAATCTACATTTTTTGAAATTTCGAATAATGATTTATTTAGATTAATAATTAGACTAGCTTCTAAGCTTGATCCTATTTCTTTGCTAGCTCTTTTTGCTTCAATACTTATATTACAGATATCTCTAATTTTTTTTAACTCTATCCATTTCTTATGCAGTTCTTCATCTTGAAAAGACTCTGGATATTTCATGAATTGTTCAAGATGAATACTTTTTTGCTCTTTGTTTATCAGGGTAAAAATTTCTTCGGTTGTAAATGAAAGTATTGGTGCAAACCATTTAACCAAAGATTCTAAAATAATATTTAAAACTACTATACTACTCTTTCTTCTATCAGAATTTTTTGAGTCACAATATAAAGCGTCTTTCCTAATATCAAAATAAAATGAAGATAGGTCTACTGTGCAAAAATTTAAAAGCTCTTTATAAAGATTGTGAAAATCATAAGATTTAAAATAATTTTTAAAATTATTATTTAGCTCATACACTCTATGAAGCATATATCTCTCTAGCTCTGGCAATTGTTTAATGTCTAGACTTTCCAAATCAATTTTTTGGAAATCATCATTTAAGTTACCTAGCAAATATCTAAATGTATTTCTAATTTTTCTATATGAATCAGCGTGTTGTTCTAAAATAGAATAATCAATTCTTAAATCCTCAGCATAATTAGATGATGCAACCCATATTCTTAAAATATCTGCACCATACTTTTTTAAAATATCCTCAGGTGCAATTACGTTTCCTACAGATTTTGACATTTTCAGACCTTTGCCATCCACAACAAATCCATGTGATAATATCGATTCATAAGGTGCTCTCCCTCTTGTTCCACAAGATTCTAAAAGTGACGAATGGAACCATCCTCTATGCTGATCTGAGCCTTCTAAATACATTGATGCTGGCCATTGAAGATCTTCTCTTTTTTCCAAAACAAATGCATGAGTGCAACCGCTATCAAACCAAACTTCAACAATATCACTTATTTTTTCGTAATCTTCTGCTTTATATTTATCCCCTAAAAATCTTTGAGGACTGTCAGAAAACCAACAATCAGAACCTTCTTTTTCATAAATGCTCGCAATATTCTCATTTACATTATCATCTACTAAAATTTCTTTAGTAGTTTTATGAACAAATATTGGAAGTGGAACTCCCCAAACTCTTTGTCTTGAAACACACCAATCTGGCCTTGTTTCAATCATTGCTTTTATTCTTTCTCTGCCTTTGTCTGGATAAAATTTAGTATCATCAAGAGCTTTTAACGCTTTTTTTCTCAAGCCATGACTTTCCATTGAAATAAACCATTGCGGAGTTGCTCTATGAACAAGAGGTGCTTTTGATCTCCATGAATGTGGATATGAATGAACTAGCTCTCCATTAGATAATAATTTTTTTTGTTCTTTTAATTTTTCAATAACAATTGGATTAGCTTTAAAAATATGAGTTCCCTCAAATAAAGGAAGGTTTTTAGTGTATTTACCATCACCATCTACTGTCTCTATGGCTTTTATCCCATACTTTAAACAAAGATTAAAATCATCAGGACCATGACTGGGTGCACAATGAACAATACCTGTTCCCTGTTCTGTTGTAACAAATCTTGCTTCAAGCATTGGTATATCATAATCATAACCTAGCTCTAAGAAAGGGTGACTACAAATTGTATCTTTAAAATCCTTACCCTTAAATTTTTTTATTTCTTTATAACTTTTGATTTCACAATCTTTGATTACAGATTCTAGTAGAGCTTCCGCAACAACTATTTTTTTATTCTTAAAATCTCCTTCATCACCTAATTCAATTATTAAATAATCTAAGGCTTCATTATAAGCTAGAGCTTTGTTTGCAGGTATAGTCCATGGTGTGGTTGTCCATATAATAACATCTGTATTTTCTAATTCTTTTATATTTGTTTTCTTAACTGGGAATGCTGTATAAATTGTATCTGATTTATGATCTTGATACTCAACCTCAGCATCTGCTAAAGCTGTTTTTTCTACAGTTGACCAAAGAACAGGTTTAAAACCTCTATAAAGACTTCCTTCTTTTAAAAATTTTCCTAATTCTCTTACGATTTGAGCTTCTGCTTCAAAGCTCATTGTTGCGTAATGATTTTCCCAATCTCCAACAACACCTAATCGTTTAAATTGTGTTTTGTGAACTTCAATCCATTTTTCAGCAAACTCTCTACACTCTTTTCTAAATTCTGTTATTGGAACTTCATTTTTATTTTTTTTATTTTTTTTATATTGCTCTTCGATTTTCCACTCAATCGGTAAACCATGACAATCCCATCCTGGAACATATACAGAATCTTTACCATCCATTTGATGAAATTTAACAATGATATCTTTCAAAATCTTATTTAAAGCAGTGCCCATGTGAATATTACCATTCGCATATGGTGGGCCATCGTGAAGTATGAACTTCTCTTTTCCCTTATTAGATTTTCTCAACTCCTTATAAAGGTCAATTTTTTTCCAATATTCTAAAATTTCAGGTTCTTTGTTCTGTAAATTTGCTTTCATGGAGAAAGCTGTTTTAGGTAAATTTATATTTTCTTTGCTCATGTTAACTTTTTTTAGCGACTTTTAAATCACTTTGAATTTGTTTTTTTAATTGATCAACGTTTTTGAATTTTTTCTCTTTTCTTATAAATTTTGTGAACTCTACTGATAAATACTTATTATAAAGATTTCCAGAAAAATTAAAAATATGCACTTCTAATAAAATTTTTTTTTGATTAAAAGTTGGTCTATAACCAAGATTGGCAATCGCTTTTAGTGATTTATTGGAGTTTTTTTGTTTTACTTTAACGGCATACACTCCGGGCATTGCTATCACATAATCTTTAATATCAATATTGCACGTTGGAAAACCAATTTTTTTTCCTTGCTGTCTTCCCTTTTGAACAATTCCTTCAATTGACCAATTTCGACTTAATAACTTATTAGTTTTCTTTAACTGCCCTTTTTCTAGAAGAGAACGGATATATGTTGAGGAGATAACTTTTTTATTTAAAATTAATGGTTGTGGTTTTACTATTTTGTAATGGTATCTTCCCTCATTATTTATTAACTGCCTAACATCTCCCTCTCTTTTGTTGCCAAATCTAAAGTTATTGCTAACAAATATGTATTGAGCTTCTAATTTTTTTGATAAAATTTCTTTAATAAAAAAATCAGACTTAATTGCAGAAAATTTTTTATCAAATTTTTTAGTAATTATAAAATCGACCCCTAAATGATCTAAAATTATTTTTTTTTGATTTATATTTGAAATTCTAAAGTTTTTAAAATTTTTATTAAAAAACATTTTAGGCATTGGCTCAAATGTTAAAACACCAATTTTTAGATTAAATTTTTTTTTATAAGTATTTGCTAATTTAAATAATTTTTGATGACCTAAATGAACGCCATCAAAATTTCCAATCAAGATAATTGATTTTTTATGATTGTTTGAAATATTAAAATCTTTATACAACTTCATATTTTACCATTTTAATTCTGTTTGAATAAAGTTTACAACAACTTCATATTTTTTTGAAATTACATCAATGCCTTCTTTTTTAATTTCATCTTTATGAACACCATTTGATATAATTAATGAATTAAAATTTAAAAGATTGGCTCCCTTAATATCCGTATTTAAATTATCGCCGATAGATAAAACTCTTTTTCCTTCGTTATTAATTGCTTGATTATAAACTTCAGGAAATGGTTTTCCAAAATAAATAACCTCTCCACCCATTTTTTCAAAAACAAGAGCTACAGACCCTGCACATAATTCTCTTTTTTCACCTCTATCAACAATTAAATCTGGATTAGTGCATATCATTTTCTTATCCATATGATCATTGAATAACTCTTTGTAATATTTTAAATCCTCACCTTGCTCTTCAAATAATCCTGTACAGAGTAAGTATGAGCTTTCTTTAATGTTATTAGTCTTATTTTTTTTAAAATCTAAAAATAAATCAAAATCTCTTGGTGGTCCCACATGATAAAACTTTTCTTCTAGAGAATTTTTTTTTAAATAATTCAGCGCTGCTTCTCCTGAAGAATAAACTTTTTCTCTAATTTCTTTGTTCATTCCCATTTTTTCTAAAAAATTATTTACTGTTTTATTGGGTCTTGGCGCATTGGTTAAAAGCACATAGTCTTTGTTTGCTTTGGTGATTTCTTCTAAGGCTTCGATTGCGTTTTTATGAAGAGTTATCCCATTATGAACAACACCCCATAAATCGATATAAAAAATATCATAATTCTCTACAATCGACCTTAATCCATCCTTATCTAAATTCTTAGTCATTATGGGAGGTATAACTTATAAAAAACACAATTTCTCTGGTTTTTTGCCCTACATATTTTTTTTAACATCTCTTGAAATAGTAAACCTAATAGCTATATGAGTCGCATAATAAAAGGAGAATTTATGAAATTTAAACCGTTACACGATAGAGTTTTAATAGAAGTTTTAGACAGTAGTGAAAAAACTGCTGGAGGAATAATTATCCCCGATACAGCTCAAGAAAAGCCTCAAGAAGGTAAAGTTATTGCTGTTGGTGGTGGTGCAAAAACTGAAGATGGAAAACTAATTCCAATGGATGTGAAAGTTGGAGACAAAGTTCTTTTTGGCAAATGGTCAGGAACTGAAATCAAAATAGATGGCAAAGAATACAGCATAATGAAAGAGTCTGACATTATGGGTATTTCTGGCAAATAATTTAATTTAAAGGAGAAAATAAAATGGCAAAAGTTGTAAAATTCGACTCTGAAGCAAGAGCAGCAATGATAAGAGGTGTTGATATCCTTGCTAACACAGTAAAAGTTACTCTTGGACCAAAAGGTAGAAACGTTGTTATCGACAAATCTTATGGTGCACCAAGAATTACTAAAGATGGTGTTTCTGTTGCAAAAGAAATTGATCTTGAAGATAAATTTGAAAACATGGGTGCTCAAATGGTTAAGGAAGTTGCTAGCAAAACAAATGAGGAAGCTGGTGATGGAACAACTACAGCAACTATTTTAGCACAAGCAATTGTTAAAGAAGGTGTAAAATATGTAACAGCTGGCATGAACCCTATGGATGTTAAAAGAGGAATAGATGCAGCAGTAGAACATGTTAAAGCGAGCTTAATTGCTTCAGCAAAAAAAGTTAAAGATACTGATGAGATTGCTCAAGTTGGAACTATTTCAGCTAATGGTGATAAAGAAATTGGTAACATGATTGCAAAAGCTATGCAAAAAGTTGGCAATGAAGGTGTTATCACTGTTGAAGAAGCTAAGGGAGTAGAAACTGAGTTAGACGTTGTTGAAGGTATGCAGTTTGATAGAGGTTATTTATCACCATACTTTATTACTAACGCTGATAAAATGACTACAGAGTTAGAAAACCCTTTCATCTTATTGCATGAAAAGAAATTAACTAACTTACAACCAATGGTTCCACTTTTAGAAGCTGTTGTACAAGCTGGTAGACCACTAATGATTATTTCTGAAGATGTTGAGGGCGAAGCTCTTGCAACTCTTGTGGTAAATAAACTTAGAGGTGGTTTAAAAGTTGTTGCAGTTAAAGCTCCAGGTTTTGGTGATAGAAGAAAATCAATGCTTGATGATATTGCAATTTTAACAGGCGGTCAGGTTATCTCTGAAGATATTGGTGTTAAACTTGAAAACGTTAAACTTACTGATCTTGGATCTTGTAAGAGAGTTAAAGTTGATAAAGATAACAGCACAATCATTAGCGGCAATGGTAAAAAATCTGAAATTGAAGCTAGATGTGCTCAAATCAAACAACAAGTAGGTGAAACAACTTCTGATTATGACAGAGAAAAACTTCAAGAAAGACTAGCAAAACTTGCTGGTGGAGTTGCTGTAATCAAAGTTGGTGGTGCAACTGAAGTAGAAGTTAAAGAAAGAAAAGATAGAGTTGAAGATGCTCTTAATGCAACTAGAGCTGCTGCTGAAGAAGGAATAGTTGTTGGTGGTGGTTGTGCTCTTTTATACGCTTCACAAAGTCTTGACACACTTAAAGTTAAAGGAGACGATCAAAAAGCTGGTGTTGCATTAGTTGCTAAAGCTTTACAAGCTCCTATTAGACAAATAACTTTAAATGCTGGAGTTGACGGTTCAGTTGTAGTTGGAAAACTACTTGAACAAAATAAAAAGAATATGGGTTACGATGCTCAGAACGAAGAATACGTTGATATGTTTGCGAAAGGTATCATCGATCCTGTTAAAGTTGTAAGAACAGCTTTACAAGATGCGGCTTCGATTGCTGGATTACTTGTAACTACTGAAGCCATGATTGCTGACAAACCAGACGACAAAGATTCTGGTGCCGGTGGAATGCCTGGTGGAATGCCTGGTGGAATGGGCGGCATGGGTGGCATGGGCGGAATGGGCATGTAATACCCTTTTCGTACCTACGAAATTTAAAAACGCCAGAGAAATCAATCACTCTGGCGTTTTTTTTTGTTCTAAATTTAGATGAACAATTAGATGAACGATAGATGAACAATTTAAGACGCTGGAATGGAAAAAAGGAACTGTAATTGAAGACATATCAAAATTGATGAACACAAGTCCAAGAATGGTAATGAGTGTCTATCTAGGTAATTCTGATGAAGCATTAATTAAATTACATAAAAGAATACCTAACAATTTCAAAGTAGTAAAATAGATGTCGATTTGCTAGGGTTAGGTATGAATACTAAATTTAATCAACAAGACAAAGTATTTATGTTTTTTTGGTATTTAATAGTATTTATATCAGTACTTTATTATCGGTCATTCTATTTAGACTCATTCATTTACTTAATATTAATAGCAACATTGCCAACCTTGTCTTACACTTTTGATAGTGATTTATCTGTATGGAAAAGTTTACAAAATAGAACTTCTGAACAAATTAAAGCAGAAAAGAAGATGTACAATCAGTATGGAGGCGATTGGAGAATTAAAGAAGGTTATGATGTAAAAAATAAATATATATTTTTGATAATAAGATTTATTAAAAATTTATTAAACTGGTTGTTTGTATTATGTACTTTTATTTCACCTGTTTTATTAATAATCCAGATTTATAACTTTATTTTTAAATAAAAGTTTCAGGGATTTTTTTAATTTCACTATTCAATGTCAGTTGTTTCTGTGGACTCCAATTCTACTAAAATTTAAGGGGAAGTTTTTACTTTTCTTTTTTTTTGACAGTTTCTCTTTTTTTATTATCTTTTTTAAAAAGTGAATTTTTTTTGAATAACTTGCCCTCTTTAAATTCTCCCCCAGTCACATCTCCATCTGCAAAGGTATAAATTCCTAATCCATCTTTTTTATCTTTTTTATATTCTCCAAAATATTCGTCACCATTTGCAAATGTATATGTTCCTTGACCGTGTTTCATACTATTCTTCCATTCACCAACATAAGTGTCACCATTTTTTTTAGTAAAAGTTCCTTGACCGTGTCTTTTTCCATTCTGATATTCTCCAACATATTTATCTCCATTTGGATATATTAGATTTCCTTGTCCGTGTACTTTACCATCTTTAAATTCACCAACATAAGTATGCCCATTATCAATTAAAGTTCCTTGACCACTAATGCAGTTACCTTCCACACATTCAGCAAAACCAACATTGCACCACATCAAAATCAAAAAAACATATAGTGATAATTTATTCATCAAAATAACCTTAACCCACCTATAAAATAAAGTCATCTTTTGAGTTCCTTTTGAATTTGACCTTAATTTAGATGAACATAGATGAACAATTTTAAGGAAAGATAAGTAAATTAAGACTAATTGAACTAGTGAATGAGAATGTAATACCCTTTTCGTACCTACGAAATTTAAAAACCCCAACGGTAGTAATACTTTTGGGGTTTTTTTTTGTTCTAAATTTAGATGAACAATTAGATGAACGATAGATGAACAATTTAAGACGCTGGAGTGTCTAAAAATCTTAATACGATACAATCTACTCAAACACTCTCTACACCAAAATACACACACTATATGATTGATTAACAATTAGAATATAGTTGAGATTAGATTGAAGGTTACCTCTGACAAAAACTTATCAAAAAAATCTAAAGTGAAGTATCTGTGATGTATAAATAGATATTAAGAAGTACGATATTTTAAATAGTCATTTTAAGCGTATAGCGATGTGATTAAAGAGAAACATTTATCAGACTTTATTAAAATCGTATTAAGAATTTAATTGGAACTTTTCTTATTACAACATACGAGACCTTAAACTCATTTTAAGGAAAAACGAAGGTGAGACGCTGACTGTCAAATCCTATAGAATTTAATATCAAACTTACCAAGATATTAAATCTAGCGTTAGTAGTTTGAAGACTACAAAGTGGTAAGTATCTGGTTCATCCAGCAGATTGAAGCGCTGACCGTTTGTCTGTGAATGCCAATTTTCAATACTCCAAGGTAAGTGTCTGTTTGTACATTGTACTCAAGGGCAAGACTTTTCTAACTTCTAATATTTTTTTAAGTATTAGTTGATAGCAAAGTTTTGTCTGAATGAAACATTACCTCAAGTTAATAATCACCAATGAGACCAAGACGCTAGTCTTGTTGACGAAGTCAACTACATCAAGTTCAACACTTATAAATACTATTATGGAAAACAAAATAACAAGTATCTGGAATAAGATAAAGTCCACTAGAAACACCTTTAGTAAGATTGCCTTAACCAAAGAACTAGATGAATTAGTAACCAAATATAAGAATGAATTGATAACCAAGTTTCAAAGAGAAAAGAAATGAACTTAATACAACAATCTGTTCAACAAATTACTAGAGAAAATCTAAAGAATTACTATGACACAGAACAAGCAGAAGATGAGTTATTTAATATGTTACAATCAAACCGTCTTTATATGATGAAAGATAGAACATTAGATTTCATCAAACAAATTTCAGGTAAAAGTGGTGATAGTTACAATATTAGAGAAACAGGTAAGTTTCTATCAGACTTAATCAATGAACTTAAAATCAAATACGAAATCAAGGAGTAATAACAATGTGGTCAGTCCAATCAGATAAAATAATGAAACAAAATAAGAAAAAAGAAAGAGTTAATTTTTTAATT
Organism: Candidatus Pelagibacter sp. PS_02; assembly: GCF_059418065.1. Taxonomy (NCBI): domain Bacteria; kingdom Pseudomonadati; phylum Pseudomonadota; class Alphaproteobacteria; order Candidatus Pelagibacterales; family Candidatus Pelagibacteraceae; genus Candidatus Pelagibacter; species Candidatus Pelagibacter sp. PS_02. Next base: position 1,098,307 of record NZ_CM182079.1, read on the forward strand.
TCAAAAGACTATAGAAATAGATTTAAAGAATTATGTAACAAGAATGGACTAATAATGTCTGTCTTTGTTGAGAATGCTATTAGACGGTTTGTAGATAGTAGATAGTCTAAATATTTATTGAAGACCTTGAGAATTTATTGACTTCTCTTTTTCTTTAACACTTTTATCAAAATTCTCTTTTTTATTGAGTTGTTTTTTTTCTATTATTTGTTTTCTAATTCTTTTTAATTCACCACTATTAGGTTGAAGTAGTGGAGCACTTAATGAAATATAGGATGAGTTATTTTTACAAACACCTTCAATAATGAGTGTTGAAGTAGTGTCGTTATCAAATTCAGATTTATAAGAAAAAATTACTTTTGGTTTTCTTTCAGATGGATAAAATTTATCTTCAACAACAATTCTTTCACTAGGGTTTTGTTTTTTAATATTATTCATTAAAATATTGGCATATGGTTTTAAATCTTCAACACATTTATTTTTATCAGAATGGTTTTTGTTTAATTTACCTGTTATTGACCAAATTCTATAACCATAGGGATGATACTTAATATAATAGTCAGAAAAATTTTCATTTTTAATAATTGGTTTAATACATAGTTCTTCAGGATTTTCTCTTTCAAGTTTTTTATACATATCCACACAAGACTGCTTTGTGCTTTCTATTCCCTCATCATTAATAAATGAATTTAATTTAACTGAATAATCATAATAAAATAAATTTTCTGTATTTTTTATTAAACCTTTTTCATCATAAACTTTATCTATATTTCCATATGTTGACGCTACATTTTGTAATGAAAATAAAAGAATATCTGCTTGTTGTTGTAATTTAATACCAAATAATTTTGTGGTGTATAAACCTTTGGTTATTTTTACTTGTCTTTCTCTTTTTTCAGAAATTTCTTTAACATTATTTCTTTTCTCTATTTCTATATAAAGAAGTCCCGAAACAACATAAATTATAACAATAATTATAAATCCTATAATCCACTTGATATATTTTTTTTTCATTTAATAATCCTGTTTATCTTTTATCACCCCTCTAACACCACCTCTAGGATTTAAAGTATCCCCTTTTCTTCTTGGTATTAAGTGAATATGACAATGAAAGATTGTTTGACCAGATACTTCACCTGAATTGTTACCAATATTAAATCCTTTTATAGTTTTGTCTTTTTTTTGTAATTCAGTTTTCATCTCATTAATGAGTTGAGAAATAGCATTAATTTCAGGTTGATATAAATCAAAGTAATCAGAACAATGGCGTTTTGGAATAATTAAACAGTGGTGTTTTGTAACGGGATAATTGTCTTTAATTACAACAGCAAGTTCATTTGATTTAACAACTTTACTTTGTGAAATATTACAAAAGATACATCCTTTTTTTCTATGATTATAACTCTCTAATATCTTCTTAAAATGTGTGTCATCTTTATTACTCTTTTGAGAATTACAGGTGTAACAAAGTGCTTGGAAGTTACTTAGTTCATCTTTTCCACCTTTAGTTCTTGGAATAATGTGGTCAACTTCTAATGCCTTTTCTTTGTTAGATATTCCACAACTTTCACATCTATTCTTTGCTCTTAACAATACTTTATATCTAATACTTCCTGAAATAACTCCACTCGCTAAAGTTCTGTGACCAAAGATTTTTTTAATACCTCTTTTCTTAATATAACTTTCGAGTTTATTAGAACACATTTTGATTAACTCATCCTTTTGACTTTCCTCTAAGTCAAAGTCTTCGAATGAATAATTGTCTTTTGATTTCTTAATTTCATTTAAGTGTTTAGAAAGATACTTAAATGGCATTAAGGTAGTAATCTTTTTATAATAATCTATCTGTGTTTCATCATAACTTAAAAATGATTTTGCTATGTTATTTCCAGACGCTTTTCCATTACCTTTAATAAGTTCAATCAACATTAATGGTTGATAGATATGAGACATACTCATTTTCTTTGAAATGTAATTTTTAAGTTTTGAGTATTTTTTAGACACAACTCTCCTAGTGGTTATACAAACCTACCAATATTATTACATTCAAACAATTAGATTTTTGTTTAAATATCAGCAATAGTTGGTTGTAATTCTACATTACAAATATTGTGTCTAATGATTTCTTCATTTGGTGGAATAGAACTCTCTCTTTTTAAGATATTAAAAACCCAAGATTGAGCAAATTTCTTACGAGTTGATTTAGTAACAACTTCAGCAATCTTTTTATAAGAGTTACCTTTCTTTCGTAAAATCTTCATAAGACGAATGATTGATTGTTCCTTTTCACAAGGCACTAGATATCCATTATCATCAACATCATATCCAAACTTAGGTCTAAAACCACCAGTGTACTTGTTTTCTTTAATCATTCTTTGTTTAGTCGCTTTAGATTTTTCACTCACTTGTTTGGCGTAAAATTCAGCGAAAACAGAAAGTAGTTTAAGAAATACAGAACCAATAGCGTCAGTTCCTGTTACCTCTCCTCCAACATCTACAAAGTGAAGACTTACTTTTTGTTTTCTAAATTTTTCAACAAGTTGAAGTAGATTTAAAGTATTACGACTAAATCTATCTAAATGTGAACAGATGATATGGTCACCTCTCTTTAAGAAACTCATTAGTTCAGAACCTTTAATTCTTCTTTCAAAACAAGTTGTACCAGATACTTGTTCGGTTATTTCAACATCAATCTTTAAATCCTTGATATTAGCATAAGATTGACACTTAGATAATTGAGTTTGAATACTAGATTGTCTGTCAAAACTCTCTACATCACTGTTTCTTCCATAAAAATATACTGTCATTTTTTTCCTTTCGTTATGTTCTAACCGAGAACTTGATTAGAATACGCTAACAGGAAACCTAGATACCTCAACAAAAAGCATTAACATTTGATAGAATCTAGTCAAAAGTTAATGTTTTTGTTTAAAAAAAATGGTATTCAAAAGTATGAAAAATGTAAGTCCTATCAAAGAAAAGATTAAATTACATTGGAGAATTTTTGGATGCTTTTTTGTAGTAGTTATCTCATTTTTTATAACAAAAACTTTTTTTAGAGAAATGGACTCTCACCTAATTTCTTTAGGTACTTTCATTATTTACTCAGCAATAATTTACAAATTCTTTGGAGGATATACACAACATTACAAAAATGATTAAATTTGGTGAACTACAACCTTATAGAGTTTGGTTTGATTACTTAAAAACTTGTTTATTAGATAAAGAATTAAGTAAAAAAATTGATAAAGAATATTACAAAACTTGGAATTTAAGTGAAATTAAGAACTCTAAATTTGATAAATGGTTTAAAACTCATTCAAGTCTTTTTACTTCTAAAGGAACTATTAAGATTGTTACTAAAGTTTCAAATCCACAAGCGATTACATTAGAAATTCCAACCAACTTTAAGATTAAAGAAATTCAGAGAGAAATACCTAAAATACTGAAAAATAAGGTTAATAAATCGACATCTAGATTTGTTTTAACACATCAAAGAAAAAATATTAAAACCATAGCATTAGATAGTTTTTTAATTGCTTGGAAGTTTAGACAAAAAAATAAAGACAAAAGATTGGAAGATATCTGGGAATTAACTAACAACAAAATTGATGAAAGACAAAGTAAGGTTAAATCACTACTTCAAAAAGGAAAGTTAAGAAGACGAAAACTACAAGGAATTGGTAGTGGAATTAAGTCATTTAAAAACAAGTCTGTCATTATTAGTAGAAACATACTCAAAGCGTCAAAGATATTGGAAAATGTCTGTAAAGGTAATTTTCCTGGCGAATATTCAGATAATTAAGTTACCTCTGTAAAGACATCATCACAGGTAAACGATTTCATCACTCTATTCTGGTAATATGTACTCATAGTTAAACTTAACAACGAAAGGAAAATAACTATGAAAAAAAACAAACATAAAAGTATTTGGAAAAGAACTTTATCATTTGATGAATTTGTGAAAATTCCAAAATTACCCAACAATAGTATTGATATTGAACAAGAATATAAACAGTACTTGATAACTAGAAATTATTTTATCTTAAAGAAAAGTTTAAAAAGAGCAATTGGAAAGGGAGAAGATTACACAGATAGTTTTAAAAAGAAGTGGAAGATATTCGATGATTTGTGTTGGATTAATAACTTACCAAACGATTTGAGGTAATCCATTTGATTACCTCAAAAGTCCATTTATTATAATGAAGATAGGAAAAAAGTTATGCCAAAGATAGATAAGAGTACATTGAAGATATTAACAAAACAGAAAATTAGAATTTACAAGTTTGAAAACAAACAAACTTATACTTGTTCTTTTTATATTGGTACTGGGTATAAAAAATATCCATCAAATCATTTTCAAAAAACTTGTAAAACAAAAAACATAAATGAAGCAATATCAAAAGCGAAAGAATACTATGTTGATTGGTTTAAAAATCACATTGACTCAAAATACGATAGAGAGAAGTCTTTTGATTTAGACATCGCTCAACCATATTTAATGTTTAAGATTAGAAAATATAAACACAAAACTCATTTAAAGAATAACGAACAAGGTGAAAGAGATAAGTCAAAATGGAATTATCTAAAACCTTTTTTTGAAGATATTGACTACAAAGATATAGAAACAGTTGAACAAATCGTTGATGATGAGATTTTATCATCATTACAAGAAGATGGTAGAAGTGGAAGTACAATCAACAAATACTTTTCTGTTCTCACTCAAATGTTTAAAAGAGCGAAAGATAGAGGAACGGTTAATTACATTCCTGATACTCCAACACAACAAGTAATTAATACTCCAAGAGAACCTTATGAAAATAATGAACTTAATTTGATTAACAACAGATGTAAGAAAGAGTATGAAAAAACAAAAGAGATGTATTTCCTTGAGTGTAAAGATTATTACAACTTATTAAGAAGCGCTGGATTTAGACCAGGATTAGAACCATTAAATATGAAACGAAGTGATTATGAGTTTATAAAAGATAGAGATAATCCAGAAACCGATATTCTTAAATTTACAGTAAGAAATACCAAAACTAAACCAATTCATTATCCAATCGCTAATGACTTTTTTACCAAACATATTTTTCCAGAAATCTTAAACAGACATTCAGATATAAAAGATGATGACTATTTACTTTTTCCATTTATCAAAGACAGAAAGACATTAAAGAACAAGACAGGTAAAACCTTTTCCAGATTTTCAAAAGACTTAAATCTTTATTATTACAAAGGTGGAACAAGACCTCTTTATTCAATCAGACATACATACGCTACTGAACAATGGAAAAAAGGAACTGTAATTGAAGACATATCAAAATTGATGAACACAAGTCCAAGAATGGTAATGAGTGTTTATCTAGGTAATTCTGATGAGGCATTAATCAAACTACATAAAAGAATCCCTAATAATTTCAAAGTAGTAAAATAGATGTTGATTTGTTAGAATTATTTATGAAGAAGTTTGAATATAAAACTGTTTATGTGGGTGAAAAAGGTCAAGCAACAAGTGATTTTATCCTTAATGGTATTGACGAAACTAAATTAAATGAATTTGGAAAAGAAGGTTGGGAATTAATTAATATCATTAAAGGTGATTCTGATTATTTAACAGCGCTATTTAAAAGAGAATTAAAAGATAAATGATAAAAAGATTATTAATCTCAATATTATCAATATTTTTGTTATCCAGTTGTTCAGAAGAAAAAAAAACAGAATACATTGATTATCTATGTGTTGATACAAGTAGAACTCAAGGAATGGGAACTTGGTTTGGAACTGGAGGTCCATTAACATTAATTAAAGATAAATATGGTACAAGAACAACTACTGGGGGTGGTTTTACATTTGATAAAAATTTATCCACAAACTATAATTATATATCAGTTCAAAAAGTAAAAAATGTTACAACTACTTTAACATTTAATACTATTACAGAGAGTGGAACATTTGATATTGTTTACAATCCCGATTTGGGTAGAAATGGTAAAATAAATTTCAATTGTAGAAAAAAATAGTCTTATTAATTTAAATCAATCTTCTTCACTTCTGAATATAAATTAATTATCTTATCTTCATTGTCTAATAATTCACTCAAATCCTCTGAGAAATCAAACTTAGAAATTTTAGCGGGATAAAAACGCTTAATATAAGCAAGATTATATAATAATTTAAAATGAAGTATTTGAACTGGATTTAATGGGATTTTAACAAAACCACTTTTTCTCCTTTTTGATTTTAGTTTAATCTTATTTTCAGTAATATTTTTCTCAAATACTCTTGGATGAATGTGTTCTACAAATGAATACCCAAAAGTTTCAATTAAATTTGCTTGGTCTTCACTATATTTTTCTCCATTATCATCACGGTTATGTTTAGTGTAGTGATTGATAAATTTGATTAATGATAGTTCAACATCCATTACTAAAGATATAATGAACATACCTTTTATTAAAGTTGAACTTTCCAATTATTCACACATTATCTTTTGAGTTCCTTTTGAATTTGCCCTTAATTTAGATGAACATAGATGAACAATTTTAAGAAAAGATAGGTAATTTAAGACTTATTGAACTAGTGAATGAGAATGTAATACCCTTTTCGTACTCACGAAATTTAAAAACCCCAACGGTAGCAATACTTTTGGGGTTTTTTTTGTTCTGACTTGTGATGAACTTTGTGATGAACAAGTGATGAAACAAAGTTAGAATTGACACTACTTTAGAACTTGTTTATTTTTATTTATGAAAAAAATATTTTTTTCTATTATTTTAGTAATTTTTCTCTCATCCAACGCACAAGCAAATAAAAATAAGAGGACCTGGGATTATCCTCTTTTAGAATATAGTGGATGGGTAATAAAAGGTTCAGAAAATCATTACAAATTTCAATCAAATTTAAGAGAAGATAAAGACGTTCTAAAAGAATTTAAAAATAACAAAAATACAGGGATAATTAGTTATTTGTTATTTGAAGACGATAAAATTGTTATTGATGTGTCTGATATTCCTAAAAAAGTTAGCAGTGGGCATACAATACTCGATGGTTTATTACCATCACATTCAATGGGTAAAAGTTTAGTGTCTTATGTAACAGGGCACGCAATTTGTGAAGGTTATATTGATAACGTAAATGTAAAATTAAATGATTGGCCATTAATTAAAGATACTCTTTACGAAGATGCAGTACTGCTTGATCTCTTAAATATGAGAGGTGGAGACCAAAAATGGGTTGGTGAAAGAAGAAATGAAGGCTCATCAGATAATAGGATCAAAGGTGAAAAGAAAGAAGAAAATGTAAATGTTATTGGTCTAGAGAGAGTAATGAATAAATATTTAAGAGGTACGGAAAAAAGTAAATTAATTTATAATTATAGTGCCTTGACCACTAATGTAATTATGAATTATGTAAAACATAAGGCTGGCGCTGATTGGGAAAAATTATTATATAAAGTTTTTAATGAACATGTTAAAGTTAAAAATAGTGTTCAATTTCAAAGATCCAAAAAATATTTTAATGAAGATTTCGTTTCTGCAAGATATTCTTTTTATGCAAATAGATATGATTATTTAAGAATTGCTAAAACAATGATGGAGGATTGGCATAACGATACTTGTGCTGGTAAATATTTAAAAACTATTTATGAAAATAGAATTCAAAAGAAAGACAACATAAAGCATACAACTGATGTAGGTCTTTATACAAAATCCTATGGTGGCCAAATCCATTTTGATATTTTTGGAATTGATAAGACAAGAAAAATTTTAGGATTGAGTGGTTTTGCAGGTCAGCAAATATTAATCGATTTAGATAATAAAAGAATAATAGTAGTTAGTTCATTATACAGAAACTATAATTGGAAAAAAATAGTATATAAGAAAATAAAGAATTAAAAAAAACCCTTAGTAACCCGTTTCTCAATGAAGTCATCTTTTGACTTCCTTTTAAATTGTTTATGAAAAGTGATGAATATAGATGAACCATTTTAAGAAAGTTAAGTAAATCAACGCTCATTTAATAATCTTATGAGAATGTAAACCCATTCACTTTACTAAAAATTATAAAAAGCCCAGTTTTTACTGGGCTTTTTTTTTATTAAGCTGTTATAAGTTTAAGACATGTCAAAAAGATACAGTGGGAAATCATTTAAAGATTCAAGTACTGCTAAAAAACCAAAATTAAGCCTGAAAGAAAAAAGAAAAAATAAAAAAGAGAAATCTAAAAAATCTTAGACTTTAGCTCTTTTTTGACTATGTTTTTTGAAGGTGAAGCTTTTAGGTCTATCACTTCTGCTTTTAAACTTCTTCTTTCCATCAAAACTAGTGCTTTTTTTCTCTCCACTAGTGGATGAACTTTCAGATGTTTTTTTTCCAAAGTATTTTGGATTATTTGTGAAACCAGTAGGTTTCGAGTTATCTTTTTTTGTAAAACTAGATTTTCCTTTGTAACCGAAACTTTTTTTCTCTCCATCTCTTGATGATGAACTAGATCTTCCATAACTAGATGGTTTTGATTTATCTCTAAAACTAGATTTTCCTTTGTACCCGAAACTTTTTTTCTCTCCATCTCTTGATGATCGATCAGGTCTTCCATAACTAGAGGGTTTTGATTTATCTCCAAAACTAGATTTTCCTTTGTACCCGAAACTTTTTTTCTCTCCATCTCTTGATGATCGATCAGGTCTTCCATAACTAGAGGGTTTTGATTTATCTCCAAAACTAGATTTTCCTTTGTACCCGAAACTTTTTTTCTCTCCATCTCTTGATGATCGATCAGGTCTTCCTTTACCGAATGATTTTTTTTCATCTCTGAATTTTCTTTTTTTATTGTAAGGAGCTTTTCCTCTTTTTCCTCCTCTTGAGTCTCCTCTTGCGCCACGAGGTGCAGGTTTAAAGTTTGGATCAATTAATTTACTAATTTCATTCCACATCGATCTATCATCTGGGGTAAGAAAAGTTAAAGCAGAACCTTCTGTTCCTGCTCTAGCAGTTCTTCCAATTCTGTGGACGTAATCTTCTGGTACTTGTGGAAGATCAAAATTAATTACATGTTGAATTAAAGGAATATCTAAACCTCTTGCAGCAACATCTGTTGCAATTAATATTCTCTTAAGGCCTTTTCTAAATGAGGTAATTACACGATCTCTTTTACTTTGACGAAGATCTCCATGAATAGCATCCGCTGAATGACCCTCTTCTTTAAGACGCTTAACCATTTTATCAGCACCTCTTTTAGTTTTAACAAAAACTAATATTGATCCTTTTCTTGCTATAAATTGGTCTACTAGTTGATCGTATTTATTCTCTTTAAAAACTTGAAAAGTTTCTTGTTTAATTTTTGCAATAGGTACTGATGTTGACCCTGTTGAAATTCTTTGAGGCTCATTTAGATATCTCTCAGAAATTCTAACAATATTCTGAGGTAGTGTTGCAGAAAATAATAAAGTTTGATGATCTTTTGGAACAAATTTTAAAATTAATTCTATTTGAGGGGTAAAACCCATATCTAACATTCTGTCAGTTTCATCTAGTACTAGGTATTTAGTGGCTGATAGATTTAAACTTTTTCTTTTTAAGTGGTCATTAATTCTTCCAGGAGTTCCAACTATTATTCTTGATCTATTACCTAGTTGTCTAAGTTGTTTTTGCATTGCCTCTCCACCAATAAGTAAGGCAGTTTTAATGTTAATTTTATCACTAATAATGCTTTTAATTGCAGCCATTACTTGAGTTGCAAGCTCTCTAGTTGGACACATAACTAATGCAAATGCATTTTTATCTAATATTAATTTATTTATTAGAGGAATGCTGAATGCCAATGTTTTTCCAGTTCCTGTTTGAGCTGTTCCTAAAATATCTTTTCCCTCTAAAGCAACAGGAATTGCCATCGCCTGAATTGGAGTCGGTTTCGTAAACTTCATTTTTTCCAATGAATTCTTTAACGAATCTTCTATTTTTAGTAATTTAAAGTTTTCCATTTAGGTATTTAGATTTTTTAAAATTTAAGGAGATATGCTCTTAATCCTTTAATACGTCTAATTTATATAGGGATATCTATACGTTTTTATAACAATCACAAGAAGTGAATTTTTAGAATAATTAATTTAAGTAAGTAAATATTGATTTTTTTTAAGTTTTCAATTGACTCAATTAATGTATAAGAGCGTCAAATTATGAGTAACAATATTCGAAACATCACAATTATCGCTCACGTTGACCATGGTAAAACAACTATGATTGACAATCTAATGAAGCAAAGTGGTTCATTTAGAGAAAATGAAGTTGTAGATGAAAGATTGATGGACTCTGGGGAGTTGGAAAAAGAAAGAGGAATTACTATTCTAGCTAAACCTGCTTCTATTGATTGGCAAGGTACTAGAGTTAATATTATTGATACACCAGGTCACAGAGATTTTGCAGCTGAAGTAGAACGTGTTTTAAGTATGGCTGATGGTGCTTTATTATTAATTGATTCTGCTGAAGGTGTAATGCCACAAACAAAATTCGTGTTAGCAAAAGCTCTTAAGCAAGGTTTAAAGCCCATTGTTGTAATTAACAAACTGGATAAAGCTGATCAAAGAGCTAATGAAGTTTTAGATGAAACATTTGACTTATTTGTAAGTTTAGATGCAAACGAAGAACAGTTAGATTTTCCAGTTATGTATGCAAGTGGCAGATCTGGATGGGCAGATAAAGAAGTAGATGGACCAAGAGAAAATTTACACCCATTATTAGATTTAATTATAGAACATGTTAAGCCAGCAGATCTTGATAAAACTAAACCTTTCGCAATGCTATCTACTTTATTATACGCAGATAGTTTCTTAGGTAGAAGTTTAGTTGGAAAAATATCTCAAGGAACAGCAAAAGCTAACCAAGCTATTAAAGCAATAAATCTTAAAGGTGAGAAAGTTGATGAAGGTAGATTAACTAAAATTTTTAGATACGAAGGAACTAAAAAAGTACCCATTGAAGTTGGTGAAGCAGGAGATATTGTTGTAATTGCAGGTTTAGAAAAAGCTAATGTAGCAGATACAATTTGTGATCTTGAAGTAAACGATCCACTTCCAGCAACTCCAATAGATCCTCCAACAATGTCTATTACTATAAGTGTGAATAGTTCACCTTTAGCTGGGACAGAAGGTAAAAAATTAACAAGTACTCAAATCAGAGATAGACTGGTTACTGAAGCACAAAATAATGTTGGAATTTCTTTTTCTCAAAATGCAAACGTAGATGCTTTTGTAATTAGTGGTCGTGGTGAGCTAATGCTTGAAATTCTACTGACACAAATGAGACGTGAAGGTTTTGAAATGACTGTAAGTCCTCCAAAAGTTTTGTACCAAAAAGATGATAATGGTAACAGACTAGAGCCAATTGAAGAGATTACTGTTGATGTAGATGAAGAGTTTTCATCAAAGATTATTGACTCAATGAATAGAAGAAAAGGTAAATTACTTGATCTTAAAGATACAGGAAAAGATAAAAAAAGATTAATCTTTCATGCACCAACAAGAGGCTTGATGGGATACACAAGTAGATTTTTAACTTTAACAAAAGGAACTGGTGTAATTAATAGAATCTTCCATGGTTATGGAAAATTTGAAGGTGAAATGGATGGCAGAAAAAATGGTGCTTTAATTTCAATGGCAAACGGAAAAGCTGTTGCATTTGCAATATTTAACTTGCAGGCAAGAGGTGAAATGTTTGTAACTCATAATGATCCCGTTTATGAAGGAATGATTGTCGGATTAGCCCCAAAACCAGGTGATATGATTATTAATGTCATGAAAGGTAAGCAGTTAACGAATATGAGAACTCAAGGAACTGATGAAAATGTTGTACTTACACCAGTAAGACAAATGTCAATTGCTGAACAATTAAGTATGCTAAATACTGATGAAGCTTTGGAGATTACTCCAAAATCTCTTAGATTAAGAAAAGCTATTCTAAATCCTAATGACAGAAAAAAGAATGAGAAATCTGGAACGCCTCTTTAATTAAAAGTTTTTCCAACAAGATATAATCCTAAAGCAACCGAAGGTCCTATTCCAAAAGCAAATAATAAAGTTCCAATTCCAACTGTTCCACCTAAATACCACCCAATAGACATCACTGTTATTTCAAGAAAAGCTCTTACAGTTGCAATGGGTAAGTTAGTTTTTTTTTGTAAACCAACCATTAGTCCATCTCTTGGTCCTGCACCTAGGTTTGCAACAAGATAAATCCCCCCACCAAGACCAACCGTAAGTACAGCAATTGTTGCTAAAATTAATTGATTTAAATAATTTTCGGGGGTTGGTATAAATTTTATGCAGACATCGATCATTAAACCAATAATTATTGCATTTAAAATTGTTCCAATTCCAGGTTTTTGTTTAAGTGGCAACCAAAGAAACAAAACTCCAATACTAATTAATACTGTTATTATTCCAATTGAAAGATCAACATTCAATGCAATACCTTGTGCAAGAATAGACCAAGGGGAAGCCCCCGCAAAAGAAACTATTAATAATCCCTCACCTAGACCAAATAAAACTAATCCAAGACACAAAAAAAAGAAAGTTGAAATTTTTGGTTTAAGATTTAATGGTTTTTCAGAACTCCAATATACTTTAGGAATATCTTTAATTTTCAAGAACATATTTTCAATAAATTACTTCTTTTAAAACTAAAGTCTATTATTGTTACTCCTTTATGAAAAAATTTTTTATTATAATATTTTTCTTAGCATATTCACTCAGCTCTAATGCTCATATGGCGCATTATAATAAATTTAATAAAATTGAAATGGAGATTTTAAAAGATGGTGAAGTTATTGGTTATAATTATTATTTTTTTAAAAAGGATGGAGATAAGACAATAGTTACAAATCAAATTAAATTTACAGTGAAATTATTTGGTGCAACAATTTTTGAAGTTGAAGGGTTTGGAGAAGAAAAGTATGTTAAAGATCAATTAATTTCTTTTAATTCTAAAACACTTCAAAATGATAAAAAAAAATATGTAAATTTAGAATTTAATAAACAAACAAATAAATTTGATATTCAGGGTTCTTCCTATAGTGGTATAGCATCAATAAATAACGTAGTTGGAAACTGGTGGAGCCATAAAATTTTACAAACTGATAGTCAAATTAGTCCAATATCAGGTAGCATCAAAGAACAAGTAGTAACCTTTGTTGCTAAAGAAAAAATCGAACTCTACGGTAAAACTTATGACGTGGATCATTTTAAATTAACCTCAAAAGACATGTCTTTACCAAAAGATAAAAGACTTAATTTTGATATATGGTTTGATAAAAAAAATTCATTAATTTTAAAGGTTGCTTATTCTAGATTAGGAAATTGGGAATATAAGGTTAAAAAGTTTGAATAAAACTATTTATTTATTTTATTAAAAAGATCTTGAGCACTTATCCATCCCGACTCTAGTCTAGGTCCAACAAACCAATCCGCACAAACTCCTAGGTTTAAGGAAGAATTCCAATAACTTTTAATTCTCAAAGGTTTTGAGTTAGATGAATATTTCCAGCCATGGTTTAATGAAAATAAAACTTTGGTTTTTTTGATACCTGTAAGTTTAAAAAACTGCTCAATCATAATCTTTGTGTTTAATTTTTTATTTTCTCGATTTTTATCAATTTTTTTATTTGCCCATGAGTAAGTGCTCTGCAAAGTCCAAAGATCATTTTTACTTTTAAATCTCATTTTACTATTTTCGTTGCCAGCCCAACCTAAAATTTTATCATTAAAAAAATAACTGCTAACATTAAGTTTACTTTTTTTTGTTGCCATCATGACTGTTATATTTGCATCCATTTTTATTTTTTGATTAATAAATGAATGTTTAATATATTTTTTTGAAAGTTTTTTTAATTGAGGAAATGGACAGGTTAATATCAATGATTTATATAATTTTTTTGACCCATCAGAAAAATATATTTCCCAAACTTTATTTTTATTAAAAATTTTAATTACTTCACTATTAAAATTGCAGTTGATATCTTTTAATAGATATTTGCTGATTGCGTTGTTACCTTTTTTTCCAATTATTTTAGTATGTTTTTTGTCTTCTTGCTTATCAGTATTTAAAAATAAATGTTTTCCTGGCCATTTCTTAACAATTTTTTTTAAAATTAAACTTTTTATAAATTTTTTAAATTGAATACTTTTTGGTGAAATATACTGAACACCATGATCAAAGCTTTCATTCTTATTAAGCTTTTTATTAGACGATCTTCCCCCAACTCCTCTCGCTTTGTCATAAACATCTAATGAATATTTTTTATTAAGAATATTGGCAATTGTTGCGCCAGAAATACCTGAGCCAATAATACAGAAATCCTTCATTTACCCGCAACTACCATGCCTTCTATTAACATCGTAGGAGCATTGGTAGAATATTTAAACTCAAGATCATCAGCCAAAGTAATGTTTTTGAATATATCTTTAAAATTTCCAGCAATAGTTATTTCACTTACTGGATATTTAAATACTCCATTTTCAACCATAAACCCAGTGGCACCCACAGAATAATCTCCTGTAACTAAATTGCTTCCATGACCGATTGTTTCTGTAATATATAAAGTTCTTTGATTTAATTTTAATAAGTCTTTGTAAGAAATGGAACCTTTTTCAAAATATAAATTACTTGTTCCACCACTTCTACCATTTGACTTAAGATTTAATTTTTTTCCATTATAGGTATCTACTAAATAATGTTTTAAAACACCTTGATCTACCAACTTTAATTCATCAGTTTTCACTCCTTCAGAGTCAAAATACCTTGACCCTAATCCTTTAACTATATTAGGTTTATCAAAAATATTTATTGAAGAGGTAAATATTTCCTCATTAATTTTATCTTTTAAAAAAGATGTGCCTCTTGCAATTGAGGAAGCAGATATTGCACTTGCAAATGTACTCAATATTCCTTTTGAAATTCTTCTATCAAAGACAATACTAATTTTTTCACTTTCTATTTTTCTTGGATCTAATTTTTGTAGTGTTTTTTTTGCTGCCATTTCACCAATTTGACTAGGTTTTAACATATCATTTAAATGACAAGTGCTGGTAAATTCATAATCTCTTTCCATTTTATTATTAGAATCTTTTGCTACAGCCACACATGATGCTGAAAAAGAAGAGGATTTATAACCATTTAAAAAACCATCACTGCTAGCTAATATAAAATTTGATTTTGACTCAGAGAAACCAGTTTCTGTATTAATAATTTCTTTTTTTTGAAATGCAGCCTCTTCTACTTCTTTTAAATATTCAATTTTTTCATCATTCTCTATATGGTCATCATCATATAAATTTAGATCATTAATTTTATTAGCCAGTAAGTCTTTATCTGGTAATGAATTATATTCATCCTCTGGAGTAATTTTTGTTGTCTCAATACATCTTTCAACCAATATCTTGATATTTTCTTCAGTAAGATTTGAAGAAGAAATACTTGATTTTTTTTTGCCGATATAAGTTGTAAGACTAACCCCTAGGCTATCTGACCGATCAGATTCGTCTAATTTTTTATTTCTAAAATTTACTGTTTCTGAGATGGAGTGCATCACAGCAGCAGTTGAGTCTGTTGCTCCAAGTTTTTTTGCTAAATCTATACAAAAAGAAGCTGTCTTTTTTAAATAATCTTGATCTTTAACCATATGATTTATAATTGCGTTCCACCAACAGTCATTTTATCAATTAAGATCGATGGTTGTGCCACACCTACTGGAACACCTTGCCCTGCTTTTCCACAAGTTCCAATACCTGGGTCAAGCATCATGTTGTTGCCAACCAATGAAACCTCCTTTAAAATTGAAGGTCCATCACCAATTAATGTTGCACCTTTAATAGGTGATCCAATTTTACCATTAATAATTTCATAAGCTTCTGTACAGTTAAATACAAATTTTCCTGAAGTAATATCTACTTGCCCACCACCAAAACTTACTGCAAATATTCCTTTATCAACTGATTTAATCATCTCTTCTTGAGAATATTTTCCATTTAACATCATGGTATTTCTCATTCTTGGTAGAACAACATGCTTGTAGCTTTCTCGTCTTCCACTACCTGTTGATCTTGTGTTCATCAATCTAGCATTTAGTCGATCTTGCATAAAATTTTTTAATATACCATTTTCTATTAAGACAGTTTTTTCAGTAGGTGTCCCTTCATCATCTATTGTTAAACTTCCTCTTCTATTATGAAGAGTTCCATCATCAACTATAGTAACACCCTCACTAGCAACTCTTTGACCCATTAAATTATGGAAAGCAGATGTTTTTTTTCTGTTAAAGTCACCTTCAAGACCATGCCCTATAGCTTCATGAATTAGTATTGCTGGCCAGCCCGATCCTAAAACAACTTTCATTTCTCCTGCTGGTGCAGGTTTACTTTCAAGATTTACTGAAGCAATTCTAAATGCTTCATCACATACTTTTTTCCAATTATCATCTTTAAGATATTCATCATAAGATTGTCTTCCACCAATTCCATAAACTCCTGTTTCTTTTTTTCCATCTTTCTCAAGCATGACTGAAACATTAAAACGAATTAAAGGCCTAACATCTGTTAACACTTCACCTCCAGATCTTATAATTTCTATAGATTTATGCTCACCTGCAAAACTAGCAGTGACTTGTTTTACCATTCCACCTTTAGCTCTTGTATAGTTATTAACTTCTTTTAAAAGATCCAATTTAGATTGTAGTGATTTTTCTTCTATCGGATTCACATCTTTATAAAATTTTTCATTAGTTTGTGGAATTTCATGATTGTAAATACCTTTTTGAGATTTTAATGTTGAGCTTAGATTGCTAGCTGATTGTTTTAATGATTTTTTTGAAATTTCATTTGAATGAGAATATGCTACTACTTCACCAGTAACCGCTCTTAAACCGTATCCTAGATCAGAACTATAACTAGAACTCTTTATTTTATCATCATCAAGTACAATAGATTCGCTTTTAGAGTTTTCTAAGTAAAGCTCACCATCATCACAACTATTTAATGTTTCTGATATAATGCTCTCAGCATCTTTTCTTGATAAATCTGTTTTAGTAAAAAAATCATTCATACATAACAAGTAATAGTTATAATTATTTTTTCAATTGTCGTATTTCGCACATATACAATCTATCGGATTCTATATAATTTTAGGAATAAATTAAAAAAAAGGACAATATAATGAAAAAATTTGATGAATTAATGAACGTTTCTAGCGAGATAAAAAATATTTCAGTTGATGAAGCCAAAGAAAAACTAAATGACCCAAATGTTCAATTTATAGACGTAAGAGATAAAAATAGTTTTGAGTCAGAAACTATTGGTAATGCTGTAAATTTAGAAAGAGGCTTATTAGAGTTTTATTTAGCTGATGGTAGTCCTTTAGAAAATGAAATGTTTAAGAAAAATCCTGACAAAGAATATATAGTTTTTTGCGGTCTTGGAGGTCAAAGCACACTTGCAACAAAAACTATGCAGGACATGGGAATAAAAAATGTGAAAAATATGACTGGTGGAATGACAGCTTGGAAAGATAAAAAATAGATTGTGAAAGTTTATTTTAATAATTCATGTAAAATTTGCCGTGCTGAGATAAATTTGTATAAAAAACAAAATATTAAAGACATAGAATGGGTGGATATTACAAATAATAAATCTGCAGAAATAGAAACTCAAAGAAATGCTAAAAACCTTTTGCGTAGACTTCATATTAAAGATGGGGAGAAAGTAATTGGAGGGGCAGAAGCTTTTTTATTAGTGTGGAAAAAAATTCCTAAATATAAGTTTCTTTATAGCTTTTTTAAAACTCCTATAATTTTTACTTTATTTTCATTTTTTTATGAGATTATTGCTTTCTTTTTATTTTTAAAAAATAAAAAACAACTTTTAAAATAAGTTTTTAATGTTGAGATGAGGTACTGAATAAAATATATTTTAATTATGAAAGTTTTTATACTATTCGTATTTATATTTAGTTTTGTTTCTTCTGCTCAGTCATCTCAGAAAGTTATTTTAAATAATCTTTTTGACCAACTTCAAATTATTGATAATTCAAAAAGTGCTGCTCTATTGGAGCAAAAAATTTGGTCTGTTTGGAATGAACATCCTAGTGATTTTAAATTAACTGAAAAGTTAGAGTTTGGAACAGAGTTAATGCAATATGGTGATTATAATTATGCATTAAAAGTTTTTAGTAATATCTTGGAGAATGACCCTAAATGGTCTGAAGCCTGGAATAAAAGAGCAACAGTATATTTTTTAATGAGTCAGTTTAAAAATTCATTAAATGATATTGATAAAGTTTTAGATATAGAGCCTAGACACTTTGGGGCTTTATCAGGACAAGCAAGAATTTTCATAAAACTTCAAGAATATGAAAAAGCAATTAAGAGTATTGAAAGTGCATTAAAATTCTATCCATCATTTAAAAGTCGTGAACTAATACCTGAAATTGAAAGATTGATTAAAGAAGATAGTATCTAATTTAATCTTTTTTGGCTCTTTTTCTTGAAATTAACTGAGTTAACGAGTCAACCATTAGATCTGATGCTTTAAATATTTCATTTGATTTGAATTCATGAGATAAATTTTTTTCAGGATCTGATTTATCTTCAATGACTATCCCTTCATCAGGAGAATTATTTTTTATATAAATTAATAGCAGCCACTCTTCATCAGGTGCTTCATCCCATTTGATAAAGATCTCACCAGTTTCAAATCTTTGATCAATGCATCTAAAAATAGACATGTGTCTAGTGATGTGCCGTTTATTTAGTTGAAAAACTAAACTACTGGCACTTCTGTAAAAGCTTTCAAGAGAAAGTTCAATTTTCTGCCTCGCAACTTTATAATCTTTCTCTTTTTGAAGTAAAGTATCTCTATCCTCATCACCTTGGATTTTTACTCCTAAAGCTTCTACTCTCTCTCTAATTTTTTGGTCTCTTATGATTCTATATTTATCTTTTAGTTTCTCTATCCTTGCTTGAAGACCAGCATAATCATCTCTTTTTTCTTTTAATGAAATCTTTTCAAGTTTTTCTAATTCTTTAATCTCTCTTATTCTAAATTTTTCTATCTGTTTTTCTAATTGTAATTGTTTTAAAAACTGTTTTTGCCTTTCAGCATGTTCAATTCTAAGTAGTGCTTGCTCCTTACGTAAAAATAATTTTATGTCTCTTGCTCTTTCCTTTTCAAGTTTAATTTCTTCTTTTAATGCTTTTTCTTTAAGTTTAGTTTGCTCCTGTTCTTCTTTTACTTTTTGTTTTTGGATTTGTAATTTTTCTTGTTCTTTTTTTTCAATTTCCTCAAGTTGTCTTCTTCTTTTTTCTTCAGCTTTTAAGGTTTTATATTCAGATATTCTATTGGCGATACTATCAAAAAAAGCTTGAATGTATTTTTCTAAATTAAAATTAATTTTAAAGTTAAATTCTGGTTTTAAAGAATTCTGAAGTGTAACTACTCTTGATATTAAGGTTACTTTTTTTCTAGTGTTAACTTTTTGTTTTTTCTTTTTTGTTTTTATATTTTTACTTATTTTTTTTTTTTATAAATATTTTTTTTTACTTTTAAATCTTTTTTATGATTTTTATTTGTAATTTTTTTAACCTTCTTTTTTACTAAAGGTTTTTTTTTAGCTGAATTTTTTTTTATTTTTTTCATACTTTAAGAAAATTAGATTTATCAATTAATTACTGATAAATATAGTCTCTTGTTTCAAAATGTTGTTAAAAAATTTGCTAGCTATATTTAAGCTGCCTTAAGTGATCCTAATGTAAAATTAAGCTTACCGAGATCTTCCACAAGTTGTTTTTTATCTTTTTCGTTTAAAAGACTAATCGGTGGTATAACATTTTTGTAACAATCGTCTTGATCTGACATAAAAGAATGTAATCCTGATATTAAATTGTATTGGTCAAAAGTACCCCTAACCTTGCATAGTATATCATTTACAGTTTGTTCTTTTTTTTCGTTAAAATCATCGTAAACTTTTCTAGATAAATTAGCAGTTACATTGCAAGTTGCCGTAATAATTCCATCACATCCAAGCTCAAGACCCTTTAGGAGTTTCAATTCTGATCCCGGCATAACAGAAAAATTATCAATCCTTAAATTTTCATATAGGTTATAGGAGCTATCTTTGACACCAACTATTTGTTTTGGAAATTTCTTAACAAGCTCCTTAACACACTCAACGCTAAATTTGTAGCCACACAACTTTTCAAAATTATATAAAATAATCTTACTGTCTGGCACAGCTTCAACTACTTTTGAGTAAAATTCTATTACCTCAGTATCACCATACTTATAATAAGCTGGTGGCATTATTAAAAAATCACTAAAGTTTAAAGAGTTAGCCACTTTCATTAAATTTATAGTTTCATTTAAAGAATTTAGCCCAGTTCCAATTAAATATTTATCTCTATATTTACTATTCGATAATTCATTTAAGAGGCTAATTTTTTCACTTATAGATATAAGTTGTGCTTGCCCAGTGCTTCCAAAAATAGCAACACCGTGACAACCTTGATCTATTATTCTTTCTGCATGATTTATAGTCTTGGATATATTTAGACTTAAATCATCATTAAAAACTGACATTCCAGCTGCGTAAATACCTTTAATTTTTTTCATATTAATTCCTATAATGATTACTTATATACTTTAAACAATTAAAAATGAAAAAGAATAATTCAATAATCATAGGTTCTGGAGTTATAGGGAGTTATTTAGCAAAATTTCTATTATCAAAAAGACAAAAGATTATAGTAACTTCAAGAAAAAGAAAAAAGTCTTATACAAATTATAATAAATTAAATATTGAAAATAAAATAATATTTGAGAAGTTAAATTTTTTAAAAAAAGACGAAATATTAAAACTTTTAAAAAAATATACTCCAAAAAATATATTTTACTTTTCTGGGCAAAGCTCTCTTACTAAAAGTATCAAACTTAAAAAAGTAACCAATGACTCCAATTATATTGGTGCTAAAAAGATTTTGGAAATTCTTCATAAATATGAATTAAAAACAAATTTTTATAAGGCTAATTCAGGATATATATTTGAACCAAATAAAGGATTGGTTAATATAAAATCTAAAATTTCAAAAAATAAAAACCCTTATATTCAATCACAAATTAAGGCTCATAAAGATGTCAAAAAATTCAGAAAAAAAGGAGTTAATTGCTCTAGTATATTTTTTTTACAAGTTGAATCTCCATTAAGAAATAATGATTTTTTTATAAAAAAAATTTGTACACATGCTAAGTTAAAAAAGAATATTACTGTTGGTAATCTTAATACGATACGAGATTATTCCTGGGCTCCAGAAATTGTTGAAGGCATTTATCATCTTACAAAAATTAAACCTAGAGATTTGATGTTATCAAGTGGTCAGGGAATTTCTGGCTATGAAATTTTAAAAATTGCCTATGAACAAAATAAACTTAATTACAGAAAATATTTTTCAATTAATAAAAAATTTATTAGACCTGATGAAGTTGATATAATGATGGGATCAAAAAAAAATTATGAAATATTAAATAAAAAATTTAAATATCAAATAAAAATTGGTGGTGCAAAATTAGTCAAAAAGATTTTTAACTCAATATGAAAACATGTATATACTTAAGCTATAAAGGTTTAGGTGCAAATTTATTACACCTTGCTTACTGTCACGAGATAGCTCGAAAATATGGTCCTGTCACGATTATTACATTGTGCAATAATTTAGAGGCTGCTTTAAAGGATGACCCATTAATTGATAAAATTATCTTTATAAATAAATATCATAAAAGATTTATTGATATTTTAAGGTTAAGAAGCTTTTTTAACTCTTTTAATTTTGATCAAATCTTTATTTTTTATCCAAGTGTAAGAATTTATCTAGCTTCAGTTTTATCTAATATTAAGAAAGTTTTTTGTTATCCATTATTCAAAAAAGATAGCTTGCATTTAGTTGATGCTGCAAAAAAATTCACTGAAAAATCTTTGGGAGTAACTGATTGCTCAACTGAAGCAAACTATTTCATTAATGAAAATAAAATACAAAATATAAAAAAAAACATAGACACAAAAAAATTTATAATTGTTATTGGGGCTGGATCTTCTGGACCTACAACAAAGTGGGGTGCTAAAAATTATTCTAACTTGATAAACAAACTTAACAATAATGGAGATTATTATTTTTTTATTCTTTGTGGTCCAAAAGATAAAGATTTATCTAATGAAATTACAAATAATATTAAAAGTAATAATTATATTTCATTATATGATAAAAAAATAGAAGAAGTTATTCCATTTTTATGTTCCGCCAACATGTATGTTGGTAATGATTCATTTGGATCTCATATAACAGCTCAGTCAGGAATAAAAAGTTTAGTAATACTCTTAGATTCTCCTAAAGCATACACGGATTATAGTAAAAATTATCAGAGAATATTTCCGGAAAATATTAAAATTGAAAATATAACTCATGGATCAAATTTAAACCCAGACGATGTATCTATTGAAAAAGTCTATCAAGAAATTCTTAATAATAAATTCTAGACTAAATTTTTTAAAACTACTTCCTTTGCTTCATTTACAATCATCGATAATCTTGTGGTCTCTGGTGAAATATCAGGATGTATTTTTTTTTGGATTTTTATGTATGCTTTTTGAACATCATCTTTAGTAATTTTTTTTTTAATATCTAAGTTTAAGATCTTATAAGCCTCTTCTATAGTTATTGTGGAAGAATTTTTAATATTTTGATTTTGGTTAAATGAAAATCTCCCAGAGTTTCTAAGTGTTTGTATAAGTCTAAATAAACCAATTAATTGAAATATTGAAAACCCTTTCAACTTAACTAAAGCTAAGCTAAGCAATGTAAGTGGTATGCTTAATAAAAACTTGCCAGCAACTAAAAGTAATACTGCTAAAATTATTAAACCCAAAAAAATTAATTTTCTTAAATGTTTTGATATTTTTTTTGATGAAGTATTCGCTACTAATTTAAGTAAAAAGTAAGTAATTCCTAAAAAAACTAGTGTATAAATAATAATATTCATATATTTAATTTGTATCCATGAAAATACCACATCTTAAAAAAAAATCAGAAATAAAAACGTGTCATAATATTAGCTGGGAAGATGATTATAGTTGGATACATCAAGATGACATCCTGGAGGTTTTAAAAGATAGCAAAAAATTAAACCCTGAAGTCAGAAAATATCTTGAAGAAGAAAACTCTTATACTGATTTTCACTTGTCAGATACCAAGACCATTCAAAAAAAATTATTTGATGAAATCAAAGGAAGAATAAAATTAGATGATGAGTCTTTACCTTTTAAAGATTTTGATTATGAGTATTGGTCAAAAACAACTACCAAAGGAAATTATTCCATAAAATTAAGGAAAAAAATTGGAACTAATAATATTGAAGAAATTTGGAATGGAGATGAAGAAAAAGAAAAACTAAAAGTAGAATACTTTGGTGTTGGAGATTTGGAGGTTAGTTTTAATGACAAATATTTGGGATACTCTTTAGATACAAAGGGTTCTGAATATTACACAATATATATTAGAGATATAAATACAAAAAAATTAGTTACTGAAAAGATTGAGGAAACATCAGGTAGCATAACTTTCAGTTTAGATGATCAGTATGTTTTTTATTCAAAACTTGATGAAAATCATAGACCAAGAAAAATTTATAGACACAAATTAGGTACTAAAGTTAGTGAAGATCAATTAATTTTCGAAGAAAAAAGTGAAGCCTTTACGGTTGGAATTGGTTTAAGTGCAGATGATAAATATTTCTTTATCAACTCTTCAGACCATAATACATCTGAGCAATATTACTTTGATGTTAATGAAAAAGATCCCAAACCTAAATTAATAAAAAAAAGACAAAGAGGAATTCTTTATTCTGTCAATTCTTGGGATGGTAAATTTTACAATCATACTAATGAAAATGCTGAAGATTTTAAAATAGACATAAGTAATAGTTTGGAAAAACCAGACTGGAAAACCTTTATTGCTGCAAAAGATGAGGTTCTAATTGGAGGTTTAACATTCTTAAAAAATTGGATCATTAGATCTGAAACTTCAGATGCTTTAGATAAATTATTTGTAAAAAATATTACAACTGGAACAGAAGAAGAATTAATTTTTTCTGATGAAATTGTATATGTTCCTGGTGCCTCTTTGATGCAAAGAGATAAAAATACAGATGAGATATATATAAGTTATTCTTCACCCAAGACGCAGTCTAGAGTTTATTCTTATAACTTAAGCACAAAAGAAAAAAAATTAGTTAAAGAACAAGAGATCCCATCCGGTCATAATCCTGATGACTACATTGTAGAAAGAGTAGATTGTAAATCACACGATGGAAGACTGGTTCCTCTTACAATTACAAGACACAAAAATACTAAAATGGATGGAAGTGCTCAATTGCTACTTTATGGTTATGGATCATATGGGAGTTCTATGAGCCCTAGTTTTTCTACTACTAGATTAAGTTTGATTAATAGAGATATCATCTGGGTTACAGCCCATATTAGAGGGGGTATGGAAAGAGGTATGAAGTGGTGGAAAGAAGGAAAGCTGCTGAATAAAAAAAATACTTTTGAAGATTATATTGCTTCTGCAAAATACTTAATTGAAAATAAATATACTTCAAAAAATCAAATAATAGGTATGGGTGGCTCCGCAGGTGGTCTTCTTATGGGTGCTGTAGTTAATCAAGCCCCGGAATTATTTCTAGGAATTATAATGGCAGTACCATTTGTAGACTCTCTGACAACTAATCTAGATCACTCTTTACCTTTAACAGTTGGAGAATTCGATGAGTTTGGAAATGCAAAAGATAAAAAAGATCACTTTGATTATATTTATTCTTATGCTCCCTATAATAATATTAAGAAAATGGATTATCCTCATATGTTGATCACAACAAGTTTAAGCGACAACAGAGTATTGTTTGATGAACCAGCAAAATTTACTGCCAAACTAAGAGAATATAAAACTGATAATAATTTATTGCTTTTAAAAACTGAAATGAACGCAGGTCATGGTGGTAAATCAGGTAGAGATGGGGCTATAGAAGAAATTGCACTAGATTATGCATTTGCATTAAAAATTTCTAAAAAAATTTAGTCGTCCTATCTTGAAATTTTTAGCATAATTCCTAAATAACATACGTAAGTCGCCTAATGGGGCTTACTAAATTAACCTTGCTAACAAAGGAGGAAACTATGACAAGTAGGGATCTATCTATATTTAACACTCTAAGACCTTTTTCAATTGGATTTGACGATATGTTTGACCAATTTGAAAATATGTTGGGAAATGGAGGGTTAACTATGCAGTCCAATTATCCACCGTACAACATTAGAAAAACTGGAAAAGACAACTACGCTATTGAAGTTGCTTTAGCTGGTTTTAATAAAAATGATGTAGAGGTGGAGTTTGAAGACAATTTATTAACTGTAAGAACTAAACAGGTTGATAAATCTGAGGACAAATCTGATGATGGTGAAATTATTCATAAAGGTATTTCACAAAGACAATTTGCAAGATCATTTACAATCGCTGAGGATGTGAAAGTTAATGGTGCTGAATTAAAAGATGGTCTTTTAACAATTGCCTGTGAAAGAATTGTACCTGAATATAAAAAGAAAAAACTTATTGAAATTAAATAAGTAAAAACCTTACTTGTGGGGTACATTCCCCACAAGTATTAAGTTTTTAAAAACAACCGTTTGAAACAAAACCAATCACTATAGAATTAGAATCTACCTCAAATCTTCTTTCGCAAAGTATTCCATATTTTTTGGTGTTGTAAACAAGCTCTAAGTTACCTTTATCATTTTTAAAATCTTCATCTGGCTTACCTAATTCCATTTGCAAATTGCTTGAAGTTTTTCCAATGTATTCACTTAACTTAGCATTTTCTTTTTCAACAATTGCGTCTGTTTTATTTTTGATTGTTTGACAGCCGGCAACAAGAGTTAAAAAAAATAAGCTTATTAAAATAAATTTTAATTTATGCATGCTTCAATGATAACACTCAAAATATGGCATAAATATAAACTTATAAGTTGAAATATGTTGATAAACTTAGATTTTTAAGAGTAATTTCTTAATTAATCTAATATTAGTCCATCTTAATCTTAGGAGGATCAATGTTAGAAAAATATTTCGACTATAAAAAACACAAGACCGATTTTAAAACAGAAGTAATAGCTGGTGTAACAACATTTTTGACAATGGCTTACATTATGTTTTTAAATCCATTTATACTATCAGGTGAATTTGCTGGACCAGAAAAAGGGTTCTTTGAATTTGGAGCAGTATACACGGCAACAATTGTTGCAACAGCGCTTGCTTGTTTCATAATGGCATTTTATGGAAAAACATGGCCGATAGGTTTGGCGCCAGGTATGGGAATTAATGCATTCGTTGCATTTGGTGTTTGTGCTGGAATGGGCTATACGCCTCAAGAAGCTTTAGGAGCTGTACTAGTTGCTGGGGTTTTATTCTTAATCATTTCATTAACACCTATCAGAGCGTGGTTAATTAATTCAATTCCAAGAAGTTTAAAATTAGGAATTGGCGCTGGTATAGGATTATTCTTAGCAATAATTGGACTTCAGATCATGGAAGTTGTTGTTGATAACCCAGTAACATTAGTTCAATTAGGTGACTTGAGTGATCCCCTTGTTCTATTGGGTTGTGCAGCATTTATTTTGATGGTTGTTCTTGAAAAAATGAAAGTTAAGGGAAATATCATTATTGGTATTTTACTATTCAGTATTATTGCATGGGCTACTGGACTTGCTAAATTTAATGGAATTGCAAGCTCACCACCTCCAATGACTTATCTATTTGATTTTGATTTATCAGCAGCATTAACAGCTGGTATGACAACTGTAGTGTTTACTTTATTATTTGTTGATTTCTTTGATACTGCAGGAACATTAACTTCAGTAGCAAACGTTGCTGGTAAGGTTGATAAAAATGGTAAAGTTAAAGACATTGAAAAAGCGATGATGGCTGACAGTGTTGGAACTGTAGCGGGTGCAATGATGGGAACAACAACTGTAACTAGTTATGTTGAGTCTGGTGCTGGTGTAAAAGCTGGTGGAAAAACAGGAATGACCTCTTTAGTAATTGGTCTTCTGTTTTTAGCTTGTATATTCTTTGCTCCTTTAGCAACAAGTTTACCTAAGCAAATTGATGGTGCAGCTTTAGTATTTGTTTCTGTTCTTTTTGTTAGAAACATAACTGATATTGAATGGGATGATATTGGTGAAGCAGCTCCTGCTATTCTTGCTATGATTGCTATGCCGTTAACATATAGTATTAGTAATGGTATTGCTTTAGCATTTGTATCATACGCATTAATCAGATTATTTACTGGTAAGTTTTCTTCAACTTCACCAGCGATATGGATTATTGCAATTTTGAGTGTTGTAAGTTTTGCAGTTGCTTAAAATATAATTTTTAGGGCTGGAATTATTCCAGCCCTATTTATTTTTCTTAATTATTTCTTCCATAGACATCTCTTCATAATGTTCCGTAGGCTGAACAATCCATGGATCTGAATCAAGTTTTACTGGACAAAAATCTGGCTCAAATGTGGATGATTTTTTTTTCCATAAACAGGCTGTTTTAACTTCATTTATATAATCTTTAGTTGGTTCATAATTCTTTAACCACTCAATACTTTTGTTTAAAGTTAATCCTGTGTCAGATAAATCATCTACTAATAAAACTTTATTAAAATCTTTATTCTCAGCTAAAGAACTAATTTCTCTTGCAAACATTAATTGACCCTGTTTATCTTCCATTCCTTTTCCTGAATAACTTTGGATAACTATATAAGCTATAGGTAATTTTAAAATTCTAGAGAGGATATCTAGTATAGGAGCAGCCCCTCTCATAATGCCTACTAGTACTGTTGGCTTATAATTATTGTGAATTTCTATTGCTAGTTTTTCTACAATTTTTGTATACTGATCAAAAGTGATAATTAATTTCTCTGCCATAAAATTCATTATCATATAAAAAATTATTTAAAAAGGAGAAATAATGAAAGCCTACTGGATCGCTTTATACAAAAGAATAGATAGCCAAGAAAATTTAAAAAATTATGGGGCAAAAGTTACTGGAATAATAAAAAGTTATGGAGGAAAGCCCCTTGTAAGAGGTGGAAAATTTGAAACTTTAGAGGGTGAAACTTACCCAAGAACTGTAATTTGGGAATTTCCAAATTATGAGCAAGCTATGAAGTGTCACGATTCTAAAGAGTATCAAGATGGTTGGGCTATAGCTAGAGATACTACTGAGCGAAACCTACAAATAGTAGAAGGTTTTAGTACTGAATAGGTTCTGGATCTATGCTTCTCCATAAATACCAAGTTGCAACTGAACAGTATGGACTAAATCTTTTGTTTAATAATTTTACATAAGATTCAGGTGGTAGATATTTTTTTTTATAATTTTTTGAAATTCCTCTTAAAAGACCAATATCTTGTATAGGCCAAATATTTGACCGATTATAAGTAAACAATAAAATCATTTCAGCTGACCATCTTCCAATTTGTCTTAACTGAGATAAATAAATAATAGCCTCTTCATCTGACATCTTGGGAATTAATCTAGGATTAAATGATTTATCTAATATTTGTTTAGCCAAACTTTTTATTCCCCTAACCTTTTGTCCACTTAATCCACAGCTTTTAATTTGGACAGAAGAAAGTTTAGAGACTGTTTTTGCATTAATCTTATTTTTACATTTCTTTTTAAATTTCAAAAAAACTGAGTTAGCTGCAGCAACACTGATTTGTTGTCCAATGATACTCTTGCATAATGAAAAAAATATATCTTTTCTAGATGTAAGCACAGCCTCTGAAGGAGATTTATATTTATTTATCAATGATGACATTACTTTATCTTTATTGGATAAATATTTTTTTGCCGTATTCCAATATTTTGGTTTTTTATTCATGTCTAGTCGTTGATGGTATTTTTTGTTTATGATAAATTTCTCTTCTAAAAATTATAAGAGATGCAAGAACTACAAGCGATGCACCAATTAGTGTTTTTATAGTTGGTATCTCATTCCAAATAAAATAACCAAAAAATATAGCAAATACCAAAGCTAAATATTTTAAAGGTGCTACCAAAGATACTTCTGAAAGTTTATATGATTGAGTTAAAAATAAATTTGCAGAACCTCCTGTTACTCCAATTAAAGCTAAAAGAATAAAGTCTTGAAAATTTGGCATTTTCCATCCCATTGGAATTGTGGCCAAGCCAGCAATTGAAATAGTAATTGTAAAAAAAATTGATATAAGCCAAATAGGTTCTGTTGTTGATAGCTTTCTAATTGTGATGGTTACAAAAGCCATTCCAATACAAAATATTAGAGGAAGGAAATAAAGATAATTCATACCCTTAAAGCCAGGCTCAGCAATTATAATAACACCTATAAATCCAATTAAGACAGCTAACCATCTAAAAATACCCACTTTTTCACTTAATAGAAAAATTGATAATACAGTAATAAATAATGGTGCCGCATACGACAGGCTGACAACGACTGCCAAAGGAAGTTCTCTTAACGCAACAACTATTGCTATCAAGGCCATTAAACCCATAAGGCATCTGAATAAATGTTCTTTTGATCTTTCAGTTGTATAAAAAGTTTTTAATTTACCTTTTGGAATTAAAAAATATGTGGGCAACAGACCAAAAAAGCCTCTAAAAAATAAAACTTCCCCAGTTGGATAGTCGCTTGACCATTTTACCAGCAAATCCATAACAGAAAAGGTGCATACAGATAGAAACATGTACAAAAAACCTAATTGATTTTTAGTTAGCATAGCAATAATTTGTAAATCAAATTAAAGTATAATCAATGGAAATAGCAGTATTAGGATTGGGATGTTTTTGGGGGCCAGAAATTAAGTTTAGTAAACTTGAGGGAGTTATTAAAACTGAAGTTGGCTATTGTGGAGGTGACAGCCAAACAGTCACTTACAAAGAGGTATGTACTGGTAATACAAATCATGCAGAAGTTGTTAAGTTAGATTTTGATCCTAAAATTATCTCTTATGAAAAGATTTTAGATTTCTTCTTTGAAATTCATGACCCTACAACCTTAAATTCACAAGGACCTGATTTTGGGACGCAATATAGAAGTGAAATATTTTACCTAAGTGACAGACAAAAAGAAATTGCTGAGAGTGTTATAAAAAAAGTAAATTTAAAACTATCAGGAAATGTTGTAACAAAATCTTCTTTATTAAAAAATTATTGTCCAGCAGAAGAATATCATCAGAGATATTTGGAAAAAAGATAATATGTCTTTAGTTGATACAAATTGGTTAGAAGAAAATTTAGATAAAGTAAAAATTATTGATTGCTCATGGCACATGCCTCAGACAGAACGTAATGGTTTTGATGAATATAAAAACAATCATATTAAAAACGCAATTTTTTTTGATTTAGATAAAAACTCTAAAATAGATACTGATCTACCTCATATGTTAACAGATGCTAAGTCATGGCAAAATATTGTCTCTAGCATGGGAATTAAAAATGATGATCAAATAGTTATCTATGATAATTCGGATGTAATTAGTTCATGTAGATGTTGGTATAATTTTATCTATTTTGGTCACAATCCAGAATTAGTCCATGTTTTAGATGGAGGATTTAAAAAATGGATTAAGGAAGATAAAGCTACCACTAGTGATATAATTAAGATTATTCCCTCTAACTATATTGCAAATGAAAAAAGAGAGTTAGTAAAAGATATAAACCAAATTAACAAAAATATTTTAGAAAACAATTTTAATGTTATTGATGCAAGAAGTTTAGAGAGATTTAAGGGTAAGGTTCCAGAGCCAAGAAAAGGATTACGAAGTGGCTCAATCAAAAACTCTTTTTGTCTACCTTTCTCTGAACTTATAAATAAAGATCATACATTTATTAGTAAAGAAAAGATTCATGAAAAGTTTAAATCAACTGGATATGAGATAGGTAAAAACATTGTGTTTACTTGTGGTTCTGGTGTTACTGCTTCAGTTTTGGCTCTTGCTTATTCTTTAATAGATAATAAATATATGCCTACCATTTATGACGGATCATGGAGTGAATATGGAAAGAATTAAAATATGAAAAGATCTACAAAAATTGGAACTGCAATCCTTGCCTTCTTTTTAATTATTACAATAGTAATTGTTGGAAGAACAATGATAGGAAATCATTTTAAAAAAAAATTTAGCAAAAGACCTCCTCCAGGCATAATAGTAACTGAGGTTGTAGCAAAAAAATTTGCTCAAAAAGTTTCAACTTATGGAACAGCAATTCCTTTTAGAACTAAATCATACAAAATTGAAAAATATGAAATAGTTAACCCAATAGAATTCAATAGAAAATTAAAAAAAGGTGATTTAATAACAAAATTAAAAACTAGAAATTTAATAGCATCTTTTGATGGAGTGGTGACTAAAAGAGATTTTTCAAATGATATTAAAGTTTCTGAAAGTTCACTTTTAATACAACTAGAAGATACTTCGACAATTTATGTAGATGTAGATATTCCTGAGCTTTACGCAAGTTTTATTAAAGAAAATTTAAATGTTGATGTTAAATTTTCAGGTAATAGTGAAAAAATTTATTCAGGTGTTGTTGACTCAACAGCTGGCAGGATTGATGTGGATACAAGATCTTTAGCTATAAGAATAAAATTAGAAAATGATAATTTTGAAATTTTACCAGGTTCTCTTTTGGAAATTATAGTTAAATATAATGAGAGAAATTCCATGAGTATTCCGGATACAAGTTTAATCATGGAAGGTAACAAAACTTATGTTTATAAAGTTGCAGAAGATAATGTGACTAATAAAACTGAAATTGTTATTGGAATAAGAGATTCTGGTTTTATTGAAGTGGTTTCAGGTTTAGCTAATGGAGATAACATTGTAGCTGAAGGTTTAAAAAAAGTTAGACCAAGAGGCAAAATTAAACCAATTAAAAAATAATGTTTATAACTGACGTAAGTATAAGAAGACCAGTTGTTGCTTGGGTAATGTCTCTTATATTAATTGTTTTTGGAATATTTGTTTTTTCACAATTGCCAGTAAGAGAACTACCCGAGGGCTTACAACCACCTGTAGTTCAAGTTAAAGTAGACTACAAATCTGCATCAGCTCCTATAATTGATCAGGAAGTAACACAAGTAATAGAAGATGTAATAGGTGGAGTAGAAGGAATAAAAAATATTAACTCAACATCAGAAAATGGGAGTAGTTCAATTAATGTTGAATTTAATCCTGATATAGATCTTGATAATGCTGCTAATGATATAAGAGAAAGAGTTGCAAGAGTTGTCGATAGATTGCCAAGTGAAGCAGCAGCGCCTCAAATACTTAAACAATCAGCAGGATTTTCAACCACTATGTGGCTGGCCGTATCTTCAGCAACCTGGAGTGATTTAGAGCTTGGAGATTATGTTGAAAGATATTTAGTAGATCAATTTTCAAGTGTTAAAAATGTTGGAACAATCTCAACTGGTGGCTTAAGAGATTTAAGTGTTAGGATCTGGATTGATCCAATTAAACTTGCTGCAAATAATTTAACTATTCAAGAAGTTGAAGGAGCAATAAGGAAAGAAAATGTCAGCCTACCCGCAGGAACATTAGAAGCTACCAACATAGATTTAATACTAAATTTAGATAAGTCATATAACAATATAGAAAAACTAAAAACATTACCTATTAAAAAAAATCAAAATAGTGTTGTAAGACTTTCAGATATTGCAAATGTTGAGTTTGGCCCGGTTTCAGAAAAAAATCTTTTTAAAGCCCAAAGTAAAGATGCTTTAGATTTAAACACTGTAGGAATTGGTATTTATGCGAAAAGTGGTGCCTCAACAGTAGAGCTTTCTAAAGAAATAAGTAAAAAAATTGAAGAAGTTAAAAAAACATTGCCAGATGACCTAAATATAGAAGTAGCTTTTAACAGAGCAACATATGTGGGTACAGCTATCGATGAAGTATACAAAACTTTAATCATTGCTTTTATTCTTGTGGTCATTATTATTTATTTATTCTTAGGTAATATAAAAGCTGTAATTGTACCAGCAGTTGCACTACCTGTAAGCTTAATAGCATCGTTTTTGGGTCTTTATTTATTTGGTTTATCAATAAACATATTTGTCTTATTAAGTTTTATTTTAGCTATTGGAATAATTACTGACGACTCGGTCATAATGACAGATGCAATTTATAGAAGAATTGAAAATGGAGAGAGTCCATTAATTGCAGCTTACAAAGGGTCAAAGCAAATCAGCTTTGCAATCATTGCAACAACTTTAATTCTAGTTGCGGTTTTTATTCCTTTAATTTTCATAGATGGAATTGCAGGAACATTATTTAGAGAAACAGCAATAGCATTATCTGTTTCTGTTGTGGTGTCCTCTTTTGTTGCTCTTACACTATCACCTATGTTAGCGAGTAAGTTTTTAAAGAAAGAGCCAAAACAAAATTTTATAGTCACTAAATTTGATAAATTTTTTAAATCATTTTTAAAATTTTATGAGGAAACATTGGGGTATTGGCTTAATAAGAAAAAAATCATAATTTCATTTATAGTCTTCACTATTATTGTCTCTGGTGTTTTATTTCATTTTACAAAAAAGGAATTATTACCATTAGAAGATCGAGGGGTTTATCTTGTTCTAGGGTTTACAGATGAAGGAAGCTCTTTTGAATATACTGAAAAAAGAGCAGAAGATGTTGAAAAAAGATTAATTCCTCTTCTTCAAGCTGAGGACAGTCCATACAAAAGATTTATAATGAGAGTGCCAGGCTTTGGTAGCAATAAAAATTCTTTTAATAGCTTTATAATAATTGCATTATTAGATGAATGGGCTGAACGAGATAAAAGTTCACAAACAATAATGAGAGAAGCAATTGGAAAAATTGTGACTGTTCCTGAAACAGTAGCTTTTCCAATATCACCTCAATCTATTAGAGTTTCTAGTTACAATAAACCTGTTCAAATGGTTATATTGGGCAGCACTTATGAGGAGTTAGAGGAAATACAGTCAAAAGTTATCAATAAATTAAGACAAAATAAAAATTTATCTAGAATAGAATCGGACTATTCTAGAGACAAACCGGAAGTCAAATTAGTAATTAATAAAAATAAGGCTAAGGATTTAAGTGTGTCTACTGACTCAATTGGCAAAACCTTAGAAACTCTTTATGGTGGAAAAACTGTAACAAAATTTAATAGACTTGGTAAAGAATACCCAATTATACTTCAACAATACTTGGCAGATAGACGATCGCAAGAAGGTCTTTCTAAAATATTTGTTAGATCTGAAAGCTCTGGTAAACTTATCTCTTTATCAAATTTAGTAGAGTTCAGTGAAATTGGATCTGCAAAAAAATTAGCAAGATATAATAGGCAGAGAGCTGTAACAATATCTGCAAATATATCGGAATCTTATACACTTACAGAAGCAATTGCATATTTAGAAGAAACAATGGAAGAAATTGGCTCTTCTAATCAAATTGCATGGAAAGGTAAATCAGAAGAAATAAAAGAAACTAGTAATGAACTATTTATTATTTTTGGATTAGCTTTTCTAACTGCGTACCTAGTAATGGCTGCAACCTTTAATTCATTTATTCATCCATTTATTATTATGTTAACTGTTCCACTTGCTTTGTTTGGAGGTTTGGTCTTTATATTATTCCTGAACAGTTCTATTAATATCTTCTCACAAATAGCGCTTGTCATACTAATTGGAATATCAACTAAAAATAGTATTCTAATTGTTGATTATGCCAATCAGTTAAGAACAGCTGGAAAAAATATAGAAACATCTGTTAAGGAAGCTTGTCAATTAAGATTTAGACCCATAATGATGACGTCAATAAGCACAATGATAGCAATGATGCCATTGGTTATAGGAAATATTGGACCAGGCGCAGGTGAAGCTTCAAGATTAGCAGTGGGTGCAACTATTCTGGGAGGAATGATTATATCAACATTCTTTACATTATATGTAACGCCAACCATGTATTTGGTATTAGCAAAGAATACGAAACGAATTGATGCGGTTGATATTGAGCTAAAAAAACAACTTCGTTAAAATATAATATATTTATTTTTATTTAATCTTTTCTGGCAATCTTGTAATTGTGATTTGTATTTATTAGATTGTTTTTCTACTTTTTTAGCTAAACCTATAACTTTCTGATTATTCTTATAATCTTTATAACCACCCCACCCTTCATGATATGCTAGATACTGTCTAAAGGCATCTTTCTTAGAAATTTTTAAAAGAGACTCAGTTTTATCAGTATACCAACCAATAAAATCTACACTATCTTTAAATCTTGTTCTTGTTGCTAATTTATTTCCAGTTTCATTTTTATACTGCTCCCAAGTTCCCTTTACTGCTTGTGAATATCCAAATGAACTAGAGGGTCTCTTAAATGGTATAATCTTAAATAATTTTTGCCTTGGAGGTTTAGCTAGCCAATCAAAGTCAGATTCCATCTTAATTATAGCTAACTGAATATAAATTGGGGTTCCCCATTTTTGTTCAGTTTTCTTTGCATGTTTATACCAAAGATATCTTTCATTAAAAATTGAGCAACTATTTGAAGTATTTTGAGGTATTGAGGAGCAGCCAGTTATAAAAATAATTAGTAGTATTAAAAAATGATTTTTAAGTTTTGACATATTTAATTACAATCTTATAGATAAGTATAACCAATATTACACCTACAATATTTCCAAATAAATCACTCATCTCAAATCCACGATTTGGAATGATAATGTGAAATAGTTCTAAAAAAATTGATAATAGAAATAAATAAATACTTAAAAGATTAATCTTTTTAGTATTATGAAAAGAAAGTACCCCTAAGCTTGTAAGGACAATAAAAGCATAGAAATGGTTTGATGAAATTATAAAATCTTGAGTAATTTGTGGTTGTTTATAACAATCATTATACAAAAAGCATCCGAGAATACTGCCTGGGAATAAATAAAATATTATCAATATGATATTAGAAGAATAAAACCCAATTCTAGAAATGTTTTTTAATTTATTCATAATAATCTTATTTATTTTATTTATTTTATTTATTTTATCAGTTATCAGAATATATCAAATGGCTCATTTAATTTTAGTAAGACATGGTCAAAGTGAATGGAATCTTGAAAAAAGATTTACAGGCTGGGTAGATGTTGACCTTACAGGGCAAGGTAAATTGGAAGCCTGTAAAGCTGGAGAGAATATTAAGGAAACTAAAATTGATATTGATTATTTTTATTCATCATTTCAATTAAGGGCTATCAACACACTAAAATTTATTCAGGACACATTAAGAGACAAAAGAGAACCAGTTAAAGCCTGGCAATTAAATGAAAGACATTATGGAGCTTTAACGGGGCTAAATAAAGATGAAATGAAAGAAAAGCTTGGTGAAGATAAAATACATGCTTTTAGAAGATCTTGGGATATTAAACCAAATCCATTAAGTAGAAACAATCCGTATCACCCGTTAAATATAGAGGTTTATAAAAGTATTCCAAAAGAAAATATTCCTGACACCGAGTCCCTTAAAGATACCTACGATAGAGTAATGAAATTTTATATTGATGAAATTCAAATGAAACTAAAAAATGATAAAAATATTTTAATTTCAGCTCATGGGAATTCTATAAGAGCGTTATGCAAATTTTTATTTAAATTAGACAATCAAAGGATAACATTACTCGAAATACCAACAGGCAATCCCCTCTTGATAAATTTAGATTCAAAGCAAAATATTAAAGAATGCACTTATCTAAATCAAGATAGAGCTAAGGACTTGTTAGTTTTTTAATAATTTTTTGTAAATATTGAGATCTGTTAAATGTCTAAAGTCTTCAAAACTCTCAAAACCATATAAATCGTCTTTATCAATTAATTTATTCCAAATATTTGAAATGGAAAAATTGCCTACCTCATATGAGTCAAATAAACTCTTATTTATGATTTGGCACCCTGTATAAATTAAGTGATTAAGTTCATCTTTTTTTATAATATTTTTTTTAAGATTGAAATCACCCTTCAAATTTTTGTCAAAACTCAAGTTTTCATTAGCTAATAAAAGTATATTTTTAACTTTAATTAAAAAATAAAATTTCTCCATATCTTTAATATATTTTTTATAATTCTCATTCCATACGGTGTCTGGATTAAATATCATAAAATCTGTTTCATTAGATGAATTTATTAAATTTAAAATTCCACCTCCCGTATCTAAAATATTTGAGCCATCATTTATTATTTTAATTTCTAAATTAAATTTCTTATCTTTAAAAAATTGTTCAATTTTTTCACTTAGGTAAAATGTGTTAATTAAAATTTTATCAATTCCCAAAGAATGTATTAGATTAATACAATTTTCTAATAAAGTTATTTCGTTTATCTTTAGTAGAGGCTTCGGGGTTGTCAGTGTTATTGGGTTTAAGCGCTTACCATATCCAGCACATAAAATTAATGCAGTTTTAATCTTCATTTCTGATTTCTTATTTTTTTGGAAAAATTAAGCTCTAATAAGCTTTTGAGCTCAGAAAATTTTTTATTGTTCGAAATTCTTAATTCAATTAACTTCCAAGCATAGGGAATTAATTTCAAATATTGCTTTTTCTTATCTCTCATTGCCAATCTTGTGAATATTCCAATAATTTTCATATTTCTTAAAATCGATAATATTTCAAAATCACTTAATAACGTAGCCTTGTTAACTCTTTTTTTATTTAGTTTTAGATAATAACGATAAATTTTATTTTTAAATATTTCATCTGTTCTAAATCTAACATCATCAATTAGGGAAGCTAAATCATAAGCTCTGTTTCCAATTAAAGCATCCTGCGAGTCGATAACTCCTATTTTATTTTTGTACTTCATTAAATTCGATGCATGAAAATCTCTATGAACTAAAACTTTTTCTTTTGATTGAAGGAGTGTTAATAAAAACCTAATTTGTTTTTTTATATCAATTTTAAACTTGGTTAGTTTATTTTTTTTTATAAATTTTTTTGCATACCATTCACAAAATAAATTTGCCTCATTGAATAATTTAACATTATCATAAATAGGTATTTTATAAGTTTTGCCTTTAAAGTTTTTAGATCGATTTTGTTTAATTTTTTGAATTACTCCAAGTAAATCAATAGATTTTTTATAGAGAGTTTCTTTTTGGTTTTTATTTTTTTTTAATAAACTAAAAACTGAGTCGTCTCCAAAATCTTCAATTTCTATATAATTTTTTTTATAATTTTCGCTATAAAGTTTAGGTGCTAAAACTTTATTTTTGATTAGAAGACTATTTATTGCATCATATATTAGCAAATTTTTCTCTTTTTCATTAGAAGCAAAAACTATGATTGATTTTTTTTTTGAAGATGACTTTCTATAAAAAGATCTAAATGATGCGTCACCTTTAATTTTTTTTAATTTATTATTAGTTTGTAACATTTATTATTTATTTTTAACTCCCTTAATTGTTAAATATCTTTTACTTAAATCATCATTGTATTCAAAATGTAAATCAATTTTGGAATCAATAGTTTCTTTTATTTTCTCAGGCCATTCAATTAATGTCACAACTTCTTCTCTATTTTCAAATAAACCAATGTTTTTTATCTCACTATAGTCAGTCAACCTGTACAAATCGTAATGCTGTATTATAAAATTTCCAACATCATATTCATTTACCAAATTAAAGGTAGGACTAGTAACTTCGGTTAAATTGATTTTATTTAATTGTTGAAGATTATTAATGAGGTGTCTTATAAATGTGGTTTTGCCAACACCTATTTCTCCATGAAAATAAGCTACATCTCCTTTTTGTAGTGTTCTTGAAAAACTTTTAGCTAGCTCAGATGTTTTATCTTCTAGGGAGATATCTATTTTTTCGCTATTAGTAGCGATAAGCATCTGGTTTGAATGGACCTTCTGTTTCAACACTTATATAGTCAGCTTGGTCTTTTGATAGTTTCGTAAGTTTGGCACCTACTTTTTTTAAGTGAAGCATTGCCACTTTCTCATCTAATGATTTTGGTAATACATAAACTTTATTTTCATAATTTTTATGATTATGCCAAAGTTCAATTTGTGCCATTACTTGATTTGTAAATGATGCACTCATTACAAAACTTGGATGCCCTGTTGCACAACCTAAATTTACCAATCTACCTTTGGCTAAAAGAATAATTCTCTTTCCATCAACTAATTCTATTTCATCAACTTCTGGTTTTACTTCTGTCCATTTATAATTTTTTAAGGCTTCTACTTGAATCTCATTATCGAAGTGTCCAATATTACAAAGGATTGCTCTATCTTTCATATTTCTCATATGATCTGCAGTAACAATGTCTATATTACCTGTAGCAGTAACAACAATATCTGCCTTGCTTATAGCTTCATCCATTAAAACTACTTCATAACCTTCCATTGCTGCTTGGAGTGCACAAATTGGATCCGCTTCTGTAACCATCACTCGAGCACCACTTTGTCTTAAAGATGCAGCACTACCTTTTCCAACATCCCCAAAGCCTGCTACAATTGCAACTTTACCAGACATCATTACATCTGTGGCTCTTCTAATTCCATCTACTAAACTTTCTCTACAACCATATAGGTTATCAAATTTTGATTTTGTAACTGAGTCATTAACATTAATTGCTGGAATCATTAATGTTCCATCTTTTTCCATTTTGTTTAATGCTTTAATTCCAGTCGTTGTTTCTTCTGAGACACCTTTTACTTCCTTTAACAAATCTTTGTAATCACTGTGCATCATTGCAGTTAAATCACCACCATCATCTAAGAGCATATTTGCTTTCCAGTCTTTTTTACCTTCTATTGTTTGTCTGATGCACCATACAGCTTCCTCTTCAGTTTCACCTTTCCAAGCAAAAACTGGTATTCCTGCTTTAGCTATTGCTGCAGCAGCATGATCTTGTGTTGAAAAAATATTACAAGAAGACCATCTAACCTCTGCTCCAAGCTCTACTAAAGTTTCAATTAAAACTGCTGTTTGAATTGTCATATGAAGACATCCCAATATTCTTGCTCCTTTTAAGGGTGCTTTTCCTGAGTATTCTTCTCTTAATGCCATTAGACCAGGCATTTCACTTTCAGCTATTGAAATTTCTTTTCTTCCAAAGTCTGCTAACGATATATCTTTGACTTTAAAATCATCCATTGCTCAGTTTTATATAATAAAAATTTAATTAATCAACTTATGATTAAACTTTAGGGAAGACAATCTCAACATTTGCACCTTCTTGCGTTACATTGTTTGAGGCATTAATGGTAGCACTATGGAGTTCAACAAGGTTTTTTACTATATTTAAGCCTAAACCAGAATGCTCTCCAAAGGTATCAGGTCTATTACTATAAAATCTATTAAATATTTTTTTTGTATCTGTTTCCTTAAATCCTTTACCTTCATCAATAACTTTAAAAATAATTTTATCCTTATCTCCTTTGTAAATTTCAACTAAGATTTTTTTGTTATCATCACTAAATGAAATTGAATTATCTAATAAATTTGCAATAATTTGTTCAATTCTATTTTCTATTCCATTAATAAAATATTCTTCTTGATCATCTTGATCATTTAACATTATTTTAATTCCTCTTTTTGCTTCATAAATATTATTAAAATCATCTACTACAGATCTTGCAATTAATTTGAGATTAATTTTTTTCATTTTTTCTTTACTTAATGCAACCTCATCTTTTAGTATTTGAGAATAATCAGTGATCAATCTTTCAATTCTTTGAACATCGTGATTGAGAATACTAATTAATTTACTTCTTTGAGATTGATCATCAGTCTCGTTCAATATTTCTGAAGCACTTTTTAATGATGTTAAGGGGTTTCTTATCTCATGAACAAGATCAGTTGAAAAATTTTCTGCATGTGAAATTCTTTTTTGAAGTTCACTTGTCATATCATCTAAAGAATTTGACAAAGTTCCTAGCTCGTCATTTCTACTTTTAAGTTCATTAATATTTGTTTTTTTTTTGCTCTTTTCTTTTATAATTTTTGTATATGCTACTAAGTTCTTTATAGGTTTTAGAAAATATCTATTTAAAACAAAAGAGAATACAAATATTACTATAATTATAAATATTGCTGTTCTTAGAATAAATGTTTTTCTTTCATCAATAGCAGATTTTACATC
Source organism: Candidatus Pelagibacter sp. PS_02 (assembly GCF_059418065.1). Classification (NCBI taxonomy): domain Bacteria; kingdom Pseudomonadati; phylum Pseudomonadota; class Alphaproteobacteria; order Candidatus Pelagibacterales; family Candidatus Pelagibacteraceae; genus Candidatus Pelagibacter; species Candidatus Pelagibacter sp. PS_02. Next base: position 1,139,596 of record NZ_CM182079.1, read on the forward strand.
ATTAGCATTTTCTGAAATTGCTAGGTATCCAATATTAACTCCATTTAGTGTAATGTTTTTAACTGTTGTTAGTAAAAATTGATCATAGCCTTCCTGTATAAAAGTAAAGGGCTTTCCATAGTCTTTTGACCACGAATAATTTGTAAGAACATCTTTGAATGAAACGGTTTTTTCTTTATTTATGTTTTTTGTTTCAACAATTTTTTTGCTTTTTTCTTCGTCTAATATTTCTAGCTCAACTATATCTAGTCTACTAGAAAAGGATCTCGGGTCTAAATCTAGCGTATCAGTATCACCTACTAAATTAAATTGATTATCAAATAAGATAACTCTATCTAAGTTTTGAAATAAAAATCTTGTTGAAAATAAAAATTTTCTAATATCTTCTTCCTCAAATTTTATATTTAACCTTAAAATATGCTCAATTGTATTGTTAATTATTTGAATATGTTTGGAGGTTTTATTTTTTATTAAATTAGGTTTTGCATTGCTAATGTAAAGTGCTGTTAAAATTCCTATAATTAAAAAAATAACCAAATTAATGAATAAAAATTTTTTTAATATAGATAAACTTTTTAGAAAATTACTGAACATTAACTAACGTTCCATCTGTATCCACTGCCATATCTTGTTTCTATAGCTGTAAAATCAGGATCAACTTTTTTAAATTTTTTTCTAATTCTTTTAACATGACTATCAATAGTTCTATCTTCAATATCAGTATCTTCTCGATAAGCAATGTCCATAAGCTGAGCTCTTTCTTTTATTATTCCTGGTCTCTTTGCTAATTCTTTAACTATTAAAAATTCTGTAGTAGTTAGTTTATCTGGTAGTTGCTTGTTATCCCATTCACATTCAAGTTGTGAAGGGTCAAGTTTTAGCTTCCCATGCGAAATAATATTTTTTGTGTCTTCAAGATTGTTGTTAATATCTTTTTTTCTAAGTTGAACCCTTATTCTTTCTATTAAAACTTTAATGGAAAAACCTCCTGACTTTTTTATAAAATCATCTGCACCCAATTTTAAGCCTAATAATTCATCTATTTCATCATCTTTTGAAGTTAAAAAAATTACAGGCAAGGAAGTTTTTTTTCTTAACTTTTTTAAAAGCTCTTCACCATCCATTTTTGGCATCTTTATATCTATAACAGCAAGGTCTGGTGGATTTCTAGTTAACCCAATTAAAGCACTTTCTCCATCAATATAAGTTTGAACTTTAAAGCCTTCTTTTTCAAGAGCTATACTTATACTTGTGAGTATATTTCTATCATCATCAATAAGAGCTATTGTTTGAGTTTGCATATTCTACTTTAAAAATACTAAATTGTTCTAATTTAGGCAATGGAGATAAATTAATGAAGTATTCCCCAATTGTCCCCTGTATTCACGTCTACCGTCAATGGTGTTGAAAAAGTGTGTAAATCACTTTCTGTAACACTCGTCATTTCATCCTTGATTATTTCAGTTATATTTTTGACTTCTTTTACTGGAACCTCAAAAATTAATTCATCATGAATTTGTAATAATATTTTTGATTTATTATTTTTAATGCTTTCAAATTTTTTATTAAGTCTAATCATTGCAAGTCGCATGATTTCTGATGCTGATCCTTGAATAGGAGCATTAATAGCTGCTCTTTCTTGAAAATTTCTCACATTGAAATTTTTATCATTAATTCCATTAAAGTGAGATCTTCGACCAAAAATATTGGTTACATATCCACTTTTTCTGCAAAACTTAATTGTATTATCCATATAAATTTTTATTTCGGGAAATTTTAAGAAATAGGCATTTAAAAATTCATCTGCTTCATGATTTGAAACGTTGATTTGTTTTGCAAGTCCATATTGTGAAATACCATAAATTATTCCAAAATTAATAGCCTTAGCCTTCCTTCTCATGTCTTGGTCTACTTTTTTAATATCAACATTAAATACCTGGCTTGCTGTAAGAGAGTGAATATCTTCATTGTTACTAAACGCTTTTTTCAGCTCTTTAACCTCTGCCAAATCAGCTAAAATTCTCATTTCAATCTGATTATAATCTGCAGATATTAATGTGAAGCCCTTTTCTGCTATAAAAGCTTTTCTTATATCTTTACCATCCTCTGATTTAATAGGAATATTTTGTAGGTTTGGATCACTGGATGCCAATCTTCCTGTTGTTGTTGCTGCCAATAAAAATGATGTGTGAACTCGTTTAGTATTTGGATTAATGTGTTCAGGTAAAGCATCTGAGTAAGTGTTTTTAAGCTTGGACACTTGTCTCCAATCTAGAATTAATTTTGGAAATTCATGTCCTTTAAACGCTAAGTCTTCTAACACACTTGCATTTGTGGCAAAACTACCTTTTCTAGTTTTTTTAAGTACAGCAATTTTCAAATCATTATAAATAATTTCACCTAATTGTTTTGGTGATGCAATATTAAATTTTTTTTTTGAAATTTTAAAAACTTCTTTTTCTAGTTTACTTATTTTTTTTTCAAATTTTTCAGACAAAACCTTTAAAAATTTATTATCAATTTTAATTCCTTCAATTTCCATAAATGCTAGTATCTTAATTAAAGGTTTTTCAAAGATTTCATAAATATTAGTTAATTTCTCTAATTTTAAATTTTTACTAAATATTTTGTATAATCTGTAAGTAATATCAGCATCTTCAGCAGCATACTCCATTGCCTTATCTAGCTCTACATCACTAAAGTTTATTTCTTTTTTACCTGTACCAACAATTTCTTTAAATGAAATTGTTTTATGCTGTAGATGAATCTCAGACAAGGTATCCATATTATGTCTATTTTTTCCAGCATCTAATACATAAGACATCAGCATTGTATCTTCCATTGAATTCATATTTATTCCATGTTTATACAAGACAATAAAATCAAACTTAATATTTTGACCAATTTTTTTTACACTCTTGTCTTCTAAAAGTGGTTTGAGTTTTTTAATTACAGTTTCTTTTTTTAAACATCCTTTAAACTTATGACCGATTGGAATATAACAAGCCTTGCCAATTTTAGTGCTTAATGAAATTCCCACTAAATCAGTCTGATGTGCATCTAAAGAACTAGTCTCTGTATCAATTGCTAGCTCTCCAGCTTCTTCTGCTTCGTTAATCCACTCATCTATTTCTTTTTCATTAGTAATTAGATGATAATTTTTTTTACTTATATTTTGATGTTTTTTTTCAGGCTTTGTCTCTTTTGCTGTCTCTTCTAACAGTGGTTCTCCGTATGCAGAAATGACAGAACTAAGAAGTCTATTAAACTCCATTTCTCTTAAAAATTTATATAGTTTATTTTTATCAATCTTCTTTAGATGAAATTCCTCTAACTTTCTTTCAACAGGAGCATCCTTCATTAGTGTCACTAATTTTTTGCTAATTATCGCTTTATCTTTGTTCTCTATAAGTGTTTCTCTTCGTTTATTTTGTTTTATTTCTTGAGCGTTATCTAATAATTTTTCTAGGGTTCCATACTTATTAATCAGTTCTGCTGCAGTTTTTACACCTATCCCAGGTACTCCCGGAACATTATCACTACTGTCTCCAGCTAAGGATTGAACATCAATAACTTTTTCTGGGCCCACTCCAAATTTAGTTACTATATCTTCAGGTGTTATAAATTTATTTTTCATAGGATCGAATATACGAACGTCTTTTCTATACAATTGCATTAAGTCTTTATCTGAAGAGACTATTGTCACCTTTGCACCCTTTGCTAAAATTTGTTCTACATAAGTGGCTATTAAATCATCTGCTTCATAATTTGGAAGATCTACAGATGGTAAATTAAAAGCAACTACTGACTTTCTTATGTATTCAAACTGTGGTGCTAAATCATCTGGGGCTTCTGATCTATTAGCTTTATAGTCTGAATAAATTTCATTTCTAAAAGTTTTTCTAGCAGCATCAAATATTACAGCAAAGTGTGTTGGTTTTTGAAGATTTTCATTTGATTTTGAATCCTCTAATAGTTTAAATAGCATACTGCAAAATCCACTAACTGCACCTACTGGAAGACCGTCACTTTTTCTAGTTAGGGGTGGTAATGCATAATAAGCTCTAAAAATGTAACCTGAACCATCTATTAAATAAAAATGATCTGTTTTTTTTATTTTATCCATTAAATAATATTATCTTAAATATTTTAAATACTATAAATGTATTACCACGCATGGAGCAAAAAAATATACTTTCTGTTAAAAATTTAAAAAAAATTTATTCAAACAAACAAGCTGGGGACAACCTTGCATTAAACGATTTAAACTTAGACGTGAAAGAGGGAGAAATTTTTGGCCTTCTTGGTCCTAATGGTGCTGGGAAAACAACATTTATAAATATTTTAGCTGGAACAGTGGTTAAAACAGCAGGACGAGTAAGTGTCTGGGGTTTTGACTTAGATAAAAACCCAAGACAAGTTAGAGCTTCAGTTGGAATAGTTCCTCAAGAAGTAAATCTTGATCCATTTTTTAGCCCAAGAAAATTATTAGAATTACAGGCTGGTCTTTATGGAATTAAAGAAAAAGATAGAATTACAGATACAATTCTAAAATTAGTGTCCTTAGAAAAACAAGCTAACAGCTATGCTAGAAGTTTATCTGGTGGAATGAAAAGAAGATTGTTAATGGCTAAAGCTTTAGTTCATCAGCCACCAATAGTTATTCTAGATGAACCTACTGCTGGTGTTGATGTGGAGTTAAGACAAAATTTATGGAAAAATGTAAAATTATTAAATGAACTTGGTGTAACAATCATTTTAACAACTCATTACCTCGAGGAGGCTGAGGAAATGTGTGGAAGAATAGCTATATTAAATAAAGGAAATATTGTTGCCCTAGACAGCACTAAGAATTTATTAGATAGAATTCAAACCAAAAAAGTAACCTTTAAAACTGATATAAAGATAAATATTAACGATGATGATCTAGAATCTTTAAAAATAGTTTCACACTTAGATAATGAAGTTTGTGTTTCTTATGAAAAAAGTAAAATTAATATAGAGGAATTAATTAATTTAATTAAGAAAAATAACGTCAAAATTATAGATATTTCAACTGACGACGGTGATTTAGAGGATGTTTTTTTAAGATTAATAAAAAACTAGATTATCACATTAATAAATAGTAATTTGTGGATATGGATCTATTAAAAACAAACACAATTCAAAAAGTATTAAAAACATTTATTCTAATTTTTATAGGAACAATGGCTTTAACTGTTTCAGCTAAATTAAAAATACCATTTTATCCTGTGCCTATGACAATGCAAACATTTGTAGTTCTTTTTTTAGGAATTGCTTTCGGGTATAAAATTGGCCTGGCATCTGTAGCTGTTTATCTTCTGGAGGGTATTCTAGGTATGCCTGTATTTTCTAACTCACCAGAAAAAGGTATTGGAATAGTTTATTTTACTGGTCCAACAATGGGATATTTAATTGGATTTTTATTTGCTTCTTTTTTTGCAGGCTATTTAAATCTTAATAAAAATATTTTTATAATTTTTGGAAAATTAATATTTTCTGTTTCTGTAATCTATGTATTTGGAGCTATTTGGTTGGGAACTTTAATTGGATGGGATAAACCAATTCTTCAATTAGGAGTGACACCATTTTTATTAGCTGAATTATTTAAAATTTGCTTATTAGCTATATTGGCTAAACAAATTATCAAATTTAGAAAATTTATCTAGGAGATCTTTTAGATAAAATTCTTTGTAACGTTCTTCTGTGCATTTTAAGTCTTCTAGCAGTTTCAGATACATTTCTATTGCATAATTCAAAAACTCTATGAATATGTTCCCACTTAACTCTATCAGCTGACATGGGGTTTTCTGGTGGTTCAGCTTTTTTCTCTGGATCGGCTAGTAATGCTTTTTCAACATCATCTGCGTCTGCTGGCTTTGCTAGATAATCAATTGCACCTTCTTTAATCGCAGCAACAGCCGTTGGAATATTTCCATATCCTGTTAACATTATAATTCTACTGCTTGGATTAGAAATTTGAATTTGCTTTACTACCTCAAGTCCATTTCCATCAGCTAGTCTTAGGTCGACAACTGCAAAAGCTGGTTTTTTCTCTTTAACAGATAGTATTCCTTTTTGTACACCCTCAGCTTGAAAAACCTCAAATCCTTTTTTTTCCATAGCTCTTGCAAGCCTGTCTCTAAAGGGGTTGTCATCATCAACGATTAATAAGGATTTATTATCAAAATCACTTAATTTTTTTAAATTAGCTGCTTCAACCATATTATTAATATGGTGCCTTATCTGATAATTTCAACACCCATTATTTGCTTTACATTAATTAACTATTACCTTATTTGCATGATTTATATGAAAGTTTTTAAGTATTTAAGAACTTTTTTTTATTAAATTTTTTTTGGGGACATATGAAATGCAAAAATTTAAAACAGTTGATGAGCTTATAAATCAACTAAAACCGGAAAAGCCTATTTATTGTATTAGAAAAAAATCTATACAGTTTGCCTCTTCTTATTTTAGAAATAAATTTCCTGGTAAAGTTCTATATGCTGTTAAAACTAACTCACATCCTGAGGTTTTAAAAACAATAGTAGAAAGTGGAATTGAAAACTTTGATGTAGCTTCTATTCAAGAAATTAAAGACATCAGAGCTATCTCCCCTGATGCAAAATGTTCATATATGCATACTGTTAAGAGCAGAGAAAGTATTAAGGAAGCTTACTTTAACTATAATATTAAAACTTTTTCTTTAGATACTAAAGATGAATTAATAAAAATTATTGAAGCAACCAATCAAGCAAAAGATCTTGAACTATTTGTAAGAGTTGCTGTTTCAAATGAACATGCTCAAATAGATCTATCTAAAAAATTTGGTGTATTAACCTCTGAAGCTACTGGTTTATTAAGACTAACGAAACAATATGCAAAAAAAATCGGCTTAAGTTTTCACGTTGGTTCTCAATGTATGCACCCAATTTCTTATGCAAAAGGAATTGGAGAGATTGGAAACATAATAAAAAAAACAAAAATTATTCCTGATTACATTAACATTGGTGGTGGATTTCCTGCAATCTATCCTGATTTAGTACCTCAACCTTTAGAAAATTATTTTGAAGAAATAAAAAAAAGTTTAATTAATTTAGAACTAGAAAAACTTCCAGAATTATTATGTGAGCCTGGAAGGGCAATAGTTGCAGAAAGTGGTTCTACAATTGTCAGAGTAAATCTTAGAAAAAAACAAAAACTTTATATAAATGATGGAACATACGGAACTCTTTTTGATGCTGGTACACCAAATATGGTTTACCCATCTCGTTTAATTAAATCTAGCAAGATAATATCAAAAAAATTAACTGCTTTTGATTTTTATGGCCCCACCTGCGATAGCATGGATTACATGAAAGGGCCATTTTTACTTCCAAATAATATTAAAGAAAATGATTATATTGAACTAGGTCAGCTTGGAGCCTACGGTCTAACTTTTAGAACTCAATTTAATGGTTTTTATTCTAATGAGATTTATGAAGTAGAAGATGAGCCAATAATGACCATGTATGGTAAAGACAGTAATAAGGCTATACTAGTTGCCTAATGTCAGAAAACAAAAATTTAACTCATAATAGCAAAAAAAGCTTCTTACAAAATCCAGTTGAACACATAGATATTACATCGTTTGATGCAAGAAAGATAATTTCCTCAATGGAAAAAATGTCTTTTGTTTCAAGAGAAACAGCAAATGCAGCCAACATTTTTAATGAAATGATTCAAGATAAGGATTGTACAATTTTTTTAACACTTGCTGGCTCAACTTCTGCTGCGGGATGTATGAATATTTATAAAGATTTAGTTAAATACAATATGGTTGATGCAATTATTGCTACAGGAGCTTCAATAGTTGATATGGATTTTTTTGAAGCTTTAGGTTTTAAACATTATCAAGGTTCACAATTTCAAGATGACACTGAATTAAGAAAAAATTATATAGATAGAATTTACGATACATATATTGATGAAGATGAATTACAGGAATGTGATCAAAAAATATGTGAAATAGCAGATACACTTGATCCTAGAAGTTACACATCAAGAGAATTTATTTATGAAATGGGAAAATATTTAAAGAAAAATTCTAAAAAAAAAGACTCTTTAATTGAAACTGCATATGACAATAATGTTCCCATTTTTTGTCCTGCGTTTACAGACTCAAGTGCTGGTTTTGGATTGGTCACTCATCAAGAAAATAATCCTAAAAACCATATTACGATAGATTCTATTAGAGAGCTTCGTGAATTAACTGAAATAAAGATTCAATCAAAAGGATCTGGCTTATTTATGATTGGTGGAGGAGTACCTAAAAACTTTGTTCAAGATACTGTTATCTGTGCTGAACTTTTAGGAAAAGAGGTTGAGATGCATAAGTATGCAGTTCAAATTACAGTAGCAGATTCTAGGGATGGTGCTTGCAGCAGCTCTACATTAAAAGAGGCAAGCTCATGGGGTAAAGTAGATATTGCTAAAGAACAAATGGTTTTTGCAGAAGCAACTAGTGTCCTTCCTTTGATAGCAAGCGATGCTTATCATAAAGGTGACTGGAAAAATAGAACGAGAAAAAACTTCTCAAAAATATTTAAATAAAATTGAAATATCTTTCTAATAAAAATGGTTTTCTAGGAATTGACAATGATGTTAATTTTAAAGAGAAAGTAGTAGTTGTTCCATTTGGTTTAGAAAAAACTGTAAGTTATGGTGGTGGCACTCGTAATGGCCCTAAAGAAATCATCAAAGCATCTCATCAAGTAGAGCTATATGATGAAGAGTTACATTGTGAGCCCTATAAAAAAATTGGGATCAAAACTTTAAAACCATTTAAAATTGATAAAGACATTAAAAAAGCTCTTAAAAAGATGTCTGATATAAATCAAGAAATATTAGATAAAAAATTATTTCCAATCACTTTTGGTGGAGAGCACTCAATAACACCTGGATGTATTGCTCCATTTGTAAAAAAATACAAAGATATATGTTTACTACATTTTGATGCGCATGCAGATTTAAGAGAGAGTTATAATGGTGAAAAATTTTCACATGCTTCAGCTATTAAGAGATGTCTTGATCATAAAAATGTTTCTATAATTTCATTTGGGATCAGAAATATATCTCAAAGTGAAATACCATTCTTAAAAAAAAACTCATCTAGGATTGATATCTTTTGGGCAAAAGACAAAAATAAATGGGACCTAAAAAAATTTAAAAAAATGATAAAAAATAAAACAGTTTATTTAACATTTGATGTTGATGGTTTAGATTCAAGCATAATGCCTGCAACAGGTACACCTGAACCGGGTGGATTATTATGGGATGAAACTTTAAATATCATACGGATAGCTGCTAAAAACTCTAATATTGTTGGTGCAGATATAAATGAGCTTTCACCTATTAAAGGTTTTAATTCTTACAATTTTCTTGTAGCTAAACTTGCTTATAAAATCTTGTCGTACAAATTTTTATACTAAGCTTTTGAAGCTTTAAAAGTTCCTAATAATAATCTAAATGGAATTAACATTGCTAAAGCAACAAATATTTTAACAGCTAAATCACCTAGAGATAAAGTGACCCATGGTATTCCCGTTGCATAAAACGAGATGGAAAAGAATAAAAATGTGTCAACAGTAGACCCGATTAACGACGAAGTTAATGGAGCAACAAACCATTTCTTTTTTCTTAAATAGTCAAAAATTTGAACATCTAACAACTGTGCAACCATAAATGCTATACCTGAACCTATAGCAATTCTAACTGAAATTAAGTCTGCAAAATTTGTTGAAAAGAAAAGAGTAAATACAATCCCTATAATAAAACCAACATAAACAATTTTTCTAGCTACAACCTTGCCATAAGATCTATTTGCGAGATCCGTAATTAAAAAAGCAACTGGATAGCTAAAAGCTCCATAAGTTAATATTTCTTCTAAACCATAATAATTGATTGGAAATTGTACTAAATAATTTGAAGTTAAGACAACAACTCCCATTATAAATGAGAGTAGTATAAAAAACTTTTTCATTAAGCTGATTTACTAGGAGATGCTTTTGGTGCCTTTTTAATAAAAGGTGATTTAATTAATATACTTTTTTTTAATTTTTTTAGTCTAGGCGAAATATTTTTATTTTTTACTGTCTTTAAAAACTGATCAAAAGTACCTTTTTTATCAACACATCTAACACCGGCATTACTAACAGTTAAAGTTAGGCTTCTTTTCAAAAGTTCACTTGTAAATTTAGCTTTTTTTAAATTAGGTAAAAATCTTCTTTTAGTCTTATTGTTAGCGTGACTAACATTGTGACCTTTCATAGGAATTTTACCAGTTAATTCACATTTTTTAGACATAATATTTAGTGACTATATAAGATGTGTTCATGATCTCGTCAAGTTTATTAGGATCAATTAGTCAGCTTCTTTCCTATTATTTCTTTAAAATTCTTAATACCTTCGTCAATTAATATTTCTTTAAGCTCTTTTTTTATCTTTCCTACAATGTTTGGTCCTTGAAAAACCATTCCTGTATATAACTGAACATAGCTAGCTCCTGCCTGAAACTTTTTATAAGCACTTTCTCCTGAGTCTACACCCCCTACACCTATAATTTCAATCTTGCCCTTAAGCAGTTTATAAAACTTACTTATTAGTTTATTAGCTTCTTCCTCTAGTGGCTTGCCTGATAGCCCACCTTTTTGATGCTTTAAAATATTATTCAATTTTTCTCTATTTTTAGCTGTTGTATTTGAAACAATTATTGCACTAATCTTATGTTTAATTAAAATTTTACTTATTAGTTCAATTTGTTCGTCTGAAATATCTGGAGAGATTTTTACTACAATTGGAATTTTTGATTTAAGTTTAATTTTTTCTTTTTCTATTGCATTCAACAATTCATCAAATTTAGTCTCATCATGAAAAGCTCTTAGATTTTCTGTGTTAGGCGAAGAAATATTAACTGTAATATAGTCAGCGATATCATAAAAGTTTCTAAGTCCAATCAAATAATCATTTGATCTATCTTCACTATCTTTATTGGGACCTATGTTGATTCCTAATAAACCTTTATGTGAATTAGATCTAATTCTATGGCTAATATTTTCTGCTCCTAAATTATTAAAACCTAACCTATTTATAAGAGCCTGATCTTCAACCAACCTAAAAACTCTTGGCTTTGGATTTCCATATTGCTCAAGTGGGGTAACCGTTCCTACTTCAACAAAACCAAACCCAAGTTTAAACAGTGGGTTATAAACTTCAGCATTTTTATCAAACCCGGCAGCCATTCCTATTGGATTATCTATATTCTTACCAAATAAATTAGTCTTAAATATTGGATCTCCTTTATTTTGATCAGCTATGTTTGGTAATATGTTTAGTTTTAAAGACTTAATTGCTAAATTATGAGCAGTTTCAGGATCAATTTTGAAAATTAGTGATCTGAATTTTGAAAACATTATTTTATTTTTTCTTTAATTAACTCTTTAGTTTCGTTTACTCCAAAAAAACTTATAAAAAAACCCATTCTTGGTCCATTTTCATCTCCAAAAACAACCTCATAAATTAATTTAAACCAATCACGCAAGTTTTCTGCATAACCATTTTCTTTTCCCGTTGAATAAATTAATGTCTGAATATCCTCAGGCAACATCTTATCATTGCAACTATCAAGAGACTTAACCAGTGCTTCTAATGCGACTTTTTCATTTGCGTCAGGAGTTTTGTATTTTTTTTGTAATTTTATTACGTCATTAAAATACTTAATCGCATAACCTATAAGATTATCAAAAATTGGGTGTTCTTTTTCTAAAAGGTTTTGTTTATATTTTTTTACAAACTTCCAAAGTAACTCCTTAGAGTCTGCATTGCTCGTTTCTACTAAATTTAAAAGCATTGAAAAGCTCATAATAGTATCTTCTTTAGGAATTAATCCATTATGCACATGCCAAACAGGATTCATTAATAGCTGTAACTCATTTTGTGTTTTAGCTTTTTCTATAAAGTCCAAGTACTCATCGACTGTTTTAGGAACTATTTCTTTATATAGTTTTTTTGCTCTTTTGGGATTTTGATACATATATAATGAAAGACTTTCGGGTGATGCATACTCCAGCCACTGATCAATTGTAATTCCATTTCCTTTTGATTTTGATATTTTTTCTCCTTTTTCATCTAAAAAAAGCTCATAAGCAAACCCAGATGGGTTTGTTTTTCCAATTAACTTGATTATTTTTGATGATAATATTGCACTTTCAATTAGATCTTTTCCATACATTTCAAAATCTATATCAAGAGCGTACCATCTCATTGCCCAATCTACTTTCCATTGTAATTTGCAATTCCCATCGAAGATACTTACCTCAAGTTTTTTTCCATTATTATCAAATATAATTTTGGATTTTTCTTTTAGTATTTCTAAAACTGGAATTTCTAAAACCTTACCGGTGTCTGGACAAATTGGTAAAAATGGACTGTAAGTTTTTTGTCTTTCTTTCCCTAGTGTTGGAAGAATTATATCCATAATACCTTGATAATTTTCTAGGATTATCTGTAATGTGGGATTAAAAAAACCACTCTTATAAAGAACTGAAGAGCTTTGAAAATTATATTCAAAATTAAATTTATTTAAAAAATCTTTTAACATTTCATTATTGTGTTCGCCAAAACTTGAAAATTTTTCAAATGGATCTGGCACTTGAGTTAAAGGCTTATGAAGATTGTTATTTAAGAGCTCTTGATTTGGAACGTTTTCTGGAACTTTTCTAAAGCCATCCATGTCATCAGAGAAAGTTATGATTTCCGTTGGTATATCTGTGAGTTGTTTTAAAGCATTAACCATCATCGATGTTCTTGCAACTTCACCAAATGTACCTATATGGGGCAGCCCACTTGGACCATAACCAGTTTGTAAAATTATTTTACCTTTTTTATCAATAAAGGACTTTCTTTCACGCAGTAATTTTTTAGCCTCAACAAAGGGCCATGCGTTAGTTTTATCTAAATTATCTTTTTCAATCACTTTGTTTAATAACAAATATCTTATATTTGGTGTTTTTATTAATTCTTATAGAGTTGAAATTTATTTACCATAAAATAATGTTCTTTCAAAATGTCTAATTATAAAACTGTTTTTTTTACCTTGGGTGTTTTGCAAATTATTCTTGGAATTTCCATGATGATTCCAATTATAGCTCAGTTTATATATTCAGAAATTGACTCCTCTTTTATTGGAGGCTCTATAATTTCTATAATATTTGGTGTTTTATTTTTTTTAACAAATTTAAATCATGATAAAAAATTAAATCTACAACAAGCGTTCTTATTAACTGCTCTTTCTTGGTTAAGTATTGCAATATTTGGTTCTTTACCTTTTATTTTTTCTACTCTTGAACTTTCAATTACTGACTCTTTCTTTGAAAGTATGTCTGGAATCACCACAACAGGGTCGACAATTATCTCCAACTTAGAGGGTGCTCCAAGATCGATACTTTTGTGGCGAGCAATGCTTCAATGGTTAGGTGGAATTGGTATTATTGTAATGGCAATAACCTTAATGCCAATAATGAATGTTGGTGGAATGCAATTGTTTAAAATTTCAAGTAATGATTCTTCTGAAAAACTATTACCAAAATCAAAAGAAATTTCACTTAGACTAATTTACGTTTATTTAGGTCTAACCGTGCTTTGTGCTTCTACATATAAAATTTTTGGTATGAATATTTTTGATAGCTTAACTCATTCAATGACCACGATAGCAACGGGTGGCTTTTCAAATTATAACGAATCTATTGGATATTTTAATAGTCTACCTATCGAAATATCATCCATGGTTTTCATCATATTAGGGAGTTTACCTTTTATTGCTTATATAAAATTTTTAAATGGAGACAGAAAAATTCTTATCTCTGATGTTCAAATAAAATCGTTTTTAAAAATTATTGTTTTTTCAATTATTATACTTTTTATTTATTTACTTTTTCACAACAAAGATTTTTCTCAAATAAATATTAGGACTATTTGTTTTAATGTTATCTCTATATTAAGTGGAACGGGATATGTTACTGGAGAATTTGATGGATGGGGTAATTTTCCACTCATTTTCTTTCTAACTTTAATGTTCATTGGTGGTTGTGCTGGTTCTACCACATGTGGAATTAAAATTTTTAGAATTCAAATTTTATACCTTTTTATTATTAATCAATTAAAAAAGATTATTTATCCAAAAGGCATATTCATAATAAAATATGATAAAAATAATGTTGATGATAAATTTATGGCTTCCATCATTTCTTTTATCTTTCTTTATTTGGTTATATTTTTTTTAATAACTGCATTTTTGTCCTTAAGTGGTCTAGATTTTGTTACTTCAATTTCTGGTGCCGCAACTTCTATCTCAAATGTTGGTCCAGGATTAGGCTCTACAATTGGCCCTAATGGCAATTTTTCAAGCTTACCAGAAATATCTAAATGGATTTTAAGTCTCGGAATGATATTGGGTAGGTTGGAATTATTTGCTATACTTGTATTGTTTCTTCCATCATTTTGGAGAAATTAACTATGATTGAAATTAAAAAACAATCCTTATCAGAAACTTTTGCTGTCTACTTTGATAAGAGAATGCTTAGAATATTATTATTAGGTGCAATTTCTGGTTTTCCCTGGGTTTTAATTGGGAGCAGTTTAAGTCTATGGCTCAAAGAAGAGGGCTTAAGCAGATCAACAATTGGTTGGGCAGGACTAATATTTGCTGTTTATGCTTTTAATTATTTATGGGCCCCCCTTATTGATAGATTTCAAATACCCTACCTAACAAAAAAACTTGGTCATAGAAGAGGCTGGATAGTTTCAATGCAAATTGCAATTTTAGCTTGTCTTGTTACTTGGAGTTTCATTAATCCTACCGAAAACCTTGCACTACTAATTACAGTTGGTTTAATTATTGCTATAGCATCAGCGACACAAGATATTACAGTTGATGCTTTAAGAATTGAACAAATAGGCGAACACGAAAGTAAATCAATGGCCGCTGGCGCTGCTATGGCTGTTGTTGGCTGGTGGAGTGGATACAAATTAGGTGGTGTAATAGCTTTATTTACAGCAGAATATTTAGAGAATATGGGTGTTACAAATTACTGGCAAATTACATTTTTAATTTTAGGAATTCTAGTAATTTTAATGAATATAGGTTTGATGTTTGTCCATGAGCCTCTTTATACTGACAGACAAAAAAAACAAAAAGAAACTGATAAACTTATAGAAAGTAAACTTGGATCAAAAAATATTATAACTAATTTCATAACATGGATAAGCAGCACATTAGGTGGCCCTATAATAAGCTTTTTTAGGAAAAATGGTTTTACAATTGCTGTTGGAATTTTAAGTTTTATTTTTTTATTTAAGATTGGTGAGGCCTTTCTTGGACGTATGTCGATAGTTTTTTATAAAGAAATAGGCTTCTCTAAAGGTGATATTGCAATTTATTCTAAAACTTTAGGTTGGATTACTACAGTTATGTTTACATTGCTGGGTGGACTTTTTGTAATTAGATCTGGTGTTTTAAAAGCAATGTTTGTTGCAGGAATATTAATGGCTGCAACTAACTTATTATTCACAGTCTTAGCGTGGAGTGATAAATCCGAGTTGTTATTTGCAGTAGCAGTCATATTTGATGATATAGCAGCAGCATTTGCAACAGTTGCATTTGTAGCATTTATTTCATTACTAGTAGACCGAACATATACTGCAACCCAATACGCGTTACTTGCATCAATTGGAACTGCAGGTAGAACTACACTTGCATCATCATCTGGAGCATTAGTAGATTGGCTTAATGGAGATTGGGGAGTATTTTTTATCATTACAGCCATCATGGTAATACCTTCTTTGATTTGCTTATGGCTTATAAAAGATAAATTAAAACTTCATGAAAGATAGTTATTTTTATAAAAAACCATTATCAAATATCCATAAAAAGCCCAATGCATTTTCTGAGGTTACCTCTCAAATTTTGTACGGAGAAAAATTTAAAATTATATCTAAGAATAAAAGTTGGATAAAAATAAAGGCTTTATTCGATAATTATACTGGATACATAAAAAATAAAGATTACACAAAAGATCACCAACCAACCCATAAAATATTTACTCTAAAAGCAAATATTTATAATAAACAAAAAAATAAAACAAAAAATTTTTTGCCCTTTGCATCAAGAATTTCAATGATTCATGAAAATAAAAAATTCATAGAGTTTGAAAAAAATAAATGGATTAAAAAAGTTAATATAAAAAAAATTAATCATATTGAAAAAGATTATTTAAAAGTATTAAAAATGTTTTTAAAAATTAAATATCTATGGGGTGGTAAAACTTATAGAGGTATAGACTGCTCTGCTATTTTACAATTATTTTTTTACTATAATAATAAATTTTATCCACGAGACACAAAAGACCAAATAAAATATTCAGCAAAAAAAAATAGAAGTAAAGTTTTTAAAAAAGGTGATATTATTTTTTGGAAAGGTCATGTTGCTGTTTGTATTAACGCTCAAAAGTTAATTCATGCATATGGTCCTGAAAAGAAAGTTTTGATTATGAATATAAAAGAGACAATAAATAGAATTGAAAGAACAGCAAAATTAACAGTAAAAAAAATATCCCCTATAAAATACTAATTTCTTCCAAAATCTGGCTTATTAATATCTTGTTTTAACTTAATTATTTTTTTCCTAACCTTCTTAGTATTAACTAATTTTTTAATAATAGATTTATTATTTTTAAATTGAATATCTCTTTTAAATGAACGTAAATTTTTAATAAACAGATCAATAACTTTTGAAATATTTTTTTGATTATTAAAAAAAATATCTCTCCACATAATTTCATTAGATGCAGCAATTCTTGAAAAATCTCTCAAACCACCGGCACTAAATTTTATTAATTCATATCTTTGTTGTTTTTCGAAGTCTGTAGCTGTTTTAACCAAATTATATGCAATTAAATGAGGCAAATGACTGGTCATAGAAAAAATCGTATCATGTTTTTTTGAGTCCATAATTGCAACTTTTGAACCAATTTTTTTCCAGAACTTGGTAAGTATCATAAGATGTTTTCTGTTAGTATTTTTTTCTTTTATTAATATGCACCATTTATTAAGGAATAAATTTTTTACTCCGTTTTCTGGGCCACTAACTTCTGAACCTGCAATAGGGTGACTGGATGTCCAAAAAATTCCTTTTTTTAATTTTCTTTTAATTAAGTCCATAGACTTTTCTTTAGATGATCCAACATCTGTAATAATAGTTTTGGGTAATAAATATCTGTTTATCTTTAAAATTATTTTTTCATATTCTCCTAGTGGAGTACAAAATATTATCAAATCTAAGTTTGGGATAATTTGCTTTAAATCATTTGTAATTTCACATGGTAATTTTAATTTTTTGATTTTTAAAATATTTGATTTTGATTTTTCATAGACAAATATTTTTTTAGCTATTTTTTTTTCAGAAATTGCTCTTAATAATGAAGAACCAATTAAACCACAGCCTATAATTAAAACATTTTTCATAATCAATTAAAGATAGCCTTAATTGTTGTTATGAATCTCATATTCTCTTTTGTTGATCCAATTGTTAATCTTAATTTGTTTTTAATATTATACCCATCCTCTGTAGATCTTAATATAATTCCTTTTGACTGCAGTTTGTTAAAAATATAGTTAGCTGAAAATTTACATCTATCAAAATTTAACAGTAAAAAATTAGCCGTTACTTCATTTGAGAAAATTTTTAGTTTTTGTAAAACATTTCTAACTTTATTTGCTTCTCTAATATTGTGTTTCACAGAATTATTAATAAATTTTCTATCTTTTAAAGCTTCTATTGCTGCCATCTGTGCAACTTGATTTACATTAAATGGCGGTCTAATTAAGTTCATTGCAGATATAATTTTTTTTGGCCCATGACCCCAGCCAACTCTTAAGGAGGCCAGTCCATATATTTTTGAAAAAGTTCTTATCACAACAACATTATCTTTATTTTTAAATAAATCTAAACCAGATTTATAATCTTTATTTTTTATATATTCAAAATACGCATCATCTAAAACTAGTAAAATGTTTTTATTTAATTTCTTTCTTAAGTCTATTAATTCTGCTCTAGTTAAGTATGTTCCTGTTGGGTTATTTGGATTAGCAATAAATACTAGCTTGGTTTTTCTTGTTACTTTCTTAATAATTTCATTTATCGAAACTTTAAAATTTTTTTCCTTAGAAAAAACAACTTTTGCCCCCACTATTTGTGCATATATCCTGTACATTAAAAAGCTATATTGAGGAACAATCACTTCATCAGAAGGTTTTAAGTATAACTGACAAATCATTTGAATAATTTCATCTGACCCTGCACCACAAATTATTCTCTCAAAATCACACTTAAATTTCTTTGAAATTTCTTTTCTTAATTTTTTTGCTTTACCGTCTGGATACTTCGATATTAACAATTCTTTATTCTGTAAAATTTTCTTTACTCTCGGGCTTACACCAAGAGCTGACTCATTTGCTGATAATTTTATAATATTTCGTATTTTTGCTATATTTGACTTACCTGGTTTATAAGCCTCTATTTTGAATTTTTTAAATTTTGGAACTGTCATTATATTAATTTAATTTACCTTATAAATAAAATATTATCCTTTCATATAGAATAAGTCATTTTTTAAAAAAATTGACATAAGAAATGCTATCTAGTACAAAAAATATGCGCTGATTTAACTGAATTGCGAGCGCTTAAAAAAAACCGCTAAATAAGTTTTTTTGTCTCACAATTCAAATTTGGCTAATACTTATGAATATAAATGTGAACATAAAAAATATTATAATTGATAAACCATTAAAATTAGATTGTGGCCAAACTATCAATAATTATTCTCTAGCTTACGAAACTTATGGCTCTCTAAATGAGAATAAAGATAATGCTATTCTTATTTTTCATGCCTTGACTGGTGATCAATTTGTATCTGGAATAAATCCAATTACTAAAAAAGAAGGTTGGTGGTCTTATGCTGTTGGGTCTGGTAAAGCTATTGATACTGATAAATACTTTGTAATTTGTGCAAATGTTATTGGTGGCTGTATGGGTTCATTTGGTCCTAGTGATATTAACCCTGATACCAATAAAAAATATGGCACTACTTTTCCTGTTATTACTATTAATGACATGGTTAACGCGCAATTTAATCTCTTAAATTTTTTTAATATTGAAAAATTATTTGCTGTTATGGGTGGATCAATGGGTGGTATGCAGACACTTCAATTCGTTAATAACTTCCCTGATAAAGCAAAAGTTGCTATTCCAATAGCCTGTACAGCTAGTCATTCGGCACAGAACATTGCTTTTAATGAACTTGGTAGACAATCAATTATGGCTGATGCTAATTGGGAGAACGGTGATTATTCCAATCAAAATAAAAATCCTAATAAAGGATTATCTGTTGCAAGAATGGCTGCACATATAACTTATTTGTCTAAAAATGGTCTTCAGGAAAAATTTGGAAGGAAGTTACAAGAAAGAGATGATCTGAAATTTGGTTTTGATGCTGACTTTCAAATTGAAAGCTACTTAAGATATCAAGGATCTGTATTTGTTGATAGATTTGACGCCAATAGCTACCTATACATAACAAGAGCAATGGACTATTTTGATCTAGTAAAAGAACATCATGGTAATTTATCTAAAGCATTTGAAAAAACTAAAACTAAGTTTCTTATTATATCTTTTACTTCTGATTGGCTTTATCCAACCTCTGAAAATAAAGAAATTGTTATAGCCTTAAATGCTATAGGTGCTGAGGTCGGATTTGTTGAAATTGAATCTGACAAAGGGCACGATTCATTCCTTTTAAAAGTTCCTAAATTTTTAAATACTCTAGGTGACTATATTAAAACAGCTTATTCTAAAAACTAAACATGAAACAAGAATTTAAAATAATCTCCGATTTAATTGAAAAAAATACTAGAGTTTTAGATGTGGGGTGTGGAGATGGCATATTAATGGAATATCTTAAATATAATAAAGAAATAGACATAAGAGGAATAGAAATCTCAAAAGATAATGTTCAAAAATGTTTATCAAAAGGACTAACTGTTATCGAAGGTGATGCAGAAAAAGATCTATTACAATTTCCTGACAGTTCCTTTGATTTCGTTATTTTAAGTCAAACATTACAAGCATTTTTAAATCCTGAAATAGTTATCAAAGAACTATTAAGAGTTGGCAAAAAAGCTATTGTTACAATACCTAATTTTGGTTTTTGGAAGGTTAGACTTCACCTATTAATTAAAGGAACAATGCCAATTACAAAAAATCTACCTGATGAGTGGTACAATACTCCCAACCTTCATATGTGCACTATAAAAGATTTTTATAATTTTTGTGAAAATAGAAAAATTAAATTAGATAAATCATTAGCTCTACATAACGAAAAGATATCTTCTATTAATAGACTTAATCTAAATACTAAAAATTTATCTGCAGAATTGGGTATTTTTTTAATTGAAAGTTAAATGGAAATTGAAATAATACGCTGTCTACAGGATAATTATTCTTATCTAATTATTGATAAAGCTAAAAATATTGCATGTGTGATTGACCCTAGTGAAGCAAAACCTGTTATCAAATATTTGGAAGATAAAAATATACATTTAAAATATATATTAAATACACATCATCATTATGATCATGTTGGGGGAAATAAAGAATTAAAAGAAAAATATGGAGCTAGTGTTATTGGATACAAAGGAGACAAAGATAGAATTCCAGAAATAGATATACTTGTTGGTGATCAGGACATTTGGCATGAAGAAAATTTCCAGGCTAAAATATTTCATATACCTGGTCATACCCTTGGCCATATATGTTTTTATTTTTATAATGAAGAGTCTGTTTTTACTGGAGACACCCTCTTTTCACTTGGTTGTGGCAAGATTTTTGAAGGAACATACTCACAGATGTATAATTCATTGATGAAAATAAAAGCTCTGCCAGAAAAAACTAAGGTCTATTGCGGACATGAATATACCAAACAAAACTCTAAATTTTGTATTGCTCACGACCAAGATAATGAAAGCCTTAAAGTTAAGATTAAACTTATAGATGAAAAATTAGAAAAAAACCTACCTACTATTCCATCTACAATTAAAGAGGAATTAGAGTGCAATATTTTTCTTAGATCGGGTACAGAGGAAAGCTTTTCAAAATTGAGAGATTTAAAGGACAATTTTTAGCTTATTCGCGCTTGACTATAATTTGGTCAAGACTATATTGCTGATTATAAAAAACAGATTAAACAATGTCATACGCAATAATACAAACAGGTGGAAAACAGTACAAAGTTAAAGCTGGTGAAATCCTTAAAATTGAAAGATTAGAAGATTCTAAACCTGAAACTAAAATCGAATTTAAAGAAATCCTAGCTTATGGAGATGATAAAACTATTGAAGTTGGTTCTCCAGTAGTTGAAGGTGCAAAAGTTGAAGCCGACCTTGTAGAAAATGGTAAAAATAGAACTATTTTAATATTTAAAAAAAGAAGAAGACAGAATTCAAGAAGAAAAAATGGTCATAGACAACAGTATTCATTAATTAGAATTAGCAAAATTTTTTCAAAAGATGGTAAAGTTTTATCAGAAGCTGAGAAAATGGTAAAACCAACTAAAAAAGTTGAAAAAGTTGAGACTGAAGTAGCAAGCAAATAAATTAGGTAAATTATGGCAACAAAAAAAGCAGGTGGATCATCGAGAAACGGACGAGATAGTGCCGGTCGTAGACTTGGCGTTAAAAAGTATGGTGGTGAAGTAGTAATTCCTGGAAACATAATTGTAAGACAAAGAGGCACAAAAATTTTTCCTGGTGAAAACGTGGGGATGGGTAAAGATCATTCAATTTTTTCTGTTGTTGAAGGAAAAGTTGTTTTCAAAAAGGGTAAATCAGATAGAACATTCGTTTCAGTAAAGCCCAATTAGTAGTACAACTAAAAAACTAAGAGTTGTATTATGAAGTTTCTAGATCAAGTTAAAATTTATGTAAAAGCAGGCAATGGAGGACATGGATCTCCTAGCTTCCGTAGAGAAAAATTTATTGAATACGGCGGACCTGATGGTGGCGATGGAGGTAAAGGTGGCACCATATATCTTAGGTCAGAAAGAAATTTAAATACTCTTATCGATTATAGATTTCAACAACACCATAAAGCAGGAAGAGGGGTTAATGGCTCTGGACAAAATCGTACAGGTCACAGTGGAGAAGATTTAATTTTAAAAGTTCCAATAGGTACGCAAGTTTTTGAAGAAGATAATAAAACCTTAATTTATGATTTTAAAAAAGAAGGTGAAGAATTTATTGTAGCTAATGGTGGTAAAGGTGGTCTAGGAAATACTCGATTTAAAAGTTCCACTAATAGAGCTCCGAAAAAATTTACTAAAGGTGCGCCTGGTGAAGAGTATGTAATCTGGCTTCAGTTAAAAACTATTGCTGATGTTGGTATTGTTGGACTACCTAATGCAGGTAAATCAAGCTTATTAGCTTCCATTACAAATGCGATGCCTAAAATTGCTAACTATAAATTTACAACATTAAATCCAAATCTTGGTGTTGCAAGTTATGATGATAAAGAAATAACTCTAGCTGATATTCCTGGATTGGTTGAAGGTGCGCACGAGGGTGTAGGTCTTGGTATTCAATTTTTAAAACACATAGAAAGATGCAAAACTTTAATGCATTTAATAGATATTACTGATGAGGACCTTGAAAATACGTATAAACAAGTTCGAAATGAGTTGGGGAGTTACAGTAAAGATTTACTAGAAAAAAAAGAGATAATTGTATTAAATAAGACAGACTTATTAGAAGAAGAAGAAGTGAAAGAAATTTTAAAAAATTTTTCTAAAAATAAAGATTCTGAGGTGGTTACACTCTCAACATTAGAAAAAGGCTCAATATCTAGAATTAAAGCTAAATTGCTCTCCTATGTATCTTAAAGATTCTAAAATAATTGTAATTAAGATTGGCTCATCCTTGTTAATAGATGACAAAAAAAAAGTAAGGAGAAAATGGCTCACTGAATTTACTAAAGATATTCAGGAATTAATAAAACAGAATAAAAAAGTTATTATTGTAAGCTCTGGAGCAATAGCAATGGGTTGCAAAAAACTAAATATTAGCAAAAAAAATCTTAAGATTGATAAAAGTCAGGCTGTTGCTTCTATTGGGCAAATTGAACTAATGAACTTATTTTCAGAAACATTTGTTAAATTTAAAATTAATATTTCTCAAATTCTTCTCACTCTAGAAGATACAGAACAAAGAAGAAGAGCCCTTAACGCAAAAAGAACTTTTGATAATTTATTTAAACTGGGCTTTGTACCAATAGTAAATGAAAATGATACTATCGCTACTTCAGAGATTAAGTATGGTGATAATGACAGATTAGCATCTCGTGTTGCACAAATATCAGGTGCAGACTCCCTTATTTTGCTTTCTGATGTAGATGGTCTTTATACACATAATCCAAAAATATATAAAAATGCAAAATTAATAAAAGAAATAAGAAATATAGATAAAGATATAGAAAAAATAGCGACCAAAAGTATTAGTGAGCATGGAACGGGTGGCATGAAAACTAAAATAGATGCTGCTAAAATCTGTCAATTATCAGGATGCCAGATGGTAATAGCAAATGGCTTAATAAACCGACCTATTAAAAAAATAACTGAAGAGAATAATTGTACATGGTTTTTACCTAAGGTTTCAAAATTAGATGCTAGAAAAAAATGGATTATCAGCTCTGTTTCACCTAAAGGTGCGCTGATTATTGATGATGGTGCGAAACAAGCACTTTCAAATGGTAAAAGTTTATTAGCAGCAGGAATAAAAAAAGTATCTGGGCGATTTAGTAAAGGAGATCATATTAAAGTTTTAGATAAAAATAATTACGAATGTGCAAGAGGACTTAGCTCTTTTTCATCTAATGAAATAGAAAAAATAATGGGTCACCACTCGAAAGAAATAGAAAAATTACTAGGATATATTTCCAAATCAGAAGTAATTCATAAAGATGATATAGTAGAGGTATAGAATGAGCAGATATATGAGATTAATAGGTCAAAATGCAAGAAAGGCATCACTTGATAAAGTTAATTCAAAAACTAAAAATAAAGTTTTAAAAAAATATGCTTTCTTATTAGGCAAAGAAAAAAAATCTATATTTAAAGCTAATCAAAAAGATATTCAATTTGCTCTAAACAAGGGCCTAAAAAGCAATCTGATAGAAAGATTAACTATTGATGAAAAAAAGCTAATAGGCATAAAAAATTCTATAAATAAAATTGCTAAATTGAAAGATCCTGTTGATGCTACTTTAGAAAAATGGAGCAGACCAAATGGTTTAACAATTAGCAGAGTGTCTATACCTATTGGTGTTATAGGTGTTGTTTATGAAAGCAGACCCAACGTTACAGCTGATGTTGCAAGTTTATGCTTTAAATCTGGAAATGCTGTAATTTTAAAGGGTGGCTCTGAAGCTATAAATACTAATAAAATTTTAGCAAAACTATTTCGAAAGTCGCTTAAGGAAACTAGAGTGAATGAAAACTTTATTCAATTTATAGACTCTAAAGACAGAAAAATGGTCGACTTTATGCTTTCAAAAATGAAAGATTATATTGATGTAATAATACCTCGTGGTGGAAAAAATTTAGTAAAAAGAGTTCAACAATTTTCTAACATCCCTATTATCGGTCACTTGGAAGGTCTTTGTCATACTTTTATTGATAAGGATGCCAATCTAAAGATGGCTACAAACGTTACCTATAATGCAAAGCTAAGAAACACTAGTATTTGTGGCGCTACTGAAACAATTTTGATGCATGAAAAAATTGTTAAGAAATTCTGTAACCCAATTTTAAAAAAGTTAGAAGAAAATAACTGCAAAATTTATGGAGATCGTTTTTTGGAAAAATATTACAAGGGAAAGATTTATCCAGCAAAAGAAAAGGATTGGTCTACTGAATATTTATCATCAACAGTGTCTGTAAAAACAGTTAAAGATTGTGACGACGCTATTAGCCATATTAACAAATATGGGACTATGCATACTGACTCTATCATTACTAAAAATAAAAAAACTGCAAATAAATTCTTAAAAAATGTTAAAAGTTCAATAGCAATGCATAACACATCTACTCAATTTGCTGATGGTGGTGAATTTGGTTTTGGTGGTGAGGTTGGCATTTCAACAAATACTTTACCTCCACGAGGACCTGTTGGATTATGGCAGCTCGTTTCATACAAATACGAAATTATTAGTAATGGTAAAACCAGAAAATAACTTAAAACAAAAAAAGACAAAAATTGGAATCTTGGGGGGAACTTTTGATCCTGCTCACAAAGGTCATTTAGAAATTTCTAAACAGGCTAAAAAAATATTAGAATTAAAAAATATTATATGGGCAATTACTAAACAAAACCCATTTAAAAATACAAGTAAAACAGATCTAAAAAATAGAATAAAATTTGCAAAAAAAATTATTGGTAAAAATAATTTTATTAAAGTAAAATTTTATGAGGAAAAAGTTCTCTCCAATAAAACAATTGACCTCATCAATTACTTAAATAAAGATAAAAAATTTGAGATCTATTTTATTATGGGTGCTGACAATCTAATCAATTTTCATAAATGGTATAAATGGAAATCCATTATAAAAAAATGCAATCTACTTGTATTTGATCGACAGGGATATAAAGCTAAATCGCTAAAGTCTGTGACCTATAACGGTGTAAATAAAAATAGATTATCTTTTATTAATTTTAAAAAGGTTAATATTTCATCTTCTCAATTAAGAAAAATTTGATAAGGTTAAATAAATTAATGGAAAAAAACATAGACCTTAAAGATTTAATCCTAAAAACCCTAGATTCTAATAAAGCCCTAGATATTATTTCAATAGATCTTAAAAATAAAAGTTCAATGGCTGACTATATGATTATAGCAAGCGGAACTTCTTCTAGACATATTCAAGCTTTATCTGAAATGGTGCTAGAAAAATTAAAGACCAATGGAATAAAAAATTCTAAGATTGAAGGAAAAGAAAGTGGTGATTGGAAATTAGTTGATGGTATAGATTTGATTGTTCATATATTTCATCCTGATAAAAGAAAATTTTATGAATTAGAAAAAATATGGTCAGAAATCATTCCTAAAGAAAAAGTGATGATATGATTTTGACTAAAAGATTTTTTCTTTTTTTTATAATACTATTATTTACTTTTCAAAAAAGTTTTTCTGAAAACACCGACTTATATAAAAAAATTGATTTGTTTGGTGAGGTTCTTGAGAAAATTAGCAAAGAATACGTTGATGAAGTTGATCAATCAAAAAGTATGGACTCAGCCATAAATGGTTTATTGCAATCTCTTGATCCCTATTCTGCATATATGACGCCTGAAAGTTTTGAGGGTATGCAAACTGAAACTAGTGGAGAGTTTGGTGGACTTGGTATTGAAGTTGGCATGGAAGCAGGTGTTGTAAAAGTAATATCACCAATAGATAATACTCCAGCATCAAAAGCAGGATTAAAAGCTGGTGATTATATTGTAAAAATTAATAATACTCAGGTCCAAGGCAAAACATTAATGCAAGCAGTAGACTTAATGAGGGGACCTGTTGGATCAAGTATCGAAATAACAGTTAGAAGAAGAGGTGTAAAAAAATCATTAATTTTTAATATAACGAGAGAAGTTATTCAGGTTCAGTCTGTAAAATCAGAACTTATAGATAATAACATAGGCTATATAAGATTAACTTCCTTTAACGAAAATAGCAGTGAACAAATTAAAGATAAAATTAATAAATTAAATAAAAACAAAGATCTAAAGGGTTATATCTTAGATTTAAGAAACAACCCAGGTGGCTTGCTTTCTCAGGCAATTAAAATTTCAGACTTTTTTTTAGAAAATGGTGAGATTGTATCAACAAGAAGTCGACAAGCTTCAGAGAATAGAAAATGGTTTGCTAAAAAAGGTGATCTAACAAATGGTAAAACACTAATTATACTTATTAACTATGGATCAGCTTCAGCATCGGAAATAGTAGCTGGTGCATTAAAAGATCATAAAAGAGCTATTATACTTGGAGAAAATAGTTATGGAAAAGGTTCTGTGCAATCAATAATCCCTTTGAAAAATAGAGGTGCTATTAGATTAACAATTGCAAAATATTATCTCCCTTCAGGAAAATCTATTTCTGAAGTAGGTGTAACACCTGATATAGAAGTTGCAGAAGGTTCGGATGATTTTAAATTTAACTCTGAAACTGATAATCAATTGAATTTTGCAATAAAACTATTCAACGGATAAATGCCAGATAGTAAAGTGAATTTACCTCTTAGAAGTGGGGTTGGAATTGTTGTCCTGAACAAAGATAATAAAGTTTTTGTTGCAAAAAGGATTGATAATCAAAAAAATTTTTGGCAGATGCCCCAAGGTGGTGTTGATAAGGGTGAGGACTATTTAACTGCTGCTTACAGAGAGCTAGAAGAAGAAACTAGTATAAAAAATGTTGAACTAATCAAAGAATGTGATGGATTAATCTCTTATGAATTACCAAAAAACTTACTAGGTATAATTTGGAAAGGTAAATATAGAGGTCAGGAACAAAAGTGGTTTATAATGAGATTTTTAGGACAAGATAATGAGATTGATATTAAAACTAAACACCCTGAATTTTGTGAATGGAAATGGATTGATCTAGAAAATATAACTGACCTAGTTGTAGACTTTAAACTACATGTGTACAAAGATGTTAAAGAAAAAGTAAAAGAAATTCTTAATTAAGAGTTTTTAACACATCAATTTTTTGATCAACCAAGTATTTATTTTGATCTGTAATGTTACTATTTTTTGAATTTTCTTCTGCTTGAGCAAGTAGTTCACTAATTTTATCTTTATCAATATCTTTAATATTAAAAATAGAACTTGTTAGAACTGATAAATTATTATTCTTAAATTCAACAATTCCATCCTCAACATAGTAATTATCCTCGCCTGATTTAGAAAAGATTTTAATAATCCCTGGCTTTAGAAATGAAATAATTGAGATATGGTCCTTTAAAATCCCCATTTCTCCCTCAAAAGCAGGTACAACAACTTCTGTTACATCTTCTTTTGAAAGAAAAGATTTTTCTGGGTTTACAATTTCTATTTTGAACTCTTCACTCATTATGCAGCAGCATCTTTCGCCATTTTTTCTGCTTTTTCTACAGCTTCTTCAATTGTGCCCACCATATAAAATGCAGCTTCTGGTAAATGATCATACTCACCATTACATATTGCAGCAAAACCCTTAATTGTAGATTCTAAATCTACTAATTTTCCTGGAGAACCAGTAAAGACTTCAGCAACAAAGAAAGGTTGTGATAAAAATCTTTGTATTTTACGCGCTCTAGCTACTGTTAATTTATCTTCTTCAGATAATTCATCCATTCCTAAAATCGCAATAATATCCTGCAGAGATTTGTAAGTTTGAAGAATTTTTTGCACTTCTCTTGCAACTCTGTAGTGCTCATCACCAACTATTCTAGGATCTAAAATTCTAGAAGTGGAATCTAGAGGATCAACTGCTGGATAAATTCCAATTTCAGCTATCTGTCTCGATAATACAGTTGTTGCATCTAAGTGAGCAAAAGATGTAGCAGGTGCCGGGTCAGTTAAGTCATCTGCTGGTACATAAATCGCCTGTACAGATGTAATAGAACCCTTGTTAGTAGTCGTAATTCTTTCTTGAAGATTACCCATGTCTGTTGCAAGTGTAGGCTGATATCCCACTGCTGATGGAATTCTTCCTAATAGTGCAGAAACTTCTGAACCTGCTTGAGTAAATCTAAAGATATTATCAACGAAGAATAATACGTCTTGTCCTTCTTGATCTCTAAAATATTCAGCCACAGTTAAACCTGTTAAGGCAACTCTTGCTCTAGCTCCTGGGGGTTCATTCATTTGACCATACACTAATGCAGCTTTTGATCCTGGACCTTCTGGCTTAATAACGCCTGAATCTATCATTTCGTGATAAAGGTCATTTCCTTCTCTAGTTCTTTCTCCAACACCAGCAAACACAGAAAATCCACCATGAGCTTTTGCTACGTTGTTAATTAATTCCATAATAAGTACTGTCTTACCAACACCCGCACCTCCAAATAAACCAATTTTTCCTCCTTTGGCGTATGGTGCTAATAGATCAACTACTTTAATTCCTGTAACTAGAATTTCTGTCTCTGTTGACTGATCACTAAATTCAGGTGCAGCTCTATGAATTGGCCATTTTTCTTTTGTTTTAACTTCACCTTTTTCATCGATAGGTTCACCTATTACATTTATAATTCTTCCTAAAGTTTCCGGACCAACTGGAACTTGTATAGGAGCACCTGTTGCGGTTACTTCGTCTCCTCTTTTTAATCCTTCAGTAGCATCCATTGCAATTGTTCTAACACTTGACTCACCAAGGTGCTGAGCAACTTCTAAAACTAATCTGTTGTCTCCATTTTTACATTCTAATGCTGATAAAATTTCTGGTAGTTCTCCATCAAATTTTACGTCTACTACTGCTCCAATGATCTGTGTGATTTTTCCTTTGCTCATAATTATAAACTTTCCGCTCCTGATATGATTTCAATTAGTTCTTTTGTAATAGCTGCTTGACGACTTCTATTATACTCAATAGTTAGCTTGTCAACCATTTCACCTGCGTTACGGGTTGCATTATCCATTGCACTCATTCTTGAGCCCTGTTCGCTAGCTGAATTTTCTAACATCGCTTTAAAAATCTGAGTAGATATATTTTTAGGCAATAAGTTGCTTAAAATTTCATCTTCGTCTGGTTCAAATTCATAATTATCCTCAGAAGAATTTTCTTCTGCTTCAGATGTTTTTAAAGGAATTATTTGTTGTTCTTGAGGTATCTGAGTGATTACATTTTTAAATTTATTATAAAAAATTGTACACACATCAAATTCTTCTTTTTCAAAGTTTTCAATTATCATTTTTCCCACTTTTTCAGCATCTAGATAATTGATAGTTTTTGAATCTTTAAAAGATATTCTCTCTACGATAGCATCTTTATAAACTCTTTTTAATTGATCATACCCTTTAGATCCAACAGTTATAATTTTTAAAGTTTTTCCCTCATCAGATATTTTTTGAAAATATGTTTTGGCTTTTTTAATAATATTTGTATTAAAACCACCACATAGACCACGATCAGATGTTAACACAATACATAAATGCACTTTATCTTCTCCTGTTCCTGAAAGAAGCTTAGGAGCATTTTCCTTATCAGAAATGCCACTAGATAAATTAAGAATAATGTTATTCATTTTTTCAGAATAAGGTCTTCCCTTTTCAGCATTTTCCTGCGCTCTTCTAAGTTTAGCGGCCGCAACCATTTTCATGGCTTTGGTAATTTTTTGTGTAGACTTTACACTCGCTATTCTTTTTTTTAAGTCGTCTAGTGTTGCCATATTTTAAGAATTAAAGTTCTTCTTAAGTTCCATGATAGTATCAACTAATGATTTTTCAGTATCTTCTTCAAGCTTACCTGAACTTAAAACAGATTCTAAAATTTCTGGTTTTTCAGATTTACATTTTTCAATAATCTTAGATTCAAACTCAGCAATATCTTTAAGTTCCACATCATCCAAATAACCTTTAACTCCACAGAAAACTGAAATTACTTGTTCAGCAACTGTCATAGGGGAATATTGTTTTTGTTTTAAAAGTTCAGTTAGTTTTGAACCTCTATTTAAAAGTTTTTGTGTAGATGCATCTAAATCAGATCCAAATTGTGCAAAGGCAGCCATCTCTCTATATTGAGCAAGCTCTAGCTTCATTGAACCAGAAACTTTTTTCATTGCTTTTGTTTGTGCTGCAGATCCAACTCTAGAAACTGATAGACCTACGTTAATCGCTGGTCTAATTCCTTGGTTAAATAATTCTGTTTCAAGAAATATTTGACCATCCGTAATTGAAATAACGTTAGTTGGAATAAAAGCAGATACGTCTCCACCTTGCGTTTCAATTATAGGAAGAGCGGTTAACGAACCTCCACCATGCTCATCACTAAGCTTGGCTGCTCTCTCAAGTAATCTGCTGT
Source organism: Candidatus Pelagibacter sp. PS_02 (assembly GCF_059418065.1). Classification (NCBI taxonomy): domain Bacteria; kingdom Pseudomonadati; phylum Pseudomonadota; class Alphaproteobacteria; order Candidatus Pelagibacterales; family Candidatus Pelagibacteraceae; genus Candidatus Pelagibacter; species Candidatus Pelagibacter sp. PS_02. The sequence continues at coordinate 1,170,806 of NZ_CM182079.1, forward strand.
GTAAATAAAATACATCTCCCGGATAAGCTTCTCTTCCTGGAGGTCTTCTTAATAAAAGTGACATTTGTCTATAAGCTACAGCCTGTTTAGATAAATCGTCATAAATGATTAATGCATGCATACCATTATCTCTATAGTATTCACCCATAGTACAGCCTGTATATGGTGCTAAAAACTGAAGCGGCGCTGCATCTGAAGCAGTAGCAGCAACAATTGTTGTATATTCCATTGCACCAGCTTCTTCTAAAGTTTTTTGAATTTGTCTAACGGTAGATCTTTTTTGACCTATAGCAACATAGATACAATAAAGTTTTTGCTTCTCATCACCAGATTCATTTATTTTTTTCTGGTTAATGATCGCATCGATAGCAACTGCAGTTTTTCCAGTTTGTCTATCCCCAATAATTAATTCACGCTGTCCTCTTCCAACTGGAACTAGACTGTCAATTGATTTTAAGCCTGTTTGCATTGGTTCACTAACAGATTGTCTTGGAATAATTCCAGGAGCTTTTACTTCAACTCTACTTCTTTTAGTTGCTTTATCTAAAGCACCTTTGCCATCAATTGGATTTCCTAATCCATCAACAACTCTTCCTAATAATTCTTTTCCAACAGGTGTATCAACAATACTTCCTGTTCTTTTAACAACGTCACCTTCTTTAATTTTTCTATCGTCTCCGAAAATTACAACTCCAACATTTTCACTTTCTAAGTTTAGAGCCATTCCTTTTGATCCATCAGAAAATTCTACCATCTCTCCAGCTTGAACATTGTCTAATCCGTACACTCTAGCAATACCATCTCCTACTGACAAAACTTGACCAACCTCAGTCACTTCTGCTTTATCGCCAAATTTTTTAATTTGCTCTTTTAATATCTTTGTTACTTCTGATGGGTTTATATCCATTTATGCCTCTATCATCCTATTTTCGATTTGTTGTAATTTATTTTTAATGGAAGTGTCCACCATTGTGCTTCCGACTTGCACAATCAAACCCCCAATTAAACTTGCATCGTGTTTGTAGTTTAATTTTATTTTTGAACTAAAGTTTTTAGTCAATTCTTCTTTTATATTGTTAATTTCATTTTCAGTAAGATCTTTTGCAGAAGTTAATTCTGCTTTTAATTCACCTCTTTTGACTGAACATGTCTCAACAAAGCTTTTTAGAATTTTATCCACATAAAAGAATCTTCTTTTAGATATTAGAAAGCTTAAAAATTTAGTTAATAATTCATTCAATTTATATTGTTCTGAAATTTTACTTAGAGCATTTAATTGGTCTTCTTTGTTATTCGTTGGATCCTTGATTAAAGATTTAAAATCTTCACTTGAAGTAATTAAATTAATAATTGAAGCAGAATGAACCTCGATCTCACTTAAATTATTAGCTTCTACAGCTAATTCATAAAGTGCCAGGGAATATCTACCTGCTGATGTTTCAGAAAAACCTTTATTTTTGCTCAATTTATTGTTCCTTATAAATATTAGAAGATTTATTAAAATTTTGTTTTAATTAACATATGACTCCTAGCTCTTCAAGTCACACATTGTCTAAAAGTCTTGTTTTTTCTTTGTTAATTGAAGTTTATTGGGTCAACATCAACCGTTAGTTTCATTCCAGCTGGAAATTTGAATTTTTCAATGACTTTTGAAAGGGAATTTTGAACCTTGAGAGATTTTCGACCCCTGATCAAAAGTCTTACTCTAAACCTTCTTTTTAATCTAAATATAGGTGCATTTACAGGACCAAGCACTCTACCATCAACAGCACTTTCTATAAAACTTTTAAATTTATAAGCCTCTTTTTCAAGTTCTCTTTCATTATTACCGGTAATTATTAAGGCAATAAATCTTTGAAACGGTGGAAGGTTATTTTCCCTTCTAATTTCAAGTTCTTTATCTAAAAAAATATCAGGATCTTTATTGGTAATGTCTGTTATCATTTTGGTATCTAAATTATAAGTTTGAAAATAAACAGTTGCTGGCTTTCCTGTTCTTCCTGCTCTACCTGAAAGTTGATGATATAATTGTAAATTCTTTTCAGCACCTCTTAGGTCGTGACCTTGTGATGATAAATCGATATCAACAACAACAATACAATTTAAACTTGGAAAGTGAAATCCTTTAGAAATTAATTGAGTTCCAATTAAAATTTGAATTTTATTATCTATAATTTTTTCTAAAACATCTGCTGAACTTTTTTTATTCATTGTATCGCTAGAAAATATAGTTGTTTCCTTGGTGGGAAAAATTTTTTTTACTTCTTCTGATATCCTTTCAACTCCAGGCCCACTAAAAATAAAATCACATTTTCCTTCTTTTGAGCAGTCCCTATTTAGTAAAGTTTTGTATCCACAGTAGTGACATAATAAATTTTGTTTGTTTTTGTGATAAACTAAATTTATTGAACAATTTGGACATGAATAACTAGTAAAACATTTTTTACATAAAACATGGGGTGAAAATCCTCTTCTATTTAAAAAAAATAATACTTGATCTTTTTTTTCAAGATGAAATTTTACTTTCTCAATTGTTTCTTTAGCTATCCAAGATTGAGTTTCGAGTTTGGAATTATTTAGATTAATTATTTCATATTTTGGTAAAGATGCATTTAAATATCTTTGATCAAGTTTTGATAAACTATATTTGCCTTTTTTAATATTGTCATAAGTTTCAATAGAGGGTACGGCTGTTATTAAATTGATTGGAATATTTTCAAAGGATGCTCTAGAAATTGCCATATCTCTTGCGCTATAAGTTACTCCCTCATCTTGCTTATATGATTGATCATGTTCTTCATCAACAATGATTAATCCTAGTTTTTTAAAAGGTAAAAATAATGAAGATCGAGCACCAATTACAACTTTAATTTTATCATTTGCTATTCCACTCCAAATAATTTCTTTATTTTTTTTTGTAATACCTGAGTGCCATACGGCAGGCTTGAAACCAAAAAATTCTATAAATTTATTTTGAAATTGTCCTGTTAATCCGATTTCTGGTAATAGAATTAATCCTTGAAAACCCTTATTAATTATCTCTTTTAAAGCCTCAAAATAGACCATTGTTTTACCTGAGCCTGTAGTACCTTGTAAAACATGAACTCTAAATTTTTGATTTAATACATTCATTTTTTTTAATGAATCTCTTTGTTCTTTAGAAAGTTTTATTTCATTTTCTTTGATATCAATTTTGAATGGCTCATAAGCTTCAATTGGTAACTTTTCTATGGCACCACTACTTAATAATAACAATTTTAATGCCATGCCTTTAGGAGTCATATTGTATTCAGAAAACCAATTTAAGAATTTAATTATATTTTTCTTTAATGGTGGAACATCTAATTTTCTTAAAACTTTTTTAATAGCAAAATTTTTGTTTGTTTTTTTTTCAAAATCATCCCATACAACTCCAGTCAGCTCTGACTTTCCAAAAGGCACTGCCACGTAGTCTCCAACCTTTAAATTTAAATCTGAATTATAGGTAAATGGATGATTAAAAATATTTGGTATAAGAATCGGTACTTTCATATTTTTATAATATGAAAATACTTTAAGAGTGTATTGCTCTTTTATCTACTGATAAAGCTGCTTCTTTTACAGCTTCTGAGAATGTTGGATGCGCATGACACGTTCTTGCAATATCTTCAGCGCTAGCACCAAACTCCATTGCTACTCCAATTTCTCCAATTAATTCACCTGCATGAGGTCCAATAATATGTGCTCCTAAAACTCTATCTGTTTTTTCATCAGCTAAGATTTTCACAAAACCTTCTGCTTCATCAATTGCTTTAGCTCTTGAATTTGCCATAAATGAAAATTTACCAATTTTATATTTAGTATTTGCTTCTTTTAATTGTTCTTCTGTTTTCCCAATTGAAGCAACCTCTGGTGTTGTATAAACAACTCCAGGAATAATATCATAATTAACATGTCCTGATTGTCCTGCAATATTTTCTGCAACTGCAATACCTTCGTCCTCAGCTTTGTGAGCAAGCATCGGTCCATCAATTACATCTCCAATAGCATATACATTCTTAATATTTGTTTGAAATGTTTTGTTAGTTTTAATTCTTTTCTTTTGATCTAATTCAACACCAATTGCTTCTAAATTTAAGTTAGTTGTATTAGGTTTTCTACCAACAGATATAAGAACTACATCACAATCAAAATCTGCTTTTTTTCCATCTTTATCTGTTGTTGAAACTATAGCACCATTAGCATTTTTTTTAATTCCTTCTACTTTTGTCTGCATATGAAAATTAATTCCTTGTTTCTTTAATATTTTCATAAACTCTGTAGATATTTCTCTATCCATACCAGGAGTAATATGCTCTAAAAATTCAACCACATGAACCTCAGCGCCTAATCTAGACCAAACAGATCCCATCTCTAACCCTATATAACCACCACCAACAACAACCATTTTTTTTGGCACAGTTTCTAAAGTTAATGCTCCTGTTGAAGATACAATTATTTTTTCATCAAATTCAATACCTGGTAATGCAACTGGAACTGACCCGGTGCTAATAACTGTTTTATCTGTTTCAATTATAGTTTCTTTTTTTTGATCATCTAATATTGAAATTTTATTTGCAGATTTAAAACTTCCTGTACCCTTAAAGTAAGTGACTTTATTTTTCTTAAATAAAAATTCTACACCTTTAGTCAAAATTGTTACTGCTTTATCCTTATTTTGCATCATTTTTTGAAGATTAAGTTTTACCTCACCCACTTCTATGCCAAGTTTAGAAAAATTTTGTGCCTTATGATAATTTTCTGAAATATTTAGTAAATTTTTAGAAGGTATGCACCCTACATTTAAACAGGTTCCACCTAATGAACCTCTTGATTCTATACATGCAGTTTTAAGTCCTAATTGTGCTAATCTTATCGCACACACATAGCCTCCTGGACCACCACCTATTACTACTGCTTGAAATTTATCTGACATTTAAATATTTAAAAATAACCTTCTTGGATCCTCTAAATTTTCTTTAACCATTTTTAAGAATGATACTGACTCTTTTCCATCTATAATTCTGTGATCATAAGATAAGGCAAGATACATAATAGGTCTAATTTTAATCTCACCATCAACTACCATTGGTCTTTCGACTATATTATGCATACCTAATACACCAGATTGAGGTAAGTTTAATATTGGAGTAGATAACATTGAACCATACACTCCACCATTACTAATTGTAAAAGTTCCACCCTGAAGGTCTTCTATGGTTATTTTTCCATCTCTCGCTTTTTCAGAAATAGTTTTAATATTTTTTTCAATATCAGCAAATGACAATTGATCTGCATCCCTTAATACTGGTACTACTAATCCTTTTTCAGTTCCTACTGCAAAACTCATATTATAATAATTTTTATAAATAATTTCATCTCCATCAATTTCAGCATTAACTGATGGATACATTTTTAGTGCAGCAACACATGCTTTTACAAAAAATGACATGAACCCTAATTTAATTCCGTACCTGCTTTGGAAGTCTTCCTGGTTCTCTTTTCTCATTTCCATTATGCCAGTCATATCAACTTCATTGAAAGTTGTTAATAATGCTGCATTTTCTTGTGCTTGTTTTAATCTTTTTGCAATTGTTTGTCTAAGCCTAGACATTTTAATTCTCTCTTCTTGACCATATTTAATTTTTCTTTCTGATGGTTGAGGGTTCTCTCCCATCATACTAATTAGGTCACCTTTAAGAACTCTACCCTCTTTACCAGAGCCACTAACTTTTTTTAAATCAATTTTATTTTCAACTACAATTTTTCTTACTGCTGGTGAAAGTATTTCATTATTATTATTTGAAGAATTAGTTTTCTCCTCTTTAACCTCATTGGTTAATACCAATGGCTCTTCCTCTTCAGGTTCTTTAAGAACTTTAGGAGCTTCTTTTTTAATTTCTAAATTAACTACATTATTTTCTGTTTTCTTAGGTTCAATTTTTGTAATTATCTTTTTTTCAGATGGTTGAGCTCCATTTTGACTTATCATACCAAGAAGAGCACCTACTTCGACTGTTTCTCCATCTTTAGAATTTATTTCAGACAAAACCCCATCAATTGGAGATGGTACTTCTAAATTAACTTTATCAGTTTCTAATTCTACAATTGCCTCATCAGCTACCACTGTATCGCCTTCTTTCTTAAGCCACTTAGCAACTGTCGCTTCAGTAATGCTTTCTCCAAGAACTGGTACTAAAATTTTTTCGCTCATTTTTATTCAAAAACCTTTTTTATAATTTCTTGTTGTTGGGCAAGATGTCTTTTTGCATAACCTGTAGCTGGAGACGCGTCTGGGCTTCTTCCTATATAAGAAATTCCAGTATTATTAGCGTTAATAGTTTCTAATGTCCATTGTATATAATCTCTTACAGAAAACCATGCCCCCATATTTTTTGGTTCTTCTTGGCACCAATAAAAATTAGCATTTTTTGCATATTTTTTAATTTCTCTAACTAAACTTTTTACCGGAAAAGGATAAAGTTGTTCAATTCTGTACAATACTACATCGTCTTTCTTAAGTTTTTCTCTTGCTTCTAGTAGATCAAAATAAACTTTTCCTGAACATAAAATTACTTTTTTAATTTTTGAGCTTTCTTTTAATTTTATAAATCCATTTTCTTCATCTAGTGCATGATCCCATAAAATTCTATGAAAAAAGTTATCTTTACCAAAGTCTTCTATATTTGAAACACAATGCTTATTTCTTAATAAAGATTTTGGAGTCATTATTATTAATGGCTTTCTAAATTCTCTATGCATTTGTCGTCTTAAAGCATGATAATAATTTGCAGGAGTTGTACAATTCAATACTTGTAAGTTATCATTTGCGCATAGTTGTAAAAATCTTTCTAGTCTTGCTGAAGAGTGTTCTGGTCCTTGGCCTTCATATCCATGAGGTAAAAGCATTACTAGCCCAGATGCTCTAGTCCATTTTCTTTCTCCTGATGCAATAAACTGATCAATAACTACTTGTGCTCCATTTGCAAAATCTCCAAATTGTGCTTCCCAAATAGTTAAAGTATTAGGTTCAACTAAACTATATCCATACTCAAAACCTAAAACTGCTAATTCTGATAAAAAACTATCAACTATTTCGTATCTCATTTGATTTTTTGAAATATTATTTAAAGGTATATATCTAGAGTTGTCTTCTTGATTCCTCAAAACTGAATGTCTTTGACTAAATGTTCCTCTACCAGAATCTTGTCCAACTAATCTTACTGGATAACCTTCTTCTAACAATGATCCAAATGCTAGTGCTTCAGCGGTTGACCAGTCAATACCTTTTCCATTAGATACCGATGCTTTCCTAGCATCTAAAATTTTAACAATAGTTTTATGTAATTTTAATTTTTCTGGAGTTGCATTAATTTTTTCAGAAATTTCTAAAAGTTTTTGTTGATCATAGCCACTTACACCTCTTTTATCTTTTCCTTTTTCTGGTTTATATCTTGACCATGTTCCCTCATACCATTCTATTTTTGGTTTATAGTCTTTTGCATTTTTATATTGATCATCAAGCAAATTTTTAAAATCTGTTTTAAATTTACTTAACTCATTTTCAGAAAGTGTATTTTCATTTACTAATTTTTTCCCATACAGCTCAACTGGTGTAGGGTGAGACCTAATTTTTTTATACATCAATGGCTGTGTAAAAGAAGGTTCGTCTCCTTCATTATGTCCGAATCTTCTATAACAGATTAAATCAACCACTACGTCTCTATTAAATTTTAATCTAAATTCTGTTGCAATCCTTGTTGCATAAACAACTGCTTCTGGATCATCTCCATTCACATGAAGTATTGGAGCGTCTACCATTTTTGCAACATCAGATGGATATGGTGATGACCTTGCAAATCTTGGGCTTGTAGTAAAGCCTATTTGATTATTAACAATAATATGAATTGTTCCACCTGTGTTATGGCCTGGTAAACCAGACATGGCAAAACATTCAGCCACAACTCCTTGTCCAGCAAAGGCTGCATCTCCATGTATCAGAATTGGTATAACTTTATTTCTTTCTTTATCTTTGTGAAAAAATTGTTTTGCTCGAGTTTGTCCAAGTACCACAGGATTGACTGCCTCTAAATGTGAAGGGTTATCTGTAAGACTAACATGCACAGAATTGCCATCAAACTCTCTATTTGATGATGCTCCTAGATGGTATTTTACATCTCCTGCACCTTCTTCCCCTGATGTTTGAACATCTCCTGCAAATTCATTAAATATTCTTTTGTAAGATTTTTGTAATACATTTGCTAATACATTGAGTCTTCCTCGATGAGACATACCAATTTTGACTTCTTTAACTTCAGCTTGCCCACCAATTTTAATTATTTGTTCTAGCGCAGGTATTAAACCTTCTCCCCCATCTAAACCAAATCTTTTTGTTCCCACATATTTTTTATGTAAAAATTTTTCAAAACCTTCTGCTTGAATTAGTTTCATTAAAATAGCTTCTTTACCATTTTTTGTAAATTGAAGAGAGTTCTCATCTTGCTCAATTCTATCTCTAAGCCATTTTCTTTCTGTTGGGTTTGATATATGCATATATTCATAACCAATTGGACCACAGTAAGTTTTATTTAGGAAATTTAATATTTCTTTTATAGTAGAGTGTTCTTTATTAATTACACCATCTAAGTAAATTTTCTCATCATAATTTTCTTTTTTAAATCCATAATGCTCAGGATGAAGTTCATCTAGATATTCTGTTTCCATCATTCCTAGAGGATCAAGCTTAGCTAATAAATGTCCTCTTTGTCTATATGCTCTAATTAATGCAACAGCTCTAATTGAGTTAATATTGCTTTTGACTAAATCTTTTGAATTAACTTTTGCAATGTTGCCTTCATTAGAAAGTTTTTTTTCGCCTTCTTCAGTCCTTTTTTCAACTTCATCAATATCAATTTTTTTTTTATACTCCATGATGGACCATTAATTTCTTTGGCAATCATACTTAAATCTTCACTCATACCCTCAAAATAATTTTGCCAACTTTCAGGAAGATCTTTGTCTTTATTTATAAACTTTAAATACATTTGCTCTATAAATGCACTGTTAGACTTACTAAGAAATGAAGTTTTTTCGAATTCGAGATTTTTTGATGATGACATCTATTCTATTGATATAATATCAGATAAATAATTTTCAATTAGATAATTTATTAAATAATGTTTTGCCAAGTTCTGATGGTGATTTTGCAATTGTAATTCCACATTCTTCCATCTTTTTTATCTTATCCTCTGCTCCGCCCTTACCACCTGAAATAATAGCTCCTGCATGACCCATTGTTCTTCCTGGAGGTGCTGTTATTCCAGCAACAAATCCAACCATAGGTTTTTTTATTTTATGGTTTTTAACAAATTCAGCTGCTTCTTCTTCAGCAGAACCGCCAATTTCACCAATCATAAGAATAGATTCCGTCTCAGCATCATTTAAAAATAAATCTAAACAATCAATAAAGTTTGTCCCATTTATCGGGTCTCCACCAATTCCTATACAAGTAGATTGTCCTAATCCATTTTCAGTTGTTTGTGCAACTGCCTCATAAGTTAAAGTTCCAGATCTTGAAACAATTCCAACAGAACCTTTCTTGTGAATATTTCCAGGCATAATCCCAATCTTACATTCATCAGGAGTAATTATTCCTGGACAATTAGGTCCTATCAATCTGCTTTTTGAATTATTTAGCTTTTGTTTTACACGAAGCATATCTTGAATTGGTACACCTTCGGTAATACAAACTATAAGCTCAATGGATGCATCAATTGCTTCTATAATAGCTGCCGCTGCAAATTTTGCTGGCACATAAATCATAGTTGCATCAGCGCCAACTTCTTGTTTTGCTTCAGCTACAGTATTAAATACTGGACGGTCAAGATGTTTTTGTCCTCCCTTTTTTGGAGTAACTCCACCCACAAGATTAGTTCCATATTTTAATGCTTGTTCTGAATGAAAAGTTCCATGTGTACCTGTAAAACCTTGGCATATAACTTTTGTATTTTTATCAATTAAAACTGACATTCTATTTTATAGCCTCTACTATTTTTTGTGCAGCATCATCTAAATTTTCTGCTGAAATTAATTTTAATCCTGAATTATCTAAAATTTTTTTTCCTTCTTTAAAGTTTGTTCCTGCAAGTCTAACTACTAATGGAACACTTATATTTATTTCTTTGGCAGCATCAACAACACCTTGAGCAAGGACATCACATCTCATAATTCCCCCAAAAATGTTTATTAATATACCTTTAACATTTTTGTCCGAAAGAATAATCTTAAGAGCAGCTGAAACTTTTTCTTTTGAAGCTCCTCCTCCAACATCTAAAAAATTTGCTGGCTCTTCACCATATAATTTAATTATATCCATTGTTGCCATTGCAAGACCTGCTCCATTGACCATGCAGCCAATGCTTCCATCTAGCTTTATGTAAGCAAGATCGTGTTTACTCGCATCTATTTCTGTGGGATCTTCTTCATTTAAATCCCTAAGCTCGATTATTTCAGGATGTCTAAATAAAGCATTAGAGTCAAAATTAACTTTTGCATCTAAACAAATTATTTTTTTTTCTTTAGTTAATATTAGTGGGTTAACTTCAACCATGTTGGCGTCTGTGCCTAAAAACATTTTATATACTGATTTTATCAGCGCTATTGCTTGTTTTTTTGCATCATCTGCTAAAGCATAAATTGCAATTATTTTTTCACAGTCAGCATCAGAAATTTCATCAGTAATATCTATTTTAGTTGTTATAATTTTTTCTGGAGTTTTTTCTGCAACTTCTTCAATGTCCATTCCACCTTGATCGCTAGATATAAATACTATTTTTGAACTTGCTCTATCTACTAAACAAGATAAATAAAATTCTTTATCAATATTAGAGGACTCTTCTACATATAATCTTTTTACTTCTCTTCCTGCTGGGCCAGTTTGATGTGTTACGAGTGTTTTTCCAAGCAATTCTTTTGCAGCAACACTTAATTCATCAATTGTGTTTAAAATTTTTACACCTCCAGCTTTACCTCGTCCACCAGCATGAATTTGTGCTTTTAAAACAAATTTTTCTGTTTTTAATGATTTTACTTTTTCAATCAACTCATCAACTGTAAAAGCAAAAACTCCTTCAGGAACTACCGCTCCATATTTTTTTAAAATTTGCTTGGCCTGGTGTTCGTGAATATTCATTATTTAGAAAGATCTGGATCTATTTTAGATGCAGCTTCCCATAATGCTTTCACAGCATCTATAGAGTGCATAAATTCTTTTTTTTCTTTTTCATCTAAATCTATTTGCTCTATTTTTTCAACACCATCTTTACCAATTATTACTGGTACACCAGCATAAACATTACTAACTCCATATTCACCATTTAAATGAACTGCACATGGAAGTAATTTTTTTTCATCTTTTAAATATGCTTCTGCCATTTGTACACCTGAAGCTGCTGGTGCATAAAATGCAGAACCTTTTTCTAGATATTTAACAATCTCAGCTCCTCCATCTCTAGTTCTTTGATTAATTTCTTCTAACCTTTCTGGAGATATTTTTCCTTCTTTAACTAAGTCTAATAATGGTTTACCTGAAACTTTTGTAAATCTTGGTAGGGGAACCATTGTGTCTCCATGACCTCCCATAACCATTGCTTCAATTTCTTTTACCGGAACATTAAGCTCTAGAGATAAAAATAATTTAAATCTTGAGCTGTCCAAAATTCCTGCCATTCCAACTACTTTATTTGCTGGTAAGCCTGAAAATTTTTGAAAGGCCATCACCATAACGTCTAGTGGATTTGTAATGCATATTACAAATGCATTGGGTGCATTTTTTTTAATACCCTCTGCTACTTGTTTAATAATTTTTAAATTAATACCTAATAAATCATCTCTGCTCATTCCTGGTTTTCTTGGAACTCCTGCAGTGATTATTATTACATCTGAATCTTTTATATCTTCATAATTGTCTGTACCTGAAAATTTTACATTAAAACCATCAACAGAGGAAGATTGAGCTATGTCTAGAGCTTTTCCTTTAGCTATACCACTTGCAACATCAAAAAGTACCACCTCATCAGCTACTTCTTTAGTTCCTATTAAGTGAGCAAGAGTGCCCCCAATTTGACCTGCTCCTATTAAAGATATTTTTTTCATTTCTCTCCTTATTTCATTGTTGGCATGACAAATTCTGCATTAGATCTTATTCCAGAAGGCCATCTTGATGTTACTGTTTTAAGCTTTGTATAAAATTTAATTCCTTCAGCTCCGTGCATTGCACTATCTCCAAATAATGATCTTTTCCATCCACCAAAACTATGGAATGCCATTGGTACAGGTATTGGAACATTAATTCCAACCATACCAACTTGAATTTTACTAGCAAACGTTCTTCCAGCATCACCATCTCTTGTGTAAATGCTTACTCCATTACCATACTCATGGTCGTTAATTAACTTTGTTGCTTCTTCAAAAGTTTTAGCTCTTATGACTGATAAAACAGGTCCAAATATTTCTTCTTTATAAATTCTCATATCCTTTTTAACGTGATCAAATAAACAACCCCCTATAAAAAAACCATTTTCATATCCTTGAAGTTTTATATTTCTTCCATCAACAACTAATTTAGCACCTTCTTCAACTCCAAGATCAACATAACTTTTTACTTTTTCTAAATGTTCATTGGTAACTAGTGGACCCATCTCAGATGTTTTATCCATACCAGGTCCTACTTTTAATGCTTCAGCTTTTTTTGATAAACGAGCAACTAGCTCATCACCTATATCTCCTACAGCTACTGCTACTGATTGTGCCATACATCTCTCTCCTGCAGACCCATATGCAGCACCCATTAATCCATTTACCGCACCATCAAGGTCACAGTCAGGCATTACAACTAAATGATTTTTTGCACCACCTAAAGCTTGAACCCTTTTTTCATTTTTTGCAGAGTTTTCATAAATATATTTTGCAATTGGTGTTGAGCCTACAAAGCTTACAGCTTTGACATCTTTGTTTGTTAAAATCGCATCAACAGCTTCTTTATCTCCATTAATAACATTAAAAACACCATCTGGTAGTCCTGCTTCTGTTAGCAATTCTGCTAATCTTAGTGGGCAAGATGGATCTTTTTCTGACGGTTTTAAAATAAATGTATTTCCACATGCAATAGCAATAGGAAACATCCACATTGGCACCATTGCAGGAAAATTAAAAGGTGTAATTCCAGCAACAACTCCAAGTGGTTGTCGCATAGACCAACTATCTACATTTGTTCCTACATTTTCTGAAAATTCTCCTTTAAGTAAATGTGGAATACCACACGCAAATTCAACAACTTCTAGTCCTCTTGTTAAAGAACCTTTGGCATCTTCATAAACTTTCCCATGCTCTGAAACTATTAACTTTGTAAGTTCATCGGCATTTTTTTCTATTAACTCTTTAAATTTAAACATTACCCTTGCTCTTTGAAGTGAAGGTTTTAAAGACCAAGTTTCAAAAGCTTTTTGAGCTACTTCTACAGCTTTATCTAGATCAGTTTTACTGGCTAATCTTACCTCAGACTCTTGTTCACCAGTTGCTGGATTAAAAACTTTACTTTTTCTGTCAGAAGAGCCTGAAATTAGCTTTCCGCCAACAAAATGTTCTAATAAATTCATGAATGGTGTTATTTAAAGGGGTAATTAGCTTGTTGCAAGCATTTTTTTCAATTCAGCTATAGCTTTTGCTGGATTTAATCCCTTTGGACAAGCATTAGTACAATTCATAATAGTATGACATCTATAAAGTTTAAGCTCATCAGCTACTTTTTTTAATCTCTCTTTTTTTTCATCATCTCTACTATCAACTATCCATCTATAAGCCTGAAGTAAAACTGCAGGACCTAAATATTTATCACCATTCCACCAATAACTTGGACAAGATGTTGAGCAGCATGCACACATGATACATTCATATGCACCGTCTAATTTTACTCTGTCTTCTTTAGTTTGTAATATCTCAGTGGTTTCAACTTTTGTATTTGTTTTTAGCCATGGCTCGATTGATTCATACTGTTTGTATAATCCACTTAAATCACCAATTAAATCTTTTTTAACTTTTAAATGAGGTAATGGATAAATATTTATATCACCTTCAATTTCTGAATGAGGCTTTGTACATGCTAAACCATTTTTACCATCCATATTCATTGCACAAGATCCACAAACTCCATGTGCACACGATCTACGATAAGCTAATGATGGGTCAATTTCGTTTTTAATTTTATTTAAAATATCTAATACTTTTGATGGACAATTATCCATATCCACTTCATAGGTATCTACTCTTGGGTTTTCTCCATTTGAGGGATCCCATCTGTAAACATTTACTTTTCTAATATTTTTTGACCCAGTCTTATCTTGGTAATAGTTACCTTTTTGAACTTCTGAATTTTTAGGTAAATTTATTTGAACCACTAGTAAACTCTTTCTTGAGGTGGAAAGTATTGAACTTCATTTGTTAAAGTTGTTTTAGTAACTGGTCTATATCCAATTTTTGAATCTTTTCCATTGCACCAAGCAATAGTGTGTTGCATAAATTTTTCATCATCTCTTTTTGGGAAATCTTCTCTTGCATGCGCACCTCTACTCTCTTGTCTATTATAAGCAGAATCCACTGTTGTAATTGCTTGTCTTATCAAATTATCAAATTCCAATGTTTCCACTAAATCAGTATTGAAAACAAGTGACTTATCTTTTACAGAAATTGATTCCATTCCATCATATGCTTTTCTAATATTATCAACACCTTCTTTAAGCGTTTTTTCTGTTCTAAAAACAGCACACTTTGATTGCATAGTTTTTTGCATTGAAAGTCTAAGTTCTGCAGTACTATTTTCACCATTAGAGTTTCTTAATTTATCAAATCTTTCTAAACATTTTTCTGTTTCAGTCTCTCCTATATCCTCGTGTGGAGTTCCTGGTTTTACAAGTTCTGCAGCTCTCTTGGCTGCAGCTCTTCCAAATACAACTAGATCAATTAAAGAATTAGATCCCAATCTATTTGCTCCATGAACAGAAACACAGGCAGCCTCACCAATTGCCATTAATCCTGGAACTGTTTCAGAATCATTTCCTGTTAATACTTCAGCTTTATAGTTTGTTGGGATACCTCCCATATTATAATGAACAGTGGGCACTACTGGTATTGGCTCCTTAGTTACATCAACATTTGCAAATAATCTTGCTGCTTCCGTTATTCCTGGAAGTCTACTTTCAATAATATTTTTGTCTAAATGACTTAAGTGTAAATGAACATGATCCTGTTCTTTACCCACACCTCTTCCTTCGTTAATCTCAATTGACATTGATCTACTTACTACATCTCTAGATGCTAAGTCTTTAGCTTTTGGTGCGTAACGCTCCATAAATCTTTCACCTTTTGAATTAACTAAATATCCACCTTCACCTCTAACACCTTCAGAAATTAAAGTTCCGTGCCCATAAATTCCTGTTGGGTGAAATTGTACAAATTCCATATCTTGTAATGGTAAGCCTGCTCTTAAAACCATTGCATTTCCATCTCCAGTACAAGTGTGTGCTGAAGTTGCAGAATAATAAGCTTTTCCGTAACCCCCTGTTGCAATTATTGTGCTGTGCGCTCTAAATCTATGAATTGTTCCATCATTTAAATTCCAAGCAATAAGACCTTTGCATTCACCATCCTTCATTAATAAATCTAAAGCAAAATATTCAATAAAAAATTCAGTGTTATGTTTTAAAGCTTGTCCATAAAGAGTATGAAGTATTGCGTGTCCAGTTCTATCTGCAGCTGCACATGTTCTTTGAACAATTCCATTACCATAATTTTTTGTCATTCCACCAAAAGGTCTTTGGTAAATTTTGCCATCATCAGTTCTGCTAAATGGAACTCCATATTTTTCTAACTCTATAACAGCAGCTGGAGCTTCTTTACAAAGATACTCAATGCTATCTTGGTCACCTAACCAGTCAGCACCTTTAACAGTATCATACATATGCCAACGCCAATCATCTTCACCCATATTCCCTAAAGATGCAGAAATTCCTCCTTGAGCAGCTGAGGTATGACTTCTTGTTGGAAATACTTTTGAAATGCAGGCTGTCTTTAAACCAGCTTCACTTAAACCAACAGCAGCTCTTAGACCTGATCCTCCGGCACCAAGTACGATGACATCGTATTCATGGTCTATTATTTTATATGAGCTCATTAGTTTAAATTCAATATTACAGTTATTGTTATAATTGGCATTATTATAGCAAAAATATTAAGTACTTTGTTTGCGGCATTTTTGATTTTTTCATTCTGAATATAATCTTCAAATACCTCGCTAATACTTAGGGCAGAAAAAAAGTAAGCAAATACTAGTGTTAAAGAAACTAAAATTTTAGATGGTTGAGTGGTAAAGAAATTAACAACCTCAATATAATCTTTATCAAAAATTGAAACTAAATTTAGAATAAACCAAATCATTAAAGGTACTAAAATTACTGAACTAATTTTCATGAACAGCCATTTTTTTGTTACAGAGTTCATTTTAAATAAAATTCCTTCCTAATAGATAAAATAGAATTGTAAAAAAAATAGATCCAAAAATTACCAATAAACCTGTAATCTTTGTGGTCTTTAGTTCAAAACCATAACCAAGATCCATTACTAAATGTCTTATTTCACTCAATACCTGAAAGCTAAAAGACCAAGTTAAACAAATAATAATAAATTTTCCAAAAATAGATTGCAAAAATAATTTTGTTAGATCGTAGCTAGATTCTCCTAACAACAAAGAAAATATCCACAAACAAATTACTGTTATTGCAAATATATTAACTATTCCTGTAATCCTATGAGAAATAGAAACCAAAGAAGATATGTGCCATCTATAAATTTGAATGTGTGGTGATAAAGGGTTGTTATTATCCATTATTCTTCCTAATTAAAAGCTCAGCTATTTCTACTGCATTCAGTGCAGCACCTCTTAATAAATTATCTGATACTATCCACATATTGAGTGTATTTTTTTTTGTTTTATCTTCTCTAATCCTAGAAATATAAGTTTCATTTTTACCTTCTGCCTCTAAAGGAGTAATGTAACCTCCATCTTCTCTTTTATCATACACCTCACATCCCTCTGCACTATCTAATAAAGAGTGTATTGTTTGTAAGCTAAATGGTTTTTCAAATTCAATATTTACAGATTCAGCATGAGAAACTAGCACTGGAATTCTTACGCATGTTGCAGTTAGCTCAATTTTGTCATCTAAAATCTTTTTTGTTTCGTTAACCATCTTTAATTCTTCTTTTGTGTAACCATCATCTGCAAAAACATCTATGTGAGGAATTGCATTAAATGCAATTTGTTTAGTAAAATTTTTAGAATTTATTTTCTTTTTATCTAATGATAATTTAGTTTGTTCAATCAATTCATCCATTGATGCTTTACCACCACCAGATACAGATTGATAAGTTGATATAACTACTCTTTTTATATTAAATTCATCATGTAAGGGTTTTAGAGCTATTACTAATTGTGCTGTAGAACAGTTTGGATTAGCAATAATATTTTTTTTTAAAACATTAATTGCTTCTGGATTCACTTGTGGAACAATTAAAGGTACATCTTGATCCATTCTGAAAAAGCTAGAATTATCAATTACTGTAGTATGTTTTGCTGCTTTTTCTGCATATTTTTCTGATATTTTTCCACCAGCTGCAAAAAAGGTAATTTCAGCTTTTGAGAAATCATAAGTCTCTAAGTTAAAAATCTCATGCTCCTTTCCATCAAAATTTACTTTTTGACCAGCACTCCTTGGAGAGGCAACTAAAAATAATTGGTCTATTGAAATTTTTTTCTGCTCTAATACTTCGAGCATTTTTCTTCCAACATTACCTGTGGCTCCTACAATTGCTATATTCATGATATTATTTTACTTTTATACTAGATGAAGGGTAAATCACAAACGTTTCCATTAATGGTATTATCGTTTATTTGAATTTTAAAGCCTTGAGATGCTTCCCAGTGGGATTTCTTTATCATTGCTATGCCTATAACCTTTTGAAAATGAGGTGAATAACAAGCCGATCTTAATTCACCAATTACATTATTATTTTCATCATATATGTTTTTTGATCCAGTAAGACTAATTTCTTTTATATCAATTTTAACTCCCCTTAATTTTTTTTTGGGTCCTTTTAATTTTATTTCTTTCAATTTTTCTTTTCCTAAAAAATTTATATCACTATCTAAGCTAACATATTGATCAAAACCACATTCAAATGGATTGTCGTTATTATCAAAGTCATTACCATAAGATAACAGCGCACTCTCAATTCTCTCTATTAAATTCGGACATCCTGGCCCTACATTAAATTCTTTTCCAACTTCAAAAAGATGGTCATACAATTTTTGTCCTGACTGTGTGTTTTCAACGTATACTTCATATCCTCCTTGTTTAGACCATCCTGATCTAGCTATAAGGTGCTTTGTGCCTTCAAAATCAAAATAATCAAACCCAAAGAATTTTAGCTCAGTAATTTTTTTTCCAAAAACTTTTTCCATTAACGCAAAGGATTTTGGACCTTGTATTGCCATAATATCAACTACTGGTTCTACAATTTTAACATCAAATTTGTGTCCTGATGCTAAGCCTTTGGCAAAAAAGATTACATCTGAATCTGCTATTGATATCCACCATTTATTTTCATCAAGTTTTAAAACAACTGGGTCATTAACTAAATTTCCATTTTCGTCTATTATTGGACAATAATAACATCTGCCTATTTTAGATTTTGATAGATCCCGGCATGTCATCAATTGTACTAACTCTGCCGAGTCTTTTCCTGATATTTCTACTTGTCTTTCTGCAGCGACATCCCATATCTGAACATGTTCTTTTAAATGTTTGTAGCTATCCTCTATTGATCCAAATGCAGCAGGTAACAACATATGATTATATATTGTGTATGCTGTAACTCCTTGCTTCTCTATTCTTGAGGTATAAGGAGTACTTCTTAATCTTCTTGATTTTGCTATTGAAAAATTTTTCATTTTTTTAAAAATTCAGAGATCTTTTCTCTCATTTCAAAAGCTTTTTCAAACATAATCATATGTCCACAATTTTTAATTATATGAGTTTTTGAATTAAGAACGAGCTCTGCAAATTTCTTACCTTTTTCAATATTAACCATCTTATCTAGCTCACCAAAGATAAATAATGTCGGACACTTGATTGACTTTAACGCCTCAGATCCATTTTTATAATTATTACATGCTATAAGATCGATAGCTAAAACTTCTCTAATATTTCTTGGAGAATTAATAATTTTTTCCACAGGATTACCTCCAATGAATTTTTTATAATTCTCATAGCTCCATTTCATCATTAACTGAACTGCTTTATCATCTCCATTTTCAGCAAGATCAATTAAATCTTGATTAACAGGCATTCTGTAAGAACCACCTATAAATATTAAATTTTTAACTCTTTTAGAATACCTTAATGAATATTCCAATGCTTCCAAACACCCTTGGGAATGACCTATTATTGTTAATTCAGAAACATTAAGTTTTTTAAAAACTTTTTCTAACCAATCTGAAATTTCTTCTATTGATTTTAAACAATCACCTTCAGAATTTCCATGTCCAGGTAAATCTATTGCTAAAACATTATAATTTTGATTTGATAAATACTGTTCTGTTAAGGACCAAACAATATGTGAGAGACCACTTCCATGCAGCAAAACTATTGTGGATTTTTTTTTATCAATACCTTGGCCTGAATCTGATCCAAAGACTTTTTTGTTGTCTACTTGAAAGATCAACTTAATTCCTTAACTTTCTTTCTAAGTTCAAATTTTTGAATTTTTCCTGTTGAAGTTTTTGGTAAATCACAAAAAATAACACTCTTAGGAAGTTTAAATCCTGCCAATGTTTCTCTACAAAAATCTATTATTTCTTTTTCTGTTGCTGGCTTATCTTTAATTAATTCAACAAAAGCACAAGGTGTTTCTCCCCATTTTTCATCTGGTTTAGCAACTACAGCTGCTAAAGAAACTGAAGGGTGTTTTGCAATTGCATTTTCAATTTCTATTGAAGAAATATTTTCTCCTCCAGAAATAATGATATCTTTAGATCTATCTTGAATTTTTATATATCCATCAGGATGGGTCACAGCTAAATCTCCTGAATGAAACCATCCACCTGCCATTGACTTATCTGTTGCTTCTTTATCCTTGTAATATCCTTTCATTACAATATTCCCTCTAATCATAATTTCACCCATAGTCTTTCCATCTTTGGGTACTGGCTTCATTGTTTCTGGATCCATTACAATAGCGCCCTCTGTGTTTGGGTAACGTACACCTTGCCTTGCTTTGATTTCATTCTTTTTATCTTTTTCTAAAGAATTCCAATCATCATTCCACGCACACTGCAACATATGACCATAAGTTTCTGTTAATCCATAAACATGCATAACCTCAAAGCCAAGATTTTCCATTTTTTCAAAAATAATACTTGGTGGAGGTGCACCTGCAGTTAAAACGTTGACTTTTCTTTTTAAGGCTTTTTGATCTTCCTTAGGAGCATTAACAATCATATTTAAAACTATTGGAGCTCCACCAAAATGTGTTACTTCATATTTATCAATTAGTTCAAACATCTTTTTAACATCAATATTTCTTAAACAAATTACTCTTGCGTGCAGCATTGCTAATGTCCAAGGATAACACCAACCATTGCAATGAAACATTGGGACAACACATAAAAAATTTAATTTGTTAGGCATATTCCAAGCTGTAACACTACCTGTTGCCATCAAATATGACCCTCTGTGATGATAAACTACTCCTTTTGGGTTTCCAGTAGTTCCTGACGTATACCCTAATGAAATCGCTTCCCATTCATCTTTTGGTTTTTTCCATTCATAATTTTCATTACCTGTGTTTAAGAAACTTTCATATTCAAGTTCACCTATTTTTTTAAAAGAACTTGTGTCTATGTCCTGGTCGTCAATATCAATAATTGTAATTTTATTTTTAACATTTTTTAAAGCCTTCTCAATTACATCATGAAATTGTCTATCTACAATTAAAACCTTTGCATCGCTATGTTGTAAAATATAACTTATAGTATTGGGGTCTAGTCTTGTGTTGATTGCATTAATTACTGCCCCCACCATCGGTATTGAATAATGTGCTTCAAAAATTTCTGGTGTATTGAAAGCCATTATAGAAACTGTATCTCCAGTTTTCACACCCAATTTATCTAATGCGCTAGCAAACTTAACACATCTTTTATAAACTTCTTCCCAAGTATACGACCTACTTTCATAAACTAAGGCTTCATAATTTGGATATATATCTTTAGTTCTTTCTAAGAATGTTAAAGGAGAAAGAGGAACATAATTAGCCTCATTTTTATCTAAATTTGTATCGTAATGACTCATATTAACTAAATTTAAAATTCATTATATAGTCACTTCCTGATGTGGCTGTTTTAAAATGACTTTCGGCTCTTGGTAAAACTCTTTTAAAATAAAAATTTGCAGTCTGTATTTTATCTTCATAAAAGTCTTTGTTTTGTTCATAATCTTTAAAACTTACCTCTAAAACTTTTATCCACGCATGTGCTATGGACACAAACCCCAATGCTTTTAAATAGTCATTGCATGCTGCGCTTGCATCGTCTTTTGAGTTTTGCACTTTTTCTTTAATCCAATCAGTAAAAGTAGATAATACCTCTAGATGCGTTTTTAATTCTTTTATAAAAGGTTTTAATTTTTCATTTTCAGTACTGCAATCATTCTTGATCAGTTCCAAATATTTGTCAATTATATCACCATTTTTATTTACCAATTTTCTAAAAACTAAATCAGCTGCTTGGATAGAATTTGTTCCTTCATAAATTGGGGTGATTCTATTATCTCTATACAACTGTTCTATACCTTGATCTTTCGTATAGCCATAACCACCATGAACCTGCATAGCCTCACTGGTTATTTCCATTCCCATATCACTAAACATCGTTTTAACCACAGGTGTCATTAACGACACAAGATCTGAAGCTTCTTGTTTAATTTTTTCATCTGGGTGATAAAGGCTAACTTCTGTTTGTTGAGACAGCCAAAAACATAAAGCTCTTTCGCCTTCAATAATAGATTTCATATTAAGCAAAGATTTTCTAATATCTGCATGTTCAATTATAAAATCTGCTCCATTAGTTGATTTTGTATTATTTGTTTTTCCTTGTTTTCGTTCTTTTGCGTAACTCAAAGAGTTTTGATAGGCAATTTCAGAAATCCCCAAGCCTTGAATTCCTACAACAATTCTCTCTAAATTCATCATAGTAAACATTGCGTTTAAGCCTTTATTCTTCAATCCGATCATATAACCAGTTGCATCATCAAAATTTAATACACATGTAGCAGAACCTTTAATTCCCATTTTACTTTCT
Source organism: Candidatus Pelagibacter sp. PS_02 (assembly GCF_059418065.1). Lineage (NCBI taxonomy): Bacteria > Pseudomonadati > Pseudomonadota > Alphaproteobacteria > Candidatus Pelagibacterales > Candidatus Pelagibacteraceae > Candidatus Pelagibacter > Candidatus Pelagibacter sp. PS_02. Next base: position 1,193,289 of record NZ_CM182079.1, read on the forward strand.
ATAGACCCTGTAGAAACTCCATTTCTAGCTCCAATAGATCCATCTTCATTTACTAAAAATTTAGGTACTAAGAATAAACTTATTCCTTTTGTGCCTGCTGGTGAGTCAGCTGCTCTTGCAATAACTAAGTGGATAATATTTTCAGTTAAATCTTGATCACCTGATGTAATAAAAATTTTCTGTCCACTTAACTTAAAAGTTCCATCAGATTGCTCAATAGCTTTGGTTTTTAAAAGACCTAAATCAGTTCCACAAACTGGTTCAGTAAGGCACATCGTGCCACTCCATTTTCCTTCAACCATTTTTGGAAGGTATTTTTCTTTTATTTCATCTGTAGCGTGATGAGAAATACAATTATATGCACCAATACTTAACTCACTATAAAGTTTAAATGATAAACTTGCAGATGATAACATTTCGTCAAAAAAAGCACTTACTGTTTTTGGCATTCCTTGTCCTCCATATTTTGGATCACAAGAAAGTGAAGTCCAACCATCTTCTATATATTTAGAATAAGCTTCTTTGTAGCCTGGCGGTGTTCTAACCACACCATTCTCTAGAACTGTTGGATTTTCATCACCAGATTTTGCTAATGGTAATATTAAGTTTTGATTAATCTTGGCTGCTTCTTCTAAAATATCTTTTACTAATTCTGAATTAACCTCTTTATACTTTTCAAGATCATTATAATTTTTATTATTTCTTAATTTATCAAAAAGAAACATCATGTCTTCGACTGGAGCAGTATAATTTGGCATTCCAGAACTCTAGAATAATTATTTAATTATTGCAATTTTGAAATGATTGCATCACCCATAGCTGATGTTGATACTTCTTTTTTTCCCTGAGAAAGAATATCTTTTGTTCTAAGACCATCATTTAAGACATCTTGTACAGCTTTTTCTAAAGCATCAGCTTCACTATCTAAATCTAAAGAGTATCTTAAAGCCATTGCAAAACTTAAAATTGAGGCTATTGGGTTTGCAATTTCTTTTCCAGCAATATCCGGTGCAGAACCATGAATAGGCTCATACATAGCTCTCATTTCTCCATCTTTATTTTTTGCACCTAAAGAAGCAGATGGTAATAAACCTAGAGATCCCGTTAACATTGAGGCTTGGTCTGAAAGCATATCTCCAAATAAATTGTCCGTAACAATTACATCAAATTGTTTTGGGTTTTTTAATAATTGCATTGCACAATTATCAGCAAGCATATGACTTAATTCTACATCTTTATATTCTTTGTCGTGTAGTTCTTGAACTTCTTCTTTCCAAAGTTGTCCTGCTTCCATTACATTTGACTTTTCACATGAAGTAACTCTATTTGATCTCTTTCTTGCTAAATCAAAAGCTACTTTTGCAACTCTGACTATTTCGCTAGTTGTGTATGAATGGGTATTAATCCCTTTTCTTTCACCATTTTCTATCGGCTTAATTCCTCTTGGTTCACCAAAATAAATTCCACCTGTTAATTCTCTGACTATCATAATATCTAATCCAGACACGATTTCTGGTTTTAAGGTTGAGGCATCAACTAATTGTTCAAAACAAATTGCAGGTCTTAAATTTGCAAATAGTTTTAATTCTTTTCTTAATTTTAATAAGGCTCTTTCAGGCTTTTTTGAAAACTCTAAGTTATCCCATTTTGGTCCGCCAACTGCACCTAACATAACAAATTCACTTTCTAGAGCTTTGTAAAAAACTTCATCCGTGATTGGTGTCCCATGTTTGTCATAAGAACAACCTCCAGCTAAATCTTCATCAATTTCAAAATCTAGAGATTTATTTGAATTCAACCATAAAATAACTTTTTTAACTTCTTGAATAACCTCGGGTCCAATACCATCCCCAGGAAGAAGTAAAATTTTTCTTTTTTTAATCTTTATCATTAAATATCCATGGTTTATTATTTTTTAGATTTTCTTCAAAAGTTATAATTTTTTCTTTTTTGGCTAACGATAGTGCAATATCATCAAGTCCTTCTAACAAACATTTTTTCTTAAAAGGATCAATATCAAACTTGATTTCACTATTTCCAAAAATTATTTTTTCTTCATTTAAGTCTATTGAAATTTCTTCTTTTCTTTTTGAATACTCTGATAATTCTTTTATTTTTTCTTCTGGCAGAGTAATTGGTAAAATTCCATTTTTGAAACAGTTGCTGTAAAAAATATCAGCATAACTAGAGCTTATCACACATGTTATTCCAAAATCTAGAAGTGCCCAAGGTGCATGTTCTCTTGATGAGCCACAGCCAAAATTTTTTCCTGCGATTAATATTTTTGATTGATTGTGAGGTTTTTGATTTAGAATAAAATCTTTAATTTCATTTCCATTATCATCGTATCTCATTTCAAAAAATAAGTTTTTTCCTAACCCTGTTCTTTTAATCGTTTTAAGAAATTGTTTTGGAATAATCATATCTGTATCAATATTTACTATTGGTAAATATGCTGGGATACTAGTAAGTGAATTAAATTTTTGCATTTTAGTTTTGATACTTTCTAACATCATCTAAGTTTCCAGAAATTGCAGCTGCAGCTGCCATTCCAGGACTTACTAAATGTGTTCTTCCACCTCTACCTTGTCTTCCTTCAAAATTTCTGTTTGAAGTTGAGGCGCATCTTTCTCCTGGTTTTAATTTATCAGCATTCATTGCAAGACACATAGAACAGCCAGGCTCTCTCCATTCAAAACCTGAAGCTATAAATATTTTATCTAAACCTTCCTGCTCCGCTTGTTCTTTAACCAAACCTGAGCCCGGAACAACCATTGCCTGAACATGGGACGCTTTCTTTTTATCTTTTAATATTTTGGCAGCTTCCCTTAAATCTTCAATTCTACCATTTGTGCAACTTCCTATGAAAACTTTATCAATCTTAATATCTGTAGCTAGTGTATCAGCTTTTAAGCCCATATAATTTAATGATCTTTCTAAAGAGTTCTTTTTATCTTCATCTTGTTCATTTTTAGGATTTGGAACTTTTCCATCTATAGTGATTACATCTTGTGGAGAGGTTCCCCAAGTAATCATCGGTAAAATATCTTCTGCAACTAAGTTGATTTCTTTATCAAATTTAGCTCCATCATCAGTTTTTAAACTTTCCCAATATTTCATAGCCTTATCCCAATTTTCATTTTTTGGAGACATCGGTTTACCCTTTAAATATTCAAATATTTTTTCATCAGGAGCAATTAACCCTGCTCTTGCTCCCCCTTCAATAGTCATATTGCAAATAGTCATTCGTTGCTCTACGCTTAAAGATGAAATTAGACTGCCGGCATACTCAATAACTGATCCTGTTCCTCCCGCAGTTCCAATATTTCCTATAATTTGTAAGATTACATCTTTAGAGGTAACTCCAATAGGAAGTTTTCCGTTAACATTGATTCTAAAATTTTTTGCTTTTTTTTGTACTAATGTTTGCGTTGCTAGAACATGTTCTACTTCTGAGGTCCCAATTCCAAATGCCAAAGCACCAAATGCACCATGTGTTGCTGTGTGGCTATCTCCACAAACAATTACTGTACCAGGTTGTGTAAAACCTTGTTCTGGACCAATTATGTGAACAATTCCTTGTCTCTTGTCATTCATTCCTAAATATTGAACTCCAAATTCCTTACAATTGCTTTCTAAGGTATCTACTTGAATTTTAGACTCTGCATCCGCTATTCCTTTAGATCTATCAGTAGTTGGAACATTATGGTCTGCAACTGCTAGTGTTAAGCCAGGTTGTCTAACTTTTCTATTAGAGTTTCTTAATCCTTCAAAAGCTTGTGGGCTTGTTACTTCATGTACTAAATGTCGATCAACAAATAATAGTGCTGTACCATCATCTTGTTGATCTACTAAATGATCATTCCAAATTTTATCGTAAAGAGTTAAAGGCATTGAAAAAAAAATTATTTTTTTTCTTCTGATTTTTCTATTTTTGGTTCTACTTGAACTTCTGCTTGTTTTACAGGTTCTGCTTGAACTTCTGTTTGTTTTTCTGCTTCTGCAGCTACTGGTGCTAAAGTTTCTTCTGTTACCATTTCTGGTTTAACATCAACTTCTATACCAATTTTTTTTCTAATTTTTTCTGCAATTCTAGCTGATTTACCTGTTCTGTCTCTTAGGTAATATAATTTTGCTCTTCTAACTTTACCATGACGGATAACTGTAATTGTATCTATAACAGTACCATATAGTGGAAATGTTCTTTCAACACCTTCACCAAATGAAATTTTTCTAACTGTGAATGAAGAATTTATATCTCTATTTTTTCTAGCTATACACACACCTTCAAAATATTGAATTCTATCTTTTTTACCCTCTGTAATTCTAACACCAACTTTTATTACATCTCCTGGAAAAAAATCTGGGATTTTCTTCTCAGATAGTATTTTTTTAACGTTTAGTTGATTTATTTCTTCAATTGTTTTCATATTAGTATTTATCAAATTAATTTTTCTTATATTTTTCCCATAAATCTGGTCTTCGGACGCGTGTTATAGCCTCTGATTGTGATAAACGCCAGTCTTTAATTTTGTTGTGATCTCCTGATAATAGCACTTCTGGAACGCTTTTTTCCTCCCAAATTTGAGGTTTTGTGTATTGAGGATACTCCAAAAGTCCGTTCTCAAAACTCTCATCATTCTTTGATTGTTCATTTCCTAAGACACCTGGAAGCAATCTTAGAACACTATCTAGTACAACAAATGCTGCTGTTTCACCTCCAGATAAAATAAAATCTCCTATGCTAAGTTCTTCTATATTCCTTGTAGATAATAACCTTTCATCAACACCTTCAAAATGACCACAAATTAAACTAATAGATTTTTCTTTAGACAGTTCTAGTGCTAATTTCTGATCAAGCTTTTTTCCTTTTGGTGATAAATAAAAAATTCTTTCTCCTTCTTTTTTATTTTCATCAAGAGATTTTGCTAAAATGTCAGCTTTCAACAGCATTCCAGATCCACCTCCAAAAGGGGTGTCGTCTACTGTTTTATGTTTGTCCTCAGCAGCCTCTCTAAAATTTACAACTTTTAAATCCCAAATTTTATTTGTTAATGCTTTTCCATATAGCCCTTTATTTAAAGGGCCAGGAAAAAAATCAGGATAGAGTGTGAATATCTGAGCTTGCCACATGAATCCAACTATTTAGCTTCTTCCTTTGGAGCTTCTGCTGCTGGTGCTGCTTCTGCTTTAGGGGCTTCTTCCTTTGGAGCTTCTTCCTTTGGAGCTTCTGCTGCTGGTGCTGCTTCTGCTTTAGGAGCTTCTTCCTTTGGAGTTTCTGCTGCTGGTGCTGCTTCTGCTTTAGGAGCTGCTGCTGGTGCTGCTTCGTCTCCTTCTTTTTTTCTTTCTTTTTTAGGAATAGCTTTACTTGGATTACTACCGTTTGCAGGCATTGCTATAATACCATTTTCACCTAAAATTCTTGCAACTCTAGTAGTTGGTTGAGCACCTTGACCTAACCAATATTTAATTCTTTCTGCTTCTAGTCCTACTCTTTCTTTTTTATCTTTTGGTAAAAGTGGATTAAAGAATCCTACCTTCTCAATAAATCTTCCATCTCTTGCACGACGACTGTCAGCTATAACTACTTTATATACTGGTCTTTTCTTTGTTCCACCTCTTGATAGTCTTATTTTTATCATTTTTTTTCCTTTTTTTATTTAAGTTGATTTAGTAGCTCTGGAGGTATTCCTTTATCAGACATACCCTTCAGGTTTCCTTTTGACATCTTCTTCATCATTTCAGACATCATTTTAAATTGCTTAAGCAATTTATTGATAGTGGCCGCATCTGTTCCAGAGCCATTAGCAATTCTTTTTTTCCTAGAACCATCTATGATTTTAGGATTCCCTCTTTCTTTTTTGGTCATAGACAAAATTATTGCTTCGTTTTTAGTAATAATACTTTCATCAATTCCCGCAGCATCCATCTGTGACTTCATCTTTGAAACACCTGGCATAAATGACATTATTCCTTCTATACCACCCATTTTTTTCATTTGTCTTAGTTGGGATAGATAGTCCTCCATTGAAAATTGTCCTTTTTTCAAATTTTCTTCAGCTTTTTTTAAATTTTCTTCACCAAGATCTTCTGCTGCTTTTTCTACAAGGGAAACAATATCTCCCATTCCTAGTATTCTATTTGCTATTCTATCTGGATGAAAAACTTCTAAGTTTTCTATTTTTTCTCCTACCCCTAAAAATTTAATTGGTACTTGAGAAACATATTTCATACTAAGAGCTGCACCACCTCTTGCATCACCATCAGCTCTAGTTAAAACAATGCCTGTTAAGTTTACCGTATTTTTAAATTCTTTTGCAACTTCTGCAGCAACTTGTCCTGTTAAAGAATCTGCAACTAAAAATGTTTCAGTTGGATTGATTATATTCTCTATTTGTTTAATTTCGCTCATCATCTGAAGGTCAATTTGAGTTCTACCAGCTGTATCAAACAATATAATTTCTGCTCCATTTAAGCTTGCAGCACTAACTGCTCTTCTACAAATGTCTGCTGGTAATTGTCCTTCAATTATAGGGAGTGTTAAAATATTATTTTGTTCTCCTAAAGACCTTAATTGTTCTTGGGCAGCAGGCCTGTAAACATCAAGGCTAACCATCATTATCTTTTTCTTTTTATTTTTTTCTAAGTATTTGGCTAATTTTGCTGTTGTTGTAGTTTTACCAGAACCTTGAAGACCAACTAGCATCATTGGAACTGGCGGAACTGCATTTAAATTAATATCTGTGTTACTTTCGCCTAAAAGGCTTACTAGTTCATCATAAACAATTTTAACAACCATATCTCCTGGTGAAGTTGATCTGATTATCTCTTGACCTAATACTTTAGGTTTAACTTTTGTTATAAAATCTTTAGCTACATCTAAAGAGACATCAGCTTCTAAGAGGGCCTGCCTAATAGCCCTTAAGCCCTCATCTACTTGCTTTTCATCAAGTGAAGGTGCTTTTTTTAAAGAAGAAAAAATTTCTTCGAATTTATTTGTTAAGTTTTCAAACATATTTATTACGCACAGCAGTTTCGCACTAGTGGGCGAATATCGCTGACTAGTGTTGATCTCTTTGTTTCCAAAGACACCACAAATTTAACGTTTTTGTGGAAACGAAATCAACCTATAATAGAGGTTCAAAAAGTCAATAAATAAGTTAAATATCTGTATATGGATATTAAAGCATTTAAAATGGATGGTTTAGGCAATGATTTTGTAATTATTGATCAAAGAAGCCAAGATTTTAATTTAGATAAAGATCAAATAATTAAGATAAGTGATCGTAGTTTTATTGGATGCGATCAACTCATCCTAATTAAGAAAAATAAAGAAATAGATGCAAATATAGAATTTTTTAATTCAGATGGAAGCATATCTGGTGCTTGTGGAAATGGCACTAGGTGTGTGGCAGATCTTCTATCAAAAGAAAGTGGTAAAAAAGAAATAACGCTCTTAACAACTTCTGGCTCACTAAAATCAAAAATTTTAGGAAATAATTTAGTCGAGACTGAAATTGGTATACCAAAAGTTAATTGGCAAGAGATTCCATTAAGTAAGCAGCTAGATACTCAAGACTTAAAAATTGAAATTATAGATAGAAATAATACCAAACATATTGGTGGAATAGCCATTAATGTAGGCAATCCGCACATAATTTTTTTTGTAGATGATATTGAAGCATTTGACTTAAAAAATATTGGTCCGAAAATTGAAAATCATCCTCTATTTCCTGAAAAATGTAATGTGACCCTAGCCAAAGTTATAAATAGAAATTTAATAAAAGTAAAAGTTTGGGAAAGAGGAGCTGGACTTACCAAGGCTTGTGGGACGGCAGCTTGTGCAACAGCTGTTGCAGCTAACATTAATAATCTGGTAGAAAAAACTACAGATATAGAGTTTGCCTTAGGTAGTTTAACAATTTCTATTGATGAAAGAAATAGCATTCATATGAAAGGACCTGTGTCTGATATTAAAAATATCAACATTAAGTTGTAATGGGAATTTTTGATAAATTTAAAATTGGTTTTAAGAAAAGTGCTTCTACATTTACATCTGGTTTAAGAGATATAATTGTAAAAAAAGAAATAGATGACAAAACATTAGATCAAATTGAAGAATATTTGATTCAATCAGATGTTGGTCTTGTTGCAGCTGAAGAAATTAAAAAAATTATTGCTCAAGAAAAAATTGACCCCAAAAAAGATATTATGCATGAGGTAAACTTGATTCTTAGAAACTATATAGTTACTTTAATGAAACCTTTGGAAAATGAGAATTTTTTTAATAAAAAAGAAAAACTTAATGCAGTCCTAGTATCGGGAGTTAACGGGGTTGGAAAAACAACAACTATTGGAAAAGTTGGTAAAATTTTAAAATCTAATGGTAACAAGGTTATGTTTTCTGCCTGTGATACGTTTAGAGCAGCTGCTATAGAACAATTAGAAAGTTGGGCTAATAAAATTGATGTGCAAATTACAAAATCTACTCAAGGATCCGACCCGGCATCAGTTGCCTACAAGGCAATAGAAGAGGCATTAAAGAACGATTTTAACCATGTTTTGATCGATACGGCAGGGAGATTACAAAATAAAAAAAATTTAATGGAAGAATACAAAAAAATTGCCCATGTAACAAAAAAAATAGATCCAGATGCTCCTCACGATGTAATCCTAGTGCTTGACGCAACCTCTGGCCAAAATGTTATCAGTCAAGTTGAAGAGTTTAACAAAATTATACCTCTTACTGGTTTGATAATGACAAAATTAGATGGTACTGCAAAAGGAGGAATTTTATTAGCCCTTGCTAAAAAATATAAGCTTCCAATAATTGCTCTTGGACTTGGTGAAAAAGAGGATGATTTACAAATTTTTAATGCAGAAAAATTTGCAGAAGCATTTACTCAAATTAATTGATTAAATTATTCGAAATTAAAGGTTTATAATAATTACATTTATAATTTTCTTTTAATTGTGAGTGACCACAGTTTTTTGCGATCGATGAAATTATAAATTCAAATTTTCCACTAGAAGGATATTGATTTAACTTTTTATTAGTAATATCGAATTGAAAATTTTTATTAATATTTTTAATAGCACTAATCATAACTAATGTATTATTATCTTTTAATAAATAATAAGCAAAATCTTCAGGGAACACTGGAAAATCATACTCTTCTAAAAAAAATTTAGCCTTTGAAGGAAACCACTCGTATGAAATTAGAGGAAGTGAAGTTTTTGTTTTATAGTTATAGATATAAAGATCCTGAGGAAAATCAGTTATATAATTAGATTCTTCCCCTCGTGCTAAAATAGGTTTTTCTCTAGTTTTAAAATAAAGACTAAAATTTTCATCATGTGAATTCATCTGACCTATATGAAAAAAATTGTCCGCAGAATAATCTTTTTCATCCGCATAAGTAAAATTAGCTACAAAGATTATAATAAATAAATTCCTAACAATTTTTTTCATACTTATTGTATAAATATGAAATTTGTAAATTATTTGTTTAGATTGTGGCTTAATTTATTTAAACTTTTCTCTTAACTATATATACCCCACCAAAAACAAGGGCTGTCCCTATATAATGATAATACTCGAGTTGCTCATTAAAGAATAAAACTCCATAAATAGCACTATAAACTGTAAAAATGTAAAGAGTAAATCCAGTTATAGATGCCCCAAGTTTTTTTTGTGCCATTGTATACAAGGTAAAAGCTATAATTCCCGGTGAAATAGCTGCAAATAAAACCCACATAAAAAAATCAGAATTAAATACAGTTCTTACAAAAAAAGCTTCTTCGATTAGATAAAATGGGAGCAAGCTAACCACTCCAAAAAATGCAATCAAAGTAAATCTATCAAAAATTTTTAGATTAGTTTTCCAATAAAATAGATAGATAGAATAAAGAGCCCAGCCTATTGCAGAAGCTAGCATCCAGAGGTCACCAATTGTGAATTTAAGACTAATTAATAAAGATAAATCACCTTTAATAATAATGGCAAAAACACCTATTAAACATGAAACTAGTCCAATAATCCTAAGAAGATTGATTTTTTCCTTAAAAAATAAACTTGAGATTATGATTATAAAAATTGGAGAAGAGGAATATATAATTCCCATGTTGGTAACCGTTGTTGTTTGACCAGCTAAAAATGGAAAAGCTCCACAAACTCCACAACCCATCGATCCAATGAAAAATATTCTTTTATATTCTTGTTTTACAAACTTAAAATTTTTTTTTAAAGAACTGTAGGTGAATGGTAGTAATATTAAAAAAACTGCAGTCCATCTCCAAAAAGCTAAAGATATTGGAGGAACATACTCAACCCCACCTCTTGCAACGATTAAGTTGCTAGCCATAAAAATTGGTTGAATAAATAATAATAAGAAAGGTAAATAGCTATTTTTAGAATTATTCACTTAAAAGAAGATTTAATTCTTGTCGAAAAAAGCTTCGTAGAACATCATAAAAATTGCTACTGCCATTAAAATAAACACTGGCAATATATCCCAAAATCCTATCATCGAAGATCTAGTTAAAGTTGTTGCAAGGCCAATAAGAAATAATGTTGCAAGGCCTGACCCGATTAGAGTTGTTATTTTATTTAGCATATTTTTTACAATTTTTTTCTAGCCAGTTAGCTACACCTAGAAATCTTAAATCATCTAGCTTGTCTCCAATTAGCTGTATACCTAATGGTAAATTATTTTCTCCAACAAGTAAAGGTAATGAAATAGATGGTAGACCCATATAAGTCCAAATAGTACAAAATTCAGGGCTTCCAGTGCTCTTGAGACCCTTAGGTGCAACCCCTGCTGATGATGGAGTTAACACCCCATGATAATCTTCAAAAACCTCTTTATAAGATTCATAACTTCTCTTCATAAAATCTATCGCTTCAGCATATTCTTTGGCTGAGTATTTTAGTCCTCTTTCAATTGCACTGACCATTTCTTTAGAAAGATGTTTTTTTGATTTTTTATAATAACCTTGAAAATTATTTGCCATATCTGTTTCATGAATTATTTTATGGTATTTTGGAATATCATCAAAATAGGAAGGGGTATCGAATACTTCAATATTTTTTTTAAAAGTTTTTATAAAGAACTCAAAAGATTTTTGTGACTCTTTATCAATATTTTTCCAGTTTTTTGTTTTATAAAAAATAAATTTTGGCTCATAAAGTGGTCCTTTTTTACAAACAGTTAACATTTCATCTGCCGCATAATGAATAGTTGATGGATCGTATAAATCTTTTTTTATTAATGATTTTGCAAATAGGGCAACATCTTCTACCGTTTTTCCGAACACTCCGATGTGATCTAATTTATCAGATTGTCTCATCACTCCACTTCGTGAAATCAACCCATAAGAGGGCTTATAACCAACAACTCCACAGTAAGAAGCAGGTCTAATAATTGAGCCGTTAGTTTGTGATCCAATTGATAATGGTGCCATATGTGCTGCTATAACAGCCGCAGAGCCACTTGATGATCCTCCAGGTGTTCTTGAATTATCATGTGGGTTAGTAGTTTTGCCTGGGTGAAAATATGCAAGTTCAGTAGTTACAGTCTTTCCCATTACTATTGCTCCCTCAATCTTAAGTAGATTAACAACTTCAGAATCTTGTGAGCTTGGCATTTTTTTTCTGACAGGAGAGCCACATTCTGTAGGCATTTCAAAAGTACCTATTATATCTTTAACTGCTATTGGTAGACCGTGCAAAGACCCAAGAGGTTTTCCTGATTTTCTATACTCATCTGCTTCAGCAGCTTTTTCTAAAAGCTTTTTTTTATCAAAATATTCCCACGCCTTTACATCTTTTTCAAATTTTTCAATTCTCTCAATATATTGATTACAAACCTCTACTGAAGAAATCTGACCCGATTTTAAGTGCTCAACTAATTTATTAGTTGTTAAAGTAAATATATTTAACATTTTAAATTATTTAGTTTGCAAATAACGTTTCTGGTAGCCACAAAGCAATACCTGGAAACATATACATAAGAAACATAGCAAATATTACTATTCCTAAGAAAGGCATAATTCCGGCAAATATTTCCATCAATTCAACATTTTTCTTTTGAACGCCCTTTAAGTAATAAGCGGACATGGCCATAGGAGGCGTTAAAAATGATGTTTGTAAATTTAGAGCGATTAACATTGCAAAGAAATATGGATTAACATCAAACACCTCAAGTAAGGGTAAAAATATTGGAACAAATATAATTAGAATTTCAGTCCATTCTAATGGCCATCCTAAAAGAAAAATTATTACTTGAGTAATAATTAAAAATTGCCAAGTTGATATTTCAATTGATGTAAAAAAATGTTCAAAAATTTCATGACCACCTAGATAAGAAAATACAGAAGAAAAAGTCCAAGAACCAATGAATAACCACATAATCATTGCTGTAGTTTTTGCTGTTAGAAAAACAGATTCTTTAAAGCTTTGCCATTTAAGTGTTTTGTAAAACCAAGATAACAATATAGCACCAAATGCTCCTGCTGCTGCTGCCTCTGCTGGCGTTGCTATACCTGCTAAGATTGTTCCAAGAACTAACATAATTAATCCAAAAAGAGGAACAAAAGAAACTAATACTTCTTTTAAAATTTCAGCTCGTGGCGGAATATCTTCTGCTCTTGGCTTAGGTGCAATTGATGGTTGGAGCCAAGCTCTACCTACTGCATAAACTATATAAAGTCCTGCAAGTAAAAGTCCTGGAAAAATTGCTGCAGCAAATAATCTCAAAGGAGATAACTGAGCTATTACTGAATAAACAATTAACATGATACTAGGTGGAATTAAAATACCCAAACATCCACCCGCACAAATTACTCCTGAAGCAAATTTTTTATCATATCCTGCTTTAACCATTGCAGGCCAAGCAAGTAGACCCATTAGGGTTACAACGGCACCAATAATTCCTGTGGCTGTAGAAAATAAAGTACATGTTATTAGAGCAGCTACTGCCATTGAAGCTGGCAATCTGTGAGCTGCAAGTCTTATTGCAAAAAATAATTTTGATACAATTCCAGCTCTTTCAACTAGATACCCCATAAATAGAAATAGTGGGACGGCGGTGAGCACGTTATTATCCATAACGGTATAAGTATTTTTTACAAATAAAGAAAATATCCTATTATCAAATATGTGATCCATTAAAGCAGGATCGTAATAAGCATAATATCCAAAACCTATTCCCATGGCCATTAAAGTGAAGGCAATTGGAAAACCTAATAGCACCGCAAATAAAAATATCCCCATCATGAAGATGGCAACTTCTGGATTTGTTAAACTAAATAACATCTTTTTGATCCTCGTCCTGCGCTGTTCTCATTAAAATTTGTTCTGTTTCTTCTGCAACAACCATTCTTGCTGGCCAATGTCCAGTTTTAATGCAAATAATTGCTCTAAATACTTCGGCTATTCCCTGAATAACTAAAAATACTCCCGCAGCTGGTATTAAGGATTTTACCATATAAATATTAATTTGTGCTGGGCTACTCCAACTAGTTTCTTTTATCTTCCAAGCAAGTGCAGCATATTCATAGCCATAAAATGCTAAAGACACGACACCAGGAAAAAAGAAAATAAAATAAAGTACTAAATCAATATAGCCTTGTGTTCTTGGTTTAAATAATCTGTAAATTACATCTCCTCTAACATGAGATTCAGTTGCTAAACAATAAGCACCTGACATCATTAATATTGCACCATACATCTGCATGCTAAAGTCAAAATTCCAAAGTGTTGGCTTATTAAATACATAGGCCATCATAACTTCATAACAAGTTCCACCCATCAAAATAACTATACACCAAGAAAAAGCCTTACCTATCGAAGTGCTTAACGTGTCAGCTAATTTTATGTAGGCTCTCATCATGATTTGAATAGGATACTCTAATTTTGTTAAAAACTGTACTATAAAAAAAGGGGGCCGAAACCCCCTTCTTAAATTATTAAAAAGTTAATTAGATTTTAACTTTTCCAATTGGTCCAAACTCATTTTCATAAGCTAGTTTGTAATTAGGCTGATTCATCAGCAAGTACTTCATTACTTTCTTAGCGTATGCTTTTTGAGAGTCTACCACTTTTTTGAAGAATGCATCTTTTCCAGAGAATTCTCCAACAACTTTATCCCAACCTTTTAACTGTTCAGCTAAAATAGCATCAGATGTTTGGTAAACGTTAACCTTATGTGTGTTCATCAAATCAGCTAAACTGTCAGAATATCTAACAAGTGCTTTGAAGTAGTTATCTGAGTTAGCAGCATAAGCAGCGTTCTTCAAGATAGCTTGATGAGCAGGTGAAAGGCTGTTCAGTCTCTTCGTGTTCATAGGAATTTCAAACATCTCTTGAGATTGGTGGAAACTTCCTAAGTGATAGTGTTTAGAGACATCTTGCATTCCAAACTGTGAGTCTGATGTTGGGTTGTTAAACTCAGCAGCATCGATCAAACCAGTTTTCATTGCTGGTTGGATTTCACCACCTGGTAATTGTCTTACGACCATCCCCATAGCAGTTAAAACGTTAGTCGCTAGACCAACTGTTCTATACTTCATACCTTTAACATCAGATACTTTAGTTACATTCTTTTTGAACCAACCAAAAGGTTGTGCTGGCATAGGCATATGAAAGAATCCAGTGTAGTTATATCCAACACTAGCTACTGCTTCTTCATATAATTTTCTTCCTCCACCATACTCCATCCATCCCATAACTTCTTGAGATGACATTCCGTATGAAGGACCAGTTCCAAAAAGTGAAGCTGCAGCGTTTTTACCGTACCAATACGCAGTCACCCAGTGACCCATATCAACGATTCCATCGCTTACCGCCGCTCCGATTTCTGAAGTTTTAACAATTGCGTTTACAGGCTGAAGATCAATTTTAAGTGATCCACCTGACATATCGCTAACCATGTTACAGTAGTCTTGCGCCATTTCAAAAAAGATGTTTGCGCCTGAAGGCCAAGCAGCTTGCATCTTTAATACAGTAGCGTGAGATCCTGCAGTTGCAATATTTGGCATTGCAACAGTTGCTGCAGCTACAGCACCAGCTTTAGCAGCAGTCTTAAAGAACTTACGTCTTGAAGAAGTTGAATTCTTCAATGATTTTTTTTCTTTAATCATTATTTCTCTCTCCTTGTTATTTATATTAGTTAATTAACTAGTATCATTTTAAGCACAAAATAAAATTAGAGTCTAATGAATAGTGTTTAGTTTTGTTGAAAAAACACTTGTTATATAAGGCTAATTCAATGGTACGACTATTATAACTACAACTTAAAATTGCATTATTTTTTAAATGTTAAGCTTGCCCACAAGCTAAACCAGTCTGATTTATATTTTAGTTTTTCTATATAATTTGCTTTGTCCAACTTAACTGCACTCAATAAATAGGTTCTATTTTCAAAAATCCTTATTTTTCCTACTCCATTTGGGTTTGTTTTTACAATTTCCTTGTAGCTATTTTCCTCATCTCTACTGAAGATAGTAATTTGCCAGTTTTCTAGAGGGTTGCCCTTTTCAAATAGTTGAAACTCAAATATCTCCTCCTTTAAGTTATATGGTGAAGTTAAAGCAATAATCTCAAAGTCTAATTTTGGCTTTTGAATAAAAAAACTTTTATTACCATTTGTCATTAATGCTTTTGCAAATCTTCGATAACTCTCTGTGGGCAGCTTATTTTTATCAAATTTGTTTAAAGTGCTTTCAAAATTTTGCTCTTTTAAGAAATCTTCAAACTTTTCAATAGACTCATATTTTAAGAATTCATAATTTGTTTCATAATTTAAAATATGAAAACCTTTATCTAAAATTAGTGTTTGGATAGCTGGAAAATTTCCATCTCTCTGAGGTAAATTTATTACTTTATTTTTATTTTCCAAATATAAGCTTTTTTTATTTGGTTCATAATAGCCAAACGGAGAACCTATAAAATTTTGGCCTATATTAATATGTATCTTCGATACTTCCTTATTGTTAAATTTAAAGTTAACTGGCTCAAGCCATAATTCATGTGCGTATGAATTAAATTTCAAAAAAGTAATAAATAATAAGACTGCAAAAAAATAAAAAATCTGCTTTAATAAGTTAATGTTTTTTAAGATATTTATATTTTTATTATTTTTCATACAATCATCTTATGCTCATGAATTGCGTCCAGCAATTGCAAATCTCAATATTTATGAAGAAGACAATATCACAAATGCCACTTTATCAATCCGATTAAATCTTGAGGCTATTATTGCAGAAGTAGACATAAATCACTCGAATACGAAAGAATCTAAACAATCTGATAAATATGAAAGCTTAAGAAATATGAGTGCAGTTGAGTTGCTTGAAAAATTTAATTCTAAAATAAAAAACCTTCAAAACAAAATTTATTTAATATCAACTAACTCTAATTATAACTTAGTTCTACTGAATATAGATATACCTGGGGTTGGAAATACCAACGTTGCTAGGGATACTATTGTTGATTTTGATATTCAAAATATAAAGGATGAAGACTTAAAATTTTTTTGGGACAAAAATTTAGGATCAATTATTTTACGAGTTAATTCTCCTAATAATGAAGATTTATATTCAAAACTAATCGCGACTGGTAAAAAATCAGACTGGTTTAACCCTAAAAATAAAAAAGAAGTAGATTTTTTTGAAAATATCAGATCATACACTCATTTAGGGTTTAAACACATAATACCCAAAGGTTTAGATCATATCTTGTTTGTATTAGCCTTATTTTTGTTAACACCCAAAATAAAACCTTTACTGCTACAGGTATCAATATTTACATTGGCTCATACAATTACTTTATTTTTAGGTGTATTAAATTTAATTAAAATTCCATCTGTTATTGTGGAGCCTATTATAGCTTTATCTATTTGTTTTATTGCTATTGAAAATTTATTTACTGAAAATATAAAAAAAACGAGACCTTATATAATTTTTATTTTTGGATTACTTCATGGTTTGGGTTTTGCTGGTATTCTAAATGAAATTGGAATTTCAGATGGATTATTTATTTCAAGTCTAATTTCTTTTAATGTGGGTGTTGAACTTGGGCAAATTAGTGTAATTTTTTTATCTTATGTTTTTATAGCATTGTTGTTCCAAAAAAGATTATGGTATCGTAATAAAGTTACAAGACCTCTTTCATTAATTATTGCATCCATTGGTCTTTATTGGTTTATTCAAAGATTATTCTTTTAAATAAAATTGATATGAAATATTTTTTTATATTGTTTATACTTTTTTTACCTTTTAATTCTTTTACAGAAGAAAAAAAACTAGAACATTTTTGTAAAATGGACACTAAATTTTATGAGACAGACAAAAATGAATGGAGCCAAAAAACTATAGACTATGATTTTTATATTTCAAATAATGATGAGATTAAAATTTTTGATAAAGAAGTAAAAAGATATCTTTTTTCTTTAGAAATTATCCTGAATAATGAAAAAGCTTTAGTTGGTCATTTTTTAAATGAAAAGATGATTAATACTTTTACGTTTAATAAAATTACTCGTTATGCAAAATATTCTAATACTTATTATAATAAACAAGGTGGTGGACAAATAGGTGTTGGTGTATGTTTTCCAAAAACAGTTTAATTGCTTAACTTAATTCGGTTCTGATAATTCTATCTCTGGATCAAATACTTTAACTTTTATTCTTGAATACCATTCTGAAACATTTTCAATATCTTCGTTTGATAGCATCTGAGCTATCATGGTCATTTGAGGATGTTGTAATTTTGCAGACTTATAATTTTTAAGCTTTATTTTTAGATAATCTCTTTCTTGTGCATATATATTTGGTACTGCACCAGAATTTCCACCAGATTCGGCTTTACCACTCACACCATGACAACCAGAACAAATATTTTGGGCAATTTCTTTACCAGCTTTAAGTGTTTCCGTTAAATTAACTTCTGCAGCTAATTGAGGGGTACTCAAAAGTGATAAAGAAAATATAGCTAATATAATTAATTTCTTCATACTCTTTATTAATTCATCCGAGTATGGCTAATAATTTTAATAGCTTCTACAAGTTTTGCTTCACCATCCCTTAATTTTCCAGCATCACAAAGGGCTTTACCTTCATCTTTAAGGGCATTTATTTTTGTTAAACTTGAATCTGTATACTGATACTGTTTTTTTCCATAAGGTCTTTCAGATTCTTTCCAAATAGACTTTTGATAATATTTACACAGATAATCAGGAGCGTTTAATGATGCCTGATATTCTTTTTCAGTAATACATTTACTTCTTACAATTTTATATTCTCCATCCTTTGTCCAAGTACCAAAACCTGTGCATACTTTTTTTTCATCTGTATTTGCAAAGCTTACTCCCGTGCAAATTGCTAAAAATGATATAATTATTAAAATTTTTTTGATCATAATTGTTTCCTTTAAATTTTTGTTTAAAAAAAAGGACCGGAGATTAAGCCGGTCCCTAATTTATATTTTATTAACCTTCGTATTTGATTCTGTATACTACTCCAGCTTTATCATCTGACACTAGTATAGAGCCATCAAAGTATTGTTGAACATCAACTGGTCTACCTAAGTAAGTGCCCATTTCAGTCATCCAACCATCAGCAAAAGGTTCTGTCTTTTTAGCATTGCCTTTTGAGTCTAGATAAGTAACCATAACTCTAGCACCTCTAGGTTTTACAGCATTCCATGAACCATGTTGTGCACTAAAAATTGCATTATGGTATTTTTTTGGAAACTGTTTTCCAGTATAAAACATCATTCCTAAGTCAGCAGCATGTGCAACCATCTCAACTTGAGGCTTAACATATCTATCAGCATCTTTTTTTGGAATTGTTTGTCCTTTATACTCATTGGTTCTAACTTCTCCACCACCAGTATACGGGTGACCATACCACATGCCCATTTTAGGCATTCTGTTTAGCTCACCTGGAGGAGTTTCATCTCCCATACCGTCAACTTGGTTATCAGTAAACCATAAAGATCCATCTTTAGGATTAAAAGCGTGACCAACAGAATTTCTTATTCCTGTTGCTACAACTTTTCTATCAAGGTCTCCTGGGAAACGATTAAAGCTAATCATTCCACCAATTCCAGTTTCTTGATATAAATCCAATTTATCAGCTGGAGCTACGTTGTGAGGCTGACCTAAACTAACATAAAGTTTATTGTCTGCTTTATTAACAGCACAAACTCTAGCCGTGTGGTTATAAGATTCCTCCTCAACTGGTATCAAATTACCTTGATCAATAATCGGTACAGCTACAGTGTCAGGACTTTCCATAAAATATTCAGCAGCTGGGAACCATAAAACTCTGTTTCTTTCTGCTACATACAAATGGCCATCATCACTAAAACAAACACCATTGGGGATATCAAACTTAACTGTTGGAGCAAACTGCTCTACAGTATCTGCAATATCATCCATGTCTCTATCAGTTGCTTGCCAAACCTTATCTTTTCTTGTTCCAATCCATACTGTTGTTTTGTTTCTTGCAACAGCCATGTGTCTTGCATCAGGTACTATAGCAAACACACTAATTGAAAACCCAGCAGGCAAATTAATATTTGGCAAAATGTTTTTTTTAACATTTGCAGCAAATTTAGTATCCTGTGGAATTACAATTGCTTGTGTAGCGTCGCCTGATTTATACATACTACTTAACTTTTTAATTGTTGCCTCATCACCAGCAGCAAATACAGAAGTAGCAATTGAGCTTACGAACAAAAAAGTACTTAATGTTGAAAGTATTTTTTTCATTTTCTTCTCTCCTCTATTGTTAATTATTCAATGATCAAGCTTCTCTCAAAACAGAACAAATGTGAATAGGTAAAATTTATATTAATTCCTATAAACGTTATAAAAAATAATAACTTTCAATTCCAAGTTGTATTAATTAACTTTATTTTTGCAATTTCCTGTTTTGAAAAACTCATCAATATTGTCTATAGCTAGATTAGCCATAGCAATTCTTGTGTGCTTAGTGGCACTTCCAAGGTGAGGCAAAATAAAAACACTTTTAATCTTCAGATAGCCTGAATTTAAATTTGGTTCACCTTTATAAACATCAAGTCCTGCTGCATAGATTTTTCTTCTATTTAATGCATCTATTAAAGCTTCATCTTCAACAATGTCTCCACGAGCTACATTTGTTATAACCGCACCTGTTGGAAAATATTCTAATGTTTCTTTATTAATTAAATTTTCTGTTTCTTTTGTTGCGGGGCAACAAATTGACAATACATCTGAAACTCCAAAAAGACTTTTAATGCTATCATGATAAATGGCACCTTGTTCTTTTTCGTCACTTAATTTTGATCTGTTGTGATAGTGAATAATCATTCCTAAAGATTTTGCAATTTTTGCAATCTTTTGACCTATTCTCCCCATTCCTAAAATTCCAAGCCTCGTACCAGTTAACTGCTTTCCTATCAAATAATCTGCAGACCATTTCCAGCTACTTTCTTTTGCAGCCTGAATGCCCTCTGGAACTCTTCTACATGCTCCAAGAATTAATAAAATTCCAATCTCAGCTGTGGCATCAGATAAAACCTCTGGTGTATTAGTTACAGCTATTCCTCTTTTTTTGGCTGCTTCTAAATCAATGTTTCCAAATCCAACTGCAAAATTAGAAATTACCTTAATACTGTCTGGAAGTTTGTTTATGGTCTCTTCATCCATTTTATCAGTTAAAGAAGTTAATATTGCATCATGACCTTCACTTAATTCGATAAGCTTTGATTGAGAATATAATTCATCATTGCCATTAAATTTTGCATCAAACATTTTTGAAGCTTTGTCTTCAGATTCTTTTAACAATCTTCGTGTAATTAGAATTTTTTTCATAGTTAGTTTTTTTGTAATATTTTTGGTTTTGGGCCACCAGTATACCAATCTAATATCTCAATGGTATGTAAAATTGGAGTTTTCGTTCCATTAGAAATTTGAGTAATACAACCAATATTTCCAGTTGATATAAAATCTGGTTTCAAACTTTCAATATTTTTTACTTTTTTGCTTAATAGTTCTTTAGCAATTTCAGTTTGCAAAATATTATAAGTTCCAGCAGATCCACAACAGATGTGGCCTTCTGGAATTTCCATAATTTCATTATTTGTTTTTGAAAGTAATGACATGGGTTGACTGTGTACTTTTTGTCCATGTTGCATTGAACATGCAGAATGATAAGCAATTTTGTACTTCTTATCTTTTACTTTAAAATTTAATTTTAAATTAGTATCTAAATATTCAGAAACATCTTTTGTTAAATCAGAAATCACTTTTGCTTTCTTTTTCATTTCTTCATCATCTTTAAAAATGAAACCATAGTCTTTCATGGTAGTTCCACAGCCAGAAGTATTTGATAAAATAGCGTCTAAATTTCCTTTTTGATGTTCGTCATACCAAGTATTAATATTATTTCTAAAATCTTGGTGCGCGTCATCTTCTTTTCCCAAATGATGATTTAATGATCCACAACATCTGATCTTTTTAGGCACAACTACTTCAACTCCATGTCTATTTAAAAGTCTGATTGTTGCCTCATTAATTTGAGGAGAAATTTCTTTTTGAACACATCCAGTTAAAAGAGCAACTCTTGCAATTTTATTTTTACCAGTTGCGGAATAAATTTCTTTTTGTTTTATGGTTTTTTTTGGAAAACTTGTCGGCATCAAATTCATCATATCTTTTATTTTTAATGGCATTAAAAATTTAAAAGGTTTAGCTAATTTAACCATATAACTTGCTAATCTGAAGTATCCTGTATTTGGTAACACTACTGATAAAAAATTTCTAATTGTTCTATCAAAAAAAGATCTTTCATAGTTTTTTTCAATATATTTTTTACCATGATCAATGATGTGCATGTAATTCACTCCAGCAGGACAAGTGGTCATGCAGCTATAGCAAGATAAACATCTATCTATATGTTTTACAGTTTTTGCTGTTGGCTTTTTTTGATTTTCCAACATATCTTTAATCAAATAAATTCTTCCTCGCGGTCCATCTAATTCGTCACCAAATATTTGATGGGTTGGACAAGTTGCATTACAAAAACCACAATGAACACACTTTTTAAAAATTTTTTCTGTTGCAGCGTTGTCACTGTCTTTTAATTGTTTTTCAGTAAAGTTTGTTTGCATTAAATTCCTCTATACATTTTTCCAGGATTAAAAATTCTTTTAGGGTCAAAACTTTTTTTGATCTTTTCTGATATTAAAAGTCTTGTATCATCTACTGTAAAAATTGTTTCTTCGTAATCATATTCATCCGATGTCTTTATGATAGTTAAATAACCACCTAATTCCTTGGTTAATTTTTTAATATCGCTAACCTTAGAGTTCTTCTTTGATTGAACCTCTATCCAATATAATGAGCCACACCAATCAATGTAATATTTATACTTATTACCTAAGAATTGCATCAACTTAGGGCCTTTCGAAGGAGGCACTACTACTCTTAAAAGGTTATTCTTTGTTGATTTGAATATTTCAAGATTATTTATTTTTTTCCAAAATGGTGTTGATTGATGAACATCTAAAACTGTTGTATTCAGCTTACTAAGCTCCAGTTCATTTGTTAAAGCTTTTAATTTTTCATCTATTGAAATTTTATCTCCTTCTATTCTTAGCGCTAAAAATGAACCTTTGTATTTTAAGTCATTAAATTTAAAGACCATCTCTTTGTTTTGGTCATAATTTTCATCTTTGGGTTCTTCAGGAATATAAACAGCTCCAGAGACTTCGCTGCTTGAACTAGATATCTTATCAAATAAATTTTTAACTAATTTTTTATCATCAGTATGTATAGTAATTGTATTAGATAATTTTTTTTTAGGTAGAACCTTCAATGTTATTTCAGTTAAAGCAACTAAAGTTCCAAAAGATCCTGTTACTAGTTTTGATAGATCATAACCTGTAACATTTTTTACAACTGTCCCACCTGATTTAATTATATCTCCTTTACCATTCACACCTCTAAAACCTAATATGTGATCTCTTAAACTTCCTACTTTAAATCTTCGAGAGCCAGCAAAGTTACAAGCTAAATGGCCTGCTATGGTGCCCTTATTTGATTTTCCATTTTCAATAAATCCAAAATCAATAGGCTCAAAAGCAAGTTCTTGATTGTTTTTTTCTAACTCCTTTTCAACTAACTCTAATGGCGTGTTAGCTTTAACCTTAATATATAGTTCTTCAGGCAAATACTCAATTACACCTGACAACTTAGACATAGATAGTTTTTTTGCAGATTGAATGTTGTTACCAATAAAATTTTTTGAACCTGTGCCAATTATTTCTGTTGGTTGGTTTTTTTTGTAAAGTTCCTGAACTAGATTTGAAACTTGCAGCTCATCTTCTGGATAATAAGTATTATTAGAATCTTGGAAGATCTGGGAATTTTTCTTCATTTCTGTGGACATGTACCCTTCCTTCCTCTGCACATTTTCTTAATATTGGATAAACTTTTCCTGAGTTTAGTAAATTTTTTTCATCCAGTGATTTTTTAATATCTAATTGTTGTTGAATATCTGTATTATTAAACATCTCACACATTAGTTCTCTTTTTTCTACTCCTACCCCATGTTCTCCAGTGATCACTCCCCCTAATCTAACGCACGTCTTTAGTATCTCGGCTCCAAATTCCTCTGTTTTTCGCAGTTGTTCTTTATCACTTCCATCAAACATTATTAATGGATGTAAATTTCCATCTCCTGCATGAAAACAATTTGCTACTGGCAACTCATATTTTTCAGAAAGTCTTTTTATTTCAAGTAAAGCTTCCGCAAGTTTTCCTCTTGGTATAGATCCGTCCATACAATAATAATCTGGTGCCATAGCTCCACATGCTGGAAATGCTGCTTTTCTACCTGCCCAAAATGATAGTCTTTCTTTTTCATTTTTACTTAATTTTAAACTTGAGCAATTATTTTTTTCACAAATACTTCTCACCTGTTTTAATAATTCATCTACCTCAGATTCGGTTCCATCTAATTCTACAATTAATAAAAGTTCCGCATCTCTTGGATATCCTGCTTTACTAAAATTATCTGTTGCCTCTATCAAAGCTTTATCCATTATTTCCATACCTGCTGGAACAATTCCACTTGAAATTATTTCCGATGCTGCATTTCCACCTTCTTCAATTGTAGGAAAGCCTATTAGCGCTGCTTTAACTACTTGAGGGTTTTTTAAAATTTTTACTGTCACTTCAGTAATTACTCCTAATAATCCTTCTGAACCACAAATTAATCCCATTAGATCATACCCTTCTTGATCAAGAGTTTTTCCACCAACTCTACAAACTGTTCCATCCATCATTACCATTTCAACACCTAAAATATTATTAGTTGTCGTTCCATATTTTAGAGAATGAACGCCTCCAGAATTTTCAGCAACATTGCCCCCTATTGAGCATGCAAGTTGACTTGATGGGTCTGGTGCGTAGTAAAAATTTTTATGTTGTACGGCATGTGTTATTCCTAAATTTGTTACACCAGGTTGGGTTACTACACATTTATTTTCAAAATCAATTTCTATAATTTTGTTAAATTTTCCAAGACTTAATAAAATTGCATCATTTAAAGGTAGAGCTCCCCCTGAAAGACCAGTGCCAGCACCTCTTGGTACAACTTTAATATTTTCTTTGTGACAAAACTTTAAAATGTTACTTACTTCTTCAGTGTTTTCTGGCATCACAACAGCGAGTGGTGTTTGTGTATAAGCTGCTAATGCATCAGTTTCATATGGTTTAATATCATCTGCATGACTTAAAACATTTTCTGGATTGATAATTTTGGCAAGATTTTTAAAAATATATTCTTTTTTATTGATCGTTGCTTTGTCAATCTTTGGCAGAACTAATTCACTCATTAGTCTTAGCCTAGCATTTTTTTGATATTTTCCAATGCGTTAGATATGTTGTCTTGTGAAGCTGCAAAGCTAAATCTTACGTAATCTTGGCAAGTTTTACCAAAAGCTGTTCCTGGAACTATTGCTACTCCTGCTTCATGCATACATTTTTTTGCAAATTCTGAACCATTCATTCCTGTTCCAATAACTTTAGGAAATGCATAAAAGGCTCCTCCTGGTAAACTGCATTCCACACCTGGTAAACTATTTAAACCTTCGTGAATCAATTTCCTTCTTTGATCAAATTTTACCATCATTTCATGGATTGCATCATCTGGTCCGTCTAAAGCTGCAATTCCTGCAAATTGTGACGGAGCATTAACACATGAAACACTATTAATAATTAGTTTATTTACATGTGGTATTAATTCTTCTGGCCACACACTCCATCCCATTCTCCATCCAGTCATTGCATAAGCTTTACTCCAACCATCTAAAACAATTAATCTATCTTGCAGATCAGGATAATTAAAAAATGTTGGCATTTCTTTTCCATCATAAATTTGTCTACTATAAATTTCATCACTTAGGATTGCTACATGAGGATGTTTTTTTAACCCTTCTGCTAAAACATCTATTGCAGATTTTTCAACAAAACTTCCCGTTGGATTATTCGGGTTAATTAATATTAACAATCTAGTTTTATCTGTAATTAAAGATAGAATTTTTTCTGGATCAAATTTTAAATCTTTATCTTCTGTTAAGTCATAAGGGACTGGAGTTGAACCTGTGTAATTAATCATTGATTCATATATTGGGAATGCTGGTGTTGGATGTATAATTTCCGCACCTGGCTCCCCAAAACATTGTATCGCATAATACATTGTTGGTTTCCCACCTGGCATTATCAATACTCTTTCAGGGTCAATATCCTTATTATAAAGTTTTTTAATTTTTCTAGTAACAGCTTGTCTGCACTCTAAAATTCCGTTTGATAAAACATATCCATGATGACCCTCATCTAATGCCTTTTTTGCAGCATCTACTACGTGTTGGGGTGTCTTAAAATCAGGCTGACCTAGACCTAAGTGAATCATTGGTTTGCCTTGTGCTTCTAATTTTTTTGCTTCAGCTAAAACACTAAATGCAGATTCAGTTCCTAGTCTTTGTAAATTTTTTGCTAATTTCATAATAATTTAATTCTAATATCAATATTATATAATTTAATTTATTTTTTTTATATATAATTTTGATAAGTAAAAACTATTTTCTATAAATTAATTTTGACATATCTAATCCTTTTAAAGTCTTACAACCCATTAGTACCATATTTCTATTAATTTCATCATGCATGTTTTGCAATAGACGTTCCACACCTGGTTGACCTCCAGCACTTAAAGCAAATAAAAACATTTTTCCAAAACTGCATGCCGTTGCACCAGCTGCTAAAGCTTTTAAAACATGGGTTCCACGTCTTACACCACCATCTAAAATAATCTCTAATTTATCACCAACAGCCTCTCTAATTACATTAACTTGGTCAAAGGGTGATCTTGAACCGTCTAATTGTCTACCCCCATGATTTGAAATCATTATTGCTGTACAACCAATATCTATTGCTCTTTTTGCATCTTCAACTGACATCACACCTTTAAGGGCAAATGGACCGTTCCATCTTTTTACACAGTATTCAGCATCCTTCCAATTCATGGCCGGATCATATTGTTCATTAATATATTCGATGACTGATTTTGAAATATTGGTTCCTTTATCTGTTTTATTTTTAACATTAGATAATTCAAATTTTTTATGAGTAAAATAATTAAATACCCATTCAGGTCGCATGGCAAAACTCATTAAGCTTTGAAGTGTCAATTTTGGAGGAGTAGTAAAACCAGTTCTGTGATCTCTTTCTCTGTTTCCAGCAACTAATGTATCAACTGTCAAACACATGCCATTAAAACCAGACACTTTGCATCTGTCTATTAGATCGTCAGTAATTGATTGATCTTTATGAACATATAATTGAAATAACTTTGGTCCATTTGAAATATCAGCAACCTCTTCAATGGTATTATTAGCCATTGTAGACATACTATAAAAGGTTCCAAATTTTTCAGCAGCTCTTGCTGAGGCTTTGTCACCTTCATGATGGTAAAGTCTTTGCATTGCAGTTGGTGAAAGAAAAATTGGCATATCAATTTTTTTTCCAAAAACAGTCGTTGAAAGATCTGGTTTACCAACACTAGCTAGAATATTTGGAATTAAATCACAATCATCAAAAGAATCTGTATTTCTTTTTAAGGTTTTTTCATCATCTGCACCGCCATCAATGTAGTGAAAAATTGGAGAAGGTAATCGTTTTTTTGCTAAT
Source organism: Candidatus Pelagibacter sp. PS_02 (assembly GCF_059418065.1). Classification (NCBI taxonomy): domain Bacteria; kingdom Pseudomonadati; phylum Pseudomonadota; class Alphaproteobacteria; order Candidatus Pelagibacterales; family Candidatus Pelagibacteraceae; genus Candidatus Pelagibacter; species Candidatus Pelagibacter sp. PS_02. The sequence continues at coordinate 1,220,531 of NZ_CM182079.1, forward strand.
TTTCTAAAGTCATTAAAATTATAGCAGTCTTTTAGGTTCATTGATTAAGTTAAAATGTTTTAAAAAAGTTAAACATATAACTATTTACACCAGGATTTTTTGTTCCTAAGCTTGCATTAGAAAGATGATTATAAGAAAAACCAAGTTGACTATTACTAACAAAGTCTACTGAAATTTGTAATTCACTTTTAAATTCTAGAATATGACCAAGATCTTTACCATCACCCTTACTGTATAATCCTGGTGCAAAGCTTGGTGTAAAATTAATTTTACCTAGCTTATATTGTGCCTGAACACCTGTATAAATATATGCAGCAGAGTCTGCAGTCACTAATGCACCTGTTATGGGAGAAATATTACCTAAAAAAGTATCTCTATTTAAATCCTCATTTTGATGTTGAAATCCAATTAATGTTGATTTTTTACCAGTATCACTGAAATCAAACATTCCAGAATAAACATTAAATTTAGAACTATTTTCTTCAGCATAAACAACTGAAGATAATAGGCTGAAGAAAATGATAAAAATAAATCTTGATATCAACTTGTAATGTTTCATTTAAATTTTGTTATTTTTATTTAATATTATTTTTTTATATATTATTGCACCGCCAAACAAAAATAACAATAATGGTAATAACCATAAAACATATGTGTTTTTGTTTAATTGGGGGTCAAAAATTACCCAGTCACCATATTTTTCTCTTAAAAATTGATATATTTGTTTTTCTTTTAATCCTTCATTAATTTTTCTATCAACAATTAATTTGATGCTAGAAGCAAACTCTGATTCAGAATCGTATACTGACTGACCTTGACAAATTAAACAACGAACATTCTTTAAAATTTTATTCTTTAAAATATCATTTGTTTCAGCTGATTTTAACTCTGAAAAGTTTGCAACTACAAATAGGATTATAAATATTTTTAATACTTTCATTTAATAATTAATTTAATTTCACTAACAATTTCTTGATTGATTGGACCAACAAATTTTTTGATTATATCTTTATTTTTATCTATTAAAAAAGTTTCTGGAACTCCATAAGCTCCAAATTCAACTCCTAGAGTTCCATCTTTATCAATTAAAATTCTTGAATATGGATTGCCAAGGTCATTAATAAATTTTTTTGCATTATTAAAATTGTCTCTATAATTTAATCCAATTAGTTTAATTGATTGGTTTTTACTTAGTTGCATTAATAAGGGGTGTTCTGTTCTACAAGGTACACACCAGGAAGCCCAAATATTTACAATATAAAAGGTGTTCTCTTCAAAAATGTTATCTGAATTTACATAATTATTTGAATAAAAGTCTTTTGCTTTAAAGGTTGGGATATTTTTTTTTTCATTAACCTTGGGTGTGTAGTTATTTGGAGTATTTAATCCTTTATAAAAAATAACAAAACAAAAGCTTAAAAAAATAACTATAACAAATAAGCTAAACTTATTTTTCATATCTCTCTTTTAAATAAACTCATTAATCCACCAAGACTTAACAACAAAACTGATATCCATATCCAAACCATAAATGGTTTTACTTGATATCTAATATTAAAATATTCATTACCTTTTACAAGATTCATTACTAAAAACTTGTCCTCTAATAGTGTTGTTCTTATATCTGCCTCACTAGTAATAATTACAGGCTGATTATAAATTCTAATCTCGGGTTTTAATTCAATAGTTTTGCCATTTTTGTCTTTTATTTCAAAAGAGGCAATGATGGAGTTAAAATTACTTTCTTTTCTTTCCTCTATCTTTTTAAAAAAAATTTCGCCTTTATTATAATCATATCTTTCACCAATTTTTATGTTGGTTATAATTTCTGAGGATAAAATACTATTAAATAGAATGCTTAATATTAATAAACTAAAACCAAAGTGTGAAACAGTTTGAGAAATATTATTAAATTTTTTAATAAATAATTCTTTTAAAGTTGTAAAGAAAAGAAAAAAAGCAGCTGAAATTAAAACCGTATAAAAAAGTAAGTCAGTAGTTAAATTTTTTATAATAAAAAAGGTTAACATTACCGAAATTATAAATGTGATAATAAGTGATTTCTTATTTTCAATTTTTGATTTAATCCATTTAAGTCTTGGTCCAAGAGACATGAACAATAGAAATGGTATTAAAAAAGGAACAATTAATTTTTGATAAAAAGGAGGCCCTACTGATATTTTTTCACTAGATATTACATCTAGAAATATTGGATATACCGTACCTATTAAAACAACAGCTAAAAAATACATCATAAACCAATTGTTTATTAAGATAGAGGTTTCTCTGCTAAGCCAAAAAAAATTATTTGAACTTTTACTATTTTCTTTGTGAAATATAAAAAATATTCCTAACGATAAGACAATTAGTGCAAATAAAAATATTAATATAAAAATACCTCTTGCAGGATCATTAGCAAATGTATGTACAGAATTTAATATTCCGGATCTTACTAAAAAAGTTCCACACATACTTAGGGTAAATGTTGTAATAGACAGTATAACCACCCAAGATGTTAGTGATGCTCTTCTTTCTAACACTACAATGCAATGCAACAATGCAGTTAGTGTTAGCCATGGCATTAAAGAAACATTTTCAACTGGGTCCCAAAACCAAAAACCTCCCCATCCTAGTTCGTAATATGCCCAAATTGATCCAAGCATAATTCCAATAGTTAGAAAAATCCAAGAAACTAAAACCCATTTTTTAATATGCTGCCCCCATTCTTTGGTGACATAATTTTGTGTAACTGCAGCAAGAGATGATGAAAATATTATAGAAGTACCAACATAACCTAAATATAAAATTGGGGGATGAATTGCTAAAGCTGGATCTTGTAAAATTGGGTTAAGACCAAGACCTTCATTGGGAATTGGAAATAGATAATTAAAAGGATTAGATGTCATTAATACAAATAAGAAAAACCCAATAATTATTATTTGCTGAAATAATAAAGTTAAGATTCTATATTTTTGAGGCTGCTCTCTTGATTTAATTAAAAACAAAAAAATAAACAAAGTTAATACTAATAACCATAATAACAAACTTCCTTCATGGTTTCCCCAAGTTCCTGAGATTTTATAGAATAATGGTTTGGTTGTGTGAGAATTATTAAAAACTGTCTCATTACTAAAGTCTGAGTTTATAAAAGATATAATCAAACTCAAAAAACTCACAATTACAAAAACTAACTGTAGAAATGATAGAGATAATATATTTTGGTTAATCTGCTTATTAGTTTTATTAAAGTCTTTAATTGAAACTCCACAAAGCAATACCGAAAGTAACAACCCTAAAATTAAAGAATAATAACCTATCTGATTAGCTAGCAATTTATTTATCTCCTAAGGCTTCTTTAACTTCTGGGGGCATATAATTTTCATCATGTTTTGCTAAAATTTTAGTAGCTGTAAAATAATTCTTATCTTTTAAAAAGCCTTCAGCAACTACTCCTTTTCCTTCAGCAAATAAATTGGGGACTGCCCCTGTATAGACAACATTAATTTCGTTTTGAAAGTCAGTAATAACAAAATTAACTTTATCAGAATCTATAAAAATCGATTGTTCTTTAACCATCCCACCCACTCTTATTTTTTTTTTATTTAATTCTATTAAAGATTTTATTTCAGATGGAGACTGAAAATATACAACGTTTTCTTTTAATGATTGTAAAACTAAAAAAACTGTTAAAATTACCGAGGCTAAGATTAAAGCTAAGAATATAAATCGTAATTTAACCTTTTTACCATACATGGTTTATTAGTTAAATATTTGATGTATTGGATAATATTTCTCTATTAATATTTTGTGATCTTGCAGCTCTAGCTTTCTCAACATTTAGAGAACCAAATTTAGAAGCAAATCTTTTTTGCTCTTTTGAAAGTTGTAATTTAGTTACAAAGTACAGGGCTGTAAAACTAATCAATGTAAATGAAAAAGCTGACCAAACGTAAGCTCCATATCCATTCATTGAAATTATTTCATTTATCATAATCTATCTAATCCTTTATTTTTAACTTTTATCAGCTCTGTATTATATTTCATCAAAAAAATGAGTAATGAAAAAAGGGCAAATGCCGCAGTCATAATGCCCAATGGGACTAACATTGTTGGGTGAATTGCTGTGTTGGTTGATAAAATATTAATTGAAGCTGGTTGATGTAACGTGTTCCACCAGTCTACGGAAAATTTAATGATGGGAACATTTACCACTCCTAAAATTGCAATCAAAGATGTAACCTTTATTACTTGTTCTTTGTCCTCATAAATTCTCCAAGCCAATAAATACATTCCATAAAACAAGGCTAAAATTAACATAGAAGTTATTCTTGCATCCCAAGCCCACCAAGTACCCCAAGTTGGTTTTCCCCAAATTGATCCTGTAACTAATGCTATAATATTAAAGATGAGTCCAGAAGGTGCTAAACTTTTAGCAATTAATGCAAAATTTTTATTTTTAAAAACAAAACTTCCAACAGACAAAAAAGCTAAACTTGTAAATATTCCAAGTGATATCCATGCAGCTGGCACATGAACATACATAATTCTTACTGCATCACTTTGTTTATAATCTTCAGGTGAAAGTATAAGCGCTTCTGTTAAACCAATTGTTAAGACAATAATAAATAAAAAAAGAACGTACTTTGGTGCTTTAGAGGTTATTGCAAAAATTTTATTAGGTTCAAAATATTTAAACATTTTTAAATTATATATATTAAAAAAAGATAATTTAATTTTTTTTATGGAAGGTCATCCTGATCAAGAATGCAGAGGGAGTCAATAATGATAAAAACGTTATTTAACACTCTTGATCAGAACATAATTAAAGATAACAACTATATATGTCGAAGATTTGAATTAATTGTGTTTGAAAAAAGAATTAATTAGAGGGCTTAAAGTAGCTAGAGCCTCTTTTACCAGAAAAAATCTCTTCAATTAAAGGGTGTTTAATTGGATCTTCTGAATCGTCCATTAATAGATTTTGTTCTGAAACATATGCTTCATATGTAATTTCATCATTTTCGGCTAACAAATGATAAAAAGGCTGATCTTTTCTAGGACGAACATTCTTTGGAATAGATTGATACCATTCTTCAGAATTATTAAATTCGAAATCAACATCATAAATTACACCTCTGAACTCAAAGTGTTTATGTTTTACAATGTCTCCTATTGAAAATTTTGCTTTTTGAATTGCCATTGTTATTAATATGGGGGTTTAAAAATAAAAATCAATAAAAAACATTTATATTTTTTTTATTATGTTAATATCTGTCAAGTGAATAAATCTTTTCTTAAATTTGCAACAGACTTTGGGCCTTTAGCCGTTTTTTTTTATTATTATTATAATAATGATAAGAACCTAGCAGTTGCGATTCCTCCACTCATAGTTGCAACATTAATTGCACTAGCAGTTGTTTGGTTTTTTGAAAAAAAAATACCTATGATGCCATTAATAAGTGGTATCTTAATTACATTTTTTGGGGGTCTAACAATTTATTTTAATGATCCAGTTTTTATCTATGTAAAGCCAACGATCATTAATATTTTATTTGCCCTTGCTTTATATTTTGGAAAATATTTTACAAAAGAACCTGTCCTTAAAAAAATTATGGGTAAATCAATTGCTCTAACTGATATGGGTTGGGAATTATTAAACAAAAGATGGATGTACTTTTTCTTCTTTCTTGCAATCCTTAATGAATGTGTCTGGAGAACGCAAACAGAAGAGTTTTGGGTTAATTTTAAGGTATGGGGAATGTTACCAATAACCCTTGTCTTTACAGCATTTCAAATATCATTGATTAATAAATACAAGCTTGATGAATAGAAACTTAAAGCTAGTCGTAAATAATCCTCACAAACAAATAGGAGAAAGACAATTTTTTGAAAAAAATGAACTTAAAATCATTTTAGATCTATATGCAAAAATGGTCTCTGAAGGATCATGGAAAGACTATGGTCTAAACATTTCTAACAGACAGGTTAGCTTTAGTGTCTTTAAAAATGCAGCAGAGAATGCTTTATATAAAATTTGTAAAAACTTTAAACCTAGTAGTAAAAATCTAAAGTATTTAATTACAGACTCTAATGGGAAAGTTTTAAAAAATTCCTTTGATCTAAAAATTTTACTTAAAAATACTAATTGGAAAAACCTTAAGAAATAAAAAGACTATCGTCTTTGACCAAATAATCTTAACAACATTATAAATAAATTTATAAAGTCTAGGTAAAGAGTTAAAGCACCCATTACAGCTTTTTTACCCATCAACTCACCCGTATCGCTTGATACATACATGTTTTTAATTTTTTGAGTGTCATAAGCAGTAAGACCTACAAAAATTAAAACACCTAGAATTGAGATTACAAAATCCATCATTGAAGATTTTAAGAACATGTTAACAACTGATGCAACAATAATTCCAATTAAGCCCATCATTAAAAATGATCCTAATTTTGTAAGATCTCTTTTAGTTGTGTAACCATACAAACTCATTGCACCAAAAGTAATAGAGGTAATAAAGAATACTCTAGTGATACTGGCTCCAGTATAAACTAGGAATATTGAAGATAATGATAACCCCATTAAAGAGGCAAAAACCCAAAAAGTAGTTTGAGCAGCCGAAGCTGTCATTTTATTAATTCTAGCACTCATGTAAAAAACTACTCCAAGTGGAGCAAGCATCACAATCCATTTAAAGCCTGAAAGAAATATAGTATTTCCTAAGCTTGTTAATGCTGTAATTGATCCATTGGCATCTGTTACTACAGATAGTTTGAAAAATATTAAAGATATAAGTCCTGTTAACAAAATACCAGAAGCCATGTAGTTATAGACTTTTAGCATGTAGGCTCTTAAGCCCTCATCCATTACTACAGTTGATTGCTGAGCTTCTTTTACTTTATTTAATATGTTTTGCTTATTGAATTCCATGACACATATATAATAGCCTTTTACTATTATTTCAAGATGTCTTAATAAGGTTAAATTATTGTGAATTATAAAAAATTAGGAAATACAGATTTAAAAGTAAGCACTATTTGTCTCGGTACAATGACTTGGGGTGAGCAAAACTCTGAAAATGAGGGTTTCGAACAGATGGATTATGCCTTAGATCAAGGTGTAAATTTTTGGGATACTGCAGAGCTTTATGCTGTTCCTCCAAGAGAAGAAACTTACGGTCATACAGAAATCATAATTGGTAATTGGTTTAAAAAATCCAATAAAAGAGACAAAGTTATTTTAGCAACTAAAGTTGCTGGACCTATGAGAGCCTATTTAAGAGGTGGTGGAAATAATTATGGAATAGAGAAAATGACTCAAGCTGTAAATGATAGTCTAAAAAGACTACAAACAGATTATATCGACCTCTATCAACTACACTGGCCAGAAAGAAATACCAATATGTTTGGAAGATTGGGTTATGAACATAAAGATAATGGAGAATGGAATAAATTTGAAGATGTTTTAGGCAACTTACAAAAATTTGTTGATGCTGGTAAAATTAGAGAAGTGGGTTTATCTAACGAAACACCTTGGGGTGTCTCTAAGTTTTTAGAGTTATCAAAAGAAAAAGGTCTTCCAAGAATGATGTCAATTCAAAATCCTTATAACTTATTAAACAGAACTTATGAAGTTGGTCTTGCTGAAATTTCGGTAAGAGATGAAATTGGTTTATTGGCCTACTCTCCTTTAGCAAGTGGATATTTATCTGGAAAATATAGAAATAATCAAATGCCAAAAAATTCAAGAATTGAACGTGATGGTAGTTTTTGGACTCGGTACGCAAAACCTAATACTGGTAAAGCAGTAGATGCATACTTTGAAATAGCTAAAAAACATAACCTTAATTTAACTCAAATGTCTTTAAAGTTTTGTGAAATACAGTCTTTTATGACAAGTGTTATTATTGGGGCAACTACAATGGAGCAGTTGAAAACCAACGTGGAAAGTGTAAATATAGATTTAACTGATGAAGTAATTAAAGAAATAAATGAAGTACAAACAATTTACCCTAATCCATGTCCATAATTAAAAATTTCATAATCCTAATTATTGTAAGTGTGTTTTCTCTTAGTGCAAATTCACAAGAAGTGAAAAAAATTGGTAAATTTAAAGACTGGGAAACAATGGTTATCACTGAACAAGCAGGTAAAGTTTGTTTTGCTCAATCAGTTCCGGTATTACAAGCTCCAAAATCTAACCCTAGAGAAGCAAGGATGTTTGTTTCATTTAGACCAAGTGAAAAAGTGAGTAATGAAATAAGCATTACTGGTGGCTATGAATTTAACAACAAAAATTCTATTATAGCTACTTCAGGTAAATCTAAATACAAATTTGATATTGCTCAAGAGGGATTTGCTTGGATTGCTGATAACAAACTTGAAAATAAAATGATTAAGACCATGAAGAGAGGATCAAGAATTATGATCACTGGTCACAATCAAAAAGGCTCTCAAACTATAGACCATTATTCATTGTTAGGATTTACTAAAGCCTATAATGCTGCAAAAACTAGCTGCAGTTAATTAAATGAAATCTAAAAAGAAAATTGTACTCGCATATTCTGGCGGACTAGACACTTCTATTATTTTAAAATGGCTTCAAGAAAATTATGATGCAGAAGTTATTTGTTATACTGCAGATGTTGGGCAAGAAATTGATAGAAAAAAAATTATAAAAAATGCTAAAAGACTAGGTGTTAAAAATATCATTATTGAAGATTTAAAAGATACATTTGTAAAAGACTATGTCTTTCCAATGATTAGAGGGCATGCAATTTATGAAGGTGTTTATTTATTGGGTACTTCAATTGCAAGACCTTTAATTGCAAAACGTCAAATTGCTGCCGCTAAAAAATTTGGAGCTTATGCAGTTTCTCATGGTTCAACTGGCAAAGGAAATGATCAAGTGAGATTTGAATTAGGATATCATTACTTTGGTCCAAAAGTAAAAATTATTGCACCATGGAGAATATGGAAATTAAACTCTAGAACAGATTTAATTAAATACGCAAAAAAAAATAATATTCCAATTCCAACAGATAAAAAAGGTGCTCCTCCTTTCTCTATTGATGATAATTTATACCACACATCAACTGAAGGTAAGGTTTTAGAAAACCCAAAAAATTCAGCTCCTGAGTTTCTTTTTCAAAGAACAGTGTCACCTGAAAAATCACCTAACAAAGCTTCATTTGTAACTATAGGCTTTAAAAATGGAGACCCCATAAATGTTAATGGTAAAAAATTATCACCTGGAAATTTATTAGAAAAACTTAACGATGTTGCTGGTAAAAATGGAATAGGTAGAGTTGATCTAGTTGAAAACAGATTTATTGGAATTAAATCTAGGGGTGTTTATGAAACACCTGGTGGAACACTTTTAATGTCAGCGCACAGAGCAATTGAGTCTGTTACTTTGGACAAAGAAACTATGCATAAAAAAGATGAAATTATGCCTAAATATGCTGAACTTATTTACAATGGTTACTGGTACTCAAAAGCAAGATTTAAACTTCAAAAAATTGTCGATCTTAAAAAGAATAAAGTTAATGGGTCTGTTAAGCTTAAATTATACAAAGGTAATATCACCATAATGTCTAGACAGACAAAAAGTAATGCTTACTCAATGAAAAAAGTTTCTTTTGAAGAAAATAAAACCTTTAATAAATCAAATGTAGAAAGATTTATTAACTTTCATAAACAAAAGCTTCGTTCATAAATTAATGAAAATAAAAGTATTTGCTGACACAATTTGTGGGTGGTGTTTTATTGGTCAAACAAGATTAAATAAAGCATTAAAAAATTTTCCTGAAACTAAGTTTGAGATAGAGCATGTTCCATTTCAACTAAATACTGACATGCCTAAAGAAGGAATTGAAAGAAACAAGTACTTAGAAATAAAGTTTGGTGGAAAAGAGTTTGCTCAACCAATGTATGATCGAATGACAGAAGAGGCGAATAAAGAAAATCTTAATTTTAATCTAGATAAGATAAAGAAAACACCCAATACAGTATTTTCTCACTTATTAATAAAATTAGCCGAACAATCTAATGTGCAAAACGAAATTAAAGAAAAAATATATCAATCATACTTTATTGAAGGTCTTGATATTGGAGATAAAGAAATCTTAATTAATATTGGCAAAGAATTTAATATTAATGGAGATACAATCAATAATTTTTTTAATTTAAAAAATATTGAAGAAATTAATTCATATATTTCAGTCGCAAGAGAGAAAGAAATTAATGGAGTACCCTTCTTTGAAATAGGAACAGATTTTATTTCAGGCGCCCAAAGCTCTGCAAATTTAAAAAGTGTAATAAAGTCCAATTTAAGCTAAAAATTAAAGGACACTTTATCCTTTGCCTTTAACATATAAATATCTATTCTAGCCATATGGAAGCACTAAAAAATTGGATGAAAGATGCTGCTAACATTTTATTTGATGATAGCAAAAATGATCTAAGATCTTTACCAAGATCTGTTAGATTACAAATTTTATTAGTTCTGAGTTTCGTTTGGACAACTGTTTTTAGTTTATACATATTTTCTTATACAACTTTTGCATTTGGTTGGGCTGGTTTATACGTTGCTCATATTGGATTGATATTTGCAGTTTATATGACATTCAAACATTTTCATAAAGCAGAGGCGCAATCTAGCAGTGTATTCAAAACTAAAAACTTTGATCCATTTAAGATTATGGTTATTGTTTTTGTAATTGTATTCATCTTTGTATTTTCTAAGGGAATAGAAATTTTAACAAGTCCAAACCCTAGCTCTTATTCAATTCCATATGATGGACCAGTAAAATCAGTGTTTGAAAAATGGCTACCATTTAGTAAAGATAAGTAATGGATAAAATAGCAAAAATTTTACAGCTTGCACTAATGTGCATTATTTTAGTGAGCACTGTAATTGCTGTTGGTATGGAAATTAATAATATGTTTCTAAATCAATCTGTAATGCTAGCAGATTTACTTTTAATGTTTCTTTATTTAGAGGTCTTAGCAATGGTTCGTGTTTTTTGGAATCAACAATCAATCAGTATAACTTTACCTCTTTTAATTGCCATCACTGCTCTCGCACGATTTATTATATTACAAGGAAAAGAAATGGATCCATCAGCATTAGTCTATGAAGCTATAGCTATAGTTCTAATTGCATCTGCAATAGTTATTTTAAGATTAAGACACAGTGATAAATTGGGTCTAAAGAAAAGAAAATCTAAATAGTTTAAAATGATTTTTGAAGCTTCAAGGGCTAAAGCCGTTGATAAATTAAATACTTTTGTTGAACAAAATCTTTCAGATTATTCAAAACTAAGAAATTTTGATTTTGGGCCTAGTAATAGATCTAATGTTTCTTGTTTATCCCCCTATATAACTCACGGAATAATTAATGAATTAGAAGTAATTAATAAATCTCTTAAAAAGTTTTCATTTGCAAAAAATGAAAAATTTATTCAGGAAGTTCTTTGGCGTGTTTATTGGAAAGGTTGGCTAGAATTAAGACCTGATGTTTGGTCAGATTACTTAATAGAATTAGATAAAATTAAAAAAGAATTTAAAAACAATCAAAGTTATTTGGGAGCAACTGAAGGAAAAACAAATGTAGATTGTTTTAATCAATGGGTAATTGAACTTAAAGAAAGCAATTATCTTCATAACCACACAAGAATGTGGTTTGCTAGCATTTGGATTTTTACACTAGAATTACCATGGCAGTTGGGGGCTGAGTTTTTTATGCAACATCTATTTGATGGGGATGCTGCATCAAATACCCTTGGTTGGAGATGGGTTGCTGGCATTCAAACTCAAGGCAAGCATTACCTCGCAAGTGAATGGAATATAAATAAATTTACAAATAATAGATTTAAAAACATAAAACTAAGTGAAAATGCCAAACCTATATCCAATGATAAGATATATTCTGTTATTAACAAAGGCTTTAAAAATTCTGAGATTTTGGAAGATAAAACTTTATTAATATTTGAAAATAATATGACATTTGAATTTTCTGATTTTAAAGAACATAAGTTTAAAAAAATTTTGTTAGTCTCAAATAATACAGATAGAACTATCAAATTAAGTGAAAAGGTGTTGAAATTTAAAGCAAATCTTTTAGAGGATCAAAAAATAAGATTGAAAGAAAAATCAATAAATTGTGAAACTATTAATATTAATGATTTAAAAAATATTACCGAAGAAGTTTATGCGCTTTATCCAACCGTTGGTGAAAATTTAAATTTTATTCAAAATAATCAATTAAAAAATATAAAATTTTTATATAGAAAGTTGGATCAGTTTTCTTGGCAATATTGTAATAAGGGTTTTTTTAATTTTAAAAATTATATTCCAAAAATTATTGCTAATTTTAATTAAAACCAACGTATCATTCCAATTATACCTGCTGTTGCATAAAAAAATTGCAACACAAGTATTCCCTTGTGACCTCCTCTATATGCCCAGATACCCATTAAAATGGCAGACAACAGTAACAAACAAAATCCTAAAAACTCTATTCCAATGTTTAAGGCTACAAACATAGAATAAAGGATTGCCGTAATAACCCCTGCCCATTCAAAAAATTTATTATTCATAATAGCCTTTTAAAATTCTCATAAAGTATCTTAGAATAATTATTCATATCAGGCATATTATTTTTTGCAGCTTGATCAAATTTATCTAAAGCTCCCTCACCTAATTGACTTTCAAGAGCTTTTTTATATTCAGGCACACACCCCCACTCATTAACTGTTGTGTCTTTAATTTCTATATGAAATTGAATTGCATATGCGTGATTTTGGTATTTGAAAATTTGATATTTAGTAATAGGAGATGATGCTAGTAAAGTTACATCCTTATTATTATCTATTCCTTGCACTTCATATGAATGCCACTGCAAACTTTTAATTTGATCTGGAAATTTTGAAAATAAAATATCCTCCTTTTTTTCTTTAGTAAAATTTATATCCATTATTCCAATTTCTGCTGGATTTGATTTAACTACCTTACCACCTATTACCTCACCTAATAACTGACACCCAAGACAAAAACCTAAATAAGGTTTTTTTAAATTAACAACAAATTCTTTAATTGCTTTTTTTTCTTCAATTAGCCATGGATATTCTTGTTCCATAAAAGTATCCATTGGACCACCCATACAAAACATTCCATCAAATTTTCTTAGATCACTTGGGATTTTTTCACCTTCATCTAGCTCTATAGTGGTTAAGTTAAAACCATCAGCTAACATTAAATCTTTGATATAGCCTGGGTCTTCAATCTTTATATGCTGTAAGACAATTATGTTCATTACTATATTTATAGCATTTTAAAATAGTCTACTGAACAATACTTTAAGCTAAAAAGGTTTTTATTCCGTCTAAAATATACTGAACACTTAATCCAACTAGAATAATTGCTATTACTCTTGAAATTACACTAATAACTTTTTTATTTATTATCTGAGAAAATTTTGAAGCAGTAAAAAAAAATATAAAAGTTAAAAGCAAAACTGAAGCCAAAGCAATCATTCCGACAGATTGGTTTGTAAAATTACTTCCCATATCTGAAACAGAAACAATAACAGATGTGATTGCAGCCGGTCCTGCTATAATCGGTGTTGCTAAAGGAAACACACTTACATTTTCAGAATTGAAATCAATGTCATCTTCTTTTCGTTGTTGTCTTTTATCAAACAACATTTCCATCGAAATTATTAATAAAATGATGCCTCCACCAATTGTAAATGCTGGAAAAGATATATTCAAATAACTTAATAAAGTGCTTCCAAGAAATGCAAAGAATAGCAATATGATTGATGCAATTATTGTTGCACTCAATGCAGTTTTAACTCTTTGTTGGCTACTCATATTTTGAGTTACTGCTAAGAATAATGGTGTATTTCCTAGTGGATCAATAACAATAAAATATAAAAAGAAAGTTTGAATAAATATTTCAAGCATTCACTTTTCTAGCATAGTTACCTGGATAAATTCAGCAAATATTAAAACAAATAGTAAATTAAGACGTACCTACTTACTTTTCCAATTGCCACTAAAATAATAAAATCTAAAAATCTAACTCTTAATAAACCTGCAACTAAAGTCAGTGGATCACCTATTATTGGAACCCAAGCAAATAATAATGACCATTTACCAAATTTACTAAACCATTTTGAAGAGTTTTCTATTTGTTTGTCTTTAAACGGAAACCACTTTTTTGTAGTAAGATTTCTTGAATAGAATCCCAAGACCCAGTTAACAACTGATCCCAAAATATTCCCAAAGCTAGCAACAATTAACAATAATAAATTATCAAAATTTGATGTTGCAATTAATCCTGCCAATGTCAGCTCAGATGAAAATGGTAAAATGGTTGCTGCTAAAAAAGATATAGCAAATAAAGATAAGTAAATCACTTAGAGCACTTTTTGGAGCAATACTTTACCTTATCCCAATTAAGCTTCCACTTCTTACGCCAAACAAAAGGTCTTTTACAAACAGGACAAACTTTTGAAGGTAAATTTTCTTTTTTCATTAAATAGTATTTTGTTTAATAAATTTATCAGCTTCAGATAAAATCATTTTCTTTCTTTCATCTTTCATTTTATCAAAAACATAAACCATCATAGACAATCTAGGGTTCTTTAAAAAAAATTTTCTATTTTTATTTATAAACCTCCAATAAAGACCATCCATCGTATTACACCATTCCCCTTTTTTAAAATCCATCATTTTCATAAAATAACTTGATCCACAAATGTATGGTTTCGTTGCAAAAATACCTCCATCACTAAATAAGCCCATTCCATAAACATTAGGGACCATCACCCAATCAGAAGAATCTACAAACATTTCCATAAACCACTTATAAACAATTGTTGGTTTCACTTCACAAAGGTTCATTATATTTGATAAAATCATTAACCTTTCTATATGATGAGACCAGCCATGATTAACGGCATTTTTAATTGCATGATCCAGTGGAGGCAAACCTGTTGTGCCTTCATACCAAGACTTTTTCATTTTTCTTTCATGGTTGAAAAAATTTTTTGTTTCCATTTCATCAGAGTAACCTTGATAAATTCCACGCATGAACTCTCTCCAGCCTATTATTTGACGAATATAACCTTCAAGTGAGTTCATTCTAATTTTGTGTTTTTTATGAAATTCTAAAATTTTTTGAATGATAATTTCAGGGGTTATCAATCCTAAATTAATGTACGGGCTTAATGCGCTATGAAATAAAATATTGTCTTTTTGATTAACAGCATCTTCATAATCGCCAAATAAATTTGATTTTTCTTTAATAAAAAAATCTAAAAGTTTGACCACATCATTGTATTCTGTTGCTAACCAAAAATCATTTGTGCTACCAGGATGATCTTTAAATAATTTTTCAATAATTGGTTTTAATTTTTTAGTATGATTAGTTTCGTTAATTTTTGGAAATTTTGGTATTGATATATCTTTTGGTAATTTATTTCTGTTATCTTCATCAAAACTCCATTTACCCCCAATAGGATTTCCATCTGCTCCCATTAATATTCCAGATTTTTTACGAACTTCTTTGTAAAATGTTGCCATAAAAGGTTTTTTTGATTTTACTAAATAATTTTTAAACTCATCTCTTGAGTTTAAAAACATTGGAGTTTTAATAATATTCCAGTTTATTTTTTCTTTTTTTAAAAATTGATAAATTTTCTTTTCAAAAAATTTATCCTCAACCTCGAAACTTGAAATTTCAGTAATTTTTTTTTGATTAATGATAATTTTTAATTTTTTAAAATAAGTATCTTTAAAACCTTTGTCCTCAATTTTAGAATATTCAAGTTTGTATTTGTTCACCTTAAGCATATCTGCATAAGACCTCATAGAAGAGAGAAATAGCAGGATCTTTTGTTTATGATGCTTTTCATAAGTACATAGTTCATAGTCTTCTGCCATGTAAAAAGAGTGGTCCTTTTTGAAGCGGTCTACGTATTTTAATGGAAATAATTGATTGCCAAGTATAAAAAACAATTTCATAGTTAAATATAACTAAATAAAAATTATATGTCAGAAAAATATCTTATTTTTGGTGCGACAGGTTCTGTGGGTTCCAGCTTAGCTGAACAATTGAAAAATTCAGGAAATGATATTCATCTAATAGCAAGAAATGAAAATGAAGTTAAAACTATTGCAGAAAAATTAGGCTGCACTTATACGGTTGCTGACGTTTTAGAAGAAGGATTTATAGAAAAAGTAAAATCAGACATTAGTGAAATTAAGGGTATCGCTTACTGTGTGGGATCTATTGATTTAAAACCATTAAGGATGGTTACAGAAGCAGACATGAATAAATGTATGAAACTAAACCTTTATTCAGCTATTGAAGCGATAAAAGGATTTCAAGAAAGTTTAAAAAAGAACAAAGGCTCAGTTGTTTTATTTTCAACTGTTGCTGCTCAAAGAGGTTTTACTAATCATACAATTATTGCTTCTGCTAAGGCTGCAGTTGAGGGACTAACTGTTACACTGGCTGCTGAGTTTGCTCCACATATTAGAGTAAATTGTATTGCACCCAGTTTATCAAAATCTAAAATTGCAGAACCAATGTTAAAAAATCCTGCAATTGCAGAAGGAATTGCTAAAGCTCATCCTCTTAAAAGATTGGGTGAAGGAAAAGATTCTGCGGCGCTTGCAAAATTTTTAATTACTGAAGAGAGTTCTTGGATTACTGGACAGATAATAGCTGTTGATGGTGGTAGATCAAAACTTTCTTAAAGTGAAAAAATATTTTTTATTAGTAATTTTTTTTCTTTTCTTTGCTTCAAAAAGCTATTCCAATAATTATACATTCACTAAAATTATAGAGTTAGATGAACCTTGGGGATCATCCTTTATTAACAATGATGAAATCATTATTACTGAAAAAAGTGGAAAAATTAAAATTGTTAATATTATTTCAAAAGAAGTTACAGAGATTAAACATAATCTTAATTTTTTAGAAGTCGGCCAAGGTGGGTTATTAGATATTATTCATCAAGATAATGCTCTGTGGATTTCTTATTCAGAAGATAGGGGAAATTTAAAAACAAGCACGTCAATTGCAAAAGCACAATTAAACAAACAAGAATTAAATTTTAAAAATATTTTTCAAGCAAACCCTCCTATAGATTCTGGTTATCATTTTGGTTCAAGATTAGCGATTAAAGATAATTATATTTATGCATCAGCTGGTGAAAGAGGCCAAGGTATGATTGCCCAAGATCCCACAAAACATCCTGGTAGTATTATTAGAATTCATACTGATGGTCGTATTCCTAAAGATAACCCAAAGTTTACTGGTAAACCAGATTGGTTGCCTGAAATTTATCAAATAGGTGTTCGTAATCCACAAGGTTTAACACTCTCTGATTATGATGGAAAAATATATTTAAGTAATCATGGAGCAAGAGGTGGTGATTGGTTTGGAGAAGCTAAAAAAGGAGAAAATTATGGATGGAAAATTTTAGGCTGGGGTGGAAAAAATTATTCTGGAATTCCTATTGGCCCAAAATGGAAGCTAGGTTTTACTAAAGCAATTCAATATTGGGTACCTTCCATAGCTACAAGTGCTATTACAATTTACAAAGGAAATGAGTTTAAAGAGTGGAATGGGCATGCGCTAATTACTTCTTTAAAAGATAGATCTTTAAGAAAACTAATATTTAATGATCCAACTAATGTGAAAGAAGATGTTATATTTAAAGATAATGTTGGAAGAATAAGAGATATTCAAGTTCATCCATCTAATGGTAAAATATTTTTCTTAAGTGAAAATGCTTTATGGTTAATGGAAAAAAAATAATCTTAATTAGATAATATATTTTTTAATGAATTTATCTCTCCAATTTTAAAGATTACAGCATCACCTTTTTTAAAACCATACTCCTCAGCACTAGCTTTAAATCTTACTGGTGGTTCCATAATAGGTTCCAGCGATAAAACAAAAGTTCCCCAGTGTGTTCCCATAACCTTTTTACTTCTTAAATCTTTTGCTACATTTAAAGCTTCTTCTGGTGTTGTGTGATAAATCGATTTATCAAACATAGGCTTAAAGTCATAAGCTCCAATATTAATCATTGTTAAATCAATTGGACCATATTTTTCACCTAATTCTTTGTAAATATTTCCATAGCCAGTATCGCAAGCAAATAAGATTTTTTTACCCCTATATTCAATTAAGAAATTGCCCCAGAGTGTTTTGTTCATATCTGTAAGGCTTCTCTTCGACCAATGGACAGCTGGGAGTAATGTTACTTTCAGATCATCATTAACTTGAATTTCCTCATACCAATCCATTTCATTTACATCTTTAAATTTATTTTTTGTAAAGTATTTTCCAAGATTTAGTGGTGCCAAAACTTTTGTATTCTTGAACGGATATTTTCTAATGGTTCCCATATCTTGATGATCATAGTGATTATGTGTTAATAACAATAAATCAGTCTTTGGAATTTCATTTAAATTTAAGGCAGGCTCAGTAAATCTGTCTGGGCCAAAAATTAAAGGTCCCGCATTTTTTGAAAACACTGGATCAGTTATAATTGTTGTATCTCCAAGTTTAATTAAGTAAGTAGCATGACCAATCCAAGCAATATAATCTTCATTTTTATACTTTTCTAAATCAGATAAAACTTTTTCTTTATCAACAACGTGTTCTTTAGGGACCGTCATGTCTATTTTCTTTTTCAATTTAATGAATTGTGTGTAAGAAAACTTCGCTTGACTAGTTCTAACAGGTGATCCTTCTGGATTTCTAAAAGTTCCATCTGGTAAATGATGATAAGGTTTTTTTTCCATAGCAATTAGTGATGAGTTATATGCAATAATTATAAATATAAAAATTATAAATTTTGCCACCTATATTGATATTTTTATTTTTGAGATCTTTTAAAACACTCAATAGTATTTTTTAACAAGCAGGCAATAGTCATTGGCCCTACTCCACCTGGAACAGGTGTTAAAGCTCTTGCAACTTTTGAAACTTCTTCGAATGCAACGTCACCGACAATACCTTTTTCAGTTTTATTAATCCCAACATCTATTACAATTGCATCTTTTTTAACCCAGTCCGCTTTCACAAGCTCTGGAATGCCAACAGCAGCAACTATAATATCTGCCTCCAAGCATTCTGCTTTTAAATCTTTAGTCTTTGAATGAGTAATTGTTACTGTGCAATTTTCTTTTAAAAGTAACTGCGCCATTGGTTTACCGTTTAAATTTGATCTACCAATCATAACAGCTTTTTTTCCACTCAAATTTGGTTCAATTTTTTTAATCATTAAATAACATCCTAAAGGAGTACAAGGAACTGAGCTTTCATAGCCTGAAGAAAGATTTCCAACATTCATTGGGTGAAACCCATCAACATCTTTTCCTGGTAAAATAGTTTCAATAACTTTTTGCTTATCGATATGTTTTGGTAAAGGTAGTTGAACTAAAATTCCTGAAATACTTTCATCTTTATTTAATTCTTCAATTTTATCTAATACTGTTTTTTCCTCCACAGCTTCAGGGTATCTAATTACTTCAGATTTTAACCCTACCTCATTCGCAGCTTTCTCTTTCATACGAACATAAATTTGACTAGGGGCCATTTCTCCAATTAAAATAACTGTAAGCCCAGGAATTTTATTGTGTTTAGCTTTTAGCTCTACGACCTCTTGTCTTAATTCTTCTCTAAGTTCAGCTGCTATTTTTTTTCCATCTATTAAAATCATATGTTCCCCTAAAAAATCATTGGCGCGATGTACAACTTCATACACATTTCTATAAACCAAATCAATAAAAGTAATATAACTGGTGAAATATCTATTGATCCTAAATTAGGTAAAAAACTTCTTATTTTATTAAGTGCAGGATTTGTTAATCGATAAGTCACCTCTAAAATAGAATAAACAAATCTATTTTGAGTATTTAAAACATTAAATGCGACAAGCCAGCTGATAACTACATTTGCAATTACCACATAAGAATAGAGCTTTAATATTTGAAGAACCAAATAAAAAATTGCTATCATTTTTTCTCGATATAAATTGACTGACTTGGGAATGCAAATGAAGCTTTGTTTCCTTCTACTATTTCTTTAATTGCAATCGCTAATCTTTCTTTAACTAAAAGAGAGTCGCTCCAACTGTTGCTGGCCGTAAAACATCTAACTAATAAATCTATTGAGCTATCAGAAAACTTTTCAATTCTTACCGCAACACCAACACTTTGGCTAAAGTCCTCGCTTTTATTAATATAGTTTTCTATTTCTTCTCTTACTTTTTTTAACTGTGCAACAGTGGTATCATATTGAAGAGTAATGGACCATCTTATTCTCCAATTGGTTGTTTCACTAATATTAACTACTGAGTTTTCAGCAAATT
The DNA here is from genome assembly GCF_059418065.1 of Candidatus Pelagibacter sp. PS_02. Classification (NCBI taxonomy): domain Bacteria; kingdom Pseudomonadati; phylum Pseudomonadota; class Alphaproteobacteria; order Candidatus Pelagibacterales; family Candidatus Pelagibacteraceae; genus Candidatus Pelagibacter; species Candidatus Pelagibacter sp. PS_02. Next base: position 1,240,938 of record NZ_CM182079.1, read on the forward strand.
GAAAGTTTGGAATTATTGCTAAAGATTTATCAAATTTTCTAATCACTGTTGATCTAAATCCAATTTTTTCAACAATACCTTCAATTGTTCCTTCAACTAAAATCCAATCGCCGATCTTAAATCTTTTTTCAACTAAAACTAAAATTCCTGATATTAAATTTTTAAATAAGTCTTGTGCACCTAAAGCAACTGCAACACCAAATAAACCCAGTCCAGCAATAATTGGTCCAATTTTTATTCCCCAAAGTTCAAGAACAGCCGCTAAGCCTAGAATGAAAATCAAAATTTTTAATGATTTAATAATCCAGCCAATTAACTCTCTAGTTAACATTTTATCTAAACCACTTAAAATATAAGAGATGGGTTCAACAATTTGATGTATCACCCAAAAAATAAAAATAGTTATTAAAGTTCTATTAATTGTATCAATAGCTACTTTACCATCTTCTCCAAAAGACATGTAATAACTTGCAATAAAAAAACCTAGAACAATGGGAAGAAATCTTGCTGGCCCAACCATTGCATGGACGAAAGTGTCATCTAGTTTATTGGTTGTTCTTTTAGAGATACTTTCTAATCTTTTAATAATTACTTTACTGATAATTCCTCTAAAAATTAAAAAAATAAAAAAAATCCCAATTCCAATTAATATTTGAAAAATATCAATACCGTGAATTCCCTTTGACCAAACTGAAAAAAATAAGTCACTAAAATTGTTAAAAATGTCCATAGCTAAATTTTATATAGCAAAAATTCCTCTTCTCCAGGGTTAAAAAGAAAAATTTTTTTCCACTTTATTTCATTAAGAATTGAAGAGGTTTTTTCTCCAATGCACATTAAATTAGTATTCATCCATAAGGTTTCTAGCTGATAATTTTTAATTACTTTTAAAAAATTAATCGCACTATTTTGCGAATAAATGTAAGTAATTTCAGGCATTTTTAATTTTAGTTTTTCGATAAAGCTTTCATCGTATTTTTCAATTGGGTTAGCTCTGTAATTAATTAATCGTTCTATCGTATACCCACTCGAAATAAGCTCTTTGTCTAAATCACTAGAGATTATTTCTCCACTTATATAAATTAGCTTTCCATCAGAAGGTTTAAAATTTTGCAAGATTAATTCCTTAAGATTACTAACATTTCCTTCAGCTGCAAAAACATTTTGAAAACCAACACTTCTGGCTTTTTTTTCAGTAGCACTTCCAACACAAAAGCATTTTAATTTTTTATCAATGTTCTTAATATCCAAAAATTTAACAGCATTAGCACTGGTAAAAATAATTGCTTTAAACTCCGAATAGTTTGGTGCTTCGTATTTTAAACCTTCAATATTAATTAAAGGTAAATGAGATATTTCATGACCCAATGATTGAAATTTTAATATCATTTCATGACAATCTTCTAGAGGTCTTGTAAATAAAATATGCATATTATTTTTTGTAAGAATTATTAGACATCTTTTTAAGAGTTTTTCCCATCTCTATTCCCAATTCTTCTGCTTTATCTACACTTTCAGATGATTTTAAATAAAATCTTTTACTGCCGTCTAGTGAAAAAAGCTCTACTTCAAGATTAATTTTATTCCCCTCAATATTTGCAAATGCTCCTACTGCTGTTTCACAATCTCCTTCTAAAACCTTTAAAACATTTCTTTCAGCTTTTATTGAGCTATGTGTTGATTGATGATCAACTTGTTTTAATAATTCAATTAAACTTTCATCGTTATCTCTACACTGCAAGGCAATAACTCCTTGTCCAGCACAAGGTATAATTTCTGAAGTAGAAAAAGTTTGAGAGATATTTTGATTTAATCCTAAAGAATCGATTCCAGCATAAGATAAGATAATTGCATCATATAAATTTTCCTTAAGTTTTCTTATCCTTGTATCAACGTTTCCTCTAATTAATTTACAATTAAGATCATCTCTTATTTTTTTAATCTGAAATTCTCTTCTATATGAGGATGTTCCAATAATTGAATTTGATGCTAAATCTTTTAGATGTTTATTGTCTTTGCTAATTAAAATTTCTCTAGGATCATTTCTTTCTAAAAAACAATCTGTTAACAATCCTCTAGTTTCTTCAGAAGGCATATCTTTTAATGCATGTACCGCTATATCTATTTTTTTTTCTAATAATTCAACCTCTATAGTTTTTGAGAAAAGTCCCTTACCCCCTACTTCTGATAATCTTTTGTCTTGAACTTGATCACCCTTAGTTACAATTTCTTTAATGATTACTTCTTCAATTCCAAAATCTTTTGAATGTTTGAGAATTTTTTCTCTAGCCTTTTCAGCATAGATTAGTGCTAATTTGCTTCCTCTAGAGCCTATAATAATTTTTCTATTTTTCATTTAATTGCTTTATACTTCATACTTATATTGAGAATGTATTATTAATAAAAACTAATTTAATGAATAAAAAACCCATAATCTTAGGAATTGAATCAAGCTGTGATGAAACAGCGGCCTCTATCATAACTGAAAATGAGCAAGGTATGCCAACAATTTTATCAAGTATTGTTTCAAGTCAGGTGGATGTTCATAAAGAGTTTGGCGGTGTTGTGCCAGAACTTGCCGCAAGATCCCATATGGAAAAAATAGATTTAATCACAAAAAAAGCATTTGATGAAAGTGGAGTAAAAATGGAAGAACTGGATGCAATAGCAGCCACAGCAGGACCTGGTCTTATGGTCTGTCTGTCTGTTGGTTTAAGTTTTGGAAAAGCAATGGCCTCCTCGCTAAATAAACCTTTTATAGCTGTTAATCATTTAGAAGGACATGCATTAAGCCCAAAACTAAATTCTGAATTAAATTATCCTTATTTATTACTTTTAATCTCTGGAGGTCACACTCAATTTTTAAGTGTGCAGGGCTTGGGAAATTATAAAAGATTAGGAACAACTATTGATGATGCTGTAGGTGAAGCCTTTGATAAAACAGCAAAATTATTAGGAATAGAATTTCCAGGTGGGCCACAAATTGAAGTGTATGCAAAAAAAGGTGATCCCAATAAATATGAGCTACCAAAGCCGATTTTTCATAAAGGAGGGTGTAATTTATCATTTGCGGGTTTAAAGACTGCTGTTTTAAAAATATCAAAACAAATAAAAACTGAACAAGAAAAATATGATCTTGCAGCATCTTTTCAAAAAACAATTGAAGAAATACTATATAAGAAAAGTAAAATTGCTTTTGAAGAATTTAAAAAAATGAACACAACAATTAAAAATAAATTTGTAGTTGCAGGTGGTGTTGCTGCAAACAAGAGAATTAGAGAAGTTCTAACTAATCTTTGCAAAGAAGAAGAATTTGAAGCAATATTTCCACCTATTAATTTATGTGGAGATAATGCGGCAATGATTGCAATGGTTGGATTAGAAAAATTTAAGTTAAAACAGTTTAGTGAATTAGATAGTCCTGCAAAACCTAGGTGGCCCCTAGATGCAGATGCTGCTTTTTTAAAGGGTGCCGGAGTAAGACTATGACAAAATATTAGTTAATCTAAAAATAACCGTCATATAAAATCATTAGTAATTATTTCTCATTTGCGATAAAATTAGAGCAAATGATAATCTGGATTGCATCATACCCTAAAAGTGGAAATACTTATTTAAGATCTTTTCTTGCCAGTTATTATTATTCTGAAGATGGAAATTTTAATTTTGACCAACTACTTAAAATCCATCAGTTTCCAAATATTAAATTTTCAAAGTTTGATCCTAAAACAAATGAGGAAGCTAGTAAAAATTGGATGTTTAATCAAAACACTTTTTTTAGTAAAAATAAACTTAATTTAGTTAAAACACACAATTGTTTATATCCGTATGAAGGAAACAATTTTACATCAAAAAATCAAACATTGGGAGCAATATATGTAGTTAGAGATCCAAGAAACTTAATAACCTCACTAACTCATCATTATGTAATTGATTATAAAGAAGCTATAGAAAAAATGTCTGATGAAAATAGTTCTTTATTAGAGAAATCTCATGATAATGATTATAGTAATTTTACTTATTTAAGCTCATGGTCTAATCATTATAAATCATGGAAAAATAATTCTGAATTTAAAACTCTTTTTATTAAATATGAAGATTTAAGAAAAAATAAAATTGAAATTTTTAAAAAAATTATTTTTTTTATTAATGAAGTTACAGGAGATAATAAAAAAATAGATGAACAAAAATTTTATAATTCTATTAAAACAACCAGTTTCTCAAATTTAAAAAATAAGGAGCTCAACGAAGGTTTTGAAGAAAGTGTTTATTCAAAAAAAACTGGTAAAAAAATAAATTTTTTTAATTTAGGGTTTAACAACCGTTGGCAAAAAATTTTACCCCTTGAAATAAAAAATCAAATAAATGAAATATTTAAAAAAGATCTACATGAGCTTGATTATCCATATGTATAATTATTTAAAAAAATTAGATAAATAAATGAACTACTGGTTAATGAAATCAGAACCTGATGTTTGGTCAATTGATCAACAAAAAAAAGCTGGTGCTAAAGGTGCTCCTTGGGATGGAGTAAGAAATTATCAAGCTGCAAAAAATTTAAGAGCAATGAAAAAAGGAGACCTTTGTTTTTTTTACCACTCAAATATAGGCAAAGAAATTGTTGGTATAGTTGAGGTTATTAAAGAAGCTTTTTTAGATAAAACTGACAAAGATGGACGATTTGTAGCTGTTCAAGTAAAGTTTAAAGAAAAATTAAAGAAAAGTGTAACTCTAGAAGAGGTTAAAAAAACCAAGTCTCTTAGCCATTTATCACTTATTAGACAAAGCAGATTATCTGTTATGCCGATAGACTCTAAAAGCTGGAAAATTTTAAATAAGATGAGTAGTATTTAAATAAAAAAAATTCATGCCTAAAAAAAAATCATTATCAAAAGTGAAAAAAAAAACTTCAAAAAAAACTAAGGCTAAAAAAAAAGTAAAGCCTTTTAAGAAAAAGGTTTTAAAAAAAATCGAAGAAAAAGAATTAATCATAAAAACTAAACCTGAGTGGGTAAAAAGTGCTCTAGTAAATAAAGCGAAATATCAAAAAAAATACTCAGACTCGATTAAAAAAAATGATGACTTTTGGAAGAATGAGGGGAAAAGAATTACTTGGATTAAACCGTACAAAAAGATTAAAAATATAAAATACAGTAAAAAAGAGGTTAAAATTAAATGGTATGAGGATGGCACATTGAATGCTTCTGCCAATTGTATAGACCGTCACCTTAAAGATAAAAAAGATAAAACCGCTATTATTTGGGTGGGTGATGATCCAAAAGATACTAAAAAAATTTCGTATAAACAATTACATAATGAAGTTTCTAAAGCTGCAAATGGTTTAAGAAAACTAGGAATTAAAAAAGGTGATCGAGTTACAATTTATTTAACTATGATTCCAGAACTTGCAGTAACAATGCTTGCTTGTGCTAGAATTGGTGCGGTTCACTCTATTATTTTTGGTGGTTTTTCGGCAGACTCTATTTCTGGCAGAGTTAATGACTGTGAGTCAGAATACATAATAACTGCTGATGAAGGAGTTAGAGGTGGAAAAACTATTCCACTAAAACAAATTACAGATGAGGCTTTAAGAAGTTGTCCTAATGTCAAAAAATGTATTGTTGTAAAAAGAACTGGAAATAAAGTTAATTGGGTTAAAGGAAGAGATGTTTGGTTTGACGATTTAATTAAAGATATGTCAACTAAATGTGAGCCTGAGGAAATGAATGCAGAAGATCCTTTGTTTATTCTTTACACATCTGGCTCTACTGGAAAACCAAAAGGAGTTTTACATACAACAGGTGGATATATGGTTTATGCATCCATGACCCATCAATATATTTTTAATTATAAACCAAAAGATGTTTATTGGTGTACTGCTGATATTGGTTGGGTAACGGGTCACAGTTATATTGTTTATGGACCACTTGCTAATGGTGCAACAACAATAATGTTTGAAGGAATTCCAACCTATCCAGACAGCTCAAGGTGGTGGCAAATTATTGATAAACACAAAGTTAATATTTTTTATACAGCGCCCACTGCTATTAGAGCTTTAATGAGAGAGGGTGATAAGCCTGTTAAGAAAACCTCAAGAAAATCTTTAAAATTATTAGGGACTGTTGGTGAACCCATTAATCCTGAGGCTTGGATGTGGTATTATAAAACAGTTGGAAATTCTAAATGTCCAATTGTTGATACATGGTGGCAAACTGAGACAGGTGGAATTTTAATTAGCCCTCAAACAGGAGCTATGAATTTAAAACCTGGTTCTGCAAGTAAACCCTTTTATGGAATTAAGCCCTCTATAGTTGATAAAGATGGTAAAGAAATCAAAGGAGCTGGTGAAGGAAGATTGTGCATTTCTCAATCTTGGCCTGGTCAAATGAGAACTGTTTATGGTGATCATCAAAGATTTATTGATACTTATTTTTCTCAGTTTGATGGAAAATATTTCACAGGTGATGGTGCTAAAAGAGATAAGGATGGCTATTACTGGATAACTGGCCGTGTAGATGATGTAATTATTGTCTCTGGTCATAACCTTGGAACTGCCGAGATAGAAAGTGCTTTTGTTGCTCATCCAAAAGTTGCTGAAGCTGCTGTGGTTGGATATCCACATGATATTAAAGGTAACGGCCTATATTGTTATGTAACTCTAAATGTTGAAGAGAAATCAGATTTAGATCTTGAAAGAGATTTAAAGCTTTGGGTAAGAAAACAAATCGGTGCACTAGCGACACCTGACATTATTCATTTCTCACCTGGACTTCCAAAAACAAGGTCTGGAAAAATTATGAGAAGAATTTTAAGAAAAATTGCAGCTAATGAACATGACCAATTAGGGGATACAACAACTTTAGCTGATCCAAGCGTTGTGCAAAGTTTGGTGGATAATAGAAAGAATATTTAAAATTCTATTAATTTCTCAAATTCTTTTTTAATAATATCCCATTTCAATATCATAGAATTCAATACGATTTTTCGATCTAAAGTTTTAAGCTCTTCAGCTATTGGGGCCCATTCGTATAATGACAAAGCACTTGGATTAAAGGGTAAATCTTTATAATAAATTTCCCAGTTTATATTTTGAAGTCTTTCATTAAAAGTTTTTTTTGCTTCCTCAATAATATCAAGTGGCATCTTATTAGAAATCTCATCATCTAAAATTTTAGAAAAAATTTCTTTAGACTGGTCAAGGTTTTGATAATTAAAATTAACTTTTAAATAAGAAAACGTAAATAATGTCAGATCCTGTAAAGCAACAGAATAAATATTCCATCTGGCAATATCAAGAGATGCCATGAACACGTCATTGTCAAAATGAAGAACATACCTTGTTCCCATCCTGGTTTTTAAATAACTATATAAAGTTACTTGTGTTACCCAAGCAGATTTTGTTTGAATAAAGTGTTCAAGCTCATCTAAATTCTTAATTTTTTTCTTTGGAATAAAAGCCCTAAACATGGCAAACAAGTAAACTTTAAAATCATCAAACGATATGTCTTTCCAAGAGAGTTTATATTTTTGCATAAAAATTCATATATATGGTCATTATACCTTAAAAAAGTAAGTAAATAAGCACCTAATATGAACAATTTTAAGTCTTTTAAAAACTTACAGAATGGTTATGGTTTAGGGTAGTTATAACTAAAAATAGAGAGGTATAAATGTCAAACGCAACAAAACACTGGGAAAAGACTAGATCATTGTTATTCGTAACACTGGCTATTTGGTTTGTTTTCTCAATCGGCATCTTCCTTTTTGCAGCTGAAATGAATGAGGTTACAGGACCTTTCGGTTATCCATGGACATACTGGTTTACATGTCAAGGATCTCTTGGAATTTTTGTAATTTTATGTTTCTGGTTTGCTAATAGGCAAGAGAAAATCGATGAAGAATTTGGCTTCAACGAAAGGGGAGATCAATAATGATTAAAGGTAAATTTATAGACAATTTGCCAAAAGTTTACGGAATCTATACAGGAGGTTTTATAGGTTTCATAATCTTAATGGCAATTGGTGAGCAGATGGGTATGACTGCTAAAGCAATAGGTGTTGCTTTTGTAGCCTTTACAATATTCATCTATGCATTGATCGGTTATCTATCAAGAACAGCTCAAGCAGACGCATATTACGTGGCTGGAAGACAAGTGCCCACTGTATTCAATGGAATGGCGACGGCGGCAGACTGGATGTCTGGTGCTTCATTCGTTGCAATGGCAGGTGGTATTTACTTCAAAGGCTATGGATATATGGCTCTACTTGTCGGTTGGACTGGTGGTTACATATTAGTTGCAACTTTATTAGCACCATACTTAAGAAAATTTGGCTGTTACACAGTTCCAGATTTTGTAGGTACAAGATACGGTGGTAATTTAGCTAGACTATGTGCAGTAATAGTTTTAACTGTTGCTTCATTTACGTATGTGACTGCACAGATAAACGCTACAGGTACTATTGCATCTGTTGCTCTAGATATCGACTTTAAATACGCTGTATATATTGGACTAATAAGTATTTTACTTTGTTCAATGTTAGGGGGTATGAGAGCGGTAACTTGGACACAGGTTGCACAATATATCGTACTAATTATAGCTTACTTGCTTCCAATTTTTTGGATCAGTAACAAAATGGGTGCAGGTTTCTTCCCTCACTTTATGTTAGCTGATGAAGTAGCTAGAATTGGTGAGTTAGAACAACAGTTTGGTTTTGTTAAAAACTCTGCTGCTGATCTAGCAACGGTACCTAAAGGGTTAGCTGGAATAACTAAAGCACACTCTGCAGTAAATGCAACGCCTTGGGCATTTATTTCATTAGCATTGGCGATGATGATGGGAACAGCTTCATTACCGCACGTGATGATGAGATACTTTACTACTCCAAGCGTTAAAGCAGCTAGAAAATCAGTTGGTTGGTCGTTATTCTTTATCTTCCTTCTGTATTCTTCTGCACCAATGTTAGCAACACTATCTAAACTATCGTTGATCGATCCAACACTACCAACAGGTATTATTGGTAAATCATTTGCTGAAGTTCAATCAATAGATTGGTTCCAAAACTGGAATCAAGCAAACTTGATGTTCATCAGTGACTTTAACGGCAATGGAACTCTTGAGTTAAACGAGTTTTTCATGGGTGGTAAAGCGGTTGTGTTAGCAACACCAGAAATAGCTGGATTACCTTATGTAATCTCAGGACTGGTTGCTGCTGGAGGTATGGCTGCTGCCATGTCAACAGCTGATGGTTTGATTCTAGCAATTGCAAATGCGATCTCTCATGACGTTTATTACAAAATGATTGATCCAAAAGCAGAGACTGCAAAAAGACTTCTTGTTGCAAGGGTATTACTTGTAATAATTGGTTTTGCTGGAGCAACTATTGCGGCAATGGAGATCCAAGGTATCTTAGGTTCAGTGATCTGGGCTTTTGACTTTGCGATGTCTGGATTGTTCTTCCCACTTGTACTTGGTGTATGGTGGAAGAGAGCTAACAGAGAAGGTGCTATTGCTGGTATGGTTTTAGGTCTTGGTTCTGCTATTTGGTACCTTGTATGGGTAAGAAATGGTGGAAGTGGGTTCTTAGGACTTACTCAGCTAACATTTGGTATCTTCGGAGCAGCTGTTAGTTTTGTTTCAATGGTTGTAGTGAGTTTAATGACTCAAGAACCAGATAAAACAATTCAAAAAATGGTTGATGAAGTTCGTATACCAAGTGGTAAAACTGTTACTGGTAAGTAGAACTAATAAACTTTAATTTTAAGGGGCGATTAATTTCGCCCCTTTTAATTTAATCTCATTTCTAATATAACTCATTAAATGTCAGCAAACTTCCATCCCTTAATTTATTTTATAGATTACTTATTTGGTATGATTATGTGGACTTTAATAGGAAGAGTTGCGATGAATATTTTTCAAAAAGAAGACTCAGAGTTCTTTTTTATGAAGATTTTTGTCAAATATACCGATCCACTAATAAAAATTTTTAAACCAATAACCCCTTCTTTCATTATAGGACCTCTGGTACCATTATATGTAGCATGGTTCTTTTATATGATTAGATTTTACTTTATGCCATGGGTCTTAGGTTATTCTGTAATGGGAATGTTGTCATTTCCTCTAGAAAGTGAAATTTCTAAACAAATTTATCAATTATTTAATTCAATTAAATTTTAAAAATTGATACTAGTAGAGCTAGCAATCAATGAAAAAAATACAAATATCCCCTTCAATTTTATCTGCTGACTTTAGTCAATTAAGAAATGAAATAAAAAGACTTGAAGAAGGTGGTGCAGATATGATCCATGTGGATGTGATGGATGGTCATTTTGTTCCTAATTTAACCATGGGTCCACCAATCATAAAATCATTAAGAAAATTTACAAAACTACCATTTGATGTTCATTTAATGATTTCACCCGTGCATAAGTATATTAAAGATTATGCAGACGCAGGTGCAGATATTATTACTATACACCCAGAAGCAACTGAAAATTTAGCAGTCTCTATTAACCATATTAAAAGTTTAGGAAAAAAAGTAGGGGTTTCTTTAAATCCAGAAAGTAAAATTAATTTAATAACTGACTTATTAAATCAGATAGATTTAGTTTTAATTATGAGCGTAAACCCTGGATTTGGAGGACAAAAGTTTATGCCAGAAGTTTTAGAAAAAATTAAAGAATTAAAAAAAATAAGAGATCAAAAAAATATAGATTTTGATATCGAGATTGATGGTGGAATCAATTTTGATAATAATAAACTAGCAATAGAAGCTGGAGCAAATATTTTAGTTTCTGGGACAACTATATTTAAAAATAACAATGGAGATATAAAAAAAAATATAGACCTTTTAAAATCAAGTTAGAATAATGATTTTAAACAATTCATTTAGTCTTATTAAAAAAAAAATTCGTCACTTTTATTTAAACTCCTATCTATATAATAAAAAAATTACACCCTCTTCTATTGAGTTACTAGAATATCAGCCAAGCCCTAGCTTGTTAGATGGCCTTATAAAATATGATAAAAAAAAGATTAACATAGAAAATTATTCGTTAAATGAAATTTGGGATAATCCAAATTTAAAAGAAAAAGACCAACAAAATTTAAACAGTTTTTTTTGGCTATTTAGCCTAGATCTTAGATCTTCAAAAAAAGATACTCAAAATGTCATTAATCAATGGATTAATACAAATGACAGGTACAACTCTAAAAATTGGAAAATTGATATAATTGGAAAAAGAATAATAGCTTGGATTTCAAATTCTAGGCTTACCTATGAAGATGGCAATATAGATTATAAAGACAAGTTTAACGGCACTATAAAGAAGCAGATCAATCACCTTATTAATGAAATTGAAACCTCTGAATTAATCGATAATAAAATTATAGGGTGTGCAGCTATCATTTTAACTGGTCTATCGTACCCTCAAAATAATAATTATTTAAATACTGGGTTAAGTTTACTAAAAAAATTAGCCAAATATTCATTGGATAATGATGGCTTTCCAAAATCAAGGAATATTAGACAGTTAAGTTTTTACTTAAAATATTTTATATTAATTAGGGAATGGTTCAAAGAATCTCAAAATGAAATACCAGATTTTATAAATGAAAATATATATTATTTAGGTCAGGCTTACGCTTTTATTTGGCAAAACAATAAAATAGATTTTCTCTTTAATGGTAATCATAAAACAAATAACCATAATTTTGACCTTTATTTAAAAAGACTTGGATATAATTTTAAAAATCAAAATAATGAGCTGGGTGGCTATGTTGTCCTTAATAATAAAAAAAATTCTTTAATAATGGATATTGGATCGAGCCCAAATAAAAAATTATCTTCAGATTATCAAGCTGGTGCTTTATCTTTTGAGATTATATCAAATAATAAAAAATTAATTAGTAATTGTGGTTATTTTCAAAAAATTGATCATCAATTAAATGAGATATCTAAGTCAAGCGCAGTCCATAGCACACTAATTTTAGATGATAAATCCTCTTGTAATTTTAACAAAGTAAGAGGTAAAAAATCTAAAATTAATCAAGAATTAAGAATATTAAAAAAAAAAGTAGTATTTGAAAAAAATTATTGGAAAATTAATGCTTCTCATGATGGCTATTCAAAACCACTTGGTATTGTTCATGATCGAGAAATAGAATTTTACCCAGAACAATTAAAATTCATTGGCCATGATAAAATTATTTCTAACAAGGGTATTAAAAACTTAAAATTTGATATTAGATTTCATTTGGAGCCAAATATTCGATTAATGAAAACTCAAGATGAAAAATCAATACTTATTGATCTTGATGGAGAAGGTTGGAAATTTAGCTCAGAAAATTCTAAGATAAATATTGAAGAAGGGTTATATTTTGGAGAAAAAAATTCTTTTACAAATAATCAAAATATATTTATTTCAGGAATGACTAATGAAGAAAATCAAACTATAAGATGGGAAATCACAAAATTATAATGAAAAAAATAAAAAAAGCTCTTATTTCAGTATCTGATAAAAAAGATTTAGGCAGTCTTTTAAGAGTTTTAGCGAAATACAAAATTGAATTAATTAGCTCTGGAGGCACCTTTAAAGAAATAAAGAAACTTAAATTTAAATGCCAAGAAGTTTCAGAGTATACTGGTTCACCAGAAATTCTTGGTGGAAGAGTTAAAACGCTACACCCAAAAATTCATGCTGGTATATTAAGTAAAAGAAACGACAAATCTCACACTAAAGAACTAAAAGCTAATCAATATGATGAAATTGACCTTGTTATTGTTAACTTTTATCCTTTTGAAAAAACTTTAGATCAAACAACCAATCATTCAAAAATAATAGAGAATATTGATGTTGGAGGTCCCACTATGGTTAGGGCAGCTGCCAAAAACTATAACGATGTTACTGTTATTACATCCTCAGATCAATATGAAACCTTAATTAATGAATTGGAAAATAATAAAGGATCAACATCTATTGAATTTAGAGAAAAGATGTCTTTAGAGGCCTTTTCTGAAACAGCTTATTATGATGCTGTAATTTCTAACTATTTTAATAAAATTAAAAAAAACAATTTTCCCAAAAAAAAAATTATTTATGGAAATTTAATTGAAAAATTAAGATATGGTGAAAATCCACATCAAGAAGCTGCCATTTATTCTAAAACTCAAAATCTTAATATTAAACAAATTCATGGTAAGCAGTTAAGTTATAATAATTATAATGATATTTTTTCTGCATTAACAATATCAAAATCTTTACCAAAAAACTCCGGAACCGTTATAGTTAAACATGCTAATCCTTGTGGTGTTTCGATTAATAAAAATAGTTTGAAAAGTTATAAATTGGCTCTTGCTTCTGATCCAGTTAGCGCTTTTGGAGGAATAGTTTCTTGTAATTTCAAAATAAATAAAACTCTAGCATTGGAGCTTAATAAAATTTTCTTAGAGGTTATCATTGCTAATGGTTTTCAAGCTGATGCTTTAAAAATTTTAAAAAAGAAAAAAAATATAAGAATTATTGATGCATCAGAATTTATGATGAAAGATTTAATTAGATTTGGTTCTGTGAATGAATCTATATTAACACAATCTGAGGATTTAAAAGTTTTTGAACCTAAAGATTTTAAAGTTGTTTCAAAACTAAGACCAAATAAATCTCAATTAAAAAATTTAATTTTTGCATTTAATGTTTGTAGATATGTAAAATCAAATGCAATTGTTCTTGCAAGCCAAGAAGCAACTGTTGGTATTGGCTCAGGGCAACCTAGTAGACTTGATAGCTGTCAAATTGCTATAGATAAAATGAATAAATTTCAAAACTTAAAAGAAGATATTGTGGCAGCCTCTGATGCATTTTTTCCATTTGTTGATGGTATTGAAAAATTAGTACAATCAGGAGTTTCAGCTGTAATACAGCCTTCTGGATCAATTAGAGATAAGGAGATAATAAAATTTGCAAACCAAACTGGTACTATTTTAGTTTTCTCTAAAACAAGACATTTTAGACATTAAAAATTTGATCAATTTTTGCTGCTAAAATAAAATCATTTTCTGACAATCCTTCAATAGCATGAGTAGTAATTATAATTTTAGCATATCCCCAACCAAAAGAAATATCTGGATGATGATTTTCATTTTCAGATATTTCACCAACTTTATTTATAAAATTTTGACTATTAACAAAATTCTTAAAAATAAAATTTTTCTCTAAAAAATATATTTCTTTTGTATTTTTTTTAACATCCCAACCATCAACTTTTTTTTGATATTTATGAATTTCACTAATATCAAAAGGTAAAATTCCACCCTCACATGGTACACATTTTTTATTAAGTAAATCACTCATTGATTAATATGTTTTAAAATTTTGGAGCGGGTCAAGGGAATCGAACCCTCTACCTAATCGTTGGCAACGATTCGCTCTACCAATGAGCTAGACCCGCTTATAAAAGACACTATAAATAGATGGTTTTTTTAGTTCAATCAATAATAAAGTGTTTCATTGGTATATAGATTTTCAAAAATTTGCTAAAAGAAAGAATGAAAAAACAAGATTTACCAAAAACTATCCCTGTATTTCCATTAAGTAACTTTATTATATTTCCTCATACAACAGTTCCATTAAATATATTTGAACCAAGATATATTGAAATGATTAATGATAGTATGAAAACAAACAAGATGATTGGTTTGATTCAACCAAAAAATAATGATGATAGTTCAATCCCTGGTCTTCATAAGGTTGGCTGTTTAGGTAAAATAACCAATTTTAAAGATACATCAGATGGCAGATATATGATTGATCTAAATGGTATAACGCGGTTTGAAGTAACTAAAGAAATTAAAAGTTCAAAACCTTATCGTATTTGCGAAACTACTTATGATAATTTTGAGCTAGATTTAACTTCTGAAAAAAAGAAATTAAAACTTTCTGATCTAGAGCCAATATTTAAAGATTTAAAATTATTATTTGAAAAAAAAGGATATATTATAAATTGGAAATCTTTAGAGAAACAAGATTTGAATGAAACGATAAATGCTCTAGCAATGGCATCTCCTTTTTCACTAGAAGAGAAACAAATTTTATTAGAAAGTAAGAATTTAGAAGCAAGAAAAGATAAAATTTCTGAAATACTGAGTACTTACAGTTTTGATGATTTTCACAATACAACTATTCAGTAGACTTAAAAATTTATTCCTACATCAGCTAGTTTAATAAAATAATTATTTAGATTTTTATTTTTTCCAATGTTTTTAATAATTTTGCTAAAGCTTTTATTTTGAACTTTTTTATCTAAATTGAAAGATTCATAAATTAAGTCTATGGCTTTAGAAAAAACAAAGTTTTTATCCTTCGTTTTTTTTTCAAATTCATCAAATATTTGTGAATCTAATTGCATACCCAATTCAATTTTGTCTTCAATAATTTTAGTTAGAATTCTAAGATCTCGTATTGTCATATTAAATCCCTGTCCTGCTAATGGGTGCACTCTGTGAAGCATGTCTCCAAAAGCTAAGATATTTTTATGATAATAGTTTCTTAAATTTGAAGAACTCAACTCAAAACTATTTAATTTATCAATTTTGTTAATTAGATATTTGGGGTTATTTTTATTAATTAAATCTATTACATCGCTATTATCAAATTTTTTATTCTTAATATCCATTGAGTATACTACAGATGTTTCGGTGCTAGAGATTGGTAAAAATGCAATTGGACCTTGCTTTGTAAAAATTTGAGTTGCTGTATTATTCTCTATTTTTTTATGTTTTAAAATAGTGGTATAAGCAAGATTATAATAATTTTTACTAATTTTTTTTGTAAAGTACTTTTTCGCTAAAAAATTATTTGCATCACAATTTATTATTAAATCATATCCTTTTTTATTTAAAAACTCCTCATTTATATTTTTGCTTAATATTATTTTTTTAAAAAATTTATTTTTAATAAGGTTACTATTTAACGATTTTAGAAGCTCATCATTTTTTATAATATAAAATAGATCATTTTTATCATTTTCAAATTTTAATAAATTTTCTGTATCAATTTTATCAGTATAAATTTCTATTCTATTTATTTTCCAGTAATTATTTTTTGAAATTTGAAAAATTTTTTCTTTGAAAAATTCAAAATTACTTTTGGATATTCCTATTGTTCTATTGGAGGAAAAATTACTATTTTTACTCTTATAATAATAATGAACATTTATTTTTTTATTTATAAGGCTTTTAGCTAAAGATAGAGCAGTTAGACCTTCACCAATAATACAAACATTCATAATAATTTTAATTTTAACAATAAAAATTAGATGATACAAAGTGATTAATTAGACTCATTTATTTATGGAATTTAAAAAATTAGCCAACAATACAATTAATTTCGGTATAAACAGAATTATAGAAACTGCTGGAATTGCTTTTGTTATAATTGGTCTTCTTTTGTTGGTTTCCCTTGCAACTTTTTCTCCCGATGACCCTAATTTTATTTTCCCAGATAATACAGAAATTAAAAATTTGCTTGGTTTTAATGGAAGTTACACAGCTGATCTTTTTTTTCAAACCTTTGGACTCATTTCTTTATTAATTCCATTTACGCTCATATTTTCTGGCATAAATATAGTTCTGAATAAGAAAATTTTTTTGATATTTGAAAGTATTTTTTATTCAGTTCTTTATTCTTCATTTGGTTCTTTATTTTTTTCTTTTTTTTACCCTACTGCCTTCAACCTTTATATTAATGGAAATGGTGGTTTTATTGGAAAATATTTAGAAACAACTTTTTTAACTTCTTTAATTAATATTAATTCTCAAATTTCTTATTACTTTTTAATTTTAATTATTTTAGTTTTATTTTTAATTAGTATTCATTTTAAAATTATTTATTTTTATAAATTAATAAAAAAACTTTTTAAATTAATCTTTATAAAAAAAGAAAAGAGTTATACTAATGAAAATGAGATAATTAGTGAATTTATACCACAAGAAGAAATTACAAATTTAATTCAAGAAGATTTACCTTTTATAAAAAGTGAAAATAAATCTCCAAGTAAAAAAATTCGCTTCAAACTACCTACTATCGACTTACTTAAAATCCCAACACAAAAAGATAGGGGAAAACTAAAAGATGAAGATTATATTGATAGTGAATTTTTAGAAAAAATCTTATTAGATTTTGGGGTTAGTGGGGATATAAAGAAGGTTAGTCATGGCCCTGTAGTAACACTAAATGAATTTGAGCCAGCAGCAGGTGTTAAAGTATCAAAAATTATTAATCTTTCAGATGATATTGCTCGGAATACTAGCTCTGAATCTGCAAGAATTGCTACTATTCCAGGACGTAGCACCATCGGTATAGAGCTTCCAAATTCTAGTCGTGAGAATGTTTATTTAAGTGAAATACTCTCTAACTCTGATTTTAATAAAAAAGATATTCGATTACCAATTGCACTTGGCAAGAACATTTCTGGTGTTCCTATTGTTGGAGACTTAGCTTCTATGCCTCATTTATTAATTGCTGGAACTACTGGATCAGGTAAATCTGTTTGTATAAATACTATTATCTTGTCGTTACTCTACAGGCACACACCAGACAAATGTAAGTTCATACTCATCGATCCTAAAATGCTTGAACTATCAACCTATGAAGGCATACCTCACTTATTGTGTCCTGTGATTACTGAGGCAAAAAAAGCTGCTTCTGTCTTAGGTTGGGTTGTTAAAGAGATGGAAAATAGATACCGACTTATGACCAAAGAAGGAGTTCGTAATATTGATGGCTATAATGCTAAGCATACTTTGGCTATGCCCTATATTGTTGTTGTAGTAGATGAAATGTCTGACCTAATGCTTGTTGCTGGTAAAGAAATAGAAAATTATATTCAAAAATTATCACAAATGGCAAGAGCTGCTGGAATTCACATTATAATGGCCACACAAAGACCAAGTGTTGATGTTATTACAGGAACTATTAAAGCAAATTTTCCAACCAGAATATCTTTTCAGGTAACCTCAAAAATAGATAGTAGAACAATTTTAGGCGAACAAGGTGCAGAGCAACTACTTGGCAAGGGAGATATGCTTTATATGTCTTCAGCAAATAGGATCGTTAGAATTCATGCTCCATTTGTATCTGAAACTGAAATTGAAAAAGTTAATAATTATTTAAGAAGTCAAGCAGAGCCAGATTATATAGATGAAATCCTAAATTTCGCTGATGAGAAAGAATTGAGTGGAGAAACTTCTAGCTCTGGAGATAAAGATGAGTTGTACCAGGCTGCACTTGATATCATTAAATCAGAGGGCAAGGCATCTACTTCATTTTTACAAAGAAAATTGCAAATAGGGTATAATAGAGCTGCAAGAATTATTGATATGATGGAAGCTGACGGGGTTGTGAGTAAAGCTAATCATGTTGGTAAAAGAGATGTGCTTTAATGCTTAAAGTAATAATCATCTTATTGTTTTTCAGTTTTTATCTTCCAGGCAACTCATCCCCAAAAGATAAAATAATTTCGCAAATGAAACTTACTAATAATTTAAATTTTAATTTCAAACAAACCATTAATGATAAAAGTGAAGATGGAAAATGTATCATTGAATATCCTAAAAAAATTTTTTGTGTATACAATAATGCTAATAAAAAAATTTTAGTTTCAAATGGAAGTTCTTTAGTTATTGAGACTAATAATAAAGGAAGTTATTATCGTTACCCACTTAACAAAACTCCTTTAGAATTTTTACTAGATAAAGAATATCTAATTTCTAAGATAGAAAAACTGGAACCAAGGGATATCGACAATAAGTATTTAAATTTTAAAATTTTTGAGAATAATAATGAAATTAATATTTTTTTTGATAAGAAAGATTTAAATTTGATTGGATGGCAAACTAAAGATATTTATCAAAATTTATCAATAACATTTATTTCTTCTATCAAAAAAAACCAAGAGATAGATGGAAATATTTTTAAATTACCTGAAAATAATTAATCATCTAATTAAGGTTTCAGACTTAAAATTTTTCATACCTCTAGCTAGATAATTTTTTAACGCATTTTTGTGATCTAGAGAACAAGTGTGAAGCCAAACTCTTACACCACCCATATTAAATGAGCATTTAATTGCCTCACTTAATAAATATCCTCCTAATTTTTTTCCAAAATATTCTTCTAAAATTCCAAAATAAGCAATTTCAGCTTCTTTGCTTTGTTTATTAAATAACAGTTCAAAATAGCCAGCTATTTCACCTTTATCTTTAAGAATGTATGTAAATAACTGATCATTAGAAACATAATCTGTCCATTTTAAATCTGTCCAAATAAGTCTATCAATCCATTGACAATTCTTACCAATGGATTTGTAAAAAAATTTATTTAATTGAAAATCTTTTGGTTCTACAAGCTCTACAGAATAATTCTCTGCAGGCCTCTTAACTTCTTTTAATTCATCTAGAGATCTTATCTCTAAATAACTTCGATAAATTTTTTCTGTCACACAACCATTTTTCCAACTTTTTCTCCTCCAAATAAATGGAAGTGTAAATGTGGAACCTCTTGACCGCCATCTTCACTCAAATTTGTTAAAGCTCTATAACCTTTACCTGTGTCTGTTGAGATATTTAATATTTTCGAAACTTCTGAAATAGCTTTACTTAATGCAACTATCTCTTGATCTGAAGCTCTAGCATTAAAATCATCTAAATCAATGTACTCACCTTTTGGAATAACTAGTGCATGTATTTTTTTTTGAGGACTTATATCATGAAAAGAAAGGACATATTCATTTTCAAATATTTTTTTACAAGGAATTTCTTTTCTCAAAATTTTTGCAAAAATATTATTTTTGTCGTAACTCATTATCTATTATTCTTTTCTTCAATACCTGATTGTTTTTTTCTGCCTTCCAACTCTTTTAAGACGTCTTCAAACTTAATATCAGCTGCTTCAAGTGTAACTAATATATGATATATTGTATCTGCTGCTTCATGAACTATATTAGATTTATCATTTAGGGCCTCTTTTAGTT
The DNA here is from genome assembly GCF_059418065.1 of Candidatus Pelagibacter sp. PS_02. NCBI lineage: Bacteria > Pseudomonadati > Pseudomonadota > Alphaproteobacteria > Candidatus Pelagibacterales > Candidatus Pelagibacteraceae > Candidatus Pelagibacter > Candidatus Pelagibacter sp. PS_02. The sequence goes on from NZ_CM182079.1 coordinate 1,260,961, forward strand.
CATCAAATTCTTCTTCCATTTTATCTATACATTTTGACAGGCCACCTGATAATAATGATGAAGTATAAGATTTATCTTCATCCTTATTTTTTCTGTCTCTAATTGTATTTACTAAATTTAATAGATTTTCTGACATCTCTAAATCCTAACGGGAATTCCTTTTGAATTCAAATATTGTTTAACTTCATTAATAGAATGTGTTTCGTAATGAAAAATTGAAGCTGCTAGTACAGCGCTAGCATTGCCAAGCCTAATACCATCCACAAGGTGATCCAGGTTACCTACTCCGCCAGAGGCAATCACTGGTATATTAACTGTTGAAGATATTTTAAACATTAAATCATTATCATAACCAATTTGGGTGCCATCTCTATCCATAGAAGTAACTAATAATTCTCCTGCTCCATTATCTTCCATTTTTTTTGCAAATTCTATTGCATCTATATTTGAGTTATTTCTTCCTCCATGAGTAAAAACTTCCCATTTATTGCCATTTTTTTTAGCATCTATTGCTACAACAATGCACTGTGATCCAAATTTTTTTGAACTTTCAATTATCATTTCAGGGTTTTGAACTGCCGCAGTATTGATTGAAACTTTATCTGCACCACAATTTAATAATTTATTAATATCTTCAACTCCTCTAACCCCACCCCCAACCGTTAACGGCACAAAACATTTTTTAGACGTTCTTTCAACCACATCATATATTGTGTCTCTATTTTCATTGGAAGCAGTAATGTCTAAAAAACAAATCTCATCAGCACCACCATCACTATAAATTTTAGCTTGCTCAACTGGATCACCGGCATCCTTTAAATCTACAAAGTTAATTCCTTTAACAACTCTCCCATTTTTAACATCTAAACAGGGTATAATTCTATTTTTAAGCATCTAATTCTTTTACTAATTCTTCCAATTTAATATCACCATCATAAATAGCCTTACCAACTATTATTCCTTCAATATTTTTTAAACCTTTTGCTTTTTTAATGTCATCAATTGAAGACACCCCTCCCGAAATAATTACCGGGCAATTAGATACATTTGCAATATTGGTTGTTTCTTCAAAATTAGGACTTTCTTTAGTGCCATCTCTATTTATGTCTGTATAGATTAATCTGCTTGCACCATAATCGTTTACTTCTTTTAAAAAATCTAAAGTCAATTGATTAGAATTTTCCTTCCATCCTGAAACTGACAAGTATCCATCTTTAGCATCTAGACCTAAGGCAATTTTGTTTGGAAATTTTTGACATGCTTCTTTTAAAAAATTTTTATCTTTTATAGCTGCGCTTCCTAAAATAACTTTTTCAACTCCTGCATTTATATATTTTTTAATACTATCAATGCTTCTAACACCTCCACCTACTTCAATTTTTAAATCAAATTTATGAACTATTTCTTTAATAATATCCAGGTTAACTGTCTCTCCCGTTAAGGCGCCATCTAAATCAACAATATGTAAATTTTTAAAGCCATAATCTTTGTATTTACCAGCTTGATCTATTGGTGATATTTCATATTCAGTTTTATTATTAAAGTCCCCTTTAATTAATCTTACACATTTCTTATCTTTAATATCTATAGCTGGAAATATTTTCATATTTATAAATTTAAAAAATTTTCTATAATTTTAAGCCCTAATTTATCACTCTTTTCAGGGTGAAACTGGGTTCCGTAGATATTTTCTTTTTCAACTGAACAAACAATATTTGATGAATAATTTGTTGTTGAAGAAATTACACTTTTATCATCTGGAATAAATTCATAGCTGTGTACAAAATACATGTGTGATTCATTTTCTATGTTCTTAAAAATTTTACTATCTTTAATAATGTTAATTTCATTCCAACCAATGTGTGGAAGTTTAAATTTATTATTTTGATTGTCGATCTTTGAAACTTTTCCTGAAATCCAACCAAGTCCTTTTGTTTTAGTTTCTTCATATCCAAAATCTGCAAACATCTGCAAACCAACACAAATTCCAAGAAGAGGTTTTTTATTAGTGACTGCAAACTCATTTAGTGTCTCTACAAGGCCATTTATAGCATTTAATGCATCAACACAGCTCTTAAACGATCCCTGTCCAGGCAATACTACCTTGTCACTTGATCTAATCTTATTTAAGTCTGATGTTACTTCAATATTAACTTTGTCTTTAGCAACTTCTTTAAAGGAATTTATTACAGAACTGATATTTCCTGAGTTGTAATCAACAATTGTGACATTCATTAAACTTATAATGAGCCTTTAGTTGATGGAATGCTCTTCTTATTTCTAGGGTCTATTTCTAAAGCTGTTCTTAATGACCTTGCTAGAGCCTTATAACAAGACTCAATTATATGATGACTATTATCTCCATAAATATTTTCCATGTGCAAAGTTATTCCTGCTGATTGAGAGAATGCTTGAAACCATTCTTTAAAAAGTTCTGTGTCCATTTCTCCAAGTCTTTCTACTTTTAATTTAACTTTCCATATTAAATAAGGTCTATTTGAAACATCAATTGCAACTCTTGTTAATGTTTCATCCATTGGAATCATTGCATGAGCATATCTTTTAATTCCTTTAAAATCTTTCAATGCTTTTTTTAAAGCCTCACCTATAGCAATTCCAGTATCTTCTGTTGTGTGGTGAAGATCTATATGAGTGTCACCTTTTGCTTTAACTTTTAAATCAATCAGTGAATGCTTTGATAATTGTTCAAGCATATGATCTAAAAAACCTATTCCAGTATCAATTTTATATTGACCTTTCCCATCAATATTAACTTCAACACTAATACTGGTTTCTTTTGTTTTTCTGGAAACTTTTCCAATTCTGCTCATAATATATAATATGTATATAGGGATTAATTAACTATATCAATATTTGCAATCTACTACTTGAAGAATAAAAATTAATATCCATTTATAATCTATGACTACAATAGTACTTATTAGAAAAAACAATGAAGTAGTGGTTGCTGGAGACGGGCAAGTTAGTATGGGCAATACTGTTATAAAAAGTACTGCTGCAAAAGTTAGAAAAATTGAAAAAAGAAATGTAATAGCTGGATTTGCTGGATCAACTGCGGATGCTTTAACTTTGTTTGAAAGACTAGAAGCAAAGCTTGAAAAACATGCTGGTAATCTTCCACGAGCAGCTGTCGAGTTAGCAAAAGACTGGAGAACTGACAAATATTTGAGAAGACTTGAAGCTTTAATGGCTATTGGTGATAAAGAAAATAGTTTTATAATTTCAGGAACAGGTGATGTGTTAGAACCAGAGGGTGATGCCATAGGTATAGGATCGGGTGGAAATTATGCTTTGGCTGCTGCTAAAGTTTTATTAGATACAGATTTGAGTGCTGAAGAAGTTGCTAAAAAAGCAATTCAAGTTGCATCTGAAATTTGTGTATTCACTAATAATAATATTAAAATTGAAAAAATTTAATGGAAGACACAAACGTTACACCTTTTCCAAAAGAAAAAACTGAAAAGAAAGATAACTCTTTAGTCAGTTCTTTATCACCTAGAGAAATAGTTTCTGAATTAGACAGATATGTTGTTGGACAAAATAAAGCTAAAAAGGCAGTGGCTATTGCTTTAAGAAATAGGTGGAGAAGACAAGCTTTAAAAGGTGAAATGAAGAATGAAGTTTTACCTAAAAATATTTTAATGATTGGGCCAACTGGAGTTGGTAAAACAGAAATTTCTAGAAGACTATCTAAGTTAGCTGAAGCTCCTTTTGTAAAGGTAGAGGCTACAAGATTTACTGAAGTTGGATATGTTGGAAGAGATGTTGAACAAATCATAAGAGATCTTCTTGAAATTGCAATTGCAATGGAGAAAGTAAAAAAAAGAAAAGAAGTTCATACGAAGGCACAAAAATTAGCAGAAGAAAAAGTTTTAGATGCTTTGGTTGGAAATAAAGCAAGTCTTGCTACTAGAGAAAGTTTCAGAAAAAGATTAAGAGATGGTGATTTAGATGACAATGAAATTGAAATTGTAGTAAACGATAGTGGCTCTCAAGCTGCGTTTGAAATTCCTGGAATGCCTGGAGCAAACATAGGAATGATAAATATTGGAGAGATGATTGGAAAATCTGTTGGGAATAAACAGAAAAAGAAGAAAATGACTGTCAAAGAATCTCATGAAATTTTAATTAATGATGAAGCTGACAAGTTAATAGAAGAAGATAAAATTATAAAATCAGCAAAAGATTCAACAGAAAATAATGGGATAGTTTTTTTAGATGAAATAGATAAAATTTCAGGAAGAACAGATAGATCTGGTGGAGATGTTTCTAGAGAAGGAGTACAAAGGGATTTACTTCCTTTAATTGAGGGAACAACAGTAAGTACAAAATATGGTACAATTAAAACTGATCATATCTTATTTATTGCCTCTGGAGCCTTCCAGCTTGCTAAACCTTCAGACTTACTTCCAGAGTTACAGGGTAGACTTCCAATAAGAGTTGAACTTGAAGCTTTAACCAGTGATGACTTTAAAAGAATTCTTAAAGAACCAGACTATAGTTTGATAAAACAATATGTTGCTCTTTTAAAAACAGAAAACGTTGAGCTAGAATTTTCTGATGATGGTATCGATGCAATTGCTAATATGGCTTCAGAAGTTAATAACACTGTAGAAAATATTGGTGCTAGAAGACTTCATACTATTATAGAAAGAATATTAGATGATATCAGTTTTACTGCAACAGATAGGGCTGGTGAAAAAATTATAATAGATTCTAATTATGTAAAACAAAATCTAGATGAGCTTGTTAAGGATACAGATTTATCTAAATTTATTCTTTAAATTTGTTTTTATTTTTAAGATAAATATAAAAAGCTCCACTACCACCATCTTCAATCTTAGCATCTGTTGTTTCAATAATAAATTGAGTTAAACTTATATTTTTTTCAATAAATTCTGGAACTGAATATTTTAGTATACTCAAATCTTTTGAGAGGTAAGGATTTTCAATATTTTTAGATCTTAGTCCTTTGCCTGTAATCACTATTATTTTAGTAACATTTTCATCAAAACATTTTTGAATAAATTGTTCTATGGCCTTATTTGCTTCTTCAATAGTGTAACCATGCAAATCTATTTTCTTTATCTTTTCATATCTTATATTTTTTTTAAGAATAAAATCTTTATTGGGAATTTTATCTTTATTATTTAAAAAGTTTTCCCAGTCTTGTTTGTTTTCGTCTTGATTATTTATATTTTTTTGTTTTGCAGAATTTTTATTGATAATTTTTTTTTTATTGTTTAGGAAATTTTCCCAATCTTCTTTATCTTTGTCTGTTATCTTCTTAATCAATTAGGTAATAGTATTAATTAATAACCAATTTGGATTTGATGATTTAATGTCTTTTGAAAAAACCCAAGTATCATAAACAGTTTTTATTTTATCACTATCCCCTGATACAATATTTTTATCTTTATCTTTTATACATGTTATAATTTCACTAACAAAATCTACTGTAACTTCTAAGCTATCTTCAATTTTTTTATGCGTTTTAATTACAGCTGACTTAATCCCTATAAAAGTTATTTCAGCAAAATGACCTTTGTTAGCTCTATCTTCAAGCGCCTCTTTAAACTGATCATAAATTTTTTTACTTAAAAGCGGTTTGCTTGCTATCAGCTTATTATCACTATCACTAAAATCTGTAATAATTGTTTCATAAGCAATTTTGGCGCCTTTTAAAAATTCTTTTTGTGACACTTCATCAAAATTTTCACTAACTGGTTTTGGGGTTATATTTGTTTTTTGAAATTCCTTTTCAAATTGTGGTGGAATTTTTCCTTCGAAACCAGTTTTTTTACCAAGTATTCCTCTTAGACGAAGAAAGATAAAACCAGCAATCATTGCTAAAAGAATAATATCTATGTACTCAAAACTATAACTCATAATTTAATAATATTTACTATGTTGATTAATTACAACTAGCAATTTAGACTAAGGACAAATGAACACATTTTTATTATTATTAGTTGGTATTCCAATCGTTGAGATTTATTTGTTTATCAAGCTGGGTTCTCAAATTGGAGCCTTTAACACCATTTTACTTATCTTTATTACGGCTTTTTTTGGGGTTATCTACGCCAGATATGAGGGCTTTAACACTCTAAAGTCGGGAATGTCTCAAATGGTAAAAAATGAACTGCCAGTTTATGAAATTATTTCAGGTGCAGCTTTAGCATTTGCAGCATTACTTTTGATTTTACCTGGTTTTGCTACAGACTTCTTGGGTTTATTAATAATATTTCCACCAACAAGAAAATTGATATTTAAAAAAGTATCAATTAAAAAAAAGCCTATAAATAAAAAACAAGATTTTATTAATGGTGAATTTGAAGATATAGAGGATGAAAATGACAGAAAATTATAAAATCATTGGAAATTTTATTAAAGATATGTCGAGTGAAACACCTGACACTCCAACATATATATTTGTAAGAGATAAAATTTCTAAATACAAATTAAACATTGATATTAATTCAAAGGCAGTGAAAAATGGAATTATTGAAGTTAACACAATCTTAAGATTTTCAGACCAACCTGAAATTTTAAAAAAAGCACATTTTGAGATAACTTACACATCTATAGTTAAAGTAGATGAAAAGGTTTCTGATAAAAAAGAAATGGAAAAAATTATTCTATGTGATGTCCCTAATAAAATTTATCCTGACCTAGAGAGAATATTTTTAAATTTATTAACCGACTCTGGTTATCCTGGAATAAAATTTGAAAAAAAAATTGATTTTACTGAATTATACAAACAAAGAGCTAATTAAAAAAATTCTTCTTTAAACTATTTTTTAAATATTCTTTATGAAGTTTAAGTTCTGCCTCTGATGGTTTAACTACTTTTTTGTAATACCGATTTGTGTCATTGGAGTTTATTATTATTTTTTCATTATCTTCATTTTTAAAATTTAAAGTTGGTTCTTTTTGATCAAGAAGATTAATATAAACTTTAGCTAATAAATCACAGTCAATAAGAGCAGTATGTTGTGTTCTTTTTGAGTTATCTATTCTGTATCTTTTGCACAACGCATCAAGACTTATTGGAGAGCCTGGAAATTTGTCCCTGGCTAAAGCAAGCGTATCCACAACATTTTCACTATTTAATTTTTCCTTGCCTAGCAATGATAATTCATTATTTAAGTGAGATAGATCAAATTCAGCGTTATGTATTACAAGTCTCTTATTTTCTATAAAAACTAAAAACTCATCAACTATATCTCCAAACTTTTTGTGAGTAGATAAAAATTCATCCGTATAACCATGAACTTCTAGGGCTTTTTCAGAAACTTTTCTTTCAGGATTAAGATAGCAGTGAAATCTATTTTTAGTTGGTATCAAATTTTCTAACTCGATGCATCCAATTTCTACAATTCTATGTCCATCTCTAACAGATAGTCCTGTTGTTTCAGTGTCTAGTATCACTTCTTTCATTTTATATAATTTCTTTTAGTATTTTTTTTACACTTTTCTTAACAAGCTTATTGGTAAAATTATTTTTAATAACATGATTCGCTTTTTTCTTTTTATAACTAAGTGGTAACTGTATTTTTTTAAATTGATTATATAAATTTAAATTAAAATTATCTCTTTTTTTTAGTCTTTTAATAATTTCACTTTTTTTTGACTGAACAAAAACTATTATATCACTTTTTTGGTTTAATTTATTTTCTAATAAAAGAGGAATGTCTAAAATTATAGCTTTTCTTTTTTTATTTTTTTTTAAAAAAATAGTTAATTTCTTTCTAACTTCTGGATGAATAATTTTAGTAATTTTTTTTAAATTTTTTTCACTGTCCTCTATTGCTTTTATAATTTGTATTTTGTTTGCTGGAAATGCTGAAAAATATTTAGGTAAAATTTTTTTTAATTTTCTAAAACAATTTTTGTTTTTTTTATATATACTTGCTACTTCTTGATCTGCATTAAAAACTGGATAACTAAAAAGTTTAGCAATATGACTTTTTCCAGAACCAATATCCCCTACAACTGCAATTTTAATCATACATCTAAAAGATTAATTGTTTCACTGTCTACTTCTGGAACAATTTTATGCCAGATAAAAAAGGCTTTTTGAGCTTGATAAATAAACATCATTTTACCATTCTTTGTTATTCCACCGTACTTTTTTGCATTTTTTAAAAAATTTGTTTCTGGTGGATTATAAATTACATCATAAAAAAATTTGTCTTTGCTTATTTTTTGATAATTAATATTAATTTCATCTTCTTCTTTTAATCCAATGCTTGTTGCGTTTATGATCATATCAAAATCTATAGTTTCTCCCCATTTAATTATCTCAATTTCTGGAAAGTGTTTCTTCAACTCTATTGCCTTTAATTCTGTACGATTACTTAAATAAATTTTTTCAATTTGGATTTTTTTAAGTGCAATAATAATTGAAGAGACAACTCCACCCGCCCCAAGTATTAGAGCCTTTTTATTTTTAACATTTTGTTCTGTTTTTTCTAAACTAAGTTTAAAACCCTCAATATCAGTGTTATCACCTATAATTTTATTATCTCTTTTATAAATTGTATTTACCGATTGAGAAATTTCTGCTTCCTCGCTCAGCTCATCTAAAAAAGGTATAATCATCTTTTTAAAAGGGACTGTTATATTTAATCCATGAATTTTTTCTTTTCTAATATTAAAAATTAAATCTTCTATTTCGCTATGATCTAAAAGATTTTTTTCATAGGTTGCATTAATTTTATATTTTTTGATCCAATAATTATGTAGTTTTGGCGATAGGCTATGTTTAATTGGATTTCCTATAACTAAAAAAGTTTTTTTCATTTTATAATTTTAAGATATTCTTTAATTTTTTTGACTGGAAGGCCCATAATTGTATCTTCATCTCCTTCTATCTTTGAAAATAAATTTCTTCCTTCTCCTTCAATTTGATAAACATTATAAGCATACAGATCCTTATCAGAAATTTTTTTTAGGTAGTTCTCTAATTCTAAAAAAGTCATATTTTTCATGGTTAATGAGGCTTTATCAGTGTAATTCCATATCATTGATCCACCCCTTGATATACAAACTGAACTTATCAATTGATGAGTTTTTCCATTCATCCTTTTTAAAATTTCTAGTGCCTCTTCTCTATCATTTGGTTTTGAGATTATTTTGCCTTCTAAATCTATTACGCTATCTGCACCAAGTACAATTTCTTCTGTAAATTTTTGGCTAATTTTATTGGCCTTTAATTCTGCTAGATTTTTTGAAATAATCGTTGGAGTTACTTTTTCTTTTAACAAACTTTCTTTAACACTATCCTCATCCACATTAGATGGCTCCACCCTGAATTGAATATTATTTTCCTCTAAAATCTTTTTTCTCACACCACTTTTTGATGCAAGTATAATTTCTTTAACCATTATTTTTGTTTATTTCATATATTTTAATGATCGATGCTGCAGTCTCTTCCACTGATTTTCTAGTAACATCAATTGTTGGCCATTTGTATTTGATAAATGTTTTTTTGGCTTCGTTAATTTCTTTTTCTATCTTATTGATATTTGTATAGTTTGTATTTTCTTTTTCTTTAAGAGCATTCATTCTGTTTTTTCTAATATCAACTAAGCGCTGAGGTTCGGTTGTTAAACCCACTACACAAGAAAGTTTAGGGTTCTTTTTTAAGCTTTCTGGTATTGATTGTTCATTTACTAAAGGAATATTCAAAGTTTTATAACCTCTATTAGCAAGATAAATTGATGTTGGTGTTTTGCTTGTTCTGCTTACCCCCAATAATATCAAATCTGCTTTATCTACATCCTCAACAAGGTTGCCATCATCATGAGCCATAGTAAATTGGATGGCCTCTATTCTTTCATAATACTCTTCATTTAAAGCATGTTGCCCGCTTGGAACGTGAGATGCTTTTTGATTTAAAAGTTTTGAGAAGTTCATTATTAAATTTCCTAAAACACTAAAACATGGAATTTTCTTTTCATCTCCTTTGTTTGCTAAAAATTTTGCAAGTGAAGTGTCAACAATCGTATATAAAATTATTGCATTATCATTTTTTTTTGCCTCATCCATTATTTTTGAAACTTGATTTTCTGTTCTTGTAAAAAAATAAGATTTAACATCATATTTTATATTTTTGAATTGAGCCTTAATTGCTAGAAAAACTCTATCTAGTGTTTCACCTGTGGAGTCAGAAATAAGGTATATTTGATATGTATTACTCATGAATAAAATGTTGATAATTAAGTATTATTTTTATCATTCTTCAAAATAATCTTGTTTATTATTTTTCTTTGTAAAAACCCATTTTTATAAACATTAATAAACATGTTAAGCAATAATATACATTTTATCTAATAATATTAAATAAACCCTTAAATTTAAGACTATGTGCTAATTCTATAAATTATTAATTGTTAATAAATCATGTATAAAAACTGAAAAACAATTAATTACCATTATTCACATACTATATAACTAATACTATAATTAAATATTTACTTATTATTATGACACCCATCCAAGAAACCATAATAAACAAAAAAACTAATAATTCTCCAATATGGTTAATGAGACAGGCAGGTAGATATTTACCAGAATTTAGAGAAATTAGAAAATTAAATCCAGATTTTATAAACTTATGTCTAAACGAAAACCTATCTTCAGAAATAACCTTACAACCTCTTAAAAGATTTGACTTAGATGCGGCTATAATTTTTTCAGATATTTTAATGATCCCATATGGATTAAACCAAGAAGTAAAATTTGAAAAAAATTTTGGTCCAAAACTGGGTTTATTAGATTTAGAAAAAATATCTAAGATTGATGAAATTGATTTTGTAGAAAAATTATATCCAGTTTATAAATCAATCAAAAAAGTTAGTGAAGACAATTTAATAAAAAATAAAAATTTAATAGGATTTGTGGGTGCACCATGGACATTGTTAGTTTATATGATTAATAAACATTCCCCAAAAAAAGAATTAGTAAAAGATTTTTTTAAAGATGAATTTTTAATAAATAGGGTTTTAATAATTTTAGAAAAGTTTTTAAAATTACATATTGACCAGCAAATTAAAAACGGTGCAACTGTAATTCAAATTTTTGACAGTTGGGCGGGTCTCCTGGAAGAAAAAGACCTACCAAACTATGTGTATGTTCCAACACTAAATTTAGTGAATTATATTAAATCATTAAATATTCCTGTAATTTGTTTCCCCAGAGGAATAAAAAATTATAAAAATTATTGCGATATTGTTAAACCTGATGCAGTTAATATTGATTATGATGTTGATCCTGTTTCAGCATGTAAAGAAATAAAAATACCAGTTCAAGGAGGGCTCGATCCTAAAATTTTATTAACGGACAAAGAAAATTTGAAAAAAGAGACTTTAAAATATTTAAACACCTTTAAAGATCATCCCTATATATTTAATTTGGGTCATGGGGTGTTACCCGAAACCAATCCAAATATGGTAGAGTATTTGGTTAAAATAGTGAAAGATTATTAAATGAAAAAAGCAGTAATTTTGTTTAACCTTGGTGGTCCTGATAAAATTGAAAATGTTGAGCCATTTTTATTTAACTTATTTAATGATCCAGCAATTCTAAATTTACCAACTATATTAAGATACCCTTTGGCAAAACTGATATCCAACAGAAGAGCACCCGTTGCTAAAAAAATTTATAAAGAGCTAGGTGGCTCATCACCGATACTAAAATTAACCATGGAGCAATCAAAAGCACTTGAAACAAAATTAAACCAAACCGAAATCGATAGCGAATATAAATGTTTTATTGTAATGAGGTGTTGGAACCCTAGAGCAAATGATGTGATCAAAGACGTTCAATCATTTAACCCTGAAGAAATTATTTTGATGCCTCTTTATCCACAATATTCTGCTGCAACTTCTGGGTCTTCAATTAAAGAGTGGAGAGATGTTTGTAAAAAAAACAACTACCATGTTAAAACAAACACAATATGCTGTTATCCAACAGATCAAAATTTTATCAATGCACACACAAAAGAAATAATAAAAAAAATTAAAGATCTTAAAAATTTTAAATTAATATTTTCTGCGCACGGCCTGCCAGAAAAAAATATTAAAAAAGGAGACCCCTATCAATGGCAAGTAGAACAATCTGTTAAAAAAATAGTTGAAAATTTGAACATTGAAAACTTGGATTGGATATTAAGTTATCAAAGTAGAGTTGGACCACTGAAATGGATAGGTCCGTCCACTGAAGATATAATTATTGAAAATTCTAAACTTGGCAAGCATATTGTTTTGGTCCCTATCGCATTTGTTTCTGAACACTCAGAGACACTGGTTGAATTAGATATAGAGTATAAGGAGATTGCAGACGCTAATGGATGCAAAAATTATACACGAGTTCCAGCTCTTGGCACTAATGAGGATTTTATTAAAGCAATGTCGGAATTAATAATAAAAAAAAATGAATATAAATTTAGTGAAAACCTTTATCCTCCCAAAATTCAGTGTCCTTCAAATTTTAAAAAGTGTCCTTGTTTAAATTATGAATAGTTATCTTTTGTTTAAAAGCCTCCATCTGATAGCTGTAATTTCTTGGATGGCTGGCCTTTTATATCTTCCAAGAATTTTTGTTTACCATATTGAAAATATTGATCATAAAATTTCTTCCTCAATATTTAAAACAATGGAAAGAAAATTATTTTATTTTATCATGATGCCAGCAATGATTTTATCTTGGCTCTTTGGATTAATATTAATCTCTGTTATTGGCCATGAGGTTATTTTAACACTTTGGTTAAAACTAAAATTAATATTAATAACTTTATTAACAATTTATCATTTCTATTTAGGAAAATTACTTAATGATTTTAAAATAGATCAAAATACTAAATCCTCTAAATTTTTTAGAATAATTAATGAAGTGCCAACAATATTGCTTATTTTGGTTGTTTTTATTGTTATATTTAAACCGATCTAGACTTGAAATACTCGTTAGAGTATATATATTGAAATCATCCAATAACCTTAAACACAATCCCTCAACATGAATATTCAAGAACTAAAACTAAAATCGTCTGAACAATTAATAGCTCAAGCAGAAAAGCTTGGGATTGAAAATGCTAGCACACTTAGAAAACAAGAAATTTTATTTGCTATACTAAAAAAAGTTGCAGAAAAAGAGGAGATAACTGGAGCTGGAGTTTTACAATTATTACAAGATGGGTTTGGTTTTTTAAGGGCAATGGAATCAAACTATTTGGCTGGACCAGACGATATCTATGTTAGTCCAAGTCAGATTAGAAAATTTGGTTTAAGAACAGGAGACACCGTCGAAGGTCCTGTTAGAGCGCCCAAAGAGGGAGAAAGATATTTTGCATTATTACAAGTAGAAAAAATAAATTTTGAAGAACCAGAAAAAGCTCGTCACAAAATTGCATTTGACAATTTAACTCCACTCTACCCAAACAAACAAATGGTGATGGAAGTTGAGACAACCAAGATTGAAAAAAAACCAGATTTAACTCCAAGATTAATTGACCTTGTAAGTCCAATTGGGAAAGGTCAAAGATCAATAATTATATCTCCTCCTAAAGCGGGTAAGACAATGATTTTACAAAGTATTGCAAACTCAATAGCTAAAAACTATCCAGAAAGTTACTTGATGGTTTTATTGATTGATGAAAGACCAGAAGAAGTAACGGATATGAAAAGAACGGTTAAGGGTGAGGTTATCAGTTCTACTTTTGATGAGCCTGCATCAAGACACGTTGCTGTAGCTGAAATGGTAATTGAAAAAGCAAAAAGATTAACTGAGCATAAAAAAGATGTTGTAATTTTATTAGACTCAATCACAAGATTGGGTAGAGCTTATAATGCAGTAATTCCAAGTTCTGGAAAGGTGCTAACAGGTGGAGTTGACGCAAATGCACTTCAAAGACCAAAAAGATTTTTTGGCGCTGCTAGAAATATTGAAGAAGGTGGATCATTAACAATCATCTCAACTGCACTGATTGACACGGGATCAAGAATGGATGAAGTTATTTTTGAAGAATTTAAAGGAACTGGAAATAGTGAAACAGTTTTGGATAGAAAGATTGCAGAAAGAAGAATTTATCCAGCAATTGATATAACTAAATCTGGAACAAGAAGAGAAGAATTACTTTTTGATAAGGATGACCTTTCAAAAATGAATGTATTGAGAAGGATCATCAGTCCTATGGGAACAATGGATGCTATTGAATTTATTAATTCAAAACTTAAAGAAACAAAAAGTAATGCGGATTTCTTTAGCTCAATGAACAAACCAGCTTAAAGTTGTACTTTCTCAGGAAAAGCCAAGCATTATTTTAATTTTTGTATTTAATCTATTATTAGAGATATCCAATCTCCAACATTTCCTTTTCAAATAATTTTTCAATTTCACATTTAATTTCTTTGTTCAATAATTTCTTCCAATTATTTTTTGGTCCTAAATAAAAAAACTTATTATTTTTACCAATTATATTTTTAGCTCCCTCTCTGAACCCATTAGTCTCTTCTTGTCTATTTAGTTTATCAAATTCACAATTCTTAATTGCTTTCAAAACCAGATTTTTTTCAAATTTCAAACTTGTGATTTTCTCAACAAAATTACACAATTTTAAAAATTCTTCCTCTGGTTTATTTATTAAATCTTCATATTTAATTAATAGGTTATTCTTTTTAAATTTTCTCCAAGAACTATAATGATTTCCCCAAGAGGAAATAATGGTCATCAAGTCAGCACTGTTGCCTCTTTCTCTATCTCCTATGCATTGAAGGGGGTTTTTCATAAATTCTAATGCATGCACATAATCATCTCTATTAAAGTGATTTAAAATAGAGGTAATCACATTTCTTGGGTCTCTAATTATATGAATAACGCCTAGTGTATTTTCTGTATTTGTAAATGAATAATTGCCATTTCGCCATAATGCATGATGAGTTTTTAAAAATTTAATTTCATTATCTAAATTTATTTTTGTCTGAGCTAGATTACAATTTTTAACAAATTCATTTTCATCATCAATTTTATCAGTCAGGCCATTAAAATCTCCTCTTAATGGAAATTGTTTTATACCTATATCATTAATATTTACATTAGCATCTTGCTTAAATAACAAGGAGTCTAAAAATAATCTAACCCAAGTGTTTCCACTTTTTGGATATGAAGCCAACCAAATGATCATAAAACAATATAATTTTATTTATTTTATCCGTTGTTTTTTTGAGGTAATTATTATCATAATGTCGATAAAACAAGAAAATATAAATCTTAATAAAATTTTTATAAAATATTTAAATGAACAACAGTATAACAAACTACAGCTTCATTATGAAAAATTAGCCAAACCAGAAAAAAAATCACCTGCAATAATATTTTATTATGCATGTGCTTTAACATTAAATCCATCTTCAAACATTAAAAATCTCAAACACGCACATAATTTATTTGAGATGCTTTATGTTAATAATAGACATGACTTGCAACTATTATGCAACATGATTGAACTTAGTTTTAGAACTCAAGAATTTAAAGTCGTTTTGCCCTATGTTGAAGAAGCATATAAAATTAATCAGAGTGATGAGAGGCTATTACTTGGATTAAGTAAAATTCACCTTTATTTAGCTAATTTAAACGAGTCTATAAAATATTATAAAATTCTATTTAAAATTAATCCCAAATCAAAAATTAATAGAGATGAATTTTTAACATCTTTAAATTATGCCAGCGGTATAACTCAAGAATATTATCTTTCTGAATGTAAAAATTATTTAAAATTAATAGAAACTAATAAAGACTTAAAAGATTATAATTATAATTTTAAAAATTTAAAAAATAATAAAATAAAAATTGGTTTTTTATCAAGTGATTTTAAAACTCATCCAGTATCATTTTTTTTAAAAGGTTTATTATTAAATTTAAATAAAGATAAATTTGAAATTAGTTTAATTAGCAATTTACACAAATCTCATTATGATAATATAACCGATGAATTAAAGTTATTAACTAAAAATTGGATAAATATTAGTAGTCTATCAGACTCTGAGGCTACTAATTTATTGAGATCATTTGAGCTTGATATTTTAATAGATCTTTGTGGTTTCTTTAGAGGAAATAGATTTCAAGTTATTTCAAATAGAGCAGCAAAAATTCAAGCTTGTTGGCTTGGCTACAATAATACAACAGGAATTAAAAACATGGATTATCTTATTGCAGACCATAATTTAATCAAAAAAGAAGAAGAAAAATTGTATTCTGAAAAAGTTTTATTTTTACCAAAAATATGGAACGCGATGACCCCACCAGACATTTTACCTGAAATACAAAAAAATAATTCGATATTTACATATGCTTCTTTTAATAATTTTCATAAAATATCAGATGACACTATAGATGTGTGGTCTAAAATTTTGAACAATTCTAATTCTCAAATTATTTTAAAAAACCCTATGCCATCAAGTATTGTTGGTGAAGAACTAAAATTAAATCTTTTAAAGAAATTTATAGCTAGAGGGGTGGAAAAAAAAAAATTTTATTTATTAATCGTAAAAAAGATTTCCAAGACCATTTAGGCCTCTATAATAATGTTGATGTTGCGCTAGATACATTCCCCTACCCAGGTGTCACAACTAGCTTTGATGCCGTACTAATGGGTGTTCCTGTTTTAACAATGAAAGGTCATAATTTTAATTCACGATGTGGAGAAAGTATAAATATTAATCTCCAAATGGAAAACTTTATTGCTAAAAACAAAGACGATTATTTTAACAAAGCTATTTCATTTCAAAAAGAAAAAAACTCTTTGCAAAATTTTGGAAAAAATTTGAGAGAAAAAGTATTAAAATCATCTCTCTTCGACACAAAAGATTTTACTAAGAGTTTTGAAAAAATAATTTTATCCTTGTCAATTTAACGTTTTACAGAACTGTAAAATAGAAGTTATAATATCAGCATGACAATTTATGCTCTTTCCACTGGTCCAGGTATTTCAGGAATTGCTATTGTTAGAGTTTCTGGAAAAGATACTAAAAAAGTAATAAAACTATTAACCAACGCGGCTCTCCCAGAGACAAGAGTTGCTACTTTAAGAAAAATCAATAAAATCAATACTTCTGAGCTTATTGATGAAGGTATAATATTGTGGTTTCCTGGCCCTGAGAGCTACACAGGGGAGGATATGGCGGAATTCCACATACATGGAAGTAAAGCAGTAATTGATGCCCTGCATCACTCTATTTCAAAAATTAAAAATTGTCGTTTAGCTGATCCTGGAGAGTTTACAAAGCTTGCCTTTCAAAATGGAAAAATAAATTTGCTTAAGGCAGAGAGTATTGCAGATTTAATTTCAGCAGAAACTGAAATCCAAAGACAACAAGCAATTAAGATTATGAATGGAAAATCAGCAGATAAATTTAATAACTTAAGAGAAAAACTTTTAAAAATTTTATCACACGTTGAAGCAAAAATAGACTTTCCAGATGAAGATCTGCCAGAAGATATTTTAAAAAATATAAAAAAAATTTCTAATGAAGTAATTTTAAATATAAAAAAAATTCTAGACGATCAGAAAGTTGGTGAAAGAATTAGAGAAGGTTTTAAGATTGCAATCATAGGACCAACCAACGCTGGAAAGTCTAGCTTACTAAATCACCTTTCTAATCGAGATGTAGCAATTGTTTCAGAAATAGCTGGAACAACAAGAGATGTAATTGAGACTCATTTAAATATTGATGGTTATCCAGTTGTTGTTTCTGATACTGCAGGAATTAGAGATTCTAAAAATGAAATAGAAAAAAAAGGAATAAAATTAGCCCTTGATAAAGCAGAAAATGCAGACTTAAAGTTAATTGTTATAGACGCTAAAAGCATTGATTTTAAAGGAGTTTTGAAGGAATTGATGGACGAAAATGCAATACTAGTGATTAATAAATCAGATCTTCTAAATAAAGATTTAAATTCTGAAATAAAAAATTATGAACATGTTTTAATTTCTGTAAAAAATAATCTCAATTTAGAAGATTTAATTTCAAAGATTAAAAATAAGTTAAAAAATAAATTTATCACAAGTGAGGATATTTTAATTACCCGTGCAAGACATAGACAACATCTTGAACAAAGCTTAAATTGTTTGAAAAACTTTGAAGAAAAAAATGAAGCAGAAGATTTTGATAAAGCTGCAGAAGATCTTCGTTTAGCAACACGACATTTAGGAATGATAGTTGGAAAAGTAGATGTTGAAGAGATATTAGGTAGTATTTTCAATGATTTTTGCATTGGCAAATAATCAACATTAGAGGGGTTTTTTAGCCTATTTTCTCTATTTTAGTTGATAACCATAACTAATTCTTCAATTTTAATCATAAAAAAGTAGCCTTAATTAACTTAAGAAATATTTATTAAAAAAATACTGTCTGCTTGTAAATATTTATATCAGTTATAAATTTAACTTATGAAAAATGATTTATCATTTGAGGTAGTAGTTATTGGAGGAGGACATGCTGGCTGTGAAGCTGCTGCAGCGTCTGCTCGTCTTGGAATTAACACTGCCCTTTTTACACACAAAATTGAGACCATAGGAGAGATGTCTTGTAACCCAGCGATAGGTGGTCTTGGCAAAGGTCATCTTGTTAGAGAGATAGATGCTTTAGACGGTGTGATGGGAGATGTTGCAGATAAATCAGGTATACAATTTAGATTATTAAATAGAAGTAGAGGGCCAGCGGTACAGGGGCCTAGAACGCAATCAGACAGATCATTATACCGTAAATATATGCAAGAAAAATTACTAAACTATTGTAATTTAAGCGTTTTTTCTGATCCAGTAATAAAATTTATTTTTAATAAAAACACTATAAGTGGTTTTGAAACAAATTCAGGTAAAAAAATTTTATGTGGTAAGCTAATCTTAACAACGGGCACATTTTTGAATGGCTTGATTCATATTGGTGATGAAAGAACACCGGCTGGAAGATTTAATGAGAAGCCTTCAACAGGATTAAGTGAACAACTTGAAAAATATGATTTCAAAATAGGAAGACTTAAGACAGGAACACCACCAAGGCTAGATACTAGAACAATTAAGTATGACAATTTAGAAGAACAGTTTGCAGATGAGGATCCTTATTTTTTTTCTTTCTTAACTAAAAAAAATTTAAACAAACAAGTTTCATGTCGGATGACATATACAAATGAAAAGGTTCATAAGATAATTCAAAAAAATTTAAAAAGAAGCGCCATGTACTCAGGAAGCATACAGGGGGTTGGTCCAAGATATTGCCCTTCAATAGAGGATAAGATAGTAAAGTTTGCAGATAAGGACCGCCACCAAATATATTTAGAGCCCGAGGGGCTAAATGACCATACAATATACCCAAATGGAATATCAACTTCGCTACCAGAAGATGTACAGCAAGAAATATGTAATAATATCAATGGTTTAGAAAATGTTAAGATAATTAGACCCGGTTATGCTATAGAATATGACTATATTGACCCTAGAGAACTATTTTTAACTCTTGAAACTAAAAAAATTCAAAATTTATATCTTGCTGGACAGATAAATGGGACAACTGGATATGAAGAAGCTGCGGCTCAAGGTTTAATAGCGGGAATTAATGCTGCGTTATCTTTTAAGAAACAAGAACCATTTATTTTAGATAGATCAGATGCATACATTGGAGTTATGATAGATGATTTGGTAACAAAGGGTGTTGCGGAGCCTTACAGAATGTTTACCTCAAGAGCAGAATATAGACTAAGCTTGAGAGCAGATAATGCAGACCAAAGGTTAACAAATAAGGGAATTGAAATAGGATTAATATCAAAAGAAAGAGAGGACATTTTTAAGGATAAAGAAAAAAAACTAGGAATAATATCCAAAATAATGGGTGAATCGTTAATTTCTCCAACAAAAATTAAGAGCTTTAATATTAAAATTGCAAAAGATGGCATTCTAAGAAAATCTAATGAAATATTAACCCAAAAAGGTGTTAATATGAAAAAAATAAGAGAAATTTGGCCTGAAATTCCTTATTTTGATAAAAAAATAGATGAGCAAATTGAAATAAATGCTCATTACAGAGGTTATCTTAAAAAACAAAAAGCAGATATATTAGCATTTAAAAGAGATGAAAATTTAGTTATACCTGAAAATCTTAATTATGATGATCTTTCTGGACTATCAAATGAGGTAAAAGCCAAATTTGAACAAATAAAACCAAAAACTATGGGACAAGCACTGAGAATTGATGGAATAACTCCAGCTGCCGTATATATTTTGTTGTCATATGTAAAAAGAAAGTCTATTAAGCTAATAGCTTAATGGAAGAAATTTTTAAAAATTATCCACTACTAAAAAACCAAAATGTTCCACGTGAAACATTAATTGATTTTGATCTATTCATATCTATGCTTCAAACAGAAAATGAAAAAATTAATATAATAAGTAAAGAAACAGCTAAAAATAAGGTTATTAGAGATCGTCATATAATCGATTCAGCACAAATCATTGAATTTGTTGATTTAAATAGTAGTATTATAACAGATATAGGTTCAGGTGGAGGTATGCCAGGTATAATTATATCAATTATGATTAAAAATCAAAAAAATTCAACCAAAGTTCATTTATACGAAAAAAGTCACCATAAAAGCTCTTTTTTAAGAAAAGTATCTAGAGATTTAAAATTAAATACTGAAGTTATGCAAGAAAATATTTTTGAAGCAGAAAATTTAGACTCAGGTACAATAATGGCAAGAGCTTTTAAACCTTTACCAATAATTTTAGATTTAGTTTATAAAAATTTTAGCAGTTATAAAAATTTAATTGTATTCATGGGAAAAAATGGAGAAAAAGTTTTAGAAGAAACTTTAATGAATTGGGATTTTGATTTTGAAAAAAAAAAAGTATTACGAGCGAAGATTCATTTTTATTAAATATAAAAAACATTAAAAAAAAAATTAAAAAACTAAATGCAAATTATTTCTGTCATAAATCAAAAGGGTGGGGTTGGAAAAACAACAACAGTAATTAATCTTGCAGCAGGTTTAGCCCAACACAAAAAAAAAGTTTTAGTAATAGACCTTGATCCACAAGGAAACGCTACTACAGGTCTTGGTCTTTCCAATTTAGAAAGTTCGACAGATACTATTTATGGGGTGCTAAATGGAACAAGAATCATTTCTGATGTGATTAGAAAAACAGCGTTTAAAAATTTAGATATTATTACTTCAAATGTAGATTTATCTGGGCTTGAGGTTGAGACAGCCGATGATAGTATGAGAGCATTTATTTTAAAACGCGAATTAACCGCTTTTTTAAATGATTCTAGAGCAACCTATGATTATGTGCTTATAGACTGCCCACCATCACTAAGCTTGCTTACGGTTATGTCTCTTGTGTCTTCTCACTCACTATTAGTTCCACTGCAGACTGAATTTTTTGCTTTGGAGGGTTTAACCCAGCTAATGAAAACCATAGAACGGATAAAAATTAATTTAAATCCTGAATTAAAAATTAGAGGCATACTTTTAACAATGTTTGATAAAAGAAATAAGCTATCCACACAAGTTGAAAAAGAAGCAAGAGACTATTTTAATGAAAAAGTTTATCTAACAGTGATCCCAAGAAATGTTAGACTGTCTGAGGCACCATCTCATGGCCTGCCAGTTTTAATGTATGATAAATCTTGTCCTGGTAGTAAATCATATTTTAACTTTACAGATGAATTTATTAATCAAGAACAAAAAATAGGGAGCGCCGCATAATGGATGCAAATAAAATAAAAAAAGGCCTAGGTAGAGGTTTGTCATCTTTAATAGGTGAAACAAAAGCAGAAGCAAATATCAATAAAGTTTCGATATCTGATCTCGTAAGCAATAAATTTCAACCAAGAAAAATATTTGATGAGGAAAGTTTACAAGATTTAACTAACTCAATAAAAGAGAGGGGTATTATTCAGCCAATTATTGTCAGAAAGTCTAGTGAAGATAACTCAAAGTATGAGATAATTGCAGGTGAGAGAAGGTGGTTGTCAGCACAAAAAGCAGGGCTACACGAAGTTCCAGTAGTTATAACGAACATAGATGATTTAAAATCTTTAGAATTTGCAATTATTGAGAATGTTCAAAGAAATGATTTAAATGTAATAGAAGAAGCACAAGGTTATCAGCGGCTTATTGAAGAGTTTTCATATGATCAAGAAAAAGTAGCCCAATTTATTGGAAAAAGTAGAAGCCATATTACTAATTGTTTGAGATTACTTAACCTTCCACAAGCAGTTTTAAAGTTAATTCAAACGCAAAAATTATCAGCAGGACATGCAAAAATTTTAGTAGGTCTGGATAATGCAGAGTTTGTTGCAAATAAAATAATTGAAAAAAATCTCTCAGTTAGACAGTCAGAAAATTTTGTTAAAATATTTAAAACTAAAAAACACTCTCTTAAAACATCTAAGGATATTAACCTACAAGTATTGGAGAACTCAATTAGAGAAAAAATTGGTCTTAATGTTTTAATTAAAAATAAAAAAAATAATTCAGGATCTTTATTATTAGAATATAAAGATTTAGATCAGTTGAATAAAATAATTGAAATTATTAAATCTAATTATTAGTTTTTTTTGAATTATTAATTATAAAATCTGCCAATATATTTTTAGCAAGCACTGAGTTTTTTTTGACTAAAAGTTCAATTTCATTAGTTTTATAAATTAACTGCTCTAACCCATCTTTTTTCCAAGACCTTACTTGTTGAGTAACAAGAGGTTTGTCTTTCCAAAAAATTGGTGGTTTACAAGCAGAAATTGCTTGTTCAATATTGTTTTTTTCATCAATTAAATCATAAATTTTAACTAGTCTTTTTAGTTTAGCTAATAATGTTCTAATTATTATGATATTATCTTCGTCTGAATAGTTGTTTTCACTTAAAATAGTGAGTGTTTTCCTAGTATTTTTAGCTAATGAGTGATCCACGAGTTCCGAAGCACTATAGTTGTCTGCAAGGTTAGTTAACTTAATTATTTCTTGAATGTTCAAATTTTTTTTATTCAATGAAAAATTTTCAATCTTTTCTAATTCATTATTCAGATTTTTTCTATCACCCCTGCTTCTTTCTACTAAGACATTAATTAATTGCTGAGATATTGGGATTTTTTTATTTCTAAAAAAAAGACTAATAATTGAGTTTAAAGTTTGATTATTATCTTCATAAAACGGGACACATACAATTGATTTTTCTTTTTCAAAAAATTTTCGCAAAGTAGATTTTTTTTCTAAATTTTTTGAATTTAAGATAATTTTTATATCCTCAGGGTTTTTCTCTATCAATTCTTCTATGATTGTTTTAATTTTATCTGTAGCTCTATTAATAATTATGAGTTTTTCATTATCAAAAAAGGATTTAGTAAGAACACTATTAAAAAAAATATTAATATCATCTAATATCTCTTTTTCTTCATATCTATGAATTTTATCTTTATAGTTTTCTTCAAATAAATTTTTAATATTTTCTTCTTTTAGACCTTCATTTTCACCATAGAATAGATAAAATTTATAATTATCTAGTTTTATTTTGTTTAATTCAAACGATTTTAGTATCATTGAATATTAGATAGTTTAAAAATTAATTTATCAGAGGCTATTTCTGCCAAATTATTTTTAATATCTTTTTCAAGCTGCTTTAAATTAAATTTATTAGAAATGTTGTTATAATTAAAACTTTCCAAAATTATAAAATTGCTTTTAAATTTATTGTTCATCAAAACTTCTATATTAATAGAAACTGAATTTTTAAAGGAAGTTGCGTCACCGGCAGTATTTTTTGATAAAATTACTTTTTCTGAAGTACTAGAAATTTTTAGTGTAAAGTCTTTATCTTTTTTAGCTTGAGCATAGTTATTTAGTTTTTCTTTGATCTTTAGATTAACCATTCTATCTCCAACAAAATTTAATTCACTTACTGAAAAATTATAATTTACAGAATTCTTTTTGGAGTAAATTGCTTCATACCCACATGATGATAGTAGTAATAAAAGAAGAAGTATAATTTGTTTTCGTAGCATTTTTTATAGTATAATATTTATAAGCCTGTTGGGTACAAATATTGATTTTTTTATCGATTGGTCTTTTAAAAATTTTTCAATTTCTAGGTTTGTTTTTATGATCTCTAAAATTTCTTTTTCAACCACATCTCTTTTTACCTTTAAAATAGCTCTTTTTTTACCATTTATCTGAATAACAAAGTTAATATCTTCTTCTATTAAATCTTCCTTTGAAATTTTTGGCCAATTAATTTGATTTTCATTAATGGTATTTAAGCACTCATTTGAAAAATGTGGAATAAATGGATTCATTACAATTAAAATTTTTTTATAGTTTTCAATTAAAATCTCTTTTTTTATAGGCTTGTCTATTTCTTTGATCAAAAAATTATACATTTCATAAAAGTTAGCAACTATTACATTATAATGAAACTTTTCTAGGTTTTGGGTTATTTTATTAATTAGTTGATTAGTAAATTTAGTTAAATCGTTACCCTCACTGCCTTGATCATTATTTTTTATTTTATCTAAAATTTTAGAATTTAATGTCCATAGTTTTTGAACAAATTTAAATGATGCTAACATTCCCTGATCTGACCATTGCACATCTTTTTCTGGAGGACTGTCTGATAAAATAAATAATCTAACAGAATCTGCCCCATAATTTTTTATTATATTCTCTGGATCTATTGTATTTTTTTTAGATTTTGACATAGACTCTGTTGGTCCAACAATTATTTTTTCAGAAGGATTATCTTTTTTATAAAATTCTTTACCATTTTCAGAAGACACTTCTTCTGGACTTAACCATTTATTATTTTGGTCTTTGTAAGTTTCGTGACAAACCATTCCTTGTGTAAACAATCCATCGAACGGTTCTTTTAATTTAAAATCATCATTTTTATAAGATAGTGCTTGCATAAAAAACCTTGAGTATAATAAATGTAAAATAGCATGTTCAACACCTCCAATATACTGGTCAACTGGCATCCAGTAGTTAGCCTCTTCTTGAGTAAATCCACGATCTAGATTATGAGGTGAACAAAATCTTAAAAAATACCAAGAAGAATCGACAAAAGTATCCAATGTATCGGTTTCTCTTCTATATTTTTTGCCATCTAAGATAAAGAATTTCCAGTTATCTTCTGAGTCCAAAGGATTTCCTGTGTTGCTTAATTTTTCAATTTCTGGAAGTTTAACAGGCAACATATCTCTTGGAATTTTAATAGGCTGATCATTTTCATCATAGGCTATTGGAATAGGACAGCCCCAGTACCTCTGCCTTGATATACCCCAATCTTTTAATCGATAATTAGTCTTTTTTGTTCCTAGATTATTCTTTTCAAGAAATTCTATAGTTTTAATAATAGATTGGCTTGGAACTTTTAAACCATCAAGAAAATCTGAATTACAAAGATATCCTTCACCCGTATAAGCCTCATTATTTATTTTAAAGTCTTTATCTTTTTCAGGTTTAACAACAGGTGTAATTTTTAAATTATATTTTTTTGCAAAATCTAAATCTCGTTGATCATGTGCTGGACAACCAAAAACAGCACCTAACCCATAATCCATTAATACAAAGTTTGCAAAATAAACTGGAACTTTCATATTTTTATCTAGTGGGTTAACTGCAATCATGTCAGTTTTAAAACCAAGCTTTTCTGCAGAAGCAATAGATTCTTCAGTAGTACCTGTTTTAGAGCACTCTTCTCTAAATTTTTGAAATTCTTTATCTTCCTCGTAATATTTTGCTAAAGGGTGGTCAACTGAAAGAGCAAGAAAGGAAAAACCAAATAAAGTATCAGGCCTTGTTGTATAACACTTAATACTCTCAATAGGCTTTTCACTTTCAATTTTAAATTCAACTTCACAACCAAACGATTTACCTATCCAGTTCTTTTGCATCACTTTTACTTTATTGGGCCAATTTTCTAATGCATCTAATCCTTGCAACAGGTCTTCTGAAAATTTTGAGATATTAAAAAACCATTGATTTAGCTTCTTTCTTTCAACTGTAGCTCCTGACCTCCAACCTTTCCCATCTACCACTTGTTCATTGGCAAGAACAGTTTCATCAACTGGGTCCCAGTTAACATAATTTTCTTTTCTGTAAACTAATCCCTTGTCGTACAGATCTAAAAAAAATTCTTGTTGGTGTTTATAATAATCTTCAGAACAAGTTGAAATTTCTTTGTCCCAGTCAATCGATAACCCAAGCTTTTTAAGTTGGGATCTCATAGTCTTAATGTTTGATTCAGTCCAGGTTTTAGGATCTAAATTATTTTGTCTTGCAGCGTTTTCTGCGGGCATACCAAACGAGTCCCAGCCCATTGGATGAAGAACATTGTAGCCCTGCAATGTTTTATAACGTGCTAGCACATCACCAATTGTATAATTTCTAACATGTCCCATATGGATTTTACCAGATGGATATGGAAACATTTCTAGGCAATAAAATTTTTTTTTGGTTTTATCTAATTTTGATGAAAAAACTTTATTCTTATGCCAAAATTTTTGCCATTTTTCTTCTACAGTTTTAAAATTATATCTATCCATAAAATTAATTATTAATTTTATTATTATTTATTAATCTTTGGGGTCAGAAGTGATATATGGTTTGAAGTTTTTATCTTTCATTTGTTTTTCGTAAACAGCTGCGGTTTTTAAAATTTTATTTGTCAATTCAGAAACTAAATTCCCAGACTTTTCAGTTATCACACAATTAAATTGCACATTACACTTTCTATTAAAAACCTTTATATCTAAAGCATCAGACCTTACTTCATTAGTTAAAAACCTTATTGAGATTTTAATACTTTCATTGTCAACATTTGATGAATACCAATCTGTGATTATAATGCCTCCACTATAATTTACAGAAGCTAATGGCATAAAATCAATTGTGTCTAAGGAAGCTCTCCATAATTCATTCGAACTTGCAAACTCAAATGTTCCACCTTTATTTTTCCCAACATCTGAAAGTCTAAAACCTCTACCTTCCTCAATATTTTTTTTAACACGTGCTTCGGGGTTAGGAGGATATTTTCTTGCGTCAGCACCGGGTAATTTACCACCACAAGAATTTAAAAAAATTGCAGAAAGAAATATTAAAAATAAGAATTTTAGGTTTTTTGCTATATTCATGAAAAATTTATTGTTATTTTGAGAATTTACACACTTTACTTAAGAAAACATTAAAAATATAGGAAAATAGACATACAATGTGATGTATATATGCAACACATATTAAAAATTTACTAAATATATGGACTTTATAAACAACGAAAACCCAGATTTCTATATAGATACCGTGTTTAATATTAAACAATAAACAATAACAATAAGGAAAAAATATGAATAACTTAAAAAAAATAGGACTAACAGCTTTAGCTGGTTGTCTAGCCGTATCTTCAGTACATGCAACTGAACTAACTGCATCTGGTTCAGCTAGTATTGGTTTCGGTGGTGCTGATAAAGGTACTTCTGCAAACGGTTTCTACATGAATGATGAAGTAACTTTTTCAGGTAGTGGAGAATTAGATAATGGTTGGAATGTAACTTTATCTATGCAATTAGATAATGATGAAACAGGCACTGGTAATATGGATAACAGAAGTGTGACTATTAATATGGGTGATGCTGGAACTTTTGCTTTTGGTGGTCATGGTCTTGATTCAGTTGTAGGTGGTGTTGACGATGTAATGCCAACAGCTTACGGTGAAACTTGGGATATCATTGGAAACGATATAGACAATGGTGGAGTAACAGCTACTCTTTCTACTCTATTTGGTGCTATTGGTTCAGCTGGAAGTAACAACATGATGAGATACGACAACACAACTGCTGTTGAAGGTCTTAAAATTTCTGCTTCATACGTTCCATCAGGAACAGGTGAAGTTGAAAGTTCAGTTGACTACGGTCTTGAATACACTGGCTACGAAGGTTTAACTCTTGGTTATGCTATGGGTGAAAACAATGCTGCTGGTGGAACTAGCAACACTGACAATGACACTATGTATGTTAAATATGCATATGGTCCAGTAACTGTTGGTTACCAAAAATCAGAAATAGATGCTAATACAGTAGCTGCTTCTGACGAGTGGACTGCATATGGTGTTACTTACGCTGTATCAGATAGTCTATCAGTTGGTTACGCTGAGTCTACTTACGATGCAGGTGATAAAACTACTGACCAAGAAAACTCTAACCTATCAGTATCATACACTCAAGGTGGAATGACTTTAGCAGCAGGTTTTGCTGAAGAGAAAAACAGAGGTGGTTTAACTACAGCTGTTAATGATGTTAAAGGTTACGATATAAGTTTAGCATTTGCATTCTAATTAATTTAGAACACAAATTAATAAAAGGGCCCCTTTTTAGGGGCCTTTTTTTTGTTCAAAAAAAGAAATACCAGCAAAGCCTATACAGTTAACTAAATTTAATTTTTTCAAACTAGTCTTTGAAATACCACCAAGAGCTATAAATGGTTTTTTACTCAGACGAGATAGTAACTTAAATCTATTAATACCTAAAAAGTTTTTATTTTTTTTAAATATTGATGATAAAAAAATTGCTTTAACATTTTGTGATTCCTTATTTCTTATTTCAAAAACATTGTGAGCAGAACCTAAAATAATAAAATTTTTTTTAAAAGAATAAGAGAGATGTTTTTTGTCGTTATTAAAAGATGGAATGTACGCCCCATTCAAGTTAAGTTTTATGGCTAATTTTATGTTGTTTGATAGTAAGAATTTGTGACCTCTCTTTTTACAATAACTTTTTATTCTTAAAATTAGTTTTTCATCTATATCTTGTTCATAATTCCTGTAGATTATAGTGGTTTCTTGATCTTGTTTATCTATATGACTTTGATTAAATTTATTTATGAAGTAATATTTTTTTAGAATTTTATTATGCATAATACAGTTAAAAATTTAATTTATATAGAAGACCTCGTTAAATCTAAAGTAAATCATGTTAAATTGCCTAAAATTATTGCAGTATCAAAGACTTTTCCAATAGAAAATATTTTACCATTAATTGAGTATGGCCATCTTCATTTTGGAGAAAATAAAGTTCAAGAAGCCCTTGATAAGTGGGTTCACATAAAAAATCAAAATCCGAGTATTCAGCTTCATTTAATTGGAAGACTTCAAACCAATAAAGTAAAAGTAGCTTTAAGAATATTTGATTATATTCATGCATTGGATAGTGAAAAATTAGCTAATAAAATTGCTGATGAACAAACTAAACAAGGAAAAAAACCTAAGATATTTATTCAAGTCAATATTGGTAACGAAAATCAAAAATCTGGAATAAATAAAGAAAGACTGAGTGATTTTTATAAATTTTGCAAAAATTTAAATTTAGATATCATTGGTACGATGTGTATTCCACCAAATGATGACAATACCAAAAAATATTTTTCTGAGATGAATGAAATAAACCAAGAATTAGACTTTAAAGAGCTAAGTATGGGCATGTCGGGAGATTACTTGGAGGCTATTAGATATAATGCAACATATGTTAGAGTTGGCTCAAAAATATTTGGTAGTAGAACTTAACCAATTTTAATTTTAGTTTTTTTATCTATTAATTTTAGTAAAATTTCAAAATCTTTTTTTTTTAGAGTAACACATCCCGCTGTTGGTTTATAATCATCTGTTAAATGAATAAATACTGCGCTCCCTTTACCTGGAGTTTTTTTTTCATTGTGACTAATTGAAATTATATAATCATATTTATGATCTTTTCTATGAAGGTTTTCTCTAAAATTTTTATTGTTTGTTGTAATTTCTTCATTATATTTTTTGTGTTT
Organism: Candidatus Pelagibacter sp. PS_02; assembly: GCF_059418065.1. Classification (NCBI taxonomy): domain Bacteria; kingdom Pseudomonadati; phylum Pseudomonadota; class Alphaproteobacteria; order Candidatus Pelagibacterales; family Candidatus Pelagibacteraceae; genus Candidatus Pelagibacter; species Candidatus Pelagibacter sp. PS_02. The sequence continues at coordinate 1,290,838 of NZ_CM182079.1, forward strand.
TGGGTCATCACACCAAGCCATATCTTGTTCAATGATCTTTTTATTGATTTTGCATTTTGGGATACCAACACGATCTTTTCTAAAATATAATTTTCTTAAATTAAATAACCCTTTTGGGGTTGAATGATCTCCCTCTTTTTTATTAGAATTTAAGCCACTTTTTCCAACAGAGCATTTCAATTTAAATTCGTCAATTATAAGAGTGTTTTTATTTGGCACATGAATTATCATAAGTAATATTAAATATAATTATGCAAAATGTTTTTATTTTAAACTTTCATTCACTATATGAAATTTTAGACGAGATAAAAGAAAATTTATCTTTTACGATTATAAAAATTGAGAATGAAGAAGATTTTCAAAAGAAATTTGATCTAAATAGATTAGATTATTTAATAATTTCAAAAACAGGTCATAAATTACTACGAAATATTAATATAACTGATAAAAATTTTTTACATTTTAATGATCTGCCCTTATCATTTAAAAAATTAATAGAATTAATCAATATTAAATTAATCAAATTAAAATTTAACCAACAGTCTAAAATTATAATTAAGGGCTATGAGTTAAATTTAAATTCTAAATTCTTTTCTAAAGATAATTTAAAATTAAAGTTAACAGAAAAAGAAATTGAAATTATTTTGTATTTAAATAATAAAAAAATTAAACACAATGTTGAAGACTTACAAAAAAATATATGGTGTTACTCGGCAAATATGGAAACCCACACGGTAGAAACACATATTTATAGACTTCGAAAAAAAATAAGTGATTTATTCAAAGATGAAAAATTTATACTAAGCCATAAAAATGGCTATTTTATTGACTAAAATAGCTAATCTAGTCTAGCACCAATTTTTTGAATTATCTTTGAAGACATTGCAGTCCCTTTTTCGAGACATTCTTTAGTAGAACTATTATTGATTAACCCATGAAGAAAACCAGCCGCAAATAGATCTCCAGCACCTGTTAAGTCTACAATTTTTAAATTTGGTTTACTTTTACATTCTGTAATTTCTTGATTCTTAACAGCAATGCTTCCTTTTTCACCACGTGTGATAATTAAAAGTTTCCCCAGTTGTTTTCCAAATTCAATAACCTCTTCAAAGTTTTTAGCATTAATTAATGATCTAATTTCTTGTTCGTTAGCAAAGGTAATATCAAGTTTATTTTTAACTAAATCTAAAAAATCACTTTTATGTCTATCCACACAAAATTGATCTGATAAGGACATTGCTTTAGTGTTAGACATTGACATTGCCTTATCAAAAGCTGACTTGGGTTCTCCCTCATCCCACAAATATCCTTCTAAAAATATCATTTTACTTTCTTGTATAGCTTTTTCATTAATATCACTGGGGCTAATTTTTCCAGCAATACCTAAAAATGTAACCATAGTTCTTTCTGCATCTGGTGTTATTAAGATTAAACAAGTACCCGTTGGTGAGATTTCTTTTTTTTTATTATAAAAATATTGAACTTTTTCTTTAGTTAGACCTTCTTCGTATTTTTGTCCCAAATTATCATCGTTAACTTTACCTATAAACCCAACATCATTTCCTAATTGTGATAGTCCAACAATAGAATTTGCAACCGACCCACCAGAGATAGTTTGTTCTATCTTAAGACTTGATAAAAGTTTTTTAAATTCTATTTCGTCAACCAGTTTCATTGTACTTTTTATTAATTGATTATTTATTAAGTATTGGTCATCAACTTTACAAATGACGTCAACAATGGCATTACCAATTCCTAGTATTTTCATATTAAGCTTTTTTTATTTTAACTGGATTTTTTCGATTAGGATAACAAGTCGTGCAAATTTTACAAGTCAAACCATAACATTCCCTTGCCTTACAAAATTCTCTTCCATAATAAATTATTTGTAAATGCAATTTGCTCCATGTTTTTTCTGGGAATATTCTTTTTAAATCTTTTTCAGTTTGAATTACATTTTTGCCATTTGTTAAACCCCATCTTTGAGCTAATCTATGGATGTGGGTATCAACTGCAAAAGCTGGAACTCCAAAACCTTGAGACATAACCACACTTGCAGTTTTATGGCCTACACCAGGCAGTTTTTCGAGCTCTTCAAAGCTTTTGGGCACTTTGCCTCCATGCTTTTCAAGAAGCTGTTTAGACATCAAATAAATACTTTTAGCCTTAACTCGAAAGAGACCAATACTTTTAATCAATTTTTCTATTCGTTTTTTGCCTAATTTTACAAAATGCTCAGGTTTATTATATTTTGGATATATATTTTTAGTTACATTATTAACATTTAGATCAGTGCATTGTGCCGATAAAAGAACTGACATTAAGAGAGTAAAGTTATTAATATGATCTAGCGGGATAGGGGTTGTTGGATAAAGTTTATTTAAAATTTTTAGTATTCTTTTAGCTTTATCTTTTTCATCCATTATCTAAAGTTCAATAAATCTCTCATCGAATAAAGTCCTGGTTTTTTATTAATCAACCATTTTGCAGCAGTTAGAGCTCCATCTGAATAAAGTGCTCTGTCAAAAGCCTCATGACTTAATTTTATTATTTCTTTTCCACTAGAAAATGTAACTTCATGTTCACCAATAATTTCACCTTTTCTAATTGAATTGAAATTAATTTTTTTTCCATAAGGAAAAGATTTTTTATTTAAAAATTTTTTACCCATTAAGTTATAAAGGTTTTTATTTTTTCCATCTGCAATTCCTTTTCCTAGCATTAAGGCTGTTCCTGATGGGTAATCTTTCTTGTGTTTGTGATGAACTTCAAAAACCTTGCTTAAATATTCTTCATTTAGTGATTTTGAGGCAATTTCTGTTAAATACATTAATAAATTAACGCCAAGGCTCATATTACCTGCTTTTAAAATTGGAATGGTTTTAGAAAATTTTTTAATCAAGGCCTCTTCTTTTTGATCAAATCCCGTTGTTCCTATTACTATTCTTTTTTTTAATTTTGAGGCAATTTTTAAAATATCTAAAGTACAGGCTGGAACTGTAAAATCTATTATTACATCAGTTTTTTTAAAAGTTTCTTCAGTATTTACATCAAGCTTGATACCAGCAATTTTTTTACTGATAGCTTTATTTTCTGTTAGAGCAGTTAGTTTAAAGTTTTTATTATTTTTTGAGGATCTAATAAGCTGTTGACCCATTCTACCTAGACAGCCAGAAATAGCTAAATTAATTTTTTTCATCTAGGAAAATATTAACCTTTTTTAGTTAATTAGTCTTTAGTTTTTCCAAAAACTTTTTGCTTTTTGAAAGAATTGTTTGATACTTGGATTAGACTTTTCATTTTCAATTTCTCTAAATTTTTCAAGTAAAGCTTTTTGTTCTTTGTTTAAAGAAATAGGAACTTCAGTATTTACTTGGACATAAAGGTCTCCATTTCCACTACCTCTCATATAAGGCATACCTTTGCCTTTTAGCCTAAATTGTTTTCCATTTTGAGTTCCATCAGGTATTTTAATTTTAGCTTTTCCGCCATCAATTGTTGGTATCTCTATTGTGGTTCCTAAAGCTGCATCAGCAATGGATATAGGAAATTCAAAGAATAAGTTTTCATCAGATCTTTTAAATAAATCGTGTGAATGAACATTTACAAATAGATAAAGATCACCATTTGCCCCACCTTTGGATCCTGCTTCACCTTTGCCAGCTAATCTAATCCTAGTTCCATCATCGACACCCTTAGGTATTGTAACTGATATTTTTTTGGAGGCTTGTTTATTACCTTGACCATTACAATCTGTACATGGATTTGTTATTTCTTCACCAGAGCCTGCACATTGAGGACAAGTTTGTTGAACAGTAAAAAAACCTTGGTTAGATCTTACTTTTCCATTTCCACCACAAACCGTACATCTGTCTGGAGAATGACCAGGTTTAGAACCATTACCACTGCAAGTATTACATTTTTCTGTAGTTGAGAATTTTATATCTTGTTTTTTACCCTCATATGCTTCTTCAAGGGTAATAGATAAATCATATCGAAGATCAGACCCTCTATTATTAGTTTTTCTTCTTCCCCTTGATTGTCCACCACCAAAATCTCCAAAAAAATCTTCAAATATATCTGAAAAATCAGCTCCACCAAAACCACCACCAAAGCCTCCTCCTTGTCTGCCTCCACCACCCTCAAAAGCAGCGTGGCCAAAGTTATCATAGTTTTGTTTTTTTTCTTTATCTGAAAGGATGCCGTAAGCTTCACCAGCTTCTTTAAATTTATCTTCTGAGGCTTTATCACCTGGGTTTTTGTCTGGGTGATATTTTACAGCTAATTTACGGTAAGCAGATTTTAATTCTTCAGGGCTTGCACTTTTGCTAACCCCTAAGACGTCATAAAAATCTCTTTTAGCCATAAGTTACTTTAAGATGATAGTTGCTGTAAGTCTTAGGCGCTTTTTTCTTTATCTTCTTCTTTGCCTTCTTTGCTTTCTTCTTTAACTTCTTCAAAGTCAGCATCAACTACATTATCGTCTTTTTTTCCTTCATCATTTTTATCACCTTCTTTTGGTGAGCCTTCTTTTTTCTCTTGAGATTTATAAATTGCTTCACCTAACTTCATAGAGGCTTGAACTAAAGTTTCAGTTTTCTTTTTAATTTCTTCGGTATCAGTTCCTTTAATAGCTTCTTTCAAGTCAGTTGAGGCATCTTCAATTGCTTTTTTATCAGCATCAGAAACTTTGGCACCATGCTCTTTTAGATTTTTTTCAGTAGAGTGTAAAAGAGTGTCTGCTTGATTTCTAACATCAACAGATTCTCTTTTCTTTTTGTCCTCTTCTTTATTTGCTTCAGCATCTTTTACCATTTTTTCAATCTCTTCATCACTTAAGCCACCAGAGGCCTGGATTTGAATTTTTTGTTCTTTTCCCGTTCCTTTATCTTTAGCAGAAACACTCACAATTCCATTTGCATCAATATCAAAAGTTACTTCTATTTGAGGCACTCCTCTTGGAGCAGGCGCAATTCCAACTAGTTCAAAGTTTCCTAACATTTTATTGTCAGATGCCATCTCTCTTTCACCTTGAAGCACTCTTATCGATACGGCAGGTTGATTGTCATCAGCTGTTGAAAATACTTGGCTTTTTTTTGTTGGTATTGTTGTATTTTTTTCAATTAATTTTGTTGAAACCCCACCTAATGTTTCAATTCCAAGCGATAAAGGTGTTACATCTAAAAGAAGGACATCTTTAACGTCTCCTTGAAGAACACCAGCTTGGATTGCAGCACCCATTGCTACAACTTCATCAGGGTTTACACTTTTATTAGGTTCTTTACCAAAAAAGTTTTTAACTTCAGATAGAACTTTAGGCATTCTTGTCATTCCACCAACCATTACAATTTCATCAATTTCACTTGCAGTAAGCCCTGCATCTTTAAGAGCAGTTTTACATGGTGGTAATGTTCTTGAGATTAAATCTTCAACCAAAGCTTCTAATTTTGCTCTAGTCATTTTTAGATTGATATGTTTTGGACCAGTTTTATCAGCTGTTATAAAGGGTAAATTAACATCTGTTTGTTCTGCAGAAGACAATTCAATTTTTGCTTTTTCAGCAGCTTCTTTTAATCTTTGAAGAGCCAATTTATCTGATCTTAAATCAATTCCAGAATCTTTTTTAAATTCACCAATTAAGTAATCAACGATTGTATTGTCAAAGTCTTCACCACCTAAAAATGTATCTCCATTTGTAGATTTAACTTCAAATACACCATCACCCAGTTCAAGGATAGAAACATCAAAAGTTCCACCACCTAAGTCATAAACAGCTATTTTTTTATTTTGTTTTTTATCTAAACCGTAAGCAAGAGAAGCTGCTGTTGGTTCGTTAATAATTCTTAAAACTTCAAGGCCAGCAATTTTACCAGCATCTTTTGTTGCCTGTCTTTGAGCATCATTAAAATATGCAGGAACCGTGATTACTGCTTTCGTTACTTCTTGGCCTAAATATTTTTCAGCTGTTTCTTTCATCTTTTGAAGAATAAAAGCTGAAATTTGAGAAGGTGAATATTTTTCCCCTTTAGCTTCAATCCAAGCATCTCCTTTTTCTGAATTCACAATTTTAAAAGGTGCAGCTGCAATATCTTTTTTTACAGTAGGGTCTTCAAAACTTCTTCCAATTAATCTTTTTACAGCAAAAATAGTATTTTCAGGGTTAGTTACAGCTTGTCTTTTTGCAGGTTGACCTACAAGTTTTTCCCCATCCTCAGTAAAAGCTACAACCGAAGGAGTTGTTCTTGCACCCTCAGCATTTTCTAAAACTTTTGGCTGACTACCTTCCATGATAGACACGCATGAATTTGTTGTTCCTAAATCTATTCCTATAATTTTGCTCATAATTTAATTCCTTTCCTTCATATAAGTGTTAATTTTCAATCTACAAGTTCTTACAATTATAATTAATTGTCTGAATTTTCTTTATTTTCCTCACTTTTTTGATCATCTGGAGTTTTAGTTTTTTTTGAAACTCCGACTAATGCTGGTCTTAAAAGTCTATCTTTCATCATAAAACCTTTTTGAATTTCCTGAACTATTGTTCCAGGTTCTTTTTGATCGTCATCAATTTCCATCATAGCTTGGTGTTGATTGGGATCCAATTTTTTACCAATAGAAACAACAGGTGTAATTCCATTTTTTGAAAAAATCGACACCATATCTTTACTAATAATTTCAAAATGCTCTAAAGTTTTTTTTAAAGCTTCAGTATCTTTTAATACTTCATCACTTTCTAAAATTTGTTTTGACCTTTCAAGATTATCAATTAAATTTAAAGCTTCTTTTGCAAAAGAAAATCCACCATAATCAAAAGCATCATCTTTTTCCTTTTCAAATCTTCTTCTTTGATTTTCCATTTCAGCAAAAGTTCTTGTAAGTTTATCTTCTAACTCCTTAATTTTTTCTTCAGGTGTAACCTCTTTTGCCTCTTCAGTTTTATCAGCTGAAATTTCTTGTTCTACTTGGTTTTGCTCCTCAGCTTCACTCTCTTTAATTTCTTCATTTTGGTTTTCAGAATTAATGTTTTGATCTTTTTCCATGACAACTTATATGGTATGAAATTTGATAATTGCTAGATGTTAAAGAATAAAATTATAAAATTGTTGGTAGGCACTAATAATAAAGGAAAATTAAGAGAAATTAAGGATTTATTGCCTAAAAATGTTGAAATATACTCTCCACAGGACTTTAAAATAAAAAGCCCTCCTGAAAATGGCAAGACATTTAAGGAAAACTCTTTAATCAAAGCTAAATTTTTTTCTAAAAAATCAAAAATGACATGTCTATCTGATGACTCAGGCTTAGAAATAGATGTTTTAGATGGAGATCCTGGAATTTATTCAGCTAGATGGGGAGGTAAAAAAGGCGATTTTAAAAAAGCAATGAATAGAGTTTTTAAGGAGTTAGATAAAAAAGACAAAAATTGGCGAGAGAAAAAAATTAAGGCCAGGTTTATTTGTGCCTTAACCATTTATAATAAAAATAAAGAAATAATAAATTCTATTGGAAGGGTTGAAGGTTTTATTTCACCAGTTATAAAAGGTAAAAATGGTTTTGGTTATGATCCTATTTTCATACCACTTGGAAAAAAAATTACATTTGGTGAAATGAGAGCATCACAGAAATATAAAATAGATCATAGATTTAAAGCTTTTAAAAAAATTAAAAAACTTTTTTAAATTCTCCATCTTCAGCTTTATAAAAATTTAAAATATGATTAATTTTATTGTTTTTAATTTCAAAAACTCCAACCTTTCCTTTAAACAAGGTTTTTTTAGTAAACATTTTTTTATCAATAACAGATTCGTTTTGAAGAATTAAATAATACACAAGCCCAACCAAGTCATAACTTAAAAATGACAATTGATTAGGGTACTGATTATATTTTTCAAAATATTCATTAGAAAATTCATCATAATTATCTTTATTTGCAGAAGGAAAATACAAGGGTTGTGAGCTTGTCTCTTTTAAAAGAGACTCATCAAACCATTGATTAAGAGTAATAAAATATTTTTCTTTAGGAGTTATATCCGTATAAAGCAGGGAAGTTGTTACACTTTTTAAACTTTCATCAAAATCAGAAATTACCACTGAGTCAAATTTTACACTACCAAGAGTATCTCTCTTTTTTAACCTTTCAATTAAGAGCTCTTTATTGCTTTGTTCCGATTTCTCTAGTCTATTTATTTCATCTTCAAGGTTTTGTTTTCTAATTTCATAACGTGTAATTTTTTCAATTTGTTTGGTAAGTTTAGTCGGGTCAGTATTATAAATATAATTTTCTAATGTTTTTATTTTAGAATTAGAAATAGCTTTTTCAATTTCATTTTTAAAACTTACATCTGGAGTAAGAAAGATAGTTTTTTTTATTTCGTTTAATTCTATAAACTTCTTAATTGCATTTAGTTGTGAAGTTGCATTAATTCCAGCGTTAATAATGTTTTTGGAAAAATTATCATTCTTATTCGTTAGAGCCAAGAATGTTAATTCACTTAACTCATCCAGGTAAATTAGACTTTCGTTAAAAACTGGACCAACAACAATTTTTATTCCTGAATTAGCCAACTCTTTGGCTACCACTAAAGTTACCTCAGGGTTTGATTGTGTATCTTTTGGTATAATCTCAATTGATGCATTGTTTATTGTATTGATTGCAAGACGTGTAGATTTAATTATAGATTGTCCTATTTCAGAGTTCTTTCCAGTTAAAGGGACAAGAAGACCAATCCTAATTTTCTCATTTGCCAAGAGTGCTACTGGAGTAATTAAGAAACCAAAAGCTAAAAAAAGTATAATTTTAATAATTTTGTTCATTTTAATGTTATTATTATAACTATTATAATTTGATGATTCTACATACTGAAAATATAAATAATAAAGTTAAAAGTGGTCTTTATATTGTATCTACTCCTATTGGGAATTTAAGCGACATCACTTTAAGAGCCCTAGAAGTATTAAAAAAATCGGATTATGTACTGTGTGAGGACACACGTATTTCAAAAAATTTATTAGAACGGTATGAAATTAAATCAAAACTTATTGCAAATCATAAATTTAATGAAAAAAAAAATTTATCGAAAGTAATTGATATTTTAAAATCAGGATCGGTCGTTTCTTTGATTTCTGACGCTGGAACTCCATCTATCTCAGATCCAGGAGCTATATTAGTCAATGAATGTGCTATTAACGAAATAGATATCTTTCCAATTCCGGGTGCGTCAGCTGTTTCTTCTGCAGTTTCCATAAGTGGATTTAATGAAAAATATTTTTTTTATGGTTTTTTTCCAGATAAAAATAGCAAATTAAATGAAGATTTCGAAAGGCTTGCAAATTTAGAGTGCTGTATTGTTTTTTTTATTTCTCCACGAAAATTTAATAGATCGATAAAAGATTTAAAACGTTACTTTGCAAATAGAAAAATTTTGGTTTGCAGAGAAATGACCAAATTTTATGAGGAATATATAAGAACAGATGTGGAGACACTTGAACCATTTAAATCTGATCCCAAAGGAGAGTTAACAATTGTTATTTCTGAAAAGGTAAAAGAAAAAAATTCATCGATAATATTAAAAGAATCTGATAAAATGACTATTCAAAAATTAATTAAAAAACTAAGCATAAAAGATATTACAGATTTAATTAGCCAAAATACTAATGTATCAAAAAAAGAAATTTACAATTATTGTCTAAAAATAAAAAATGAAAAATAAAATATTTTTAATAAGTTTAATTTTTTTAATTTTAACAGGATGTGTTGGGATTAGCTCAAAAGGAGTTTTTGGAACAGGTGTTAGTGTTGCGTTTGATCCAAGATCTTTAGGGACCCAAATAGACGATTCTGTAATGCAAAAAAATTTAGCTGCAAGATTAGCCCTAAGAGACAAGAGCTATATCTTAGCTGTTAGCACAAAAGTTTTAGATGGAAAAATATTTGTAACAGGAAAAGTAGATGATCCTGAAGAAAAACTTCAAATTACTAAACTTGCATGGGAAACAAAAGGTGCCAGGTCAGTTAAAAATGATATTAAAATAAAAGAAGATTTTAATTTTCAACAATCTGCTAAAGATTTGTTAATTACATCCCAACTTCGTACTGCTTTAATATTTAACAAAAAAATTAAAGCAACCAATTATCAAATCGACACTTATAAGAAAAAAATATTTATTTATGGGATTTCTTTAACCACAGAAGAAAGAAAAGAAGTAATAAATGAAGCAAAAGAAATACTAGATGTAGAAGATGTTATTGCAAGTATTGTCTTGGTTGAAGATTTAAGAATTCAAAAAAATTAACTCTTTTTATAATCAATTACATCAGCAGAGTAGGCAGCAACTGATGCTAAATTTATGATTTCTGAAGTAGATGACCTTAAAGGAGCTATTTCAATGGGTTGACCCAATCCAATTAAAAGAGGACCAATAACTTTTGTATCACCTAAGCTTTTCATCATTTTATAAGAAATAGCGGCACTGTGTTGGCCTGGCATTATTAATATATTTGCATTTCCAACAATACTTGAGAAAGGATATAATTCTTTGTATTCTTCATTTAAGGCAACATCTGGCTGCATGTCCCCATCAAAATCAAAATCTACATTTTTATCTTTTAAAATTTCAACAGCCTTTTTTATATGTTTAGTTCTACTTGTTAGAGGTTGACCAAAAGTAGAGTGAGAAACAAAAGCTACTTTTGGAACAAAGCCAAACATTTTAACTACTCTAGCTGATGAAATTGCAATTTCTGCAAGCTCCTCTGAACTTGGATATTCATTTACACTCGTGTCTCCAACAAAAATAGTTTTTCCTTTAGCAACAACCATATTTAATCCAAACATGATTTCACCTGGTCTAGCATCTACAACTTGTGTAACTTTATCAAAAGAAGCTCCAAATCTTCTAGTATTTCCAGTGACAGCACCATCTGCATCACCACAAGCAACCATACAAGATGCCCATATAACCCTATCATTTCTAACTAATCTATCACAATCTCTTTCCAAAAGACCTTTCTCTCTTTGCAATTTTTCAAATAAAAAGTTTACGTACTTCTCTCTTTTTGTTGTGTCTTCAGAATTAATTATTTCGATATCAAAATTTTCATTGTAGCCAATTTCTTTTATTCTTTCTTTAATTTTATTTTTTTTACCAATTAAAATTGGTGTACCTAATTTAGAATTTTTAAATGCAATTGCCGCCTTAAGAGTGTTTTCGTCTTCTCCATCTGCAAAAACAATTCTCTTTTGATTTTTTTTGATATGAGAGTTAATACCTTGCATAATAGTTACTGAGGGATCTAGCCTTTGTTTGAGTTGGTCTCTATAAGCCTCAAAATCTTTTATAGGTTTTTTTGCAACACCACTATCCATAGCAGCTTTTGCAACAGCTGCAGGAATTACACTAATCAGTCTTGGATCAAACGTGGATGGAATTATATAATCCTTTCCATATTTAGGACGATCTCCTCCCATTGCGGCAACAACTTCATCTGGAACATCTTCTCTTGCTAATTTTGCAATTGCGTTTGCAGCTGCAACCTTCATTTCTTCATTAATAGTTGTAGCTCTTACGTCTAATGCTCCTCTAAAAATATAAGGAAAACCAATTAAATTGTTTACTTGATTGGGATAATCAGATCTTCCAGTTGCAATAATGGCATCATCTCTAACTTCCATTATTTCTTCAGGTGTTATTTCAGGATCAGGATTTGCGCAGGCAAAAATTATTGGGTTCTTAGCCATAGTTTTTACTAACTCTTTTTTCAAAGCTCCTTTGGCAGATAATCCTAAAAATACGTCAGCTCCATTTATAGCTTCTTCTAAAGTTCTTTTTTTAGTTTCTACTGCATGGGCAGATTTCCACTGGTCCATTCCCTCAGTTCTACCTCTATAGACCACTCCTTTACGATCAAGCATGATTACATTTTCACTAGGTACACCACTATTTTTAAATAAATTTGTACAAGCAATTGCTGATGCACCTGCTCCATTTACAACAACTTTAATGTCTTTTATTGATTTGCCACTAATATCTAGGGCGTTAATTAATGCAGCTGTAGTTATTATTGCTGTTCCATGTTGATCGTCATGAAAAACTGGAATATCTAAAATTTCTTTTAATTTTTCTTCAATTATAAAACAATCAGGAGCTGCGATATCTTCTAAGTTAATACCACCAAAACTGCATGCAAAGTTTTTAATACTATTAATAATTTCATCAGAATCTTGTGAGTCAATTTCTAAGTCAATAGAATCTATATCGGCAAATCTTTTAAATAAAACTGCCTTTCCCTCCATGACAGGTTTAGATGCAAGTGCTCCTAAATTACCCATTCCTAAAATAGCTGAGCCATTACTTATCACTGCAACTAAATTTCCTTTAGATGTATAATCGTATGCTGTCTCTGGATCGTCAGCGATTGCTTGAACTGGAACTGCAACACCAGGAGAATAAGCTAATGCCAAATCCCTCTTAGTTGTCATTGGTTTTGAAGAATTTATTTCTATTTTTCCTGGCTTATTTAAGCTGTGGAATTCTAGAGCTTCTTTATCAGTATAATGATCTATTTTAGTTTTTTTCATTTATGTTAATTAGATATACAAATGGAGCAAATTTAAGACTAATATGATTTATGAACCTTATTAAGTCAACAAGCACGTTTAGCTTTTTTACAATAATTAGTAGGTTACTGGGCTATTTAAGAGATATTTTAATAGCAGTATTCCTTGGAACTGGAATTTTAGCAGATGCTTTTTTTGTGGCGTTTAGAATTCCCAATACTTTTAGAAGGTTATTTTCTGAAGGAACATTTAATGCGGCTTTTGTTCCGAGCTACTCATCATTATTGAATAATAAAAAAAAAGCACAAAACTTCGCTAATAGTATTTTTAATCTACTCACCCTAGGCCTAATAGTTTTAGTTCTGATTGTAGAGATATTGATGCCTTTATTTGTTTATCTAATTGCACCAGGTTTTGAAGGTGATTATGATAAAATGGAACTAGCTATAACCTTAACAAGAATTACCTTCCCATTTTTAATTTTTATAAGTTTAGCATCATTTTTTTCTGCAATTTTAAATTCACATAATAAATTTGCAATAGCGTCCGCTGCTCCAATTATTTTAAATATACTTTTAATTGGAGTTTTGTTATTTGCAAAAATATTAGACGATAATCTTGTTTATTATTTATCTTATGCAGTAACCATTTCAGGCGTTGTACAATTTATTTTTCTATACTTTTTTGTAAAAAAAAATTTTTCACCTAAGATTAAATTTAAAATTAACATTGATAAAAAAATTAAAAACTTTTTTAAAAAATTATTACCAAGTATTTTTTCATCAGGTGTTACTCAAATAAATATTCTAGTAGGAACAATTATTGCATCTTTTCAAGCTGGTGCGGTTTCTTACCTTTATTATGCTGATAGAGTTTATCAAATAAATTTAGCCATTGCTGGAATTGCAATTGGTACAGTTATTTTACCCCAACTATCCAAATATGTTAAAAGTCAAAAGAAAGATAAAATAAACTTAATTCAAAATAAAGCTTTAGAACTTAGTCTATTCTTGAGTATCCCAGCAACAGTTGCATTATTAATTGCCTCAGAAGAAATTATTTCTTCATTATTTGGCTATGGTTCTTTTGATGAGTTAAGTGTTAAGAATTCAGCAAAAGCTCTATTTTATTTTGCAATTGGTTTGCCTGCTTTTTCATTAATAAAAGTTTTTTCGACATTTTTTTTCGCAAGACATAATACAAAAATACCGTTTTATATTTCATTATTATCTGTTTTATTAAATATATTTATAAGTGTTATTTTTTTTAAACAAATTGGTTTTATAATCATACCAATCGCAACTACCATTTCATCTTGGTTTAATGCATTGCTATTGTTTATCTTTTTAAAAAAAGAAAGTTTTTTCAATTTTAATCTTATCTTTATAGATAGATTAGTTAAAATTTTAACAACATCAGTGATTATGGGAATATTTTTTAATTATATAATTTATTTTTTTAATAATGAATTATCCTATCAGGAAAATTTTAAAGCGATCTATTTAGTGGGTGCTGTTATTACTGGTCTTATATTTTATTTTTTCATTGCAGTTTTAATCAAGGCTTTTAAAAGAACTGATATTAATTTAAACTATTGATATGATTAAAAAAATTTTTTCTGGAGTACAACCTACTGGCAACCTACATTTAGGAAACTATCTCGGAGCAATTAAAAATTTTGTAAAACTCCAAAATGAAAAAGAAAATGAGTGTATTTTTTGTGTAGTTGACCTTCATGCAATTACAGTAAAACAAGATCCTAAGGAACTAAAAAAGAATATAAGAGAAACTGCAGCAACATTTATTGCAAGTGGAATAGATCCTAACAAAAGTATAATTTTTAATCAATCAATGGTTCCAGCTCACTCTGAAGCCGCATGGATATTAAGTTGTGTTTCAAGAATTGGTTGGCTTAATAGAATGACTCAGTTTAAGGAAAAAGCTGGAAAAGATAAGGAAAAAGCTAGTATTGGCCTTTACTCCTATCCTGTATTAATGGCTGCTGATATCCTGTTGTATGACGCAACTCATGTTCCTGTTGGTGATGATCAAAAACAACACTTAGAACTTTGTAGAGATATAGCACAAAAATTTAATAACGATTTTAATGCAACAGATTTTTTAAAAGTTCCAGAGCCCTTAATACAGAAAGAGTTTTCTAGAATAATGAGTCTTAAAGATGGTTTAAAAAAAATGAGCAAATCAGATCCTTCAGATTTGAGCAGAATTAATCTTACAGATAATAGCGAAGAGATTTTAAATAAAATTAAAAAAGCAAAAACGGATCCTTTGCCACTTCCTTCAGATATTAAAGATTTAAATGAGAGACCAGAAGCAGAAAATTTATTAGGGATCTATTCAAGTTTAAAAAATCAAAATTTAGAAAAATCTATTATTGAATTTAAAGAAAAAAATTTTTCAGAGTTTAAGGAGAAGTTATCAGAGACTTTAATTGAAACTATTGACCCAATCTCAAAAGAAATAAAAAAATTATTAAACGATGAAGGTTATTTAGATAAAATTCTTTTAGAAGGTTCTAATAAAGCTAATAAAATTGCTTCAAAAAAAATAAAAGAAATTAAAGATTTAGTAGGTTTTTAATAAGATTATATTAATTAGTTTAAATTTTCTCAGTAATCATTATATATAAAAAGATGTTTATTCAAACCGAAGTAACACCAAACCCAAATTCACTAAAGTTTTTACCTGGAAAAACAGTTTCCAATAATGGCTCATTTGAAGTGATAAAAAAAGAAGAAACTGACAATGAATTAGTAAGAAATATTTTATCAATTAATGGGGTTACAGGCGTATTTTTAGGAGAAGATTTTATATCTATAAATAAAAATGAAGAAGTAAATTGGGAAGATATTAAACATATAGCTATTTCACTGATTAATGATTTTTATTCTACAGGAAAAGAATTTGTAATTGCCAATGAGTTACTTGGAGAAAAAAAAGAAGAACACACTGAAATCGAAAAGCAAATTATAAGTATCTTAGAATCAAAGATTAGACCTGCTGTTGCAAAAGATGGTGGTGATATTAAATTTAAAGAATTTAAAGATGGAATTGTTAAGGTAGAATTACAGGGAAGCTGCTCTGGTTGTCCCAGCTCGACAATGACCTTAAAACAAGGAGTACAAAATCTTTTATGTCACTATTTGCCTGAGGTTAAAGAAGTGGTTGCAATATAGTTATGAGAAAAGAAATAATTATTAGAAAAAAACTTACATCGTTTTTTGAAACTGCAAAAGATTTAAAAAAAAAAATAAATTAAAAGCACAAAAAAGTGGACTAGATAATCTTTCAAGAACTTTTTTATCAAGTTTAATCATTATATCAATTTTTTTTATAGCTCCATTAGCCATTAATCTTACAAAAGAAAAAATGATACTTTCTAAGGACTATGAAAATAATTCAAAGAATAATTTAAAAAAATTATTAGAAAACAAAACAACAAAACTAGATGAACAATTAAATAAAAAGTTTTTATATGAAGATGTTTTAACATTCGATGAACAGCCCTCAGATGCCATACTATTAAGTGCTGCAACAATTGAAGAACTTTTTAAATCAACAAATTATAATTTAAAAGATGTTAGAGAAAATAAATTAGTAAAGCCTATAAATTTAGATCTATTACCAAAAGAAATTGGAAAAATAGAAAATACTAAAAAAAGAAAAGACTTATTCATTCAGATAATTTTGCCTTTAGTCATTGATGAAAATAATAGTATTAAACTAGATAGAATAAAGCTCTTTAGTATTTTAAATAAAAGCAAAAATACAAAGACAGAACAAGAGTGGTTAAACATAAAATTTAAACAATATGGAGTTGTAAATAAAGATTTATCAACATTGAAAATTAGAATGGATGAAGTGCCTGTTTCAATGGCAATTGCACAAGCAGCAAAGGAGACTGGTTGGGGAACATCAAGGTTTGCTCAAGAGGGAAATGCATTGTTTGGTCAGTGGACGTGGAGTGGAGAAGGAATAAAACCAGCCGATGCAGAAGATAATAGTACACATAAAGTTATGAGATTTAAGGTTTTGCAGGCGTCTGTAAAAGCTTATCAAAGAAATTTAAACACACACTCATCTTATAAAGATTTTAGAAGTGCAAGAGCAGAATTGAGAGATGAAGGAAAGGAATTAGACAGTATGATTCTTACTGAATACCTAGATAAATATGCGGAGACAGGAAAAGAGTATGTTAAAATTTTACAACAAATTATTAGACAAAATGATTTAACAGATTTTGATGATGCAAAGTTATTACCATCTAGCAAAGATTTAGAAAGTTTAATTTAATTTTGATTCACTGAAAATTGAACGCCAAACCATCTCCATATTCCATCATCATTAAGTGAACAATTAACTCTACCTCTTCTGAATGTAAATTTTTCTCTAAAATTTATGTTTAGTATATTTTTATTAAAAGTAATATTTGACCTATCCCATCCACTACCCTCATCAGAGAAACAATTAATATTTTCTATATTTTTTTGATTTTCAAAAAATTCAACAGATAATTTTGGTGGATTGTTATTGATAATATACTTGTCTTCAGGGTTTAAAGATTTGTATGGAAGTGGCCCAAGATTAATCAAAAATTTGAATCTTTCTAAGTCACCATATTTTTCATTAATTGGGAATCTGGGTAATTCATGAGGATCTTTATTAATATCAATAACACCAGAATGTTGTCCAAAAGCAAAATCAAAATTTTTGGAAATAAAATCTTTAATAGTTTTGCTATACTCCCCAAATGGGTATGAAAAAAAGATTGGGTTATAACCTAAGTTCTGATTAAAAATTTCAATTGAAGTATTAATATCAGCCAAAAAATTTTTTGCTTTCATATCAACCAGGTAATTATGAGAATGTGAATGATTGCCAATGTAAGCATATGACTCTTTTTCTACTTCTTGTATTTGTTGCCAACTCATATAGCCAGTTTTACCTACAGTTTCAGTTGAAACAAATAAAATAAAAGGAATTTTCTCTCTTTTCAAATATGGCCACGCAATTTTATAAAAAGATAAGAATGCATCATCTACAGTGATAAGTATTTCTTTTTTATTTTTTGGAAAATTAAATTCTTTTTGTAAATATTGTGGATCAAAAAATTTATAATTTGAGGTATTGATTATAGACATTTGTTCTTTGAAAATATCCATTTGTATATTTGTTGAAGGATACTTATTTTCATCAAATCGGTGATACATCAAAGAAAGAATGCCACTATCTTCAGAATAATATTTGATATTATTTTCTTCTGCTTTAGAATTGATAGCAAATAACATTATTATAATGAAAAATTTAATAGTAGATGCCACAAGAGATAAAATTTTTTTAACACTCATAGTTAGTGAAAATATTTATACTTGTACTCATGAAAATAGTAAAATTAATTTTGAAAAATTAATGATCTTAATTAATGATTTTTTAAAGGTAAATTCCTCTACTTTAGATCAAATTGATATTATTTATGTTAACAGAGGACCTGGTAGTTTTGCAGGAATTAGAAATTCATTAGCGACAATTAAAGCTTTATTTCTAACAAAAAAAATCAATTATTATTGTTTTAGTTTTGAAGATTTTAAAGGATTTAAAGAAGTTAAGTATGAAGAAGTCCCTAGTTTATGTGAAAAATTTAAAATTAAAAAGAATTTGATTAATCCTATTTATTTAAGTTAAAATTAAAAAATGTCAGAAAATATTGAACAAAAATGTTTAGCTAAAGGAGTTAAACTAACGGATCAAAGAAAAATTATCGCAAAAGTAATGTCAGAGTCTAATGACCATCCAGATGTAGATGAACTATATAATAGAGTTTCAAAGATTGATCCAAAAATAAGTATTGCCACAGTATATAGAACAGTAAAACTTTTTGAGGAGTCTGGAATTTTAGCTAAACACGATTTTAAAGGAGGCAAAGCTAGATACGAGGAATTAAATGAAGGACATCATGATCATTTAATTGATGTTAAATCAGGAGAAATTATTGAATTTGTGGATGAAGAGATAGAAAAGCTACAAGAAAAAATTGCTGATAAATACGGTTATCGATTGGTTGATCACAAATTAGAATTATATGGGGTTAAAAAAAAATCCTAACACAATGTTAAAAAAAATTTTTATTAAAACTTTCGGTTGTCAAATGAATGAATACGATTCAAATCGTATATTTGATACTGTAAAAAAAATAGGCTTTGAAAAAACTGAAAAATATGAGGATGCAAATTGTTATCTTTTAAACACCTGTCATATTCGTGATAAAGCAAAAGAAAAGGTTTACCATGAAATAGGAAGAGTCAAAAAAATTTTTAGAGAGAAAAAAAAACCAATTGTAATTGTTGCTGGTTGTGTTGCTCAAGCTGAAAATCAAGAAATGTTAAAAAGAGAACCTTATATTGATATTGTAATTGGTCCACAGTCTTACCATAAAATAAATGAGGCAATATTAAATCATTTAAAAAACAAAAAAAAAGAGGAAGAAACAGAATTTGATACAATTTCTAAATTTAATTATTTAAGTCAGATTAAAAATAAAGACAGTAAAGTCTCTTCATTTTTAACAATCCAAGAAGGTTGTGATAAATTCTGTCATTTTTGTGTAGTGCCTTATACTCGTGGACCAGAATACTCCAGACCTTTTGACCAAATCATAAATGAAGCAAAAGAATTGGTTCAAAGTGGTGCAAAAGAAATTATCTTGTTAGGTCAAAATGTAAACGCATACAGTTATGATGAGGAAGGTAAAGAATATAGACTATCAGATTTGTTAATCAAACTTGATAGCTTTGATAAACTTGAAAGAATTCGATACACAACATCTCATCCTAAGGATATGACAGATGATTTGATTAATGTTTATAAGACATCATCTAAACTGATGCCCCTTGTACATTTACCAGTACAAAGTGGATCAAATAAAATTTTAAATCTAATGAATAGAAAACACACCATTGAAGAATACCTGCTAGTTTATGAAAAATTAAGGAAGATTAACCCAAAAATTGAGTTTTCTAGTGATTTTATTATTGGATATCCAGAAGAAGATGAGCAAGATTTTAAAATGACAATGGAACTAATTGAAAAAGTAAAATTTATCAACTCTTATTCGTTTATCTTTAGCCCAAGACCAGGAACCGTTGCTGCAAATTTAACACTCGTGGATCAAAAAAAATCTAAACAAAGATTAGAGATAATTCAGGAGAAATTATTTAATAACCAAATAAAAAAAAATAAATCTTTAGAAAATAAAATTTTAAATGTTCTAGTAGAAAATAAAATGAAAGATGGGATTAAGTTATTTGGCAGAACAGAATATATGACATCAGTAATTTTTGATGGGAATATAGAAAATATTGGAAAACTTGTGCAAGTCGAAATAACAAGTAGCAATCAAAATAGTCTTTTTGGAAAATTAACTGAAAGCTCTAAAAAAAAGGTAGCTTAAAATTGAATAATACAGTTTCAAAAAAAATTAATTCAACATTAAAATTTGTATACTCTGATAATAACTCTTTAAGTGTTATCTTCCATGATAATGATTTATTAATGGGAGTTGTTGGTGAGTTTAATGAAAATTTAAAAGAACTTGAAAAAATTACTAATACAAATCTTTATTCAAGGGGAAATTCTATTTTAATAAAATCAACCCCAGAACAAAACGAAATTACAAAAAATGCTATTCAATTTCTTGCAAATCAATTTATTAACAATGGCAGTATTGAGAAAAAAGATATAATCTCATCTATAGATAAATTTATGATTGAAGAAAAAGTAAAAAATCAAAATGTTTCTGATATAATTAAAACACCAAAAAAATCTGTTATCCCTAGATCAGAGAGACAAAAAGAATATGTTAGAGCTTTAAGACAAAGTGATATTGTCATATCTGCAGGCCCTGCAGGAACAGGTAAAACTTTTTTAGCAGTAGCAGTTGGATTAACTATGTTGCTTGATAAAAAGATTGAAAGAATTATTCTATCAAGACCAGCAGTAGAAGCTGGTGAGAGACTTGGTTTTTTACCAGGAGATATGAAGGAGAAAGTAGATCCTTATTTAAGGCCTCTATATGATTCTCTCTATGATTTATTTGATTTCGAAAAAATACAGAGAATGATTGAAATTGGTGATATTGAAATAGCACCACTTGCTTTCATGAGAGGAAGAACGTTAAAGAATTCTTTTGCAATTTTAGATGAAGCCCAAAATGCAACAGATACTCAAATTAAGATGTTTTTAACACGTATAGGTGAGAATTCTAAAATTGTTATAAATGGTGATCCTTCTCAAATAGATCTTCCAAATAAAAACATGTCAGGCCTAAGTAGATCTAAGAAATTACTTGGGCACTTAAAAGAAATTTCAGTTGTAGATTTTGATCATTCAGATGTGGTGAGACATCCTTTGGTATCTAAGATTGTAAAAGCGTACTCTGACCAAGAAAATGATTAAAATTGATGTAGTTTCGGAGTGCACTCTCTGGAGCAAAAAAATCAAAAGAAATAAAACTTTTTTTAATTCTATTCTAAAATTTTTTCCAAAAAAATATAAATTTATTGGTAAAAAAATAAATCTAACAATTTTACTTTCAAATAATAAGAATATTAAAAAGCTTAATAAAGATTTTAGAAATAAAAATAAACCTACAGATGTATTATCATTTCCATTTGAGAAAAAATTTAACCCAAAAAAATCAAATTATCTCGGTGATATAGTAATTAGCTATGAGTTTATGAATAAACCAAAAAATATAAGCATTTTAGAGTTTAAACAAAAAGTCGTTAAAATTTTTATTCATGGATTTCTTCATTTATTAGGACACGATCATATAAAACTAAAAGATTTTAAAAAAATGATTAAAGAAGAAGATTTAATTTATAAATTCATTAAAACAAAAGTTGCTTAACTTGCTTAAAAAAAATTTTTTAAACATATTATATGTATTTTTTTTAGGTGCTATCAGCTCTTACAGCTTGCCACCTTATAATTATTTTATAATTAATTTTTTTACTTTTTCGTTATTCTTTATTTTTCTTTTTACACAAAAAAAAACTAATCCAAATAATAAATCGTTCTTTAAATATGGATGGTTTTTTGGTTTTGGTTATTTTTTATGTAGTTTATATTGGATTGCAATTTCTTTAACTTTTGATGAAAGCTTTAAATTTTTAATACCAATAGCTATAGTTTTATTTCCTGCTTTTCTTGCAATATTTTATGGATTTATAACTTATTTGTTTTCTGTCTTTTATTCTAGAGATATTGTTAGTACATTTTTTATTTTTTCAATTTTATTTGGATCTATTGAATTTATTAGAGGGTCCATTCTTACTGGTTTTCCATGGAATTTAATTGCTTTTAGTTTTTCAGAAAGTATTTATTTTATTCAAATTCTTTCAGTAATTGGGACTTATTCTTTCAATTTAATTTGTATATCTTTGTTTACTGTTCCAGCTGTATTTATCTTAAGAAAAACCAAAAAAGAAATTATTGTCTGTTTTTTCTTTATAATAATTTCTGTAGGTTTTTTAGTTTTTGGCAATTTAAAATATAATCAATTCAATACTACAGCTGATATTAAAAATAATTTTACAATAAGAGCCGTATCACCCAATATTAGTTTAGACCGATTTTATTCAAAGCAGGATGAATTAAAGATAATACAAGAACTAATTACCTTGAGTAGCCCAGAAAAAAAAGAACCAACGATTTTTTTATGGCCTGAAGGAATTATTCCAGACAGTTATTTAAGAGATATGGATATATATAAGGAATTATTTTCAAATAGTTTTTCGAGTGATGATTTAATTATCATGGGTCTAAATAGTGTAAAAATTAAAAATAGTGAAAATTTATTTTTTAATTCAATGGCGATTTTTAATAATAAATTGGATTTAATTCATAGTTATAACAAAATTAATTTAGTGCCATTTGGAGAGTTTACTCCATTTGAATCAGTTCTTAGTTTAATAGGACTTAAAACAGTAACCAATGATTACCAATCTTTTTCAAAAGGTGAGAACCAAAAAGCACTTTTAATAAAAAATGACAAGATAGAATTAAAATTACTTCCCTTAATCTGTTATGAAATTATTTATTCAAATAGATTATTTAAAGACAAAAATTTTGATTATATAATCAATATTTCAGAAGATGGGTGGTTTGGAAATTCTATTGGCCCAAAGCAACATTTTGCACACAGTATCTTTAGATCAATTGAAAGTGGAAAATATGTAATTAGATCAGCAAACAATGGAATATCTGCCATTGTTAATCCAATAGGTATTATAGAAAAAAAAGTTGAGTTTGGCACTATTGGATATGTTGATTTTAAAGAGAGTAAAATCCTTAAATCTACACCTTATATGAATTATGGGGATAAGATATTTTTTATACTTATTTTATTATATATTTTTTTAATTTTTTCATTTAAGAAAATCACACATGAGTAATTTAAAAAATTTTTTATTTACAAGCGAGTCTGTTTCTGAAGGACATCCAGACAAAGTGTCAGATCGTATTTCTGATATGGTTGTGGATAGCTTTCTTTCAGGTGATCCTTTTTCAAGAGTAGCATGTGAAACTTTAACCACTACAAATAAAGTTGTTTTAGCTGGAGAAGTAAGAGGACCAAGCATCAAAGAAGAAGATCTTATTCAAAAAGTAAGAGAATGCATCAAGGATATAGGGTACGATCAAGATGGTTTTACTTGGAGAGAAGCTACAAAAATAGAAAGCCACCTTCATGCACAATCTGCTGATATAGCGATGGGTGTGGACTCATCAAGTAATAAAGATGAGGGAGCGGGTGACCAAGGAATAATGTTTGGTTATGCTTGTAACGAAACTGAAGAATTAATGCCAGCACCAATTCATTATTCTCATAAGATTTTGAGATTAATGGCGGAAGATCGAAAATCTGGAAAATTAAAAAATATTGAGCCAGATTCAAAAAGTCAAGTTACGTTTGAGTATGAAGATGGAAAACCAACCAAAGTAAAATCAGTTGTTATATCTTCACAGCACTCAGCAGATGTAGATCAAGCTAAAGTTAGAGAATTATTAAAACCTTATTTATTAAAATCAATTCCAGAAAAGTTTTTGAAAGATTTTAATGAAGAAGAATTATATATAAACCCAACCGGAAATTTTGTAATTGGTGGCCCAGATGGGGATTGTGGCTTAACAGGTAGAAAAATTATTGTAGATACTTATGGTGGAGCAGCACCTCATGGTGGAGGAGCTTTCTCTGGTAAAGATCCAACTAAAGTTGATAGATCAGCTGCTTATGCAGCAAGATATATTGCTAAAAATATTGTTGCATCTAACATTGCTGAAAAATGTTTAATTCAATTAGCATACGCAATTGGAGTTTCTAAACCTTTATCAATTTATGTAGATTTATTTGATAATGATTTAGAAAAAAATAAATTTGTAACAGAAAAAATCTCAGAAAATTTTGATTTAAGCCCAAGAGGTATAAGAGAAATGCTTGGCCTAAATAAACCTATTTATGAAAAAACAGCAGCTTATGGTCATTTTGGAAGAGTGCCTGAAGCTAACGGCTCATTTTCATGGGAAAAAACTGATAAAAAAGACGTTTTTTCTAAATAGTTGCTATTGAATTAAAAAAAAATCTTTATATATTGCCCTTACATTATTGAAATTACAGAATGGGCTTTAGCCCATTTTTTTTTGGAGCTAATAAACTTATGTTAAATAGAAGATCAGATAAATTAGAATTATTAAGAATTGCTGAAGCAGTTGCTTTGGAAAAGTCTATAGATAAAGAATTAATTATAGATTCCATGGAAACGGGAATTGCAAAAGCTGCCAAATCAAAATTTGGACAGGACAATGAAATTAAAGTTTTAATAGACAGAGAAAGTGGTGATATTGGAATTTTCAGAAAATTAATTGTTGTAGAAAAACCAGAAAATACAAATACAGAAATTAATCTTCAAGATGCAATCATTTTAAATGAAGCAAACAAAGATAAAAAAATTGGTGACGAAATTTTACAACCGCTTCCCTCTTTTGATTTTGGAAGAATAGCTGCGCAAACAGCAAAACAAGTTATTAGTTTTAATGTAAGAGAAGCAGAGCGTGAAAGACAATACAATGATTTTATAGATAAAAAAGATTCAATTCTAAGTGGAATTGTTAAACGTCTAGAATTTGGAAATGTGATAGTCGATTTAGGCAGAACTGAAGCAATTATTCAAAAAAATGAAATGATCCCTCGAGAAAACATTAAAGCTGGAGATAGAGTTAAAGCTTATTGTTATGATGTTAAAAGAGAAGCTAGAGGACAACAAATATTTTTATCAAGAGCACATCCAAAATTTATGGAAAAATTATTTGTTCAAGAGGTTCCTGAAATTTATGATGGTTTAATTGAAATCAAATCATCAGCAAGAGATCCTGGTAGTAGAGCAAAAATCTGTGTTAAAGCAGTTGATACTTCATTAGATCCAGTAGGAGCTTGTGTCGGTATGAGAGGATCAAGAGTTCAAGCAGTGGTTAACGAATTACAAGGTGAAAAAATTGATATTGTTAATTGGTCTGAAGATCCAGCAATAGTAGTTTCAAATGCATTGTCACCTGCTGAAGTTCAAAGAGTAAATGTTGATAGTGTTGCAAAAAAATTAGATGTAATTCTAACAGAAGAAAATTTAAGTAAAGCAATTGGTCGTAGAGGTCAAAACGTAAGACTTGCTACTAAATTATTAAATTACGAAATTAATATAATGACTGATGCAGAAGATTCTGAAAGAAGACAATCTGAATTTAAAGAAAAAACTGAAAACTTTGTTAAAAATTTAGAGTTGGACGAAACATTAGGACAATTACTTGTTGCTGAAGGTTTTTCTTCAATCTCAGATATTAAAGATAGCTCACCAGAAAATTTAATGAAAATTGAAGGTATAGAGGAAGACACTGCGAAGGCTTTGATTGAAAGAGCAAAAGAGTTTTACCAAAAAGATCAAGAAGATATTACCCAAAGAATTAAAGATTTGGGACTTCAAGATGATCTTATAAATCACAAAGGACTGACACCAGGAATGTTAGTTACTTTAGGAGAGCAAAAGATTTTAAAATTAGGAGATTTTGCAGACCTAGCTTCTGATGAATTAACAGGTGGTTATGATGTTGTGAAAGGTGAAAGAATTAAGATTCAAGGATACCTTGAAGATTTTGCTTTATCAAAAACAGAAGCGGATGAATTAATTATGTCTGCAAGAAGCATAATTTACAAAGATTGAGTAATGAAATATGGAAAACAAAAAAACAAAATTAACACTGTCTGGCATAGCCAAGAAATCGATAGAGAATATAGAGTTAGCAAAAACTCAAAGTAAAAATTCCGTTGTAATTGAAAAAAAGCCCAGCAAATTCGCACCTAGAAGTAGCTTTACTAGACCTGCTAGTGTTAGGTCAAAACCAGCAGTATCAACAACAAGTAGTTTCCCTCCAAGAACCACATCAGCACCTAAACCGGCTTCTCCAATAACTAATGATTATGAAAAACGTAAGTTAGCTGAACAAAGAGCAACTAGAAGATTGAAAGGGGATACAGGTAAACCTGAAACTAAAAAAAGAGAATTAAAATTAACAGTATCAAGAGCATTAAGTGATGAGATCGAAGCAAGATCAAGAAGTATGGCTTCGCTTAAAAGAGCAAAATTAAAAGAAAATAGAGAACTAACTAAAGAAGAAATTCAAGAAAGCTTAAAGCCTGTAAAAAGAGATGTAAATATTCCTGAAGCTATAACAGTGAGAGAACTATCTAACAGAATGGCTGAGCAATCAAGCAATGTAATTAAACATTTATTTGGAATGGGTGTTACAGTTACTATTAATCAAACATTAGCAGCAGATACTGCTGAATACTTAGTAAAAGAATTTGGTCACAATCCGATTAGAGAAACAAAAGCAGAAGAAATTATTCAAAAAATAAAAGAGTCTAGATCTGAAAATTTAAAGAATAGACCACCAATCGTAACTGTGATGGGCCACGTGGATCATGGAAAGACCTCGGTATTAGATGTTTTAAGAAGTGCGAATGTTGTCTCTGGTGAATTTGGTGGAATAACACAACACATTGGAGCTTACCAAATACAACATGAATCTAATAAACTGACTTTTATTGATACACCAGGTCATGCTGCATTTACAGAAATGAGAGCTAGAGGGTCAAAATTAACAGACGTTGTAGTATTAGTAGTTGCTGCAGATGATGGTGTTAAACCTCAAACAATAGAATCTATAAAACATGCAAAAGCTGCGAACGTTCCAATTGTTGTAGCAATTAACAAGTGTGATCTACCTGAAGCAGATCCACAAAAAATAAAGAACCAACTTTTAGAATATGAACTTATTGCAGAAGATCTATCGGGAGATACTTTAATGGTTGAAATTTCTGCAAAAAATAAAAAGAATTTAGATAAGTTAGTAGAGTCGATTGTTCTACAAGCAGAAATTTTAGACTTAAAAACTGACTTTGAATCTAAAGCTACAGGAATTGTTTTAGAATCTAAAATTGATATTGGCAGAGGAGCTGTTGCAACAGTTGTGGTTACATCTGGAACAATTAAAAAAGGTGATTTCTTTGTTAGTGGATTAAAATGGGGAAAAGTAAGAGCTTTAATTAATGATAAAGGAGAAAATGTTAATGAAGCACCACCATCAATGCCAGTTGAAATTCTTGGAATTAATGGAGCGGCTAAATCTGGAGATGATTTTATTGTACTAGATTCAGAAAAAGAGGCAAAAACATTAAGTCAGAATAGAGCAGAAGAAAGCAAAACTGGTGGAAGTCCTTTAACTTTTGCTACTCAAGACTCAGCTTTTGCTGATAAGTCAGCGGCAGAATTAAATATTATCGTAAAATCAGATGTTCATGGATCTGCAGAGGCAATCAAAAGTGCGATTAATCAAATTACCCATGATGAAGTAAAACCTAAAATAATTTTATCTGATATTGGAATGGTAACAGAAACAGATGTAACTTTAGCAAAAGCATCTAACGCTGCACTAATTGCATTCAATGTTAAACCAAGTAAGGAAGCAAAAAAATTAGCAGAAAATGAAAAAATTGTAATCTCTTCTTATAATATTATTTATGAAGTTTTGGATTATATTAAATTAAGAATGTCAGGACTTCTTGCTCCAGATGTTCAGGAAAAAATTATTGGTACAGCTCAAATTTTAGAAATTTTCAAAGTTTCAGGTACAGGAAAAGTTGCAGGCTCAAAAGTAACTGAAGGTGAAATAACTAGTGGCGCAAGTGCTAGGGTAGTAAGAGATGGAGCAATTATTTATACGGGTAAAATAAGTACTATTTTTAGAGAAAAAGATCAGGCAAAACAGGTTAGTAATGGCCAAGAGTGTGGAATAACGCTTAAGGACTTTATAGATTTCCAGAAAAACGATACAATAGAGGCCTTTAGTACGACCACAACGGATAGAACAGTATAATGGCTGATAGAATAGGAAAACCAGTATCACAGAGACAATTGCGTGTTGGAGAGATGATTAGGCAATCTTTAGGCATGATTTTTGCCAGAAATGAAGCTAAGGTCCCGAATTTAGAAACTAACACTATAACGGTTACTGAAGTAAAAATGAGTCAAGACCTTAAAATTGCAAAAGCTTACGTATTACCATTAGGCGGTAAAGATACGGAGCTAGTTATTAAAAAATTAAAAGAATATTCTTTCTTAATTAGAAAAGCTTTATCTAAAAAAATAATTATGAAATATTTACCAAAAATACTTTTTGCTAAAGACGACTCATTTGAGTACGCAGAAAAAATAGAAAACTTAATAAAACAAACAAATAAATAGGAAAATAAATAGTATGACGAAAAAAGCAGAAGAATTAAAAATGCACGAGAAGGACACTGGTTCTTCAGAAGTACAAATTGCATTATTAACAGGAAAAATTGAAACTCTTTCAGCACACATTAAACAATTCAAAAAAGATAAACACTCTTCAGTTGGATTATTAAGAGCGGTAAATAGAAGAAAAAAATTGTTAGAATATTTAAAGAAAAATAAATTTGATTCTTACAAAAATGTATTAACTCAATTAAATTTAAGAAAATAGACAGAAGGAAACGGAAAATAGATGTTCAAAGTATACAAGAAGGAAATTGAAGTAGCAGGTAAGAAGATAAGTTTAGAAACAGGTAAAGTAGCAAGACAAGCAGACGGAGCAATCATTGCTTCATGTGGTGAAACAGTTATTTTAGCAACAGTAGTAGGAGCCAAAAAAGTAAATCCAGATATGGATTATTTTCCTCTGTCTGTAAATTACCAAGAAAAATATTATGCAGGTGGTAAAATTCCTGGTGGATATTTTAAAAGAGAAGCAAGACCAACTGAAAGTGAACAATTGATTTCAAGATTAATTGATAGACCCATCAGACCTTTGTTTCCAAGTGAATTCAAAAACGAAGTTCAGTTGTTACCAACTGTAATTTCATATGATAAAGACAACCAACCAGATATTTTAGCAATTACAGCTTCATCAGCTGCATTAGCCATTTCAGGAATGCCATTTATGGGGCCTGTAGGTGCTTCAAGAGTTGGTTTAATTGATGGAAAATACATATTAAACCCATCAAAAGCTGAGTTAGAAAACTCTACTTTAGATTTAGTTGTGGCTGGTACTAAAGATGCTGTGCTTATGGTTGAGTCAGAAACGTCAGGTTTAACAGAAGAAGTAATGTTAGATGCAGTTAAATTTGGTCACGAAGGTTTTGTCCCAGTAATCGAAATGATAGAGGAACTTGCAAAAGAATGCAGGAAACCAGAATGGACTGTTGAAAAAAAAGATTTATCGGAAGTTAAGAAAAAACTTGAAGAAAACTTTACAGAAGATTTAACTAAAGCTTTTGCAGCAATAGACAAACAAGAACGATCAAATCAAATTTCAGAAATTTCTGATAAAGCAAAACAACTTTTTGCAGATGATGAAAATTACTCTGATTTCAATGTTAATGATGAATTAAAAAATCTTGAAAAGAAAATTGTTAGAACTGATATTCTTAAAAATAAAAAAAGAATTGATGGCAGAGGCTTGGCTGATGTAAGAGCTATTGAGTGTGAAGTTGGTGTTTTACCAAGAACTCACGGATCAGCTTTATTTACAAGAGGTGAAACACAAGCGATTGTGGTTACTACTTTAGGTACATCTGATGACGAACAAAGATTGGAAAGTTTAGATGGACAGCATAGAGAAAGATTTATGCTTCATTACAACTTCCCTCCTTTCTCAGTTGGTGAAACTGGAAGAATTGGAACTGGAAGACGTGAAGTTGGTCATGGAAAATTAGCATGGAGAGCAATTAACTCTTCATTACCCCCAAAGGAAGAGTTTCCATATACTTTCAGAATAGTATCAGAAATTACAGAATCCAATGGTTCTTCATCAATGGCGAGTGTTTGTGGTGCATCTCTTGCACTTATGGATGCTGGAGTGCCAATTAAAGAGCCAGTTGCAGGTATTGCAATGGGGTTAATTAAAGAAGGCGATGACTTTAGTGTCTTGTCAGATATTTTAGGTGATGAAGATCACCTAGGAGATATGGACTTTAAAGTTGCTGGAACTAAAGATGGAATTACTTCGCTTCAAATGGATATTAAAATTACAGGTATCACATTTGAAATCATGGAGCAGGCTTTAAAACAAGCAAAAGAAGGAAGAATTCATATCTTAGGTGAAATGAATAAAGCTTTAAGTGAATCAAGAGCTGATGTTGGTGAACACACTCCAAAAATGGAACAAATTACTGTTGATAAAAAAGATATTGCAGCTGTAATTGGAAAAGGTGGAGCAACGATTAGAGAGATTGTTGAAAAATCAGGCGCTAAACTAGATGTAAACGATGAAGGTGTGGTCACTGTTGCTGCTCCGGACGAAGAGTCTAGAAACATTGCTATGCAAATGATCAAAGACATCACAGCAAAAGCTGAACTAAATAAAATTTACTCAGGTAAAGTAATGAAGATTATGGAGTTTGGAGCATTTGTAAATTTCTTAGGCAAACAAGATGGTCTTGTTCACATTTCAGAACTTGCTACTAAAAGAGTAGAAAAAGTTACTGATATTGTTAAAGAAGGTGATGAAGTAAAAGTTAAAGTGATTGGTTTCGATAGAGGTAAAGTTAAACTTTCTATGAAACAAGCTGCTGAATAATTTTTAAATTAAAATTCTAAACCCCTGGAATGAAAGTTCTGGGGGTTTTTTTTTATGGGGCTTTTATTAAAAACCTTACACACTCTTTTGTTTTGCTGGAAAGTATTCTACTTCTGAAAAACGATCTGTCGGAAAAATCCAATAAAACTCAAGGGTTTCTTTTCCATTATTTTTTAATGCATGTTCAGCATTTCCAGCTATATAAACTACATCGCCCTTTTTAATTGTCTCAAATTCACCTGATTTATTTAATATTCCTGTACCACTGGTAACTACATATATTTCCGCTGGTGAGTGATAATGAAGGGTTAAATCTCCACCAGGCGCTATTTCAGCAAAACCAAGGGATAAACCAGAACTACCATCAAAATCTGCATCAATTAAAAATTTCCACCTTACTCCAGGATACTTTTCAGTTGATGACCATTCTTGACTTAAAACAGAAGCAAGATTTTTTACAAAAATCATTCAAAATCTTAGCTTATGTTTTATTTTTTTTAAATATAAATTATTAAGTCTAAAAAATTCTTCCAAATTTTTTTAACTAAATTTAACTATATTTTAAGTAATATTTTTAGGATCTGGCATTCCAACCTTGTTGTATCCAGCATCTACATAATGAATTTCACCAGTAACACCATTTGCAAGGTCGCTTAATAGATATAATGCTGAATTTCCAACATCATGAATATCTACGTTTCTTTTAAGGAAAGAATGATCTTCATTCCACTTGTATAAGAATTTTGCATCTCCAATAGCAGAAGCTGCTAAAGTCTTAATGGGTCCAGCACTTATAGCATTCACTCTCATGCCTTTAGCACCTAAATCTCTTGCAAGATACTTAACACTTGCCTCAAGAGCTGATTTACAAACACCCATTACGTTATAATTTGGAATAGCTTTAGTAGATTCGTAAGTTAAGGTTAACATGCTTCCACCTTCTTTCATTATTTTAGATGCTTCTTTTGCAACTTCTGTAAATGAAAAACATGAGATTAACATACTTCTTAAAAAGTTTTCTCTAGTAGTGTTTAAATACTCACCTGATAATTCTGATTTATCTGAAAATGCAACTGCGTGAACCACAAAATCTATTTGTCCCCATTCAGATTTAATATCTTCAAAAAGTTTTATTACTTCTTCTTTATTCTCAACATCACAACTAAATGTAGCTTTTGAATTTAATTTTTCTGCTAAAGGGATTACTCTTTTCTTTAATGCATCACCAAGATAAGTGAATGCAAGTTCTGCTCCAGCTTCTGCAAGTTTCTGCGAAATACCCCAAGCGATAGACCTTTCATTGGCAACGCCCATGATTAATCCTCTTTTGCCTTTCATTAAACTCATTTAAACCTTTTCAAAAATTAAAGTTGCATTTGTTCCGCCAAAACCAAAGCTGTTAGACATAACAGAGTTTAATTTAACATCTGTTTCAGTTTTAGTAACGATTGGGAATTTTTTTGCTTCATCATCCATTTCAGTGATGTTAGCTGAAGCTGTGATAAAATTATTTTTCATCATGATTAAACTATAAATTGCCTCATGAACTGAAGCAGCACCTAGTGGGTGACCAGAAAGGGATTTAGTAGAACTTATTTTTGGTACCTCAGCACCAAATGCTTCTCCAACACCTCTAAGTTCTGTTATATCTCCAACAGGAGTTGAAGTTCCGTGAGTGTTTAAGTAGTCCATTTTATTCTTAGCAGTTGCTAAAGCCATTTTCATACATCTAACAGCACCTTCACCAGATGGGGCTACCATATCATACCCGTCAGAAGTCGCGCCATAGCCTGTTAATTCAGCATATACGTTTGCACCTCTTGCTTTTGCATGCTCGTATTCCTCAAGCACCAAAACTCCACCACCACCTGCTATTACAAAGCCATCTCTAGTCTTATCATAAGCTCTAGAAGCAGTTTCAGGTGCATCATTGTATTTAGAAGATAATGCAGTCATCGCATCAAACATTGCAGTCATTGCCCAGTGTAATTCTTCACTACCACCTGCAAACACAACGTCTTGTTTACCCATTTGAATTAATTCACTTGCATGACCGATACAGTGTCCGCTAGTTGCACACGCAGAACTCATCGTATAATTAACTCCTTTAATTTTAAAAGGTACAGCAAGAGTTGCTGAAGATGTACTAGCCATAGTTCTTGGAACAATAAATGGTCCCATTAACTTTGGAGTTTTGGCTCTAGTCTTATCAACTGATAAAACAACATTCTCTATTGAAGGACCCCCAGAACCCATAACTATTCCAGTTTTAAAATTACTTATATCCTTATCCTCTAATCCTGAATCCTTAATAGCTTCTTTCATTGCAATGTAATTATATGCAGATCCAGAGCCCATAAATCTGATAGTTTTTCTATCGACATGATCTTCAAGTTTAATATTTGGTTTGCCATGAATGTGGCTTCTTAAATTATGCTCTTTATATTCCTCGCAAAAAGATATTCCAGATTTTGAATTTAAAAGAGATTGATAAACTTCTTCTTGATTATTCCCCAAACAAGAAACAACTCCCAAACCTGTAACTACTACTCTTCTCATTATTTAAATAACCCCACTTTTAAACTTTCTGCTGAATATATTTTCTTGTCATCGGCAAATACTAAACCATTTGCCAAACCAACTGTTGTTCCACCTGGTGCCATAATTTTTTTCATATCAATTTCATATCTTACATTTTTAACATTTTGTAAAACTTCACCAGTGAATTTTACTGTACTCACACCTAAAGCTCTCCCTTTGCCTGGATTGCCAAGCCAACCAAGATAAAAACCAACTAACTGCCACATAGCATCCAAGCCAAGACAACCTGGCATAACAGGGTCTCCTTTAAAGTGACAATCAAAAAACCAAAGGTCTTTTTTGATATCAAGCTCCGCTTTTAAAGAGCCTTTGCTAAAAGTACCATTGTCCTCGTTGATTTCTGTTATTCTATCAAACATGAGCATTGGTGGAAGCGGTAATTTTGCATTACCTGGGCCAAAAAGTTCTCCATTTCCGCAGCTTATTAGCTCATTATATGTGAATGAGTTTTTTTTCATAAATTTCAGTCCCTTAATACTTGATTTATGATGATTATAATATAGAAATAGTTTAGAATTATTATAAACAACAATGAATAATATTAATATATACAAAGAAAAACTGAGAGAATCTGGCTTAAGACCAACTAGACAAAGGTTAAAAATCTGTGAAGTATTGTTTTCACCTGAAAAAACTTTTCATTTTACGATAAATGATTTGACCAAAATTATTGAAGAAAAGTTGAGTGAAAAAATTTCCCTAGCAACAGTTTATAATACAATTCATGCATTTAAGAAAAAAGGATACTTAAAAGAAATTTCAATTAATAGTGATAAAAGTTATTTTGACACTAACGTAACTGAACACCATCACTTTTTTGACGAAGATACAAATGAGTTGATTGATTGTAGCAACGAAGAAATTGATTCAGTGAATATAAAAAGAAATATCACAGGAAAAAAAATAAAATCAGTAGAAGTATTGATTAAAGTTGCAACTGATAATCAAACTCAAAAATAATTCAATAATTTCAATAATTTAATAATTACATTAAAATAATTCTAAACTGTTGACTTACAGTTTAGAATGATTATATGTGCACCATAATCATTAAGGAGAAAAATATGTCATTAAAAGGAAGTAAAACAGAAGAAAACTTAAAGGATGCATTTGCAGGTGAGAGCCAAGCAAACAGACGTTATTTATATTTTGCTCAAAAAGCAGATATCGAAGGCTATAACGATGTAGCATCTGTATTTAGATCTACAGCCGAAGGTGAAACAGGTCATGCACATGGACACCTTGAGTATCTTGAAGAAGTTGGAGATCCAGCAACGGGACTACCAATTGGTGAGACTAAAGCAAATTTAGCTTCAGCAGTACAAGGTGAAACTCATGAATATACAGACATGTACCCAGGTATGGCAAAAACAGCTAGAGAAGAAGGTTTTCCAGAAATAGCTGATTGGTTTGAAACTTTAGCAAAAGCTGAAAAATCACACGCAGGTAAATTCCAAAAAACATTAGAATCTATTGCGTAAATAAAACTTAATTTATGGTGGGGTTTTCCCCCACCATTAAATCCTAAAATTTTAAATATGAGTAAAGAAGGCAGTATAGACGCACCCATTAGACACCCAATCAATTTTGAGCATCCAGATTTTTTAGATCCTAAAAAATTAGATGATGAAATGAGAAGAGCATTCGATATCTGCCATGGATGTAGAAGATGTTTTAATTTATGTGACTCGTTTCCAAAATTATTTGACATGATAGATGAGTCAGAAAATGAGGATGTAGAAAGTTTAAAAAGTGAACAGTTTGAACCTGTAGTAGATGCTTGCACATTGTGTGATATGTGTTTTATGACCAAGTGTCCTTATGTACCGCCACATGATTTTGATTTAGACTTTCCTCACTTAATGTTGAGATACAGAACAGCTCAAAAAAAATTAAATAAATTACCTGCAGTACCGGCACAATTAGCTCGAATTGATAGAAATGCAAAAATTGGTGTAATGTTATCATCACTTATAAACTGGGCATCAAACATTAAAAATACATTTTTTAGAAAAATATTAGAATTAGTTGCTGGAATTGATATGAGGGTTAAGCTTCCAACCTACAATTCAGAAACATTTACAAAATATTTTAAAAAAAATAATATTCCAGTAAACAGTGAAGCTCCATCTAAAGATAGAAAAGTTGTAATTTATTCAACATGCTTTGTTAATTTTAATAAAAAAGACACTGGTGTAGCTGCATTAAAAGTTTTAAAAAAAAATGGAGTAGAGGTTCAAGAGGCTTACCCAGGTTGTTGTGGAATGCCTTATCTCGAGCAAGCAGATTTACCAAAAGTTGTGGAGCAAGCTAAAAAAGTTTCCAAAGATTTATTAGAGTGGGTAGATAAGGGTTATCAAATTATTACTCTAACAGCCAGCTGTGGTCTAATGTTAAAATTTGAATGGCCATTGCTATTACCAAACGATGAAAATATTAAAAGACTTTCAAAAAGTGTTAGTGATATAGATGAGTATATCGTTGATATAGCACAAAACGAAGGCTTAGCAGAGGGCTTACAAGAAATTGATGGCGGGGTTACAGTTCACAACGCTTGTCATGCAAGAGCACAAAATATGGGTATTAAATCTAGAGATATGCTTAAATTCATTCCTAATATAAAAATGGATGTTGTTGAAAGATGTGCTGGTCACGGAGGAACTTTTGGTGTGATGAAGGAAACTCACGATCTAGCTATAAAAGTTGGAACACCAACAGCAAAACAAATTAAAAATAAAAATAATAAATACATGGCTTCAGATTGTCCTTTGGCAGGTAAGCATTTGAAACAATTAGAAACAGACACAAATATTTCAAATGATGAGGCACTTCATCCTATCGAATTAATGGCAAAAAGTTATAGATTGTAATTATGAGTAAAGAAAAAAGACTAATAGAAAAAGAAGACTTACTACCATCTGATGTTTACGCAAAAAGTAGAAAACAAATCAGAAAAGATTTAGTTGAGTTTAAAAAAGATAGAAGAATAGCACTTGGTCCTTATGCTACTTTTTATTTTGAAAGTTTTGAAACTATGGTTGCCCAAGTTCAAGAAATGCTTCACATCGAAAAAGGTGGAGATGAGCAATTAAAAGATGAATTAATAGCCTACAATCCCTTAGTACCAAGTGGAAAAGAACTTATAGCAACATTAATGTTTGAAATTGATAATCCAATTTCAAGAGCTAAATTTTTAGGTAAAGTTGGAGGTATCGAAGAAAAGGTATTTATGAAAATTAATAATGAAATTGTTAAAGCAGTTCCAGAAGCAGATGTTGACAGAACATCAGCAGAAGGAAAAGCTTCTTCAGTACAGTTTATCCATTTCAAATTAAATGGTGATCAAATTTCTAAATTTAAATCAGATAGTGCAACTATTGAACTTGGGATTGATCATAAAGAGTATACTCACACAACAAAACTATCAGAAAATAGCATTAAATCGCTATGTGATGATTTTATCTAATAGAACCCCAGATATTTTCAGTTTTGACCCAGCCTGAATAATCTTCAGTTTTTACGTTACACCATATATTTTCACATTTTTTTAAGATTAATAGTCTTCCCTTTTCTAGTTTGGCTATTGGTTTTGAAAAGTTAGATGGTTTTTTATATAAAATTTTATCTTCTAAAATAATAATAGAATTTGATTTTTTAATCTGAGAAATGTGGATCCATCCACTATTATTTTTTAAATCTACAATTCTCCTAAAATTTTCTTTTTGATCTATTTGTTTTATCGGTAAATTTATTTTTTTATAAATATATTTGATTTTTGAATCAAAACTTGGTCCATATCGAACATTTACTTTACTTTTTTTTAAAGAAAGAAACTTTTCTTCTGCCATTGAAAATTGACCAAATAAAACTGATAGACACAAAAACCAGATAGCTATTTTTTTTATCATTTACAAAAACAGTTTTTTCTTTTTTTAAATTTAACTTTTCTAAAATTTAATTGTAATAAATCTAAGATAAAAATATATCCATCAAGACTTTTTCCAATACCAAGTATTTTCTTTAAAACTTCATTTGCTTGTATTGTTCCAATTATACCAGCAACAGTGCCAAGAATACCTTCTGACTCGCAATTTAATAAGTCATCTGAAATATCAGAGTCTTGAAAAAAACATCTTAAACATGGAATTTTTTTATTTTTAAAATTAAAAGTAAATATATGACCGTCAAATTTACTTATGGCTCCGGTTACAAGTATTTTTTTAAATTTATAACAAAAATCATTTAATAAAAATTTTGTTGAAAAATTATCAGAACCGTCAACTATATAATCATAATCTTTTATAATTTTCTTAAAGTTATTTTTATCAAGTCTTATTTTGTAAATTTTAATTTTAATACTTGGGTTTATTTTTTTAATTTTAACCCTTGCTACTTGAACTTTAAATTTTCCTATATCGCTGGTGTTATAAAGACTTTGTCTGTGCAGATTAGATAAACTAACTTTATCATCATCAACTATACCTATCGAACCAACCCCAGCTCTTGCAAGAAATTCTGCAACAGGAGATCCTAAACCACCCATTCCAACAATTAAAACTTTTGAAGATATAATTTTTTTTTGTCCAATAGTGCCAATATCTTTTAGTACTATTTGTCTTGAGTATCTTTCTATTGATGCTTTTTTTAATTGGCTATTCATTTACCTGTTGAGCCAAATCCACCGTCACCTCGCAATGTATCAGGTAAATTATCTGTTTCTTCAAACTCCATCTTAATTACAGGCATTAAGACCATTTGTGCTATTCTATCTTTATTGTTGATAAGGAAATCTTCTTTACCATGATTAAAAAGTATAACTTTAATTTCTCCTCTATAATCACTATCAATTGTCCCCGGAGTGTTTAAAACTGTAATACTTTTTTTAGCAGCCAAACCAGATCGAGGACGAATTTGAACTTCATAATCCTCTGAAAATGCCATTGAAAGCCCTGTAGGAACCAAATATGAGCTATTAGGTGCTATTCTAATAGGCTCCTCTATAAAAGCCATCAAATCCATACCTGAAGCACCATCTGTTTTGTAAGCAGGTAATTCTACTTTAGGATTTAATTTTTTGATTAATACTTTAGCCACTGAATTTTAATTTAATCTTTTAA
Source organism: Candidatus Pelagibacter sp. PS_02 (assembly GCF_059418065.1). Classification (NCBI taxonomy): domain Bacteria; kingdom Pseudomonadati; phylum Pseudomonadota; class Alphaproteobacteria; order Candidatus Pelagibacterales; family Candidatus Pelagibacteraceae; genus Candidatus Pelagibacter; species Candidatus Pelagibacter sp. PS_02. Next base: position 1,329,338 of record NZ_CM182079.1, read on the forward strand.
TAACTCTATCTACTATTTCATCAGAAATTTCAGATTTACTTTTTATTGTAAGCCTTTCATCATCCATATTTTTATCTCTATAATAAATCGAAACTTCATTAAAACTAGAGTCAAATCCAATTGCTTTATTGGAAACATCATTTGCAATTATCCAATCACAGTTTTTTTCATCTAATTTTTTTTTTGCATTTTCTTCTATATTATTAGTTTCTGCAGCAAATCCAATTACCAACTTTGGTCTAAGAGAATTATGTTTTGATACATAATTTAAAATATCAATATTTTTTTCTAGTTCTAGATTTAATTTTTCTTGCTTTTTAATTTTGCTATTACTTATTTCTTTAACTTTAAAGTCAGCAACAGCTGCTGAAAAAATTGCTACATCTGTTGGTAAATTATTTTGTGCAGCTTTAAACATTTCGTCTGCAGTTTCTACTTTAATTAAGTTTATATTGTTGCCTACTTCTAAATTTGTAGGTCCAGAAATTAAAGTGGTTTGAAATCCTTTTTTAGCAAATGCTTTTGCTAAAGCATAACCTTGTTTTCCAGAAGATTTATTTGTTATAAATCTTACAGGGTCAATATATTCATTAGTTGGTCCAGCCGTTACTAAGGCTTTTAATTTATAATTTTTACTTAATTCACTAAAGTATAAATTAATTTCTTGAACAATATTATCTGGTTCAGTCATTTTCCCTTCACCAAATTCTCCACAGGCCATATCTCCAATTTCAGGACCTATAATTTTATAACCAAATGATTTTAATTTTTTAAGGTGTTCTTTCGTCGATGGATGGTTCCACATTCTAACATTCATTGCTGGTGTTAAAAAAATATCTTTATCTGAAGCCAAAATTACAGTTGAAGCAAGATCATCTGAAGACCCTGTGCTTAATTTTGAGATTGTATTAGCGGTAGCTGGAGCTACAACAATTAAGTCTGCCCATCTAGATAGTGAAATATGATCCATTTCAGCCTCATTTTCAGGGCTAAATAAATCGTCATAAACTTTTTCTTGAGATAGTGAGGCAACGGACAAAGGAGTTACAAATTCTTTAGCACTTTTAGTAAGAATAGTTTTAACCTTTGCACCTAATTTTTTTAATGATCTGATTAATTCTAAACTTTTGTAAGCAGATATGCCACCACATATTATTAAAAGTATTTTTCTTTCAGATATATTATTCATTGTGAGAATTAAAATACTACTAGACCAAAAATTACAAGCAGTAATAAACCAACAATAGACTGATTTCTAAAGGCAGTCATTTCAGATCTCTTTTCATTTAAGGCTGTAAATGAATTTGAATTTTGGGGGATCTGCCCACTTGCTAAAAATGATAAAGCTTGATTGGCTTTATCCATAATCTCTGGAAAATCAGGCAATCTTTTAATTACCTCAGTAGTACTTTTTAAACTTTCATTTAAGGTATTAATTGGATCTTTTGTTTCTCTTAACCAACTTTCTAAAACTGGTTTTGAAGTTTCCCATATATTGGTATTAGGGTTAAGTTTTCTCGCAACACCCTCAACCACTACCATTGTTTTTTGTAACATTAATAATTGAGGTTGAGTTTGCATATTAAATTTTTCAGTAACTTCAAAAAGTTGTTTTAATAATTTTCCCCCAGAAATATCTTTTACAGATTGACCAAAAATTGGTTCACCAATTGATCTTAATGCTTGTGCTAAATCATTAACAGGCACATCTTTAGGAACTAGACCAGCAACCAAATGTACCTCAGCAACTTTTTTGTAGTCTCTTTGAATAAATCCAAATAAAATTTCAGCTAAAAATCTTTTGCTAAGATTGTCTAATCTTCCCATTATTCCAAAATCTATAGGAACAATTTGCCCATTATCGTCAATAAATATGTTTCCTTGATGCATATCAGCATGAAAAAAACCGTCTCTAACAGCATGTCTTAAAAAATGCTGAATTACATCAGAGGCTATTCTCTTAGTATCTATATTTCTTTTTTGTAAATCTTCTGTTTCACGAATAGAAACGCCTTCTACCCAATCAAGTGTCATGACATTTTCGCTTGTAAAATTCCAATAAATAGCAGGAACTCTAAAACCTGCATCATTCTTTGTATTTTCGGCATATTCATTTGCAGCTGCTGCTTCAAATCTTAAATCCATTTCTAAATTAGTTATTTCTTTAAGAAGAAAAACTACTTCTACCAATTTCAGCCTTTTTGTTTTTTTTATAAATGACTCAACCATAAAAGCAAAAAGCATCAAAGCATCTATCTCTTCATTAAATACTTTTTTTATATTTGGTCTTAAAATTTTAATAGCAACATCTTTTATGGTTCCATTGTCATTTATTTTTGCTTTATGAACCTGTGCTATTGAAGCTGCTGCAACTGGTTCACTTAAATCAATGATTGAATTGAAAGTATCATCTCCTAGGTCTTTTTTAATTATTGCCTTTGCTTCAGTTAAAGTAAAAGCGGGCAATCTATCTTGTAAGCCCTCTAACTGTTTTGCTAAATCATCTCCGATAATATCAGGTCTAGTAACCAAAAATTGTCCTAACTTAATAAATGTAGTTCCCATTGATTGTAGCGACTTAGAAAGTTTTGCTCCTTCATTTTCGTTTAAATTATTTTTATTAGGTGGAGAAAAAGAAAATGAAAGTATTTGGAAGAGAATCTTAATTGCTAATGGTGGTTTTTTAAATTTAGAAAGAATAGTTAATATATCAGAACGAGCTAATTTTCTTCCTAATTTAAATAAGATGAATATTTTTTTTAACATTAGATTTTCCAGCCTGAATGAATAGCTACAATTCCACCTGATAAGTTTCTATAACTGCAGTTAACAAATTTATTTTTATTCATTAAATCAATTAACTCTTCTTGATTAATAAACTCTTCAATACTTTTAACCAGATATTCATAAGGTTCTTTTTGTCCAACTATAGCTTTTCCAACTAAAGGAATAAGTTTTGAATAATTTTTATATATAAAGTCTAAATTAGAGTTTTGAATTTTAGAAAATTCTAAACATAAGTAACGACCTCCTGGTTTTAAAACTCTATAAGCTTCTGATAAAGCTTTATTTAGATCTTTAGTATTTCGTAGTCCAAAACTAATTGTATAATAATCACAAGAATTATCTTTAATAGGCAACTTTTCAGCTGGAGCAATTATCCAATTGATATTTTTATAAGTATTTAACTTTTCTTTGCCTTTACCAATCATCCCTTTATTTGGATCAACGCAAAATATTTCACCATTTTTATCAGTTGCATCTAAAAAAAGTTTACCAAGATCTCCAGTTCCGCAGGCGACATCAATTAAAGTTTTATTATTTGAAGGGTTCATCCAACTTAATAGATCTTTTTTCCAAATTCTATGAACACCCAATGACATAAAGTCATTCATTAAATCATATTTGTCATAGACATTATCAAAGACACTTTGGACAAGGCCCTTTTTGTTTTGGAGATATTGCTGCATATTAAATTTATTATTTATTGATAATATAGTCTCAAATGCCAGAATTACCAGAAGTAGAAATAGTCAAACAATCGCTATCTAAAAAATTAGAGCATAAAAAAATCAAAAAAATAATAATTACGAATAGAAATTTAAGGTTTAAAATTCCTTTAAAATTTGAAGAATTATTAAAAAATAAAATTATTAAAAAAGTAACTAGATTTTCAAAGTATTTGATCTTGAATTTTTCTGATCAATCTTTTTGTTTAATTCATTTAGGGATGTCTGGAACTGTTCATTTAATAAAAAAAAATAATATTAGTAAGTTTACCAATACTAGTTTTTATAATTCACCAAGCCTACCAAAAAAACATAATCATGTTGAAATTCATTTTAAAGGTTTAAGAGTTATATACAATGATCCTAGAAGATTTGGATTTTTTAAATTTATAGAAAACAAGAAGGAACTTGAAAAAAGATTTAGTCATTTAGGACCTGAACCATTTTTTAAAAATTTTAACTTAGAATATTTAATTGGTTATTTCACAAATAAAAAAAAGGATATAAAAAGTTTCTTATTAGATCAAAAATTTGTATCAGGAATTGGAAATATTTATGCTAGTGAAATTTTATTTTTATGTAAAATTAATCCAATTACCTATGCATCAAAGTTAACTAAGCAAGATTGCAAAAAAATTATTACTTATTCAAAAAGTGTACTTAATAGGGCTATTAAAAAAGGAGGGTCAAGTATTCGAGATTTTAAAAACATCACTGGAAAAAGTGGAAATTTCCAAAAAGAATTTAGGGTGTATCAAAGAGAAAATCTAAGCTGCTTAAGAACTAAATGTAATGGGAAAATTCAGAAAATATTTATATCTAATAGGTCAACATTCTATTGTAATACATGCCAAAAATAGGGAATTATTCTATTGACCAGTATAAATTCTCAAGCTATACCACTGCGCTTATGGCAAACACAAAATCAGCAATTAAAAGAATTAGAAGAATTGCTACACAAACATTGGTTAATAAGGCTCGTAAGAGCAAGTACAGAAATGCTATAAAAAAAATGAACCTTCTTTTGGTAGAAAAGAAAAAAGATGAAGCTCTAAAATTCTTGCCAAAGTTGAACTCTGAGTTAATGAAAGTTGCAAAAACTGGAATTATAAAGAAAGCAAATGCTTCAAGAAACATTTCGAGAATAACAAAGAAAATTTCAGGCTTATAATAAATTTATACGACTATTTTAAATTTCAACTAATAATACTTACATCATATAAGAAATCAAATTTTTAGATTAACTATATATAGATTTAGTAAAACAATAAGAAACATAATTTATAAATCACACAATCATAGATTTTAAATTTGTAAAACTTAATCGTTCAATCAAACAACACTGTGGCAAAATAATTTTTAAGATTTAAAACAGACCACCTCTTGGTTGTAATATTATATCAGCTTAGAGAGAATATTCCCGTTTGAAATGAATCACCTATAGATTTAATTTATTTTTATTTTTACTAAATTATTTATTGCAAATATTAATTTTATTTATTTTTGCTTTTACAAAATTATTTATTGCAAAAAAATTATTTTGCTTCTAACTGACCTTATTCCTACAAATTTTT